>CAYYRW010000017.1:88873-120892 GCA_964474205.1 uncultured Nitrospirales bacterium | reverse complement strand
TGGATGCTACCTTAAACTGCTACTCTACCCACAGATCCTCGCGAAGACCCTTTTTCTTCTCCAGTTTGAATATTAAGGAAGCGCGTGTATCTCGTTGCTCCCGTCTCACCTAGTTCAAGCTGTTTATATAATTGATGATATCTTTTTTCAGTTTCCTCTTTGTTTTTTGAATACCAAATAATGTAATTAGCCACAGGATCAAGTAATGTAGATCCCAACCCAACAGATGTTTTGTATGCAATCTCTGATATGAAATTTTCAGACAAAAAAATTTCATCTAAGAGATTTCTTACTCTATGCCTATTTTCTTCCCCGATCTGGACAAAAATGCTTCCCGAATCCGAGAGGAGTTCTTTCGCAACCATCAACCTATCGCGTAAATAGCTAAGGTAGGAGTGGATACCGAGGTGCCAGGTATCGCGATAGGCTTTGACCATTTCTGGTTCACGCGTCAAATCCCGTTCCGTATTTTGGACATCGCGTCGTCCGACTTCGGGCTGGAAGTTGGAGGCGAATTTGATGCCGTAGGGCGGATCCATATAGATCATCTGGACTTTACCGGCAAGGTCTTCGCGGCGCGCCAGTGAGGACATGACCTGGAGGCTGTCGCCGAGGATCAGGCGGTTTGACCAGTCCACCTGATGGCGGTAAAACTGCACGGCCTTGTGATATTCGAATTGGGGATCGGCGAAAAGATCGCGTTGGGGGTCCTGGCGTGCGGCAACGCGGAGGATGGCCTGGGCGCTGACGCGTTCATGAATATGCAAGGCGACGGGGTCTACCTCGAAGTGGCCGCGCTGGTGTTGCTCCCGTTTCTCCGCCCATTCGAGCCAGGGTTCGTTGTTCCGCAGGGCTTCCGCCAGTACGGCGGTCTCTTCTTCGGTCAAAACGCGTTCCCGGGCGGCCTGCAAGAGTTTGGGAAGAGCGTCGGGCGCGCCAGCGGGATCGAACCGGAGTTCCGGAGGGCGGCGCGGGCTATACAGATATTTCGCTTTTGGCACAAGAGGCACAGTGCCTTCGGCGGCTATTTTCGCCGGGGGGTTGTTTATCCGCTTTGCCTCATCGTGCCGGTAATCCTGAACAGAAGACAACAGGTCCCCCGTTTTTTCAGACGTCTTCTTTCTCGCCATGCTCTTGATCCCCTCGATATTTCTCGGTTGCTAAACGAATAGCATACTGGCTGGCATCAGTACATTCAAATTGACGAAAGAAATGTGTCGAAATGAATTAAAACAACCCTGGAATACCACTTCAAGATGCAGTCTTTGGGCGGAGTTGTGTACTATAGGGGCATGCCGAAGATGATCAAACAGTTTATGGACTCGCTAGAACGCGGGCGGCGGTTCGTCACGCATGACGTGTGGCGCATCGGTCTGCCGGGCGAGGAGGTGCCGCACGGGCTTATCATCAAGCAGGTGCGGGCAATCATTTTGCTCATGCGGAGCATCAATGATGAAACGCTCATGCTGCGGGCCTCGGCGCTGACGGTGGCCACGCTGATTTTCATCGTGCCGTTCCTGGCGTTTTTGTTCTATTTCGTGCAGACCTTCAATTTGGGCGACCAGGTGTATAAGACGATATGGTCGAAGATGGAGGTGCGGCTGTCGCAGGCGATCACGCTGGTTCAGGGCCAGGAACCGCTTCCCAGCGCGCCCACGGTAAGCCCGCCCACGCTGGAAGAACAAATCATTGCGACGCTCTTTCCCATCTTTTCCAAGAAAAACGGCCTGCCCGCGGATCAGATTGGGCAAAATCCCGTGGCGTTGATGGTGAATCTCGCGGCGCAGAGCGCCACCAATCCCAAGGCGATCAGCGTGGCGAGTGTGTTGTTTATTTTAAGCACGGTATTCGGGTTCATGCGCAATGTGGAGCTGTCCTTCAATCAGATTTGGGGGGTACGGCGGCGGCGCCACCCCTTCCGCACCATCACGGATTATTTCCTGATCACCCTGATGCTGCCGTTTGTGGTGCTGGTGGTGCTGGGCATCAATGCGGCGCTGGAAAGCGAGATTTTGCGGCAACAACTCAGCACGTTCGCCAATGGCCTGCGCGGAATCCAGTTTTTGACCGTCTGCCTGGCCTTCAGCGTGTTGTATTGGGGCATCCCCAACACGCGGGTCCGGTTCCATTACGCGCTGATCGGCGGACTGGTGGCGGGGGCCTTGTGGATCCTGAGTTCGTATGCGTATGTGAAATTCCAGTTCGGCCTGGTGCGCTATACCATTTTCTTCTCGACCTTCGCGCTGTTTCCGCTTTTGTTGATGTGGATTTTTGTCAGTTGGCTGATTTTACTGTTCGGCGCGGTGGTCACGTTTGCCTATCAAAATGAGAAGACCTTTGCGATGGAGCGGCTTGCGGAACATGCCAGCTACGCCTACCGGGAGGCGCTCGCGGTGCGCACGGCCATGGAAATGGCGCGCCGTTTCAGCGCGGGGAACCCCGGCTTGTCCATACAGGAAGCCGCCGAGGCCTGGAATGTTCCCGTGCATTTGTTAAATGCGACCTTTGACTGTCTGACGGCGGCCGGCCTGGCCGTCGAGTGCGCCACCGAGCCCGTGACCTATCACCCGGGCCGTTCCCCGCACACCACGCGGGTGCGCGATGTGTTGCGCGCCCTTCGGGAAAACGGGCAGGACCCCTCGTTGCTGCGCAAGGACGCCTCCTATCTTTCCCTGTATCAATCCCTGGATGCGGCGGACGAAAAAGTCCTTTCCTCGCCCATATCCGAACTGGCCCAGCAGGTTGTTCACTGTGAAGCGGACACCCCGCTCCCCCATGATAATTCGGCAACCAGCGAGTAACCATGCATGGTACAGACCAAAGCCTCGCATTTCTTGAAACTCATACCCCGTGGCGATTCCAAAGAGGAGTTCTGACGAGAAGATGCTATTAGCAGGAAAAACCGCCTTGATTACCGGCGCGGGACGTGGCATAGGACGCGCCATCGCCCTGGGTTTCGCGGAACAGGGCTGCGACATCGCGGTCACCGCGCGCACAATCGGGGAACTCGAGGAGACATCCGCCCGCATCGTGGAACTTGGGCGGCGGGCCGTGGCGTTGCCCTGCGATGTGACGGAACCGGAGGCGGTGGCGCAAATGACCTCGGACGCGCTGGCCGCCTTGGGAAGAATAGACATTCTGGTGAATAACGCGGGTTATGCCTGTTTCAAGCCCTTCATGGAATTGTCCCTGGAAGAATGGCGGCGCACACTGGACGTGAACCTGACGGGGGTGTATCTCGTGACCCGCGCCATTGTGCCGGACATGATCGCCCGGCGTTCCGGCCGGATCATCAACATCTCCAGCGTTTCGGGTCTGCGTCCCATCATGAACCAGACCGTGTATTGCGCGTCAAAGCATGGACTGAACGGGCTTACCACCACCCTGGCCATGGAATTAAAGCCCCACGGCATCCGTGTGCATGCCATCTGCCCGGGAGGCGTGGTCACGCGGCTGTCGGACGAAAACATGCCCGAACGGGACAAAACGGACTGGATGGCCCCGGAAGACATCGCGCACACGGCGCTTTATCTCGCGTCCATGCCGGAACGCTCAACCACGGATATCGTGTACATCCGCCGGTTCGGCAGTGTGCCGCTTGGGGGCTGAACTGCACGGATCCGCACGGACGGACACGGACAAGTTTCGCCTTTGCCAAGCACGATGCCTGTTTCGGTCTTGCCTGCCGATGGAGCCGGTTTGTTTTCCGGCGTGCACCATTGAAAGGTCAGTCAATCTCCAAATCATAGGAGAATTTTTGTTCGCCGGTCAGGGGACATTGCACCAGCCATTCGCCCTTGGGCGATACGATGCCGGTCGGGGCGTTTACGGTCCCCTCGGGCGGCACCGCGCTGGCGGTCACGATGAAGAGCTTGGACTCCATGGCGCGGACGCGGAGATTGGACTCGTGATATTGGAAGAAGCGCTGGTCTCCGCCTGAGTTGATGCTGTGAAAGATGAGTTGCGCGCCTTTCTGCCCCAATTGATAGCTGAGCCGGGGATCGGGATAGGGGCCGCAGCCGGGCGTGACCCAGAGATCGTTGCAAATAAGACACCCGAAGGTAACCCCTTTGTGTTTGAATACGCGCAATTCCTCGCCCGGACGGCACCATTTGCGGTCCCCATCGGTGGGAACCAGCTTCTCATGGGTGCCCAGCAAATTGCCCTCGTGGGTGTAAATGCGCGATTGGATAAAGGCATGGCCGTTGGCGCGGGCGCCGGTGCCGATGATCGCGGTGACGTAATAGTGCCGGCAGGCGGCGGCAATCTGCCGCCACGCCTCGGTGGTCCGCGCATCGCTAAAGTCGCTGTTATACCCGGTAAGACTCATTTCCGGGAAAAGAAGGAAATCAGAATTCGCCTCCTGAATGTGTTTAAGGATTTTGGGAAGATTATCGCTCTTGCTTGGGGCGACCGCCATTTGAACACCGGTTATTCTTACTCTCGGCATGGCTCAACTCCTTCTTATTTGAAAAAAACTGCATCCACTCGTTAATGGTTGACATACATTTGAAAATTTGTTCGATAAGCAATCTCCTTTTTATTCGCACATGCGGCGTTCCATGCGCTTCACATCCCAAATCGCGGCCTGCAACCGGGCCGCCAGAACGGGATGCTCCCGCGCGAGACATTCACAATGCTTTAACGCATCGGAAAACGCAAATTGTTCCGTAAGCGTCCGAACCATAAGCAGCCTTCCAAGGTGATGGTCCGGATACTCCTCCAGCAGGGACAGCAAATGGGCCGCCGCCTCCGGGAGTCTGCTCCGGGCGTAACAGCGCAAGGCCTTGCGGAAATTCCGGGGTTCCCACAGTGCGCCCGCCCGCCGCAAGGCCACGGAAAGCGCCAATACCGTGGGCGGGACCGCCAGAAACAAATAATACAATCGCGAAAATGGCACAGGATACCCAGAGAACCGGAGCATGTCCAGCAAGAACATGAGCATGCCCAGGCAAAAGCTGATCGCCAGCCCTTGAATCAGCGCGATACGATAGGGCAGTGGCCGCCGCCACAAGTGATTCACCCGGATGGGGTGCAGGCCGGTTTCCGTCATGTGCTGTTGCGCCGCCCGAATGCCGTCCAGCAAATTCGTGATGCGTTGATGTTCTTTCACGGACCGCCAGAACCGGATGGTCAGGCTAAATGGGTTGCTTTCCACGTCAAACACAACGGATGGCCGGGGAATAAGGAATGCCAGTAAAGAGCCGGTGCCGAGAACCAGGGAAAAGAGCAGGAAGGCGGCCAAGGCTATGCCCAGGGGAAGATCATAGGGGAGATGGGGTTTCATGCGGAACAGAAGCAGTGAGAGCGGCAGGGCAAACAGGACCGCCACCAGCAAACCGATCACTCCCCGCCAGAGGCGGCGCATATCCCTGCGGCGTTCTTCGGAAATACGAATCCATTCCACGGGGATAAAAGTGGAAGAGGAAGCCACCCAGGATTGTTTGTGGTACAAAAGAATCGTACCTTTTAACTCCAGCCACGCCATGCCGGGGCCGTCAACCCGCTCAACCGGAATTTTTTCAGTTCCGCTGATTTGCATTCTATTCCAGCATGCTCCGGGGAGCACTCAATTCGCTGCACTGAACTTTCTATAAGAATCATATCATATCCGGAACAATGTCAAGGAAAATTTTTTCGCGAACGCGGGGGAGATGGACAAATACGCGCCCCTGCTCTTACAATGGGGTTTCGGAAAGGCCTTTCATGCCCTGTTCCCATAATGCCATTAAGAAGAAACTGGAGTGTAGTATGAGCGCGCAACCCAACCCCGCGGAAACGAAACCGCTGCCCGAACGCATCATGTCCGTGGATGCTTTACGGGGATTCGACATGTTTTGGATTACCGGAGGAAAGGACCTGTTCGCGGCAGTGGTCGTTCTGCTGCTGGGCGCCATGCCGCCCTGGCTGGACTTCCAACTCGAACATGTGCCCTGGGAAGGGTTTGTGGCTTGGGACATGATCATGCCGTTGTTCCTGTTTATTGTGGGAACGTCCATGCCTTTTGCCTTCAGACAACGTATTATCAGCGGAAAAGGCGGCCTGAAAATCTACCTAAAGATCTTCCGGCGGGTGCTCATCCTGTGGGTGTTCGGCATGATCGCCCAAGGGCATTTGCTCGGCTCCATCTGGGCGCGTGATCCTTCCTATCTTCACTTTTACAGCAATACCCTGCAGGCCATTGCCTCCGGATACCTGGTGGCGAGCCTGGTGCTGTTGAATTTCCCGCGCTGGGCGCAAATCACCACCACGGCGCTCTTGCTGGTGAGTTATTGGCTGCTGCTGGTGTTGGTGCCGGTGCCGGGGCATGGCGCAGGTATTCTTGAACCGCATGTGAATCTGGCCATGTGGATCGATGAAGCGATTCTGGGACGGTTCCGGGACGGCACAACGTATACCTGGATATTGAGCAGCCTGGGCTTCGCGGGAACGGTGATGCTGGGGGTGCATTCCGGACAGATTCTGCAAATGGAGCGTCCGCAAAAGACCCGCTTGCTGTGGCTGCTTAGCATGGGGGTTGCCTGCCTGATAACCGGATGGGTCTGGAGCTACTGGCTGCCCCTGATCAAGCATATCTGGACCAGCTCGATGGCGCTCTGGGCGGCCGGATGGAGCTTTTTGCTGTTGGCGCTGTTTTACTTTGCCATTGACATGAAAGGCTACAAGAAGTGGGCGTTTCCGTTTGTCGTGGTGGGCATGAACGCCATTGTCGCCTACATGGGCGGGGAATTCATCGTGAAAATCATGAATGATCTGCTCCATGCCTGCAAAATCGAGAACCTGAGCCCTGTGCTGGAAGCACTATGGGCCGCGGTGGTGTATGCCGTGGTTTGGGGGTCATTGTATCTCCTGTATCGCAAACGGTGGTTCTTGAAAATCTAAGGTTGAAGAATATGGTGGATATCGGAGCACTCATAAACGACTATCGGGAAGGGTTGGGGAAAATCCTCGGTCCCCGTTTGATTAAGGTCGTTCTATATGGGTCGTATGCACGCGGAGAAGCCGGAGAAGGCTCGGATGTGGATGTTTTATGCGTGTTAGCTTCGCCGTTTGACTATGGAGACATGATACGGGATACTTCCGCGCTTACGTCGCAAATCAGTCTTAAATACGATGTGACCGTCTCACGCTCGTTTGTTCAACAACCTGAATATGAGCATCCCTCCACCCCATTTTTGAAAAGTGTCCATGAAGAGGGGCTTCAGTATGAATGAAGAGCGCCATGCATTACTTGACAAAGCGAAAGAAAGCCTTGCCGCAGCAGAGCTTCTTCTCAAGGGCGGCTTTTATGGTTTTGCCGCCTCCCGTTCCTATTATGGGATGTTTTACATGGCCGAATTACTGTTATTGGAAATCGGACAAACCTGCTCCAAACATGGGGCAGTTATTGCCGCCTTTGGACGGGAATTCATTAAAACAAACCTGCTCCCTGTCGAATTGCATCGTTGGCTGACTGATGCACAAGATTTCCGAAATATCGGCGATTATGGTATTGGTGTTCCGCTAAAAGAAGAACAGGCATGGGAAATCTTTGAATGGGGCAAGAAGTTTTTTGAGCAAACCCAAAGCTATCTCGTAAAACAGAAGTGAATGAAGTATCGGAGGTTGAGACTTTGCGGAAAATCATGCTGACAGGTTGTTTGCTGTTGGCGGGTGCTTGTATGGCGCAGACGCTGGAATGGACGTTCAAGACGGAGTCGATGCCGCAGTCCCCGACGTTGTATCCGAATGCGGAGAAGCCCTCGGGCGTGGTGGTGGCGGCGGACAAGGATCTGTCGCTGCTGGATGGTTCGGGAACGGCGGTGTGGACCGATTCTCTGGATAAGGCCATTATCACCCCGGCGACGGTGGTGGATCTGGAGGGGGATGGCCACGCGGAAATCCTGGTGGGATTATTGGATGCGCGGGTGGTGTGCCTGGAGGATACGGGCAAAACAAAGTGGAGTGTTTTGTTAAAATCGGGCGCGGAGGGTCTGGGCATTCTCGTGGCGGCGGATGTGCATCCTTATAAAGGTTTGGAAGTGCTGACAGGACGGCAGGACGGCTGGCTGTATTGTTTGAACGCGCGCGGGGAAACCTTATGGCGGTTTTATGGGGATACTTTCCGGGTGGGGACGTCCGCCGTGGGAGACGTGGATGGCGATGGCTTCACGGAAATCGTTTATGGAACGGATAATGGCAATATCTATTGTTTGAACGGGCTGGGGGAAGTGAAGTGGCGCTACACGGAAGAGGCGCCGTATGGACGATCCGGGGTGAATCTGGCGGACCTGGAGCCTGACGGGCGCGCGGAGGTGCTCATCACCCGGAGCAATACCGGACGGCACACCTGCCTGATGGCCTTGGACGGTCCCGCAGGCACGTTCAAATGGCGCACGGAAGATGCGATGCAGAGCTATGTATCGAATGTCACGGCGGATTTGGACGGGGATGGCGCGCTGGAAGTACTGCATGGCGACAAGGGAAATTGGCTGTATTGCACGAATGCCAATGGTTCGGAGCGCTGGCGGCTGGAACTGGGCGGGCATGGTATTTTTTGGGCGTCCGCCGTAGGGGATGTGAACGGGGACGGCGCGATGGAGATTCTTGTGCCGGTGCGGCAGAACGATCAGGTCACCGGCGGCAGTCATTTCCTGGTCAGCGCGGATGGCAAGGTGCTTGCGCCGTTGAGACTGGGAACGAACGGCAATGGCGCGCCTGCGCTCGGTGACATAGACGGAGACGGAAATATCGAGGCGTTGATGGTGACGCAGGAGGGACTTCAGGCGCTGAATTGGGGCGCGGGGGGGGAAATCGCGTGGGCGAGTTTGCGGGGGGATTCCGCCATGACCGCGCATGGGAACATTCCGCTTGGAAAACCGGGGGCAGCGAAGACCGCAGTTGCTCCCGAGGCCAACCTGACCCTTGGGGAGGTGTATTTGGGCGATAACGTGGCACAGGCACGTTGGGAGAGTCCCGCGCCCGAAAATGCTTTCGCGGCGGTAACAGTTCGCGTGTCCGCAAATAGTGCCGAAACCCGCGTAATTCCGGTTAAAACAGGAACCCAGGAGACCATGTTCCCGTGGCGGATGCCGTATACCCGTTCGGCCACCGTCACGTTGCGGCTGGCCAGTTCCAATGGCGGGAAAATCTTCGGAGAAGCCTCTGTAAAGGTTCAGCCCCAAACGGCAGACGCTTGTGATTGCGATGCCGTTGTAAAGGCCTGCAAACAAGCAATGGCTGCCTGTCCGGATGGGAGTGGGGGAGGACTGCCGGGACAATGGATGCGTCTTCAAGCCGCGCAACAGGCGATACGGGGCGCCGGCGGCTCGTCATCGCTTCCAGAACAGGCAACGGCATTGCGCAAACAGGCGAAAGAGACGCTTGCCATCGCACAGAGCCTGGAAGCCTTTTGGAAAGAGGGAAATTCCGGCTCGTTTGTCTATTGGCCGGACGCGAATCCCTGGGACAGCTTTGATCCGCATGCCATGCCGGAAAAGATCACGGCCACCACGCCGGTTAACATAACCGCGTTCGGTGATGAGTTTGAAGATGCGGCCCTGAATCTTCTGAACATCTCCCCGCAAGGCGTGAATGTCCGCGCCGTGTTTTCAAAGCCCAATTTGCAGGGGGCGAATCCCGCGCCAGAGCCTGCGCTTGCCAAACATATCTCGTTGCGGAGGGGTATCGCGGCACCGACGCAAAAGGGCAAAATGATATTGGACGCGCTTCCGGAATTGGATCTTTCGCGGTGCATCTCGCTCACGCCGTTTGAAACAGCGCAACTCTGGCTGGTGGTGGATACCCACGGACTGGAAGCGGGCGCCTATCCCATTACGTTGTATTTGGGCACATTGGAGACCACCACCACGATCCGTGAAGTGCCCATTACGATTGAAGTATTGCCCGCTCGGTTACCGGAAGGGGTATATGCACAAATCAACTGGTCAAACTTCAGTCCGGCGGCCTCCAGCGATCAAGAATTGAAGGACATGGTTGATCACGGCGTCAATGTGGGCTATGGCCCCGCGCTGCCGGCGCTTCCCTTGGATGCCGATGGAAACCTGAATGAGACGGTGGATTGGCATTCCGTGGATGAGGGACTGGCGCGGGTTCCCGCGTATTTCCAATTTCTTTATTCTTCACCACCGCCGGTGAAATGGCCGGAGGGGGTGACCGTTGAGGCCGGGAGTGCGCTGGAAACCAAGGGATTCACCACGGCGCTTCAAACCATGGTGCGTCATTTCGCGGAGCGCGGCCTGGGGTATGATCGCTGGGCGTATTATCCCATCGATGAACCATGGCTCACCGGCTTCACCACTATTCCCGCGTTGAAACATTTTTGCGAGCGCGTGAAGGCGGCGGACCCGAAGGCGCGGGTATATGCGGACCCGACGGGGCTGCTGCGCGTCGAGCATGTCGAGGAATTCAAGGATTTGATTGATATCTGGCAGCCGGAGATGAACATTTTGAAACGCGACCCGGAGCTGTTGGCGTGGTTTCAGAAAAACGCCCGTACCCTGTGGGCATATGAAGCCACCGATCCGGCGAAAGATTTGTTGCCGCTGGGGTATTACCGGGGGTATGCATGGCTGGCGTGGTATTTGGGGCTGCAAGGCGCGGGATTTTGGTGCTACAAGGCCCACGACGGCTGGTGGCCGCTCGAAAGCACGGACTGGGCGGTCGTGTATCAAGCAAATGACAAGGTGATCCCCTCGCGGCGTTGGGAAGCCTGCCGCGACGGCCAGGAAGATTACCGGATGCTGTATTTGCTGCGCGGGGAGATCAAAAAAGCCCGCGAGGCCGGTCGTACGGCGGACGCGGATCGAGCGGAGAATCTCCTAAAGGATGCCGTGGAAAAAGTCATCGGTTGGCAGGCCCGAAATATTGATGAAATCACCCGCCAGACACGGGAGTACGAGTTGGATTACAGCGAACTTATCGCTCGCCGCGATGTCCTCGCCAAAGAAATAGTTTTACTCGAATCGATGGTACAGTCTGTAAAATAAGGATGTTGTTTCAGAGGAAAGAGTTTCTTGAATAAAATTGGGCATTCGATGGTAAACCCGGTTAAGATGGTTCCGGTTTTGTGTTGACCACATGCCAAAAGCGCCTTTGAATTAGCCGAAGAAAGGCATTGACTATGGAGAAGGTACCGGAGAAGCCCTGGCATCACATGCCGGAGGAAGCGGTGGCAAGCGCCCTTCAGTTCGATTTGGACCGGGGGCTTGAGGAAGCCGAGGTGTTAGTCCGCCAGGAAAAGCATGGCCCGAATGCCCTGGCGGCCCGAAAAGGGCAGAGTGCATGGGTGCGGTTTCTGCTGCAATTCCATCAGCCGCTGGTCTATATTCTCCTCGCCGCCGCGCTGATCACCGCCGCACTGAACGAGTGGGTGGATTCCATTGTCATTTTCGGGGTGGTGATTGTTAACGCCCTCATCGGGTTTGTGCAGGAGTCAAAAGCGGTAAAAGCGATTGAGGCGCTGGCCCGGTCCATGACCAGCGATGCGATGGTGCTTCGCGGGGGGATAAAAAAACGCATACCCGCCGCTCAGTTAACGCTGGGCGATGTGGTGTTGCTGCAATCCGGCGACAAGGTGCCCGCGGACCTGCGGCTGCTTCGTTCGCGTGAGTTGCAAATTGACGAATCGGCGCTGACGGGGGAGTCGGTGCCGGTGGAAAAGCGCACCCAACCGCTTGCCCTGGACACCGTGCTGGCCGACCGGAACAACATGGCGTATTCCTCCACATTGGTCACCTACGGAACAGGGGTGGGCGTGGTTACGGCCATCGGCGACCAGACGGAAATCGGGCGCATCAATGAATTGATCGCGAACGCGGATATTCTGGACACCCCGCTGACAAAGCGGATCGCGAAGTTTAGCCACCTCTTGTTGTATGTCATCATGGGCTTGGCGATCATTACCTTCGCGGTGGGCATTTTTCGCGGGGAATCTTGGCTTGAAATGTTCATGGCGTCGGTGTCCCTGGCCGTGGGGGCCATTCCGGAAGGCCTGCCCGCCGCCTTGACCATCACACTGGCGATTGGCGTGGGCAAGATGGCCAAGCGCCACGCCATCATTCGGAAACTACCCGCGGTCGAGACCCTGGGCAGCACCACCGTGATCTGTTCAGACAAAACAGGCACGCTCACCCAGAATGAAATGACCGTGGAACAGCTTTTCGCCGGATCACAATGGGTATCGGTGTCGGGCGTGGGCTATGCGCCGTTGGGGAATTTCTCGAATGAAAACGCCGATCCCATCACGGTGGAGGGGAATGCGGCCCTGCTGGAATGCTTGACGGCGGGGGCGTTGTGCAATGACGCGCGGCTGCATAAAACGGGGGAGGGCTGGAAAATTGACGGTGATCCCACGGAGGGCGCGCTGTTGGCCGTGGCGGGCAAGGCGGGCATCGATTTTCAAACACTGCACACCCAACGGCCCCGCATCGATGCCATTCCATTTGAGTCGGAATATCAATACATGGCAACACTGCATAATGGCCCATCGGGCGCCGCGCCGGCGGTGTATGTGAAAGGCTCCGTGGAGAGCCTCTTGCCCAAGTGCCGGGATGTGTTGGCCAGCACCGGTGAATTGCACGCGGTGGATCAGGAGGATATCCATCGCCGTGTGGATGCAATGGCCGCGCGGGGATTGCGCGTGCTTGCATTCGCGCGATTGATCATGCCGCCGGATACCCGCGCCATCGCACACGAGGATGTGAAGGAGGGCCTGACCTTTCTCGGGCTTCAGGCCATGATCGATCCGCCGCGTCCGGAAGCCATCGCCTCCGTGCGCGCCTGCCAGCGCGCGGGCATCGAAGTGAAGATGATCACCGGCGACCACGCGGGCACGGCGGTGGCGATTGCCCGCGAAATCGGCCTGGGCCGGAGCAGCGGCCCTCATGCGGTTCCCGCCGTGCTCACCGGCAAGGAACTTTCGGACCTTTCCGATGCGGAAATGGAGCAACGCGCTCATGACACGCCGGTTTTTGCGCGGGTGGCCCCGGAACAGAAGCTGCGTTTGGTGAAGGCATTGCAATCGCGCGGGGAAGTGGTCGCCATGACCGGCGACGGCGTGAATGACGGCCCGGCCCTGCGGCAGGCGGACATCGGCGTGGCCATGGGGATAACGGGCACCGAGGTGGCGAAGGAAGCGGCGGACATGGTGCTCACCGATGATAATTTCTCTTCGATACAGGCGGCGGTGGAAGAGGGCCGCGGTGTCTATGAAAATCTGATTAAGTTCATTACCTGGACGCTGCCCACGAACCTGGGTGAAGGGTTGGTCATATTCGCGGCCATCCTCCTGGGCCAGACCCTGCCCATCCTCCCCCTTCAAATTTTATGGATTAACATGACCACGGCGGTCCTGCTGGGCTTGATGCTGGCCTTTGAACCAAAGGAACCGGGCATCATGGAGCAGCCGCCCCGCGAGCCATCCAGTCCAATCTTGAGCAAAGCGCTTCTACAACGCATTGTCCTGGTTGGATGCCTTTTGCTGGCTGGAGCGTTCGGCATGTTTGAATATGAGATGCTTCAGGGAGAATCGGAAGCCAAGGCACGGACCGTCGCCGTAAACGTATTCGTTTTTGGCGAAATCTTTTACCTGTTCAATTGCCGTTCCTTGCGCTACTCCATGTTCCGGCTGGGTCTTTTCTCCAACCCGTGGATATGGTTTGGCATCGGCGTAATGACCGTGCTGCAACTGCTGTTCACCCATCTTCCCGCCATGAACCATCTGTTTGGAAGCAAACCCATCGGCCTGGTCGAATGGGCGGCGGTATGTGCAACAGGATTTGTCATCTATGCCGCGGTCGGACTCGAAAAACATCTGAGGATGCGCGGCAGCACAGTCTCCAACGGGCTCGCCGCAAATAAGTCGGCAACACTGAAAAAATGAATGCCTTAAAAAAGTGGGGCCGTGCTATACTGTCATCATCAAAAAGCACAACACGTTCACCGGCATGAACGCCGGGAAAAGGAATCCGCCATGGGTCTGACTAAAGTGACCACAAAGATTACCAACATCTTCGAGATGAGCAAAAGTTTCGAGGAACTTTTTCTTGTCGATACAGGAGCGACGGATTCCATGGCGCCTTCCGACAGGTTGACAGGCATAGGAATTCAACCGGTGGGTAAAACTGCCTATGAACTTGCGGATGGCACATTGCGGGAGTATTCCTTTGGTTTGGTGCAGATTGAATTTATGGGAGAAACCACGGCGGGACGTATTATCTTTGGGGTCCCGGGTTCAGAACCCTTACTGGGAGTTACCGCGCTTGAATCCGTGGGAATAATGGTGGACCCCGCCAATAAGACGCTGAAACGTCTTCCAGCAATCCCGTTGAAATAACAAACAAAACTTTTTCTATTTTGGCAACGTAGTGGCTATTGAGGCACTATCTTTAACGAGAGGGAGAACTGTAGCATGATGTTAGCCGCACTCTGTATGATTGCTCTGAATGCCGTGGAATTGCCGGTGGGGAACGCGCCGGAACCGGTGACCTTTCCGTATTTTCCGGACCGGTTGCACGCGTATGTGTGGTTCAATTGGACGCTTGTGCCGACGGACCGCCTGGCGAAAACCGTGGGCGCTGAACCGGGGCAGATCATCGAAATGGGAAAAAGCATGGGCCTGCCGGAGCCGCCGTCCATCACGGAAGAACTTCAACTGCGTTCGTATATCACGGTTATCCGCCGGAACTGGCATCTGCTCCCGTATGAGCAATTGTTGACCTTGTTGGATTGGACGCCGGAGGAACTGGCGTTTACCTTGCGCGAAGACGACTTTCTCTATGCCAAGCTGGGTAGTCACAAACCCAAATGCGATCCGCTAAAGTATGCGCCTGCAAGCGACACCGCCAAGCAACGCGAAGCCGAAATTGCCCGCACCGTCCATGCGAATTTCCCCGAAGGGTTGGGAAAGGTTGATGATCCGCTATTCGGGTTTGTGAAGCGGTTGTCCGAACCTCCAGCCACCGCGCCAGGGCAGGAGCAGGGCAAGCGGATTTTTGATCCCCGGTATTGTTCCTCCTATTTTGCCTTGTACGGCGATCCTTTCCTGGAAACCCGGGCGGATTCTTTCCCGGAAGGATATCTGGCCCGTCTGGCGGAAACGGGTGTGAATGGGGTGTGGGTTCAGGCGGTGTTGTACAAGCTGAGTGAATTCCCCTGGCAACCGGAACTGAGCGCGCATTACCGGGAGCGGCTGGAGAATCTGGCGAAAATCGTGGCGCGCGCCAAGAAATACGGGATTGGCATTTACCTGTATTTGAATGAACCGCGCGCCATGCCGATAAACTTTTATAAGAAACACCCTGAACTGAAGGGCGCATTGGAAGGCGACTATGCCGCCATGTGCACGAGTGCGCCGGAAGTGCGGGATTATTTAAGAAATGCCGTGGCAAGCATTTGCACGGCGGTCCCCGATCTGGCGGGATTCTTCACCATTTCTGCGTCTGAAAACCTGAGCAATTGCTGGTCCCATTATCGGGCGGACACGTGTGAACGATGCAAATCCCGCACCGGTGCCGACGTGGTGGCGGAATATCATCGTACTATTTTGGAAGGCATCACGGCCTCCGGCGGCAAGGCGCAACTGATTGCTTGGGACTGGGGGTGGCAGGATGAGTGGGTGAAACCACTTTTGGACCAACTGCCCAAGGAGGTGCGCTTCATGAGCGTGAGTGAATGGAGCCTGCCGATTGAGCGCGGCGGCGTAAAGAGCGCCGTGGGCGAATACTCCATTTCGTCGGTGGGGCCGGGCCCGCGCGCCACGAAACATTGGGGCGTTGCGCGGGAGGACGGTTTGAAATGCCTGGCCAAGGTGCAGGCCAACAATACCTGGGAACTGTCCGCCGTCCCGTATATTCCGGCGGTGGCGAATGCCGCGCAGCATGCCTATAACCTGCGCAGCGCCAAAGTGGACGGCATTATGCTGGGCTGGACGCTCGGCGGATGCCCCTCGCCGAATCTGGAAGTGTTCGCGGAGATGGGCCGTGCGGAAGAACAGAGTGTGGATGGGGTGCTGGCGCGCGTGGCCGAACGCCGCTTCGGGAAGGCCGTTGGCCCGATGGCGGTGAAGGCGTGGAAGGCCTATTCTCAGGCCTTTAGTGAGTTCCCCTATAACATCGGCACCTTGTATTCCGGGCCGCAACAGATGGGCCCGGCGAATCCATTGTGGGCAACCCCCACGGGGTACGCGGCCACCATGGTGGGTTTTCCCTATGACGGCCTGGAGCAATGGCGATCGATTTATACCCCGGAGGTTTTCATTGCCCAATTCACCAAAGTGGCGGATGGATTTGATGCCGCATTGGCCGAACTGCGCAAAGGCGTGGCGGATGCGAAGACCAGTGATGCGGAACGAAAGGCGATTGAGGAGGAAATGCTGGTGGACGAGGCGTGCGCGATCCATTTCCGCAGCGTGGCCAATCAAAGCCAGTTTGTCGTGTCGCGGGATGCATTGGCCAAGGCCACCTCAAAAGAGGACAAGACCAGCCTCATTAACATTCTCGAAGAACTCGTGCACAGCGAATTGGAACTCGCCAAACGTTTGTATGCGCTGCAAACGCATGATTCGCGGCTCGGGTTCGAGGCCTCCAACCATTATTTCTTCGTGCCCCTCGATCTCGCGGCCAAAGTGGTCAATTGCGAAAACCTTTTGGACCATTGGCTGCCGTCTTTGAAAAAATAAGCGGACTACGGCGGAATGATGGGAAAACCGTGAGCCGCGGATAAACGCGGATGTGCACGGATGCGATTACACGGACAAGCACGGACCGATGCAAGGTAGTTTTGGTGTGCGTAAAGATAACTTCGTATCAACGTGTTTTTAGGAAAAGGAAATCAATATGAGGGCGATTCTCTGTTTTTGCATCCTGGCGGTTTGCGCCGGCAGTAGTGATGCCGCTGAACTCTCTTGTTGGCAGCAGGATCGGTTTTGCATATCGTATTGGGTAGACCCGCCGATTGACGGGAAAGAGGACCAATACTATAAAGATCTCAAGGACGCGGGATTCACCGTGGCCTTGGGCGCTTTTGGGGCGAGGACGCCGGAGACGGTAAAGCGCCAATTGGCGTTGTGCGAAAAATATGATCTAAAAGCGCTGGTGTGGAGCCGGGACGCCATGGAAGGGATATATCCCGAATCGCCCGCCTGTTGGGGATATATGATTCAGGATGAACCGGGGATTGCACAATTTCCGGAGTTGCGGGCCCGTGTGGATGAAATTCGTGCGAAACGTCCCGGCAAACTTGGTTTTATCAACCTGTTTCCCGATTATGCCGCGTTCAGTCAACTGGGTTTTACCAAGGACGAACCGGGGGTAAGCGAAGCCACGGCGTACAGCGAATACGTCAGGCGTTTTATTGAGCAGGTCAATCCCGGCCTGCTGTGCATGGATCACTATCCGGTATTGCGTCCGGATCAGGATGGCCGTTTTTACTATTGCCGGAATCTTTGGGTCATGCGGAAATATTCGCTGGAAAAGGGCATTCCCTTCTGGAATTTCTTTAATACCCAGGTCCATGGAAGCCATACCGATCCCACCGAAGCGCAATTGCGATGGCAGGTGTACACGTCGCTGGCCTACGGGGCAAAGGGCGTGCTGTATTTTTGTTACTGGACACCTTCAGGCTTCGGAAAATATCACTCCCTCATCACACCGGACGGGCGAAAAACACGCCACTATTACCAAGCGCAACGGATTAATGCCGCCGTTGGCAAGCTTGGCCCCCTGCTCATGGAACTCACCAGCACCGCTGTCTGTCATGTCACCCAAAAGAGCAATCTTCCGGAAGAACTGAAGGGCACAGGCTTGGCGAATATTCAAAAAGCAGAACCTGCCGATCCCGAGTTGGACTATATCGTGGGCGCGTTTGTTCATCATGACGGACGCCGCGCCGTTCTGATTGTCAATTACGACATAGGGTTTACCTCGTTGGCCACATTCACTTTTGATGTGCCTGGTGAGAAAGTATTGGAGGTCCGTCAGGACACCGGCGCAATTGAACCCGTACTGGATGACAGTCCGGGAATTGAGGGGCTTCAGTTAAGCTTCGACAGCGGTGAAGGGCGGCTTTTTCTTTTTCCCACGCCAATAACGAATGAATAAAAAACTCTGCGAGCCGGTAAGTGAGAGAAGAAGGTAGAATTAACAGGAGAGAAACATGAAAGCAACAGCGTACTTTAGCAACTATTTGGAACGTGTGCCATTGACCGGAATGGTCAGCGGAGTGCGGAAATTGAGATTAGGATGCCTGTTGGCAGCAGGTTTCGCAAGCATGATGATTTTGGGAACGGCCTGTACCCAGGAACCCACCGGTGTCAAAGGGGAAGTGTACAAAGCCATTAAACTAATGTCCGTAACGAATGAGAGCCAGACCGCCCAAATGGATCAGTCCTTCGACTACATTAAGCCCCTGCCGAATGCCGAGGCCCTGAAATACCTTTGTGAGTGGCTGTCCGCTAAAAAAGCAACGGAGCGGCGGTCCGCCGTCTATATCATTAACACGTTGAACTGGGATGACCCCTCCCCCGCGTTCGCGCCGCTTCGAGCGCTGCTTACCCACAAAGAGGACACCACACGGGGGATGGCGGCGCTGGCCCTGGGCGCCATACGTGATGCCGGCGCCTATGATACCCTTGTGCGCCTTCTTGCAGATGATCCCAGCGCCTATACACGCCGCTGCGTTGCCTTTGCCTTGGGCGATATGATGAACACCGATGCCCTCGTCCCGCTCAAAGCGGCTAAAGAGAAAGCATTCGATCCCTTGGTGAGCGGCAACATTGATAATGCCGTGGATCGGTTAACCTTTCTCAAGGAAAATGAGGCTGCAGAAGGCAAGGCCAAGGCGGTGGTTGAGGGAATCTGGATCATTGCGGGAACTGCTCCGCAACAGAAGGAACGCATTGAGCGCGCGATGAAATGCATGAACAGCGCGGATGAAGCAACACGTACGCAGGTTTATGCCAAAGCCATCGAAAGCCCATCTCAGTTCGTACGAAACTCCGTAATGTTCGCCGCCCTCAAGAATGGTGAGACCATCAAGGTGGATGAGAAGGATCAGAAGTATTTCGACAGAATCAGAAACCTTGTGGAGAAGTAAGCGGTTCGGCTGAATCGAAAAGGGAAAAGCTCTTATCTGAATAGATGTTCACGTCCCTGGTGTCAGTCGTTCATTTTTCAGGGAACCGCTGTTTCGAGGATTCGACTTGCTCCTTCACCACTTTCTCTGCAAAGGGCCAGCCGCGTTTTTGATCGATCTGATACCGGCTGCGCGCCACATAATCGCGCAATTCTTCCATCCCGTAGTCATGGGCCAAGGTGCGCGCGCTGACCCCAGGTCGTTTCGCCTTGAATACGAACCATGCCTCGCGGTCCAGCCATTTTTCCTGAACGATGTCGCCGGCGTGTTCTTTCAAGAGTTTTTCCCGTTGGCGCATATTGAAATCCTGGTGAAAAATGCATCGATCCAGGTCGAGCGTAACCCGCGTAACATTGATGTCGCTGCTTTTTTCATACACCAGCAATTCGCCGGTAATGTCGTAGACATGGCAGTCCGCGCGCATGGTGGAAGAAACGATGTAATAATGGTTGGTGATGGCCTGTGCCTGTAAGGACATGCCGGCGGAATAGGCGCTGCAAAACAACACCAGTTCCGCGCCTTGATCGCCCAACCGCTGCCAGACTTCCGGATAGTTGGCATCAAAACAAATTGCGAATCCGACTTTCCCAAAATCCGCCTGGAACACAGGGGCCTCCTCCCCGACATTCACCGGCGGTTTCAGATCATACTCCGACCAGAAAGGAAAAACCTTGCTGTAAATACCCGTCACCTTGCCTTCGCGATCCAAAAGAACCACCGAATTCAACCGTTTATCCCCTTCTGTGCGATCCATGGCGAAGGCAATATATGTATGATATTTTGCCGCCAATTCCGACATTGCTTTGACTGTAGTACCTTCCAGCGTTTCGGGACGCTCCTGACCCGTGCAGGTCTCCGGTAAAACAATCAGGTCCGTTCCCTGAGCGGCTTCTTTTTCCACCAGCGGGAGAATTTTTTCTACAGGTCTCGGGCTAAATCCGATGCTGGCCACACGCACCGGACGCCCCACCGGCGGGTCCTGGGCCAAGGCCATGCGGCTTAAAAGTAATCCCGCGATCATTATTCTGAAAAAAGTGACCATCTTCTTGTCCTCCCATGAGTAGTGAATTCTAATCAATGATTGGCTTGATTTTGATCGTGCGGTACTCGATGGCGCCGCCGTAATCCTGCAAGGCGATGTGCCCCTTGGGAGCGAGGCCCCACGTGCCCTTTCCGTAGGCCGTCCAGTAGTACTTGCTGGTTTTCACATGCGCGCGCCAGAGTTCGCTGTCTATCTCATATTCGAGCAACTTCTCGCCGTTAAGCCAGTGCTCGACATGCTTACCCTTGGCCACTATCCGCGTCTGGTTCCATTGTCCCAGCGGACGCGTTACATCCCCGGCTGGAGCGAACACCGCATAACAAGCCCCAGCGGAGGCCAGCGGATTGAGGCCGTCCATGTGGCCCTTGTTGTCTAAAATCTGATATTCGGCCCCGGATTCCCATACGTTATCATAATCCTCTGTGGCGCGGTACATCACGCCGCTGTTGCCGCCCTTGGTCATTTTCCATTCCAGCGCCAGTTCAAAGTCGCCATATTGATCGACCGTGACGATGTCGCCCGTGGATTCCCCTTGCTGATGCCGCGATAGCAAGGATCCATTTTCCACTTTCCAACTGGCGGGCATCCCGGTGGATTTATACCCACGCCAGCCCGCCGTGGTCTTTCCATCAAAGAGCAATTGCCAGCCCGCTTTTTTCTCCTCCGCACTCAGCGTGTTCGGCTCCTGCGCATACGCCGCTCCCGCCACGCTCAAAAGCAATACACCAGCCACTGTTGTTAAAAACATCGGTATGCCACGTTGTAAAAGCATTGCTAACCTCTCCATAGAAAATTTTGTTTATTTGATTCGAAGTCATAACCCGCGCATGAAAATTCAGGGCCATTACCTGTATTGCTCGTTCGTGACAGCGGCACGATCCGTAAAGAAAAACACATTATGATGCAACCATAGGAGCGATGCGGGGAACCGGGTGGTGATTTCGCCTTTGGACAGACGCGCCACGGCTTCGGCTTTGCCTGCGCCATTGACCACTAGAACGATTTGGCGCGCCTCCAGGATTTCGCCCATGCCAAGGGTTAGACCATGCGTTGGCGTACCCTGCGCGGCGTCCAGCATGGCATGGCGCAGGGTGGAGGCATCGGTCTGATGCGCGAAGGCGGGCAGAGTTTCCGCTGGATAGTTCAGTCCCACATGGCCATCCGCGCCCATGCCCAAAATGGCTATATCAATCCCGCCGAGTTCCTGGATACGTTGCCGGATACGCCGGCATTCCCGTTCAGGGTCCGGGGCATCGCTGATAAACCCTTCAAACCGCTCTGGCGGTACTTCCCACGGAGTCAGGATATGTTTACGAATGTAGACCTCACAGGTGGCGGGATCCGTCATGGGGAGCCCGCCCCATTCATCCAGTTTCACTATCCCAACCCGCGCAAGTTCCTTGCGATGGCGGGCCAGTGCGGCATAGACCCCGATTGGGCTGGCCCCCGTCGCCACGCAGACCATACTGTCCGGTTTCCGTCGGACCGCCTCCAGTACACACTCCGCCGCCGCATGGCTCGTTTCCTCATACGCCGCTTTAATTATTCCCTGCGCCAATGTCTGACTCATATGATGCATCGCTCCTGTACCGGGGAAAACCGTCCTTAGTATACACAAAGGGAATAATCCGTCCTGCATCTAATGTTATAATGAAAACCAGAACAGGTATGTTGGGCCTTTTTGAGCAGAAATGGAAGGGTGTAATGAAACGAAACTGGGTGATAGTGATGCTGGCGGCGGCTATCCTGGCCTTATGTACGGGAGGCGGTCTTGCCGCCTGCCACGCCCTGAAAGGAGAACGAATCATGCTTAGCGTTGGCGCGCCCGCCCCGGATATTGTTTTTTCCCACCCTCTGGACGACGGCACCGAGAAACTCTCTGATTACCGGGGAAAGAAGAACGTGGTGCTGGCCTTTTACCCCAAGGCGTTCACGCCGCATTGCACGCAGCAGATGTGCGGCTACCGGGACAGCATGAATGCGTTCAAGGAGGCGGATACGGTGCTTATCGGAATCAGCCTGGATACTCCGGACAAGAGCCGCGCCTTCAAGGAACACTATCATTTGCCGTTCCCCGTGGTGGCCGACCCGGACCGGGCCATTGTGCGGACATACGGTGTGCCCGTGATGAACCTGATATTCGTCAAGATGGCCAAGCGTTCGGTGTTTCTCATTGACAAGGAAGGCACGTTCCGATACATCAACCGCAGTTACAATATAACGCGGGATGAACCCGTGCTGCTGGATGAAGTAAAGCGGCTTGCGCCGGGAAGTTGACCGGATCAAAGAACATTGGGGGGAACTCTTGCTTTGTTGCGCTATGCAAGGGCCTGAGGCTATGCTGTGGGGCGGATGAAAAGCCAAGGGGAGAATAAACCATGGTGTATGCCAATCGAGTAATTATTGCGGCGGTAGTGCTGATTGCCGGCGCGGCGGACGCGCAAGTGATTGACGTGCCGAACGCCTCGTTTGAAACGGGAGATACGGGGCCGGCGCAGTGGACGTTATCCGGAGGCGCGGGAACGTGGCTCATGGACGGCGCGGACGGCGCGCATGCAATTGCCGTTACGGGCACGGGCGGAACCGGTGACACGAATTTCTGGCGTTCGGAAGCCCTGCCGTTGGAACCGTTCACGGTATACCAATTGCGGTTCAAGGCGCGGCGTGTGGAAGGCGCCGGGGGTTCCCCCATCAGCGGTCCGGCCTTTTGCAATCGCGATTTGGGAGAACTTACGAATGAATGGAAATCGTATGATTCCACGTTTATCACACCCAGCGCCCTTGCGCCCGAAGAATCCTATATTCGGTTCGGGCAGTGGGAAGTGAAGGGGACCGTGGCCTTTGACGCGGTTGAGTTGGTGCGGGTACAGCCGGTTTATTCGGAGCAAAGCGGCCTCGTATTGGGCGATGGGGAACGCGTTCATAAGAAAGAATACACGTTCACGGCGCCATTGCAGCGGGCCTCGGCCAATCATGCACGCACGCTGGCGGAAAGTCATTGTTCGTTCAATGCGCCGCGGTGGTGTTTCAGTGCGGGCCATTCACTGGTGTACCGGCATCGTGTGGACCGTTTGGCGCAACAGAGCGCCTCGGTGGAAGTCAATGTTGGACATTACGGTTCCGGCGCGCTAATGGTTGAGGCGGGCGCTGATGGGAAAAACTGGAAATCACTGGGTACCATGGAGAGCGTCAAAACCAGTTCGTTTGCGGTTCCCTCCGAACTTTTTCCTGGAACTGAAATCTGGATACGCTTGCGTGTTCAAGAAGGTTCCCTGCAAGTGCATGGCTACCGGTATTGCGCCGTGCTGGAAAAGGACGCCGGGGACTGGACGGGGTCCACGCATTTTGTAGCCGTTCCCCAGCAGGACCCGCGCCTGCATGTGGTCATTGAAGATTTGGGCGAAGGAATCCCGGGCGGCAAGAACATTGTCAAGGCGCGGGTGATTAGTTTGACCAATCAAAAAGTAACGTTGCATCCGGCCTTGACGCTGACCCCCGAAACGGGGGAGCCGCTGCACTTTGCGGGTCCCGGACAATCCATCCGGCGGGTGCTGCAAAAAGACCGTGATTCCGCCAAGGAAAAAGAAATCTATGCCACCGCGCGCATACAAATTCCGTATGCCTTTTCCAGCACCGGGACGATACGTATGCAGTTCAGCCTGGGGAACGAGACACCGTTCAGGGCGGAAACCCTGCTGGACGTGGCCGGACTCTTTGACGCCTCCTATGGGGAAACCCTGCCGCAATCCTCGAACCGTGTGGGGCTGTGGTGGGCGTCGTCCGGCTGGAAAATCAGCCAGCAGCGGCCCCTGCCGAAGGCGAAAGGCGAATGCCTGCGGATTCAAACGGCCAAAAACGAAATGGAGGCCGCGCAATTGGTGGTGCGTCCCGGCGCGCCCCTGAAAGGATTTACGGCCCACTGCGGCGCGTTGAAGGGGCCAAACGATTCGGTTATCCCGGAAGAATGCGTCGAGGTGTTGCGCGTGCGGTATGTCACTGTGACCCAGCCGACGGATCAGATGGGGGTCGCCGCGCCGTGGCCCGATCCCCTGCCGCCGTTCAAGGGGACCATGGACCTCGCGGCCAACCAGAATCAGCCCTTGTGGGTGCGCGTGAAACCGCCCTCAACGGCGGCGGCGGGGGAGTATACGGGGGTTATCCATCTTTCGGCGGACCATTTCGAGAAGGACGTGCCGATTACAGTGACGGTGTTCGATTTCACGCTGCCCGATACCATGACCTGCACTACCGCCTTTGGATTTGGACACGGACGCGCCTTTGACTATCACAACGTTACCGATCCTGTGCAACAACGGGAAGTATACGACAAGTACCTGACGGCCCTGGCGGCCCATCACATCGGCCCGTATAATCCGGCCGCGCTCGATCCGTTTAATGTTACCTGGGACAAACTTGTTCCCACCTTCGATTGGACGGCTTGGGATGCGGCGATGGCCAAGGCCTTCGACCACTATCACTTCAATGCTTTCGTGGTGCCTTTCCCGGGCATGGGCGGCGGCACGTTCTATTCCCGGAGCGAGCCCAGCCTGTTGGGATATGCCGGGAATACGCCGGAATATAAGACCGCGTTCACCGCGTATGGCAATGCCTTGAACGCACACCTCACGGAAAAAGGCTGGGCCGGTAAATCGTATGTCTATTGGTTTGATGAGCCAGACCCCAAAGACTATGAATTCGTCATGAACGGCTTCCGAAAAATCAAAGAAGCCGCGCCTAATGTCGGGCGCATGCTCACCGAACAAGTGGAACCCGCCCTGGCGGGCGGACCGACCATCTGGTGTCCGCTAACCCCGGAATTCAAGCCCGATCTCGCGAAACAGCGCCAGGCCGAAGGCGACAAATTCTGGTGGTATATTTGCACCGGCCCGAAAGCGCCGTATGTGACGCTCTTTATCGATCATCCCGGCACCGAGCTGCGGGTGTGGCTGTGGCAAACCTGGCAGCGGCGCATTCAGGGGATTCTCATTTGGGAAACCAACTATTGGACCAGCGAGGCGGCTTACCCGGACCCGGCGCACCCGCAAAACCCCTATGAAGACCCCATGGGTTGGACGGTGGGCTATGGGACCCCGGCCGGAACCCGGTTGCCCTGGGGGAATGGCGACGGACGCTTCCTATATCCCCCGGAAGCCGCCGCCGATGGAAACCCGTCTCAGCCGGTGCTGGACCCGCCGGTGGACAGTATCCGCATCGAAATGCTTCGGGACGGCATCGAAGACTATGAATACTTCGTGATGCTGGAAAAACTCCTGGCGGAGAAAACCGCAAAACTATCCCCGGACGATGCCGCAAAATTTCAGGCGCTGCTGGAGGTTCCTGCGGACGTGACCACGGATTTGACCCATTTCACCACCGCGCCTAACCCGGTTGAAACGCACCGCGAAGCCTTGGCGCATGCCATTGCCCGGCTTCAGTCCTTATAGCGGTCAGGATTGAAACCCGGGCTTTGTCCGGTTTCGCTGACGGAGGCATTCGCCGAGGGCGATGGCGGCGCTCACGGAGACGTTGAGGGTGGTGATAGGGCCTGGGAGAGGGATGCGCAGGCGGAGATCGCAGCGGTCGCGGATAAGGCGGCGGAGTCCCTGGCCTTCATTGCCGAGGGCAAGGGCGATACGGCCTTTGAGGTCGGCGTCCCAGATGGACTGTTCCGCCTCGGCTTCGAGTCCGGCCACCCAGAATCCGGCCTGTTGCAGGGCTTGGATGGCGCGCGCCAGATTGGTCACCGGTATAAGATCAATATGTTCCATGGCCCCAGCGGCGGCTTTGGCGGAAGCGGGGGAGATGGGCGCGGCACGGTCTTTTCCGAAGATGACGCCCGAAGCCCCGCAAGCCACGGCGGTGCGCACAATAGCTCCGAAGTTGTGGGGGTCTTCAATGCCGTCCAGGAGGACCACCATGGCGTCCGGCGGGAGGGGTCTTTGCAGCCACTCCTTCAGGTCCCAGAGGGGAAGGGGGGATACTTCGAGGATAACCCCCTGATGGACCGTATTTCCCGCCATACGGTCCAGTTCTTCCCGGGAATGCTCCTCGATGGGCACCCCGCGGGCGGCATGGCGGATGGCGTCCAATCCTTTGCCCTCGCGGGCGAGGTGCAGCCGGTGGATGGTACGTTTCCCCGCGCGAAGGCATTCCATCACCGGGATGCGGCCCAGCACCATGTCGGATTTGTGACTCACTGGAGGTTATGCACTTCCTTCAGTTTTTGGGCGCGCAGGTTGAGGATGTCATTGTTGTTGACACGTTTGTCCACCGCACTGGGATTTTCCGCGATGAGTTCCAGCAGGATGTCATAACTGTCCTGGAATCGGTCCATCTTTTCGTAGCACCGGGCCAGACAGTATTTATTGTAATAGTAATTGGCGCCCTCCGGGTATCGTTCGAGGGCTTTTTCAAAGATGCCCGCGGCGCGCTCATACCGGAAAAGGTACATGCAATATCCGCCCAGGCGCGAGAGCCCGGCTTCGTCCGAAATATCGCGCTTTTCGTCCTGGCCAGGGACGGATTTGGTGAAGCTCTTTTCCATCCAGTTGACACCGCCGCTGGACATGAGCCAGCCCACCACCACGACAACGAGAATGATAATCGGCCATTTCAATCCACTGAGATCCATAATACCCTCCTAAATTCCCAGGATTTCCCGGATTTTCCACACTATGTCCGAAAGCACAGGTATTTCCCAAAACGATCCCGCCACGCCAAGCAATACTAATACCACGGTCACGATGATCAGCGTGCCGAGAAGCGATCTTAACTTGATAAACACACTCGAGCGGGCCTTGCCGTCCAGTTCCTGCGAACGTTTCATGAAGGCTTCGTGTTTTTGGCGGCACGCGGGCGAACAAAAGCGGCCTGTGGATCCCTGCTCCACGCAAGCATTGCACACCGGCTTGCCGCATTGCTTGCAACGCACCGTGGCCTCCACCCCCGGATGGTTGATGCAACTGGATTTTGTGCCGTCCATCATAGGTCCTTACTCCTTCACGTTTCCCAATAGTCCGGTTTCTGATGGGAATACTGTATCATATTGTATGCATTTGTGCATCAAGAAAATCACACCGTTCCATGGCCTCTTATGCTACACTGGAGCCATGCGTGATGGAGCGTTAAGGGTCACGGAAGACAAAGCATAAGGAGGGGTCTTATGCGTACGATGATCCGCCGTATCAGGACATGGAGACATGGGCTGAAGTTCGCGAAAAAGGGCAGGCATTGCCGCTTCCAGGGCAAAGAACTGGAAATCGACGGCCATGTCGAGGTGGGAAACTACTGCCGGTTCCGGGACCATGTGATTTTACGGACGCACGGAAAAGGAAAGATCATTTTTGGGAACCATTCCGGCTGCAGTTATTTTTGCTATATCGAGGCGGAAGACCTCGTACAAGTCGGCAGTAACACCGCCATTACGGAGTTCTGCGTGATCCGGGACACCAACCACATGATTTACGGGACGGATCATCATTGGGTGCTTACCCCGCACATTACCAAGCCGATTATTATCGGCGATGATGCCTTTATCGGCAGCCGGACCTATATCCATCCGGGGGTCACCGTCGGAAACGGCGCGATCATCGGCGTGGGCAGCATACTGATCGAGGACACCCACGTGGGGCCCTACGAAATCTGGGCGGGCGCTCCCGCGAAGAAAATTGCCCACCGCACCGAAGGCGTGCCGCCCCACAAACTCCAAGAAGCCCAGGATCTCATCGCCAAACACGGACTGAGAGAATTCCGATACAGCGACCTCTGAAGCAAACAATTTATTCAAAGGGGTAAAATATCTTAGATGTTATGTCCATGGAATTTATCCTCCAGGCTCCTTGAATACCATGGCTTTGCTTAGGGAATGGCACTCGAACTCACTCGAAACCATCCCTAACAGATGGTTTGTGACAGCTTTAATCAATAATGGTATAATTCACTCTATCGAAGTGATTAGTATGTATTTTCATAATATGAGAGTGAAGAAATGGCCCAATGTGCTCAGAATGTGATGAAGGGATTAACAAATGACCGCTAAACACCCTATGCCAAAGGGACCGGCTCAGCATTTGGAAGAGATTTGGAATGCCATTTCTCCCGAACCCTTGTTAACCAGGCAAGAATTGGCGATTTTCTATAAATCGGATCTTAATGAAGTGCGCGGCGGGGACAAGGTGGAGAGACTTAAGCTGGGGTTGATTCGGGGATTCCAAAAAATCCCCTATAAAGTGCTTATCACGGGGCATCCCGGAGTGGGGAAATCCACGGAACTCACACGCCTCATATTCAATGACGTAATTCGGGAAAAATTCCATCCCATACGCATTAGCGCCACCTCGGAGCTAAACCCCGTACAATTTAATCCGCTTGATGTTCTGTTAATCACCATGATTGAAATTGCCGAGGAATCGGAGAAGATAATAAAAGGTTGGAAACCCTCGGAGCATCGTCTTAAAGAAATTCAGGACTTCTTCGCAAAAGAAGAAGTGTCCGTAACGGCTTCTTCTGGCATGAGTGGATCAGCAAGTGCTGGCGTGAGTTTTTCTGGAGGGGTGCTATGGGAAAAGATTACCGGGCTTTTTTTGAAATTGCGCGGGGAAATCAAATTCGGACAGGACCGTACTGAAAAACGAATCGAATACCGCCTGACGCGGATTTCACAACTTCTTGATATAACAAACAGATTACTCGATGAATGCAATGACAAATTGCGTGAACGCGCAAATAGAGAGTGGGTGGTGATTTTCGACAATTTTGAAAAGCCGGAAATCCCGCCGGATAAAGTGAAAGAGTTATTTCTCACCTATGGAAGCACCTTAAAAGCCTTGCGGCTTCATATGATGTTTACCGTACCCGTGGCCCTGACGTACTCTACAGCGGCTGTAGGTTTGCCCTTCCCTCACGAAATTATCCCCGATACCCCTGTATTTACCTCTAAACACACACCACACGTACAAGGACGGAAAGCCATCCAGGAAATCCTTAATGCCAGGGCTATTCCTTCGCTTTTTGCTAAGGGGCAACAAGATCGAATCATTCAGGCTTCGGGCGGCAATTTGCGCGATCTTTTTTTTCTGGTTACCTTCGCCGCCGATACAGCTTTGCTGAGGAAGACAGGTCCCAAGATTATCACAGCCGATGACAGTGATCGGGCTATAACGGAATTACGGGTCCAATACGAACGAAAGATTGGGCAAAGTCCTTTTGATGAGAAAAGCGTTACATATGCGGACAAGGCGGAGCGGTTAGTAAAAGCGTATCGTCAGGACCCTAAAGTCAAAGTTCCAGATGCTGTGTTGCTTTCACTATTGCGGGCTAATGCCATTCAAGAATTTAATGGTGACCGCTGGTTTGGCGTTCATCCCATGGTGGTTAAAATTCTTGAGGAACAAGGCCTAATCGCGCCCAAAAAACCAAAGGCGAAAAGAAATGCCAAAAAAACGGGCCGTTCCGCACGGTAGAGGAACCATCGAAGAGACTGTGGAACGTCTGGCGTCTTGGTGCCGCCGCGCCTCGCATGGCTTCGCCCGTGCCGAGTTTGTTTCCGAAGTTGCCCGGCGCCGCGTCATGGAACAACTAACCGATGCCCTGCTTAAGCACGGCATTACCGTCTATCCGGAGATCACCCTGCCTGCGAATCTTAACCCTATGCCACTTACCCAGGAACTTCTCCGTCAGCTTGAACAATTGTCCGAAGGGACTGAGGGTGTGGTGTCCATTACCGGTTTTGCAGCCGCCCTGCCCAGTGATGCAACTCTCGAACAGTCATTAAAAGTTTTCAATTTCTACCGGGAAAGTCTCAACCGCCCTGGACTCCGGCAAATCTGGTGGATGCCAACAATCTTCGCGGAACGATTTGTCCGGGCCGTGCCGGATCTCGATTCCTGGTTTCTCGCACGGGTTCGGTTAGTGGAAAATATCCCCGTGCCTACAACAATGCACGCCTTTGAGTTTGCGGAAGAAAAAAATCTTTCCCCGCATATCGAAGATGCACAGAATCGTGCACAAAGCCTTGCCAAACGATTTCAGGCTATCCTTGAAACAGCGGAAACACCCCAGGAAATTGTCGCGGCTATAAATCTCGCTCTAGACGCCACGAAGGCTCTGCTTGATGTCCCGGCGAAAACTGAAGCAAGGGATCTCAGTATCCGGCTTATAGGCCTTTTAGAGCAATATTTCCCTTCACAAAATTACCCTCATCAAGAACCCCTTGTACAACGAATGGAGAAATTTGTTTCAGACACCCCAGGGAAAATTCCCAAAGAAACCGAAGATTTTGTGAATGTTCTTATCGGTCTATATGCGTTAAAAGGTGACTCTGAATATGAAATTGATGTGTTAAAAGATGTAATCCGCAAGAGGACCTTTGGGAAATCCACTACCCTTAAAAGCACAATACCCCCGAATAATCTTCCCCTGGACACTCTCGGCGATCTATTCAAAGGCCGCGAAGACGCCCTTGCCAAACTACACGATTCCCTCACCCAAAACAAAACCACCGCCGTGGTTCGGAAACAGGCCATCCACGGACTCGGCGGCATCGGGAAGACCCGTCTCGCCATCGAATACGCCTACCGCTATGCCCACGAATACAATGCCCTGCTGTTTGTCCGCGCCGATTCCTCAGTTGCTTTAAATACCAATCTCGCCGCACTGGCTGACCTCTTAAATCTTCCGGAACATGAGGCACGCGAAGAACCCGTCAAAACCGACGCCGTCCTGCACTGGTTCGAAACGAATCCCGGCTGGCTCCTCATCCTCGATAACGTGGACTCCAAGGACGCTATAGCCGCTGTGCAATCGATATTGCCACGGTTGAATACCGGTTGTGTCCTCATTACCACCCGCCGCGCACAATGGCCGCTTTCCGTGAAGCGCCATGGACTCGATACCCTCACCATTGAAGACGCCGGCGCCTACCTCCTCGAAAGCACCGATCTCGACCGCGCCAAATCCCCCGACGACCCCAAACGCGCCGAAGAACTTGCCCAAAAGCTTGATGGATTGCCCCTCGCCCTCGAATTAGCCGCGGCCTACATCATCAACACACACTGGAGCTTTGACCGATATCTCCGCCTCTGGGAAACCGAACGCGAATCCGTCCTGAAATGGCACAATGAATTCCAAGTCGAATATCCCTTTTCCCTGGCCTTCGCCTGGCAAGCCAGCTTCGACCAACTCACCCCGCAGGCCCGCGTCCTACTGAATATCTGTGCCTTCCTCGCCCCCGATCCTATCCCCGAATTCCTCTTTGAAGGACAAGAAGACCTTCTGCAAGAAGCCTTTGATTTGGTACAAGAAACCGGAAAGAAGAAACGTAGGCCGTCCCGTCAAATCCCATTCAATGTGACCGAAGCCCTGGCCGGCCTCTACACCTACTCCCTCATCACCCCCGAAGAAAACAACGCATTCTCCATCCACCGCCTGGTCCAGGAAGTCGTCCGATCCCGTCTCCCCAACGATTCCCATCCCCTATGGATACAAATCGCCCTCGCACTCGTCAATGCAGCAACCCCTGGTGACACAGACGATGTCCGGACATGGCCGGTAATGAATCTGCTTCATCCCCATGCCTTGACGATTACCGCCCAAGCCGATACCCTAGGAATATCCGAACCCACCGCTCGATTGATGGGTCGGCTTGGTAATTATCTTTTGGCTAAAGCCCTTTATGTCGAGGCCGAACCCCTCATGCGCCGCGCCTTGGAAATCGACGAAAACTCCTACGGCCCGGACCATCCCAAGGTCGCCACAGACCTCAACAACCTGGCCCAGTTGCTCCAGGCCACCCACCGGCTGGCCGAGGCCGAACCGCTCATGCGGCGCGCCCTGAATATCGACGAAAA
>CAYYRW010000017.1:0-88773 GCA_964474205.1 uncultured Nitrospirales bacterium | reverse complement strand
ACCGGCTGGCCGAGGCCGAACCCCTCATGAAACGCGCCTTGGATATCGATGAAAACTCCTTCGGCCCGGACCATCCCAAGGTTGCCCTTCGCCTTAGCAATTTGGCATCGTTGCTCTTCAGCACAAGCCGGCTGGTAGAGGCCGAACCCCTCATGCGCCGCGCCTTAACTATTTTCGAGGCCAGTCTGGGTCCCGATCATCCCAACACCTGCACCGTGCGCGAAAATCTTGAACGTCTGGAAGCAGAAATTGCGCAATCCCGCGACAAAAAGAAACTCAAACCATAGCGCTATTTCCGGATGATAAACAGCTTTTCGATTCCCCACCACAGGCCTTTGAAAAGGTAGCCGAAGGGGCCGAGGATTTTGCCGCGTTCAAGGCTTAAGCTAACGGTGGCAAAATCGACTTTCTCTTTTAGTGATTTGATCCTTCCCTCCATGGAATCCACATCGCCCTGAACGCGATTCAGTTCTGTTTCAATGGCGAGGATGTCTTTCACGTCCGTGGCCTTTTCCAGCAATTGCTTCAGGTTGTCCCGGAGTACGATTTTGTTTTTCAGCCGGGCATCCACGTCAATATATTCTTCAGTGACATCTTGGCCGGTAACGGTCTTTGATTTGACCTTGCCCAGTTTTTCCAGGGAGCCGATGGTTTCGTTGAAGGTTTTTGCCGGGATACGTATGCGGAGATGGGCGGATCCGTCGCTGCCGGTGGAATTCTCTTCAATATATCCACCCGATTGGGTGATCGCGGCTGTGGCTTCTTCCAACTTTCCTTCACATTGTGGACTTCAACGTGAATGTATGCGGTCCAAACCAGCATACGTTCCGGCTGAATCTCTTTTACATCCCCTTGAGTGTCTTTAGGGGCAATGGTCATACACGGTTCGCTTTTTTTGTGTTTGCAGCCTGATAACACACTCACGGCGCAGGTGGCAGCAAGCAGTATGATAATGCTCTTCCGAATCATGGAGGCTTCCTTCAATGGTTGGTTTATTTGTTAACAGAATCTTTCCATTCGATCAGGGAAAGCACGGCATTACCTTCTTTTTTGAGGTTGACCACTTGAATGATGATGGAGCCGTCTTTAGTGGCGGATTTGGGAACGTCATAGTCGAGCCAGCGGCCTTCCGCGAAGTTCTCAACACTTCCCAGGGAAACACCGTCCACCTTGATTTCCTGTTTGCGTTCGCCATAAAAGCGATCCGGGTCGATGAGATAAAGCCGGAGCTTGCCCGTAACTCTTTTTGGAACATTCAGGCGAATCCTCAGTTCGGTCTCGTGGGCGCGGCAATGGTAGACAGGCGGCAGCCAGTGGGGACCCCAGGCACTCACAAAGCCTTGCTCGACACATGCGGAAAAGCCTTTGTCCGCATGGACTATCTCATTTCCCGTAATACCGCATTTCATGGAAAATTTCAGGGTTTCCGGGAACGGCGCCGGATGTTCCAAGAGAATCTGCACGGTCTGCCCTTTGATGGATACCGGTTCCCCGGAGGAGACGGTTCGCATGGGCTGGAAAGGTTCATAAAGGTCCGCCTGTGTCACGCCGCCCTCTAAAAACTCCCAGAAATATATCCGCTCATTGATCGAGGAATTTGCCACGGCGATGGCGTGCTGGCCGGTTTCGCGGTGACCATGCACACGATAAGGCAGCCCGCCGGAATCCGCTGGGATATACTTGGGCGCGCCGTCTCCTTTTCCGGCGGCTATTTCCTTGATGCGCGCGTCCATCGTGTCATAATACCGTCCCAGGAAGAGGATGGGGGCCAGTTCCGTCCGAAGCCGCTGCACCTCCTTAATATAGTCCCCGATTTTTCGGTACTGCGGATGGCCGAGTGTGTTTTGATACGAATCCGGTTCCATGCAAATGACCGCGCCGGTGAGCACCGCGCCATTTACGCTGTTGAAATCATAGGGGGTTGAAACATGCTGGCACGCGGTCCATTCGGGGAAGACATACCGCAGCGGCGCGATGTCGAATCCGGCGGCACTGCGGTAAAACACGTCCACAAAGGGAATGAGGCGGTCCTGGCTGGCCTCCGAGGCAAAACAGAAATCAGGCTGCACGGCGCGGCAGGCGTCGCGCGCTCGGCCCATGGCCTGCACCAGCCCCTCGCACAACGCCACGTCGGGTTTAAGCGTGTTGCGCGGATTGAAGTCCAGCGCGGACCCCGCCACCACTTTGTCAATTTGCAAACCATGTGCGCCGGCCTTGGCAATCTCGACAAATTGTTTTTCCAGTACCTTTTCAAACTCCGGCACCACCGACGCCATCACATGACGGCGCACACTGAGCCCGAGCCGCGCGGTGAGCGTGCTCTCCCCCCACGCCATCCAATTGGGTGTTTTCCCGAACGTATCTTGATGCGTATAAGCGTGCAGTTCGTTGCGATACCACTCCGTATTGCAATCCATGACGTTGTAATTGGCGAAGACCAGCACCTTGTCGCCGCGCCCGTGGATGGACTGCATCAGGCCGCGAAACCCCTCCCAGCCGCCGAGTTTTTCCTCGGGCACATAGGCGGGATAATCGCGTTCGATGCCGCCCTTGTCCCAGCCTATTAACTCATAACAATGGATGCCGCAGGCGCGCGCGTCCTGGGTCCATGCATCATAGGTTTTATAGTCGGCAATGATCTTGTCTTCGGGCTGATAGAGAATGGACGTAAACCACGCACTCTCCTTGCGCAGCCAACTGCCGGACTTGTCAAAGGGAAAGTGTTTAAGAAACCAGTCCCGGTATCCCAGAGAACCTTTGTGCCAGTCTCCCTGGTGCAACCGGAGAATAAACTCGCCGCTGTCCAGGGTTTCCCCCGATTTAATATAGGGATACCGCACATGCGAGAACACCAGTCCCACCGGCGCGCCCCCCGCTTCTTCGGGCGTCATCCAGGTGCGGCCGGGCCGCCCGCTGGTGGTGGGATACAAATAGGTGTGCCACGTGCTCAGGCGGAACGTGGTGTCATGATAGCCCATGTACAACCCCTGGTCCGCCTCCGCGTTATAGAGGTCCCACCACGGCATCACCATGCCGGGGTAGCTGGTGGAAAATTCCGCCGCTTCCGCGCCGAGTCCCCGTCCGCCGGGAAACCATTGAAACAACGGCGTGGCATGGGCGCAGCTTGTGTAATTGGGGATGGCGGTCATCGGCATTCCCGAGGTTCCAAAATGGGTCCAGCCGCCCAACCGGGGAAACCAGAATTCGGCGATGGGATATTCGGAGGGATTGGTCAACCGCGCCCGGAATTTAACCGAATCCCCTTCCAGCGCAATACTGTAACTTAATTGGATGGGATAGCCTCCGAGATCGGACGCCATGTGCTCAAACCGGACCTCGATCTGTTTGTTGGAGGCTTTTACCGAGGCCGCGTGTTGTTTTTCTCCCTCGATATAGTGCGCCCCGTAGTCCGGCAAGGGCATGCCAATGCGGAAATTAGCCGCCAGCCGTTTTTCACCGAGCAAGTCCGTGGACAGGCTTTTCACCACAAACGACTCCATCACGCCATTATCCGGATTTACCCTAATCGAAAAGCATTCATTTTCGATGGATACGGTTGAGGTGTTCCCCGCAAAGCCGGACAAAGGGATTCCACCAAACAGAATTATCAGGACAACCGGTACATTTTGGCATAAGGTACTCATGGGTGCGCCGCTCCCTGGTTTTTCATCAACACTCGCACAGGCCCAGAGTGTAGCGTCTGAACCCGGCCAAGAGTCAATCCAAAAAGTCCCATTTGGAAATGGGAACCACGCTGTGCATGTTTTCAAGGCGGCGCTGTTTGAAACGGTCTTACAACGACAGCTCCATTTCCCGCATGACTTCGCGAACGCCGGACAACAGGCCTTTGACATCCGGCTCCATGATGCGGCCGATGTTGCCGATGCGGAAGCAATCCGCATTGCTGACTTTACCGGGATAGATGACGAGGTCGCGGGCGTTCAGCCGCTTGTAGAATTCCTCAAACGACCACTTGGGATGATCGGGATACAAGAACGAGGTGATGATGTATCCCTGCAATTCAGGTTGGAGGTATTCCTTGAATCCGAGTGCGCGCATGCCTTCCATGAGGGTCTGATAGTTTTTGTAATAGCGCGCGGCGCGGCCTTCCACGCCGCCCTCGGCCTCAAGCTCCAGCAACGCCTGATAAAAGGCCAGCAACACATGCGTGGGCGGGGTGAAACGGAACTGGCCATTGCCTTCCAGCCCCTTCCATTGCTCGAGCAGATTCAGGCTGAGGCTGCGCGCCCACCCTTCGGTTTCCAGCAACGCTTCGCGGCGCGCGATGACAAATCCGAAGCCCGGAACGCCTTCGATGCACTTATTGGCGGACGAAACCAGATAATCAATGTGCGACGCGGCGATGTTCAGGGGCACCGCGCCGAAACTGCTCATCGCATCCACGAAATAACGCGCACCCGCGGCCTTGGCCAACGCGCCAATGGTTTGGATGGGGTTGATAATGCCCGTGGTCGTCTCGCAGTGGACAATCGCCACGTGCGTGATCAGGCCCGCGAAATGCTTGAGCGTGGCCTCCACTTCTTTCACGTCCGGCAGACTGTTTTCCGGGTATTCCAGCACTTCCGTCTCGATTTTAAGCGTCTTGCACATCTTGATCATGCGCTGGCCATACGCGCCATTCACGATAATCAGCACTTTCCCGTCCGGCGGCACGCACGAGGAAAACACGGACTCGACGGAAAACGTGCCGCTCCCCTGCATGGGAATGGCCTCGTATTCACCGGGATGCGATCCCGCGAGGGCCACCAGCCGCTCCCGAATCGAGCGGACCACGCTGATGAACTCGAAATCGCGCGAGCCGAGGTCGCGGAGCATGGCTTGTTTCACCGTCCGGCTCGTGGTGAGGGGCCCCGGTGTAAATAAAATCTTGTCTTTCCAACCCGAAATACCGCTTTTCGTGCTCATGATGTTTCTCCATCCGCCCGTTTGCGGGCATTATCCCGGTGCGCCGTATGCAGGCGCCACGCCACTACAATCATCAACAACGCAAAAATTATACTCATGCCCAGGGTCAGCATGTTCGCATTATGAATGTTCTGCGTCATGTCCGGCCCCTTCATCATTTTTCCTATCCAGAGTTCCTGAATCACGGGCCCGGCGCTTCCGAGGGTGTTCACAATCCCCGCCACGGCCACACCATTGGCTTCCCCGGCCACCGCAATCGCCGCCGCGCCCGTGAGCAGGCTGTCCGGTCCGTACACCATGAATCCCACAATGCCGAAGCACAACGCCACCATAATGGGATTCGCCCCCGCATAAATGACCATGATGTACCCGAAGATGGCGCCGAGGGCCATAACGAAAGAGAGCACGGCCCAATTGCCCTTGAATACCCGATCCAGCGCCCAGCCGGTAATAATCGTGCCGACCACGCCGGTCAGGTCAAAACCCATGGACCAGTAACTTGCCATGTCCACGCTGAGTCCCTGAATATTCAGGAAGGCCGGCAACCAGGAGTCCAGCGCATACCGCAGAAACTTGATGCACAGATAGCTAATGCCCATGGTAAGCACCAGGGGATTCAGCGCAATGCGCATATAATCGCCAAACGTGACATGGGCGGATTGCGAGGCCTGTATGGCGTGATGGTCCTTGGTGGTTTTTTCTATTATGGGTTCCAGGCCCACATCTTCCGGTTCGTTCCACTGCCATTTGTACAGCAGCCACCACATAATCAATGTGAGCGCCGTCAGCCCGGCAAAGGCCCACCGCCACCCCGCATAGGCCAGCAACATCCCCCCCAGCGATTTGTAAACAATATTCCCCACAATGTGATTCGTGGTCCACCACCCCATGATCGTGCCGCGTTCATTATCCCGCAGCCAGGAGGCGATGGCCCCGATGCATCCCGGCCAGCCGGTCGCCTGTACCAGTCCATTCACAAACATAAAGGTCAAGAACAAATAAAAGGAGTTGCCCAGTCCGAAGGCTATATTACAAAGCATCGAAACGCCCAGGCCGGTCAACAAAATAAACCGGGGGCCCCACTTGCGTCCGGCAAATCCGTTAATAAACTGGCCAATCATATAAGCAAACAGGAAGGCTGCCCAGATGTAGGCGGTGTCCCCCAATTCCCACCCTAAATCGGCCGCCATCGAAGTTTTACATATGGTAAATGTTTTCCGCGTCAGGTAATACCCGATATATCCAATGTAGGTGGACATTAGAATGCGCCAACGCCACATTTGTTGCTCGCCGGTCAAGGTGGATGCCATAACTGCCGTTCTCCTTCCAAAACGTTGAAAGGTATACATAACATATTTTACAGGAAAGATGGAAATCGCCCGATTAAACATCTTTAGCATTTAGGCGGGCCGCCATTTTGTAATCACATAAGCATTGACAAATAACCCTTTCAGGCATAGAGTTGAAGCATGGGACTGCAAACAAAAGAGGAGGTGGATGTTATGCGCTGCTACTCGATATTCTTAACCATAGCACTCGTTGGTCTAGGTCTTGGGTTAATGGGGTGTCCAAAAAACCCCGTCTTGGGGGTTTCCGCCACCAGCAATGATTTTGGAACCAGTGCGGGTCCCTGGACCTTCTACATCTGGAATGACACCAATAACGGCACCATACTGTCATTTTCACTTTATGCTGATCAGGCTTGGATTCAGATCAGCATTGTATCGGGAGAAAGCGCGGATCCCAGCGATTCCGTCGCGGTACAGGTCACCATAAATCGCAACGCGCTGCCGGACTTTGAAAACTACGGGCAGATTACGATTGACTCCGGCGGCGGCTCCGAGGTGATCGATATTTCCGCCATGGGGGATGAAACCGAAGGCGAAGGGGAGGGACAAGCCGAAGGACAGGAGGAAGGTGAAGGGCAGGCCGAAGGAGAAACCGAAGGCCAGGCCGGTCCGAACGATGATTTGGTTTTCATCCATCATTCCGTGGGCGAGAACTGGCTCAATCACAGCCTCAACAATGCCCTGCTGGACAAAGACTATATTGACGAACGCAATGACATCACGTACGGGACCATGATGTCCCCCGATTCCGGAAGGCCCGCCTCGCTCGGCAATGTTCCCGGCGACAACACGGACATGAATCATTGGGTCTATTGGTTCAACGATTATCTTGAACATGTCCTCGATTTCGATTGCGAAGACGGGGTGAACCGCATCGTGATGTTCAAGAGCTGTTTTCCGAACAGCAATGTTGATCCTAATGAGAATGAACCGGGCGATCCCTTTGGGGATCATTCCATTGCCAATTATAAGGCGATATACCGTCATCCGGGCGGCACGGGACACACCTATGAAGCCAACGGGGATACGTATCACCCGCTGGAAGACATTTTCGCCGCCAATCCGGACACCCTGTTCATCCCTGTTACCTCGCCTCCGCTTCGCGATGAGGAAACCGACGATGAAATGAGCCATGCCGCACGGGTATTCAACAATTGGCTCAAATCGGAATGGCTTCCGGGCTATGTTTCACGAACCGGCCTGCATAATGTGGCGGTCTTTGACCTCTTCAATGAACTGGCCTATCCGGACAACCACGCCAGCCAGCCGAACCGGCTTCAGTCAGGCTACGACACAGACGATTCGCATCCGAACGATGCGGCCAACGCCCGCCTGACTGCTGTGTTCGCAACCAACACGGTCAACGTCATCGATGCGGCCTGGGAGGCCTTTCAAGCGGGACGGTAATAGCGCGGCGATGAAAAAAACCATTGTGGACACTGTGGCGGGCACAAGGACGCGATGGACAGGATAAGCAGAGGGGGAGGAGTCTCTGAAATTCCACATCGGAGATTTCAGCGTTCGGGGAGGGGGTGGTGCCTTATTGTTTGAAGATGTAATCTCCTGATGTGGCAAGAGAAAACGGTGGTTGTTGTTTTGAGGGTTTCTTTTGTGTCCAGCCTTCCGGCAACCGCAAGGCTATTGGGTTCAGGGGGGTGTTTTTTACGGTGAGGGCAATGGTTTTCTCCGAGGCATGGAGGTCCAGCAGGGTGTTTTGATAGAGAAGATTGGTCATGCCGATTTCTGGGCATTCCTTGGGCAGTTTGGGGTGGATGCTCAGCGCTTCGGCACCGGGTTCGATACCCAGGAAGCCATATACCACGATGGAGGGCAATAGACTGCTCTCGAAGAATTCCGCATCAATGCCGATGCCGCCCGCCGTGCCGCCGCCTTGCAGGGTGGCGCCTTGCTTCCCTTCGGCATAATAGGCCCGGTACCCGCCTTCGGCTTTGACTTCCTTTTCCCATGCCAAAATCGCACGCAAGCGCTGCCATGCATTATCGGGTCCCAGCAGATTCAACCGCGCCCATAAATCATAAAAGGTGAATCCCAGCACCGCGCCTCCGTCCTGTACTTGCGCGCCCCAGGGAATTTTTTCCGGGTGGCTCCAGCCTTGGCCATACCAATCAACGTTGCGCAGTGTGGTGGCGCGCGGGCCGAAGCGCCAGTGGTAAATGTCCGCGCCGGTGGAGGTGTCGCCTTCGACGATGCGCGTGCCGGTGATCCAATCCATAATGGATGCAGCGTGTTCCCCGGACGCGATGCCGTACCAAATCGAATCGAGATTCAGGAAGGTGAATCCGTAATCATGGGCTTTGCCGGCGGTGTCAATAGCCGCCACAAACCGGCCCGTGGCCGGATTCCAGAAGCGGCGGTTGGCTTCTTCCTTCACCGCCTGTGCATGGCGCCGCAGTCCTGCGGGGTCCATGGCCAAGGCGCCCAGCGGAACACCCCAGCCGGGATTGCGGCGGAGGGCGTCTTCGATGTCCGCGAGGGCGAGGGTGGCGGCGTAGTATTGATAGGTGGCGTAAAAGTCGTCGCCGCCAAAGGGCATGATGTCCCAGTAATTATTGCCGATGCCGTGGCCGCTCTCAATCGTCTTGCCGCCGTCCGGATTCGTGATGACGCCCGGCAGCCCGTCATGGCCCACCCAGGGATTGCGGATGAAAGTGTGTTCGATGCCGCCCATTTCCGTTTGCTGATGCCGCAGGGCCGTTCGCATCCGGTTGATGTTCTGCCGCAGAAAATCGATGTCGCCGGTCCAGTTGAAATAGAGGCGGCTGGCGATTACGAAGATCGGATTGTTGATGGTATGGCGCGTGTCGTAGGCCGTGAAAAATGAATCAATGTCAAACGTGCCTTCCGGTTCGCCCGGAGCCAACACGATGCGCATCCGCGTGATCTTTCCCTGCCACAGCGGATGCCGGTACATCGCCATGTGCGAGTGATAGAGCCCCGCCGGGGAAAGGTGCGTCGTGTCGAACCCGAAATACATGCGCCGGTCCGGACCGAAGGCGGTGTCTCCTTCGCGCAGCCATTCCACATACGGCAGCGCATGCGTTTTCGGCGGCGCGGACCGCGTCCAGCGCAGTTGCAAAAACGGAGCGTTAAAGGCGTCTATGATCGTGCCTTCCGGCGTAATCAGCGTGGGGGAGGGGCCGGAGGCTTCCACGCGCCAGCGATTGTCGATCATGCCGAGCGAGCGGGCATTTTCCAGGCTCCATCGGTGGATGGCGTCCTCGCCGCAAAACGCATTCATTTTCCGGCGGCGCAGTCCGTCGCCCACCCAGCCCGGCACCTTGTCCAGCGGTTGGAAATGCCACCCGGCGGCCTTTTGCATATTCCCCGCCTGGGTCCACATGGGAAAAGGCCAACCGCGGTCATGCGCGTGCGAAAAGTGCTGGTGGGTGTTGACATAGCCTTCGGAATCAATATCAATCGCCAGCAAATCTTCCCGGTGCACCTCCTGGATGGTCTTTTTTCGGTCCGGCGCCGTGGCCCCGCCCATCCAGGCATCCGCGTGGAGCAGGTATTCCCGGTTGAACAGGCAAATGCCGTTTCCCAGGCGTTTGCTGAAGTGATACCAGAGGTAATCACTGAGGAGTTGCGACTCTTCTTCATGCCCCTTGAATTGGAAATGCGGGAAGTCTGCCGGGGCGGGTTCTTCCGCCGCCCGCGCGGCCCCCGCCAAACCCATCATGCCAATGCCGATAAAAACCATTGCCCGAATCATTGTTTGTCCCTTCCTTACTCTATGTGTCGAGCATGGTACACGGATGAGGACTTTCAGACAAGTGGGGCGCCGCCCCGCGCAGGACTGGACCTTTAACAGCGGATTGTGGACGGCGCTGAAAGAAGTATGCATACTGGAGAGAAGGGAATGGATTGGCGGCAATCCGAAGTTTGTGTCTGGGTAAGGCGGATATGGTTCCGCGGGTGGTGTTCGCATAGAATATAAAGGCAATGGCGTATGAATCAGGCGGCTGAAAATCTTTTTTACAATGAACGGTTTCCACGGTCGAACCAGTATGATCCGCGGTGGGTGGCGGAGTGCCAGATGGGGCCCAATGTGCTGTGGCTTACGGAATGGCTCACGGAGTCTCTGCCAATTGAACCGGGCATGCGCGTTCTGGACATGGGCTGCGGCCGGGCGATGAGTTCCATTTTCCTGGCACGGGAATTTGACTGCTTTGTGTTTGCCACGGACCTGTGGATTTCGGCGGCGGAAAACCTAAAGCGGGTGCGGGAAGCCCAACTCGAGCAGCGTGTGTTTCCCATTCATGCGGAGGCCCACGCCTTGCCGTTCGCGCCGGGCTTTTTCGACGCCATCGTATCGCTGGATTCTTACAACTATTATGGGACGGACGATTTATATCTTGGGTATATTGGCCGTTTTCTTCGCCCGGGAGGGCGGATCGGCATCGTTGTCCCCGGATTGACGCAAGAACTGACTGGAGCCCCGCCGGACTATCTGTTGACGCCCCAGGCGAATGGGAAAGTGTTTTGGGAACCGGACTGTTATTCGCTCCATAGCGCGGCCTGGTGGCGGCGGCACTGGGAGAAGAGCAGTCAAGTGCATATCGAAGTCGCGGATGACTTGCCGGACGGGTGGCGGTATTGGGCGGACCATGAACATGCCACCGAGACCATGGGGGCGAATATATTCCCCTCGGATGAAGAAACGCTCCGGGTGGATGCGGGCCGTACACTCACCTTCGCCCGGGTGATTGGCCTCAAGGAAACGGAGGCCGTTTCGGGATTGCTGGGAGCAGGGTCTCATCCCCATGTATGGGAACCGGAATTCTCTGCGTTATGCGAGCAACTATTCACCGGCCGTGCGATACAGAAGGGGGAATAGGTCCATGGTTGACCGGGGCTTCGCGGCCCATTTCGCACCCGGGAACAACTCTTCTCCCTTGGGGGGCGCTTGAATTCCTGGAAAAGAAGCGGCTGGAGCAGGATGACTCCAGCCGCGTGGAACTTTAGTGGGGAACGTTAAAAGCTGTCGGATTTTTCCAGGATGGGTCCGGCGGCGCCGGTTTTCGGGGAAGCCGAAGGCGCGCTGGGGGTGGCCATGGAATAGAAGCTGTCGGAGGCATCCATTTCGAGGTCGGCGACCTCGCGTTCTTTCTCGCGGCCTTTGATGTAGGGGCCCGTGAGCATGTCTTTGTAGCTGAGGCCGGGGCCCACCATGGGATAGACAAAGGCGTATTTGTCGGTCATGACTTCGAGGAAAGCGGGGCCATCGCAGGCGAGCCATTCTTTCAGGGCCTTTTCAAGGTCTTGTTTACGCTCGACGCATCGGGCAAATTTGAACCCGTCGGCCTGCGCGGCCTTCACAAAAGTTTTTTTGCGGAGGGACTTGTCGGAACCGGAAAACCGGCCCTGGAAGTAGAGGGATTGCCATTGCACCACCATGCCGTCGCCAAGGTTGTTGAGCAGGAGAATTTTAATGGGGAGGTTGTAGGTGGTGCAGGTTTCCATTTCCCCAAGATTCATGCGGAGGCTTCCGTCGCCATCCACGTCAATGACCAGCTTGTCCGGGTGGGCGAATTGCGCGCCCACGGCGGCGGGGAGGCCAAAACCCATGGTGCCCATGCTTCCTGAACTAAGCCAGGTGCGCGGCTTTTTGAAATCGAGGTATTGTGCGGCGAACATCTGATGCTGCCCGACGCCGGAGGTGACGATGGCCTCGCCCTTGGTGAGTTTATTCATCATGGCGAGCACTTCTTGCGGCTGGATCAGATCGCTTTTGCGGTTGTAATCGAATTTATGCTTCTTTTTCATTTCCTGGGTATGGCTTAACCACGCGGCGCGGTTGAACCGCATGGTTTTCCCCGCTTCCAGCAATTCCAGGAGGGCCGGGCTCAGTTCGCCGACATGACTCCACTGCACGGGCTTGACCTTGCCGATTTCCGCCGCATCAATGTCGAGATGGGCAATTTTCGCGTTAGGGGCGAATTGTTTGGGCAGACCCGCGACGCGATCATCAAAGCGCGCCCCCACGGTGATGAGAAAATCGCAATCCTCGACGGCGTAGTTGGCATACGCGGCCCCGTGCATGCCCAGCATGTGCAGGGCGAGATCGTGGGTGGTGTCAACGGCCCCAATGCCCATGAGCGTGGTGACGACGGGAATCTGAAAGTGCCGGGCGAACTTGCGGAGCGCGTCGCTGGCGTTGCCGTTGATGACGCCGCCGCCCGCATAAATCAGCGGGCGTTTTGACGCCTTCAGCAGGCCCAGGAATTCTTTGATGCGCTCCTTGCCGATATGTGTATTTTGCAGGGTTTCCATGCGCTTGATATAACCCGCCAGGGGGAGCATGCCCTCTCCCTTGAAGATGCCCTGCCAGTTTTGCACGTCCTTGGGGACATCGATCACGACGGGGCCGGGGCGTCCCGTGCGGGCGATATAGAAGGCGGAGCGAATCGTGGCTTCGAGTTCGGATTCGTCCTGTACGAGGAAGACATGTTTGGCGCAGGGGCTCATGAGGCTGAAGACGGGGGCTTCCTGGAAGGCGTCCGTGCCGATGGCGGGGCGGGCGACTTGTCCGCAGATCACGACGATGGGGATGGAATCGGCGGCACAATCGCGGACGGGCGTTACGGCGTTGGTGGCCGCGGGGCCGGAGGTGATCACCATGACGCCGACTTTTCCGGAGGCGCGGGCATAGCCCGCAGCCATGAATCCCGCGCCCTGTTCGTTGGCGGGGACAATGAGGTTGAGTTCGTTCTTGGGATTGGATTTATTCCAGCGGAACACGGCGTCGTAGGTGGGCAGAATGGCCCCGCCGCTATAGCCGAAGACGGTGTCCACACCTTGTTCCACAATCACCTGGATGATCATGTCCGCGCCGGACATGGTGGCGCCGGCGAGGGGATTGGCACTTTTTTTCGTTGCGGGCATTGTCGGGTCTCCTTGCGTTCAAGCACAGGATGTATTGTAAACGAACGAGCGCCGCTGATCGCAACGGCGCTCGCGAAATCTTACATCACGGTATACTACGCTTGCGGTTCCGATTCCGGCGCCGCGGGTTCCGCGGGGGCCTCGGCTGCCGTCACGGCGGCGTCTCCGGAATCCACGGCGGGCGCTTCCACGGGGGCGGCTTCCACCACAGGTTCCGGGGCGGCTTCCACGGGGGCGGCTTCCACGGGGGCGGCCTCTGAAGCCGGTTCGGCGGCGGGTGCTGCCTCAGCGGGGGCGCTGTCGGATTCTTGTGAAGCGGCGGCCGCCTCTTCTTCCGCGCGGCGTGCGGCCTGGCTGACCACGGCCATCATTTCATGCGCCACGTCGGCCAGACTGCGCCCGGCTTGGATCATGCTCGAGGGCAGGGCGGTGCGCATGGCGGCATTCACATCCACCGAAGAGGCGGTCTCGGAATGTTCGCCCATGAGTTCACGGTCGAGGTCGCGCTGGTATTCACGGATGCTGAGGCCGATTTTGCGCTCGATGGGGTTGACGCTGATGACTTTCGCCATCACCTTGTCGCCCACCGCCAGCACTTCTTCGGGTTTCTGCACGCGCTCGCTGGAAAGCTCGCTGACGTGAATAAGGCCTTCGATGCCGTTTTCAAGCCGCGCGAACGCACCGAAGCTCACCAGCTTGGCAATCTCGACTTCCACGTGGGAACCCATCGGCAGGCGTTCGATGACGGCCAGCCACGGATCGATTTCAAGCTGCTTGAGGCCAACGCTGATTTTCTCGGCTTCCGGGTCGATGCTCAACACTTTGACTTCGAGTTCTTGTCCCTTTTGGAGCACCTCCGCCGGGTTCGTCACTTTCTTGGTCCAGGAAATGTCGCTGACGTGCAGCAGGCCGTCAATGCCTTCTTCAATCTGGACAAACGCGCCGTATTCGGTCATATTGCGGACCACGCCCTTGACGTTCGAGCCAATGGGGTACTTCTCAGAGAGCTGCCGCCACGGATTGGGCTGGGTCTGCTTGATGCCCAGCGCGATTTTCTCTTCCTGGGGATCGACGCTGAGGATCATCACGTCCACCTCGTCGTCCAGTTGGAGCATTTCATTGGGATGGCGGACGCGCCGCGTCCAGCTCATCTCGGATACGTGCACCATGCCTTCAATACCGGGTTCAATCTGCACGAAGGCGCCATAATCGGTCATGCTGACCACGCGGCCCCGCACCACGCTGCCCACCGGGTACCGTTCGGCGGCGGAGCGCCAGGGATTTTCGGATTTTTGCTTGAGGCCCAGGCTGATGCGCTCGGTTTGCGGATCGAAGCTGAGCACCATGACCTCGATTTTCTGGCCCACTTGCACAATCTGCGAGGGGTGCTTCACGCGGCCCCAGCTCATGTCGGTGACATGCAGGAGGCCGTCAATGCCGCCCACATCCACAAACGCGCCGAAATCGGTGATGTTCTTGACTTCGCCGATAAGGATTGCGCCAATCTTGATGTTGTCGAGCAGGCGTTGTTTTTCGTCGGCGCGCAACTCTTCGAGGAGTTTGCGGCGGCTGACCACCACGTTCCTCCGGCGGCGGGTCAACTTGATGATCTTCAGATCCATCCGCTGGCCGATATATTTCTCGAGGTCGCCCGTCGGGCGGAAGGTCAGTTGGCTGGCGGGCATGAAGGCATCGATGCCGATGTCCACTTTCAGGCCGCCCTTGACCCGGCGCGTAATGACGCCGGATATGACCCCGTCATCCTCGTACACTTTCTGAATATTTTCCCAGTTCTTGATGCGGTCCGCTTTTTGTTTGGACAGCACCGGCATGCCGTTTTCATTTTCCGGCTCGTCAATGTAGAAGTCGAACGCGGCCCCAACCACCAGCGCGGACGGCTCGGCGAATTCCGACAAATCCACCACGCCTTCACTCTTGTAGCCGATGTCCACCAGCACGCGATCCTCGCCAATTTCCACCACCGAGCCGCGCACCACTTCGCCTTCCTTAAAATTCTGCACCGCCTGTTCGAGCAGGGTGGCCATGTCTTCTTTGGCAAGCTGCTCTTCGAGTTCCCGCTCCAGGTCATCCAGGAGGGAGTCTTGTGCCTCGGCTACCGCCGAAGCGCCATGTTCCTTGTTAACCAGTTCTTCCTTCATACAAACACTATCTCCTTTGAAACGTGAGAGTTACCACGAAATGTGGCAGTCCATGATCCTAACAAATAGCCAAGAAGTGAGTCAAATTTTGGAGAAAGCCCGCTATTCCGTGCGCTGAATCCCTATAAAGGAATAATTTTTCGCTCTTTTGTCAGATTGAGAAAGAAGAGAGGATAAGTTTACGGTGTCCGCAGCGTTCACCATGTCCAGTGGATACAGTAGTTTCATTCGCCCCATCCGGCTCAGCGCGGTAATCGAAGGATTTTCTCTTGAACTTACCCTTAACAGTGGTACTATAGAAGTGAAATGAATCATAGGACGGCATTGGACCGGTATTAAAAGTAACTGTGCAGAAGAGGGACAGAGAAGGAGCTTTAGAGATGACAGGGCAGGCGTATTTGCCGCATCGGCCAGGGGCTATTCTGGGCGCGGGGGTGTTGTGTGTTTTGGCGGCATGCGCCTATGCGGAGGATAAATCTTGTCTGACGCTCGTGCGGGAGATTTCGGACACCTGTTACATCAGCGGCCAGAATCTTACCGTGAATATCACCCTGACGAGCGCCTGCACCGCCAATGTGCGGGCGATGGGGCTGGAAGAAACGTTGCCCGCGGGCTGGACCTTTGTCAGTGCAACCGGCGGCGATCTCAAGCCCAGCGCGGGGGCCGGGGGAACGATCAATTTCGCGTGGTTCATGATACCCACGTTCCCCTTCACGTTTTCCTACGTGGTGAGCACGCCCCCTGAACAATATGGGGAACGAACGATTAGCGGTCAGGTTTTGTACCGGCTGAATGGGCCGGAACTAAGTACCGGCATCATCGACACCCTCGTCTGCAATGAAACCATCGAATGCATCATCATTTTCCAATTGATAGGCGATGCGGAAGTAACGGTGGAGTGTGGTGATACGTATACCGACCCGGGCGCTGCCGCGGAGGAGTCTCCCGGCGAAGGTTGTCCTGCGCTTATGCCCATCGTCACCATGAATCCCGTGAGTACGTCTGTGCCGGGGGTATACACCATCACGTACAATGTGAGTGATGAGGCAGGCAATCAGGCGGACGAACTTGTCCGCACGGTCACCGTTGAAGACACCACGCCGCCCGTATTGGCCTTGCTGGGCGATGCCGAGGTCACCGTCGAATGCGGCAGCACCTATACGGATGCCGGTGCCACGGCGCTTGACCTGTGTGACGGCGATGTGACCGGCAATATCCAAGTGACAGGATCGGTGGATACTTCGGAGCCGGGGGTGTATACACTCATCTACAATGTGCGTGATGCCGCGGGCAATCCTGCGGCTCCCCTCCAACGGATGGTCACGGTGTCCGATACCTTGCCTCCGGTTATTTCACTCGTGGGCGATTCCACCATGGCGCTGGAATGCGGCGCTCCGTTTGTGGACCCCGGCGCGGCGGCGGAAGACGTATGCGCGGGGGAGGTGTCTGGTTCGCTCTATGCGCAAAATAGGGTGAATCCGAACCAACCCGGGCGCTATACCGTTACCTATTCGGTTCAGGACGCCTCCGGGAACGTGGCGGCGCCGGTACAACGTGAAGTAATCGTCTCGGATACCATGAAACCTGTCATTGCGTTGAACGGCCCCCCCATTGTTAAAGTGAGTCTTAATGACGAGTATACCGATGCCGGAGCTGTGGCCACGGATACCTGCGATATAGAGGTTAATCTGGCGGTCGAAAATCCCGTGAATCCCGCTGTGTTGGGCAGTTATTCCGTGATATACACCGCCACCGATGATTCCGGCAACACCTCCACCGCAACCCGCACCGTGGTGGTGGAAGAGGTATGCACCCCGGTAATTTTCCTGACCGGCGGGGATCATCTCACACTGGAATGCTGTACTCCATTCACCGATCCGGGCGTGGAGGTGTATTGCTGTTCAGAAGAACCTGTTACGCCTGAATATTCGATTGATCCGCTTCAGATTGACACCTGCACTCCGGGCACGTATACGATAACCTATAGCCTGAATGAAGCCTGCGGTGTCCTGCCGCCGGTGACGCGCACCGTCACGGTGGTGGATACCGTGCCGCCGGTATTAGCCTTGGTAGGCGATAAAAATATAACGGTGGAATGCGGAGGCAACTATGCTGATGCGGGGGCCAGTGCCACGGATGATTGTGCGGGTAATCTGACCGATCTTATCGTCGCAGACAATCCAGTGAACACGGGGGTGGTGGGCGAGTATACCGTGACCTATACCGTGAGTGATCCTTCAGGCAACGCCGCAACGGAAACCCGTACCGTGAATGTTTTAGGGTGTGTGGAGGGTCAAAACGAAGGTGGGGAAGAAGGCGGAGGTGTGGAAGAAGGCGAGGGTGTGGAAGAAGGCGAGGGCGTGGAAGAGGGTGAGGGTGTGGTGGAAGGAACTGCGGAAGGCGAGGGCGCAGGAGAAGAAGGTGAAACGGGCCTTTGCGATTTGTGCCCGCTTGCGATTGCAGTTGCTTCACCATTAGGCGACATTGTGGTGCCAGCGGGGGCAAATGTAGAGGTCAATTTCGCGGCGGCGGTAGCGTTCCATAACGAAGAATGTGCGGCCCACCGTGTACGGGTGGTGTACAGCATCGATGGAACCCCCGTGGGCGTATCCACGAATCGAAATACCCGTTTCGCAGCCACGGCGGATTTGGGTGAACAAACGGATGCATACACCCTGACGGCCTCCGTCCAGGACCTCGAAACCGGCTGCACGGCGGAAATTACCAAAGAATTTTTCGTGAAGCCGGGTGTGGACGCTGACAACAACGGCCTGCCGGACAATCCGTTCACGCAATTGCCCGGTGATGGAGACCGCTGGGAGGCGTATAGCGTATTGAACGGCGCAGGCTGTACACGGGCGCTCCAGATGATTTCCTGGACCAATCCAGAAGGCCCGGATGTAGTGTTGACACGGGCGCTTCCGGAAGATGAAACGCAGACGGTGACCGTCACCGTGCCGCGCGGCCTGATTACTCCGGGTGAACAGGGGGTCTTGATAGTGTCCATCGCCTGTGATCTGGTCAGCCTTCTGGGCGGGGCCGAAGCCGACAAAATACCGTCTGAACCCATGTATCGTACTGGAGGCGGCGTACCCTTCCAAGCGGGTATCATCGTCAGTGACGATGACGGTGTGACTTTCCATGAATTGAACACCTTGGACATGCCGGTGACCCTATTGTTGAGTGGCTTGGTCTTTTCGCCTGATATGAACGCCACGTTCTCCGGTTTCCCCTCCAACCTAACCAACGATGCCCAGGATCGGGTTGAAATCACCGTTCCCGGGGATGGAGCATGGAGTTCGGACTATGTGGACAATCCAGAAGCTTCTGCGGACACATTGACGGCGCAGACAACTCATCTTTCCGTATTTGAGGCGGTTGAAGAACCGGCCCTGGGTCCAATACTGTCACTATCTCCCAATCCGGCGTATGACTTCATCGTGGGGATTGTGCAGATAAACGGCAGCGTCAGCAATGTGCTCAAAGTGAAGAATATCGGAGGAGGCGTGTTAAATGGCGCCGCCACGTTGAATGACGCAAACGGTGTATTCAGCGTTGAAGGCGAAGCAGCATATAGTCTGGCGTATGGGCAAACCGCCATCATCACCATCCATTTCAAGCCGGTGGAAGCCGATGACTACACTGCGGCGTTGACCTTCAGCAATACGTCCAATACACCCACCGTACGGACCGTCGTCACGTTGCGGGGCACGGGCACGAAACAGCCCAAGCAATTCTCGGTGTTCGGGTGCGCGCCGGTATCCCCGCATGGGGGATTCATGGGCGATCTGTTGATCCTGGCGTGCGTGTTGGCGTTCCTATGTGCGGCCTCCCGGCGATTGCGTCATCCCGCAAAACCGCGTGCACATCTCTTTTACGAAATCATGACCGGGACAAAAGAGCAATATTGAATTATGGGGCGGCCTTTTCTATGATTCGTTGGGAAAAACCGTGCCGGCAAGGGTGAGTGTCATGATGTTGCGATATATGTGCCTGCTGTTGATAAGCTGCGGGGTATGGGCGGGATGCGGCAAGCCCGCGGCCGCCCCCACCGCCGAGGGTCCGGAGCAGCTCCTGTTTCCCGGTTCACTGGAACCGGCGTATGCCTCTCTGGAAACACAGGCGGAAGAACTTGAACGGGCGCGGCATCTCGATGCGCGGGAGGACCTTGCGCTGCTCGATACTCATGTGCATAACGCCCTTGGCGCCGCCGCCCCGGCGCAAGACGAGCAAACCGCGTTTGCGCTGCTTGGGTATGTTTCGCAACGGCTGAAACTCGGCCCGTGCAAGGCGCGCACGGCCACGGAGTATCTCCAGGAAGGGCAGGGTTTCTGCACGGGCTTCGCCACGGTATTCACGGCGTTGTCCCAACGGGCCGGATTCCCGGCGCGCATGAACAGTTTCAACAACATTGAGTTGATGCAGGGGCATAACGCGGTGGAAGTGTATTACGCCGGGGCGTGGCATTTTCTGGACCCCGCGTTCGGGGCGTTTTTCTACTCCCTGCCGGATTATAACGGGCAAGGGACAATAGCCTCTTTGCATGAATTGCTGACGGAACCCGCGGCCCGGCGGCATCTATTCTTAGTCACCACCCATCTGTGGGAAGGGGAATGCCTGCCGGCCGCCCCCCCCGTGCCCGCTCCGGAGGATTATCTTGTCAAGCGGTACGGATATTCGCTGGCCGGTTTTTATGACCGTGTGTTCAGTGTGTCGTTTCCCACCGCGGAATCAGGCGATGTGGCCTGTTCATATCCGATGGACGCGCACCTGGAGCAGCAAACCGAACTGTGGATCGGCAACGTGGACGGACAGGTGGAGGATGTGTTCGAGAAACAGCCGGACGGGCGTTATCCCCGGTTTCGGGGCGCTTCCCACCTGGGAAAGACGCGTTATCAAACCGCCTATCATACGCTGACCCTGTATACGAGCGGACCGGGGGAATACCGCGTCACCTATCATTTTTCAGGCGGACAGCATGATGCCTTGGGGGTGATTGAATTAAAGAACGTGGTGGTCAAAACCGTGTCCGAAACGGCGGATACGTATTCGATTTTATGCCGCGTCCAAGCGCAAGAAGCCACGCTCCTGGTGGTCAACCGAAAGGGCCAGGCCTATGTGGACGCCCTTCATTTTGAATCCTGTTTGAAAGAATAGGCTATACAGGCGCCCATAACAACCACCGCCAAGCCGAAGAGGCACAAAACCGCCCCATTTGCCAATGGCAAACCGGATACCACGATAAGCTGCACTGAGGGTGAAGATGCTGTAGACAGATCATCGGATACCTGGCACCGGTACCAACCGGAATGGGCGTATTCGAGATTCGTTAATGTTAGCGTGGAATCTGTCGCCCCCTCGATAAGTGTATCCTTTTTTTGGGTGTTGCCATGATACCACTGGAAGGATTGAGGCCCTTCCGCGCCGGTAGTTTTCACATGAAACGAGCAACTTCGGCTCACAACCTGATAAACCGGAGACAATTCATCCATGGCGGCTTTCAACCCTTCCCGCACATGGATGTCATCCAAGCGCACTTGTGCGCTGGTTCCATTTTGATTTGAGCACGGGTAATATCGCCACAGGAGGTGGAGACAGGGTTGGTTCAGCAATTCCGGTGGAAGAGCAAATGGTCCCATGGGCTGGTTCGCACCGTCGAAACCGGGAGCATAGTCCACGGGTGCATTATTGATAAGGACATCCTTAAACAGGCCTTCAATACCTAGGCGGTATTGCAACCGCATGCCATATTCGCGGTCATAGTCTCCAATCACGTCATTCCGCCATGAAATATACACATTGGTTTGCGCAAGGGTATTCAGGGCCAGTAAGGCTCCACCCACATCACGGTTTTTCCCGCCTGCGTTAATGAAGGAAATCCCCTGTGCCGCCAGTCCGTTTATGCGCGAGTAGCAGGTGTTCCGGTAGGGAAATCCGATGTTAGCGGTATCTTCCGGAGCGTAGTCCTCCTGCGGGACGCGGTAAGCGTGCTGGAGAGGTGTATGCAGTTCGGGAGCATAGGTGTCACTTTGCAGCAACAGCATGTGATCGGGAAAGGTATTCTCCGGAACATTTGGGGGCCATTCTGAAAACGAGAATCCGCCCGTGGCCACCGTATGGGGTTCGGGAAAGACCATCCCTCGAAACACAATGTTCACTTCCGGCCCCAGGGTATCCATTGACTTTACCCGCACCAGGGTGTCACCTCGTTTCACGGGTGTCAGGCGTACTGTATTGGCCTCCATGGCAATAGCTAATATGCCGGGTGGATCGCATTGCAGTAAGAACTGCCGGGGCAGTCCTCCCAGGAATCCAAACACCGTTTCCAGGTTTATTCGGACGGGTTCACCACCTTCCACCAAGGATTGCAGTTTGATGGGATTTTCCGACACTTCCCAGCGGAGCATGCGTCCTGGTTTATTCCATCGCACAAGCGAGAAAAAAACCCCGCCCACCGCCATGCGGCTAGCGCAGGATACCGTGAAAGAACCGCTGACATTCGGTAAAATGCCAAGGTATAGGGGGTGTTCGTTCTTGGTGAACAGCGCCACCTCAATACCCGGTTCATTAAAACCCGGTATGATGTTGTTATATGAGTTTTCAGTTACTCCAATAAAGCCGATTTCAGTTGAAATAATATTCCGTATGTGATTGATCGTCAGGTTGGCCGCGGCCCGTATATCCAAGGGATGACCGCGATATGCTTTGACCAGTTTGGCTCCTGTTCCGTTCATCATGTCATCGGTGCCCCAGACTATCTCTTCGGGACCGAAATGAATGGATGTGAAGCGATGAATGGCCTGCAATGATGTTCCTTCCGGAGTATGATCGGTGACGTCCAACCACGTATTGCCGTCATCCTGGCTGTGCCAAACCCGGCATTGTTGCTGGCCATCGCCGGAGGAGAGATACCAATGGCCGGGGCAATAAAAGTCGGGTTGAAGCACATGAAAATGCCTGATTATATCCTGAGAAGGCGCGGATGATCCGAGTGAGGGCATTGTAAAGACAATCTCCCAGGAACGCCCATCATCCCGGCTGCGGTATACATGCCCCTCCGTTCGGGCGGCATCCACCCAATACTCCGCAAGCATAATGGTTGCCCCATGCTGTCCTATCCCCTGCGAACCATGCCATGAATAAGCAGGACTATTTATCACTGCGGATTCTTGCCATTCCGTAGTGATCCGTACCAGTTTATTGGTCCCTTTATCCCAGACCAGACGGCTTCCGGCGGCTGTGGTGAACATGAGACTGGGCATGCTGTTGATTCGTGCGGCGTATTCCCACGAGCGCCCCAGGTCGGTGGACCTGAAAATAGTATGTTCATCCGCATCGGATTTTGCCAGCAATTCCATTGAATGGCGATAATTCTGGTAATCGAAGACGTGTTCTAAAAAATACAATATTATGTTATTGTTGTAATAAATATCATTTATCGTTAGGGTATATTCACGCCCATCATCCGGGTTGGTAAAGGGAAACTCCATTTTAAAAGGCGCTTTACCGCCCGGCGCAGTGCTTTCTCCGTATGCCGGCACTCCAAAAAACAGACTTATCCAAAATAGTTGAAGGGTGACAATCACCCAAAAAACGCAGCGTTGCTTGCATGTCCGGCGAATTTTTGATGAATTGTCCGGTATGACACCCATTGCATAATCCCATTATTTAAGAAGGCCCATTCGTAATGTGGACGTTATTATAGACAGGCATGCATAACGGGTCAATGAGTGCGGGAAGGCGTTGAAAGCGGTCCGTTTTCACGTGTTTTTATCTTTTGCGCCAATGGTAATGATAATGTATCATATTACGACACGAAAGAATGATCTGCGGATATTATGAAACAACTGGCCGATATCAATGTAGAGTCTTTTACCCCGATTATCACGCCGAGGGAATTGAAGGCGCGGCTTCCGATGCGCCCGGAATCGGCGGAGACGGTGGCGCATGCCCGTCAGGTGGTGCAGGACGTTTTGGCGCGCAAGGACCGCCGCCTGATCGGGATTGTGGGGCCGTGTTCGATTCATGACCCGCACGCGGCGCTCGAATATGCGGGACGCCTGCAAGCGCTCCGGGAATCGGTGTCGGACCGTATTTTCATCCTGATGCGGACGTATTTTGAGAAGCCGCGCACCACGGTGGGCTGGAAAGGGCTGCTCAGCGATCCCTATATGGACGGCAGCCATGATGTTCCGGCGGGGTTGCACACGGCGCGGGAACTGCTCCTGCGGATCACGGCGCTGGGCGTGCCCGCGGCAACGGAACTGCTGGACCCGATTGTCCCGCAGTATATTGATGATCTGGTGAGCTGGGCGTCGATTGGGGCGCGCACCTCGGAGTCGCAAACGCACCGGGAAATGGCCAGCGGGCTTTCAATGCCCATCGGATTTAAGAACAGCACGGAGGGGAACCTTCAGATCGCCATTGACGCGATGGTGAGTTCGCGCCACCCGCATCATTTCCTGGGGATTGACGCGGACGGGAAAACGAGCGTGGTGGCCACGCGGGGGAATCATGCCTCGCATGTGATTTTGCGGGGCGGGCGGGGCCGTCCGAATTATGATCCCGTGACGGTGCTGGACGCGGAGGAACGGATGCGGAAGGCAGGCCTGGAGCCGCGCATCATGGTGGATTGCAGCCATGCCAATTGCGGCAAGCGTCCCCTGCTGCAGGGGCATGTATTGCACGACGTGATTGAGCAGCGTTTGGAGGGCACGGAATCCTTGTTCGGCTTCATGATGGAGAGCCATCTCAAGGCGGGCAGTCAAAAAATCCCGGAGGATGTCAAATCCCTGGAATATGGGGTCAGCATCACGGATCCCTGCCTCGATTGGGACAACACGGAGCGGTTCCTGCGGGAAATCCATCAGCGGCTTGCCGGCGCCGTGTAACCTTACCCATTTCGCGGGGAATAGGGTGGTGCGCCGAGTTTCAGGCCTAATCGAACGCTAATCTTTTCCATACCGTTGCCTAATGCCGATTGGGTATACTGGCGTCAAAGACAAGGGCTGGCGCATATGGCAAAAATCAGTATTGTTGTGGTGGAGGATGAGGAAGACATCCTGGAACTGGTGGCGTATAACCTGACGAAGGAGGGGTATCATGTCACCAAAACCATGTCGGGGGAAGAGGCGTTGCGCGTGGTGCAGTCCAGCCCGCCGGGATTGGTGATCCTGGATTTGATGTTGCCGGAGATTGACGGGCTGGAAGTGTGCCGGCGGTTGAAACGCGATCCGCGCACACGCCATGTGCCGATTGTGATGCTGACGGCGAAGGGGGAGGAACCGGATATTGTGGCGGGGTTGGAATTGGGCGCGGAAGATTATATCACCAAGCCATTCAGCCCGCGGGTGCTCCTGGCGCGCATCCGTGCGGTGTTGCGGCGCCAGGAAACGGGTGAACCGGACCCGGAAAAGTCCATTACCCTGGGCAGGCTGGTGATTCATCCCGGACGCCGGGAAGTGTTGCTGGACGGTTCGCCTCTGGATTTGACCTATACCGAGTTTGGCGTCTTGCACCTGTTGGCGCGGCGTCCGGGCTGGGTATTCACACGGTATCAAATAGTGGATGCCATTCGCGGGGAGCATTACACGGTGACCGAGCGTGCGGTGGACGTTCAGGTGGCGGGATTGCGCAAGAAACTCGGCCCGGCGGGGGATTATGTGAAAACGGTCCGCGGTGTCGGCTACAAAATTCAGGAGTAGCCATGCGCAGCCGCCCGCTCATTGTTCAGATTCTCTCTTCCTACGTTGTGATCATCGTGCTGGCGGTGTTAATTATCACGGGGTACACCACGCGCTCCATTCAGCAGTTCTATCATGCACAGATCATTTCCGACTTGCAGGTGCGGGCGCGGGTCACCGGAGACCGCCTCGTGGAAAAGCTTGTGGGGGATTCACCGGACCTGCAGGCGCTCTGCCGGGAACTGAGCGGGGAAATCAACGCGCGGATCACGGTGGTGTTGCCGTCCGGGGCGGTGGCGGCCGATTCGGATGAGAACCCGGAAAAAATGGAAAATCATTCGGACCGTCCGGAAATCCGGCAGGCTCTTCGTGAGGGAAGCGGTTCCGCCGTGCGCTTCAGCCATACACTGAACAAGAACATGATGTATGTGGCGCTTCCGCTCAACAAAGGAGATGCCGTGGCGGGCGTGGTGCGCGTGGCCTTTCCGCTTACCCGCTTACAGGACGCCCTCGCCCGGGTGCATAAGAAAATGATCACCGGCGGGATTATTACGGCGATACTCGCCATCGTGGTGAGTTGGCGCATCGCGCGCAAATTGAGCCGATCATTGAATGACATGAAATCGGGGGCGGAACGTTTCGCGCGGGGCGATTTCAGCCAACCCCTGGCCCTTCCGGCCCCCCAGGAAATGCGCCGTCTGGCCCAAGCGCTCAATGTGATGGCATCGCAAATGGATGACCGCATCCGGACGGTGATGAGCCAGCGGAACCAGCAGGAAGCGGTGTTGTCGAGCATGGTGGAGGGAGTAATCGCCATTGACGGCGAGCAGCGCGTGATTAGCCTGAATCAGGCGGCGGCGGGGCTCATTGGGGTTCCCCTGGAGCAGGCGCAGGGGCGGATTCTGACGGAAATCATCGGCCATCCCTCGTTGAAAGCGTTTGTGCTCCATTCGCTGGAAACGCCCGCGCCCATGGAAAGCGAAATCAGCATGCAGGGCCAGGAAACGCAGATACTTCAGGCGCACGGAGCGGTGCTGCGCGATGCGCAAGGGCAGGAAATCGGGGCGGTGGTGGTCTTAAACGACGTCACGCGGCTGCGGCGCCTGGAACAGGTGCGCCGGGATTTTGTGGCCAATGTGTCGCACGAGTTGCGGACGCCCGTTACCTCGATCAAGGGATTTGTGGAAACCCTGCTGGACGGGGCGCTGGAGAACCCGGAGGATGCGCGCCGGTTCCTGCGAATCATCGCGAAACAGGCGGACCGGCTGAATGCCATCTTGGGCGACTTGCTCATGCTGTCCCGTATCGAGGAAGAGGAGCGGAAGGCCTTGATCCAGATCGAGGATTGTGCGTTGTACGAAACCCTGGCGGGCGCGATACAGCAATGCGAGAGCAAGGCCGCGGAAAAAGGGATTCCCATTACCCTGGAGTGTGATCCTGCAATTGTTGTGCAAATGAACGCTTCGTTGATTGAACAGGCCGTGGCAAATCTCATTGACAACGCCATTAAATACAGCGAGGCCGGAGAGGAAGTGAGCGTGTCGGGATGCCGCGCCGATAATGAGATTCTGATTACCGTGGAAGACCACGGGTGCGGCATTCCTTCGGAACATCTTCCCCGGTTATTCGAGCGGTTTTACCGGGTGGACAAGGCGCGCAGCCGGAGCATGGGCGGCACGGGGCTTGGCTTGTCCATCGTGAAACACATCGCGAAAGCCCATGCGGGGCGCGTGACCGTCGAGAGCACGGTGGGCCAAGGAAGTGTCTTCTCCTTGTATTTGCCCGGTTAGCAAAGCGATTGCCCCAACCTATCCCGGTTTTTCCAAGAGGCTTGGTACGGCCCGCACACTACCGGCCGGTGTTCAACCCTATTTGGATATCGCCGCCTTCGGATTGGTTGTCAATTTTGGCGCCGCCCCGCAGTCGGCAGCCGGTGATCACCGCGGAGACCACCTCTTTCCCGACAATAATTTGCGGTTTGTATTTATTGAAGAAATCGCAACCTTGCACAATGGCGGAACCGGCATTAAGCCGGATGCAGGGCGCGGCGGCGTCCGCTTTCCCCCAATCCGAAAAATGACAGGCATTCAGGGTGAGGGTGTTTTTCCCGCCCATAATGATTTGTTCGCTGGTATCCTTGATCGCCCAGAAACCGCAATTCGTGAATTTGACCGGGCCTTCGCTGTCCGGCGCGACGATGACCGTGCTCATAATCTGCGCATTGAGGAATTCAATGCCCGCGTGGCCCTGGCTGGCGTCCACCCGCACGGACTCGTTGCAGATATCCGCGCCGCATTGGGTCAGCACGGCATTGGGCGCGCCCGATTCGGTTTTTACGAAGTGATATCCGATTTTCGGGAAAATGCAAAAACAATTGAACATATATTCCCAATCGGTTCTGCCGATGACAAAGGCTTCAAAATGGGTGCGCAGGTAGTGCTCGATATCCAACTCGCTGAAATTGGCGGCGGGGTGCCGCGCCCGGCCCCAGGCATGCGGGTTGAAATGGACGTTTTGGATGCGCCCGATGTCGGTGCATTTATCAATGAAGATGCCGATGGTTAGGGGTTGCCCAAAGACATTTTCGACGTAATGCAGTTCATTGGGATGCGTGCCAAAATCAATCCCCTTATAGGGATTCGTCAGGGTGACGTCAATCACCGAACAATGCATCCCCATTCCCTGAATGCACCAGGGGTACGGCTGAATATCCGCCGGAACCTGTTCAGGGTAAAAAATGGTCACGCCCTTGATGGCGCTGCTCTGATGCAGGGTAATCAGAGGCGGGCCATTTTCATTGCCCCGGCCGCCCGTGGCATAAAGAATGGTTCCCTTGCCGATATCGGTGTGATGCGGCGCTTCCCATACGCCTTTCAGCGTGACTCCTTGTGGAATGGACAAAGCGCCCGCGATCAGGTACGTGCCCGCCGGCATGAATACAATCCCCCCCTTGGCTTCGGCGGCGTTGAGCGCGGACTGAAACGCCTGCGTATCGTCCGAAACGCCGTCGGCCTTCGCCCCAAAATCACGCACCGAGGCGGTCCACGCGGCGGTTGCTTCGGGTTTCGCGGACGCCTCCTGTCCTTGTCCGCACAGGCTCCATCCCATCACGATCAGCAGCATGACGAATATACGCTCTTTACGCATGAACCCGTTCCTTCCGGTTGTGGCCGCACGTTTCGCCGCAGGGCGTGTTGAAGAAGAGACGAGCGCCCTGTGTACAATACGCTTCAAATAAGGAAGTACTGTAAATGAATGCACGGGATTGGCTCAAGCACTGGTATTCCGGGAATGTTTCGGTCCGCCCTCCTTTTTTGGAGGCGGAGTTCGCGGAGGGAACCCAGGCCTTGTGGGCGCAACAGGGATTGTTGACGGAATGTTCTCCGGAATCCTTCTTTGGCATTGACGCGCAGGAGGAAATGGAATTGACGTGGCGGCGCGTGCCCGAGGATAAACCGCCCCTTGTTTGCGCGGAGGATTTGCCCGCTTTCCAAAAGGCGTATGATCCTGGCGATGCCCGCCGCTATCCTCCGGATTGGGAGCGCCGGATTCAGGCATGGAAAAACCGGGAACACCTGTTGTTCGCGTCTCCCTGGAATGAAGGATTGTTCCAGATTCTGGGCATTTCCAATGGCGATTCACTGAATGCCGCCTTGACGGGGTTGTGTGAACGTCCGGAACTGGCACGGGCGGCCCTGGAGCATTACGCACAGTTCTTGGTGGATTTTCTGGACCGGGTGCTGCCGCAGGTGGACGTTGACTTTGCGATTCTGTATGAACCTATCGCGTCAAACCATGGCTCCGTGATTTCGGCGGAGATGTACCGTGCGTTTGCCTTTACCGCCTTGCGAAGGGTAATGGAATGCTTGGAGCGGCACGGAGTCCGGTTGCGCGTGATGTGGTCCACGGGCGCGGTTCGGGCCTTTATACCGGTGTGGATTGAGGCGGGCGTCACCGGATTGAACATCGAGGAAGGCGCGCGTTCGGGCATCACCTATGCTGATCTTCGGGAAACGTATGGGAAAGAGATTGCCTTGCTGGGCGGAATAGACTGGCGCACTGTGGCGACGGGCCCGGCGAAGATTGACGCGCTTTTGGAGCAGGAGATTCGGCCGTTGTTGGACCAAGGCCGCTATATTCCGCATCTGGACGATTCCATCCGCGCGTATATGCCGTTTGACGCGTTCTGTTATTACCGGCTCCGGCTCAACCGGATGTTGGAAGAGCTCGGTTCCTAGTCCGGGTGTTTAGAATCATTGCGGCAGGGGATTTATTCGCGGTACCATGTATCAAGTACAAAAGGAGACGAGAACATCATGGCAACGCATTATAACGATGTATCGCGGCGCGTGTTTTTGGGCGCGCTCGGCGCAGGGGCGGCAGGGATGGCCTTCGCACAAACCAGTGCCCTTGCATCCGCGGCCCAGGCCAAGGAGAAACGTATGACCCGCTATTGGATGCACGGATTTGGTGGAAACGAACCGAAGGTCACGGCCCGTGCCATGAAAGAGGCGGGATTCCACGTGGTGGTGTCGGGCGGGGAGGCTGTAATTGACGCCGTTCGTGAAAACGATATGGAGGCATGGTTGTGCGGCGGGGCTTTTGGGGTGGGCGATGAGGAGAAAGGCATGATGGCCCTGAATGTGAAGGGGGAACCGAAAAAATGGTTTGGTTCGGGCTGTCCCAACAATCCGGTGGTTCGGGAACGCAATTTGAAGTCCTACACCGACATGGCGGCCACCAAGAATATTCAGGGCGTCCTGGTGGATGGGTGCCGTTTTGCATCGCCCGCTTCCGGATTGGATGCCTATTTCACATGTTTTTGCGAGGTATGCAAGGAGAAAGCGGGAGCGCTTGGATTTGATTTCGCGCGCATGAAACAGGATGCCGTCACGCTCTATGAGACCATTGCCGCCAAGGGGCAAACGAGCAAGCGTGCGGCGGCATGGCTGGAATCGCCCGCCGGTATCGCTGAATTTCTCACGCAGCTTCCCGGCGTACTGGATTGGCTGCGGTTCCGGCGGGTGTGCGTTACGGAACATTTTCGCGGCCTGAGCAAAATCATTCACGGGGCCGGCCTGCGGATGGGCGTGTATATTTTCACGCCATCGCTTGCGCCGCTGGTGGGCCAGTCGTATGTGGACCTTGCCGAGTTCATGGATGTGTTCGCGCCGATGATTTACCGCAATTATCCGGACAAGCCCGGCGAGGCCTGCCTGAATTGGGAATTGACCAACATTCCGGAGGAACTGGGGGTGGCCGGAACGCCCAATGAGGCATCGGTTATGAACTTGGTAGTGAGTTGGCTCAATCTGGAGCCGCTGGTTGCCGCGCGAACGATTAACGAAATTCGCGCGGAACTTCCGCCCGGGGCGGTGGGGCATGAAACCCGGATGGCACGGGCGCTCATCGGCCCGGATAAGGAACTGGCCCCCATTATTTACATCGATGACCCGCAAATGGCAAAAACGGCGGACTTGGTCCGGAACAATGGCGCAAACGGCGTGAATTTCTTTGTGTATAAGGACGCATGGGCGGATATGGTGCGCCCGGCCATTGTGAAATAAGGGAGCAAAGCCATGTGGATTCTCTCCGCATTGTTGTTTGTGCAGTCCGCGCCGCAATGGACCCCCATTCAAGCGGCTGGCTATGAAACGCCGGTGTGCGGCGTCTGGTACACGGCGGGCGAGGCGAAAAGCGCGATGCCGCTGGGTGCGCTGGGCACCGGTTTCATCGAACTCACCTCCGCCGGAACCTTTGGTGATGCCGTCTGTGAAAATAATTGGACCAAACCCGCTCCTTGTTTGCCGGAGAGCGGCCTGGAAGTTAGCGTGGGCAAAAGTGCGGTCCGCCTGTTTCCGAAGGAGGACCCTTGTCCCTCGATTCGATTCTGGGGCCACTTTCCCATGGCGGACCTTGATTTCCGCGATACGTTCAAACCCGTGGACGTTCTTGTGCGGGCTTTTTCGCCCCTCCTTCCCAACGAGTATGATCTGTCATCCATGCCCGCCGCCTTGTTTCATGTCACCGTGCATAATCGCGGGCATGTACGCGTTGACGCCTCCATACGTTTGCAGTGGCAGGCGGACGAAAAAAAAGCGTGGACGGTCGTTCCGTTTTTCAATGGAATTCAGCTTCAGTGCCCGGAAGGCTCGTATGCGATTTCGGCGCAAGAAGACGCCCGGTGGAAGGTATTGGCCGATACCCCGAAGGACAACCTTCTGCGCATGGATGCCGCGTGCACGCTTACTCCTGGAGAAACCGCGGAGGTAACATTGGCGCTGGCCTGGCATTTCCCCGCGTGGAAATCCAGTGATGACGAGCCCCTGACGCACCGCTATGCCGCAACGCGGAACGATGCACAGGCGGTGGCGGAAGCCGTGCTTCCCCGTGCGAAGGATATTGAAGAACGGATCATCAAATGGCAATCGTCCATTTATGCAAGCCCGGTCCCGGATTTGTTAAAGGATGCACTCATCAATGGCCTGTATATTCTGGCGCGGAATTCCTGGTGGATGGACGACGGACGCTTCTTTCAGAGCGAATCGTTTACGGGCTGCCCCATCACGGAAACCTTTGTGTGCCGGTATTACGGCTCCTTCCCGCTCGCGTTGTTCTGGCCGGAGTGCGAACGTGCCACCCTGCGGACCATTGCGAAAGCGCAGGCGGAAAGTGGAGAGATACCCTTTGGATTCGGATCGCCCATGGGTTCGCGGTCGCCAATGTTCCATGTGCAGCACCCGATTGTGTCGCCGGAATTTGTACTCACCACGTGGCGGAATTTTTCGCTGTGGAAGGATGACGCCTATCTCAAGGAGATGTATCCCGCGGTGCGGCGCGCCCTGCGGTTCGCGATGACCCTCGACAAGGACCAGGATGGCCTGATCGATGAAGACCCCGGAAACGAAAAGGGCTTTCCCGCGAATCAATATTATGATATATGGCCGTGGTGGGGTGTCAGTGCGTACACCGGGGGGATATGGCTTGCGGCGCTCCGCGCGGGCGAGGAATGCGCCAAGCAACAAGGCGAGGCGGCGTTCACGGACGAACTGCGCGGGTGGCGGGAGCGCGGTGCCAAAGCGTATGAGGAGAAACTCTGGACCGGCCAGTATTACCGGCTCTATAACGACGTGGCAAAAGAACGCCGCAGTGAAACGTCGCTCACGAATGCACTCTGCGGACAGTGGTTTGCCTATGCGGCGGGGCTGGGGGAATTTTTACCGCAAGAGCATATTTTAAGCGTGATAGACACCGTGCTGAAAAGGAATGTTGCCGCCACGCCGTTTGGCGCGGTGAATGGTGTAACGCCCGATGGGAGGCCTGATGATACCTTCCCCGATCATTCCGCTGTGATCACCATCGGCGAGGTGTGGAATTTCTGCGCGATGATGGCCTTCGCCGGGCGCAAGGACGATGCCGTTGCCCTCTTCAACCGCAGTTACGAGAATATCCTGCTTCGCCAAGCCACCCCATGGAACATCCCCTGGAGCCTGGACCGCGGAACCGGCGCAATCAAGTGGGGTGTTCACTATTATTCGAACCCCTGCGTGTGGACCCTGTTTCAGGCGCTCGATCCGGAGGGGTATGGAAAGCTGGGAAAGTTTTGAGATAAGTAGATCAGCCGGATCAGACCGATCAATCTGATCAGCCGGACATGTCAGACCGGTCGGACGCGTCGGACAAGTCTGACAGATTTTGCGAAGATACCCTTTATTTCTCCGCAGGAATAGTTTCGTTCAGCGCGGCCATCATGCTGGCGCCGGCGCCGCGGCCGGGGGACATGCTGGTGAGGTATTCCGCGAACTTGATGTCTTTGGTGTTGTCAAAAAAGCGGGTCGGGAGTATATAGCCGAGGTGGTCGAGGGCGAGCCCAAGAACGAAGCGGGGCCCGGTTTTCATAAGGGCCTTGGTTTCGCGGGTGTACTCCGGAGCGGTTTCGCCGGGATGGGTGGCGAATTGCGCGTTGCCGAGGGCAAACCACGCGACGTCGGTTTCCAGGGATTCACCGGCCATATTGCGCGCCACGAGATTGAGTTCCGTCATTTGTTTGAACGTTGGAGAGGTGCAGGGCATGGAGAAGACGTTGTGTGCGAAGCGGATTTCGGTTCCTTCAACCGGTTTGGCGTGTTCGAGGGCGGTAAGCACTTTGGCGGCGAGATCGTTTCCGTATTTTTCCGCGAGGGTGAACGTGCGTTCGGGCGTTTCGGGCTGAATCCATCCGCCCACGCCTCCCTGAAGGAAAAGATGTTCAGCGGGAAGGACCTCTCCCATTTTCTTATAAAATGAACCCACCCAGTCCGCACTGATTTGCGGGGTGTTTTCATCAAGCACGGTGGGATGGCAGGCGAAATTGGTGAGTGTGGCGATGGGCTGTCCTTGGGCGTTCCTGCAAATCAAGATGGTGACGGAATTATCGAGTAGGCTCGGCTCACTGTCGTTGACGGCCCATCCCGTGCATTCGGTTTCTGCATAAGCAAGCGTGGCGGGTTGCAGGTTCGCGGCGGCGCGGGCCACTTGTTCCGAAGCGGTATCCACCAGTTGCTTCATATAGGCTTCGCTGCGTCCACAGGTGGTGGCGTCTGGGCCATAGATGCCAATGGTGTCCGGGGCGCAATGGGTGTGGGTGGCCTGAACAATGATACGCTCGGGGGGCAGGCGCAATGTTTTTGTTTTTTCGGACGCGGCGGCACGAAGGGCTTTCACGGTGGGCTCATATTGCAGGCTGAGCGCATCCACCACCACCAGCGCCAAGGGGGTCTTCCCGTCGTCCCACACGATGGCTTTGGCGTAGAGATTGTCGTGGACCGTGGTGGATTTACGGTTATATTCGTTGCCGCCAAGGTAAACGCCCTCGGGAGGGTTCACGGTGGCCGATGCGACACCCGCCCGGAAGGAAGCCGGCGGGGCAGTGTCGGACGCAGAAAAAGCGGCGGTTGTACTAACGAGAAGTGCCCCTGTCAATGCCAAAAAATGTTTCATGGGTTCGGTCCTTTCGCGTGAGATGAGTCATGCAATAGACACTTCAGGAAGGAGGTTTGGTTTCAGGGGAAAGAAGACCGAGGGGCAGTGCCGTACGCAAAAAGAAAGTGGGAATTGGCCGTCATTCCTAAAAAGGACATCATGGACTAATAGGGCCAATAGGACCGATACGGGAATGAATTTCTTGGGAAAGATGAAGGAACGGTTAGCTTCCTATTGTTGTTTGCGCCGTTCTTCCTGCCTGCGGCGATTGATCAACACATTGACCGCCGCCCCCAAAATGCGCTTGAGCCGTTCATCCTTGGGCCCCACTGTTAAGCGGCTGCAAAGCAACTCATAACTGCTGATGACCAGCCGGGTTTCTTCCTCCGTGAGGGTGTTTAGCCGGTTGGCGCTGATTTTGTCAATGGCGGCGCGCAATATGGCCTGTTGCCGGCGTTCCGGCGGAAGGATTCCCGGGGCCGGTTTGGCGGCTTCTTCCGCCTGGATTTGATTGGCCAGTTCGATACGGCCCGCCAAGTGTCCCGGCAACACGCCGCCCGCCTGGGTGTTTTCATCGGCGATCTGGCTGTGCAGCGTGGCCACTTCTTCCAAGGTGAGATGGCTGACGTCTTCGAGCGACATGCTCAGAATGCGCTTGGCGGCTTCCATGGAGGCGGCCGAAAAGAGTCCCACCCCATCCAGCAAATCCATTTCTTCCTTCGACAGCTCGGGACGGGCGGCAAGGGAGGGCGCCGTGTCCACGTCCGGGGATTTTTCGCCCTGGATTTCCCGTTCCAGGCGGTGGATCGCCAATTCACAGCTTTCCAGTTTCGCCTTGGCTTCGTCGAGACAGGACTCGAGATTGTCCAGCACTTTATTCCAGCGATGGCTGTTGCCGGGCTCGGCAATACGGCGGCGGTCCGCCTTGTCCAGCAGGGCGAGCACCGTATTGAGATTCTCCTTGTGCTGAACCCGCTGTTGTACAAGACGTTCCAGTTTTTCCCGTGCATTCTGCGTGTCACTGTGCATGTTTGTAAAAATCCCGCGCGTCAGCGCGATGGAAATATACTACACCACGTAACAGATTTCCAAACGATGGGCCGCAAGCGGCACGGACACCACCCCCCGGGCGGCGCGCCCGAATGGCCCACGCGGGTGGGTTGCCTGCCGCGGGTGCGGTATACTACCGGGGTGGCCGGCACGCAACGGAAAGGAACGCGATGAGTGAATTTGATCTGTGGGCGCCCTATTATGATCTCATCCATCAGGGGCTGCCGGGCGAAGCGCAGTATTACGTGGAAGAATCGGTACGGCAAGGCGGTGAAACATTGGAATTGGGATGCGGGACCGGGCGCATCTGCATTCCCATGGCCATGTCGGGCGCACGGGTCACGGGGCTGGACAATTCGGCCCGTATGCTGCAACTGTGCCGCGCCCGGCTGAAAAAGGTTGGCAGGATACCTGGAATTCTCACGCTGATACGGGGCGACATGCGCGCGTTTGATCTCGGGCGGACGTTCCAGTTTATTGCCATGCCCTATCGCGCATTCATGCACCTGCTCACCCCGAAGGAACAAATGGAGTGCCTGCTCTGCGTGCGGCGGCATCTCGCCCGGAACGGGTTGTTTATGCTTAATGTGTGGGCGGCGCGTCCGTCCGCCATTGCCCATGCGGCGGCGGGATCGGAAAAAATGAAATTCGCCGGACGGTATCCCGCCCCGTGGGGCGACACAAAACTGATTCACCGGCATTCCGCCCAGTATGATGAATTCCTTCAGCGAATAACGGAGACACACCGCATTCGGGAAGTGGATGCGCGCGGACATCTGGTGCATGAACAAATACTCTCATTAACGCGTTCCTGGACGACGCCCCGCGAAATGGAACATCTTCTACATCGTTGTGGATTCCGTGTGGAGGACGTGCTGGGCGATTTTGACGGAGGGGGCTTTACGGCGGCAAGCACGGAAATGATTTGGAGGCTTCGGCTTCCCCGGACCCGGCGCACCGGGGCCTAATGGAGCACCGATGGTTGTTCTGGGAGCGTCTTGCGCCCTATACCGTCAAAACCGAATGGCGAAATGCGTATGGCGGGGCGCGCCTTCTTCCCAATGATGTTCCACCTGTTTCACGGAAGCGCCTGACGGACCTTGGCTGCACCACGCCAGCATGGTCTCCAGAATGGGCCGTGTTCCTTCAAAGACGGCTTCCACCCGGCCATCGGGCAAATTGCGCACCCATCCGGCGAGACGCAAGGCTTCCGCCTGGGACTGGGTGGCGTAGCGAAATCCCACGCCCTGGACCCACCCTTCAATCCAGACATGCAGCCGCTCCGTTTCCATGGTCCGCACTATCCTTGACACGCTGTCTCCGGGCGGGGCATAGCCTTCGCCCCGCATGAGGCGCGCTTAATCCAATGACGCAAGGTATCGTTCCCGGAACTCCGGAAACGCCAACGCCACCGAGGAGACGCTGGCTTCCAACGCCACTTGGGCATCCACATTTTCGATGCTGGGCTGGATGACGGACAACATTCTCCGATCATTCAGTTGGATGGCTAGTTTGAAAACCAGGTTTTTCAGCCGCTGAAGCACGTCTTCCGGCTTGACTTTGCTATTGTTGTCCACCTTAATCTCGGATTTATCAATCCGCAGCAAGGACTGAAAAACAGTAAGCGCGGACGGATCGTCGCTCATGAGCATGGACGCCGCATTTTGCGCCCGGTAGAGCAAGTTCGGCTCCGTGGGGTCTTCCCGGCGCGCGAGCCGCTGGCGCAAATACTGCGTGGCATCCCATTCGTTCTCCCGTGCAAGTATCAACGCCACATCGGGCTTCAACGTCGGCACCGTATCGAGAATCTCCTTCAATAACTTCGCGCCCATGGGATCTTTCAGATCGTGCAACACGATGCCGATGCGGTAGCGTTCCTGTGTGTCGGCGTCTTTAAGGCGGAGTTTCATCTGCTCGATAATGTCATCGCCGCCCAATTGGACCAGAGCGAAAACCGCGGCATCATGCTTGAGTTCGTTGGATTCCCCAAGCATTGAGATGAGCCGGGGAATAATCTCCCGGTCGCCCAGATACGCCAAGGCCCGGGCCGCGGGCCCGGACAACTCGCCCGCGCGGTCCTGCAGCATCGAAGTGAGCACCGGTATGGCGTCCCGGTAATTGGTCAGGCCGGACAATCGGGCCGACTTGGTGCGGACGGCCCGGTTGCCGCTCTCCAGTCCTTCGCGCAACAAGGCTTCGGCGGGTTTTTCGCCCACATAGAAAAGCGACGTCGCGGCGTCCAGGCGAACCTGCAGTTCATTCGAGGCCAGCAAATCTTTCAAATACTTGATGGCTTCCTGGTCACCATGCAGGGCGAGCAGCGTGGCGGCGCGGATTTTTCGATCCTGGTTCTCGTTGGAAGCGGCGTAAATCTCCTTGACCCGCACCCATACCCGGTCCAGCACCTTCTGATCTTCCGCCCGCAACGCGCCGTGCTTGGGCAGGGTGATTTTCTCCTTCTCCACTTTCCCGCCCTGGACTTGAATCTCCTGCACGTCTTCATTCAGGTAGGTGAACCGTTCATTGGCCTCGGTGAGCACGGTGAATTCCGTGGGGTGGACTTCAATGATCCGCAGGTTGGCGTCTTTCGCGCCTTTCACCTTCAGGACAACGGTTACCATGGTGGGGGTGTTCACAATGTCCGAGAGCGACACGCCGGCCGCGCCCGTAACCGGGACGCCCGCCGCGCCCGCCCATCCCGTCATCGCCATCAGTACTGTCAAGATAATCACATATCGCATATTTCAGTCCCCTTGGCACGCATTGCACTCAATGCAGTTCCAGTTTTTCTTCCTTGATTACTTTATCCAAAAACCGCTTGGCCGTATCCACAGAAGGAACAAACGGATTAATCACCAGGGCTTGCAGGGCATACTCATACGATTTATGCCGAACCGCTTCGATCGTCAATTGCTCACTCTCTTTGACGGAAAGAAACGTGCCCCGCAACACGCCCGGCAGGCTCCCCACTTTATGGGGCCGAATCCCGCGCCGGTGGATGCTGGCGGGTATTTCCACGCTGCAATTTTCGGGCAAGTCCCGGATGGACTGCTCGTTTCGGAGGCACACAATCAGTTCGCGTTCCTGCTCGCGCTCCAGCGCCTCGATTAACGGGATGATAATCTCTTCATACCACACGGCGTTCCGCTGACGGGTCAATTCGGGGATTTCATTGAGGTGTTCATTCTCATATAACGCGAGAATTTGCTTTTCGGCCTCGAAGAGGATTTCAGACCGGGACGGCAGGCACCCCTGCTGTTTCTTGAGCATTTCATCCCGCCGGAAATACGCACTGGTGGCCGGTGTGGGAATCATGCGGAACAATTCTATCAAATCGTAATCGAAATCATCATCGGGACGGGCCTCGAGCATTTCAAGCAAATGGCTCATGCGGCTCCGGTTATCCACACGGACATCCTGAATCCATCCGAAATGATACAGGCCAAGGTAATCGACATGGATGTCCGGGACATTCTGGAGCAGGGCGGCGACTTTCTTGCAATAGACCGTGGGCAGTTCACACACACCAATGGTTTTCAGGCGGCTGTATTTGATCAAGGCCTCCACCACAATGCCCATGGGATTGGTCATGTTGATGAATATGGCATGCGGATTACATTCTTCGATCTGCTGCGCGTAATCAAACACGATGGGGAGGGTGCGCAGCGCGTTGGCAATCCCCCCGGGCCCCATGGCGTCACCGCCGAGCATGTCAAACGACCGCGGGAGCATTTCATCGCGCATGCGGGCCTGCCATCCGCCCACGCGGATGTGATTGAGGATAATCCGGGCGCCCGCGACGGCCTCGGCCAGTTCAGAGCAGGGAATCACTTTCGCGGGAAAACCGCTTTTGTCTATCAAACGCTGGCAGAACCGGGCCACGACCTCCAGTTTCCTGCTGGGGGGGGCAAACAGCACGAATTCCTTTATGCTCAGATTCCGGGAAATCGCCGCATAAATAAATTCCGGAATATACACGCTGCTGCCGCCGAGAATGGCGATCCGCTCCATCGCGCCGTTTGATCCTCCGCTGCCAATGTCTCGTCCGTTGCGCGCCATGCGTTATTTTCCTGCCTCACATTCCTTAGCACACAAGCTCTTACAACCACTGCATTGAGGCTACCTATTATCAACCGCCAAAGTCAAGAACATGGCGTAATCAACAGTGCTTTCGCCCGTAGAGGTATTTCGCAGGGTATAGCACATTTTTGACGCTGATTTTTAGGAGGGGCACATTCGCACAGCGGTTTTGACGGCATTTACACGGACCGCGCACCGCGCCGATACCCTTTTTACCCCCAAAAATAAAGAACGCGCACAGGGGGGACTTTCGAGCCCTGCGCGCCCCGCGGGAATCCGGGGCTTTTGACGTTCGTCCCGCACGGCCCGCTGAGCGCTGCACAGGCCGAATATCTTCTTCCCATACAAACCTAATGGCGGAATCGCTGTTCCTTATGTGCCCTGGACACGGCCACGGGGACGGTCGTGTTTTTGATTTGACGGCCTGAAAAGCGGTACACTTCGTCGTTGTGTGTTCCCAGGTTGCGAAAACAACAAGTGAGAGGATCGTATCGTGAAAAAAACGCACTTAATGAGACTGGTGGTGGTAGTGGGCGTGTTGGCGGTTGTGGCGGGGTGTGCCACCGTGAAACCGGAAGAGCAAGTGGCCAAGCAAGTGGATGCCTTCAAGGCGTTGATACTGGCCAAGGATATTGACGGGTTGATGGGCCTGTTCTCGGATGCCTTTGAACATTATGAGTGGGGTGACAAGGCGGGCGCGAAAGATTTCATGCAGCAGGCCAAGGATATGGGATACATGGATGGTTTGACCGTGGACACCTCGAAGGCCGAGAAGAAGATTGAAGGCAACAAGGCCAGCGTATATCCGATTGAGATTTCCGGTTCCTTCGGCTCCACCACCGTCGAATTGATTTTCACCAAAGAAAAGGATGCGTGGAAGGTCACCGGATTGGACGCGCAACTGTAATTCATTCACGCTTGTTTTTTCACGGCCGGCCTCCAGTCCGACTGGACGCCGGCTGATTGTTTATGCAGGGCCGCGCACGTGTTGCGCGGAGGCAACAAGGAACATGTGTCATGGAAGGCATGGAAGCAGCATTGGCGTATGCGCGCGGCCAACGTGAAGAGCACCTCGCCGAGTACAAAGAACTGTTGAGCATTCCAAGCATATCCACCCTGCCGGAACACCGGGAGGATGTGCGGCGCGCGGCGGAATGGCTGGCGGCGCAACTCAAGCAGATTGGAATGCAGCGCGTGGAGTGCATTCCGACACCGGGGCACCCGCTTGTGTATGCGGAATGGATGAACGCGCCGGGCAAGCCGGTGGTGCTGGTGTACGGGCATTACGATGTGCAGCCGGTGGATCCCATTGAGGAGTGGCAGTCGGGGCCGTTCGCGGCGGAAATTCGCGGCGACTATATCTACGCGCGCGGCGCCTCGGACATGAAGGGGCAGATTTTGGCGCAGATAAAGGCGATGGAAGCCCTTTTCTCGCAGGGTGGTTTTCCCGTAAACGTGAAATATCTTTTAGAGGGAGAAGAAGAAATCGGTTCGCCGAATTTGGGCGGATTCATCGAAACCCACAAAGAGTTGCTGGCCTGCGGCGTGGTGTTGAATTGCGATGCGGGCATCCATGCACCCGAGGGCCCGTCCATTGTCTATGCCTTGCGCGGGCTCGCCTATTTTGAATTGGAAATCCAGGGGCCGTCCAAAGACCTTCACAGCGGCATGTTCGGCGGGGCGGTCCGCAATCCGATTCACGTGTTGTGCGAATTGATTGCGGGGATGCACGACGTAAATGGCCGCGTGACCCTGCCCGGATTTTATGATTCGGTGCGCCCTCTGGATGACGAAGAACGGCGGGAGTTGGCGCGCTTTCCGTTTAGCGATGAGGAAATGCTGCGGCTTACCGGATCCCCCGGATTGTTCGGCGAATCAGGATATACCACGCTGGAACGCATTGGGGCGCGCCCCACACTGGAGGTCAATGGCATCTGCGGCGGCTTCACGGGCCAGGGCGCCAAAACAGTGCTGCCCGCGCGGGCCTCGGCGAAGTTGTCCATGCGCCTGGTGGCGGATCAGAAAGCGGATTCGATCCGAAGCCTGTTGCAGCGTTATTTGGAGGAACATATGCCGGAGGGCGTACGGTGGTCGTTGCACGAGCATTCACACGGCCCCGGCGCGATTATGGACCGCAATTCCCCGTATATGAAGGCCGCCTTGGCCGCGCTCAAAGCCACGTTCGGCGTTGACCCCATTTTCCGCCGCGAAGGCGGCAGCGTGCCGGTGGTGGGGATCATGCAGGATTTGCTGGGGGCGGATTCCATCATGCTTGGATTCGCCCTGCCGGACGACGGCATCCATGGTCCGAACGAACGGCAATATCTTCCCAATTTCTTCCGGGGCATTGAAACCTATATCCGGTTCATGACCGGTTTGGCTCTCGTGAAGGAGTAAGGCGTGCATAGGAAAACGAATGATCTGATTGTGGTGCGGGGCAAGTTTATCGGGGAAGCGCATGCCTCGGATATCGTTCTGCGCAATGGCGTGGTGGCGTGCGTCCGCCGGGCAGACAGATCGGAACCGGATATCGGTTCCACCGAAGCATGGTTTGGGCCGGTCCTGTTCGATATGCAGGTGAACGGCGCGGCGGGCATCAGCGTACAGGGCGCATCCCTCAAAACGGAAGACCTCTGGGCAATAACCGATTATCTGGCCCACTGGGGCGTGGCGCGCTGGATGCCCACCCTGATTACCGCGCCGCAGGAAATAATGGAGCACGGCTGCCGCATCATCGCCGAGGCGATGAAACTGCCGGAAACGGCGCGCGCCATACCGGGCATCCATCTCGAGGGCCCCTATATTTCACCGGAGGACGGGCCGCGCGGGGCGCATCCCAAGGCTCATGTGCGTCCGCCCGGCATGATGGAGTTCAACCGGTTGATGAGGGCGGCGGAAGGCCGCATCCGGTGCGTCACCCTGGCGCCGGAATTGCCGGGCGCCCTTCCCTTCATCCGCAAACTGTCACAACGGGGAATCCTGGTGGCGCTGGGGCATCATCAGGCCAGCACCGTGCAGATAGCGCAAGCGGTGGAGGCCGGGGCGCGGCTGTCCACCCATCTGGGCAATGGGGCCGCGAGCCTGATGCACCGGCATCTGAACCCCCTGTGGCCGCAACTGGCCGAGGACCGATTGCATGCTTCGCTGATTGCCGACCTGCATCATCTTCCCGAACCCGCCTTGAAAACCTTCGTGCGCGCAAAATCTCCGGAACGGGTGGTGCTGGTATCGGATTGCGTGGACTTGGCGGGTAGGAAGCCCGGAGCCTATTCATTGTTCAACGCGGACGTGGAACTGAAGCCGAACGGGAAAATCTGCCTCCAAGGAACAGACCTTCTGGCGGGAAGCAGCCTGATGCTCCTTCAGGGGGTAATCAATGCGTGGCGGACCACCGATCTGACGCTCCGCCAGGCCTTTGCATGCGCTTCATCCATTCCGTTGACGCTGTTCGGGCTGAAGTGCCCCCCCATGGCCGCCGTTGGCAAAAAAGCCAACCTGCTGGTGTTTGAATTGAACCGGAAACACGGCCCCCGGCTTCAGGCGGTGTTTATCGAAGGCAAGCCAATTCCTCCGAAATGAGGACCGGCCTTATTCCCCCTCCACCGCCTGTACCTCCACCGCGGCCCGCAGTTGGGGCGTCCACGTATAAGAACCCTGCCCGGTCTCGACGATGTGGAGGCCCTCAAAATCCAACTGGATGACAGAGGTCTGGCCTTCGGGCAACAAAAAGGTTTCAGACACAAATAGGCGGGCATTCGCGGTGAGGTGGATATCATTGATGGGCGTCTCCGGGGCGGAGACCAGCCGCAACTCGGGATCGCTGACATACAACCGGATTTTGGTGTAATACCCCGGGTCCACATTGACTGCGGTTAAGGTGTCCGCGATTCCGGATAGGTCCCGGATATCCAAGCGCTTTTCGCCTTCAAACACCGTTATCCGCCCGAGAATCCCCGCCGCATCACCCTCCTCGGAGGATGCTGCACCATCCTCCGAGGTCCCGGCACCCTCCACCGAGGTCCCATCACTCACCATCACATCCTCGCGTCCCGCATAATCCATCGTGATTTTCGTGACAGTGACATTCAAACTGGCGATTTCATCAAGACCTACCGCGCCGTTTTTCCCGCTCTCCCCGCTGTATTCGGCGCCGCCCAGAACAACCACCACCTTCGCGGGTTCCATTAGCTGGGGACACCCCCCAGCCAACACCACCATCATGCTTATCAACAAGCCCCGAGCAACCGCACCTCGTATTCCCTTGAACATGCCAAATATTTCGTCCATCTTGACTATCAACAAGCCCCGAGCAACCGCACCTCGTGTTCCCTTGAACAAACCAGCAATTCCATCCGTTCTATCTATCAACAAGCCCTGAGCAATCGCACCTCGCGTTCCCTTACAGCATTCAGCCATCCCGTCCATCATGCATCTCCTTCGCGGTACTTCGTTCGGGATTTCCGAAGCGTTATACATTTACGTTAATAGCAACATCCATACCATTTTCCCAAAAAATGCCGGGGGTCCCATAACCTATTGAAATGTAAGGAATTCCGCTAATCTCTGGCTCGGTGAAGGGTGACGGTGGAAAGACGGTGGATTGTGAAATTCCACAGGGGTTTGGGAAAAACCCCCGCTGGTCAGGCGTTCAGATCATATTTCTCCATTTTGTAGCGAATTTGGTCACGGGTCATGCCCAGCAATTCCGCGGCGCGGGTTCGGTTGCCCTGAGTACGCTCCAATGCCTGACGCAGAAGGTCTTTTTCCACGTCCTCGATATTGCAGCCGGCATCCGGCAGGGCCATCAGGGAAGAAACCTGGGGCGCCTTGCCCAAAATCGCGCTCCCAAGCACAATGTCGCTCTCCGATAATATGTCCTCTTTGGCCAGCAGTGCGGCGCGTTCGATGACATTGCGCAGTTCGCGGATATTGCCGGGCCAGTCATAGGCGGAAAGCTTTCCGAGCACTGTGGGGGTCAAGGCGCCTATCGAACGGTGAAATTCTGTGTTATACAAGGAAACAAAGTGGTTGGCGAGGGCGGGGATATCCTCCCTGCGTTCCCGCAGGGGCGGCATGACGATGGGAACGGCGCTCAGACGGTAGTAGAGGTCCTCCCGGAACTGCCCGGTCTTCATGGCTTCATGAATGTCGCGGTTGGTGGCGGCGATGACCCGCACGTCCACCTTGATGTCTTCCGTGCCGCCCACCCGTTTGAAGGATTTGTCTTCAATGACCCGCAGCAATTTGGCCTGCAAGGCGTGCTGCATGTCGCCGATCTCATCGAGATAGACCGAACCGCCGTCGGCAAACTCGAACAGCCCTTTTTTGAGATCACGGGCGTCCGTGAACGCGCCTTTTTCATGTCCGAAGATTTGGGATTCCAGGAGGGTTTCCGGCAAGGCGGTGCTGGTGATGTTCATGAATGGCTTGTCGGCCCGGGACGACTCGTAATGGATGGCGCGGGCAAGCATGTCTTTTCCCGTGCCGCTTTCGCCCAGAAGGAGGATGGAGGTGGTCTCGCTGCGCGCGATGCGCTTTACCAAACGGCGGATATCCGCCATTTTCGGGCTGTCCCCGATAAGATGGTCCAGTCCAAAGCGGGATTTCTGTTCGATAATCTGCGAGGAAAGGCGTTGCTGGAGGGAGGCGGTGTCCAGGGCGCGTTTGACGGCAATCAGGAGTTCATCCATATTGAACGGTTTGGTGATGTAATCCACCGCGCCGCATTTCATGGCCTTGACGGCACTGTCAATGCTGGAGAAGGCGGTGATGATAATCACGGGCAGTCCGGGGATTTCGTCGTGGGCTTTTTTCAGCAGTTGAATGCCATCCGTGTCCGGAAGCCGCAGATCGAGGAGGGCAAGGTCAACATCATGTTTTTCCAGGATGGCGGAAGCCGCGGTGCCGTCGCCGGCGAGTTCGACGAGAAAGCCTTCCTTGCGGAAGCACTCGCCCAGCGACCAGCGAATGAGTTTTTCATCGTCCACGATAAGAATGCGGGGCGTCATACAAGGTCTCCTTGGGGCAGCTCGATAATGACTTCCGTGCCCTCGCCGGGAAGGCTCGCCACGGAGATTTTTCCGCCATGGGCCTCGACGATACGCTGGCAGATGGGCATGCCCAGGCCGGTTCCATACGTTTTCGTGGTAAAGAACGGATTAAACAGTTTTTCGACGACTTCCGGGGGCATGCCGCATCCATTGTCCTTCAGTACAATCCGCGCCCCGCCGGGATGCCCTTCAAACGACCACGTGATTCGTTTTGGGGCGGCCACGTTCGCAAGGGCGTCCGCGGCATTCTGAAGAATGTTCCAGAAGATTTGTTCGAGCAGGGAGGCATCCGCGGAAATCATCAGGGTATCGCTTCCTTCAAACACAAACTCGATACCCGCCCAGGGGGCGCGATCACGAGCTTCGCGCGATATCCGCGCCGCGAGCAGGCACACATTCATCGGCTCCTTCACCGGAGTCCATGATTTGGCCAGCATGAGCAGGCGCCGCACAATCACTTCGACCCGCGCCACCTCATTCAAAATGTCTTGAATCACGTCCCGCCGGGGGTCTTCGAGGGGCAGGGTTTCCCGGAGGACTTGGGCGGCCCCGCTGATGCCGGCCAGGGGATTTCGGACTTCATGCGCCACGGAAGTGCCCATTTCTCCGAGCGCGGCCAAATGTTCCGCCCGTTGCACCTTGTCATGCATGGCCTTGAACTCGGTAATATCACGCACCACCCCGATAAATACCCGTCGCCCGCGGATGCTCGCCTCGCTCTGGGTCCACAACAGGGGAAACAGGCCGCCGTCCTTCCGCCGTCCGGTGGTCTCCGTCACGGGGGGCTGTGTGGAGAACGAATCCGGTGTGTTCAGGGCAAGGCGGTCGGGGATAAACTGATGCAGGGGATTGCCGATCATCTCCTGCCGGGAATATCCAAAGAGGCGCTCAAACGCCGGGTTGACCGTTTCAATCCCGCCGTCTTCATTCACGGTGACAATGCCGTCGGGCGCGGTGTCCAGCACGGTGTGAATCCATAGTTCCTGTTCGCGCAACGCCTCTTCCGCTTGCCGCCGCACCTGGTGGTCATTTTGGATGCGGCGCACCATATGATTGAATTCGCGGGTGAGCAATCCGATTTCATCCCGCCGCACCGGCAAATCCAGGGAGGCCAAATCCTCCTCCTTGCTGACCCGCGTCACATGGTCCGTGAGCAGGGACAGGGGCTGTGTTACGGTGTACCGGATCGAGAACAAGACCACCAGGAATACGAGCAGCCCGGTGACGGCCATGGACAAGCGCGCCATCCAGACGGTGTCCCGGCCTTGCGCCATAATGTAGCGGTCCACGCGGGCCTGAATCCAGAGGACCGGTTTCCCATCCATTCCGGCAAAGGTGCGGCAGGCATGTAAAGAGCGCGTTCCATCTTCCTGATAATGATACGGACGGAGCGGCGAGAGGAGCCCGATATGGGCAAGCTCGTCCGGGGACAGCCAGTTCTCCACAATGGGCTTGATTTCCACGTCCGTTTTTATCTGTTCCGCGATGGAGGCGATCAAGTCCGCATCCAGCAACCGCCCCATGATGAGCGAACCCCGGATGGGGCCCTGGTTCAGTGTGTTGATAATGGGCCGGGAAACCACCAGCATCGCACCAGCCTGCGTCAGTACAATGCCGGACAAGGTGCTGTCCTCTTTTTTGTGCTGCAACAGGGGATTGGTCAACGCCCATGAGGTCGTCGGGAATTTGTCCAGTTCCGCCGCTTTTTTCTGTTCCAGGTCAAAATACTCCCCCCATACGACCTTGCCCTGGGTGTTCACGAAAAAAATCAGGTTCAGACGGTTATCGGTGAACGTGAGGTCCAGAAGATTCGCCTTGATGAACGCGGGATTGCCCGAAACAACAAACTCGTAGGTGTCGTCCCACGCCGACCAATCCCGGCAGAAGATATCAAGATGCTTGAGTTCGCGTTGGAGCGCGGACGTGCACCGGTCCAGGTTTTCCGCCGCCTCATGACGTTCCAATTTCGCGAAACTGGGCAAAATGACCCATCGCTGAATCAGATAATCCAACACACTATAGCACGCCACCGCCACCAGCAAATACACTCCAATCCGTGTGCCTAATGACATGTTCCCGTCCTATCCAGTTTTTATCAGTATACCCCGTGGAAAGGACAAGCGCCAAACAGGCGTTTGGCATGAGTACACCCCCAAGCGGAAAAACGTGAAACCCAACCCTCAGACCTGACGGATTGATCGGACCTGTCGGACTGGTCAGACTGGTCGGACTGTAGTGAGCGTGCCCATTAGAGAGGCTACTGCCTGAAGCCTGCTACGACCCCAGTTTTGATTGGGCGTACAGGTATTCCTGGGAGTCCGGAGGGAATTTCTTCATCATGTCGTTGTGAAGCCGGTTCAACTTCTCCTGATCATTCAGGAGTTCATAACAGGTGCTCAACTGCACATAGGCCTCCCGCGTGTTCGGGGCATCGGGATATTTCTCGATAAGCGCTTCAAAGCAATGCGCGGCTTCTTCATAATCCATGATTTTCTGGAGATAGAGGTTCCCTGTGGCGAAAATGAGCGCCGGCGCATTTTCCGACTTGGGCTCGGCCTCTATCTTCTCTTGGTATTCCGCGATTTTCGCTTTGGCCTCGTCTTGCGCGGTCAGCGGTGCGGGGCCGGGCGTCTGCTTGAGGTCCGCCGGATTCATATGGACTTGACGAATACCGGAGCGGGGCTGGACCGCCCCGGTGTCCTCCTGCTGCGCATTTCCCGCGCTTCGGGTAAGCAAGATGAACCCGATAATCAGCACACAGGCCGAACACACGATAAATATGTTCCGGGGTGTGATACGCATAACCCTGTCAACTCCTTTTCCTCGGCGCATGGTCACCGCGGGTTCAACCGCCGGCGCCGCGCCCATTTAACGGCATTACAATGTGACGCCCAATTCACGCCACGAAATCTGCGCAAGCGACATAATCGGGTAGTTGCCAATCATGCCCAATGGCAGGTTGTCCGCCAGTTGGGGCACTTGAAAAATCGAGGGCACGTTGGTGCCCATGTCAAAGTAACTCGAAACAAACGTCCCCATGACGTTCGTTTGCTTGGAACAGGAAATCGTGTTTTGGGCGTAAAAGGCGCCCATCAACGCCACCTGCGCCACGGACCCCACAATCATATTGTTTTCGGCCATAATTCCCAGGATATTGTTCACTGGAAAACTGTTCGCCGCGTTGGCGGGGTTGGCGTTGTTGCACGTGAGCAGATTGCAGTCCAGTTGCACATCGCCATGCACCAAAAGGGCCGCCTTGCCGCTGTAATACACGGTCGGCTTGTTCGATTTTCCGCGAATGGTCACCTTGCCATTGACGGTCACCTGCCCGTTCACCTGCAATACCGGCCCGCCGGCGGCATTCGGGTTGAACAGGATATAATCATCCGTGGCCGCGGGAGGGATGGCCGGCAACGACCCCGACAGCGCGATGTTGCGCGTGGCATTCCAATAGAAGCTGCTGCCTTGGGTATAGATGTCAATGTCGCCATTGTACACGCCATCGTTCTTGTTGAAGGGGTCCGCCAGCAGCACCTGATCGAAGTAGTCTTCATGGGTGTACCAGTCGTTGGTGCTGGGGTCCCACACTTTGGCGCCGGTGAGCGGAGAACGCCAGTCATCCGCCAGCACTGGGAAGGGCACTTTGTCGCCCAAATCGTAAAGTTCATCCCAACCGTTGTCACTCCATACACTCTTCGGATCGCCGCGTCCGCCGTCGGGCACGACCGCGTTGCCCGTCCACCCATCATTCACATAGGTTCCATCCATTGTCTCTTTTATGGTATTGCCGAAGATATCCAGTTCACCCACTTCGGAATTCCCGGACAAGCCGACCAACCCATGCTTGACCCGCAGATTCGCTTCCAGATAATCCACGGACTCACCGTTCCAATCAATGGCGGGCAAGGCCGGCACACGCGCCTGCAGGTCCGCCGGAATGCCTGCGTAATTGTTGTGAATCAAGCTGGTGCCGCTCATATCCAGCGCCGCCAGGGCCTGGCCTCCGGAGGGCAGATTGTTGCCGAGAATATGCACGGAGCCGTGAATGCTGACATTTCCCTTGATAACGCCTCCGACCTGTCCGCCGCCGGCAAAAATGGCGTTCCGCCAGACATTTACATCTTTACCGGCGAGAATGGCCTCCATCCGGCGGGTATTCCCCCCATATTGCGCCGCCGTGTAAAACGAAAACATCGAACGCTCCCCGCCCTCGTCAATCTGCCCATTGCCGTTATTGTCCACCCCGTCGGCGGCCCAGCTATGGCCAAAGCCGAAGAATTGGAGCTGTGGGCAACTTGCCATGGCCATCGGGGTTACCCCCGGATCGTCAAAATCCGGAAAAACCCCTGGAATAACCAGATAGCCATCCAGCCCCACCTTGCCGTCTTCCCCCATTTCAATCTCCGATTTGCAGCGGGCAAAGGCCGCTTCCAGGCCATTGAAGCACTCCTCGTGCATGACATAGTGTTCCACCTGGCGGTCCTGATTAATCAGGCGCATGGACAGGCCCGTGAGGAGTAAAATGGCAATTGTCACAAAGAAAAGCGACAGAAGCAAAGCCATGCCCTGGGTGCGGCGCCGTGTGATGTGTTTCATAGGCTAATTCCTCGGTATTACGATTTCCTGGAATGTGGACCGGATAATCTGGTTTTCGCGTGTCTTTCCCTGTGTTTGAATCGTGATACGCAAACCCTGGCCAAAGGGCTCGAACCAGAGGCCGCGGTCCATGCGGCCATTCTGGTTAACATCTTGGGCAGGCCCGAATACGCCGCTGGCATCCGGCTGTTCGGAATCCGGCGACAGGTCATTCGCCAGCACGCGTGTTACCCCGCCGCTGCTGCCAATAAGCTGGTTGGCCGACCGGCCATCCTGATTAAAGTCATTGGTGTCCCGGCTGATGGTGCGGGGCTGGCTGGTTTCCAGCCGGTTGTTCGTGTTCACGGCAAACCCGTTGCCATCGGCATCCACCGGCACCCGGTATGTCAACACAGCCCCCGGAAGCTGGTTCCAATTGATAGACATCCGCACCGCCTGACGGATATCCGGAATCATGGTGGACAAGGCGCGGCGGGCTTCGTCATACGACGTGGCCTGGATATCCCGGATTTCCGTGGTGTCATTGAATCCCAGCATCAGGGCGAAGACCGCGCCCATGATCACGGTGAAGATCGCCGTGGCAAACATTACTTCCAGCATCGTCATGCCTTGAGTGCGCATGCTTACCGCCCTTTCATCGTGGAAGCCATGATTTGAAACACATAGCCGTTTTGTTCCTGCCAGGAAAGCGTCACCCGCACCTCCACGGGATTGGGGATCGGATTCGCGTAATTCGAGGGAAGCGGGAGCGGCACCAGCAGGGGCGTCCCGCTGGCCTGCGGAACGACAAACTGAATGGTAACCTGCCGTGACACCCCCGGGCCATAGGGATCGGACGCCGGAACAAAGGTCTGCAGGCCCTCATAGGGAAGTGTGTTCACCTGTTCCATGACATTATTCAGCGAGGCAATGGCGTCCATGCGGCTCTTGTTCACCTGGCCCATCAGCGAGAGGCTTATCAACGACCCAAACAACATGGACAGCGCCATGGCTATAATGCCCGCGGCGAACATCAGCTCTATCAGTGTCATTCCCTGGTTGCGTTGTTTAGCCATTGTTGCCAACTCCATTAGGTTCCATGACCGTCTCAGACGCATAATCCATACCGAACTGCCGCCATAACCATAAATCCACTGAAACCGGGTCTTTTTGACTATTTCGCAATAAAAAAAAAGGGTTGCACGGAAAAAACGGGGAATTTCGCCCGGTTGAATTTGTAATATTCCTCACCACGGAGACACCCAATGAGGCATTAGCGGGGCCCGCCGGAATTTAACAATAATGCATATTATTATCCGCAACGGGACGGTAACGGCCGGGAAGAGGATTGTTTCGCGGTATGAATGCTTAGGGCGCGGTGCGGGTCAAGGTTTCGATTTCCTGAAGAATGGCCTTGTTGTTGGGGGCCAGGCGCAGGGCTTCGCGCAGGTGCTTTAGCGCGCCTTCCCGGTCGCCCTGATCGCGCAACAGGACGGCCATGTTTTCATGGGCAAGCTGGTATTGGGGATTGGCTTTGAGGGCGGCTTCAAAGTATTTGCGCGCTTCCTCGACGCGGCCTTCATTTTTAAGCAGATACCCCAGGTTGTTGTTGCTTTCGGGATACTCGGGAAACTCGTTCAACGTTTGCTCATATCCTGCTTTCGCCTCCCCGGTGTTTCCCTGCAGGTCCTCGATCCAGGCGAGATTGTGCAGGGCATGCCGCCGCGCGGCGAGGTCGTTCACCACCCGGTTAAACTCGGCTTTGGCGCGGTCGAATTCACGCTTCTCGACAAGGGCAAGCCCCAGGTTCAAATGGGCGGAGGCATTATCTTCCTCGAAGGCAATGGCTTTCTCGAACATTGCAATGGCATCATCAATCCGTCCCATCTGTTTTAAGACATTTCCCACGCCGATGTACATAGAGGTGTTGATTACAACGGAGGTGGTTAACGCTTGTTGGTAGCACTCCAGCGCTTCATGGAGACGCCCCTGTTCCAACAACAGCTTTCCCAAGGGCTCAAGGCCCGGCCATTGCGGATCGTTGCAGGCCATCGCAAGCCGGTATTCCTGTTCGGCCTCTGTATACAGGCGTTTCTCCGCGAAAGCGTATCCGCGCTGGACATGCCACTGTGCCGGTTTTGGCCGATACCCGGCAACGTTCACACTAAAAAACGCGAGAGCGCATACAAACACCGCGAGCAGGCGCAGGGCATGGCGGAAATCGTTGTTGAACATGCTCTGGAGGAACGTGCCGAGGCCCAGGCCGCCAAACAAGAGCAAAAAGGGGATCACGGGGACGCGGAAACGCGCGGCCACCATGAACCAGATAATGGTCAGAAAATAAATGGCGGCATAGGACAAAATCAGCAGGGCGAGCTTCCTGTTGTTACACACCGGCGCACGGGGTTTTCGCCGAAAAAAAACCACCAGGCCGGTGACAAACAGCGCGGCGGCAAAGGGAAATCCGGGAAGAAAGCGGAGCGTGGTGGAATACTGTTTCGCGAAATGAATTTCCTTATTGTTCGTGATTTCCACCGGTCCCCAAAAGAGCAGGGCCTTCTTTGCGAGCAGCCGCATCGTGCGGCCCGGATTCTGGCGTATGTAGTCCCAGGCAAGCCGGGAAAAATGCCGGCTCAGCCCGCCATAGGTGAGTGTGTCATCATGGAGTTTCTTGCGCAACGCCCGGAGATAGTACGGCATGTTGTTATTGTTCAGCCCGGTTTGGTTCAGGCCCAGGGTTTCCTTGCTGTTGATCGTGGGCCACGTGCCATCGGACGCCGGATTGTTGCAGGCGTAAATATTCAAGCCGCCGGCCGTGGTAATCAATACGAATTCCCCGGAGACCCGGTAGTTTCGGAGGGTCACGGGAGCGATGAACAGGGCGCAACCCAGCGCGGCGAGGAAGGAATCCAATGCCAGCCGCCGCACCGGAAGACGTTTCCAGCCGGCCCACCAGATGAATCCGGCAATTAACGGTGCAACCATGAGGGTTTCGGGGCGGAACAGCGCCATGGCGCCTAGGATGCACCCGGCGCCCAGGGCATAGGCCCATTTCTTTCGTTCGTGCCATCGCCCAAGGGTTGCCATGAGCAGTAGCTGCAAGAACACCACAAGAGGCGGCGTATTCAATTCCCCCTCATAGAAAATAAACACCCAATACGTGGACATGAATAAACACGCCGCCAGCGCGGCCACCCGCCCGAAGAGCCGCCGCGCCAGGAAATACATGAGCACGGCGCTCGCAAGCCCAATAGTCATTTGAACCAGACGCACCGCGAGATAACTGCCTCCGGTAAGCGCATAGATGCCCGCAAGAAAATAGGGATACCCCGGCGGGCGCGTATAGGGAATCGTCCGTATCTCCGGGTCATTGGCCTCCGGCGGCACGGTCCACTGATCGAATGCAATTCCACGCGCCCAATAGTTATAGAAGGCCGCATCCAACAAGGGAATGTCGAAATCGGGCTGCTGGCGAATTTCATTCAGATAGCCCGCCCGCAGCACGATGCCGGCGCAGAGGAATACGGCCACCAGTGCAATGTCATAATACAGCGGGAAAACATGCTGGTTTTTGGCAGTTGAGGGGGGTGCAGGCGGGGACATTTCCGGCGAGGATGGTTTCATCACTACAGCTTCCAATAAAAGCAATCACCGTTTACGATAACGATTTGTCAGGCGGAAAAACACCATTTCAACGCCACACTATACCGAAACCCGGTATGATTTCCAACTAACCCGCGGATGCAGGCATATCACCCGGATTAATCCTCCGGAAAGCCGCTCTCCTGAGATAAAGGGGATTCGCAACCATGCTCAAGAACTCTATATCATTGCAATATATGGGCTTAGGGGGGTATTCGGCCATACGTGGAAAAAGCCGTTCCACGGCATTGCTTCATTCAGGTTGATGCCGGCAAGAAGAAAGTGTGTCCTTGAACATGCAGGCCGCATCTCGGTAAAGGACCCGCTCAGGGGGAAATGGGGCTAAAGCGATTCGCCGGTGCTGCCGATAGTTCTTAGTGGAAGATTTGAAAAACTCGGAGCAACGTGGTCATGGAAATCGCAGGCATAGATAAAATCGCGGAGGCGGCGGCACTCAAGCCCCAGCCCGCCCGTCGCGAAAAGTCTGCCCGCGCGCTGATCGCCCTGCAGGACGATCTGGACATCAGCCGCACGGCGGAAGCGGTGGCGATGGCCCGGAACAATGATAAAAGCAAAGCCGCGGAAATTCGCCGGGAAGAAGTGGAACGGGCCAAGCAACGCATCCAGGAAGGGAGCTACCGCGTCCAGGAAATCGTCGAATGTGTCGCCGAGCGGATATGCCAATTTATCTAAAGAGAATCCTTCTCCCGTCCATCGCGGCTGTTCTCCGCTGAAATTCCCCTGTCAACCCTCCCTGCCGATCCATTGCCGGGAAAGTGTGCATTGCGTCGCATATTTATTGATGCCCCCGCTCTTCCGCCAGCAACTTGAGTGCCTGATTGAAAACGGTTCCGGGGTTTCCCGGGATGATTTCTCCCCAGTTGCCCCCTGCGGAAACCAGCACAACATTCAAACTCGGGATAAACGCGGAGCAATATCCGCGCGCGCCGATGGACATGACGGCATCCACGGGGGCATCGGGCCAGACGCGCGTGTCCGGATGGGTGCGGCCTTTTTCATTGAACCACCAATTGAACCCATAGGTTCCGGGGCCGCACATGGAAAATTGATCGGAGTTTCCGCCATAGCTTCCGACGTTCAGGTAATCGTCCTGCTCCGCCGGTGTTGTGGCGGGGAGATTGAATGGGGCCTGCGGTTTCATAAATTCGTCAAAGAAGCGGGCCGGCAAAAGCTGGTTCTGTCCCCAGCGGCCATGATTCAGCCAGAACCATGCAATACGGGCGAAATCGCGCACGGAAGCCATCACCCGGCGCCGTTCAGTAAAAGACAACCCCTCTTGAAACCCTAAAGTTCCCAAGCGTTTCGGGTCGTCCGCCACGGCCTTCGCGTCTGCCTTGAATACTTTGTCGAACAAGGTCTTCTGATAAAGCTGAATGGCGAAGTCGTTGTATGCCCATGCCTCGCCGGGGCCTTCCGGGCGGGCGTATCCGCTCATCATTGCCCCGAGTTGCCGGAAGGTGATCCCTTGATCCTTGGGTTTCAATTCCCAGCCAAAGTCCGCAATCGGCTGATCCACACTTTTCACCAATCCCTCCGCAACGGCAAAGAACAAGAACGTGCTCAGCACCGGCTTCGACGAAGAGGCCCAGTCGGACACTTGCGTCTGATCCCCCCAGGTTTTGACCATGTATCCGTTTTTGACCACACAGCCCCGGCCACCCAGTAGCTGTTCCAATTGATTCAATACCGAGGCGTCCATGCCCAGTGATTCCGGCGTACGCTCCTCCCATGTGGTGCCTGGAAAGGTTATCGGGGTTGCCGCAAGCACGAAGGCCATGCCGAATAGTGCAATGCTCATTGAAGCAAATCCTTTTATGTGAAGTTCCGCATCCTATAGGCTGAATAGAACCACGGGAAGAGTATAACGGCAATGGCGCCTGCAAAGAAACCAGAAAAAGGCATTTCCTTTCTGTCTAATTTGCCGTAGAATAGAGAATACACTGTTGCGCGGCAAAAAAGGAGGATGATCATGAGAATTCATGCTTGCCTGAGCGGCCTGCTCGCCGGAACACTCCCATCGTTTTTCCTGCTGTTGTTTCTCCTTCCCGGAGAAACAGCTTCGGCGGAGAAGATATTCGGCTTCGCTCCGGATTCCGGCGTGGTGACGGTTCGGGACACCGAAAATGGAAAAGAGATGCCGTTAGGCTTGCCCGATGAACAGGTTGTGTACAGCGGGATTGTATTCAACCTCTTTTATCTGGATGTGCGCAACAATACGGGGATAGGATTTGACAATGATGCGCCGACGGGCGCCAAGGCCCAGGCCCGCTTGAAAGATGTGCTTCAATATGTGGCCGATGTGCTCAATGAAACCGGGATGCTGGACATTGTGGTGAAGGCATCGCAAACGGACGGCACAGGCGCACTGGCGTCGGCGGGCACGTATTTTTCCATGACTACGGGATTCCAGACCGGAAGCGCCATGAAACGGCTTAAGACGGGCCTAAAGCCGTATATTGATACGGAAGAGGTGTATGTGACGGTGGATTTTGGCTATGACTGGTATCTGGATACGGGCAGCCCGGAAACAGACCAGGTTGATTTTCTTTCCGTTATGCTCCATGAAATTACCCATTCCCTTGGTTGGGTTTCGTTGTGCGACAGCAGTGGTGGAAGCCAGATTGCTCCCAATTCGTATTCCGTATGGGATCACTATGCGGTCCGGCGCGCGGATATGCACGCGCTGTTCGCGGGAGACCCCCCGGCATTCCAGGGCAATGTATCGGATTTGACCAGCAATGCCCTTGCCTTTAGCGGTGCAACGGCCCACGCCTATTATGGGCAGGAATTGCCGCCCGGCATTTATGCGCCTTCGACATGGCAGAACGGCAGCAGCATGGCGCATTGGGATACCGGCAATATAGTGGGCGGCGCGGTAATGGAATCGGCCATTCTTGTGGGGTCCACCCGGCGTCAGTGGGCGCCCGTCGATATTGGCGCTCTTATTGATATCGGGTATGACCACATTGGTGAAACAGAAGGGGAGGGTGGAGGCGAAGAAGGAGAAAGCGTTCTTGAGGGAGAAGGAGCGGAGGAAGGGGAAGGCGGAGGCGGAACCGGTTCCCACACGGCGGATCAGAATGGCGACACGCTCATCAGTCTCTCGGAACTGCTGCGCGTGATCCAGTTCTTCAATTCCGGTGGATTCCATTGCCAAGCGGGCACGGAAGATGGCTATGCGCCCGGGGCCAGTGGCGATGTCTCCTGCACCGCACATGCCAGCGATTACAACGCGCAGGATTGGGCCATCGGGCTTTCCGAACTGCTCCGGCTTATCCAATTTTTCAATTCCGGCGGGTATCATGAGTGCTCAGGGAGCGAAGACGGGTATTGTCCCGGGCGGTAGGAATTTCGCGTTCTTAATTCAGCGGGTTCCTTTAGCGCGGCGGGCCGTGCGATGGCGGTAGATACGTTCGGTGAAACCGCCGTCTTTTTCAAAGGCCTCGGCCTGCGCGTTCATTTGCCGGGCGAGAAGATACATGCAGAGATTCAGCAGGGAAAGCGCGCCATTAGCCACAAACACGGACGGACACAGACTTTCACGGACGCCGGATTCTTTAGGGGTGTTCGTCCGTGCTTGTCCGTGTGGGTCCGTGTTTTCTTTATCCAATTTCACTTCCGCGGCTACCCACAACCTAAATTCTTCGAGCGTGCTGCAGCGCAATTTCTTAAAACGCATGAGCGCGGGGTGGCTGGGTTCCCATTGGGGGAGGCCGCGCTGGCGCAGATAATCTTCGTAATCGAGGCGGAGTTCGGCCAGGCTGCCTTTTGCGATGCCCGTCAGCTTCATTTCAATTTTCTTGGAGGTGCCGGAATCCACGCTCCCCTCCGCAATATTCTGGCGCCCGCTGCGCGCCGCCTGCACCATCTGGTCATGGGTACGGCTGCGCGGATCAATATATTTATCACAGAATCGAATGGTTACATCGTAAATAAGCTCAGCAAGTTGAAAGGTTTTAAGGTTTCGATACCCCCCATGCTTCGGGATCAAGCCTTCTGCTTTCTTCAGTGTCTGTCCATGCTCGTCCGTGTTTTTCATCTCTTATATCTCCCCGCTAAACGCACACCTCAACAACGCCGCGGACATGGCCTTGATCGCTTCAATCCCGGCTTTCGCAGGCGTCTTTTCACGCAATGCCGCCACGATCCGGTCTTGTTCAGCTATGCCCGCACAAAAGCAGGTGCCGCAGTAGTGTAGTAGGGGAAGACGTACATTTCAAGAAGGCGACAAAGCAAGGGAACGGGGAAAACATGGACCTGCCCGGTGCGGAGAAGTCCATCAAAACAGCAAGAATGCGTCTTGGGGCAGCTTTTTGTTGTGGGAAAAATCCGGCCAATTTGAACCGTTCCGGGGCGGGGGCTATAATTTGCCTCGATCTGGTTCGATGGGGTCTGCATATTACGCATAAGGTATAAGGGCAACGTGTTGTTGGCCGGTTCAGGAGGTAAAACATGATACGTGTGGGCATGGTTGGCGCGATTGGCTTCGGCGGACGGGAATTCATGCGGTTGTTGACAGTGCATCCCGAGGCGAAGTTGACGGCGGCGGTGGAAATGGAGGCGGGCAAGAAGCTGGGGGATGTCTTGCCGGCGTTCCGCAAGGTTTATGATCTCACGCTGGAATCGTTTGACCCGGAAGCCATCGCGAAGAAGTGCGATGTGGCGTTTATCGCGGTGCCGGGCACTAAATCGATGGTGCTGGGGGCGCAATTGCGCGCGGCGGGGGTTCGTGTGATGGATTTGGGGTCTGATTTTCGTATCAAGGACCCCGCGCTGTATGTGCAGTATTACAAGGCGGAATACACGCATCCGGAATTGGTTCAGGAAGCGGTGTACGGGCATGTACCGTATTACCGGGACAAAATCCGCACGGCGCAACTGGTGGCGGTGCCGGGATGTTTCCCAATATCGATCATTACCGCGCTGCGCCCGCTGGTGGAGGCCGCCGCGCCGGAAGTGCCGGTGGTGGTGAACTCGATTTCGGGCGTATCAGGCGCTGGCCGGGCGCTGGCCGAGGTGTTTCATTTCCCGAACATGAATGAGAACGTGCGGGCGTACAAGCTGGGGATACATCAGCATATCCCGGAAATCGAGCAGGAACTGGGCAATAAAGTACAGGTGCAATTCACCCCGCATGTCGGTCCGTATACGCGGGGCATTCTGAGCACAACCATTTTACGCCCCTCGCGGAACATCGATGTGGCGGCCTTGTATAAATGCTATGCCAACGAACCGTTCGTGCGGGTGCTGCCGGAAGGGCAGGTCCCGGACCTGAGCGAAGTGCGCGGCTCGAATTTCTGCGACATTGGGTGGAGTTGGGACCAGCGGACGGGCAATCTGATTATTGTGAGCGCGATTGACAACCTGGTCGGTGGTACGGCGGGCATGGGCGTGCAATGCATGAATGTCGCCTTTGGCCTGGATGAGCGGACCGGCCTCAACTTTCCAGGAATGGCCCCATGACGAAGATCGAAGGCGGAATTACGGCTCCCAAGGGATTTCAGGCCTCGGGCGTGGTGGCGCAGATCAAAAATCTGAAATCCACTAAAAAGGACTGCGCCTTAATCGTGAGTGATCGGCCCGCGGCGGTGGCGGGGGTGTTCACCACTAACCTCGTGAAGGCCGCGCCGGTGTTATGGACCCAGGGCGTGTGCGCGGGCAAAACCGCGCGGGCGGTGTTTGCGAACAGCGGCAACGCCAATGCCTGCACGGGTTCCAGGGGAATGGAGGATGCAAAGGCCACGGCGGAACGTGTTGGCGCGGGACTGAACATTCCCGCGGATCAGGTGTGCATATTAAGCACCGGTGTGATCGGTGTACCCTTGCCCATGGACCGAATTTTCAAGGGCGTGGATGCCAGTCTGTCGGCGCTGTCGCCGGACGGCAGCGCGGATGCGGCGCGGGCGATTATGACGACGGATACCGTGCCCAAGGAACTGGCGGTGGAGGTGGCGATGGACGGCGGGGTGGTGCGTTTGGGTGCGATTGCGAAGGGTGCGGGCATGATCGCGCCGAATGTGGCCACGATGCTGTGCATCATCACCACCGATGCCGCTATTACGTCCGATGATTTGCATACGTTGCTGCGGGAATGTGCCGCCGCGACCTTCAATTGCATCTGCGTCGATAACGACATGAGCACCAATGACACGGTGATATGTTTGGCGAACGGCGCGTCGGACCTTCCCATGTTGAAGCCCGGGACACCCGATTATGCCGCGTTCGCCCGGGCGCTGCATGAGATTTGCCTGAGCATTGCGCAGGCGCTGGTGCGGGACGGCGAGGGCGCGACCAAATTTGTGGAAATCCAGGTGGAAGGGGCATCGTCGAATACGGATGCCGCCACCCTTGCAAAGAGCATCGCCGCGTCGCAGTTGTGCAAGACGGCGTTTTTTGGCCAGGACCCGAATTGGGGCCGGATTGCGTGCGCGGCGGGGTATTCAGGCGTGGCCATTAATCCCGATACACTGTGCATTTGGCTGGGCGTGGTGGAAGTGGTACACAACGGCCTGCCGACGGAGTTCGAGGAATCGGATGCGGCGGCGCACATGCAACAGAAAGACATTGTTATCCGGGTGTCGGTAGGGAGCGGCCCTGGGCAGGCCACGTTCTGGACGAGTGACCTCAGCCATGATTATGTGACGATTAACGCCGATTACCGCACCTGAGCGAACCGGGAGACCACGCATGGAGCAATCAATACAGAAAGCGGCGGTGCTGACGGAAGCGCTGCCGTACATCCGGGAATTTGAAGGGAAGACCGTGGTGATCAAGTATGGCGGCGCCGCCATGCTGGATCCGGCGCTGCGCGGCACCACGGCGGAAGACATCGTTCTGATGAAATATGTGGGGATGAACCCCGTGGTGGTGCATGGGGGCGGCCCCGCCATTAATCGCATGCTGAAAAAGCTGGACATCAAATCGGTATTCAACGCGCAGGGCCTGCGGGTTACCGATGACGCCACGATGGACGTGGTGGAAATGGTGCTGGCGGGTTCAACCAATAAAGACATTGTCAATTTGATTAATCAGGCGGGCGGGGATGCCGTGGGATTGTGCGGCAAGGATGGGCGTCTTTTGCATGCCTGCAAGGTGGAAACGGAGGATGGAAGCGATATCGGGCACGTGGGCGCGATTGTCAATGTGCGCTGCAAAGTGATTGATGTGTTGTGCGGGGCGGGCCTGATCCCGGTGATCGCGCCCATCGCCACCGATCCGCAGGGCGGCACCTGGAATGTGAACGCCGACACGGCCGCCGGTGAAATCGCGGCGGCGCTGCAAGCGGAAAAGCTGGTGTTTTTGACCGATACGCCGGGGCTGTTGCGGGACAAGAATGATCCGGAAACGTTGATCCATCAACTGAAGTCCGAGGATGTCGCCTCGATGAAAACCAGCGGCATCATCGCGGGCGGGATGATTCCCAAGGTGGAAGCCTGCTTGAAAGCACTGGACTATGGCGTGCGCAAGACTCATATCATTGATGGAAGAGTGCCCCATAGCCTGCTGCTGGAAATATTCACGCAAAAGGGATTGGGGACGCTCGTCAGCCACTGACGGGGGCAGGCCGGTTGCATACGAACAGGGTTAGCGTCCGAACAGGCGCCGGAAAAATCCCTTGCGAGCAATCACCACTTCCTCCGCGCCTTCCTGGAGGGTGGTTTTACCGCTAATTTCGAGGATGCGCACAATCACCGCGGTAATATTGTCCGTCCCCCCGCCGTCCAGCGCCTTCTCTATTAACCGGTGCGCGGCACTCTTGATTTCTTCCAATTGCAGCATATCGGCAATGAAAGGGTCGGAAACCAGCCCGCTCAGGCCGTCGGAGCACAAGAGCAAGGTGTCCTCCGGCTTGATGCGGACGGCGAACACATCCACTTTTACTTTGTCTTTGATGCCAACGGCGCGGGTGATCAGATTTTTCAGGGAATGGTTGCGCGCCTCTTCCTCGCTGATGATTCCGCTGCGGACCTGTTCCGCCACCAACGAATGGTCGCGGGTGACCTGGTGAAGGCCGGCACGTTCCCGCCATAGATACACCCGGCTGTCGCCCACCTGCACCACGTACATCCAACCGCCGAGTATCACGATGCCGGAAACGGTGGTGCCCATGCCGGAGAACAAGGGATTGATGTCGGCTTCCTCAAAGATGCGTTCATTCGCTTTTTCGACCGCTTCTTTCAAGGCTATGGGTGCAGGCTTCAACGGGCTCTTGAAGTAGGTTTCCACCAGAATGTTCAAGGCCAGACGGCTGGCGTATTCCCCCGCGCTCGCGCCGCCCATCCCGTCGGCCACCGCGAACAGGCATCCGCGTTCCTCAAACAGCGCCGGATCACTGGGGGCGCACATGATGCACGAGTCCTCATTGTTCCGGCGTTTTTTCCCCACATCGCTCAGCAAATAAGCTTCCATCGCCTCGCTGCGCCAGGCGAATGCAAAATTAAGGCCGTTAATGGGACCAAATTCGGTGCGTGGCACTAATACGCTCAAAGTACCTCCCCTTGCATCAGGGAATCCATTGGAATCCGGTTAACGCGTTTTCTGACCGTCTCATCCTAATTACCCGAAAAATTATTAAGACCCTATGGCACATGCACCACGCATACAAAGGATGGCACAACCCGCCCCGGAAATGCAAAAAGGACGCAAAGCGGTTTCTTTGCGCCCTGATGACTCCTGCGTTTTTGGCGGCTAATTGCTGCTGCGGCCCTTGGTGCCGACCGTGGATTTAATGCGGTTGGCTTCGGGTTCTTTCGGGCGAAGCGACCGGCACGCCTTGCCGGCCTGCCACATTTCCGAGTTGCCCAGGACGTTCAATTCCTTTCCGAGCAATTCCCGGTAATTTTTCGCGCCCGTGGCCTTGAGCACGCGGCGGGTCTCCGCGCCGTTTTTCACGCGCTTGTACAGTTCCTTGAACACCGGCAGGACGGCCTTCTTGAAGCGGGGTTTCCAATCCAGGGCGCCGCGCTGGGCCGTGGCGGAGCAATTCATGTACATCCAGTCCATGCCGTTCTCGTCCACGAGACGGATCAGGCTCTGGGTAAGTTCTTCGACGGTTTCGTTGAAGGCTTCACTCGGGCTGTGGCCGTTGGCGCGCAACACTTCGTATTGGGCCTCCATGATGCCCGCGAGCGCCCCCATCAGCACGCCGCGCTCCCCGGTAAGGTCGCTGAAGACTTCATTTTCAAACGTGGTGGGGAACAAATAGCCGGAGCCGATGGCGATGCCGAGGGCCAGGGTGCGTTCATAGGCGCGTCCGGTGAAATCCTGCGCCACGGCGAAACTGGAATTGATGCCGGCGCCGCTGAGGAAATTCCGGCGGACCGAGGTGCCCGAGCCCTTGGGGGCGACCAGGACGACGTCCACGAACTCCGGCGGGATGACCTTGGTCTGGTCTTTGTAGACAATGGAAAACCCGTGGGAGAAGTAGATTGCGTCGCCGGGACGCAGGTATTTCTTTACGGTGGGCCAGATGGCTTTCTGTGCCGCATCCGACACCAGCATCTGAATAACGGTGCCTTTGTTGCAGGCTTCCTCGATGGGAAACAGGGTTTTCCCGGGAATCCATCCGTCTTTCACGGCGCGGTCCCAATCCTTCTTGAAGGCCGGGGATTGACCGATAATGACATTGAAGCCGTTGTCGCGCATATTCAGGCTTTGCGCGGGTCCCTGGACGCCATATCCGATTACCGCGATTACTTCATCTTTCAAGACCTTCTTGGCCTTTGCCATCGGAAATTCTTTGCGGGTGATGACTTCTTCTTTTTCCCCGCCAAAATTAATCAACATAACGTGTCCTCCCACGTATCACATTGGGGGCGCGCCCCAATGCTACTTGCAAACAACTACAAAAATTCAAAGGGAACATCCGGGTATTGTAGGGGTTTTACGCTTCCCGTTGCAAACGCACAACTCCTTTCGTTAGGCTCATGGGTAAAATCAACCCAAGGAAAACGCATCATGAACGAGTTTCCCCGAACCACGGTGGGTGGGCTGTCCCTCTCCCGGATGATTATTGGCTCCAACTGGCTGCTCGGGTATTCGCATCAAAGTGCGGCCAAAGATACGTTCATCAAGCGCCACCATGATGCCAAGAGCATTGCCGACGTGTTGGAGGTTTATCTGCGGGCGGGCGTGGATGCGGCCATGGGGTGGCTGAATGTTAATCCCATGTTCGTGATGGCGATCCGGGAGGCGCAGGACCGTGTGGGCCGGAAGATCACCGTTATCGACACACCCAGCGTTCCCATGACGAACGGGGCTCTTGATTATGACGGCGCGGCACACGTTTTGGACCAATCCGTGTCCGATGGCGCAAGTTTTTTCCTTCCGCATCAAAGCACCACGGATGTGCTGGTGGACCGCGGGAAGCGGGAGGTGCGCGGCATGAGCCGGCTCTGCGCGATGATCCGCGAGCGCGGCATGATTCCGGGGCTTTCCACCCATATGCCGGAAAGCGTGATCTACGCGGATGAGTCCGGTCTCGACGTGGAAACCTATGTCCAAATTTACAATGCCATCGGATTCCTGATGCAGTTGGAAGTCGAATGGGTGCATAAGATCATTCAGGACGCCCTAAAGCCCGTGATGACGATCAAGCCCATGGCGGCGGGGCGGTTGTCGCCGCTGGTGGGATTCGCCTTTTCCTGGAATACCATCCGTGATCACGACATGGTTATCGTGGGCGCCATGACCCCCGACGAGGCCAGGGAAGACATCGAGATTTCACTCTCGATGCTGGAACGGCGCATGCCGGCGATCACGCTTCAGCGCACCCGCTCCAAAGCGGCCGTGGAGCGCCACCCTTCATAATCCGAATTGACGCCCCGCGTTCCGTTTTTGGGGGCAAACCGTCGGCACAATCATCCCCGCCATTGGATTATAAAGCCGTTTTTTCTTCGCTTTTTGGCGTGATGTCTTTGTACAGTTTGTCAAAACATTCCGGGCAAATGGAATGGGTAAATTCCACTTCCGAATGCTCGTGCAAGAATACTTCCAAGCGGTTCCAGTAACCCTGGTCGTCCCTGATTTTCTTGCAAGAAGCGCAGATGGGCAGGAGCCCGCTCAAGCGCTTGATGTTCGCCAAGGCTTCTTGAAGCTCTTGAATCAGTTTCTCCCGCTCGATTTCGAGGCGTTTCCGGCGTTCCTCCACCTCGATGGCGGACGCGGCAATGCTTAAAAACTGAATATCATCCTCGTTCAACACGCGCTCATCGGCGAATAGCACCGCCAGGCAGCCCACGGTCCGGCCTTCGCTTCGGACCGTGCGGCCCACGAAACAACGGGCGCCGCTCAACGAGATCAGGGGGTCGTTTTGTGCATAGACCGTTTCCGCCAGATTGGGGAATACGACCAAGGACTCCTCGCTGTTGCGAATGGCGTCATAGGCAATTCGTCCTTCCGGGGGATCGATGGCGCTGTGGTCCGGATGTGAGAATTTATCCTCGGGTTTGGCCGCTTCACCCTTCTTGAGGACGGCGGCATGCCAAACCCCCGGGGTGTACAGCATGCCTTGCTCGATCCAGCTATAGTAGGCATAGGATGCCGCTAGAAGCTCCCCGCAAAGCGCGGCGAGCCGCCGCACATTTTCCATGGGATAAGGCGTAAAACTTAATAGGCAGTCGTTAAGCCGCGCCATCCGCACGGCCGCCTGACGATTGCTCTTGTTCATGAAACCCTCGACTTCGTTTGCTTGATGTGAACGATATCACAGCGGCGGCGCATATACAATTTTATATATATGCAAGGGTAATGCGTCTCTTCACTGATAAGGCGTTGGGCAATGTCTTCCGCCGGTTAAACGTCCGGTTTTTTACGGCGTTTGGGCCGTTTTCCAGCGGGCTTTTTCCCCGGCCTGCTGTTTCCTGGCTCCCACAGCGGCGGCGCGAGTTCTTTTTCCCAGGCATTCAGTGCCTGTTGAAGGGATTCCAGTATTGAACCATTTTCCCCGGCCACATTCTTCTGTTCCCCAATATCCTGATCAAGGTTGTAGAGCGCCGGTTCGGCATTCTTCTCAATCACGAGTTTCCAGGGTCCCCGGCGCACCGCGCGGCCTGATGTGAAGGCCCAAAACAGCATATCGTGCGGCGTGTCTTTTTTGGGGCCGGTAAGAAATGGAATGAGGTCCACGCCGTCCATGACACGGTCTTGGGGTAAGGTTCCATGAGCGGCGGCGGCGCAGGTGGCAACGATATCCAGCGAAATAACCGGCTTGTGATAGACCATGTTGGCGGGGATGCGCCGTGGATAACGGATAAAGAAGGGCACCCGAATACCGCCTTCCCATACATTCCCTTTCACACCGCTCAGCGGGGTGTTGTCCGCCGCGGTGCCCTGGGCCGGCCCGCCATTGTCGCTGAGGAAAAACACCAGGGTGTCTTGGTCAAGGTTGGCATCTTTTAGTGCCGCAAGCACTTTTCCCACCCCATCGTCGAGGGCGCTGACCTGCGCGGCGTGAATGCGGCGTTTAGAATCTTTAATGTCCTTGAATCGGTCCACATATTCCGGCGGGGCCTGCAAAGGTCCGTGCACGGCATTGTAGGAAAGATACAGGAAGAAAGGGTTTTCCTTATTTCGTTGTATGAACGATACGGCTTCGCGGGTGAAGGCGTGGGTAAGGTATTCTTTTTCATCCACTTCTTCGGTTCCCCGCAAAATGGGATTATTAGGCTCGGCCTTGGCGTCAACATAGGAATGGGAACCTCCATGGAAACCGAAAAATTCGTCAAAACCACGTTTCATCGGACGAAATTCGGGTGTATACCCCAGATGCCATTTTCCCACGAGGCCGGTCGCATACCCCGCCTGTTTTAAGATATCGGCGAGGGTGATTTCCGACAGTGGCAAACCGAAATTGGCATCGGCCACAGCCGGGGGGCCCGGATTGTACCAATGTCCAAACCGTTGCTGATAACGGCCCGTCATCAAGCCCGCGCGCGTCGGGCTGCACACCGGGCAGGACACATATCCATTTGTACAGCGCACGCCTTCACCCGCCAGCGCATCCAGGTTCGGGGTGGGGATGTCCTTACAGCCCTGAATCCCCAAATCGGCATAGCCGAGATCGTCCGCCAGGACAAGTAGAATGTTCGGCTTTCGCGCGGTGGTTTGCCCATGCAAGCACCCGCTGAACAAGGCGGCGGCGCCCAACCCCGTCAACGCCAGGAAATCCCGGCGGCCCAATTCCATGACAGCCTTCTTTTTCATGCCCATACCCTCCATTATTCGATGCCATTAGTAAACCGCATTCATTGCATCCCCGTCAATCTTTTTGGGGGGAATCCAGGACATAGCCTGGTATCCAAACCTCCCGGTTCCAAAAATTGACTGTGCCGCATTTCAATGGCAATATGATTCTTCACATGAAACCAGCGGAAGGAACCCATCGGCCCATGGATGATGCGATAGACCGGCATTGCGTGGAAATAGAACGGTGCAACCAGCGTGGCGCACGGATGCTGTCCGTACTCGATTTGCTGGACGCCAAAACACTGGACCTTGACCTCGCGGCCTATTTAATGGCGCGCATCTCGCGGGGCGCGTCGTTCATGGTGGGCGCCAATCCCGGGGGCGCGGGCAAGACCACCATCATGTGCGCCCTGTTGAATCTTATTCCGCCGGACCGGCCCGTGTTGGCGGCCACCCCCGAAGCGGTGCGCCAGGGGTCAGCGCGTCCGCATTGTTACCTCTGCCACGAAGTCGGCGCCGGGTCATATTTCGCCTATCTGTGGGACCGCGATCTGCGGGCCTATTGCTCTCTGCTCGACTCCGGGCATATGCTGGCGAGCAACCTGCACGCCGATGACATTGAGGAAGCGTATGAGCAAATGTGCATGGACAACCGGGTTCCGAAGGCGCACTTTCAGGGATTCCATCTCATGCTTTTTATACGTGTGAGCGGGGTGTATCCGGAGCGCCGCCGCCGCATCGCCAAGGTGTATTCGTCGGATGGGAAGGGACCGCATAAACTTGTTTTTGACGATGCCCAGGCGATTTTCGCGCCGGATGCGGAGCCCGCGTGGCAGGAGGAATGCCGGGTTTTTTTGGAACAAGCACTCCAGGAGGGGGAACGGACCATCCAGGAGTTTCGTGCGCGGGTAGTGGATTTTCTTCAATCAAGGCAGTAATACGGAAGGAACGGCAGTATGATCAATGACAAACTCGCCATCGAGGGCGGCCCCAAGGCCGTGGCCCAACTGGGGCCTTTCGCCACGAAAATCGGAAGAGAAGAGTTGTGGGAACTCGTTGATTTATGGGAGTTTAGCGAAGGAAACCGGGAAAAACTGAAAGAGATCATTTTTAATGATGCCCAGGTGCGCGGGCCGCATCTGTTCCGGTATTACAACCCCAAACCGAGCCGGGTGGCCGCGGCCGAGCAGGCCATGGCGGAATTGATCGGCACGAAGCACTGCCTCGCCACCAATTCCTGCACGTCGGCGCTGGTGGCCGCGTATCGCGCCCTGGGCGTGGGGGCGGGGGATGAAGTGATCGTGCCCGGCTATACCTTTTTTGCCACCGCGGCCACCGTTGCGGCCAGCAATGCCATCCCGGTGATTGTGGATGTGGATGATTCGCTCTGCCTGGACCCGGCGGCCATCGAAAAAGCCATCACCAAACGCACCAAGGCCATTGCGACCGTGCACATGCGCGGCATTCCCGCGCAGATGGACGCCATCATGGACGTGGCGAATAAAAAGGGCCTCCCGGTGGTGGAGGACGCGGCGCAGTCCGGCGGCGGCTCGTTCCAGGGAAAACGCCTGGGCGGCATCGGCGCGATGGGCTGCTTCAGCTTCGATTTTTACAAAGTAATCGTAAGTGGCGAAGGCGGCTTTGTGACCACGAACGATGAATGGCTCTACACGCGCGCACAAAGCTGGCATGACACGGCGGCGTGCTGGCGGCCCGATCGTTACGCGCATGAACGGCGCGAGGGCGAGTTGTTCTGCGGAGAGAATTACCGCATGAGCGAGTTGGAGGGCGCGGTGGCGCTGGCCCAAATCCGCAAGTGTGACCAGATTCTTGCGGGATACCGGCGCGCGAAGAAACGCATCAAGGCGGCCATCGAACCGCGGCCCGGTCTCCGTTTCCGGAGGATTCCCGACCCGGCGGGCGATACGGCGGTCTGCCTCGTCATGTATCTGCCCGCTCCGGACCTTACGAAGAAGGCGCTCGAAGCCATGAAGGCGGAAGGGGTGCCCATCGGCGGCGTGTATGATTCCACCGTGCGCGACTGGCATGTGTACACGTATTGGGAGCACATTCTCGAGAAAAAGAGCGTGGCCGCGGACGGCCTGCCCTGGAGCGGCGTTCCGGCGGGCGAATTGCCCAGGTATTCCAAGGACATGTGCCCGCGCACCATTGATTTCCTGTCGCGCGCGCTCATGCTCGACATCAACCGCAACTATACCGAAGCGGACTGCGATGCCATCGCGTTGGGCATCAACAAAGTCCTGCGCGCGGTACTACCCTAAGCAGGAGAGCGATCATGGAGTTTGGACTGTGCATCGAAATGGCGCTGACCCATCTGCCGTTTGAACAGCGGCTGGCCAAGGCGGCGGAGATCGGTTTCAAGAAGGTCGAAATGTGGCTGGTGGGCGATAATTACAAAGGCACGCCGGAACACCTGGCGGAAGTGGCCGCGAAGGCCGGCGTACAGGTCACGAACACCGTTATCGGCCCGCCGGACGGGGCGATTGGAGGCGGCCTGACCAATCCCGCACGGCGCGAGGACTGGCTGGCGCGCGCACGGATGACGTTTGATTTCAACAAACGCGCGAACATCCCGGCGTCCATCGTGTGCACGGGGAATGTCATCGAGGGCATGAGTGACGCCGCGATGGAGCATTCCGTGCTTGAAGGATTGAAAGCCACCGTGGACCTTGCGGAAAAAGAAGGCATCACGTTGTTGATAGAGCCCCTGAACCTCCCTTATGACCACAAAGGCTACTGGCTTGATTCCAGTGATCGCGGCGCGGACCTTGTGCGGCGCATCGGCTCGAAACACTTCCGCATGCTCTTCGACTGCTACCACATGCAGATCATGGAAGGCGATTTGGTGAATCACATCCGCCGCAACCTTGATGCCATCGGCCACTTTCATTCCGCGGGCGTGCCCGGACGCTTTGAACTCTTCAACAGTGAAATCAATTACCCCTTCCTCATCGCCGAAATTGAGAAAATGGGGTATAAAGGCGTTTTCGGATTGGAATATCAACCCTCGATGGAAGATCAGGAGGCGTCCGTGCGGAAGGTATTGAAGCATCTCACCGCTGGATAACAAACCGTTTTTATGGGTGACACGGTCAAGGTTGCGCGGCAGGCTTGGCCGTGTGCTTTTTCCATCAGATGCGCAGGAAAATCTCTTTCCGGTACAGATACCACGCCAGCAGCAACGTGAATCCCAAAGACACGCCATTCACCACAAGGCCTCCGTACACCCCGAATAGCTGTTGTACGTTTCCCCCGGCGAAGCGCAATGCCAGCGCATGGAAATCCACAATATTCCGGGCGAGATAAATCGCCAGCGCATTGCTTCCCACCCATACCAAGGGCCGCGCCCAGAGTTGAAACTTCCACACATCCACGATCAGATAAAACACCCCCAGCAACATGCTGCTGTATCCTCCGGCCACCAGCACATAAGACGACGTCCAGATTTTCTTAATGACGGGAAACTGCATTCCCCACAGGAATCCCAAGGCCGTCAGTGCCGCGCCGCCCGCGATAAAGATCAACAGCTTCTTATAACTGCTCCAGGCGCCATGTTGGAGTATCAATCCCGCGAAGACCCCCAACAGACAGGTCGCCACGGCGGGGAAGGTGCTCAAAATGCCTTCCGGATCCCATGTCTTGTCATGAAGCCGTCCGGGCAGATAATGCAGATCGATATAGTTGGCGAGGTTTTGATCCGGCGCGAACGACACCTGGGGCTGTCCCGGCGCCGGAATGAAACTCAACACTAGCCAATATCCGAGCAGCAGGGTGAGACAGGCCGCCAGCAGGCCGCGCCATTCAAAGTGGATGAACAACAGGCCCGCGAAGAAATAACACAGTGCAAGCCGTTGCAACACCCCCATCAGCCGAATGTCCGGCCACAGGTTGGTGAACCCACCGGAATAGAGGATGCCCAGCAGAAACAGGATCACCGCCCGCCGGAACAGCCGCATATGGGCTTTGGCCTTCCCTTCTTGCGCCACAATCCGCCCCAGTGAAAACACCAGGGAAATCCCTACAATAAATACGAACAAAGGGAAAATGAGATCGTAAAACGCGAATCCTTCCCACTCTTTGTGCTTCAACTGCTCCGCGCATTGATACAATAGGCCCTGGCCGCCGCTCGCCTTGTTCAAGGCCGTCACCAAACCCGCCGCCCCAACGATCCACAGCATGTCGAATCCGCGCAGCGCATCCACCGAGACCCAGCGTCCCCCGGACCCGCCCACGGGTGAAACACTGCTTGCAGTGGATACAGAAGACTTCTTCGCCGGCTTCGCCGTGGCTGCTTTATCAGGCATTGTCATTCTCCGAAATCGCCGTTACCTCCCGATTGGGCGCTTGGGACATCGGAGTCAACTGCAGCCGGTCCGGGGCGATAATGCCCATTGAAACCAGCATCTTTAAGGCTTCCTCCACCGACAATCCAGACCGGTAGACGTCCTCCGGGGCGCACAACTGGAACAACCCGACACTGAGGTTTGGGGTCGTAGGAATAAAAATCTTATAAAACTCCCGGCCGTCGGACGTCCGCATCTTCCCCGTAAGAAACCCAATCGCTTTCATGCCCTTGCACGGAAACTCCACAAACACCGCCGCCTTCATATTCGAACCGGTATCCTGAAACGACACCGTCTCCACCATTTGCTTCGAAGCCCCATAGATGGTGGCCACCAACGGAATGCGCTCGATAAGCCGTTCCGCCAAACCAATAAGACGCCGTCCGACCATGGCCGTGGCGACAATCCCCACTCCATACAACAGGCCGACGAACAGTAAAATTGAGATTAGCGGAACCGTGTAGGCGGGCAGATGCCCGAAAAACCGCCCGGTGATCGGCGTCATTCGCCCCACCGTGAAACTGTACAGGAAATTGATGACAAACACGGTGATGCCCAAGGGCACGATCAAGAGGAATCCCGACAACATGCGGGTGCGCACCAGTTGCTTGAATTGTCCCCACACCGACAGTTTTTTCTTTTTACGCTTGGCCATACTCGCTACCCCTCTTCTTCCGCATCGTCGCCAGAATCCTCCTCGGCGAGGGACGCGGGCGGGAGGCTTGTCGCCGGTGTGAAATCAACCACCTCGGGGGTCAGAATGCCGGCGGACATCACGCTTTTCACAATATCCTCCATTTCCAGCGAACTGCGCGCAACCAAGTGTGGCTCGATAATCTCAAAGTATCCGCTGGTGGGATTGGGCGTCGTCGGCACAAACACCTTATAGCACTCTTGTTCCCCATTGATCAGGATTTTGCCCGTGACAAAGGCAAACGCCTTCATCCCCGGACGGGGAAAATCCACCAGCAACGCCGATTGATACCCTTCGTTCCCCTCTTGGATTGATATTACCTCCACCACCTGTTTGGAAGCGCCATAGACGCTTTTCACCAGCGGGATGTGCCGGAGAATGAATTCGGTGAACGCGATTAGCTTGCGCCCCAGATAGACCCGCGCGAACAGCCCCGCCAAATACAGAAAAGAGCAAAAAAGAAGGATCGATATCGGCGCGATGGTGTATTCCGGGAGGGTGAAAAGATACTTGCGGATGAACGGCGCCAGATAGGCGGCCGTCAGCGAATAGCAAAAATACAGCACATACGCCGTAACGCCCAAAGGCACCACCACCAGCAACCCGCGTATCATATACATGCGCAGGCTGTCGCGTATCCGCGCCGCCAGCGTTTTCTTCACAGCCGTTTTTCGCTTGCCTATCAATTCCGGAATTCCTTGCTTGCCGCGGCTTCATTTGAACGTGGATTCGGGACGCCTGCCACAGGAGATTATCCATGGAAGCGGTTTGGAGTTCCCTGGCGGGATACAGAACGCGCCATCCCGCCCGAACCCACTATACCATTTCTGCTGGAAGGCTTTCCTCCAACCGGGTTCCCCATCGGACTCCATTCCCAATCCGCCTGGTTTCATATTCACAGCGGCCCGGCCTTTTGGCAAGTTCAGCCTGGATGTCACCCAAAGACCGCCCGCATCCGCTCGGTGTAATAACAAACATTGTCCCAAAGGCCATCGGGCGCAATCCGGTGATCAGGGCAGGGGATAAACCCGCCCAGGTCCACCAGCGGCTTAAGCCGCTCGATTTCCGCGTCAATCGCCGCCCGGTCCCGGGTGAACACCACCTTATTCATGCCGCCCACGCCCCGCAATTCCTTCCCGTATTTTTCCCGCCACGGGGCGATGCTGGCGTTCCACGTGCCCACTTCTATCGGGAACATGGTGTTCACGCCGTTGTTAAACCAGGTGGGAATCAGCGCATCAATGCAGCCGTCGCAATCCAGCGAACAGAGGGTGATGCCGTGGCGTTGGCACAGATCGGTGATGCGTTTGTAATGCGGCCCCACCTTTTCATCAAACACCGACGGAATGATCAGCGGCCCGTTTTTGAAACAGATATCCTCCCAAAAATGGGCAAAATCAAACTTGGCCCCGCTTTCCAACATGGCCTCCACACAGCGGAAGCACACCTCCCCATAGGTGTTGATAATCTCGTCAAAAAGGTCCGGATCATCCGCGAAAAGATAACTGGCACCCACCACGCCCAGGATATTGCGGGCGCAGCCGAAAAGACTGCCGCAGTGCAGGCCCAGGGCGTAGTCCCGTTCTCCTTTTTGCAAGAATTCCTTGCCGCCCGCGTCAAAGCGGATCATCTTGTCATTGGCCCGGACCATGGCCTGTGCAAGGCGGCCTTCCGAAAACTGGAGCCGGGGAAGGTAGTGCTCTTCCCAATCCTGGCGCGTTTTGAGCTTGTGCTCGATTTCCGCGGGAATGGATATGGCGCCCGGTTTCTCCAATACAATCACGCCGTCCTCGTTCAGCACCTTCTTCGATCCATCCGGCAGTTCCTCAATCACTTCCTTCTCGAATAGAGGGAAAAGATGGGTGGCGGGCTGGACTGTGGAATACCAGTTGAAATCAAAACCCAGTTTCCGGCTGACCACCGCATCCAGCGTATTGCCATCCGCCCAGTCTTCCGCTTCTTCCCGGGTCAGATGCCCCTCTTCGGCCCATTTGGCCAGGGTCTCTTTCCAAAAACCAAAATGGACCACCGGCAGGCGGTCATACGTTTCATACTGCAACACGGCCATGGCGCGTTCACGGTCTGTCATCGGGTCAATCCTCCGCAATAAGTTCTCGTATGATACTGGCAACCCCGTCCAAAAACAACACCTTCAAACCCATGATGCGTATCCGGCGGTTCTCTTTGAACGCGGGGGAAAATTTGGATTTTGACCCCATAAGGCTTCATACTACCGGACGGAATTGGAATGGAACGCATTGGGATACCATGGCGTGGAGAGTTTGGGGATGCTGGATCGGGACCTGGCCAGAAAACTGATGGAAGTTGAAAACCTGCCGACGTTGCCGGTGGTGATGCAACAGCTTTTGGCCGCAGTGGAAAATGAAAACGCCTCGGCGGATGACATTACGGTCATCCTCGAACGGGATATCGCGATTTCCGCCCGCATCCTAAGGCTGGCGAATTCCGCCTTTTACGGCCTGCGGTACAAAGTCGACACCATCCGCCGCGCCGTGGTCGTTGTCGGCTTTGACGTGGTGCGCATGTTGGCGTTGGCGACCTCGGTGTTCGATACCCTCGCAAAACAACAACCCCTGGCCTTGGACCCGGAAGACTTCTGGCTTCATTCTCTCGGTGCGGCCAAAGCCGCCCAATTGCTCGCCAATGAAATCCCCGCCACGCAACCCGGCGGCACCTGCTTTACCGCCGGGCTCTTGCACGACATGGGCAAGTATTTCCTCGCCCTGGCCCTGAAAGACGCCTACCGGGATGTACTGTACACGGCCCGGAACCGTCAGCGGTCGGTGTGGGAGATAGAACGGGACACCCTGCTGGTCACCCATTGCGAAATCGCCTACTGGCTGGCGCAGAAATGGTCGTTGCCGCCGGTTATCGCGGAATCGCTGGGACATCAACACGAAGCCGGTGAATACATGGGCGTGTATTGGCGGGAGGCGGCCATGGTGGCCTTGGCCAGCGACATTGCCCGTCATGCCCGGTTTGGAGACGCCGGTGATTGCGCCCCGGTGGATTTGCGGGGCGAACCGATGGCGCGGCTGGCCCTCGATATGGACCGTGTGTTCAATCTGGTGGACCAAGTGCAGGGATACCATGCCGAGGCACGGCAATTCCTGGATATCATGAGTGGACGATAAAATGGAATCATGCAGGATGGGGGTTCCATGAAGCAAAGCCAGGTGAGCAAATCAGGCGCTTCGGCCTTCGAGGGCGCGCTGCGTGACTTGACCGCGCGTCATGAACAGCTCGTCATAGAACTGTCGCTGCTCAAACGTCTTGACGAGTTGGACCCGCTCGGACACGACGCGCATGCGTTGTGCCAGGAAATCGCAAAAGCGATTGCGTCCGTTCTGCATGCCGGCAATTGCTCCCTGATGCTCTTCAATGAGCAGGACGCCTGCTTGGAGATTTTCGGCGCCGCCAGTTCCTATGAGGAAAAGGCCTCCGGGAATCCCCACGGCGCCCGGTTCCGCCGGGGAGAAGGTCTGGCGGGTCATGTCGCCCAAACCCGGACCGCCGTTATGGCCGATGATGTTCTTGACCATCCGGAGTTCCTCCCGCTGCCGGACAGCGCGGCCCCCATTCGCTCCCTCCTTTGTTATCCTATCCTGGCCGCCCAGACCACCCTGGGCGTGGTGAATGTCAGCGCCGCCACCCCCCGGCACTTCACCGACGTGACCAAACACGTCATGGAACTCGCCGTCGAGAAAATCGCGCGTTTGCTGATGATGCAGCAGCTTCATCAACGCCTTTCCGAATCCGAACTGCGCTTTCGCATGATCGAGGAAAACGCCGGGGATGCCATATTGCTATTCGGCCTGGACGGAAAATTGCTCTACGCGAATCCCGCCACGGAACAGATTACGGGCCTCCCTAATGAACGCCTGCTCATCGGGGAGAATGCATGGTCCTCCGGGATTCTGCCCGGAGACCAGGAACGCTGGAGCCTGCTCTTGAATCTGTCCAACACCGGTGAACGCATCGGCCCGGTGGATTTCCAGTATAAAAGCGCCTCGGGGGAGATTCATTTCCTTGAACAAGTGACCACGCCGTTACGGACCGCCGCCGGGAAAATCTTCGGAACCGTGGCTATTCTCCGGGATGTCACGGGGCGTATGAATGCTGAAAAAGCCCTGCGCCAAACACAGGAACGCCTCGATTTGGCGCTGGAGGCGGCAAATCTCGGCCTATGGGACTGGCACATCCCCTCCGGCAGCATCGAACACAACCAGAAAATCGCGGAAATGCTTGGATTCCCCCCCGAACGAACCCACACAAAAATGGAGGAATACCTGGGCTTCATCCATCCGCAAGACCGCTCCGCCGCCATCGAAAAAGCCCAGGCGCATCAAATGGGGGAAATTCCCGTCTATCAAGCGGAGTTTCGGATGCGCACGCCCGGAGGCGAATGGAAATGGGTCTGGACCCTCGGGCGCGTCGTGGAATGGGATGAACATTGCCGGCCCGTGCGCATGATGGGTGCGCAACTCGACATTACGGCGCGTAAACAGATGGAGGAGGCCCTCCAATCCAGCGAGGCCAGATTCCGCGCCTGGGCGGAAAGCACCAATGCCGCCATGGTCATTTACCAGGACCTGCACACCGTATACGTGAATCATGCCGCCGAAATCATTACCGGGTATACGCAGCATGAACTACTGACCATGAGTTTCCTCGACTTCATGCATCCCGAGGACCGCGCTCTGGTCAGGGAACGCAGCCTGGCCCGCATGCGCGGGCAAGAAGCGCCTCAACGCTATGAAGTGCGCATCATCCATAGAACCGGGCGGCGGCTTTGGCTGGATTTCACCACCGTCACCATCACATACGAGGGCCGGCGCGCCTCGCTCGGCACGGCCTTCGACATTACTGAGCGTAAAACCATGGAGGAGACTTTGCGTATCAGTGAAGAACGGTACCGCCTCCTGGTTGAAAATTCCCCCGAAGCCATCGCGCGCGTCGATACGCAATGGCGCTATATTTTTGTGAATCAAGCCTTTCAGAACGCCGTCGGGCTCCGGGAATCCGATGTAATCGGGAAAACGACGGATATTGTAAAAGCGCGGATTCATCCGGAGGATATCGCGCTCTTTTGGGAAAACTGCGAAGCCGTCATGAATACCGGGGGAACGCGCTTGTGCAATGCCCGCTACCGGAACGCCAGCGGCGCATGGCGCTGGATATCGCAGCTCGCCTATCCCTGGTTTCAATCGGATGGGGCCATCGGGGGCATCGAAGCCATGGCCAGGGACATCACCGAGCAGAAGGAAGCCGAGCAAATCATCGCGGAACAACGCCTGAAAATGGCGGCCGCCTCCCGGCTGGCCTCGCTGGGCATTCTTGCCAGCGGGGTGGCCCACGAAATCAACAACCCCCTCGCCATTATCTCGCTCGGAGCGGAACAGTTGGAGGTGCTTTCCAAGGACCCCGCTGCGGATCCGGCCCTTATCCAATCCACCATTGGGAAAATCCGGCGCAACGTCTCCCGGATCGAACGTATTGTCCGCGGGCTGCGCACCCTCTCCCATGACGGCTCAAAAGATCCCTTCGCCCTCAAATCCGTTAACGAACTTGTCCTGGAAGTGACCGAACTGTGCCAGTCCCGCTTCAAAACACAAATGGCCGCGCTGCACCAAGACAGTATTGACGCAACTCTCAAAATCGAATGCCGGCCCGTATTAATCGCGCAGGTGTTGATGAATCTCTTTTCCAATGCCTTGGACGCGGTGGAAAATCTGCCGGAACGCTGGGTGCGCGTGGACTGCCGGGAGGACGGTGGCACTGTACTCCTCAGCATCACCGACAGCGGACCGGGCATTCGCGAAGGAGTGAGCGAACACATCTTTGAACCATTTTTCACCTCCAAGGAAGTCGGGAAGGGAACCGGCCTGGGGTTGAGCATTGCCAAAGCCATTGTGGAAAGCCATCATGGGGAATTGTATCTGGACACCACGTCCGCAAACACGCGGTTTGTTCTGGCCCTGCCCAAGAAACAACCGCCACGGGAGACCACTGGGGAACACCATGAACACGATTGAAGCCTTGGATGTATTGGTCGTCGATGATGAAGCCGATCTGTGCGAAATGCTCGCCTTCGAGTTTTCCGCCAAAGGCCACCGGGTATTTTCCGCCCTGAACGGGCAGGAAGCCATGCGCATCCTGGAGCAGGAGCCTATCTCCCTGCTGGTTACCGACGTGCGCATGCCGGATTGCGACGGCCTGGAATTGCTGGATTGGGTCAAGACGCGCGATGTCTGGAAACCCGCCGTAGTGCTCATTTCAGCCTATGCGGACATTGCCCTGGAGGAGGCCTATGCCTTGGGCGCGGAAGCCCTCTTCACCAAACCCTTCCGTTTGGCGGCTTTAACCCGCGTGACCAAACATATCTTGGTTTCACCGGCTCTCCGATGGAGTGTCCCTCCGGAAATTCCGCCCCTCCGCAGCATCACTCTCCATTTTCCCAGCCTGTCCGGCGCCCAACAGAGCAGGGCCTTTGACATTGGCCGGGGAGGAATTGCTTTTGCCGGCCCCCATTCCGCATTGACCCCAGGCGAGTCTATTGGCTTTGCCATCCAATTCGACGAAGGACCCTTTCCCGCCTTGAACGGCACAGGGGTGGTATACTGGACCCGGCCCAGCGCCAATCCCCGGAACCCCTATGTCCATGGGGTCGAGTTTACCAGCGTAACGGATGACTGCCGGGCCGCCTTGATCGAATGGCAGATTGCGCAGTCCCCGCGTTCTTATATCCCCCCCCTATGGAACCGCTGATGCGCGGGTTGCGTTTCACCAACGCACTCAGGGTACCATACCACGAACTGACGCAACACCCAAGAAGGAGGTCTCAGCATGTTGAATGAAACAACCCGTGAGGGGCGCATCCCCTCGTTGCACATCGTGGCCGATTCCATCCCGCGGGCGCATTTCCGCGCCATGAAGGCGGTGTGGGAACAGGGTCTTGCCATTCGCACCGAATATGATCGCAAAGACCTCCAAGGCCGCTATATCGATCCTCCCAGCCGCGACGCGCGTGTGCTGATCGAGATTAAGGACCCCTTCGCCCAACCCCGGTTCCCTCCGATTTCCTTTTGCGAAATCGGGACCTATATCGCGGAAATCATGGGCATCAAGGATCATATGGTGGTGCCCATGGAGCAACTGAAGGAAGCGGTTCACGGTGAACTCGAAGCCAAAGAATGGCCTTACACCTACCATCAGCGGTTGTTTAATCATCCCGATGTGGACGGTTTTACCGTCGACCAAATTGCCATCGCCCTGGAAAAACTGGCGCAAACCCCCTATAGCCGCCGCGCCGTCGCCACCACCTCCGTCCCCAATATAGACCCCTATCTCAAGGAAGACATTCCCTGTCTGCGCGAAATGCAATTGCGCTGCCCGGAAGACGAACAGGGCAACCTGGTGCTCAATATGAACACAATGTGGCGCTCCCGCGACCTGTATAAAGCCTGGCCCGACAACATCATCGGCATCACCTTTATGCAGAGCGTGCTCGCCAAACGCCTGGAAAAAATGACCGGGCGTACCGTCCGCGTGGGCAGCTACGCCGATTATGCCGCCTCCCTGCACATCTACGGCCAGGATTTCGGCGCCGTCGGCGGCGACGCCGAACGCGGACTCAAGAGTTTCTTCGATACCTTTGACGAAGAAACCTATGTCGCACGGTCGCTGACCAGTGAAATGGCCCGGGACATGCTCATACTCCCCCAACTCCAATCGCTTATTTCACCGCAGGGTGTGGCGGATTGGCACTTCCCGCCCGAAGCCATCGCGCTGGGGAAGCAGTTGATTGCCGATCTGGAATCGGGCGCCTTCTTACCCTAAGCGAAAGTGGGGCTATATAAGTGTTACAAATACCGTGAAAGACAAGAAACGCGGAATTGCAAAATTCGCGACAAAGTCACTCCGAAGTCAAAAGGACAGGGTGATTAGACCGGGGGTTTGAGGAAGGAATGCTGAAAGTGAAAAAAAGGAGAGTTGTAGTAATGCGACACTGGATATTATTCTTGGGCGTCACCGTTTGGATTGGTTTTCTGAGTATACCCACGATTGCACAAACGGTTTTGCCGCCCAATGGGGACGCCGCTGGCGATGGATGCACCAATCATCAGGAATACGACGCCTATGTGGAAGAAGGGACTAACGGTCCGGTTCATACAGTCAACGCCTTGAACCCAGCTGTTCATCCGGAAGTGAGCCCTCTATCTGAAGGTGAAGGCACGGGTGAAGGCGAAGGCGAAGAGGTTCTTTTGGATCCGTTCGTATCAGGTTCAAATGACAGTAATATCAGTATTCCAGAATATCCTTATAATCCTGGCATCCACAGCCATATCGATATATCGGGAGTGCCATCTTCCGCCGTCGTGAAAAGTGTAACCGTTTCCTTTGCCTGTGTACATCCTTTTGGTTTAGATCTTACGGTGGCATTGTATGCCCCATCAGGCTCTGCCGAATACATTCTCTGGAGTAACTCCCCAGGGGTTAATCCTTCAAAAACAGAGTCAGGGATAATTGCCTTCAATGGATTGCCTGTAAATGGAAGCTGGGACCTCTATGTTAGGGATGATTACTCCCCCGATACGGGATATTTAGATTCATGGTCCATTCTTATCTATTATGATGTTTTTCCCTGTACAAGTTCTGATCCTGGACCTGTGCTGAGCAACGTGCAGGCGCAGCAGTTTGGAAGTTTCGTTCGCGTGACGTACGATGCGGTGTCCTCCGCGGCATTTACGTTGGTTCCATTGGCAAGCATGGACGCAGGTCTATCCTACCCTATAGTTCCAAATCCAAGTCGGGTATACCCCCCCACCGGCACACCGGTGCAACCGGGGTTCGGCTTAATGACGTTGTGGGATATCTTTAACGATTTGCCCGATATGCAAATCCCAGAAGCTAAAATTTATATCAGGTCATGTCCGGATGCAGACGCTTCAAGCAGTCCTGAATCTAACCTTTTCACCGTGGATACGTGCGTAAACAGCTTGGGAGGAGGAGGCCTCCCTTTTGACATCTTTGATCTGGACCAGAACGGAACCAATGATATCCTGCAGGACTTTGATGGTGATGGAGCCCCGGATGCTTTCACAGATACCGATGATAATGGCATTCCCGATGCTTATCAGGATCTAAATTATGACGACGTGCCGGATGGCTTTGAAGATGGTGATGGCAATGGGACCCCTGATTGGTTCGAGACCCGCCTGCCGCTGTTCTCTCCCAGTCATCCGTATGCCACAAAATGGTATTTTAGCCCGGATGTCATAATCGAATACCCGAATTACATGGCCGGAACGGCACTAAACGGCTATCTATGGACAATGGACCAGAGTGAAAACACCGTGGTCGATACCAGTGCCACCTTTCGCCCTACAGCAACTCCAGAGACTGTCGAATTCACCGCATCTGCATCCGGCTCCTGGTATTTTCACATCGCCGCCGTTGGTACAGACACCCTAATCATCGCCGGCTCTCAACGCAACTTGAAGATTAATGTATACCTTGACGGATTCTTCGTATCGAGTACAAGCCACCCAGATTCTGAAATACCCTCATTAAACAAAACCTTCAATGCGGCGGTTAGCCCGGCCATAGAACCGGCCGTTTGGTCTGAGCAGACTACGAACGCAGACTGGTCGGCAAGATATGGTTTAAAGGCCCAGGTCTTCCAAAACAAAATCTGGATCCTGGGCGGCGGCGACGGCTACTCCAATTACAACGATATATGGTCGAGCCAGGATGGAAAATCATGGACACAAGAAGTGGAAAACGCAGATTGGTCGAAGCGCGGGGGCCATGCGGCGGTGGTTTTCCAAGACAAGCTTTGGGTCTTGGGGGGATATGAACTAAATGATGTTTGGTCGAGCCCAGATGGCATGAGATGGACACTGGAAACGGAAAACGCGGGTTGGTCACCGAGAGGTGAACATCAAGCCGTGGTCTTCAAGAACAAGCTTTGGGTCTTGGGAGGTTCTGGAGACACTTATTATAACGATGTTTGGAGTAGTCCTGATGGCAGAAACTGGACCCAAGAAACAAGTAATAGCGCGTGGTCCAGCCGATCTAGTCATCAGACGGTGGTGTTTCATGATAAACTGTGGGTCCTGGGGGGATGGTTTTACGGCGGGCCATACAATGATATTTGGTCAAGCTCTGACGGCAACTCATGGATCCAGGAAACAGCGAATGCACCGTGGTCTGAGCGTGATGGACATCGGGTCGTAGTATTTCAGAACAAGCTTTGGCTCATGGGCGGTGGGATAGGTTGGGGACGTCTAAAAGACATCTGGTCAAGTTCAGACGGCAAGACATGGGTGCAGGAGACGATAAACGCGGTTTGGTCAGCCCGATGTTATCATGAAGCATTGGTGTTTCAGAACACAATCTGGATATTAGGTGGCAACGTTGGTTACTACAGCAATTTAAATGATGTTTGGTCATGTACATGGCGGTTGCCATATGGCCAGATTTTGGGCTGTTATTACCTACATGATGCCAATGATTCTTCGGTGCCTGATGAAAGTGACCAATTTTCCGAAAGTACTGACATCACAATTCCGGGAAGCGAATGCCCACCAGGCACCCACTGGTTTCACGTTTCGGCTATAGACGCTGCCGGCCACTTGAGCCCGCCAGCACATTATAAATTCATGGTGACGGATGCACCGCCCACCATCACGTCTCCGACTCATCCTAATCCAAACATACCTGGGCCTGAGGTCGCGGTAACATTCCAATGGAATTCAGGCGGAGTGCCGGACATAGTAAAATACTGGTATGCATGGGGCACAAACGAGAGCGTTACGCCTGCCATGCAAACCACGAATACCAGCATCACTTTTGACTGTGTAGTTCCAGGTGTTTATTGGTTTATCATCCAAAGTGAAGATACATGGGGTTTCAAGTCATCGGTGGCGAAGCGCAAGGTGATGGTGGGCGCCACCCCGGCGCCTGTAATTGCCTCAAGCACTCATCCCGACATTCAGACCAATTATGCAGCACGAGATGTGAATTTGACCTGGACCCCTTATTCAGGATCAGGCGCACCTTATTACTATGTCTGGGACCAAGTCCCGGACACGCCTCCCTCGAAATTCAGTACAAGTACGGACATCACAACGCTTACCATGATGAATGTGTCCATAGGAGTGCATTATTTGCACTTGTGCGCAACGGATCTATGTGGGGCGCTGACAACACCGGTGCATTTCGCAGTGCATGTGAGGGAAGCAATGGCCCCACAGGTGACCATTACACAAGAGTCCAATGGCAGCACCATAGGCTTTACATGGACCGATCCGGATGATTTTGCAGCGGGCACACCCAAATACTATCTTGCTTTCGATCAAGATCCTGCCACTCAACTCACCGCCGAAAGCGCCCCGCACAGTACGGAAAACATGGTCTGGAACGAGTTTGGAGTTTCCGACGGGATTCATTATTTTCACATCCGCGGGAAAGACGTCCATGGTAATTTGTCCGCCCAGGCAGACAGCATGGTTGTGGCAGGCGGTGGCATTGTTCTTCTGAGCCCGCCCTCTCCGATGCTGACCAACACCGGCCTTGTATTTTACACGGTCAGTTATCCGGGGGCTGTCACGATCAACCTCAATCCGGCCTTGGTATCGCTCAATAAATCCGGCACGGCAAACGGATTCGTGAGTGTGGGGGATACAGAGGAGCCAACAGTGAAGCAGGTGGTCGTCAGCGACATTATGGGAGATGGATCACTAAGCATCAGTATCGCGGCGGGTTCGGCGGATTACGAAAGTGGTGGCACGGCTCCTGCCATTGGCCCTAGTATAGCCTTCACCGTGGACAACACGGCGCCCGAGATCACCATGAGTGCACCCTTCCCGTCGCTTACCAGCACCGGTCCTGTGATATGCACCGTCACCTACACCGGCGCGGACGAAATAACTCTTGCAGCGGAAAATATAAGCCTGCAAACCGTGGAGGGGAATGCCACAGGAACCATTTTCCTCAACGTGACGGGAACCGCCGAACGCACCATTACGGTCGATGCTCTTTCCGGAAACGGTGTGCTGAGGATCAGCATCCCCTCAGGCTCCGCCTACGATCTCGTTGGAAACCAAGCCCACGCTGCAAATAGTGAAACATTCACGGTGGATAATATCCCTCCTCAGGTAACTCTTGGGCCACCCTCTCCGCCGCTGACCAATAGTGGCCCTGTCGAATACCAGGCAAATTACGTGGGTGCGCAAATGATTTCGTTGGCCCCAGAGGACGTGACCCTGGAATCCACGCCTGCAGGTGCGGTGACAGGAACCGTTGCCATTTCAGGCGATGGAACCAGCATGCGTACGATACGTATATCAGATATCACCGGGGATGGGACACTCAAGCCAATCCTTGCGCCAGCAACTGCACGCGATCTGGCGGGAAATAATGCCATGGGTGCGGAAGGCACCGCCTTCACGACAGATAATACGCCGCCCACTATCACAATCTCCGAGCCTTCTTCTCCCTCCAGCAGCGGTCAGCCCATCACCTACACGGTAACCTACCAGGGCGCTTCCGAAATTACCCTTGCTGAAACGGATATAACAGTTGAGGCGACCGGCGATGCAGTATCTATCGCTCACGTGTCCGAGGCCGGTGTCAACAACCGTTTGGTGACACTGTCCAGTCCGAGCGGCTACGGAACCATTGGCATTTCCATCGGACCGGGTACGGCACGTGATGAAGCAGGCAACCTCGCTGAGAGTGCCGGTCCCAGTGAAACCTTCAACGTGAGCCATTACACGTTGCTGATCGAAGTGAACGGATCAGGAACCACCGCGCCTTCGCCGGGATCCTATCTCATGCAGCACGATGACCAAGTCACCCTTGAAGCATCCCCGGACAGCGGCTGGGGATTCGTTCAGTGGATCATCAACGGGCAACCCTACGATGAAAAAACGCTTGACTGGACAATCGCCGGAGATACCCATGCCGTCGCATACTTTGAGCGTATGACACACAACGCCGACCAGAACGGCGACCACATCATCAGTCTCTCCGAGATGTTGCGGGTCATCCAATTCTTCAATTCGGGCGGGCACCATTGTCAGACGGGCACCGAGGACGGATTCGCACCCGGACCGGGAGACACCTCCTGTACGGCGCACCAGAGCGACTACAACCCTCAGGACTGGTTTATTAACTTGAGCGAACTCCTGCGCTTGATTCAGTTCTTCAACTCCGGCGGCTATCATGCCTGCACCGGGAGCGAAGATGGATATTGTCCGGGATTGAGTTGATATAAAATTTTCAAAACCTATTATTTTCATGGTAACCGGGACATTTTCCTGGTTGCCTTTTTTCTTTTTTTGGGATTTCAAGTGAGACGTATTACGGAATTACTCCGGCAAAAACAGCATGGTCGCACAACCCGGCTTAAATCGCCGTCTCCCGGACCTCTTGAAGCGCTTTCTGTTCCGCTAAGAGACCAACCACACAACACACCTCTCAGAGAATTTGACAGTTTTCATGGTTAAGAGGTACGCTATGTCCTTCGCGCCGGACGGATGCCCCGTCCCGCAGCACCCTGGAGTAGATGAGCCATGTACAGACCACAAATAAAAGTGTTGGATTGCACCATTCGCGACGGCGGGTTGATGAACGACTGGCGCTTTGACAAAGCGCTGGTGAAGGATTTGTTTGACGGCCTCGTCAAAGCCGGCGTGGACTACGTGGAGCTGGGCTACCGCGCGGATAAGAAGCAATTCTCCACCAAAGACAACGGTCCGTGGCGTTTTTGCGATGAAGAAGACCTTCGCGAGGTCGCCTACGAGTGCGACACCAAAATCTCCATCATGTGCGACGTGGACCGGACCGACTACAACGCCTTTCTGCCGGCCAAGGATTCGCTCGTGAAACTGGTGCGGGTGGCCTGTTACGTGCCGGACATTGACAAGGCCATTCACCTCGGCAACCATGTGAAATCGCTGGGCTATGAAGTAAGTGTGAACATCATGGCGGTATCCCATGCCCTGGAACCGGACCTTGACGAAGCCCTCGGGCAACTCGCCCAAACCAACTTCGAGATGGTGTATATTGTGGACAGCTTCGGCTATTTCTATTCCGAACAGATTCACTACCTCGCCCAGAAGTACAAGAACCTGCTGCCCGGAAAAGAGATTGGCATCCACTGCCATAACAACCAGCAACTCGCCTTCGCCAATACCATCGAGGCCATTATCAAGGGCATGAATTACCTGGATGCCAGCATCTATGGCATCGGACGCGCCGCGGGCAATTGCCCCCTTGAACTGTTGTTGGGATTCCTGAAGAACCCGAAATTCGATGTCCGGCCCGTGCTTGCTCTCATTGAGAAGTATTTTATCGATCTTAAAGAGAAGCTGCACTGGGGCTATGAAATCCCCTACGCCATCACCGGCATTTTGAACAAGCACCCCCGGGCCGCCATGGCTTTCATGAAAGGCATGCACGGGCGCACGTTCAGCGAGTTCTACGAAGAAATGCTCAACGTGGACGATCTTTAATCCGGTTTTTCCCCCGGACGTATATACCGAAGCACGGCCCAGCCCAACGAACCGATCATCAGCATTCCCGCGCCCAATGCCTGCGGGAAACCGCCCAGGGTGCGTTCCGCCGTTAACCGCGCCACTTCCACGGCGCGCGGATTGTCCGGCACGTGCCGGAACCGCCAAAACCCATGCCGGAAACTTCCCCCCGGACTCAGCGTGTATGAATGGGATTTCCCTGATTCCATAACGCTCATTACATACCGCACCCCCGGCGCCTGGGGCTGTTTGCGATAATGAAGGCGAAATGCCTGAAATACGTGGGTGCCGCCTTCCCGCAAATGGATGATCCCCGTGGGCAATTGAAGGGACAGGGCATGAACCGGGGTGGTGTCATCGCCTGCGGGCAAGGCCTGACGTAGCGCCTGATTGAGCCGAAGTTCATACGGAAAGCCAGAGGGTGGCGTCCATGGTCGGCCTTCGCTCATTTTAACGGTGGCACACAGCCTCCCCTGGAAAAAGGCGCTTGCCCAGACCATGCCCTCCTGCCACCCATGCACTATCAGCACCGTCTCGCAACGGCCCGGATAATCAAAGCGGATCGAACCATCCCGGCTCGAGTCATTCGCATACACCCACCCCTCTTCCACACGGCCGTCTTTTTTAATCGCCAAGAGCAGGGCCGGTTTCTCCCCCTCCGGCGCGGCATGCCGTTCGTCATACCGCACCAAGGCAACTTCCGTGCCGTCCGTCAAGGTCATGCCCGCCCCGGGCGAAAACGTGTTGAACCAGTGGGTGTTTCGGCCTTCCACCACGCCCCAGCGCGCCGACTGTAGCCCCGGCAGCGCCTTGGGCAACGCCTCCCGCGCCAACGCTTCATTCTCGAACCAGTCCATATAAAGCGCCATGGCGGCGGCGGTCATGCGCCAGGCACCACGCGCCAGAAACAGCGGTTCGCCCCAATCCTCGCCCGGACGATGCCAGGAAACCGACGCCATGGGTTGCCCCGAAGGGTGGCCGACAAGCCCGGTCCATCGCTGTATCCCCAGCAGGATTCCCGAATCCTTCCCCAGCGGGAATTGTGTTCCCGAGGCCACGGGATACTCGGTTTTCCGGCCCGCCTGCATCACTTCCAATACTTCTTTCGCCGGACGCTCCTCCAGCACCACCACATCGTCCAAACGCAGATGAAAAGGCAACGCAACGGCGTCATAAACGGATTTTTCGTCAAAACAGGGCCGTGCGGCGGAGGGATTGTCAAACGCGATTAGTTCCAACGGGAAATTGCGCTCTTCCGCGGAAAACCCGGCCTCCGTCCGGGATTCGCGCACGGCGACATGCTCCGTTTTCCCTTTCTCGACAACGATTTGCCCCTCAAACCATTGAAGGCGCTGATACACATACCCGGCGGCGAGAAACAACCCGCCCAGATAGAACAACGATAAAAAAAAACGTATCCGGCCTCGTGAACGCATGGGAGGCAGTATGACATGGGGCAGGCGGAAAAGATCAAGTCTTGGGCGGCGGCGTTTTGGCCGGGGCGGGGGATTCAAACTGGTTCTTGTCCAGTTCCGGGTTGATCTGAAGTTCCAACAATTCCATCACCGACACGGGAACGCCGTTCCCATCGCAAAGGTCCACCTTGACCAATACACCCAGCGCCTGATCAATCATGAACACTGCCTTCTTCCAAACCGCTGAAGGCTGGGGTTGTTTTGGAACACCTTCCAGCACGTGAACCGGACGTCCCTGCCATGCGGAACCGGTCTTGACCTTCAGCGCGAATTGTTCGTCCAGCAGGCGGAATAACAACGCGCCGCCCGGCCAGAAATGGCCTTTTGCCAGGTCGCATTCCATCTCTTTGCGAAACTGGGTGTATCCCGAGGGGAACACCCATTCATAGAGCTTATCCCCATCATACAAGGTGAACACGGAAGGAGGGGTGGAGAATTTGGAATCCTCCAGCCGTATTTGTTGCCGGTATTTTTCGCGGCCGTCTTCCCTTAAGAACGTGGTTTCCCCGGAAGCGCGCATTTCCTGAGAACTATCCCCGATCCGCACCCTGCTCCAGGAGGACACCTTGGCTTTCATCGAGTTCGTCTTTCCCCAAGCCTCAACCGCGTTCGTCTTGATTTCCTCCAACGAGGACTGGCCTTGTGTTGCGGCAACCGCCGTCACGGCAAGGATGAATACGATGAATACATGGTCTCTGCGCATACTAAACATATCCTGGAATACACCATAGAATGTATCACAGGCACTTGCCATCCGTCATCTTCCACAGACAAATGCCTCTTCCGGCATTTTTGAAGAAATTACCCCGCACCTCCATACGTTGCATCAGGCAAAGAACTAAAGCAACTTCCTGCAAAAAAATCATTAAAAATCCGGACAAATCCGCCCAATCCGTACTACTACCGGTCAGTTTCTTGTATTTGTACAAAGAAATTGCACTTATGCTTCACATAAATAGCTTTGCCGGCATGCAATACTTCCTATCGGTACAAACCCATGCGATACTGCTCTTTCGCGGCTCCGCGCAAGATACTTCTAAAAAATGGGTCTTCGCGAGGATCTGTGGGTAGAGTAGCAGTTTAAGGTAG
>CAYYRW010000016.1:0-126415 GCA_964474205.1 uncultured Nitrospirales bacterium | reverse complement strand
CCAGCCGCTCAATGGCGTCGAAGAGTTCGACGACCTTGTCCTTGAGGGCGAAATCCTCCAGTGCGGCTTCGGGCCGGGGCTGATTGTCCCCGCCGAAACGGATCTGCCGCTCGATCTTCGTCATGGGCGTGAAACGGGGCTCTCCGCCGATGACCTGGATGTTCCGGATGCGGCCGAAGTTGAGAGCCTGCATCTGATCGAGCAGGCTTCGGCGCGCGCGGGTTAGTTCCCGCTTGGTGGGATTCTTCATTGTCGATTGAACCGTCATGTCTTACCTCCAGATGTTTGGTTTTGCTGGCGCCATTTCGCCGTGTTACGGGTGAAATGATGCGGGCAAAACGGTACCCACCTGCAGGGCAGGTCTGGATTCGACCGGACGGGTCTCAAAAACAAAACCGGAGAAAAGTCCGCATTATCGGGACTCTTCTCCGGCACATTGCTTCCGACCGGACAGGTCTAAATTTGACCGGTCATGTCTCGGTTTCGGGTTGTATCGGGGGGCGGATGGCGACCGAAACCGGGTTCAAACGATAGCCATATTCACCATCGCCCTTACCTTTCCATCGAACGGTCTCGATGACGTCGCATTCATCGATGGGCATACCCGTGTTTCTCTTGATCGCTGTCTCGATGTTCTTTCGAATACGGCCAATCGCCTTGCTCAACGACTCATCCGAGGCGACGTCTTCGCCTGTGTCATCATAGAGATGGGAATACAGCTCCTTCATGGGAACGGCGCTCGAATCCTCGCCGTCGGTCTGGTCCGAGAACTTGGCCAGGAACCGCTTGTACAACACATTGAAGATATCGAATGCCGTGCTCGATTGCCTGGCGACCACCCGGAAGCCATTCACGAACACCTCCCGATCACCCATTTGCACCACAAATAACCGGTCGGGATTCGGGGGCATCACCAATTCGAATGAAGCCGGATGCCGTCTGCACTTTGTGTAGATCGGCAACGATGAATTACCGAGATTGCTTGGTGGTGGAGATGTGGCCCTGGCATGAAGGAGCGACTTGATCTCGGCTTTTCCGCTCAGGAGTTCGGCGAGCGCAACAACCGGTATCCAGTCTTCCTTGAGAAAACGTTCCGCCTTGCCTCGCGGATTGACGACAAGCCACAGTGCCTTGTTTTTGTTCGCAACCGCCCATTCGCGCGTCATGTGTTGACACGACTCGCAGAAATCGACGACGCACAGCCAGATGTCTTCACCGCCAATTTCGATGCAGTAGACCCACGGCGCCTTCTCCTTCCAGGGAAGCCCCGTCCGCTCAAGCGCGGATTCGACATAGGCCTTGACTCCATCCGGCACGATATGAGCCCGTAGTTCATCATACCGTTTCTTCTTGCCGGGCAGAATGCGCCGGTCGCAATCCGGACACTTGTAGTCCTCGCCATAGGGGTCGAACCCTTCTTCGATATAGATGTGTCCGCGGCAATTGCGGTTCTTGACGAAGCGGAAGTCCTCAATATCCTCGGCGTTGGCGCAGCGGACATATTGCCGTTCCTCCAGCGCCAGGATTCCCAGCTTCTCCAGCGGCGCCGCCGCTTGCCGAAGCTCAGTGGATGGAACGGCTCGCGCACCGTCGGCCAGAAGTCTGTCGAGAAGTTCAGGACTGCTTCTTGAAACGTTTTTCCGTCGAGAGGATGGGGATGCCATAGGTTTTCCTCATGTGGTTTTCGAATTCCTGGCGTTCGAATACGTTCAAACGGTTGTCGGAATAGCGGACGACAAACTCGTCATCCTCATGTTCCTCATCCCGCTCGAAGATGACGCTCACGCGTTTCTTGGCGAAGCAGACTTTGATGCTCTCGATATTGCTCAAGTGCTCCAGGAGGCCGCCTATCACCGACTCGAAGTGCGCGATGGCCGGGCCGATGGCCTTCTGGTCGGAGATCTTCAGTTTTGGCGAACCATCGAGGGGCGAATTTGTGAAGATCAGTTCCACGAATGTCATCTTTTCGTCCTGGCCGTCCTTCAGGCAAGCCAGCAGGCGTTCCAGTTGCTTGGCATATGTCACTTCGGATTCATTGGCGTAGGAGACCTCCTTGCCAAAATATCCGGACGCCAGTTGATTGGCGAGTTCCAGGGACTCGGCGATGCTGCGTGAAGCGATGTTGACACGTTTGGCGCCATCCTCGAAATCCAGAATGATCCATTCGGGACGGTGCCCGTGGATGATCTTGTTTTCGTGGACGATATGCTCGGGGCGCTCGGCGCGGCGAACGAAGACAAGGAGTCTGCCGTTCAGTTCGATTACGTCCCGAAACTCGCTCGTATGTCCGTCGGCAAGAGAACTGTCCGCTTGGCGCAACGCTCCACGGACATCGTCCGAACGCAGGTAGTCTTCAAAGGTTCGGTCGGCGGGTTTTCGCGCCTGGGTACTCATTTCCATCCGGGCGAAGCCCTTGCGGTGTATCTTGCTCAGGTGAAATACGTCACGCAGCAGCATCGGGTTTTCCCGGTAGAGCGCGAACAGAAGAGCGGGCACGTCAAATTTCTCATCGTTCACCCGGCACTGCTCGACGACCTCTTTGGGAAGACGCCGCTGAGCCAGTTCGGCAACGGCGATGCTGGACTGACGGTTGGCAAAGCAGGCAACCAAATGATAGGGGGTCAAGGTTCCGTTGCACGCCTGTATCGCCGCGCGCCGCGTGTGTATGGTGTCTTCTGCCGCGAGACCAAGGTTCCGGCAGAGAATCGCCGCGCATCGCCCATTCAGACTTCCGGCCCACTCGGACAGGTGTCCATCATTGCTCAGTCGCCGAAGAATATCCTCCAGACCAAGTTCCAAGTCGTTTTCCCAGAACTCCGCGAGTGGGGCGCCGACTTTGCGCATGCTCTCATTGAACGCGTTCCGCATCAGCAGAATCTCCTTTCATGTTGTGGCAGCCGCACTCACGGCTGATAGAGTGAAATAAACACTAAACACTCAAGCCAAAAAAAAGAGAGAACAGGGATCATTCCCAGCCTCCCGAAAACAAATCCGGCTCCGGTTTCTCGGGCAGAACGAGCTTCAGATCCTCCAGGCGAATCTGCATCGCTTGGCCGGACACGTTGAACCGTCTTGCCATCTCCCGTGCGACCTTGACCGTCGGACGCTTTTCACCCCACCGTGCCTTCACTTGCTCGATCTCCTCGAAAGCAACGTATTGTCCGGATGATCCGTAGACCTGTGCCCAAGCCTTGAAGACGCGATCCTCGGGCATGAGCAGGTACCCCGCGAAACAATCGGCCTGCCATTCCATCGGTTCCCTGGACTGGCTGGACCGGCAGACGATGGACGGCTCGGTCTGAAAATCGAACAACGATGGCTGGTCGGGAGGATCGCAGATCTGAAAACGATGGAGTTCCCAGTGGCCAACCTCATGTGAGAGCGTGAAATTGAAACGACCTTCCTTGGAAGGGTTGTCAGTCGGTTCCAAGGTCTGGTCGATCATGACGGTCCGTGACTCGATCCACGTAGCGCCGAGCACATCATTCAAACCAAGCCGATTGGCCAGATCGCCGATCTCGAGCGTCAGCCCCAGTGAACACTCAAGAATGGCATCCACCGGTACCGGCGCATCGTCCGGGAGACCGTACTGGCGCGCATATGAGTGAATCAGCGCGTCGGCCGCTCTCTCGATATGCTGCTTGGGCATGTACTTGACGGAATGAAGACGGCTCACTGCTTTTCTGCATCTCCCTTCTCCTCCGGATTCACCATGCGAGCCGTCATCTTGCGGATCTCTTCTTCGCTTCGGCCATGAGCGACGCGAAGAAAGTCGGCGAGGGCTTTGGGTTTCTTCCGGATGATCTCGGCGATATCCGGATCGACCTTGCCGGCCAGAGCGAGCAGTTCATCGGCATTACATTCCAGAAGCGCGGCCATCTTCTTTATGTTCTCCGCACTGGGAGGGTCGAACTCGCCATTCTCGATTTTGCTCACGAACGTGGGGCTGATGCCCACCTTGGCCGCAAACTGGCGGAGCGAGAAAGATGGATCGGTCTCCATCTTCCTTTTCCGCAGTTCCTGGATGCGTTTTCCAAACTCAATGTTTCCCGTCATGTCCACTCGCTTCCTGTCATCCGTCGGGCCAAACAACCCCGAGACATTTGGGTGTCTCATCCTGGGTGTTGAGGAATATATAAACACACTGAAGCGCATGTTGTCAAGCCCCGGCGTCCGTTTGCGTAAACTCCGTCAGTTTCTTGTTCTCGCCGGTAGATAACCCTTGGGGGTCGATATCGCGACTACCCGTGGAACAACCGACATCAGGACCAGGAGACCAATGCCCGAACGTCTGCAACCAAAGCATTCCGAGGAGCCGCATGAACCGCAAGGGCTCAATGTCGTTGCCTCGATTCTGGCGGCTGGGGTACTGCGCCTTCGAGCTAAGAGAAACCTGTCGGATACCAGAAAAAGAGATAAACGTTCTCCAAAAATGGACTTGATTTCGACCTCCGAACGAAGCGTTCATGACCACCGGAAACAACGTTGAAGGAGGTTCAATGAGCGCGAGAAACAAGGAGATAGCAGCCGGTACGGAGACGAACGGGAACGCGCGTCTGCGGGGAACGGTCCTGCGGCAGTTGGCCGCACTGGCCAAAATGAAGACCCCGGAGTTGCGTGAGAAATGGCGGGAACTGAATGGCACCGAGCCGCCCGCATACAACCGCCAGCACCTTGTGCGAAGACTGGCCTATCGCATCCAGGAGATGTACTACGGCGGTCTGAACGAACGCGCGAATCAGCGTCTTGCGGAACTCGGGCAAACGGATGTGTTGGCGAGTATCGCCAGGAAGCCGGAGAAGAAGAGCGTAACCACGCAACTGGTCCCCGGAACCCGTCTCAGGCGCCGCTGGCGTGGAATCGAATACGAGGTGGCCGTGGTCGAGGGCGGATTCCTTTACAAGGGAACGGTGTACCGCTCGCTCACCGCAGTATCGGAAACCATCACGGGAATGAAGCGAAGCGGCCGGGACTTCTTTGGTTTACCTCGCATCAGAAGCTGTAAGAGGAAGTCCCGGAATGCGTGAGACAGGTCATAGTCTGCGAAATGAACAGACCGTGCTCCGCTGCGCCGTATACACCCGCAAGAGCCATGAAGATGGTCTGGAACAGGATTTCAATTCACTGGATGCCCAACGAGAAGCGTGCGAGGCATTTATCCGCAGCCAGGCCGCTCGTGGCTGGGTAAAGGCACCTGGCCAATATGATGACGGCGGTTTCTCCGGCGGAACGATGGAGCGCCCGGCCCTGAAACGGCTCCTCAAGGATATCGACGCGGGCGAAGTAAACACCATTGTCGTCTACAAGATTGACCGGCTGTCCCGCTCGCTGCTGGATTTCTTCCGCATGGTCGAACTCTTCGAGGAACGAGGCGTCAGCTTCGTCTCGGTCACCGAGCAATTCAATACCACCGATTCCTCTGGACGGCTCATGCTGGGCATCCTGATGTCCTTCGCACAGTATGAACGGGAAATCGCGGGCGAGCGTATCCGGGACAAGGTCGCCGCCGCCAAGCGGCACGGAAAATGGTGCGGGGGTCCGCCACCCCTCGGATACGACGTGGACCGCGCGAACAAACGGCTCGTGGTCAATGAGGCGGAAGCGGCCATCGTGCGTCGTATCTTCCAACGCTTCTATCAGACGGGCTCCACGATTCAGGTCGTGCGTGAACTGAACACTGATGGCGTGGCCACCAAGGCATGGAAAACGAAGAAGGGAAAGAACCGGGAAGGCCATGCCTGGGATATCGGGGCGATTCGCCGGGTGATCTGGAATCAGGTTTACACGGGAGAGGTCAATCACAACGGCAACGTCTATCAGGGTGAACACGAGGCTATCATCGACAAGGAGCTTTGGGATCGAACCCGCGCGTTGCTCGACAACAACCATCGTACCAGATGTCACTCGCGAAGGATAACCACGGACTCGCCGCTGCGAGGCTTGATCCGGTGCGGGCATTGCGACAGGGCCATGAGTCCAAGCTACACAAAGGGACAGGGACGGGAAGTGCATTATTACCTCTGCCAAGCCGCCCATAAACGCGGCGCTGGCTCTTGCCCGGTAAGCCGCGTTCCCAAGGGAGAAATCGAGAAGGTCGTGGTTGAACAGATCGGGGCGGTGTTTCGCACGCCGACGCTGGTCGCGAAGACGTTCATGGCCGCGCGAAGTCAGGAGGACGCGGATCGCGAACGGCTGAATGATGAACGCGCCCGGCTCAGGGAAGAACTCGCCGCCATCCAGAACAAGGCGGTCGAGTTTGTGAGGGCGGGAGGCGATCCAGGTCAAATAATGACCCTCAACGAAAAGGCCTCATCCATTGGTGGACGGCTGGACCAGGTCGAGCGGGAACTTGGCGGGCTGGGCATGGAGCGCATCACCGAACACGATGTCGCGAAAGCCTTTGGCACGCTCGAGGAACTTTGGGAGGTGCTCTTCCCCGCGGAAAAATACCGCCTTGTCCACATGTTGGTCGAGCGCATCACCGTGTGGTTGGACGGGATAGACCTGAAACTGAAGGCCGTCGGTGTCGCGGGTCTTGTCTCCGACCTGACTGCCTACGCCGACGAAGCGCGGCGGCGCGGAGAACTATCATGACCGAAGGACAAGTCACTATCAGGCCAACCGAGGACGGTGGCTTGCTGATTCATGTGCCCATGCTTGTGCGGAGGCGCGGCGGACGCAGGCTTATCATTGCACCGGAGGGGCTGGATGGCGCCTCCACGGATGATCGCCCCGCCAATCAGGAACGGCTGGTTTCCATCCTGGCCCGCGCACACGCCTGGACCCGGCTGCTCGACAACGGACATTTCAAATCGACCGGACAGCTTGCCGCGGCGGTGAAGAAAGACCCGTCTTATGTCGCGCGGGTTCTGCGGCTGGCCACGCTCGCCCCGGACATCACCCAAGCCATCCTGGACGGCCGGGAACCCGATGGCTTGTCGTACATGAAGCTTGTCAAGGTTCTGTCATACGACTGGGACGAGCAGCGCCAAGCCCTCGGGTTCACGTAATCGCCAGTCTAATCATCTTCGATATTCATGCCGGAAGCGCCCCCTGAGCTTCCGGCTTTTTGCTGTCTTGCCCGGTTCGCCCGGAGGCTTTTTTTGAGCAGGAAATACACCCCAAAAGGAAGCCTGCTTAAGAAGCCCTTCCACCCCAGGAAGCCTCTCTCAAGAACGCTTCTCGCCGGAATGCGTTTAGCCTTTGTTTACGGGGGTGAGGCGTATTCAAAACCGGACGTGGGTTCGTGAACTTGCTTTTCGTCCCTGTTTCCGGCGACACCGATTGTATCCCGTTCGCAACCTACGAAAAATGTCACGTTTGTATCTGGTTGAAATACAAGGGATTACGCCAAACGGCAATTCCGGACTCAGTCCAGAATTATTGGAGAGATTAGAGAAAACAGGGAGATAATGTGCCCGAATCAGGCGAAGATGTGCGGGTGCAAGTCCGGTTTTGGTAGGGGCGTCGAACGCGCGAAAGCCCGCGAATATTGGCCGAAAACGCGAAACGCTCCTGCGGAGATCATCTCCGAAGGAGCGCAGTTGCGAAGAGAAGAATGGTGGAGGCGGCGGGAGTCGAACCCGCGTCCGGAAGTGCCTCAACGTGGTCCACTACGTGCGTAGCCTTTCGTTTAGGATTCGCCCGGTTGGAACGCATCAGGCATACTTTCCAACGTCGCTAGGCGGTCTTTCGTACTCGCCCCGGAGACATCGCCCTTCCTCCGGATTGAGGCCCGCTGTCGGCGCCTTGTCCCGTTAGCAGGCGGTTACGGGCAAGACGTGTCGCCACTAATTAGGCGGCAAGAGCGAATTCTTGGTTCGCAGTTAACTTTTTTTCCGGTTTTTACGAGGCCACCGGAGCCCTCGGCACGCGTCCCACGCGTCATCCACCCCCGTCGAAACCGTGTCGCCCCCACAGTGAAAGCGACGTCTTCGCGAGGGCCTTGGATCGCGCAGTCGATCGTAAGGCAATGGGTATTATGCCACAGAAGGCCGGGAAGGGGCAAAGGAGTGATGTGAATGAGCGGGTATCGGGTATCGGGTATCGGGTATCGGGTATCGGGTATCGGGGTTTGGGGTTTGGGGGTTGGGGGTTGGGGGTTGGGTTCGGTTGACAGGGATTCGGGGTCGTTGCTAGAGTCAAGGGGTGTTTTGGGCAGACGGTGGGCGGCGGGATGCCGCCGGAGGCAGGGTTGTGTCTTTGGTTTCCCTATTGGCGAGAATGGTCCAATGAATATTCAGGATGCGATACGCCGGGTAACGCGGCGGGAGGATTTGACGCGGGAGGAATCGGCGTCGGCGATGCGGTTGCTGATGTCGGGGGAGGCGACACATGCGCAAATGGGGGCGTTTTTGGCGGCGCTCCATGTGAAGGGGGAGACGGTGGAGGAGATCACGGGATTCGCGGAAACGATGCGGGCGCTGGCGACGCCGATCGTGACCGGGCGCCGGCCCTTGGTGGATACGTGCGGGACGGGCGGGGATCATTCGGGAACATTTAATATTTCGACAACGGCGGCGTTTGTGACGGCGGGGGCGGGGGTGGCGGTGGCGAAGCATGGGAACCGCAGTGCCACAAGCATTTGTGGAAGCGCGGACGTGCTGGAGTCGCTCGGGGTGGATATTGCCGCATCGCCGGAACGGGTGGGACGATGCATCGATGAAACCGGGATTGGTTTTTTGTTCGCGCGGTCGCTGCACGGCGCCATGAAGCATGTGGCCCCGGTGCGTTCGGAGTTGGGCATCCGCACGGTGTTTAATCTGTTGGGGCCGCTGACGAATCCCGCGCGGGCGGATGCCCAGGTGATGGGTATTTTTGATGCCTCCCGCCTGGAATCGATTGCGGAAGTATTGATGCGGCTGGGGGTGCGTCATGCGTTTGTAGTGGCGGGTTCGGACGGATTGGATGAAGTGACCCTTTCGGGTCCGACGCAGGTGGCGGAAAGTGTGAATGGAACGGTGCGCCGGTATGCAATCACGCCGGAGCAGTTTGGGTTTGTGCGCGCACCGAAGGAGGCGTTGCTGGGGGGTGACCCGGCCTCGAATGCGGCAATATTACGGGGCGTACTCGAAGGCAAAGCAGGCCCCCGGCGGGATGTGGTGGTGTTGAATGCGGCGCTGGCGATTGTGGCGGGCCAAGGGGCGGAAACGATAGAGGAAGGAGTGCGGCGCGCGGTGGAATCATTGGATTCGGGCGCCGCGTTGAATACACTGGAGCAATTAATACGGTTATCGCATGATTCTTGATGAAATTATCGAACATAAACGCGCGGAAGTGGCGTCGCGGAAGTCTGTAGTCCCCCTGGATTTGTTGCTGGAGAACATCGAGCGCATGGAACCTGCCCGGGATTTCCGGGGCGCGCTCCGGCAGGACGGCATCAGCCTGATCGCGGAAATCAAACGGGCGTCCCCGTCAAAGGGCGATATCATGCCGGACGTAAACGCGGTTGAACTGGCCTCGGTGTACGAGCAGTCCGGAGCGCGTGCGATTTCGGTGTTGACGGACGCGAAGTATTTCAAAGGCAGTCTTTCAGATTTGACAGAAGTGCACAATCACGTCCGGATCCCGTGTTTACGGAAAGAGTTCATTGTGGACCCCTATCAGATTTACGAGGCGCGGGCGGCGGGCGCGGATGCTATTCTGCTGATTGTGCGCGTATTGAGCGATACGGAGATTCGCGACTTCCAGCGGATAGCGAAGAAACTGGGGATGGCGGCGCTGGTGGAGACCCATTCGCTGGAGGAAATTGTGCGGGCAAAGGAGGCGGGTGCGCATATTATCGGGATTAACAACCGCGATCTGGACACGCTGAGCGTGGATGTAAATGTGACCTTGAACTTGCGCACAAAAGTGCCGGGCGGGGTAACACTGGTGAGCGAGAGCGGGATATACACCCGGGCGCATGTGAAGGCGCTGGAAGACGGCGGCGTGGACGGCATCCTGGTCGGCGAGTCGTTGTTGACGAGCCGGAACATCCGCGAGAAAATAATGGAATTACTGGGCCGTGACGAAGGTTAAAATCTGCGGCATAACAAATCTGGAGGATGCGCTGGCGGCCTGCGAGGCCGGCGCGGATGCGCTCGGGTTCGTGTTCGCGGAAGAGGCGAAAGCGCGGGGCCGGTATATCGATCCGGATGAGGCTTATCATATTGTGCGGGCCTTGCCGCCCCTGGTGACGACGGTGGCGGTGGTAATGAATGAACCGCTGGACCGGCTGCAACGCTATCTGGAATTCATGGACCGCGTGCAGTTGCACGGCGAGGAATCACCGGAACTCTGTATTCAACTGGGGGACCGCGTCATCAAGGCATTTCGTACGGGGGCGGATTTTTCGGCCGAGGAAATGCTGAAATATCCCGCGATGGCGTATTTACTGGATGCCTCGGCGCCGGGGGCGCACGGCGGGACGGGATGCCTTTGTGACTGGGCGGCGGCGCAGGCGGCGGTGGCAACAGGGAAACATATCATTCTGGCGGGCGGGCTGACACCGGAGAATGTCGCGGAAGCGGTGCGCGCGGTGCGTCCGTATGCCGTGGACGTGTCGGGCGGAGTGCAAAGCGCCCCAGGAAAGAAGGACCATGAGCGAGTTCGACAATTCATCCACAATGCAAAAACATCCGTGGCCTGATGCGCACGGGCGCTACGGCGTTTTCGGCGGGAAATATGTGCCGGAGACGTTGATGTACGCGTTGGACGAACTGGAGCGCGCGTATGCGGAAGCCCATGCGGATGCCGGATTTCAGGCGGTATTGAGCGATTATCTGCGGACCTATGTGGGGCGGCCCACGCCGCTGTATTATGCGCGGCGTTTCACGGAACATCTGGGCGGCGCGAAGGTGTATTTCAAGCGCGAGGATTTGGCCCACACCGGCGCGCATAAGATTAATAATGCACTCGGGCAGTGTTTGTTGGCGAAACGCATGGGGAAGACGCGGGTGATTGCGGAAACGGGGGCGGGGCAGCATGGGGTGGCCACGGCGACAGCCTGCGCGCTCTTGGGGTTGGAATGCGATGTCTACATGGGTACCGAGGATATGGAACGGCAGGCGTTGAATGTGTTCCGCATGCGGCTTCTGGGAACGCGGGTTGTTCCGGTGGATTCCGGATCGAAGACGTTGAAAGATGCGATCAATGAGGCGATGCGGGACTGGGTGACAAATGTGCGGCATACCCACTATTGCCTGGGGACGGTGCACGGGCCGCATCCCTTCCCGCTGATATGCCGCGATTTCCAGAGCATTATCGGGCGCGAGGCCCGGCAACAACTCAAGGCGGCGGAAGGCCGCCTGCCGGATGTGCTGATTGCCTGCGTGGGCGGCGGCAGTAACGCCATCGGGCTGTTTTTCGATTTTATTGGCGATGAGGCCATTCGGATGATTGGGGTGGAGGCGGGCGGCAAGGAGATTGCGCCGGGAATGCACGCCGCGCGGTTCGCCGGAGGCACGCTTGGGATGTTGCAGGGCGCGATGAGCTATGTGCTCCAGGATGAAAACGGCCAGATTGGATCGACCCACAGTGTGTCGGCGGGCCTGGATTACGCGAGCGTGGGCCCGGAACACGCCTATTTTTTCCGGAGCGGACGCATCGAATACACGCACGCAAACGATGCGGAGGCGTTGGCGGCGTTTCAGTTGTGCGCGCGGCTGGAAGGCATCATCCCTGCCTTGGAAAGTGCGCACGCCGTGGCGCATGCCGTGAAAGTGGTTCCCACGCTGGGCAAGGACCAACTCGTGATAGTGAATATTTCGGGCCGGGGCGACAAGGATGTGCAGCACGCCTCCCGGTTTATCACGATGGATGAGGAGACGAAAGGATGAACCGGATTGAACAACGATTCGCCGATCTGAAGGGAAAAGGGGAAACCGCGTTTATTCCCTACATTACGGCGGGCGATCCGAGCCTGGAATGCACGGAGCGGATTGTGTATGCGCTGGAGGCGGCGGGGGCGGATGTGATCGAGTTCGGGGTGCCGTTCAGCGATCCCGTGGGGGACGGTCTCGTGATTCAGGAGGCCGCGCATCGCGCCTTGCTCAAGGGAGCAAGTTTACGGAAGATTCTGGCGTTGATTAAAAAAATGCGGACGAACACCCAGGTTCCCATTTTGTTATTCAGTTATTTCAATCCAATTTTGGCCTATGGGCTGGAAGCGTTCGCACGCGATGCGTCGGATGCGGGGGTGGATGGCGTACTGTGTGTTGATCTGCCGCCGGAAGAGGCCGGGGAGTATAAGGCGACGCTGGACGCAGAGGGGCTGTGCACGGTGTTTCTTATTGCGCCCACCAGCAGCGATGAGCGTATCGAGTTGATTGCACGGCATTGCACCGGCTTCATTTATTACGTCAGCCGCATGGGGGTAACCGGAGAGCAGACTTCGCTGGCGGCGGATTTGGCGGAAGCCCTGGCTCGGATTCACCGGCATACGGACAAGCCCGTCGCGGTGGGATTTGGCATTTCCACGCCGGAACAGGCACGGCAGGTGGCCGGGCTGGCCGAAGGCGTCGTGGTGGGTTCCGCGATTGTGCGGTTGATTGCCTCATTGGGCGAAGCGCCGGATATGGCGGAAAAGGTGCAAGCCTTCACCCACGCGCTGGTGCGCGCGGCAAAAGGGCAGTGTAATAATTTATGCAGGATAAGTCCATAAATAATGTCTTTTCGGGTTTCACAATAAAAATCATCCAATAGACATGCAAAGCATATCATGTTATACTACGGGGTAGGATGATATATACATTTTTTGAGACGCCTTTCTTTACACAGCGGGTTACAGAACTATTGGACGATAGTACATATCGCCATCTTCAGAATGAACTAAAGAAAAACCCCGCGAAAGGTGAAGTTATGCAAGGTTGCGGAGGGATACGAAAGGTTCGAATAGAATCGCCAAAACGCGGCAAGGGAAAGCGCGGCGGGTTCAGGGTGATTTACCTGCATATTCCCGAAGCCCAATGCATCTATTTTGTCGCCATATATGGAAAAAACGAACAGGACGATCTCAATACAGCCCAGAAACAACAATTGAAGGTGATTGCGGAACAGACGAAAGAGACGCTACGGAGGCGGCAGAAAAAAGGAAAGGAATGAGTCATGGCAAAAAAAGCTGCAACTATGAACGTATTTGAACAGATAAAGACCGGATTAGAAGCTTGTCTGGCCCATGCAAAGGGTGAATTGACGCTGGCCACCATTACACTCCCAGCGCCTCCCCCAAAGACAGACTCCAAGCGAATCGCCAGTTTACGAAAGAATTTGCACATGTCGCAAGCGGTGTTTGCCGCAACGCTCAATGTATCCACGAAAACCATACAAAGCTGGGAACAAGGTTTGCGTGTGCCGAATGAAGCGTCTTTGCGCCTGCTTCAAATTATAGATGCCCAACCGTCTGTGGTTAATATGCTTTTCTCAGAAGGACCAATACGCAAGGGTAAGAATGGGTACGGGAATAACAACAGTACCACCCAAAAACATCGTCTCTCCGTTTCTTAGCTTGGACAAGGACTCCTTAACCGCCTTCGTGCAATAGAGGTTTCGTTTTCCCTTTTTGAACTTTCCCGCCGGGTCACCCATAATAGCGCTTCGTGACGTTGTTGGAATCCGATTGGAGCGCGCTGGTGACATCCGCACGTACAACCATACTTTCCGGGCTGTTTTTATGCGCCCTGCTGGCGGCGGGGTATGCGCTTTGGCCGCGCGCGGCGGTGACGGAGTTGGAACGCCAGGCGCTGGCGGAAGGCCGGACCATCATCACGTATTGGGACAGGCATTCCGGGCATGAACATGCCGCGCGCATGGCGCTCATTGATGAATTCAACCGGGGCCAGCGCGAAGTGTACGTGCGGGGGGTTGCCATCGGCTTCAATGCGTTAATGGAAAAGACCCTGACCGCCACGGCCGGCGGGGCGCCGCCGGATGTGCAATCCATGGACACGGGGTTTCTTCAACAGCTCGCGCCGCAGGGCATTTTTTTGCCGCTGGATGATTTCGTGGCGAGTGTGCCGGATTTGCATCAGGACCGGTTTTTCCCGTTTTGCTGGGAGATGGTGGCCTTCGGCGGGCATGTGTGGGGCATCCCCACGACGACGGACACGTACTGCCTGCTGTGGAATAAGGCGGCGTTCCGCAAGGCGGGGCTGGACCCGGAGCGCCCGCCGCGCACGATCGAGGAACTCAACGACTACGCGGCCAAGCTGACGATTCGCACCGCGGACGGCATGATCGAGCAAATGGGTTTTTTGCCCTGGGCGCCGTGGGACCAGAGCCACATGTGGGGCATTTTTTTCGGCGGGCGCTGGTATAACTACGAGACGGGCGAGGTGAATATCGCAAAGGATCCGGGATTGATTGCCTCGTTTCGCTGGCAGCAGAGTTTTACGGTGGATCCTGCCGCCACGGTGCAGTTGCCGTATGCGATGGATCCGGAGCGCATCGCGGCGTTCAGCAAGGGCATGGGCGATTATTTCAGCGCGAATAACCCCTTTTATTCCGGAAAAGTGGCCATGATTTCCGAGGGGGAATGGCAGTTGACGTTTATTCCGAAGTACGCGCCGAATTTGGAATGGGGCGTGGCGCCCCTGCCCCGGGCGGAAGGTGCGCCGCCCGCGTCATACAGTCTCGGATGCATCGTGGATGTCATTCCGGCGACGGCGCGGCATCCAGAGGCCGCCAAGAAGTTTTTACGGTGGTTTTACAGTCCGCGCACGGACGGGCGGCCTTCCCCCGCATGCGATTATGCCTATCAGATTCACAACATTCCCGTGCGCAAGCAGGACGCGGCGGACCCGCGGTTCGCGGACAACGCGAAGTTCCGGGTGTTTGTGGATGAGTTGTTGAGCAAGCCGGTATACGGTCCGCCGGTGATGCCGGTGACGCAATACATGACCGATCAGATCGAACGCATGCGCGAGCAATTGGTGTTCCGCAAGATTACCCCCGAGGAAGCCTTGCGCCGGATCGAGACGCTAACCCGGCGCGAACTGGCGCGGGTGCGCGGATTGCTGGCGCGGAGCGGGGCGGGCGCCGATTGGGGGGTGCGGCAATGACCCGCATGGAACGCCGGAATCTGCGGAATGGATTGCTGTTCGTTTCTCCGTGGCTTTTTGGTTTTCTGGCGTTTGAGTTTTACCCGCTCCTCATGAGCATTTATTACAGTTTTACCGAGTTCAATGTGGTGCGCCCGCCGGTGTGGTCGGGCTGGGCGAATTACCATGAGTTGTTTTTTGAAGACCCGCTGTTCTGGAAGGCGTTGTACAACACCCTGTATTTCACGGCGTTTTCCGTTCCGCTCGGCCTGGCCGCAAGCATGGGCATCGCGGTGCTGCTGAATCAGAAGGTGCCCGCCATGTCGGCGTTCCGCACCATTTTCTTCCTGCCAAGCATCGTGCCGCTGGTGGCGTCGTCGGTGCTGTGGCTGTGGGTGCTCAATCCCGGCAGCGGATTGATCAATTCGGCCCTGTATCAGGTTTTTGGAGTTCAGGGTCCAGGATGGATCGCGGACGAGGCATGGTCCAAGCCCGCGCTGATTCTTATGAGCCTGTGGGGGATTGGCGGCGCGATAGTGATTTTTCTGGCGGGGTTGTCGGACGTTCCCCCGGCATTGTATGAAGTGGCGGAACTGGACGGCGCGGGGCCGTTCCGCAAGTTTTGGAATGTGACCCTGCCGATGCTTACGCCGACGATTTTGTTTAATCTGGTGATGGGGCTGATCAATTCCTTCCAGTATTTCACGCAGGTGTATGTGATGACTGGCGGCAAGGGCACGCCGGTGGACAGCACCATGTTTTATGCGCTGTATCTATACCGGAATTCGTTCTACTACCTGCGCATGGGGTATGCGTCCGCCATGGCCTGGATGCTGTTCATCGTAATCCTGACGGCGGCCATCGGCGTGCTCCTTTCGTCCAAACGGTGGGTGTATTACCATGGTGACTAAACACTCCACGCGAATCCTGGCCATGAGCGTGCTGGCGGCGCTGTCCGTGGCGTTCATCCTGCCGTTCGTGTGGATGGTCTCCACCTCGTTGAAGCATGAATCGCGCATTTTCCCGCCGCCGGGGCAGCCGCCTCAATGGATTCCGCGCATGGACACCGTGGATGATCAGGGCCGCCCCCTGGTTACGTATCAGGGAAAGACCGCGGTGGATTTGGGCGGCGGCACGGATGGCGTCCACCGGCTCTTAACGGAAGGCCGCGAAGTGACCGCGCGCGAAACTGAATTCTCCCGCCGGGAACGCGTGAAATTGTTCTGGCACAATTACACGCGCGCCTTCGAGATGATGGATTTTGTTCAAAATCTGCGCAACACCCTCTTTGTATGTTTTATGGCCACGCTCGGCACGGTTCTCTCCTCTTCACTCGTGGCCTATGGATTCGCCCGGATTCCCTGGAAGGGCCGCGACGCGTTGTTCTTTGTTGTCCTGGCGAGCATGATGCTGCCGTATCAGGTGACGCTGATCCCGCTTTTCGCCGTTTACAGCGCGCTGGGCTGGGTGGGCAGTTTCAAGCCGCTGGTGGTGCCGTACTTCTTTGGGGTGCCGTTTTATATCTTTCTGTTGCGGCAGTTTTTCCGGGGCATCCCGGAAGACTTGAGCGCGGCCGCGCGCATTGACGGCTGCACGGAATTCGGCATTTACGCGCGCATCATCCTGCCGTTGTCCAAGCCCGCGCTGGCCACAACGGTTTTGTTTCAGTTTTTATTTCAATGGGGCGATTTCCTGAATCCGCTGATTTATCTTCAAGACGACCGGCAATTCACCCTGGCGATTGCGCTGCAACAGTTTCAAAGCCAGCACGACAGTGCGTGGGGCCCGCTGATGGCGATGTCCACGGTGATCACGCTGCCGGTAATCCTCTTGTTCTTCTTCGCGCAGCGCACATTCATCCAGGGAATCACCATGTCGGGCTTGAAAGGGTAATCGTTGATGGCGGCAATGAACGAAACGAGCAATGGGAGGATGAAATGATGGGGCATATGAGAATCATGGACATAGGTGTGTTGGCGGTATATTTTGCGGGAGTGACATTGCTGGGCCTGTATTTTGCCCGCCGCGCCAATACCACGGAAGGGTATTTTGTGGGGAACCGGGCCTATCCCGGATGGCTGATCGGGATTTCGATGTACGGCGCGGCCATCAGTTCGATTACCTTTGTGGCGTATCCGGCGGATGCGTACAAGACCGCCTATCTCCGGTTGTTGATTTGCCTGATGCTCCCCATCGGCGTTTTGATTGCGTCCAAGTTCTTTGTGCCCTTTTTCCGCCGTGGAAAAATCACCTCCGCGTTTCAATACCTCGAAGGGCGGTATGGCCCAAAAACACGGCTCTATGCGGCCACCGTGTTTATCATCGCGCAATGCATCCGGCTCAGCGTCATACAATTTCTGGTGGCGATGCTGATGCATGAACTCACGGGGTGGGATGTGCCCGTGTGCATCCTGCTGGGTGGTGTGGTTACGGCGTTCTACACAATACGCGGCGGCATTGAAGCGGTGATCTGGACGGACTTCCTTCAATCGGTGATTCTTGCGGGGGGCGGGCTGCTGATTCTGGCGGTGATACTCATGAAACTACCGGGCGGGCTGGGCCAGGTCATTTCCGTGGCGGCGGCGGACGGGAAATTCATGTTCGGTGATCTTGACCTGACCGACGGACGGCTGCATCCCGCGCCGTGGCATCCGTCATTCTCCGAAAAGACGATTTTCATGATGCTGCTGATCGGGCTGTTCACCTGGCTCACGGAATACAGTTGCAACCAGGAGGTCGTGCAAAAATACTGCACCGCGCGCACCGCGAACGACGCGCGCCGCGCCATGTGGATTTGCTGCTGGTGTTGCGTGCCCACCTGGGCCTATTTCATGTTTCTGGGCACCAGCCTGTATGTGTTTTACAAAGTAGTTCCCGACCCCGCCGCCGCCGCCATGCTCACCGGCGCGCAAAAGGCCGAGGGCATCCTGCCGCACTTCATGACCACTCAACTCCCGCCGGGCATTTCGGGCATCGTCATCGCCGCCGTGCTGGCCGCCGCCATGTCTTCCATGTCCTCCGCGATGAACTCCATCAGCGCGGTGGCCATCACCGACATTTACCACCGGCACATGGTCAAGAATGCGGAGGATCGCCATTATGTGCTTGCCGCCAAGTGGGTCACCTTCGTCAGTTCGATCATCATGATCGGCGGGGCGTATCTCCTGGCCTTTTCCGAAACCAAAACCCTCCAACACTTTTCGACGGAATTCGCCGCCATCATTGCGGGGGGATTGTTGGGTCTGTACATGCTCGGCTTTTTCACCACGCGGGGTGACGGGCGCGCGGTATTCGCGGGCATTTTCCTGACGGTGGCCTTCTCGGCCGTAATATCGCTGGCCACCATGGATCTTCTTCCGGGAAATCTCTCTGAAATGATCCTGCGCCATTTCGACGCCTATTACACGGGCGTGGTGGGAAACATTGTGATGTTTTTAACCGGATATCTATTTGCCTCCCTCTTGCCGCATCATCCTCGTGATCTCACGAACCTCACGGTATATACCCAAGAGGCCGCTCCTCTGGAATAAACATCTCCTGCATTGGTATTATGCTGTTCTTCAGGCAGCGTACCACCGGAATTAAAAACCAAGGGCTACATGTCATTGCAAGCGAAGCGAACCAATCTCGCAAGGCTGTCAATGATGGTTGTTGTATGGAACAAACAATTGCACGAATCAGTGGATTCCCATAAGGAGAGCATACGATGAAAAATGAATCAACAACATCCACACGGCGCGAATTCATGCGGAACGCGGCGGCGGGCGCAACCACCATGGCGGCGTTTGGCATTCTGCATTCTGCACAAGCGCAGGACGCGGCCAAAATATTGCGAGTGGGATTGATCGGGTGCGGCGGGCGCGGCACGGGTGCGGCACGAGAAGCTCTCCTGGCCGATCCAAATGTACAACTGGTGGCCATGGCCGACGCCTTTTCCGACCAAATCGACAGCGCTTTGACCCGCCTTAAGGGCGACGAAAAAATTGCCGCGCGCATACGGGTGGACGACAAACATAAATTCGCAGGCTTTGATGGATATAAAAACGTTATTGAATCCTGCGACGTTATTGTTCACGGCACGCCCCCCGGATGCCGCCCGTTGCACGTTCGCGCCGCGGTGGACGCGGGCAGGCACATGTTTATCGAGAAGCCCGTTGCGGTGGACGCGCCCGGCGTGCGATCCATGATGGAATCCTGCCGCATCGCCCGGGAAAAGAAGCTCGTGCTTGTCTCGGGGTTGTGCTACCGCTACCAATTCGCCAAGCGCGAGACCATTAAGCGGCTGCAGGATGGCGCGATTGGCGACATCGTGTCCATGCAGACCACCTACAACACCGGCGGACTCTGGCATAAAGGCCGCGACCCGAAATGGAGCGAAATGGAGTATCAGATCCGGAACTGGCTCTATTTCGACTGGCTCTCCGGCGACCACATCAACGAGCAGCACATCCACAGCCTCGATAAAATCATGTGGCTCATGAAAGACACAGCCCCGGCCAAATGCACGGCCAGCGGTGGACGCGCCCAGCGCACCGATCCGAAATATGGCAATATCTACGACCATTTCAACAGCGTGTTCGAGTGGGAGAATGGCGTGCGCTGCTTCAGTTCCTGCCGCCAGTGGGAAAGCACCAGCACCGACGTATCGGATTGGGTATTCGGCACGAATGGCACGGCAAACATTCAGGAACACTACATCCGCACGAACGACGGCAAAGAATGGCGCTACGAGGGAACAGGGGAAGACAATATGTACCAGAACGAACACAATGCCTTTTTCGCGGCGATTCGCAAAGGCGAGGTTATTGTGAACGAGTACATGTGCACGAGCACGTTGATGGCCATCCTGGCGCGCACCTCCGCCTATACCGGCAAGTCGCTTACCTGGGATCAGATGTTGAACTCAAAACTGGATCTCACCCCCAAAGCGATGGATTGGGGCGATGTCCCCATGAATCCGTTGCCCGTTCCCGGAAAGACAGAGTTTATATAACCGGAAAATCCGGGAGAAGCATCATGGCAAAGACCCCAAAAGCGATAGGGGCGCAACGGCAGCGCGCGGAGGAAATCTATGCGCGGTTGTTAACGCTGTATCCCGATGTGCGCTGCACGCTGGACCGCCGCAATCCGTTTGAATTGATCATCGCCACGATCCTGGCCGCGCAATGCACCGATGCGCGGGTAAACATTGTCACAAAGACCCTGTTCAAGAAATACCGCAAACCGGCGGATTATTTGAGGGTTCCGGTGGAGGAGTTGGAACAGGACATCCATTCCTGCGGCTTCTACCGCATGAAGGCCAGAAACATCATGGGGCTGTGCCGCCGGTTGCTCGACAAACACGGCGGCGCGGTGCCCGGCACCATGCAGGAACTGCTGCAATTGCCGGGCGTGGGCCGGAAAACCGCGAATGTGGTGCTGGGGGACTGTTTTGAAACCCAGGGGGTGGTCGTGGATACCCATTGCGGGAGGCTCGCGCGCCGCATGGGCTTCACCGTCAATGAAGACCCGAAAAAAGTGGAACAGGACCTGATGAAAGTCTGGCCGCCGGACCGTTGGTCGCTGTTCTCGCATCTGATGGTGTTCCACGGGCGCGCCGTGTGCACGTCCCGGGTCCCGAAATGTTCCCAATGCGTCATTGCGGAGCTATGTCCATTTCCCGCCTCGCCGGAAGGCAGAAAGGTTGCTTCATGAGTTCCTCCACGGATAAAAAGCCCGAAAAAAAACCTCCCAGGAACGATACCGCGGCGGAAGGCCCCGCGCGTTCGCCGCGCCTGCCCCTCTGGCTGCTCACAGGGATCGTGGTGGCCTATGTGGCGGCGGTGTTGACCATTGACACCCTGGCGGCGATGGGCGCGAAACAGCCCATCCGGTGGGGCATGTTCGCATGGCATCCGGGTTCGGTCTATGCGTTCGCCACGGAGCACGGCGTGCCCTCCGCGGCGGTTTCCTGGCTTAAGCTGATTCTGCTGCGCCAGTTTGATGTGTTCAAGTTCACGATGTGGTTTCTGGTCCCTTTCGTGTTCTCGCTGTGGTGGATGGATTGGGGGGCGCTGGGCTTCCGGCGCTGGAAAAAAGTGGACCTCGGTTTATTACTTGCCTTGGCCGCGCTGGGCATGGCGGCGATGCTGTTGATTCCACTCGTGCCTTCCCTCAGCCAGACATACGGGGGATTAAACCATCTTTCCTCCGGGCAAAAGTGGGGGGCGCTGGTTTTGCGGATGGTGTGGACCCTTTCCTGGCTGCCCGGCTGGGAATTCCTGCACCGGTACGTCCTGCTGCGAAAAGTGTCCGTGCAATGGCCAACATTCGGCTGGTTGTTGGTGCCATTGTCCGAAGGCCTGTATCATCTCCAAAAGCCGCCGCTGGAAGCCGTGGGCATGGTGGCGGTCTCCCTCGTGCTCACGCAATGGGCATTGCGGCGCAGGAACGTGATGCTGCCGTTCATGGTTCATTTCATCATCGAAATCGAACTGCTCGTGTTTCTGCTCTTCCGGTAACAAACGCACAAATACCAGCGTCTCACCCGCCGTTCTCTTGATCTGAACACGATTGTCTGCCATAGTGGTTGCCACGGCATGATAAATATCCATTCATGCCATTGGGTGAACCTAACCGGAAGGAAGCTATCATGGCGAAGATAATGATTGCTCGAAGGACGTTTTTGGGACAAAGCGCGGGACTTGTCGCGGGGCTGTGGACGGCCGGCGCCTTCTGTGCGGACGAATCGAAAAAGAAAGAAGAGTGGGTGCCGCTGTTTAACGGGAAAGACCTCAGCGGATGGCATCCGGAAGGCAAGGCGGTATGGAAAGTGGAAGACGGGTGCATCGTGGGCGTTCAAGGCCCGAACGGCGCGGCCGGTGACCTTTTCACCGACAAGGATTATGCGGATTACGAAGTGCGCGTCACGTACAAGATACAGTGGCCCGCGAACAGCGGCATCTGGTTCCGCTATCAAAGCCCGGAAAAATCGTATCAGGCGGACATCCTGGAATATAAGAACCCCGAATGTTATTCCGGCACTATTTATTGCCCCGGCAAGATGTTCCTCTCGATGAACACCGACAAATCCCTCGAAAAAAAGGATGACTGGAACTCCATGACCATTTTGGCCAAGGGGGATCATCTCGTGGTAACGTTGAATGGAAAACAAGTCGGCGATGTTCATGAAAACTCGTTCGCCACGGGCAAAATCGGCTTCCAGATTCACCCCGGGGATGAATTCAATAACATGAAAATCACCGTGAAAGAAGTGATGCTGCGCATATTGGCATAACAAACTCTCTATTGATAACGCGCGCCCCGGAAGACTCTTCCTCCGTGGCGCATCTATTTTCAGCTCATTTCATGTGGGAATGTATGAATCTAATCTATTTAGCAACACGGCGTTTTGGGTATTCCCGTTGTTTAGTTAAAGAGATAGCCGAGGTAAAGGGGCTTTTGGCAGCCAGTTTTTTATAATGTGCCAATCGTTCACTGGGTGTCATACCCTTTGTTTCATCGTATATTTCCTTTTGGATACTTCGCTTGAGCGCAATACAATCAAAATAGTTGTCTTGCCGTCGAGTTGACTTCATTTCTGCAGTGTATCCAATGCTTTCTGTGCGCTGTCACAAATGGAAGCGTCTTTGCATTTAGTCAAAACAGCATTCAGGGCATTGATGCCGAGCGTTTTACCTTCCGGACCCTGTTTTCCGAGTTGTACGGCCACATTGATGACGGCCAGGGCGGCTTCGCTCTTGACCGCAGGGTCATCCAGTTGCGGGAGCAGCGCGGCAAGGGATTGCGGGGCGGCCAAAGCACCCCAGGCGGACAACACAAGTTTTTTCTCGTCGGGACGTTTCGCAAGCCCCATGGCATCGTTGAGCATGGCCGCTTTTTTATCCACGGAGGCCTCCGCCTGCGCCAATCGCACATACCCGCGCAGTCCCAGAACCTGTTGGCTGAGATCGGCGCTTTCAGCCAGTTTCCGCAGATGCGGGGCGGCATCCATCGTGGTCCAGGTGGACAATAAATTCAATGCTTCCGCACGGTACGGCTCGTTCGTTTCATTCAATCCCGCCAACACCGTTTCGAGGGCCTGCGCACCGCCGATCTGCGCGATGATCTGCAGGAACATCACACGCACTTCCACCGGAGCGTCTTTCATTGCCCCCAACACCACCGGGACCATCGGTTCGCCCGTGCGCACGCCAATGGCGCTCAGTGCGGATTGCATGGCGGCGCGTTCCGCCGGATCGCCGTTTTTCAGCAGAAGGGCAATGATGCCGGGCGCTTCATTGGGTCCGCCACGGCGTTGCAGCGCATGTAATCCGGCGATACGCAATGCGGCATCTTTGTCATTCAGGCTTTGCACCGCCAGCGGCACGGTTTGCCCGGCACGCCGGTTCGTAAGGAGTTCCAGCACTTTGACACGAACCGGCCCGATGAACCCGGCAAAGCTGGTGGCCAAAGCGGCATCGATCTCTTCGCCCTGCATGTCCACCAAGGTTTGGGCGGCCGCCGCAGCCACATCGGCATCCTCAGCGGCCAGCAACCCCACCAACATAGACACATTTTCCGGGCCGCCCAAGGTTCCGAGCGCTTTCAAAGCGGCCAGTTTTACGGCCTTGTCTTGACTGCCGGTTACTTGTGCCACCGCCGGGCGCGCCGCCGGGTCCTTGCGCGCGGCCAACCCGCGCAACAACGCCACCTGTCCTTCCACCGGCAATTCCGGCAACTCTTTTGCATAATATTTCGTGTCTTTTTTACCGGAGGTTTCAGCCACAATCTGCGCGGCCATATCCCGCAGCACCGGATCATCGCCTTCCAAAGCATCCTCGATCCGATCCGCGCCGGGTTTCGCATACGCCAGTCCGCGGAACGCCCCCATGCGGACGTTCATGGCCCGCTCCGGCGACAGCAGCCGTTTGAAAATTTTGGCCGCGCGCCGATGCTTGCCTTTTTCATCGAGGCGTTGTCCCGCCGCCAGCAATCCTTCATATAATGCTGGTTTAACGCTGAGTGACACGGAATTTTGCGCCGCCAGCAATCCCTTAACCGATTGGGGCGCCGCAATGCGGCCCAATGCACCCGCCGCGGCGCGCGCCACATCCGTATTTGCGTCCGTTAACAGGGGAATCAACAGCGGAACCGCGTCCACGTCTCTCCGCGCGCCCAGTGAAATCACCACACCCGCCTTGGGCAGTCCTTGGGTCTGGCCAAGCGCATCGCGCAGTGCCTTTCCCGCTTCGGGAAACGGCATCGGTTCAAGGGCATAGCGTGCGATGTGCGATAGTTTCTCGTCCGGCAACAGCGCCGCGAGCGCGGGCACGGAGTGCTCGGTTCCAATCACGCGCAGCCGCCGGCAGGCCGCATCCTTCGCGAACCAGTCATCGCCGCCCTTCAACACCGCAATCAGCGTTGCTTCTTCGGCAGCGTCCGCCGATGCCTTGACGCAGAGGCCACCCAGCATCGTGATCATCAGAAATACGGCCATTACCCTGCTCAACCGCCACTGTGTATACTTCATAGGTCCTTCGTCCTTTATTCCTTCATCCTTGCCATTCCTTGACTCACAAGACAAGGGGTTGCCACCCCTTGTCTCCAGGTGTTTATAGATACCACGGCTCCCGATAGGCCCGTGAGCGCAGCCGGTTCGCTTCTTCGTCGCCAATCACCTCTTCTTTGGCCGGGTCCCATTTGATGGGGCGGCCCAGGCGTTTGCAAATGTTGGCCACATGGCACGCCGTGATCGAGTGATGCGCCACGTCCGCGTTCGATATGGTTTGCTGCCGCGTTTTGACGCAATTCAAAAACTCGCGCACGTGATTGCCCACGGGATACCCGCCTTCAAACCGGCCTTCACCCATCAGCGATTTCGGATGCGCTTCCAATTCTCCCGAATCGCCCGTCTCGACCCAGCCTTCATCCCCCTCGAAGCGCACCGGGCACGACCCGAAGCGCAGGCCGGTACGTAAAACCAGGGTAGCGCCGTTCGCATACCGCCCGAAATACCGGTTGCCTTCCTTCCAGAATTCGATGGGGCCGGTATCGTCCGCATTGTTTGCCCATTGACAAATATCCGCCGTATGGCTTCCCCATTCCGTGATTGCGCCGCCGCTAAAATCCCAATGCGAACTCCAGAAGCCGCGCGTGGGTGTTTCCTTGTTATAGGGCCGCCATGGCGCCGGACCCAGCCAGCGATTCCAGTCAAACTCCTCTTTCGGCGGTTCCGGTTCCGCGGGAAGAACCTTGTCGTATTCGTGGCCAATGCCGGCCTGCTCGGCATGAAGCTCTTTCAGGCGGCCCAGTTTTCCGCTGCGCGCCAATTCCACTGCAAACCGGAAATTGGCCACATTACGCCGTTGGGTTCCGCATTGGTATATGCGGCCCAGCCGCCGCATGGTGTCCGCCACCGCACGAGACTCCGCAATGGTCACGCTCATGGGCTTTTCGCAATACATGTCCTTCCCGGCCCGTGCCGCCAGGATGGACACCCCGGAATGCCAGTTGTCGCCCGTGGCGATCAAAACCGCATCTATGTCCTGCCGATCCAGCAATTCCAACATGTCGCCGTAGGTTTGGCAATCCTTGTTTTTGTAACCTTCGTTCACCTGATTGCAGGCCTCTTCGCGCTTGTTTTTATATACATCACACACCGCCACCATCTGCACATCGCGCTCCGCCATGAAGGACCGCATCACATCCCGGCCGCGGCCTCCCAAGCCAATGGTGCCCATCACAATCCGCTCGCTCGCGGGCGCGCGCCCGGACGCGCCAAGCGCGGAATTGGTGATGATGAGCGGGGCCGCCACAACGCCCCCCGCGGCGGCGGCGCTGGTGGCAAGGAATTGACGGCGTGTGACAACAGTGTTTTTTAGAATTCGCTTCATACTGCATCCCTTATGAATATCGCAACAGGATTGTTGCGAATGGGTTGAATTTTTCCGTCCCTGGCGAAGCCGGTCCGCCCAACACGAGAGTCAGATTACGCCGAGCGGGCCATGGACTTCAAGAAGGCGAGGCCGTTTGCCGCCAGCCCGTCCGCGGAATCATAAATGGGCCGCCAGATACAGGCCGCGGCGCACAAATCCACAATGCCCGTGGCAAAACTCTCGATGGTGATCCACCCGTTGTAATTGACGTCGCGCAATGCCGCGAAAATCTCCTTCCAGCGGACTTGGCCCGTGCCCGGCACGCCGCGATCATTTTCGCAGGCGTGGAAATGCCCCAACAGCGGCCCCGCCGCCCGAATCGCCGCCCCGGTGTCTTTTTCCTCGATATGCGCGTGAAAGGTGTCGATTTGCACCTTCAGATTGGGATGATTCACGTCGCGCACCAGTTTAAGGGCGTCCGCCGTCGTGTTAATCATGTAGGTTTCAAACCGGTTGAGCGTTTCAATGGCCAAGAAAATTTTTGCGCGTTCAGCGTGTTCCGCGCCCGCCCGCAAGCCTTCCACCGCCCACTTCCATTCGTCCGGCGTGCGCTCCCGGCCCGGCAAATACCGCACCGGCGCATACAACGGCCCCGCGGCCGCCTCGCCCCCCATCTCCGCCGTAATATCCACTATCCGTTTCAGCCGTTCGACGCCCTTCTGACGGAGGGCCGCATCGCCGCTCGTCAGACTGGCGTTCTCCGGCATGATCGCGCAGGCGGTCAACCCCACCTTTGCCGCTTCCCGCGCCTTCCGCGTCGCCTGCGCATCGAGCACGTCCAGATCGCCGAATAAGATCTCGACCCCGTCATACCCCATGTCCGCCACCTTCTTGATCAAATCCACCTGATCCTTGGTGAACGACGCGGTGTATACCAAAAGATTCAGTCCAAACTTCGCCTGTATAGAGCCCTTCGCCTCGGTGGCCGCATGCGCCTCCGGAAGACTCGCCGCCCCCGCCGTCGCCGCCACCGCGCCCACAAATCCCCGCCGGGTCATTGACTTCTTGCTCATAGTATTCTCCCAAAACCGATATGGCGCCTATCCGCGTCACAAGCCGGTTCTCTTGCCGGTAAGCTTCAGTTTTCACTATACCACCACATTTCAAACCTCTAATGCAATGACAAAACCTTGCTACTCCCAAAAACCGGAAAGAACTATAATTGGCGTAAATTGCTTCTGCGTTCCATAATTTTTACGACGTGAACCCACGCCAAAGATATAGCGCAGAATCATTCTGCGCCAACTTTTCCTCTCAGGTGAAATTCACAATTGTCTTCGGGACGGAGAAGGAAGGGGCGTTCGTTATCCCAGCGGAGGTCCATTTGGGAGAGGCGCCAGGTTTTGCCCTGATCGTTGTTACCCTGGTAGAAAAGGCGGCAAGTCCCGTCCTGATCGGTGAATACGCCGGGATGGCCGGATTCGGAAGCGTTCCAGGTTCCCGGTGAGCCATTGGGCAGCAGAGGGAGATCAGACATCCGTTTCCAGTGCAGGCCGTCGCTGCTTGACGCTACCCCGATTTGTTGCGGCATGTTGTTGTAATTACCGGCATAAAAAAGGTAGAGGCGGTCGCCGTGGTGGCAAAGGGAAGGCGCCTCGATACAGTTGCCTTCCCAGGGGAGTTCAGGCTTTAAAATGGGGCCCTCTCCGCATTGGGTCCAATCTTCACGGTGAAAAGAAGAATCGAGCGGCGCGGCGGCCATACCGAGCATTTGAATGGTCATGGACGGATCGCGCGTGGCGAAAAAGAGCAAGAGACGATCCTTGTATGGGAACACGGCGGCGTCAATAGCGCGCCCAGAGGTCCAATCGCCTTTGGGCGCGAAAACAGGATTGGTCTCATCGCGGGTAAAATGGACGGCATCTTTGGACACCGCATGGCAGATGGCGTCCTTGGGGCCGTTGCCGTAAGTCTGATAAAAGAGGTGAACGCGGCCCTTGAGCACAATGGCGGCGGGCGCGGCCAAGCCTTTTTCCTCATACACCGCCTTCGGGCGTATCTCGCCAATCTTATCCCATGTGTTCAAATCCGTGCTTCGGGCAATACCGATAACAAACATCTTTTCTCGCAGACGCAGTGAGTAATAGAGGTAATAGGCGTCCTTGAAATAGATGACCTCCGGATCCTTGGCGAAGGGTGCGCCCTGGGACGTATCGGCAAAATACATCCTCGGCAATGTTTCACGTTCGGTTTCTGTTCTTGTGGGTTGTCCCATTCCGGCACAGCCCGCCAGAACCATTATCATCAAACCTGTAAGAATCGTTTTACTCATAGCCACGCTCAGGGTAACAGCGGGGTAAGGGACGAATGACACTAAGTCCAGCATGCGGGGCCGTGGTACGCGAAGAAACAGGGACAGACCCGTCTCGCTTGCCCATGTCAGGATCGACACGTAAAATGAAGGGTTTGTGTATGGGCAAGCTCGCTTGCGTCAGTCCCTGTTTTTCGCTTGGTTTCATATTCTTTGTTAACTTAACGGCATTCGGGCAAGGGACTGGTTATGCCGGATGAAGGCCTCGGCGAAGTCCACCCCGGCTTCGCGGCCGCGGAATTGGTTCATTTGATCGTGGAGTTCGTAAAAGCCGTCCACGGGGTCCTGGCTCTTGTGGGCGTAACAGGCCTTGCGTTTTCGGGGCTCGACCGAGGTGATGTCGACATAATGCGTGGGCCAGAAGTGTTGGGTCTGCCCGCCGGACTCCACTTCAAAATAATACAACTCAAAGCCCTTATTACAATGCAGCCACGCATCGTAGACCAGCAGCGCGATCACGCGGTGATCGCGGTGGGTGTCGATGGGCCAATGCGTAATGACGATGTCCGGTTTTTCCGCTTCGAGAATTTTGGTGAAGTCGTCGTACGCTTTATGGGTGACTTCCGCGGCGCCATCAATCTGCCCGGCGAACACGGGCCGCGCACCGAGGATTTTGCAGGCTTCTTCGGCTTCGGCCGTACGAATGGCCGCGGCTTCCTCGTGGGTCTTGCCGGAGATGCCCGCCTCGCCGCGGGTAAGGTAAAGATTCACGACTTCGTGTCCGGCATCGGCATACAACGCGATCAATCCGCCACAGGCACTTTCGGGATCATCGGGATGCGCCCCGGCCACCACCACTTTGAGCTTTTTCGCGGGCGCCCCGTTGTCTTTTGTTTCCGCGCCCGCCAAAGGCAATCCCACGGCGGCGGCCAATACCGCCGCGCCCTGCAAAGCTTGTCTCCGGGTTACTTCGCTCATCGTTTGCACTCCTTCCTTGCGAATTTGCCAGTTGATTGTATACCAACATCAGGGCTGAAGCGTATACACGAACAGGGCCGCCAAAGGGCGTTCGGGCATGGCGACCGCGAATCCCTTGCCGGCCAACTCCTCCCCCTTGCCGGCAACGGTTTCCTTCGTGTCAAGGTTGGTAATGGCGTAGGTGGCGGCGGGATTCAATCCCTGTAATGCGAGATGGCCCGTTTCACAGACGCTTTTGGGCCGGCGGAACACCTGTATCAATCCTTCGTTCAAATCGTCGCGATGGAATTGCCAAGCCATCCAGGCATCCTCGGCCTGTGAATACTCCGTGAGCGGATAATAGTCGCCCAAAAAATATTTCTGGAGTTCACGGTATTGCCCGATGGCGGCATTGGCTTTAGTAAGATCGAAGGACTCCGGGGATTTCGCGAGTTGCGCCGCATCGCCATTGCCGAAAAGTTCAAAGACCAGGCTGCTCGACCATGTGGACCGGAAGGCGTACGCGTCTTCCCGCGCGGGATTCACCGCGCCGGTGGCATTCAACGGCGCGCAAAATGACGCCCCATAGGTATGGCATTGTTTCACCGTGGGCCCGGCGGGATGATCCGTTCGCCAAAAAGGCGTGCTGCGGTTAAGCGATTCGAGGTCAATGCGGCGCCCGCCGCTCGCGCAATTGTCAATGATGAGGTTGGGATGCCGTTCGAGGAGTTCGTCCCAAAAGGCATACAACCCTTCCACCCACCGGATTTCGGTCATACCCTGGCGGTCCGGAGCATCCGCCGCCCGCCAAAATTCCAGCGGGGCGATATTGGCGTCATGCCGGAAACAATCCAAACCGAATTCCGTAATTTTGCCAGAGATAAAGTCCGTTAAAAAGGCGCGTGCCTCCGGGATGCCCAGATTAAAGAGGCGGTCATTTTCCCGAATCTGATTGCGGGCGCTTTCCCACGCCACCCAATCCGGCTCGGCCTGCGAAGTGCCCCAATTGTAATGACGCTGCTCCTTTGGCACATCCAACAGCCATTTCTGAAGGTCCGTATACCATGCCGTGTCTTCGCAGACCCGTTCCGGTTCAAACCAGAGGAGCAGTTTGCGCCCGGAAGCATGCAAGGCCTCCGCGAGCGGTTTGAAACCCTGCGGATAGAGGTCCGCTTTGGGTGTCCAGTCGCCAGCAGTCTGGTGCCACTTCCCCTTGCCGAACCATTCTGCGTCAATCCAGTAGTAGTCAATGGGAACATTGTGTTCGGTAATGGCCTGGATGTTGGCGAGATGGTCCGCCGCGCTCGTGCCGCCCCAGTTTCCATTCAGGACCGGCGGTTCGAGCGGTTTGCCCGCGCATACCGGCCGGTGATGCCGGAGGATGAAGGCACGCAGGAGGTTGTGCGCGCGCGTGACGGCCCCGCCTTCATAAAACAACAGCGCCACACGCGGGGTGCGGATTTCTTCGTTGGGATGGAGGATCAGATGGGTGATCGCCATGCCGCACCGCGCACGCATGCTTTGGCCTTGCTTGTCCCGTTGAAAATCCACCGCCCACTCGCCGGACCAGCCAATGCCGAGGAACATGCCTTTGTCCGGCTGGGTTTCGATATTGAAAAAGGGCATGAAATCGCTGGAGGAACGTCCGCCGCCGGGCTGGACATGCATATCCCCCCCTTTGTTGAGAATGCGGCGCATAGGCCGGTAGTCTTCCTTGGAACACGTCGCGCCTTTGGCATAGTGCACGGCGGGATCGCCGCTGGGGGTGGACAAATGGATGTCGAGCGCCTGGATATCCTCGATAAGCGGCGTATCGGTATTTCCCGTATTTTTCAAATAGGCCACCCACTCGATCACGGGAAAATCGTTGTAGGCAATACCTTCGATACGAATCTGGAGCCCGGTGTTGGGACAGGTGCGAAGCATCAAGAACCGATCACCGGACTCGCCGGCCGTTTTCTCCCGCTTCACCGTCCAGGAATGTATCATGCCGGCTGAGGGCTGGCCCCCATACACAAAGGACACCGGCCCGGGGGAGCCGTCCTTCTCAATGGTTTCCGTGAGCCATGCCGCGGCGGCTGAGAAGTCCGCCGGTTGTGCCTGGACCGCGCCCGCGCCGCGCGCCGTGAACACCATCATACCCACTATGAGAAGAACCGTCAGCGCTTTCATACAAAGTGCTCCTTGCCGTTAAAGCCCCGGACAGTACCCGTCTTCCGTATTTTCGCCGGGGCAATAATGATACCCGCCGGAATTGAAGAATTGGATGAGGCGCAGCAGTTCGGACAGGCTAATCCGCCAATCCACCGGATTATAGTCGGTGGCGTAGTTGGCACACGTTTGGTCACCGGGTCCGGGCGCATACCCATCTTCCGTTCCCGCCTGGCAGTGGAAGCCATCGGAATTGAAGAATTGGATGACACGCAGCAGTTCGGACAGGCTGATCTGATTGTTGTGGTCTTGGTCCGCGGTTTGCCACTGTTCGTCCTGTCCTTCGCCTTCTTCACCCTCGCCTTCAATGACGGGACCCAGCGAGATCACCACCGCCACAGCGGTATTACAAGCCACGGACAAACCAAATACCGGGTCTTGGCTGATGATGTGACCTTCGGGCACGGTGTCACTGTTTTCCTGGGCGATTGTTCCCAAGATCAGGTTAGCGGCGGCCAGCGCGGCCTCGGCTTCCGATTGGGGAATTCCTATCAGGTTCGGCACGGGCGCAATGCAGGGTCCGTTCGACACCACGATGGACACCACGCTGCCGTAGGCCACGGCGGTTTCCTCCACCGGATTTTGGGAAATCACTTGGCCCAGGGGAACAGTGTCGCTGTATTCCAGGGTAACTTCGCCCAAGAGCAGCCCAAGGACCGCCAAGGCAGCCTCCGCTTCCGCCTGGGTTTTGCCGGACAGGTCCGGCACGCTTACGCTTTCGGGTACGAACACCGCGATGAGTTCCACATTCTGGTCAATCGTCCCGGAAATGGTGCGGGAAGCGGGGTCCTGCCCGGCGGGCACATTGCCCTGCCATTGCAGGAACAGGAACTCCCCGCCCGGCGTTGCGGTTACAGTAAAGGCGTCGCCGTTGCGGTGCCAATAGAGTTCAGGCGCAGGGTCGGTGGTTCCGTTGCCAATCACTTGGATGTACAGGTAATAATCCGCTTCCACAAAGTTGGCGGTGAGCGTGCGGTTCTGATCCATCAGGATTTCCGGATCGCGGTTCGTGGGGTCCATGCTAGGGGGCAAGTCGCCGGACCAATAATCGAAGAGCGCGGAGCCTTGATCGAGGGCATGAATGGTGGGTGTTGCGCCTGCCACGAATCCGGCGGTGCCGGAAGGATTGGTGCGCCCGAAGCCCATGTGATTCACCGTCAATTGATAACCGGACACACCCAAGGTGATGGTTACGTTTTTGTTGCCATCCATCAGCAGGGAATAGGTGTAGTCAAAAGAGTTCACATCCCCGGAATAGCCGCCCCAATATGTGCTGGAGTTTGGCCGCACTTCCAGATTGGCATACCGTCCATCCATGTATTGATACACCCCGGCGGGATGAGATACATATTCCGCGGCGCCCCCCCCGGTGACCGTGGTGGTGAGCGTGTAATCGCCGAGGGTGAACACCGCCGTAAGGGTCATATCCTGGTGAATGGGGAAACGCTGGCCGGGATCATAGGGGTCCATGCTTGGTAAAACGCCTTCCCAATGATTGAAGGCATCGCCGCCATTCAGAATGCCGGCCACGGCTTCCACTTTTGCACCATCAAGATATCCATAATTGCCTGGAGCAGGCCACGTGCCGCCATTCCCGGTATAGGCCAACGTTAATGTCCAGTCCGCGGCAACATAATTCGCCACAAGAGTACGGTCACGGTCCATGGTCAGTTGAAGATTCAATGCGTCGGGAAAAGGCGTATCAACATCGCCTGACCATCCGGCGAACGCCCAGCCATCCGTGCCAGGTTCGGCCACCACCCATATTTGCTGCCCGAGGGGGTAGGTGTATTGAAGTCCAGGCGCGGGGCCGCCGTCCGGATGTGTAGTCCCTTGGCCTTCAATGATGAGCGTCAGAACAGCGGGCTGAATGATGAAATGGGCGATCACGCTTCGGTCCTGGTCCATCAGCACCGGCAACTCAGGGTTGTTGGCGTCCGCTCCGTCCGGAAGGTCTCCCGACCAATGGTCAAAGACATAGCCATTTACCGGAACCGCAGTCACTACAGGCACCCTGCCGCTGGCAAAATAATAAAATTCGCTCTTATATGGATTCAGACTCCCTTGACCCTCCATGCTCAAATTTAACGCATACCCGGAACTGCTGTAGTTGGCGGTGACCGCTTTATCTCCGTCCATGATAAAGTCCACTTGCACATTGTCACCTGTCACATCCCCGGACCAGCCGGCGAAATAGGCATAGGGATTACTGTTTGCATTCAGCCGGGCCGTACGGCCATTCAGATAGGAGTAGGAGCCGGGAATGGGATTGATGTATCCGTCGGGATCACCCGTTTTGGCAAGGGTCAACGTCCAATCCCCCGGCACAAAGCTCGCCGACACGGACCGGTTTTGATTCATTGTGAGAGATTGAGTCATCGATTGCGGGTCCGCGCCAGGCATCAAGTCTCCCGTCCATTGGTCAAAGGCATCGCCGCCGGAAACCAACTGGGCCCGGCAATCCAACGATACGCCGTTGATGAATCCGTACGTTCCCGGTACCGGGGTTGTGCCTCCATTTCCACTGACCTCGATCGTCAGATTCCAATCCGCCGCCACAAAATGCGCCGTGACGGCCCGGTCTTGATCCAGGGTCACGCACATAGTTTGAGCACTGGGATTAGCGGAGCCGATATCGCCGGACCAGTGATCAAAGGCAATGCCCACCGTTCCCAAGGCGCTCACACATATGCTTTCTCCCTTTGGGAAAACATACGGTGTTCCGGGGGCGGGACTCCCGTTCGGATTCGTGCTGCCTCCCCCGTCAATAATGAGGGTGAGCGTCCGGGAGTCTTCAACAAACACGGCCGTGATAAAGCGGTTTTGATCCATGGTGACAGGAAGGATGGAATTGTAAGGGTCGGCGCCAACACCGATATCGCCTTCCCAATGATCAAATCGAAACAGCGTGGTTGAAACTTCCGCCTGAAGGTTAAAATTCACACCTCCCTTGAAATAACATGGACCATTCAAAAAGAAATCTTTGACCACCCCCATGCCTTGGACAGAGAGGCCCAGTTGATATCCAGCGCTGGCAAAATCCGCATTAACGGTCTTGTCCGCATCCATCAAAACTTGAATCATGGGCAGGAAACCTGTGGCATCGCCCGACCAGCCATTGAAAAAAGCCGCTCCGCCATTGTCCCACATACTCACAATGGCGGTTTGGCCGTCCAGATACGAATAGACACCTGGCCTATACCACGTGCTGCCATCCAGATCGCCGGTGGTTGTGATGGTGAGGGTCCAGTCGCCCGGCACAAAGTTCGCGGTTACCGATTTGTCACCGTCCATATAAATCTGTGCACTCGTTTGCCCGCCGGTTACATCCCCGGTCCAACCGCTGAAAGCGTACCCGCTGCCCTCCACAAGGAATGCATTCAAATTGATCGAGGTGTTTTGTTGGATGGCATATACCCCTGCGGAGGGCGTTGTCTCGCCCATACCATTTATGGCCACGGTAAGGGTATACGTGGGGCCGCAACTGGCATTGGATTCCACGTATTCCGGAAAGGAAAATCTGGCGCGCAGCGCGGGAAGCTGATTGCATGCGGCATCTTCGGACAGGGGGTTGTTGTTGAGGTAACAACGATCGTTTCCTCCCAGCCCTGTATTGTCCACCAAGGCCTGAATATCCGTGATGAGATTATCATTCAGCGATATTTCCCCCACGGCGGGAAGGTTCTGGAGCGCGGCGATATCCACAATCTGGTTTTTATCCAACCGGACGGTCCTCAGGTTCGGCAGATTGGCTATTCCGGAGATGTCCGTGATCAGGCATTCACTGGTCTCCACTTGTTGCAGGCTGGCAAGCCCGGACAATGCATCGAGGTTGATTATCAGTGTTTGATTGGCAACGAATGTTGATAGGTTGGTCCAGTTGGCCATCACACTAATATCACTTATGGGGCAGGCCACGAATATCGCTGTCCGCGGATTGAGCGCGGTCAATCCACCAATATCCGAGACATTGGATTCTGCGACAATAAACAGCATATTCAAGTTTGTGAGGATGTTAATGATTGGGATATCCGAATCTTTCAATCCGCACTTGATATCAATAAAATCCGTCAAGGTATCGGCCACGCCGGATAAGGGAGAAAAATCCGCAATCGGGCTGGAAGCCAGCCAAAGCTGATCCAGGCTATCCAGGGTGCTGATGGCGGCAATGCTTGTCAGGCCATCGTTTCCCAAGAGGCTAAGATACTCCAGATTCACCAACCCCGCCAATGGCGTAATATCCGCAATCAGGTTGGTGCCGGTTTGAAAGGGGTCAATGCCGCCCCCTTTATTGAAGAAATTCTGTCCAAATCCCAAATCCAGGGTGATCAGACCGGTTAAACCGCTCAATGGGGCCAGATCGGAAATCTGGTTCATGCCCAGATTGAGGTCGGTCAGGGAGGTACAGGCCTCCAGCCCAGTCAGATCAGTGATGGCAAGTCCTTTTGCCGTTAACGAGGTAAACAACGGATTAGCCAGTTCCGTGTCTTCCGGAGGATTGCTCAAGGTCAACCCCGTGGCGGCTTCCCACTGCATTTTCACCCGGTTCAGCAGCGCGGCATCATTAAACGTGACCGGGGCGGCCCACCCCAATGGCGTCAAGGCAACAAGAAGCAGAAGTTGAGTAAGGGAAAAGAGACACTGTTTGTGCATGGGATTTGTTCCTATCCGGTTGAATGCCGTGCAGTGACTTCTCGATGAAACAGGCACTATATTTTCATTGTCTCATAAATTGGTGAATATGTCCATCCACCCATGGAAGAATCATAGACAAACATCCCGTGGGGGGTAATGTCCCACGGGATGTCGTTCAAGCTATTAGGCCTGCTTTATGTACGGCCGGGGCAGAAACCGTCTTCGGTGCCTTGGCCCGGGCATGCATGATACCCGCCGGAATTGTAGAACTGGATCATGCGCAGGAGTTCCGAAAGGCTGATCCGCCAGTCTTGAGGACTATAGTCCGAACTATGGCGCGCACAGGTGCTGTCGCCGGTTCCCGGCGCATACCCGTCTTCAGTGCCGGCCTGACAGTGGAAGCCGCCGGAATTGAAGAACTGAATCACGCGCAGGAGTTCGGATAGGCTCACCTGATTGTCATGATTCGGGTCGGCGGAATGCCAGGCCGTGTCCTCCGACCCTTCGCCTTCACCTTCCACCACGCCTTCCGGCTCGCCTTCTTCGCCTTCCACCACACCTTCCGGCTGACCTTCCACCGCAACAGGCGTCAGAGCGGCAATAACATAATCCGCACGCCCCAGACTGGCCGCCACCGTATTGTTAAATTCAACCAAGTTGCTCAGTGCATCTCCATCCGGATCGCCTTGGGCCGAGAACGGTTCTCCATCGGCTTTAGCGGTGATCGGCGCCACTTCATAGTCCCCGTATAAACCAAGTATTTTTATGGTGGTTTGCATCTCGGTACTGATCGATAGAAGTGCCGCGATGATGTTTTCATAACTCTGAAGCGTTGCGTAGTTTGCTTCACTCCGCAGCGTCGCCAGATTGGTTAGAAACGCGCATACCGTGGGATCATCCAGGCCCACCCCGGTATCGCACAGCACGGCCTGAAACAGGGCCACTTCCCAACTATCCGGAATCAATGAAGCATCAATATCCGAAGCGGTCCACGTGATATCTGTTTGAAAGGTCACCGCCATTTGGGCATAGAAGGCTGTTCCCTCCGTGTCAAAATCCGGGCAAACCGGCAAAACACAACCTTCACCTTCCGGTTCGCCTTCTTCTCCTTCGCCTTCCACCATGCCTTCCGGTTCGCCTTCTTCTCCTTCGCCTTCCACCACGCCTTCCGGCTCGCCTTCTTCCCCTTCTCCTTCCACCACGCCTTCCGGCTCGCCTTCTTCTCCTTCGCCTTCCACCACGCCTTCCGGTTCGCCTTCGGGGATATATTCACCCAGACAGACACTGCGGTCCAGCGGAAGCGTGTTCCAGGCCACGCCGGTGAATTGCAGGCATTGTCCGTCCCCGGCGTTGGAGGAACTCCAGAAAAACGCACAATCGCCGCCGCCATGGTCACTGACGGACACCCATCCGGAGGCCAGTGCCACCGGTTCCGGCAAATGCGCGGTGTAGCGATACAAGGGGAATGTTCCCAAACCGGTGACATAGGCCAGACCGGTATCTTCACGGCTTGCGCTAACGGCAAAGGAACTCAACTCGCTTGCCGGAGCATCCGCGTCTCCGGCATAGAACATTACATTGAACGATGAAACGGGTTCGGCACAAATACCGCCGCCCACCGCCGTGGACGCTTCGATGCCCCACCAGGTTACTTCTCCGATGGACGCAATCACGCCCTCAAAGTACTCGAAGCATGCCATGCCGCCATTGCCGCGGCTGCTGTAGATGTTCCAGGCGCCCGACTCCGGCGAACCGGAATTCAGCGCGAAAAGACTGCCTTCCACACAGGCGAGTTCAGGATTTTCACCTTCCGTTGCGCCTTCGCCTTCACTCACGCCTTCTCCATCACCCTCCCCGCCGCCTTCGCCTTCCGCCGTCTCCTCGGAAACCGAGATATACGCGGGGCGGATTTCCGTGTCGGTCCCGGCGGTGGTCACCACCGTAAGCGATACGGGGAAACTTCCGGCCACATTGTAAAGATGCGATGGGTTGAGATCTGTGCTAATGCCGCCATCGCCAAAATTCCACAGGCGGCTGATAATCGGCGCGGTGCCGGCATCGGAGAGGTCCGTGAACTGCACCAACAACGGAAGCGTTCCCGACAGCGGGACCGCCGAGAAATCCGCTTCCGGCCCAACCGGGTCCTGGACATTGATAAACTCGCGCTGGGTGCGCGTGCTGGTCCCTTTCTCCGTTACCACCGTGAGCGCGACCGAATAGAGGCCGGCCGCGGTATAGGCATGGGACGGATTCTGTGCATGGCTGGATTCGCCATCGCCAAAGGTCCAACTCCACGACGTGATGGGCGACACGCCGGGCACGGAAGCATCCGTAAACTGAACCACCAGCGGCCAGCTTCCCGACGTGGGGGATGCGTTGAACGCGGCGGTGGGGCCGTCGCCCGCGCCGCCCGTGCCGGTGGCCCCGGGCACGTCCACACTGACGCCCGCCGGAACGGTGGTGGACCATGTCTGTCCCGCCGCCAACGCACCCTCGGAATAGCCGGACCCGCCAATGAGCACCGGCGCATTCGCGCCGATAATCACCGTGACACCCGTCAAGGGATCGCCCGTGGTGTTCGTGTTACGGATCAACACCTGATCAAATCCCTTAAATACCGAGGCATCCACGTTGCTGCGCAATACCCGGTATTCCAGGCCGTTGTTGACATCGAACACGGGGCTTTCCAATCCGCTGTTCCAGTAATTCGGCAAACACCAGCCATAAGCGGCAGGACCGCCCGCGAGTTGTGGAATCCGCGGGGACGCCACACCGCACAGCGGATTGTAAACCTTCAACAATTGCTCATGCACCGCCACGCCACTCACCAGCCCGGAGGTTCCCGAAACCGGCTTGTTGGCCGCGATGGCAGTATCTGTCATATTGGAAACAACCGTATACGCGCCTTGCGTGTTGACGCCCGCATCCGGACCGCCCGCCGCCTTAATCGTCGCCGCATGCGCCATGACCACCGAACCATGCAATTTAACCATGCCCGGAATGCCTTTGCCGCCTGCTGCACCCGAACCGCCCGCGCCACCACCTGCTCCGGCAGCACCGTTGCCACCTTTGCCGCCATCGCCGCCCGCGCCGCCGTTGCCCGCGCTGAAGTCCAGCAGATTGGCTTGGCCGCGTTTGCCGCCATCGCTGCCCTCGCTGCCGGAAATGCCGTTTGTGGCCGCACTGGGAGAACTCCCCGCCGCGGAACCGGACGAACCGCCGGAAGGCGTTCCCGCAGAAACATCCAGCGTGCAGGCCGAGGTGATATGCAACAACCCTTTCGCGGCCAGAACGATGGCACCGCCACCCGGCGCACCCGCGCCGCCCACGCCGCCATTGCCACCCGGGGCGCCCGTGCCGCCATGACCACCACCGCCGCCTGTGGCGCCCGCGCTCCCGCCGCTGGGTGATACCGGCCACGTGGTGCTCGCATTCCGGCTGCCATTGCCGCCCGCGCCGTTCGCACCACCACCGCCACCGCCGCCGCCCGTGGTGCGGTACATGCCAATGCCAAAGAGGCCATCATAGGCCGCACCGCCACCACCGCCACCGCCGCTGCCACCCGAACCGCCGCCACCGCCACCGCCACCACCGCCACCGCCACCGCCACTGCCGCCACCACCTCCACCACCGCCATTACCCCCCAACAATGTCAATGAACTGGCCAACAAAGATAGATTTCCATAACTGGCATTTGCTCCAATGGAACCGGCAGAGCCACCGCCGCCCGCCGCAGGAGCGCCCGCCGTGGAGCCACTGGGCCCATTACCGCCCGCATTCGAGCCGCCATCACCACCGCTATCGCCAATCACCACCGCGCCGGTTTTAAGGTCTTTGCCCGCGCCGCCGGCATAGGCCGCGCCTTTGGCGCCGCCGGAACCCGCAGTCCCGCCGGACGATTGGACGCCTCCCGCGCCGCCGCCGCCCCGGGTGCCGTTCGCGCCAAAACCAAACCCGCCAAGCGCACCGGAATTGCCCGAGACGCCATCGGCGCCCGGCGCACCACTCAAACCGTCCGTGCCCGGTTGACTGGCTGTGCCATCCGCACCGTTTCCTTGCGCACCCCGCACGGAGATATTTCCGCCGCCAAGGCCGCCCGCGCCGCCAATACCACCCGAACCACCCGAACCTCCACCACCGCCAACGCCACCGGTCCCGCCCGCGCCGCCGGTCCCGCCCGCGCCGCCGCCCAAGTATCCGGCAGGAACCGCCACAGGCGCGCCCCAGTCCATATCACCGCTTGCGGCGATGGACAAAGGCCGCTGGCCCGTGACCGATACAGCCACACCATTTGTGACATTCACATTGGCGAATTCGAACACCGCGACTTCTTCACCGGTTTCGGGATTCATGTCCGTGCGGGCAAAATATTCGAGGCCGCCCGCGGTCAAGATGCCTTGCGCGCCACCCGCAAGCCCGGTATTAACGCTGATCGTGCCGCTACTCAGGCTCAGGTTCCCCAAATGTCCGTCGCTGTCATACATCGTGCCGCCTTCCGCGGCCCCTTCGCCTTCAAAACTCACCTCAACGGAAGAACCTGCGGGAATGGTGGTCGTCCAGGAAGTGGCTGGCGGAAGCTGACCCGCAACCCCGGCATTGCCCCGGACAAACCTCCGCCGATAGCCGTCCACTTGGATAGTCACATTTTCCACGGTGACGGAAGCGGATGGATTCTTGATAACAAATTGATCAAAGCCCTCAAAAACGCTGGGGAAGACCCAGTAGGTCAATCCGCCCAAAGTCCCCGCGGGCGCCAGAGCTTCCACCTCCGTCTGATTCCAATAGGGATCATCGCACCAACCGTTCGGCGCGGGACCGCCTTGCAGTGTGGGAATCAATGGGGACTTCTGCAAGATATAGGCATTGAAGCCTTTTAACAATGAATCATTCCGGGCCGCACCCCGAACCAGGTTGGCCGTGCTTGATCCCGGTTGGTTGGCCGCCACCGCCGCCGCCGTCATATTGGAAATAAGGGTGAGCTTGCCGTTCTTTTCCGGGGTGGATTCCGCGGCATTATTCGCCACGATTTTGGCGCCATTCGCCCCTTGGGCGGTCCGAATAACGGAAGCATGGAGTTTAACCATGCCTGGCACGCCATAGCCGCCGGCCGCGCCCGCGCCCCCCGTGCCGCCACTGGCGCCCTTGCCCCCAGAGCCCCCCGACGCCCCGTCACCGCCATCCCCTCCGGACGCAGTAGCCAAGGTAATGGGTAATAAGGGCATTTCTCCCGGATCGCCGCCTTTTCCACCAGCACCGCCGTCCGCACCGGAACCACCTGAAGCAGAAGAACCGCCCGAAGCGCCCGCGCCACCATTCCCCGGCAACGACGCGGAAATATTGATGTTGACATTCGGCCCCAACTCGAGCAGGCCGCGCGCTGAAAACACAATGCAGCCCCCTCCGGCGCCGCCCGTTCCGCCCGCGCCACCCGTGCCGCCCGCACCGCCCGCACCGCCACCACCGCCAGGACCGCCCGCGCCACCCAGGCCCGCCTCACCGCCATCGCCGCCTAAACCAAATATGGAACTTTCGCCCGCGCCGCCGTCTCCACCGGGTTGTTGTGCCGGAGCGCTGCCGGCGGGGCCTTGTCCGCCCGCACCACCATTTGCGCCGCCACCACCGCCTCCACCGCCACCGGAACCACCAGTACCCGCCGTACCCCCGCCGCCGCCACCCCCGCCGCCGCCACCCACACGGGTTTCGGGATAGGTAATGCCTAATAGCGTGAACTCGGCAATATACGTGCTCGCGCCGCCACCCCCGCCACCCGCGCCGCCACCCCCACCGCCACCACCGCCGCCACCCCCACCACCCGCGCCTCCGCCCCCACCGCCACCACCGCCGCCAGGGCCCGCCGCCAATGCCAGCGAATTTGCATCCATCGAAAACGAAGCATTCAACCCCGATGAGCCGGTACCGCCGCCACCGCCCGCCACCGCCGTACTACTGCCTGGATTTCCCCCATCGCCGGGATAACTACCAGATGAAAGAAGCCCGGGAGAACCTCCCGCCAAACCATATTGTGCATCGAGAGGCCATGTAATATTCACTAAAGTGCCCCCAGAACCGACTTTTGTTCCCGCGGCACCGCCACTGCCCACGGATGTAGAACCCGCACCACCCGTGCCGCCCGTGCCGCCCGTGCCGCCCAGGCCGCCAAATTCCTCCGGATTACCATAACCCGCCCCCCCACGGCTGCCCAAAACAGTCGTGTTGGAAATGCCATTATTCCCTACATTCCCTGCTTGCCCCGTCTCGCCTCCGGTTCCCGGCGACCCATCATTCCCTGGATTCGACGAAGGATTCACCGCACCGCCTTTTCCGCCCGCACCACCCGCGCCGCCTTTTCCGCCTGCGCCGCCCGTGCCGCCCACACCACCCCGCGAACCAGGTCCGCCCGCGCCGCCCGCGCCGCCCCCCGCCACTCCTGCGGATACATTAAAACTCGTGCCGATGTACATGTCTCCCTTCGCCGCCATCACCAAGGGACGGGTGCCGTCCACCGTCACGGATACATTGGCCGGGATATAGACGTCAGAAAAATCGAACACGGCCACCCCATTGTCCACACGGCCACTGTACAACGCGCCGATGGGGGAGGCATCCACATAAAACGTTGGAGGCGTGGCCCCCGTATCAATTGTGATGATTTCCCCCGCCTCCACGGTTAGATCGCCAAGAATGCCTGAGCTTTCATATACATTTGCGATGGCCGTCAAGGGTAACAACATCGCAATTGTAAGCAGCCCAACAAAGATCGGATGACACAAAAACGCCCGTAGCATAAGTCTTCTCCCTGTCCCAACATTAAAAACCCATGTAATGTCCACAGAACCTTCCCAAGTATACCCGAAAAAGCAATAAAAAGGGAAATTCGATGATTCGCCTTCTTTCCTCAATTAAACGCACATCGTATTCGCCATCAACCCTTTTGGGCGTCAACTATTCCGGTTTCTTGCGAACGGTGAGCCGGCAGCGGCCTCTTTCGCAATCAATAACGTCCATATCCGCCTCAAACCCGAATTCGCGCAGCAGGGGCGGATAGAGCCAGCGGCAGTGCTCACAATATTTTTCATACGGTTCCACCACGTCACCCTGATAAATCAACTTTGCGGAAGGGCATTCATGCATGTCAATGACAAACATGTCGTCATACAGCGTCATCCCGTGCCGCCCGCCTTCTTCGCCCAGCGTGTGCGACCAGTACCGGTGCATGCCTTTCAATCCCTCCGCGCGCACATATTCGCGGAGATTACCCAGGAATTGATCGGAAATGCCCTTCCAGAATTCAATCACCTTCGCGTCCCCCCCACGGCGTTCCAAATACTTGAACAATTCGTTGTACACCCATATGAACTCCGTACAGGAAATCATGAGGCCGCCCTCCAGAACCGCTGCACGCAACAGCCCCGCTCCTGATTGTAGTCAACACTGGAGGCATACCCCGCCGCCTTGCAGACCGCCTCATTCACGATGCCCGTGTGTTCACAAAAATGGGGCGTGATGGCATACCCCTGCCGCCGCATATGATGAATGGCCGGACATTGCTTCACGGTCAACACCAGCGTGCCGTCTTCATATGAACACTCCGCCTCGCCGCCCTCCAGCGCAAAGATGGCCTCCCAGTGTTCCTGAAGCGCGGACAGGCCTGTGTTTCTGAGTTTGTCCACGAGGGGCTTGTAGACCGTGCCCGCCAATTCACGCAGGAACTCGGAACGGCCTTCCCCGCCATAGTGTTCTTCCAGGAATTGCAACCCGAAACTTAACGCGCCATGAAAATCTCTGTGCACATTCGCCATGATTCAGAACCGGTATGTTTTGCCGACAAGGGTTTCGTCGGTCTTCAGCCGCTCTTTATTGAAATCGACGGTGTTGGGTTTGCAGATAATGTGCGGGGGCCGCTTGTTTATGGTAAATCCCGCCAGTTCCGGAAATCCGTAACTGTGGTCTATAGCTTTTAGTGAAAAGGGCGCATGCGTGGCCACCTTGATCGTCAACTCGATGCCCGTTCGGGGAAATGCATTAAACACCAGGAACCACCGTCCCTCCACCGGTTTGAGCGGATGCCGGTCCACGGCGGCCTCGAGTACCTCAACCTCCTCCCCCGCATACAGTTCGAGCACGGGCGCCTGGCGCGGCGAAGAGACCCGCAGGTGCAGCGTGCGAATGTCCTTCTCCATATCATCGCTCAGCAGGGTAACGGAAGGCGGCGGCAGCATGGCCGCGGCGGCCGGGGCTTTCAGATAGTGGCCGGGATTGTCCGGAAAAAATTCACGGATGAACTGTTTGGGCGTGTCTTTGGGAAAGAAAGAACCGGTCCACTCATCAGGTTCCTTGTCACAACTCATCCAAAAAGCCTTGCCGCGATCCGCATCCAACCCATAGGCAAGCGAATCCATTTTCGGATACTCCGCGCTGAACCCCGTGCCGGCGGTGGCCATCCAAAAACCAAGGAGCGCGGCCGCGCCCGTGAGCAACGGCAAGGGCCATGACCACGTGGCGGCAATCACATAAAGATGCGGTACAAGCAGTCCGATGAGCAGGCAGCCAAACAACACATTAACCGGCGAAAAGAGTACCGTCAGCGTGGCTTGGAAACCGGTCATGAGGGCCGTGACCAAAAAGATGCCGGGAAGGGCGGTGGCCGCCAGCGGAATGGCCTGCCAGACCGCGATGCGCCGGGAGGTTTTCGAGAGAAACAACACCAAGAGGCCAAGGGCGCTGAACAGCACAGGCCATGCAAACAAATAACTCGATCCCGGGGAATACCATGCCGTGCCCGCCATGAGTCCCGCCCAGGGAAGCAATGCGCCCATGGCCAGTTCGGCCAAGGATATCCGCCGCGCCATCCAGGCGAGATGGGATGTGGCGGTGCATACCGCCAACGCCATTAACGCCAGGGTCAGTTTGTTTTCGGTGAACAGAAGATAGGGTCCGCGTGTCGTATAGCCATACACGGCAATGAGCGCGCTAATTCCCGTCATAATCACGGCAAAGGCGAGAAAGGCCAATACCCCCATCGCCATACCGGAAAATGTCACTCTTTTTTTCAACACCCCAAACAGAATGATCGCCAAGAGGGCAGTTCCGATCCCCAAGGCAATGGGGCGCGCCCACGCCATCGGGTAATAAAGTAAATGATAGCCGACGGTGTTGAAGTAGACGGCGCCGGGTTGTTGAGTATTCTTTAGACTGAGGTTGCCCAACTGGCGCGTCAGGTTCAAGGCATACTCGCCATGATGCTGTACACTGGCATGCGAAACATGTTGCGGATTATCCAGCGCGGTATGGTAAATGCGGAGCCCATCCACGAACGCGCAATTGTACCCGGGGATGTTTTCATCCTTGAAAGCGGTGAAATCACTGCCCACGGGCATGCTGCGGTACACATCATACATCAGCGACGTGGCGATGGGATGCGCCCCGGACTTTGCCAGTTGTTCAATCAGCCATCCGTTGTCCGGGCTCGTCTCATACAAATACGACACCCCCTGATTGCCCCGGCAATCAAAATTGATCACCACCGCCACCTCTTTCGCCCAGGGATGCTGCCGGACAAATGCCCGCGCCCCCGCCAGTCCGCTTCCGCCAAGCATGCGGCCTTCTTCACCATCGGTGAAGACCAGAAAGACGTCGTTCTTCAACGCGGGCAGCGATTTCAACGCGCGCGCCGTTTCCAGCAACGCGGCCACCCCTGCTCCGTCATCACTCGCGCCGGGGCCAAACGCCACGCTGTCGTAATGCCCCACCAATGCAATGGCTCCCGAACTTTCCGAACCCGGAATGCGCGCCAAGACATTTTGCACCGTGGAAGCGTACCCCTCTTTCCACTGATGAAACGCCTCCTGAACTTCCGGCGTAAGACCCATGCCGACAAGGGACTGCTGAATGTAGTCCCGCACCGCCGCATTTTCCACCGTCCCCGTGGGATGAGGTTTCTGGGCTATTGCATGAATGTGTTCCATGGCCCGCTCGGCGGAAAAACGCTCCGGCGGGGCATTTTTCGGCAGCGGCTCCGGCGGACGGTGCTGATACACGCCCCAGCCCACGGCCCCCGCCAAAAACACGAGCATGAGAAGCGCCAGCACCGGTTGCCGCGCTGATAAACGTTCCACACTGTCCACAATCAATTTCCTATTCCACGGATTCCGCTTGACGGGCTACACGCCATGATTATTCCAGCACGCGCCATTCCAGTATTCCACCGGAGAATCTTTTCTGCAACTGCGCTTCAATTCGCAACCCGGCAGTTGTTACCGGTGAAAACATCATCTGATTATAGGCGTCTTTCCGGCAGTTGGACGCGGAAGCGCCTTCCACGGGTTTCCACACATCGTTTTCCTTGTACAATACCCGCCAGGAGTGCGGCACGCGGCACTGCCCGATCCCGGTGTCGTCAAACCAATACACCTCGACACCCCTGACGGTTTTAGGGGCGGTAAAGTCGTATTGAGCCCATTCCACCGTGCCCTGATGATTCCACCAGGTAAGCCTCGGTATCGCCGTATCTCCCGAATTTTTCGGTTCAATCTGATCGTGCAGCGCCTCCGCCGTGTCCTGATTTTCCACCGAGCCGGAAGCAACGCTCTCGCTGGCGATTGTGGGAATGGGACGCGGCGTGGCAAGGGCGGCATCCTCCGGCAGCCAGACCCGCATGAAACCGGGGGTGCGGTTATTCCACGCATAATACGGAATTGCCGTGAACTCACAGGGCTGGGGTGTTTCCCGCTCCGAAACGCGTTGAAGCCCCGAGCCTTTGATCACCGTGATGCCTCCGAGTAATTCTGGATGGTGCTCTTCGTTCACATTGGCCTCCGGGGGCACGGCCAAGGAGCGGACCGCATTGGGGTTGTCGGCATTTTCCACGCAATACACCACCGGCCCGCGCTGCAACGCCATCCGGCCCACATCCGCCTCCACCTTCGGATGGGCCTTGACGCGCCGGACCGGCATGGGCAACTCGAGCATAATTGTATCGCCCGGCTTCCATTCGCGCTGTAAACAGGCATAGCCCTTCTCTACCGGCGGCATGGATGCCTGTTCGCCATTTATGGCAAGGGTTGCCGCGCCCTGCTCCGGTTTTCCCGCCAGTTGATACAAATCGTCCGGGGTTTGAACACCTTCACACCATGCGGGAATGCGCAGGTGCACGGAAAAGGCTTTCGGCGCGGGCAGTTCCACTGTCAACGTAATTTTTCCATCCCACGGATAGCGGGTTTCCTGGCGAAGAACCACCGCATTGTCCCCCAGCGTGATGTTGACTTCGCTCGTCAAATACTGATTCACATACACCGCATTGTCACGCCGCGCGTAGGCATACCCGCCTATGGTCGGCAGAAAGCGCACCATGTTGGTCGGGCAGCACGCGCATCCCTGCCAAGGCGGACGCGGCTCACTGCCCTCCAGACGGTTGCAGTAAAAAATGTGCCGGCCGTCCATGGCCTGGCCCGCCAGGATGCCGTTGTACATCTCGCGTTCCACGACATCCGCGTATTTTGCATCGGCATGGAGCAACGCCATGCGCTGGTTCCATAATGCCATGCCAATCGAGGCGCAGGTTTCCGCATAGGCGGTGTCATTCGGAAGAAAATAGGGCAGACTGAAGCCTTCATTCTGTTTGGATGAATCTCCAATACCCCCCGTAACATACATTTTCCGTTGGGTGACATCCTGCCAGATTCGGTCCAAGGTCGTGAGATAGCCCGCATCTCCGGTAAGCCCCGCCACGTCGGTAACCGCGCTGTATAGATACATGGCCCGCACGGCGTGCCCAAAAATCACATCCTGATCTCGTATCGGCGTGTGATCCTGGCATACTTCTCCCCAGCGCCCGCCCACCGGTTTCCCATCCTTGTCATGACCGCGCCGGTCCAGGAAGCGTTTCGCCAAATCGAGATAGCGCTCCTCTTTTGTGAGCCGCCACAGCTTGACGAGCGCAAGTTCAATCTCTTCATGCTGCGGAGCATCCATCCGTTTGTCTTCCGCGAATACCCCCGTCATGTGGTCCGCCATGCGGCGGGCCACATCAAGCAGCGTCCGCTTCCCCGTGGCATTGAAATACGCGATGGCCCCCTCGATGAGGTGTCCCGCGCAATACGTTTCGTGTTTTGCGTCATCCGTCCATCGCTTCCCCGGTTCCGCCAGCGTAAAATAGGTGTCAATGTATCCATCCGGCCACTGCGATCCCGCGATCAGCGCAATGATGTCATCCAGTTGCCGCTCGATGGCCTCATCGCGTTGATGCATCAGGCAATATCCCGCCCCTTCAATGACTTTGTAGACATCCGAGTCTTCCCAGGGCGCCCCCCGGTATTTCCCTTCTTTCTTCCCGGCTGCAATGCGGAAATTGTCCATTTTGCCCTCGGATTCGCAATACGCCAGAGTATGCGGAAGGATTTTCTCCCGTGTGAGCGTGATCCAGGGTTCCCAAAAGCCTCCCGCCACCTTGACATCCGTGAACGGCAGCGCATCCAGCGGTTTGGGCGGTTCCTGGGCCCCGATGGAAAGACTGCCTAAATACACCATGGCCCCCACGAACAATCCAGTACGTTTCATGCCCTGTACTCCATCTGTTGTCCCATGATTTTCAGACAAACCATCAGTGTGCCTTCCCAACTGGCGAAAAGCAACCGGAAACGCCCTCACGCCCGCCCGGCGGGGTCCAGCGCCTGCACGTCTTCCTCGAAATAACGGTGAAACGGCTTGGGGAGGCTGTGGTAATCCACTTGGGCGATTTCATCCGAAAAATCGCGCGAATTGTACGTATTCCAAAAGAGCGCCGTTTTCCCCTGTAACGCCCCCGAAGCGGCGTCGGCCAGCAATGCCGCAAACGCCTTGCCGGTATAGGTTCCCTCAATTTTAAGGCTGGCAGAGGCCTTGGCGCGCTGAATCGCCTCCACCACGGCCTCGGTAAATACCCCATACCCCGGCGGATAAAAATCATCCCGGAGTTCAAACCGGTCTTCCGGAAACGGCAACAGGGGAAAACATGGGTCCGCTTCATGCAACAGGGCATTGGTGGTCTTGAACAGGGTCTGGGCTTTTCCCGCCGTGGTAAAGGGCGGCGGCGTAACGCGAATGGCCACCACCCGCGTGCGCAGGCCACAGGCCGCGAACCCCAGCAGCAATCCTATGACCGTGCCCATGGTGCCCGAGGCCGCATACACACAGTCGGGTTCCGGCAACAGCCCCTCCTCCATCTGCCGTTGTAATTCAAAGGCCGCGTTGACAAATCCCAACACCCCCACCGGAGAAGAGCCGCCAGGAGGAATGACATGCGGGAACCATCCGTCCTTGCGAAGGTGCCGGAACATCTCCTGGGCAACGCCCAGCGTCATTTTCACGGGGTTGTCGTAATGGTGCAACTCCGCCCCGGCGCGGTACCCCATCAGCAGGTTTCCGCGGATAGTGTGCGCATTGGGCTGGGGCAGCAGCATGGAAATGCCCTGTAAACCCGATTGGCGGGCGTAGAGGGCCGTCGCCAAGGCATGATTGGAACCCGCCGCGCCAAACGTCATCACTGCCTTTGCCCCGCCCGCCCGCGCGCGCCCCAGCAAAAACTCCAGCTTGCGCACCTTGTTCCCGCCGTAGAGCACCGCGCTCAGATCGTCGCGCTTAACATAGAGCGCGGCCACACCATCCACCGCCATGCGTTCCACCGGGGTGGGCAGTTGTGCAAAAGACACATGCGCCAGCTTTCCGGCCAGCGCCGGATATCGTTCAAACAATGGAATAGTTGCCATGGAATGCTCTCTTCCTTAGATCACTTCGATGAAGTGTCCTGTGTTTACGCGCCCCCTATCGTATAAAATAGAGGGTGTAAAGAACCAGAAGGACTTTTTCATGCGTCATCTTGATAGTGATTTTATCCATGAAGTCATACAGCGGCTGGGCCGTATCACCCCGGATACCGTGCCCCAATGGGGGCAACTGCGCCGGGACACCCTGATTGAACACCTGATTTGGGTGGTCCTGCACTCCATGGGCCGCTCGAAGCGCGTCCCGTTTTTCGGCAATTGTGTCACCCGCCGTATTGTCGGGCCGGCCTTCCTGACCGGGATTTTCCCCATTCCCAAAAACCTTCAACTGCCCAAAGCGTTGGCGGCCCAGGGCGTGGTGGCCCGTGAGCCCGGCGATCTGAACACCCTGCGCGCCCTTCTCGAGGAATACATCGCCCTGGTGCAGGCCGATGAACTCACCCCCGGCCCCCATCCCGCCTTTGGGCATGTGGGTGTGGATGGCTGGGACCGAATCCATGTGATGCATTTTGAACACCACCTGCGCCAGTTCGGCGTATAGAAATGCGCGCTGGAGCACTTCGAGGCATTTGCGAAACCGCCCTTCTCTGCACCGGTTTGGCAATAAAACCCCGGCATTTTGCTCTGTATGCAGCGTTTTCGCACGAAAACGGGCGATTTCGCAATTGCCTGAGCACTTCGGCTGTTTTTTTCTGGCTTTTGATGCTATACTTTACAGTAGATGTGAAATCGGTCATGGCACGACGCGGTTGCCGAGTGAATTGAAGTCAAAAGGACCGAAGAATCCGTGCGTTTTTTTGACAAGCTCTCTATCACCCAGAAGTTGTTCGTCATCATCATGGTGCCGACGCTTTCCGCGCTTCTTATTGCGTGCTGCCTGCTCTTTGCCTTCGACGTCACCGTATTCCGCCAAACCCTGAAGGACCGGGTTACCTTGAGCGCGCGGTATGCCGCGGATCAACTCGCGGAACCCCTGCGGCAGGGTAATCAGGGGGCGGCGGAAGAAGATTTGTTCATGCTGAATCAGAATCCAAGCATTGTGGCGGCCTGCCTCTACGACAGCCAGAACAAGATTTTCGCGCGGTATTTCCGGGATCGCAAGCGCGTGGACTTCCCCAAAAATCCTCCCTACGATGCCCAAATGCAGTTTTCCCGAGGAGTCTTGCACGTTTTTCATCCCATCGAAGCCGTGGATCCGATCCTCGGACAAAACCAGCATGCCGGCACCCTGTTTCTCCTGGCCGACGTTTCATTCATGAAACAGCGGATTGCCATCTACAGCCTAGGCGTGCTGCTGGTCGTGCTGGTAAGCGCTTTTCTTTCCTTCCTGATGGCCATGCGCCTCCAACAGCTTATCTCACGGCCCATCACCCATCTCGCCCTGCTCGCCAAGATCGTCAAGGAGGACAAGGACTACTCGGTGCGGGCCACCAAGGACACCTCGGACGAGATCGGCCATTTGGTGGATGAATTCAATGAGATGCTGACGCAAATCGAGCAACGCGACCGCGCCCTGCAGGAGGCCCACGACCAACTCGAAGACCGCGTCAATACGCGCACCAAGGAACTCCAGCAGGAAATCATCGAACACAAGCGCACCGCGGCCAGCCTCCAGCAGGAAATCCTCGAACGCAAGCGCGTGGAAACCAAACTGCACCGAGCCATGAAAGAGGCCGAGGCCGCCAGCCGGTTCAAAACCGACTTCCTCGCCAACATGAGCCACGAAATCCGCACACCGATGAACGGCATCATCGGCATGACCGAACTGCTCCTCAGCACCCCGTTGAGCGGCGTCCAGCACAACTACGCCGATACCATCCGCCGCTCCGGACGCACCCTCCTGAAAATCATCGGCGACATCCTCGATTACTCGAAAGTCGAAGCCGGGCAGTTGGACATCGAGCCCATCCCGTTCGATCTCCAAGTGGCCTGCGAAGATGTCATCGAACTCCTGTCGCCCCGTTCCGAAGAGAAGAGCCTCTCGCTCATCCTGCGCTACGCCCCCAACGCCCCCCGCCGCGTTATTGGCGACGCCGGACGCATCCGCCAGGTGCTGACCAACCTCGTCTCCAACGCCATCAAGTTCACCCAGCACGGGCATATCCTCGTCAATGTGGAATGCACCGGAATCACCAATGAATCCGCCGCCGTGCGCGTCACGGTTGAAGACACCGGCATTGGCATGCCCGCGGGACGCATGTCGGAAATCTTCAAAAAATACTCGCAGATCACCCCCGCCCTGTCCCGGGAATACGGCGGTACCGGCCTCGGGCTTGCCATCTCCAAGCAATTGGTTGAACTGATGGGGGGCGCCATTGGCGTCCAAAGCAAAGAAAATGTCGGCTCGCGCTTCTTCTTCACCCTCGTGCTGCCCCTCGACAAGCAAGAGACCGCTTCCACTTCCCAGCCCCGCGCCACCCTGTCCGGCGTCCGCATCCTCATCATCGACCATAGCAGCGTCAACCGCAAAGTGTTAATGGAACAGGTGACCTCCTGGGGCATGCGCTCGGATGCCGTGGGCTCGAGCAAAGACGCCATTCAGCATTTGCGCAACGCCCATGAAAGCCATGAACCGTACCAGATTACCCTGATTGACGATCAAATGCCGGGGATTGGCGGCGAATCGCTCGCCCGGCTCCTCTCCAGCGAACCCTACATCCGCGAAGAAACGCTCCTGGTGCTGCTCACCTCGCTCGGTCAACGCGGCGATGCCCAGCGCATGACCGAACTGGGGTTCTCCGCTTATCTCACCCGTCCCATTCGGCAGAGCGAACTCATGGACGTCCTCGCCACCATCTGGTCCGCGCGGCAAAGCGGCGAAGAGGTGGGATTGGTGACCCGCCATACCGTGGCCGAAAGCCGTGAAATCACGCGGCCCCACGAGGGTGAAATGCATTACGCCCTCGGCGCGCGCGTGCTCGTGGCCGAAGACAATCCCGTGAATCAACAGGTTGCCCTCGAAATCCTGCGCAGTTTCGATTGCACCATCACTGTGGCCAACGATGGCCTCGAAGCCTTGGAATACGTCAAAAGCGGTGAATATGACATTGTTTTTATGGACTGCCAGATGCCCCGCATGGATGGCTACGCCGCCACCGCCGCCATCCGCGAATGGCAAAATTCCCAGGCGCATATTCCCATCATCGCCATGACCGCCCATGCCATGAAAGGAGACCGGGAGCGTTGCCTGGCCGCGGGCATGGATGATTATGTCAGCAAACCCATTGATCCCGCGTCCGTCTTGCGTGTCCTGAATCGCTGGTTGCCGGAAGATTTCACCAGCAGGGCCACGGCGGCCCCCCAGGAGCCCGCCGTCCCGGCCCCTCCCCCCGAAGAGTCCCAGGAATCCGCCCCTGTCCTGAGTCTCCACCAAGCCCTCTGGGTTACCGGCGGCAAAGTGGCCATGTTCCGCCGCATCGCCACCGTCCTCCTGCAGCACATGCCCAATCGCATGGAGGAACTAAAACAGGCTGTCCAACAAAATAACCTCGAGGAAATCACCCGTATCGCCCATTCCATTACCGGTGCATCGGCCTCCGTGGGGGGCGAACGCCTCCGCCAGGCCGCGTTGCGGATGGAAATGCAGGGCCGGCAAGGCTCCCGGGAAGGTGTAGAGGGAATGCTGGAAACGATTCTCAACGAATTTGGACAACTCAAGGCCGCGCTCGAGAATATTGATTGGGAGCAATGCGCCGCCAATTTCTCCCCGGAACATGAAGAACTGTCCGCGTCCGCTATTTCCAAACGATGACTCGGGAATTTATTGACCCGCCCCGCCCCGGCATGGGAAAATCCATTTCATTACGCTGTTTGGAACAGTGTACCGCCGCCGTGGAAGTATATGAGGGGCAGTCCGCACTCAGAACGGCCGCAACCCGTAGTGAATTAACCCGCAGGCGCAGTGTACTTAACGACAGGAGCATCCGTTCATGAATCTCAAGGGAAAAACATTCATCATTACCGGCGGCGGTTCGGGATTGGGCGAAGGCGCGGCGGAGGTATTCGCCGAGGCGGGCGCGAATGTCATCGTGGCCGACATGAGTGTCGAAAATGGCCAACGGGTGGCCGGCGCCCTGGGCGAAGCCGCTTGCTTCGCGGAATGCGACGTGGCCCGTGAAGAAAGCGTGCGCGCCGCCGTACAACTTGCCCTAAAAACGTTTGGCGGCCTGCACGGAGCGGTAAACTGCGCCGGTATCGCGGCCGCCCTGCGGGTCCTTTCCAAAGCCGGGCCCCATCCGCTTGATCTTTTTGCACGGGTTCTCGAAGTGAATTTGACGGGCACCTTCAACGTTATCCGCTTGTGCGCCGAAGCCATGAGCAACTTGGAACCCGATGCCTCCGGAGAACGCGGCGTCTTCATTAACACCGCCTCGGTCGCGGCATTTGACGGACAAACCGGCCAAGTGGCCTATGCCGCGTCCAAGGGCGGCATTGTCAGCATGACCCTGCCCCTCGCCCGCGATTTAAGCCGCCTTGGCATCCGCGTTGTCACCATCGCCCCCGGCACCTTCGACACCCCCATGCTGGCAGCCCTGCCCCTCGAAGTGCGGCAATCCCTCGCGGCCCAAGTGCCTTTTCCCTCGCGGCTGGGCGACCGCAAGGAATTCGGCGCCCTCGCGCGGCACATCGTCGAAAACCAGATGCTCAACGGCGAAGTCATCCGCTTGGACGGCGCCCTCCGCATGCAGGCAAAGTAAAAGCGGGTACCGGGTATCGGGTGCCGGGTATCGGGTATCGAAGAAGGGAAACGAGAGGATGCTGATTGCGGGTTGGCAATTGTGGTTTGTGGAACGCGATAAGAGATTTTATCCAGATTTCACAGATAGCCACTGATTGAACGAGTTTTGAATGACGGAATTTGATGGATGGTGAAGAAAACGCTGATGGTCATGGGCCCAAGGGGCGGTAGACGGCGGTGTAGCGCGGGCGGTAGCAGGTGATTGTGTATCCGCCCTGGAATGGCTTGCCCGGCGTAATGAACCGGGCACGATAGGTTATATAGTGATGCCGCAGGCGCAGGAATTCGTCAAGGGCGCCATCTCTCTCCCGGAGCACGTAGGCGCATGCGCTGCCGCGGGAACGATGCGCAATCAGTGCTGTGCGGCCATTTTTCAGCACATACTGTTTTGCCTCTTCCGGCGGTTGTGCCAGAAAGGCCAGCAGGGCATCCTGAACCCAAGTGCGGGCGAGAACAGGGTCCGGCATGTGGAGGTTATTGCGCTGAATGGCTCCCTGCGATCCGTCCTCCGCGGTGGTGGCCTGAAACACCGTTCCGCCCATATCGTTCAGTGCGGCCACCATGAATCCGTTCCCGGCGTTTCGTTCAATCAAGACGGTGAACGTACTGTCTTTTCCCCCACGATTCAAATGCACGCGCCACCGGTGAGAATCCGGAGTATTGGCGGGAGGGGCGACAAGGCCTGGCCGTGCGGCGCTTGGTGATTGAAGGACAAGACGCCCTCCGAGGCAGCCCTCCAGGAGCAGCAGCGTGATTACCATGGCCGTGCCGCGCAAGAAAGAGATCACGGCTTTCTCTCTCCGTCAAACAAGGCCACGGTGGCGGGCATATCCGGTGATTTGAAGATACTTTCCGGAAGGTCAAGGCCATGCCATTCCTTGGTGAATCGCATTTCCGTGTAATCGCCGCCCGGTTCCCGTATGGTGATTCGCTGAATGCGCCGTTCCGGAGGGGCGCCTGCGGTAATGTCAATGCCTTCGATGAACTCGCGAAAACGTTCGTGTTTTGGACTCAGGAACACGGTGACGCATTGGTCCGGGGCGGACGCCGCGGACGTATCGAAGACCGGGGATTGTGGCTCGAACTTGCCCTGCATCCATTGACTGATCTGTTCCATGACAAGCGCCATCACCCGGACGGCCCGTGCGTCGAGCGCCGTCCATTTCCCATCCTCTTGTTCAAAGCGCTGGATGTTTCCCTGGTTATAGAACAGTACGGAACGGAACGGATGGGTAATTTCGAAGCGCAGGTGGTCCGGCGGGGCGAAGTATATACGGCCTTGGGCCCGCAGGGGATTTTTGAGCATTTTGAGGTGTTTTTCCTGCTCAAACACCGTGGCCAGGGATTTGTTTCCGCCATGGGATTGTTCGAGTTCGGCAAAGAATTGACGGGTCTGTTCCGGGGGCCAACACTCCGCCGTTGCTTTTTTTACTTCTTCACTGAAGGCACGCGTAAAGGAACCGGACAGTACGATGGACACTAGAAGAAATCTTCCCGTCCACTGTTCAAGGGCAATGGTATGCATCATGCTTCTCTCTCGATGCCCGCGGGCATGGGGTGGTTTTCATTTGGTATGGCGCGCACCGGCGCGCCGGGCACTATCCATAGTTCACCGGCATGGCCTTCTTTATCGGTTTTGATGCTCCGTATGGGGGTGGCAATGATTCCCAACTGTGAGGCCAGTATGGAAAAAGCCACATCAAAAAGTTGTCCGCTGGGCATGCTTCCATAATGAGGGGAAAAGAAAAGACCCTGGGGCAGATTCCGGTAATGTTTGGAGCAGCAGGGATGGCCGTCGGCCCCAAGAACCCATGCGGCATCGGCAGGGCGGGATAGTTGGTCAATAGGGGACCAATTTATGTGTTCAAGACACGCCTGGGCGGGAAGTTCTTCCGCGGCCCGCCGGAGCAGCAGGAAACAGGCCCCCTCCCCCATCACCGCGGTTTGCGCGTCGAAATTCCCGGGGAGAATGACATCGGGGGTGTGTTCGAAGAACTGGTCATAACAGTAGCTCATTACAGAGTTTATTTCCTCGACAGCGCCCACGAGCACGGCATCCACGGCGCCTGTGGCCAGCCACTGTTGCGCGGTGATCAGCGCGGTGATTCCGGACATTTCGAACTGGCTTACTGTGAGGCAAGGACCATGGATATTGAGGAGAATGGTTAAATGCGCGGCCGCCGACGAATGGACCGAGTTGGAGAATAGTTGGGGCGAGGCAAGGGCATCGCCGTCATCGATCATTGAATCCAGAAAATCGAACGTGGTGGTAAGCGCCCCATAGCCGCTTGCTACGATGACCCCTAAGCGATCCGAATCCACGGGAATGCCGCAGCCCGCATCTTCCAGCGCCATGCAGGCGCCAAGCAAGGCCATTTTAGAATACCGGTTCACGCGCCGGAGCGTTCGCTTGTCCAGGTAGTTTTCGAGCAACGCCGTATCGGCCAGATACGCGGGGAGCATTTTCCCGGTCCCGGCGGGCAGGCAGGACACTTTCCCATTGGGGCCTCCGCCGCTCCGCAATGCACGAAGAGCGGCTTCTTTGCCCGCGCCAAAGCCACCGAGCAAGCCCATGCCACATACCGCGATTTGTCCGGTCATCTGTCGCCCTTTTCAAATACAATAGCGCCATTGTTGCCGCCAAAGGCCGCACTGTCCGAGAGGGCGTGGCGGCCACACACTTCAGTCGTTTGAGAGACCGGCACGGCCTCCCATGCGGGGTCCGGCGTGCTGAGTCCCGCATTCCCCGGAATTTTGCCCGCATTGAGGCATGCGACCGTAATCGCCGCTTCAATGCCGCCGGCCGCGCCCAAGGCATGCCCGGTATAACCCTTGGTCGAACAGAAGGGAACGCCTTTGAAACGGGAGGAAAACAAATAACCTTCCGCCGCGTCGTTCTCGGGGGTGCCTGTTCCATGCGCGTTGATAAAGGCCAGTTCGTGGTCTTGAATCCCGGCCTGGGCCAAGGCAGTATCAAATGCGCGGGCGAGACCTTTTGCCTGGGGATGCGGCGCCGAGGGATGATAGGCATCACACGTGTTTCCATACCCGCGAAGATAGGCGCGCGGCGCTTGGTTCCGGTTTTCCGAAAAAGCCCTGCTTTCAAGCACCACAATTCCGGCGCCTTCGCCCAGGTTCAGTCCGCGCCGGTCCCTGTCGAACGGGCGGCAGGGCAATTCGTCCGCTATCTTCAGTGAAATAAAGCCGTTGTAGACCACCCGGCAAAGCATGTCGGCGCCGCCCGCGAGGACCACATCACACAGCCCAAGACGAATCCACTCGTACGCTTGGCCGATTGCCACGGTTCCGGATGAACAAGCGTTGACCACGGTCATGCAGGGACCCGAAAACTGGAAGGCCCGGGCCACCATGGAGGCGGGGTTGGCCTGCAAGAAGCGGCGGATAGGTTCAATGTCCGGATATTTCCCCAGCCGGAAGCCGCGATAAAAGCCTTCATTGTTCATGGCGCTGCCCACCGTGGTGCCCAGACACACCCCAACCCTGCGGCCTTGCAGGGTCTCCAGAGAAAGGTTTGCGTCGCTTAATGCTTCTTCCACGGTGGCAATTGCCAGCCGTCCGCAGCGTTCGCATTCCGGGGCGTCCCGATACCCTGGCGGTTCCGATTCCGGGGGAATGGGGAAAACGGGATACTTTACGGGATGCGTGCTTATGATTTGCTCATGGGATATCCATCCACGCCGGCCCGCAAATAACGTCTCCATGGTTTCCGGAAGCGTTTTTCCCGCAGCGCATAAACATCCGCATCCCGAGACCGGAACAGGTTCTGTGTGGCGTGGCCCAAGTTCCATTATGCAGCCGTATTTGCTTCCACGTAGTCCGCGAGGGTGTTAATGGAGCGAAATACCTCGCGCCCTTTCGCCATATCTTTGATTTCCACGCCGAAATGTTTCTGAAGCAGTACCGCCAGCTCGACCGCATCCAGCGAGTCCAGGCCCAAGCCTTCTTTTCCGAAAAGCAGGGCGTCATCCTCCATATCGCCGGGGCGAATGCCTTCGAGATTCAACTCCTCCACAATAATCTGCTTAAGTTTCCGCCTGATGTCCATGTTCCTCCTCCCATTCCATGATCCTATTGGCGTTCCCATGGTACCACATATCGTAAAAATTGAAAAACTGCCACGGATGTTTGGCGGTGAATTCTTCCAGCGTATCGGCGAATTCCTGTGCGAAAGGCGCATAAGCGCCGGGGTTTCGGCCCAACCCGGCGGGCACCCGGATAACCCGTGACACTTCGGCCACATACCGGCCCTTGTCCGCTTTATGGGAGAGAATCACGGCAACGGGGGTTTCCTGCATCGAGGCCAACCGGTACGGGGAAACTGGAACATTAATGGCCTCTCCAAGAAAGCGGACCCCGGCCACGTTTTTGTCTTGTCCAAAAACACGATCCCCCATCACCGCCAGGATTTCGCCGCGCTGCAATGCTTGCACCATTTCAAGTATGCCGCCAAGATAGGATTCGGGATCAATGATGGCGAACGGCGGCTTCTGACCGGAATGTTCATAATAGCGCCGGTCCACATCGTCCTCATGCATTTGAATCACGGCGCTTACGGGCGTCCGGAGATGGCTGAAAAGCGAGAGGCACACCTGCCAGCAGCCCACGTGCGCGTTGAGGATTATCAACCCTTTGCCTTCGCTTAACAGTTCCCGGAACACCGGCGCATCGGGAAAATCTATAGCGAACGCCTTTGTTCCAAGAATGCCAAACGCGGCACGGTCAATAAGGGTTTCTCCCAATGCGGTGACCATTCGATACGCCCCGGAAAAACGCTGCCAGCGTGTGGTGCGTTCAGGGAACCGGCGCGTCAGGTACGGGGCGCATTTTTCCCGCACAAAGGGATACAGGCCCACATACCACAAGCACACCACCCGCATGAACGCATAGGCCGGCCCCCTGCCCAGCAGGCGGATCATCCCGTAAAAAAAAGCATGCTGCCACCGCTTGCCGATGCTTCGCGGTGTCCATGTTCGCGTGTCCGCCGGATTGTCCTGAGCTTCATTCATGGCGGGCGAGTGCTCCACGCGTTATTTTCGATGCACTGTAAATAATCAGGCCCGCCGCAAACGCGAGTATTGGCCCCACCACGAGCGAGCCGAGGGCCCATTCCCAGAACCGCTGCATGCCCATGTTGCCCAGTTCCAGGAAGCTGGCTTCGTGCAGGGAATGCATTCCCTCCAGGGTGAGGTATTTTCCGTGGCGCAGAAAATACCCTGTTTCGATGCACAATGCCGGAACCACCGGCGGCATGCAGAACTGGCTGGCCCCTAATGCCATGGCTTTGTTTAGCCGGAAAAAAGCCGAAACATGCAGAATAACGACCGTATGCAGGGCGATGAGCGGCAACGTTCCCAAGAATATGCCGGCCGCGGAAGCACAGGCCAGTTTTCCGGAACCGGAACTATCCGTCAGAAGTTGTTTCGCGGAACGCAGAAAAGAGCGGAGGGTGAGGGGTTCCATTCGGCTGGCGCCCGGCGGAAGCTTGGGGTGGGGCCATGGAACGATCGACCGAATGGTGAGATGGGTATTCAACATCGATAATACCGCGTTTTCCCGAAACGCTTTGAAATGCGAGACCCGTTCCGCCTTGCCGGGATAATACACCCGCACGGGTATCCCGTGGACTTTCCGCCCCGCCCACAACGCCCGCACCACGATTTCCACTTCAAAGGCGTAGCGGCGGGTGAAGGTCCGGATTTCACGGAGCAGTTCCACCGGATAGGCGCGGTATCCGGTTTGAATGTCGCCCACGCTGGTTCCTGTTTGGATGCGCACCCAGAAATTTCCGAAACGCCGGCCAAAACGGGAGGAGCCCGGCGCATCGCTGTTTTCAAAATCGCGCACACCAATAATAATGGCGGAAGGTGTGGCTTCTATCGCGGAAAGAAATAAAGGCAAGTCCTCCGGATAATGCTGCCCGTCAGCGTCTATTGTGACAATATGCGTCTTTCCCGCCGCTTCCGCGTGCGCCGCCGCGGTTCGTATGGCGGCGCCTTTTCCACGATTGCGCGCATGCCGTACAAGCATCACGGGCAGGCCATCGAGTAATGGCGCGGGGTCTTGTTCGCTCCCATCATCCACCACCAGCACATGCGGATGAACAGCAAGGGAACGCTCCACCACTTCGCGCAGCCGCCGGGGATGGTTGTACACGGGGATTGCCAGGAGAATGTGATCATGAACGGCGGGCATGTCAGTTCTCCCGTATCCGGCGGTTGGACTTCGCGAAGGCCAGAAAACTGCCGAGATTGGCGGCAAAGCGGCGCCAACTGTCGGGAGAGCGCCAGAGCATCGAAGCATAGTCCAACAGAATCTTCGGGCGCATAAAATGACGTTTGTGAAATTCGATGAAGAGCCGTTGGAGCTGTTCCCCGGTCATGCCATTCGGAATGAACTGGAAATGCATGCAGTCCATCAAATTCCAGTCCTCCTGGAATGTGCCAAGATCATGAATGCGCGCATACAACGGCGCACCGGGGAAAGGGGTGAACTTGGCAAGGTTGAAATCATTGATGGGCAGTGAAAAGACAAAGTCCATGGTGCGCCGGAAGGTGTCTTCCGTTTCGCCGGGAAGGCCAATCATCAACAGGCCTTTAACCCGGATGCCCGCGGCGTGAATGTCGCGCACCGCCCGTGCCTGGCGTTCGAGGTTGGGATTTTGCCGGTGTTCCTCCAGCAGGCCGGGATCGCCCGATTCGATGCCCAGGCTGATCATCCAGCAGCCGGCCCGCTTCAAGAGTTTGAGCAGGGGTGGATCCAGATGTTCCGCACGGGAGGCGCAGTTGAATGTAATGGAAAAATTCTCCCTCGCCATGCTCTCGCAAAAACGTTCGATACGCGGGCGGTTGAAGGTGAAATGATCATCATAGAAATTAAGATGGCGAATGCCGAATTCGGCATGTAAATACCGCACATGTTCCAGGAGATAGTCCGCCGAGTTGAATCGGAAACTGCGGCGAAACACGGACCGATCACAGTAACTGCATTGAAAACAGCAGCCCCGGCTGGAAATGCAACTGGCATTGGGCGTGTGAGGATAGTTGAAAATGGGCAACTGATAGGCGCCGGGATAGCCTTTCAGCTTTCTGTAGGCGGGAAAGGGCAGCGTGTCGAGGTCCAGACCGAAATCTTGAAAACCGGTGAAGCATATGCCGGTATCCGCGCGATAAACCAAGCCCGGAATGTCTTTGGGGGGCGTATTTTTGAGCAGGGCGAGCAGGGGCCGTTCGCCTTCGCCCACCACGGCGAAATCAACTTCGGGAAAATCCTCGAGCACACGCTCCCGCAGGGCGGAGATATGGGGGCCTCCCACCACGGCACGCGTCTCGGGGCTGATCTCCTTGATGCGTTTGATATGGCGCACGCTGTCAAGAAATCCGGCGGTGGTGCAGGTGAAACCGGCGAATCCCGGGCGGTTGCGCCGCACATAATCATCAATATGTTTTTCGGAATGCGGATGGGCGAAGCAGTCAATGATATCGGCCTGCATACCCTCGCGTTCGACATAGGCCGCGATACTGGCAAGGCCCAAGGGGGGCATGATGTTGGCCAGACGCGAGATGTCGCGCCCGGCCGCTTCGGGTTGGTAGCCCAGGGGATGTATCAGCAGGATGCGGTTTTGATCCGTGCTCATGCCGTTTCTCTTTTTTTGTTCCGGTTTCGGGCCGCCTGCCGGGAAGAATCCGCATAGCCCAGCAATTTGTCCCACAGCGGGCCTTTGTGGCCAAACGCGCGCAAGATATTGGCAAGCCGGGTTCCTGTTTCGGGTGGAAAAATCCATTCGGGATGCCCAGCCCAGGCGTGTTCGATGCGTTGGTCCATTTCCGCTTTATTCACTTGCGGTGAGACATAATACACGGACTCCAGCGGTGAGGCATCCATAGGAAATAACCCTTCCTCGAGCCCTTTGGCGTATACCGCAGTACCGGGAAACGCGCGAATGCCCGAAAAACCGAATACCACGGATTTTGGAAGATGCCCGATATTCCTCAACCCCTCTTCCAATGTGGCGTTGTTTTCTCCAGGACCGCCGAACATGATGAATTGCGCGCAGGGGATTTCATTCCGCACAAATGCGCTGGTGGCTTGGTGCACATCGCTCCAGGAGAAGGTTTTATTGAGTGCGGCAAGAGTGGCGTCTGAACTGGCGTCCGTGCCAAGTTCCGCCGCATACAGTCCGGCCCGTTTGCACAGCAGGACATCTTCGGCATGCAGGCAATGCGGGGTGAAGTAGGCCATCCAGCGCACCGGGAGTTCGGCGCGAATCATGGATTCCAGCAGTAAACGAAACTGGCCGGATGGATCATTGAAGATAGAATCCGCGATGAATACATTATCAACTCCGTGATCCTGATATAAGCGCTGCAACTCGCCCACCACCGCCTCCGGGGGGCGGTACCGGAATTTTGTTCCTTCCAGAAGAGGGTAGGTGCAATAGTTGCAGCACATGGGGCAGCCACGCTTCGTCTGCACGTTAAGAACACCGCTGCTCTCGCGATAATACTGAATCAGCGCCGGTTCGTGGAGGGGTTCCGGCATACGGTCCATTGGCATGGGGTCGTGCGCGGCCCATGTGAGCCTGGGGAACGTCCGGCCTGCGGCCAGCGCATCCACCAAACGGGGAAGTGCCTGTTCCCCCTCCCCCGCCACGCCATAGTCGGCGTCAAGAAAGGCCAAGGCGGCCTCGGGGGCTATCGAGAATCCCGCCCCTCCCACAAGAATCGGCGCGTCACACGTTTGACGAATCTCTTGAATAAGCGACCGTGACGTTTCAAGTCCCCACGTGGTGTTTTCGGTGGCCAACGAATCCACATTGTCCATGTTACGGATGGATAGACACACACTATCCGGGGGGGCCGCGCGCAATGCATTCAGTATTGGCGGTGTGTTTCCGCCCGAGGCCAGCAGGTCGAACTGGGTGACCGTATGGCCCGCACGGGTGAGCGCCGCGCTTACAATCGCCATGCCCAGCGGATACACCGGGTAGGGTTCAATGCACAAATTGGCGGCTATGATCGCGACGTGGCTCAATGGCGGCTCCGGTTCAACACCCTCTTCGCGCGGGGGTCGTATCGGCGATACGTATTATCGTCCATTTCCCGTTGAATAACCCGGCGCAACAACTCGCCGAACTTGAGTTGTTGGCCGCTCTCGCTGTAGAAGGTGTCCCAAGCGTAATGGTACATCCCGATCAACTCATCAGGGGTCATTTGCTTTGGCTGAAAGACCACTTTGTCCGCCGAATAATTGATCCAGTCATTGCTTAGAATACGCCCTTCTTTTTCCATTTTTTCCCGGATGGGCGAATGCGGAAAAGGGGTCATGATGGTGAATTCCGCAAGGTCCAATTCGTTTTCACACAGAAAATCAACCAAACGTTTAATAAAGTCCACATCCTGGTCGTCCGTCCCCAGGATAATGGTGCCTTCAATGCCGATGCCATGGTCTTTCAGCAGGCGAATGCGGTTGCGCACGACCTCGGAGGTGTCAAAAAAAGCCTGATACACATACCAGCACCCGGCTTCCGCGGCATGTTTAAGCACCTCGCCGTCGTAGAAGATGGGGTGCGACACCCATTTTTTCTTAAGCGGCTTCATTTCCTTGAACAAGTCCACCACCCAATCGCGATCTTGCGCCAGCGAATTGTCCACGATAAACAGGCGGTTGTTCTGTATTTGCGCCATCTCCGCGATCACGTGATCAATGGGCCGTGGACGAAACTGTTTGCCGCCCAGGAAGGCACTGCAGCAGGGAAAGCAATCAAACTTGCACCCGCGTGACGCATGCACGAGATCGAGCATTTGCACACCCCGGTACGTGTAGAGTTCGTGTTTCAGGATATCCCGGCGGGCCGGACCGATAAGCCGGGTGTCGGGTGGCGTTTTCATCACATTGTAGACCGGTTTCAGTTGTCCTGATGCAAAATCTCGCAGCACCTGTTCTATGTGGCCTTCCGCTTCCCCAAGGAACACCGAGTCCGCGTGTTGTTGCACTTCCTCGGAATGCAGCATGGTGGCGATACCCCCGAAAATGACCGGAGTGCCTTGGGATCGGAAACGATCTGCAATGGCAAAAGCGCGGGGAAGCTGACAGGTCAGCATGGTGGAAATGGCCACCAAGTCGGCGGATTCCTCGAAATCAATCTCCTGCACGTGTTCATCCACAAAGCGGACTTCCACCCAATCCGGCAGTGCGGCGGCAAAAACCACGGGGCCATGCGGTGGAAGGTGGAAAGGGGTTTGCCGTTCCAGACTCGGCCACACAGGATAGATGAGAAGCATTTTCATGATACTTGCCTCGTTTGGCCGATCACTTTCATCAGGAATTCCAAAGAGAAGACCGGTTCATTTTTCCAACACAGGACGCCATCATGCATACCCAGTTCCCCATCCATCCCCCGCTGCAAGGTAAAAAAGACCGCGCCAGAAGGATGAATAAATGGGATTCTACGTTCAGGCGGAGGAGCATTGCAAACGCCGGCGGCCACCGTATCGCACAAACCCGCGTCCAGCATTCCAAGCCCCGCCCGAAGTCCCGCCAGAAGATCATGGCGCGCTTCTTGCACCACGAACACCGGGCCCGTGAGGCCAAAACAGATAGAGGCCTCGCCCAACATGCAGTTGGGCAGGGTATAGGCGAACAGGTTCGGGCTGGCGAAGCGGCCTTCCTCCGAAAGGACGGTATGAAAGTATTGCGTGTCGGTTTCCAGGCACCCTGTTTCCGACGAAGACACCAGCCCTATGGGCCGTTTTTCTTCCCAGGCATCGAGTTTTGCGTCTTTCAGGGCAAGAGCGATGGCGGCCATGCCGAGCCGGGTGTATGCATCCAGACGACCGAAACGGGGAAGCTCCGTTCTGAAGAAAGCATGTTGGTCCAGTTTTGGGAGGGCGCCTGAAACCATCGAGAAATGTCGCACCTCCGAACGTTGTCCGTACCCAGCCGGTGTCACCCAGCCGATTCCCAATACTTGGTATCTCATTAGCTGCCTCCCTTTTTCAGCAAGAGGGCGGCGTTAATCCCGCCGAAGCCGGAATTGGTGGATACTATGTACCCGTTGTCCAAAGTTTGGATACAGGAGGCCACGTGTTCGGCGGCCTCCGGTTCAGGAGTCTGAAGACCGCAGGTTGGGGGGAGTTGCGAGCGCCGGCGGGCGCCAATGGCAATAATGGCTTCCAAAACGCCGCAGGCGCCCATGGTGTGACCAAGCGCTCCTTTTGTTGAAACCATGGGGAGGCGCCGGTTCCCGAAAATACTGGAAAAAGCCTTGATTTCCATGGCGTCATTGAATACAGTGCCGGTGCCATGCGCCACAATCGCCGCCACCTGTTCAGGCACAATACCGGCGCTATCGAGCGCCAAGCGGGTGGAACGAATCAGTCCTTCGCCTTCGCGGCTTGGGGCGGTAATATGGTTTGCGTCGCTCGATATGCCCCACCCGGCCACTATACCGAGACTCTCCGCCCGGGACCGCAGTATATTTTTTTCATTCATGAGGATCATTAGGCCCGCGCCTTCCCCAAGAAGCAATCCGTCCCGGTGGATATCAAAGGGGCGGCACTGGCTGGGGGAAAGGGCTTTAAGGGCGGAAAACCCCGAGAACACAAACTCGGTGACCAAATCCAGCCCGCAAACGACAGCACACTCGGCGGAACCTGTGGAAATCGAGGCAGCGGCATATCCCAGGGCAATCGTTCCAGACGCACAGGCCGCGTTTATATTCCATCCAATCCCTTCAATGCCCATCCGCCGCCCCACCCTCCCGGGCAATACACCGGGCAGTACTTCTTCCATCCGGGCTTCCCGCATCCGCATGCATGCCTCCAACTGGTCAATGCCGGCTTTTGTGGAGGCGGTGATTACCAGGGTGTCTTTGGGGAGGTGAAAGGAAGGCAGAGGCATAAGATCGAGCAAGGCATCCAAGCGCGTGGCGTTTCCAGGCGCATCCAGTTCGGGCAAACACGATGCCTGGCCGTTCACATACGCATGGGTGGGGAACCGCCGTACGGGAGCGATGGCGCATTGGTTGGCGGTTAGCGCGTCCCATAATGCTTCGGGGGTCTTCCCCAACGGGGTGACACATCCACAATAGGCCACATGCACGCGGTTCATCCGAATTCCCCCGACTGCCATTTGTCCAGAAAGGCCTGATAGAAGGGCGGCGGGCTAAACAGCAAGGACAAATCGTGATCCAGCATGAGTTGGACGGAGCACCCGGTGCAAACGACCTCCCCCATCCCATTGGTAATCCTGAACTCGAAATTGATCCGGGCGGATTCCGACCAGTGCAGAATAGCCTTCACATCGAATTCTTCATCAAAATAGAGCGGCTTGATGTAGTCCACCTCCAGCCGCTTGATCGGCACCGGCGTCTGGTGTTCGATAAAATCAGAGTAACTGATTCCATAGCGGCGGCCCAAGGCCACGCGCGCATCTTCAAAATAACTGATGTAACGCCCATGCCAGACAATGCGCATGGCATCCACTTCTTCAAAGCGCACGCGCCGATGAACGACTTCCGTTAACGGATTAGGGGCCTGCGCCGAGGATGGAAAGTAGGCTTTTCGAAGTGACATGGTGTTAATCCCTCTCCAGATACAGGACGAAAACAGCCGCTTTTTCCCCGGATACCGTTATGGTGACCCGGCTGATGAGGCTGCCGTCTTTTTCCTCTTCGCTCCATACGATACGAACATCGTCGCCTGGCCGGATGGTCTTCATGAACTTGGCCCGTTTCACCTGCCGCAATACCAAGGGACTGCCCGTGTGATCCTCAACCGCCACCTGCGCCGCGAGAATCTGAATAAACGCGGGCAGCACGGGATACCCTGGGAAATGGCCTTGAAATCCAACAAAGTCTCCCATAAACCGGCAGGTGAAACAAAAACCATCGCCATTGGCGCGTATGGATTCCACCGTTGAATTGCGTATTTCACGCCGTATTCTGCTCATGATACGGTATCCTGTTTTGTGCTCACGCCCAAGGCGCGCGCACAGGCGGGCACGACAAGCAGGGCCGCAAGCATGGCGGGGGCGATACCCAGTACCATTGCGAACCCAATGGAGAACATGGCGGGATGTTTTGCCAGCGTGAGCGCGCCAAATCCTAGCAGGTTTGTAAGCCCCGAAACGAATATCGCCCGCTCCGTCCCGCCCGACAGCCGGCTTTCAATCCGGTGCAGCATCACAATGCCGTAGTCCGCGGTAAGTCCCATGAGCATCACCGCCGCCAGCATATTGAACAAATTGAGCTTCTGCTGGGTAAACGTGAGTGCGGCAAGCATGAAAACCACCCCGGACACGGCAGGCAGCATGCCGAGCAGGATGCGGCGCCAGCCGCGAAGCGACAACGTCATCAGGATCAACACGAACACCGCGGCGCATGACATGAAAAGCTTGAAATCCCTTGACATGACCTGATTGATCAAGGCGTTAAAATAGAGATCGGATATGTAGTGTATGCGGTCAAATTGCGGATTCATTTCCTGAAAGAAGGCGGACATGCGCGGCGTGTCCTCAAGAAAGGTCACCACCCGGGTGTTCCTATCGGCCTTTCCAATCAGGGGGCCTAATAATCGTGCAAGGGCGGGTTCATCAAGCCGGGCACCGTCAAAAGGCTTCCTGGGGGCTTGAATCCAACGCATAAAGGGTTCAAACGCGTCGGGGGCATATCCGAGTTCCATTCCGATCGTTTCAAGATACGTCTTGGCGCGGAGGGCGTGGCCGTGCGCATTCCAAAACGCATCCCAACGCGCCATGTTTTGCGCTTGCGTTTGTTGTCCCGGAAGAAACGCCGCCACACTCACCATGCCGGAATCGGCAAAACGATCCTTTACCGCGGCGAAAAGCTCATCGTTTTTTTGCAGGGCGTCATTGATATCCACCCCTTCCGCGATGGCCATCGAACGGTCGCGCACCTCGCCCCATGTGTTTCGGATGGCGATTTCATCGTCCACGGCATCACGCGGAATGTAACCGACACTGCGCACGTTGCCGTCAAACCCCACCCGCCATGCCAAAGGCGCGGCCGCCACCAGCAGGATCAACCACACCAGGGACAAACGCATGGGCCGTCCGCGGAGCACGGGCCAGCCCTGAAATTTCGTGCCACCCGCGGGGATGATCTGGGGCAGCACCAACAGGGCGAATAGCAAGGCCGCCGCCAAGCCCGAAATTGAAAATACGGCGAGTTGCCGCTGCACCGGCAGGGAGGAAAAAAGCAGTATGGAGAAAATCAGGATGTTGTTCAACGCGCAAAGTAATAAGGGGGGCACAAGCGAGCGCACGGAGTTAAGCGAAGATTCGGAGCCATCCCGCAAATCGAAATAAACATGCAGTCCATAATCCGTGATCCCCAACAGCACGGCCCCAAATCCCACGGTAATTCCGGAAATGGAATCGAACACAAGGCTGGTGACGCCCAATCCGAACAACACGGAAAAAAAAGGCACTATAAAGACTATCACTCCACTTATGTGCCGTATAAAAAAGAGGAATACCAGTAAAAGCCCCACAATGGATGCGGTGAACACCCGGGCCAAGTCTTTTTTAATTATCCGGGCATTTGCCTCCGTGTAGCGATGACCACACACCAGACGGGACCGCACCCCGTCCTTTACATTTGTGTTTATGAGCGTCTGAAGGTGGGTCAACAGCGCGGAGCTTCCTCCCACATCGGTAAATTCCATGGGGGTTTCCGCGATAATCAGCGCATGCAGCCCATCCGGGCTGATGAAATGCCCCTGCGCCAGCCGCGCTTGCGGCACGACGCTCACGTAGCGAAGTTTCCGGAGGAGCAGTTCCCGGAACGCCAGAGGATCCTCCGACACCAGTTTTTTCATTACCATGCCTTCGGGTTGGGCAAGGAGGCTGAGGTTTTTTTCAAGGCGGTCCCGTATTGGTTCTTCTTCAAGCAATGCCGCCAGTGACGCGGCATCCTCTTCCGTGAACAACTGCGGGAAATGGTCAAGCAGCCACAGCAGGAGGCGATGCGCATCCTGCTCCTCCAATCCCGTGACCACCTTCGAGAAGAAAGGCGGCTGCATTGCCGCCGCAAGAGCGTCAACACTTGCGTGGAGCGCGTCACTTTCGCGCGGCGTCTGGATACTCAACTCCACCAGGATCATTTGCAGAAACGGCGCTTGGGTAAGCGATGCAAAGGTGGCGCGAATCGCCGGGGGGGTATCGGGAAGCATGGCCCCGACATCCTCCCGGAAGGGGGCGCGGCAGACCAGGATTCCCATGATGAGGGTGATTACGGCAATCCACGCGAACAAGTATACACGGCGTGTCTTCCAGTAGACATGGCCGCGGCCAAACCAATCCGGTATCCGCTCGAAGAGGCGCATGTTCACGGTTTTTGCATCCAAACTTTTATGGTCGCTTCCGCAAGCACTTCACTTTCCCGGCAGACGTGGCCTTCCCCCACGAAAAACTCGTCATACACCCCCGTCGTTCGCACTATCGTCCGAAGTGTATCGTTGGCATAGGCCCTGGCATGCGCGGTGAACTGGGTTACCCCGACCAAGTAGCCGTTACTGGTTGTCCGCCCCTTTTTTCTGTCGTCGTGCCCGCGAAGCGCCGCATACGACTGCGCCACCAATTCAAGCAAGGCGGCATTTTCCACCACGCGTCCTTCACCAACGGCAATGCTCTCCGGCTCAAAGACGGTCTCCGTGATCACTTCGGCGCCGGTGCAGTCAATCAGCGTGCGCAGAAAACTCAGTGGAGGCCGGTGGGGCAGGTAGAAAGCGATATCTTCAGGGAAATCCATTATATTATTTCCCATCACAGTAGGGTTCAAGACTGTCGAAGAGCTGGCTGGAAAAGAGGAGTTTGCGAAACCGCGCTAAATCCTCATGGAAGACGCGTTCGTTTCTATATACCGAGAAATGACGCGAAAGGACCTCGTGAATCCGCCGTGTGGCCGGCGCCAGCCCTTCGGCGCCGCGAAAACTGAGCGCCTGCATGTCGGCCAAAATTTCAACGGTAAGCACATGCTTGGCCATGGTGGCGGCGCGCATGGCCTTCCGGGCCGCTCCCGGGCCCATGCTTACCACGTCCTGGTTTGATGCGTTGCACGATATGGACAGGGTGCCCAGCGGGTTGGCCAGTTGCCGGAGTTCGGCGGTCGAAGAGGTGGCCAGATACTGAACTCCCATAAAGCCCATGGTCAGGCCGGGGGTCCCCGCGATAAGGTGTTCCGGCAACCCCTCGTTCAACGTTTTATCCAGCAACTTGTTGATTCTTCGTTCAGAAAGCGTACCCATTTCCGCCAGCGCCATGCATAGCGCGTCCATGGCGAACGCGATGCTTTGTCCGTGAAAATTGCCGCCGTGGATAATCTTTTTCTGTTCCGGCAATACCAACGGATTGTCGTTGGAGGAATTGGCTTCGATTTCCACGGTGCGCCGGGCGGCGTCGACCGCCTCCACGACCGGGGCCAGAATCTGGGGGGTGCATCGGATGGAATAGACATCCTGCACGTTAATGGTGGTTTCAAAAACGGGTCCATCCGTCTGCTGCTGGCGAATGCGCTCGTGAAGGCCTTCCCGCAACGTAATATTGCGCGACCCCGTATAGAGCCGCCGTATGATTTCCGCGACCCGCACTTGACCGGGATGGGGTTTCTGCGCATGCAGGTCCGCATCAAACGCATCATCAATCCCTCCGAATATTTCAAGCGCGAACGCGGCGGTGACACAAGACAGCCGCAAGAGTTTCTGCGCGCTGAAAACGGCGAAGGCCCCTATCGCTGTCATGGCGCTGGTGCCATTCACCAATGCAATTCCTTCTTTGAAACGGAGCCGGAACGGCGCAAGGCCCGCCGCGGTCAAGGCTTCGGCGGCAGGTATCATGGTGCGCCGGTAGAATACCTGCCCCTCGCCTGTAATGGCCAGCGCCATGTGCGCAAGATGCACAAGATCGCCCGATGCGCCGACACTCCCCGATTCCGGAATGCAGGGCGCGATGCCGGCATTGAGCATGTCCGCCATGAATTCGAGCAGACTCACGCGCACCCCGCTGTAACCACGGACCAGTGTGTTCAGGCGCACCGCCAGCACCGCCCGCGCAATATATTCTTCGAGGGGGGGGCCCAGACCGGCCGCATGGCTCCGAATCAGATTCACCTGAAGTGCATCCAGGTCATCGTCTTCGATTATTTTATTGCACATGGGGCCAAAGGAAGTATTGACCCCGTAGATGATCCGTTTCCGGGCCACCTCCTCTTCAATGAACGCGCGGCTGGCCGCGCAGCGTGCCAGGGCTTCGGGGTCGAGGGTGACGCCCTTGTCGCCGACGCCAATCGCCACGATGTCCTCGACCGTCAAATGTTGTCCATCCAGCGTGATGAAAGTACGATTATTCATGGGAAACAGGTGTGCCTTTATTGGTGCGGTTATCGAAGAAACGCTTCGTTTTGCGGCTTCCCTCTTTCATGGTGTGGCGCTCCACTTCTTCCGGCTCCTGTATCCGCACTTCCGCCTTCAACCGTATACGTCCGCGGATTCGTTCACGAATAAAATCCTCCGGGAGAGGGGTGTCCGGACTAACCCCCACGGTCACCAGGATGCGGTCGGAAAGGTCATAATCGTTAAACACCTCCAGATAATAATTCCGCACCCCCGGGATTTCCTGGAGTACATCAAAAATCGCTTGGGGATACACTGTGGTGCCCTGTATTTTCAGCATGTGCTGCTTGCGCCCCAGAATGGGCCCCAACCGCGCCGTGTTCCGGCCACACGAACAGGGCTCTTCGTACAGCGCGGCCACATCGCCGGTGCAAAGCCGCAACAGCGGCATGCCGGTCACTTGCAGCGGCGTGGCCACGACTTCACCCGGGGTGCCCGGAGCAACAGGCTTGCCGTCATCGTCCAGTATCTCCACGACAATCAACTCGGGATGAACATGTCCTCCATGGCCCGCCTGACAATCCGGGAAGGAGGTGGCCATCTCCGTGCTGGCATAGGTGCCCATTACCTGAGCCCCCCAGAGCGTTCCCACGCGGTTTCCCAGAGCGGACCGCGACAAATCAGGCGCGAGGACCGGTTCGCCGATGCAGATGCACATGCGCACCCCCAGTTCTTCGGGGGCGTATCCCATCTCCCGCAGGCGGCCCGCGAGAGCAACGGCCAGGGATGGCACGGCCACGATCACGGTTGGGTGATGCCGAATCACGGCGTCGGCCAGGAATACGGGGCTGTCCGCCCCAGTCCGGATAGCCATCGCGCCAATGCGCCGGACCCCTTCAAAATAGGCCAGCCCCGCCATAAAACAACGCCCGAGCGCACACGCAATCAAGACCCGGTCTTCTTGCACCATCCCCGCCATTCGAAAAGAAATTTCCTCGTTATAACCCAACCGATCAAGGTCTTGGGCGGTTTGCATCATGATTACCGGCTTTCCCGTGGTGCCCGAGGTTTGGCATACGTCCACAATCCGGGATTCCGGGACGGCCAGAAAATCGTGGTTATGAGATTCCAAATCCGCTTTCGCCGTCAATGGAAGCGCGCGGAGGCTCTCCAGTCCGCGCATGTCCCCGGGGGTCACCCCCAATTCCTTGAATCGGCGCCGGTAGAAAGGCGAGTGTTCAAAACAATACCGGATATGCTGTTGCAGCAGCCGCGTGTTTAATGCCACGATTGCTTCCGGCGGCTGATAGGCTATTTCATTCACCCATTCCATCGTTCTTAGAGTTCCCGCCGCATCTCATTCAACGCCGCCAGCATTGAAGCGCGCACCTTTTTGCGCATCGCCAGATGTCCCAACTCGCCCGTATACTCCTCCGGGTACACGGGTGCCAGGCATCGCATGTGCACCTTTGCCGGTTTCAACAAGACATGGCCGGGCGGCAGTAATTGATCGGTTCCCGCGATGCAAAGGGGGATAATGGGCATGCCCGTCATACAGGACAGCTTGAATGCGCCCGAATGAAACCGCCCGAGCGCGCCATCCCGGCTGCGATGTCCTTCAGGAAAAAAAATGGCATACTGTCCCTCTTGTGCAATTTCCCGGACATGAAGCTCCAATTCGTCCCAGGACAGTTCTTCCTCATTCATGTATCCGGCGAGCCGCATGAAGGGCGCATACCACCACAGGCGAAAGGGCCATGCCCGAACAGTGAAACGCGCGTCAAAGAGAGGCAGGGCGCCCATAAAATAGGCATCAAAGAGTGACAAGTGATTCAGAACGATAATGCCCGGCCGGGGGAAGTTTTCCAGGCGCATGTTTTCGCGCCAAACCTTGACGAACGGATAGACAATGATCAGCCATACTTTTCCATAATACCAGATAAAGAACCGGACCGTCTTGCCGATGGACCAGCGGGTATAGAGTTTTACCATCCCAAGAAACGGCAGAAACACCAGAAGCCCCACCATGAATTCGAGCAGCATGAACGTAATCACCCAGACGCTCGCCACCACCATCACAAGCTTTTTTTTGATCATCCGCACGTATATCTCATCCCCTTTCGGTTAAACGCCCAGCTCCTGCTTGATTACACCAATCAAACTATACACGTCGGCCAGCGTCCGCACGTCGCGAATGCGTTTTTCCTCGCGCAGTTGAACGCCAAAAGCGTTTTGCAGCAGCAATACCATATCCATCAGGTCGAGGCTGTCCATGCCGAGATCATCCACGAGCCGCGCCTCCGGCTTGAGGACCGCCGGATCCAGTTCAAACTCGGTCACCAACCCTTCGTTGACTATTTCTGCAATGTGCGGATCGAAACTCACGCGGAAAATCTCCCTATAATCAATGCCACGTTTACTCCACCAAGCGCGAAACTGTTCTTAAGGATAACATGCAGTGGATGACGGCTTATTTTAACGGGTAAGTTCATATGCTGGCAAGCGGCGTCGGGGGATATGAGATTTCGGGTGGGGATCAGGGTGTTTTCTGAAATCATCTTCAGGCATGCAATGCTTTCCAGGGAACCACTGGCGGCCATGGCATGGCCGAAATGCCCTTTCAGACTGCTTATGGGCGTGGAGGTTCCCGTCGTTTTTTCGAGCGCAACGCATTCCGCCAAATCTCCGTGTTCGGTGGCGGTCGCGTGGGCATTCACATAATCCACCTTTTCCGGCGGCACTTTGGCATCCTCCAGGGCCGCCATGATGCATTCCTGCATGGTCCCGCTATCCGGATGCGCCAGACTTCCCGGGGAACTTAAGGTGGCGAACCCCATGATTTCCCCCAGAATGCGCGCCTCCCGCGCCAACGCATGTTCGAGACTCTCAAGCACCATAATTCCCGCCCCCTCCGAACAGACCACGCCGTCACGGTCCTTATCAAAGGGGCGCGGCGTAGCCTCCGGCGTGTCGTTGTAGTGACTGGAAGCGGAATTCATAATATCGAACACGGCGGTGGCCGCGACGTGGTGCTCATCAGCGCCGCCGCATACGATTACTTCTTGCTTCCCATTCGCTATCATTTCCGCCGCCAGCCCAATCGCCAGCGCGCCTGTGGCGCAGGCCGCGGAAGGGGCGGCAATACGTCCCCGGATGCCAAAGGCCTGGGCCACGTTCGCCACACAGGAGTGGTTCATAATTTTGAAGAAAAACGTGGACTTGATATTTTCAATGCTGTTGTCCCGCACCCACTGGCGGAAAAATTCCTCAAGTTCAATGGGGCTGCCGATGGTGGAGCCCAGGCACAACCCGGTGCCCCGGCTCTCGATGTCCGCGGGCTCAAGCTTCGATTGTTCGAGGGCTTCCATGGCGGCCAGTGTGGCGAAAAGCGACATGTTCGACATGAACCGGCGTTTTTTTCTGTCAATGACGCGGACATCCAGTTCCGGCACCACCGCGGCCACCCTGCTTCTCACCCCCCCAACTTCTCCCAGGGCGGGTGCGGGGCTCACCGCGCTGGCGCCTTGAACCAAGCCGTTCCATAAAGAATCCACCCCGCTCCCGTAGGGAGATACGGCTCCCATTCCGGTAATGACTACTCTCCGTCCATCCATAAAGACCGCTCCCCATGGCTTATATGCGCCAAAATATCATTTGAAGAAACGTAACCGGACATAACCGCGCCCAAAACGCCTGTGGCCAGGGTGCCTTGGCCTGTCAAGTAGAGGCCTGGAACGCGTGTGCGGGGCAAGAACGGCATGTCTCCCGCACGGTGTTGTATTCCGTAAAGCGCACCGGCAATGCTGCCACAATAGCGGCGGAAGGTAAGGGGCGTGGCCGCATCGAGTGCTCGAAAACCTTCAAACACGGAACCTCCCCGGTACTTCAGCCGCGCACACAGCGTTTCCGCGGTATCCTTCTTCCACGCCTGGTAAGAACGGCGGTCCTTCCCGGAACACGAAGCGTCCCATGCGGCGGCCTCGCCAAATCCCATGGGGCAAATAACCGATATACCGCTTTGTCCCTCCAGTGCACGCGATTGTATCACAAAAAATGGCCGCCTATACAATGGCCGTTGCATACAACCTATGCCGGGGCTGAGGTCTTCGAGCAGAACCAGGTTGCCTCCGGGAAAGGTCTGGCCTTCAGCAAGAAGACCAAATAAAACGAAGGCCGACATGGTATCCCGCGAGCCGCGCAAACGATGCCTGTACACAGGCCGGAAAACCCCTTCCGGCATCAAATCCAGCAGCAGGCGGGGATCTCCTGAGAAAAGGCAGGTGTCCGCCTCGATCCAGGGTTCCCCCCCATCGAGTTTTACACCGCTCACCTTGCCCTCGCTTGACAGGGTTATCGCGGTTGCACGGCATCCCGTGTGGACGTTCACTCCAGCGCGCGATAGTGCTGAATCATAGGCCTCGGCCAGTGCACTCCCGCCGCCCGCAATTTGGTAGGTTTGACCATAGTACGAACCGGCTACCATGGAATGGTAAAGAAGCGATGTATTTTCAGGGGGGGTCCCGTAGAGCAATCCATGTGAACAAAGCGCGGCAATCAATCTGGGCTCCTGTATGTGAAGACGTAAAAAAGCCAGTAAATTCTGAAGCCCCGCTTCGTTGGCCTGCTCCAGGGGTCCTTGCTGTCCGCGCAACACCGCCCAGGGAACCCGTTCCCAAAGTGTTTTCACCGCCTGGAAATACGTCTCGATGCCCGCATGTTCCTTTGGAAAGGCCTCCTGAAGCATGGCCTTATTCGCATCCCAATCATGTTTGAAACACAACGAGAAGGCAGGATCGGTGCATTGCAAACGGTCGCCTTCATCGTCACGGAGGGGGACTCCTGTAATACGTTCCCAGACCCCGAGCCGCTGAAGCAAAACCCCAAGAAGCTCTTCCTTTCCCAACAATCCGGTATAGTGAAATCCTGTATCGAAATAGACGCCGTTACGACGGAATCCCCGGATGGTGGGGGCGGTATGCTCTGAGGCCTCGGCGATGCCCACCGAAAACCCCTGGCCGGCAAGCAACAGCGCGGAGGTCATCCCCGAAACCCCGGCGCCTATCACCAAAACGTCATACCGCATACGCGATAACCAGACTTGCATTGGTCCCGCCAAACCCCGCTGAATTGCACAGGACCGTTCCCGGCGGGCGTTCCAGAGGCGTGGTTAGAATGTTCAACTTCGCGCTGGCTTCGTCCGGACCTGAGAAATTCGCGTTGGCCGCGGTAAACCCCTGTTCCGCCATGATCGTGCAGTACACCACCTGTCCGGCGCCCGCCATCCACAGTTCATGCCCCACCATGGACTTGAGGGAAGAGACCGCCGGGGCCGTTTGGCCGTCAAAAACGCGATGGATGGCTTCCGCCTCAACGCCATCACCCGCCGGTGTCGAGGTGGCATGGGCGCAAACATAGTCAATGCCGCCCGCGGGAAGGTCTGCTTCGTGCAGCGCCATGCGCATGGCCCGGTAGAGGCCATCCCTGTCTGGAACCGACATTTTATTGCCGTCGGAAGAGAATCCATATCCCAGCACTTCACCCAGGATTTTCGCCCCGCGTTTCCGGGCAAGGTCATACCGTTCAAGCACTACGGAAGCCGCCCCGCCACTGGGCACAAGCCCGTCGCGGTCCGCTGAAAACGGCCTGGAGGCCGTTTCAGGTGTTGTCACGCGCATCGAAAACGCCTCTATCGCGTCAAAACTCGATATGGATTCCCAATTCAATTCCTGTGCGCCCCCGCAAAGCACACGTTCCTGACGCCCAAGACGGATCAGGTCCGCGGCTTGGCCTATCGCATGTCCCCCGCTCGAACAGGCGGCGCTGATAGTCCACGAGGCCCCTCGGGTTTTAAGCAGGGTGGACAGATTCATGGTTACATTCGAATTCATCGCCCGGAAGACATAGCCGCTGTTGATGGCGCCCGTGGACTTGTGCTCGCGGGTAAGGCCCACCTGTTCCACCGCGGCCAGGCAGCTCGAATCACAGCCAAAAACAACCCCCGACTGGTCATTCATCAAATCGGACGGGTCTATACCCGCCTGCTCTATCGCTTGGAGGGTGGCCGCATACGCCTGGATGGCGTGGTCCGTCATGGTCTTGCGGTTCTTCCGGTCCAGGCAGGTCATTGGGTCAAAACCGTCGATCCGTCCGGTGAGCGGGCTTCGAAACCCAAGGCGAACACGCTCGGGATCAACGACAATGCCCGACCGGCCATGGTAGAGCCCCTCAGCAACCGTCTCCCGCCGAATCCCAAGACATGAAATAATTCCCACACCCGTAATGGCCACTCGATACTTCGCCGTCAAGCAAATATCCCTCCATTTACTCCGATTACCTGTCCGGTAATGTAGGTGGCCGCGCCGGAACAGAGAAATGCCACCACCCCGGCCACTTCTTCGGGGGTCCCGAAACGCCGCAACGGGATATTAGCGAGAATCTGCTCTTTTGGAAGCGACTCGGTCATGCCGGTGTCAATAAAACCCGGCGCGACCGCATTTACCAGGATATTGCGCCGGGCCATTTCTTTTGCGAGGGCGCGTGTGGCCCCGATAAGTCCTGCTTTCGCCGCTGAATAATTGACTTGGCCGGGCACGCCCACCTGTCCGGAGGTGGAGACAATGTTGATAATCCGCCCTTGCCGCCTTCGAGCCATGCGATCAAGCACGCATTGGGTCACGTGAAAAAAACCGTCCAAATGGACGGAAAACACGCTTTTCCATTCCTCCTCCGACATCCAGTAAAAAAGGGCGTCGCGGGTGTAGCCGGCATTGTTCACCAGCACAAACGGCGCTTGAACCTCCAGCAGGGGTGTCAACGATTGTTTGACCGCCTCCGCATCGGTGACGTCAAAGGGCAGCCGGGTGCACGCAACTCCCATGGATTCAATCTCGCGGGCAACCTCCTCCGCGGCAGCATGGTCGCTTCGGTAATTTAGCCAGATATCATAACCCGCCCGTGCCAATGCCAGCGCAATTGCCGCCCCGATGCCCTTGCTGGCCCCCGTTACCAGAGCAGACTCTCTTGGTGGAATATCCACGGCAACTCCTCTCCGCCAATCCCAGTCACCCAAAAAACAAAAAACCTCTCAGACATCACTCCCACTGTCCAAAATCACCCTAGCAAAAGATGGCGGCAAATTCAAACCATGGCGGCGCACCAATCGAGTTTTACCCGATGATAAATCGCGCCCTAACACTTTCCGGCCCCGTCCCTTGGCCGGTTCCGAAACGGGCTCTAAATATTCAGGGCCGCTTAGATATCGTTGGAGGTTGCCGCATCCGCTTTACGGGTGCGGTTGTTATCATCAAAAAAGACTTCTTTTGAACGAAAACGATCTATCCAATAGGTCCATTTTTTCGCGTCCAGCGTATTTGTCACATGCTCGGGGGGATACCCATAGGCCACAATAACCGCAGCCTTGCTCATCCCCACAACCAGTTTGCCTTCCTTGATCGCCTGAATTTCTTTCTGCTCCATGCCCTTGGTCAACTCATCAAAGGTTTTTGAGGAGAACATTTTCTTTTTGTAGTCTTCGGCGCTCAAGCCCGGATGAAATTTTTCCTCAAACTCCACACGGAAGGTCTGGCCGTCCTTGACCGTCGTGAACGTGATCATGGAACGGCGCTTTTCCAAGGTGACATCGACTTGGCTGACTTCGGCGCCCGCCGGAATCATGATGCCTTTCTTGTAATTGATGGCATACAGATGCTCCGGCTTCTCATACCACATGTTGTAGGAGGTGTATAGCCTTTCCGCGAATGCCGACGGAGCAAACACCCCCCCCGCCAAAACCACCGCAACCGCTATTCCCACAGATTTGAAACCCATGCCATTTCCTCCTGTTATTGGGATAAAACAAGCCCAATACACGGTCGTGTGGCTGGTGGCCGTCCACGGCAAACTGACACACTAATCGCGTTCAAGGACCGTTTTATTCCCATGACTGTCCTCTAACGTCAATTCCTGGTCGTCACTATCATAATCCACTTTATACTCTTTGTCATCATCATTCAGGGTAATGGTCAACATACTGTTAAAAATGTCCAGGGACCATTCCCCCTTGCTGGTAATTGTGGGAAGACCAATGATCCGCGTCTCCTTGATGAAATCCCCATCGCTCTGGAACTCCCAGGTGACTTCCACGCCGGGCAAGGCGTATTTTTCAGTCCACTCCCCGGCAATAAAGACATTTAACAGCAGCAGGGGACACCCCGCAAGCAACACCATGCTGAGAACGAACCCTCCAGTTTTGTGCAATAGACCGGCTTTTTTCATAAATGACACTCCTTTTTTTTGCGTGAAAACACATACACTTCCACTGGTGTTCGCCTCCCCTTCTCCTCTCGATGACATTATGGCTGGTTTTAGAAACCCAATTCAACTTCCGCGAGACATCAACCGTCGGATTTTGTCTGGCCAAGAGTTCTGTTCTAGTGTAGTGCGTCATATGGAAGCAACCATCCTGGACATGCGCCGCAACCCTAAGAAAATTCTAGAGGCCATCGAGGCTCGATCTATCTCGAAGAATACGGCTTGAAATCAAATCTTGGAGTGCCTGATGCTTTGATCGCGGCCACGGCTGTTGAAAACGATAAGGCGCTCTGTTCCGGAAATGCCAAGGACTAACCGGGACTTTTTATTGGCGCGGGCGCGGGAGTTGGAGAAGTAGATTTCGCTTGGCTGAAAGGGTCCAGTTTTCTTTGCGATTTTCATGGTTGGAAAAATCGGGAGGGGCGCATGGTCTTACGTCCCTCCCGTTGAATTGTCTTATCCCGCCGCTCCCCCGCTTTTCAGGAACCTTTTCTTTGCTAACGGGAACCTGTTCCGCGCGAATCCCAAAAGCAATGCTGGGAGAAAGGGTAATTATGTGAATCAGGCGTTGGCGCCAATGATATCAGCCTCCAGTTGGGCGAGTTCCGCTTTGAGTTGCGTCAGTTTCGCTTCGAGTTCATCCTGGGTCATGCCGGTCACGGTGATACCGGTGCGCAGGAGGCCGGTCGCGTAATCCACCAGATTGGTTGCCTCGACCGGATCCTCCGTCAGGCAGTAGAATTCCCATTCATCGGCTTCGGCGCCGTTGGGGTCGACATAATGCACAAGCTTCCAGTCGCCGGTGCAGAATGCGCGCACGTTATTGGGCTGCCGGACCGAGCCGGGGGCAAGATCATAGCCTTGTTCAATGAGCGCATCGACACTGTCGCAGAAACGCTTAAATTGAGCCGGTTTGGGATCGGGGGCGTTTGGAACAAATTCCGTAATCATGTCGTTGCTCATGAATAAGACGCCGGTTCGGGGATTTCCTGCGGGTCCTGTGATGGTATCCGTGGCCAGTCCCTGCGCATGGGCCGACACATCAGCGCCGGCCAAAGGCCTCACGTCAGTGCAAGTAGAGAGTTCCAGTCGTTTCCGAAGTTGTGTTTCGCTCAATCCGGCCAAGCCCAACAAGGTTGGGGCCAAGTCGATGGTGCTGGTGGGCTGCTGGATTTCCCGCATTTTGGTTTGACTGCCGTTGACCAGCGGCGAGGAGATGACCCAGGGCACCCGCACTGTTTCTTCGTAGGCGTTGTGCCACTTCTGAATTGTGCCGCCGTGGGATCCCGCCATTTCGCCGTGGTCGGATATAAAAATAACGATGGTGTTTTCAGCCAAGCCGTTATCGTCAAGCCCCTGGAGCACCTTTCGCAGTTGCAAATCCGCCAGGTATTGGCAGTAGAAATAGAACTGGTTATAAGCCAGGGACCAGGCTTCGGCATTTTCCCCTTGAAGTTGAAACGGTTGGGGCGAGGAAAGGCCAAAGTTGTTCAGCACATAATTGGCGTTGGCGGCCTGCGAGAGCCCCCATTTGAGGGAGTAGTCTTTCTGGCACCTGGGTTTTTCGTCCAGGGTTTCGCCATAGGTCCGGGGCAGTGCGCTGTTGTTCTGGGGAAATCCATCCGGGTTCAGTTCGATGACGTTTTGCTCGTTCATGCCACCCTCGCGGCTGGTTTCACCTTGGGCGGGGATTCCGGGCGGCGGCGGATAATGCTCCCATTCCACAACGCCGGTATGATTGGGAACCTGCCAGTTGATGGGATAGGCGCTGATGTCATGGGGATTCACGATGGAGCCCACGGCAAGCCAGGGCCTATCACACTTTTCGGCGCTTTTTCTGGAAAAGAAATCCACGATCGCATTTGTAAACTCTTTGTCGCGAAAGACGCCCAGATTGTCGGCGGTTCCGCTATGGGGCTCGGGGGAGGACTGCTCCCAGCCGGCAAACCCCCAAGGCTCGAGATAGTCAGGGGCTTCCGGTTCCGACACGTGCCATTTTCCGAAATAATGGGTACTATAGCCGGCGGCCCGGAACCAGTCTCCGATGGTCGGTGTGCCTTCGGGATCAAGCCACGGCACATCGGCGGCGGATTTGTAGTTTCCGTCGGTCTGCGTGACGCCGGTCACGCTCGGATACTGCCCGGTCATCATGCTGGTCCGGCTCGGTACACATGCGGCTGATGCCGTGTAGTGTTTTCTCATGACCACGGCGTTTTTCCGCAGCCGCATCAATCCCTTGAAATACTTGGCATACGCATTATTGGCGGACAAGGATTTAAAGCCAAGCACCTCCTTTAGGTCCGGATCGGCGCCTTCATTATCCTCGTAGCCTTCCGGGGGGGTATGCATTTGATCCACAATCAGAAGCAGGATGTTGGGCCGGTTTCCTGGAGGCATGCAACCAGGGATGGCGCCCAAGGCGCCCGCGAGCGGCGCCGCGCCAAGAATTTTGCCTGTTGTGCTGATAAAATTTCTTCGGGATATTTTTCGCATGTGATCCACCTTTTTTCTTAACGCCAAATGCCACGCATCAAAATGCATGTCATTATAAGTAGCGTGTTCCCGAAAACGCAATAGAGATTTGTTCGTTGATTTGTTCGCCCATTTGCATACATGTGTTTGAGAATGGAAGATTCTACAGGCTCCAGCCTTCGCGAAAGGCTGGTTTCAAGAATTGGTTTGCTTCAGGGGCGTTGGCAAATTCCATTTTGGCGGCGTCCCACGTCAGTTTCGTGTCCGCGCGGACGGCTGCGGTTCCGAGCAACACAATCTCCGCGAGGGGTCCGGCGTAATTGAAATTGGAACCGGCGGGTTCGCCGCCTTTGCAGGCCTGCACCCATTCTTTGTAGTGCCCCACAGACCGGGGGAGTGTCTTCGGTGGTTGTTTATAGGCCTTCATTCGTGACTCGGGAATCAACTGCGGATCGCTGCCGTAGCAACCACACATCAATTTCCCCTTGTCGCCGACAAACAACACACCACCGTCATTGTCACCCATTTTCCTGCCTGGTTCGAGTTCCTCGGGGCGGGGCGGCATTAGCCCGCCGTCGTACCAGCGCACCTCGGCCGGCGGCATGCCGTCGCGGGCGGGAAAGGTCCATCGCACCAGGGCCGCCGCGGTAGTGGTTTCCGGATGCACCTTTCCTCCGGGAATCTCCGTGCCCAAGGGGGTCGCGGCGGTATTCAGTTTTACGGAACTCGCTTCGACGGTGTCGGGCGGGCCGAGCCGGAGCGCCCACACGACGGGATCAAGCATGTGACAGCCCATGTCTCCCAGTGCGCCACAGCCGAAGTCCCACCATCCGCGCCAGATAAAGGGCAAATACGCGGGATGATAGGGGCGGCTTGGCGAGGGCCCCAGCCACAGGTCCCAGTCCAGTCCAGCAGGAATAGGCGGTGTGTCTTTCGGACGGTCAATCCCGTAGGGCCACCATCCGCCGGGCCGGTTGGTCCACGCGTGCACTTCATGGACCGCCCCGATGGCGCCGTCCCAAATCCATTCGCATAACTGACGGATGTCTTCCTTCGCATGGCCCCAATTACCCATTTGCGTGGCGATCTTCGCCGTGCGCGCCGCTTCGGTCATTGTGCGCGCCTCCACCAGTGAATGCGCCAGCGGTTTCTCGCAAAAAACGTGCTTCCCTTTCTTAATTGCGGCCATGGCCGCCACGGCATGGATATGGTCCGGCGTCGTAATCACCACCGCGTCGATGTCGTTCCGTTCGTCCAGCATTTGCCGGAAGTCCACATACGAGGCGCATCCACCCTTGGGATCGCCTTTATAGTCATAGTAGTCATTGACCATTTTGCGTCCGGCTTCGCGTCCGGCGGTCCCGCGCCCCAGATAGGTCCCTTCTTCGTAGACATCGCACACCGCCACCACCCGCACGTCCTTGTCTTGCAAAAACGTTTGGAGGTTGTAGGTGCCTTGCCAGCCCACGCCGATGAACGCCATGTTGATCTTCTCACTGGGGGGTGTCTGGCCGAGGCCCAGGATATGCGGCGGCACCACGGTAAGCGCCGCGGCGCCCATGGTTCCACCGAGAAAACCGCGGCGTGAAATTCGCCCGTTGTTCCAAGAAGTGTGAATTTTGCCACCCGAATCGTTAACGCACATGACCGGTCTCCTTCTTTGACGCCGCCTAACCGCCTGCATGTTCCGCTCCGCCCAGAATACTTGTCTTCGATCCCCGGAATCAATTAGGGAAATTTCAAAGCGAAACTTATGGCCCTCCATTCGCTCTTTCGGAGCCACGGTGGACACGCAAGTGCGTTACCAAGTACAACTTGGCAATGAGAGGGACTGCATGCGCTTTGGGATGTGTGGTAGTATCTCCAGGCTATGGATTAGTCCGGATCGGAATGGTCTACAGGAAGGAGAATGGCTGTGAAAGGATTTTTGTACGGTCTATTATGTGCGGGGATGCTATTTTCGGCGACCGCGAATGCGCAATCCACCGGGCCCGCGCCGGTGAAGTGCCTGTGGGTGGGCATGGCGTCTCACGGTGAACCGGTTATGGAAGACGTGCTCCGCGATATCAAAGAGAACTATCCCAGTGTCGCGATCACGGTGACGGAAAACATTGACGACCTGAAGATCGATACCTTGAAGAACTACAATGTCCTGTTCTTGCTCCAGATGAAGGCGGAGAACGGGAATCCTCCGGATGAAGTGAAGCAGGGGATCGTCGAATTCCTGAAGGGCGGCGGGGGTCTCGTCGCCACCCATTATGCCGTCGCCAACGTGCAGGAATGGCGCGATTCCATTGATATCTTTGGCGCGATGTGGGTGACCGGCAAGTCCACCCATGACCCCTATCACGAATTCCGCGTCGATGTGGCCGATGAGACTCACCCAATCGTCGAGGGGGTAAAACCTTTTACCACCAACGACGAATTGTACTTCAATCTGCTGATGCGTCCGGATATGCGCGTCATCATGACCGCGAACCAGGAACGCGCCGGGCACACCGTGGCCGAACCGATGCTGGCGACGCACTATTGCTATAACGCCCGGTGTGTCTATTTCGCACTGGGCCATGATGTCCGTTCCGTACAGCCGCGCGAGTACCGGAAAATCGTGGTGCAGTCCATCGAGTGGGCCGCCGGACGCCGATAACTGTAAAACTAAACTTTTCTCAGCATCCTGGAATACCGTGTTTGTATTGACAGGTCAGGCCATTTTTTTGTTTTTTAGCGGGAGGATCATTCCCGGCCCAAGAGTCTCATTGGGCCGAACAATGAACCCTAATTTCTGGTATGCTAACTGGAAGAAAAAGGTTACAGACGCGGCTTAAAATAACGTATATTGAGACTACTAGGAGGAATAGCACGTGGAACTGTCTGCCAATGTATTTGATGTTTGGGTGTTTCGGCGAACCGGCAATGGAATCCGATATCTCCTGCTTTATACGTCGCAGACCAAAGCGGATCGGTATTTTAACGGTGGGCGATTCTGGCAGATTCCCTGCGGGTTTATGGAAGACAAAGAGGACGTTGTAGGCGCGATCGGGCGCATACTCAAAGATTTCGGGCTCCAGTCTTCATCCGTTTGGGCAGCGGAGCACGTGTATACCATCTACAATCGCCGCTACAACAGTATGCAGATTATAGGGGTTTACGCGGCCGAGGCCGATCAGGAATCCGTTCGACTGGATCCGGAGGAGCATTCGGAATCGGGTTGGTACTCGTTGGAGGAGTGTCTGCACAAAGTCCATTATCGGGGGCTTAAGGAGGGGCTTTGTTCCGTCAGGGACTACATTACCGGGGTTGCTGAACCCGCGCGAGAACTTCGGCTCAAGTGATGACGCCCGGAGACTTCCCTGCTGGTTTAAATTTTGTTTAGACGGTTTATGCTATACTAGCAGCGTGGAAACCGGTTATGCATCCAAGCACACATCTGTTGACAGGCTGGCTGGTGGCGAACGGGGCGCGGTTGACGCCGCGGGAACGGGCGTTGGTGACCGTGGCGGGAATCCTGCCGGATTTTGACGGGCTTGGCGTGTTTGCGGAAGTGGCGACGCGTGGTTCCAGCCACCCCTTGCTGTGGTGGTCGAACTATCATCATCTGCTGGGGCACAACTTGCTGTGCGGATTGTGTGCGGCGGGACTTGCATTCGCCCTGTCTACAAGGCGTTGGATGACGGCGGGGCTGGTCTTTGCCGCTTTCCATCTGCATCTGCTTGAGGACGTGGTTGGTGCGCGCGGACCCGACGGGGACCAGTGGCCGATACCGTACCTCTGGCCATTTTCCGATAGGTGTCGTTGGGTGTGGAATGGCCAGTGGGCGTTGAACGCCTGGCCGAATTTCGCCATTACAATGGCGATGTTGGCGATCATGTTTCGATTGGCTTTCACACGCGGATACTCACCGTTGGAGATGGTTTCGAAACGCGTGGATAAGGCCTTCGTGGACACTCTGCGGCAACGCTTCGGGTTTCGCCACACATCAAAACCGGATTGATGGGCGCAATTTCTGCTGACAACACACATGTTTTTGTGGGGGCTGTTGTGAACCCATCTACGGCATAAGGTCGTGCAAGAACGCCAGGATGGTGGTGGACAAATCCTTGCCGTCATATTCGGCGTCCCATGCGCCATGTCCCTCGCCGAGCAGGGGATAGAACCGGTATGGGATTTCAAACTCCTCGCACTTGTCCCGTATCAACAGGGCGGAGGTAAAGAACGTACCCAGCATGAAGTCGTTGGTGCCGTGCCAGATCATGATGGGCGGGTCGTCTGCATCAAACATATCCGTAAAAACGTCCGCGCTGCCCCAGCAGTCAATGATCGCCTGCGGCACGGGATTCACCCCGGGATTATTTTCGGGAGGCGCGGGGAAGCCCGGCCCATCATCCGCAAACTCTTCGGGGCCGCTCAAGCCCGCCGCCAAGGCCGCCACGGACCCTGCCGACTCACCAAACAACGCAATACGGTCCAGGTCAACTTCATACAGGGCTGCATTCGCGCGCACATACCGGAGGGCGGTCTTGGCATCCACGATGGCGGCGCGCACCGCATCCGGCGATGGAAAATCATACTTAGGGAAATCCCCGGCGGGCGGCGGCCCATCGCCTATCAGCCGGTAGTCGGTGAGGAAACACACGTATCCCTGGGAGGCCAGCCGGTTCGCCACGAGGAGCAGGTCATCGTCCGCGCGCGAACCTCCGGTGAAACCTCCTCCATGAATCATCACCACGGCCGGTTTCAGGATTCCGGACAGGTCATTCGGGGCCAGCAGGTCGAAAGGCAAGGGTTTGAGTTGGTATTCGCCCTCTGTCCCTGCTTTGGAAACATACCCGGAGCCATAGGTTAGATTCGTGGTATAGGTTACATTGGGTGAAAACGTGCTGGGACAGCCCGAGCAAAGGAGTATGATACAACCAAGCAACACCGGACGCATGAACACCCCGAACAACCTCATTTTGAACAAATTTAGCATCTTGGACTTTCCTCTTCTATTCACTATACCACCGCATGGAAATTTGCACAAGCCCGAATAGTATCCCGGCGGCTTTAGTTGCTTTGCTGCGGCGGTGAAATGTGCGGCTCAAACCGGCCCACAGGGAAACCTTGTGCATAAGAGACCACGAAACAACCGTTTGCGGTCGTGTAGCGCACGGACTCGTCCCGGCATTCAAAATCACTGTTGCCGCTTCGCCGCGCCGCGGCGGGGCTGCCGGGAAGGAGGAATTCATCGGCGAAACGTTGGAGAATAAGGGTGCGGCCGCCCAGCGAGTGCCCACAATCCTTGAGCACCGTGCCGTCCACGTCCGCCTTCGTAATAAAGTGGGGTATGACCTCCAAACCGGCGCGCTGCATGTTCGCCACCATCTCTTTGGCGTCTTCCACGGGACATGATTCATCTTCTTCTCCGTGCACCACGACGACCTTGGCCGTGTTCCCCAAGCGCTTCATTATTTCGGCATGGACTGGCAAACCCACATAACGAAGCGCCTGGTCATCGGGTGTCAGATGGCGTTTGCTCTGGGAGTCCCGGCTGTACCCCGCGTTCAGGCGGGTTCGTCCGGGCAGGCCAAAAGCGATGTCGTCCGCGAGCTTTGCCATTCCGCTCAAGTCAATGATACAGGCAAAGGTCCTGGGCGCGAGCTTGTTGACCATCAGCGACACATTTCCGCCGCCGGAGCCTCCCGCCGCATATAGGCGTGCATGGTCGAAGTGTCTTCCGAAGGTTTCGAGGCCGTGCCAGACAAAATACAAGCCGCGCAGGGCATCAAGCGCCTGATACCAGCCGAAATCATAGGGCGGGTCCTTTTCGGCGTCATAAGGGCCGCTCTGCAGATAATCCACACCAATAACCACCACGTTGTAGCGCTCGGCGAGGATACCGGGATCAGGGGCTCCCCGAAATTCCGTGCCACCCCAGTTGTGCAGGCTCAACATGAGGCCGGTGCCGGGTTGTACACCTTCCATCCTTCCTTGGGGATACCGTACATAAACGGTGATAGTTCGCGGGCCCGGCCGCCAAGGCCATTCCTGCGCGGGGAGCACAACTTCGCCGTTTTCATTGGGCAAGTCCGGCCATGGTCCCGCCCCTGCAGCGGATAAGTTTATTACAACACACAGAAACACTGTCCAGAAACGAGCCATGGCCCTCTTCTGCTCCTGTACGCCGCGTTATTCCATGATGCCGCGCGATTTGGTGCTTGAAGCGTTATTTTAACAGATCGTGAACCGCCGCCAACGCCGCGGAATAGTCCGGCTGGTGGGTGATTTCCTGGACATATTCGACGTGGCGCAGGATGCCGCCGGCATCCACGACGAACACTGCGCGGGCGTCCAGGCGGAGTTCTTTGATGTAAACTCCGTAGGCCGTGCCGAACGCCATCTCGCGGTGATCGGAGAGTGACTGCATGGCCTTGACGCCTGCCGCGCCGCACCAGCGCGCCTGGGCAAAAGGCAGGTCGGCGCTGACCGTGTAACCGACTACTTTTCCGCCCAAGGTATCCAGTTGTTCATTGAACTTGCGCGTCTCCATGTCGCATACCGGCGTATCCAGCGACGGCACGGAGATAATCAGACGAATTTTGCCCGCGGAATCCGAGAGTGTGACCGGCGACAAATCATTCGCCAGCAGATCGAAGTCCGGCGCCCTATCGCCTGCCTTGAGTATTGGCCCGATGGCCGTCAATGGATTTCCTTGAAATGTAACATCACCCGTACGTTCCACGTTAAATCTCCTTTCGATGGGCAATTATTTCAGATTCTACATATGCCGCATTGAAGCGCCAACCATGCCCATTACTTCAGCGCTTTGAGGCATGTTTTCAATGTATTGGCGGCGGGCAAGGCGCGGTCTTTCAATTTTTCCGGGGCGCCTTCACCCAGCAGGGCCTGTGCGAAATGGCCGGGGGTGATTACCCACGACGTGCCCAAATATCCCAACACTTTTCCGGTGGTGTCGTTCTTGGCGTACTCCACCATTCGCAACCCAGCCTTCTCGTCCTTCCAGCCCGAAGGCCAGACCCGGAATCCTTTTTCAACAAACAAATCAATGGAGGGGTAATATTCCTGGACGCTGTAATGCCAGTCGCAGATCACGATGTCCTTCGGAATCAAGTCAATCGCCGGGGCCGTTTTCTTGTTACTCGCTTCCCAGCCGTTTCCCATGCTGGCCACGGAGGCGTCCAGCAGCCGGTCCCCCCACATCAACATGGTCCACTTGCGCTCATCGACAATATGCCGGTGCAATTCGCGTACTGTGTGTGCAAACAGGTCCGCCGGGGCCTTTCCCGCGCAGCGCGGACACTTCGGACTGGCAAAGGTCAATACTTCGTCCATGCCCACATGAAACGCATCGGCTTCAAACGCGGTGGCGATTTCATCAATCAGATCAAACACTATCGGATAGACATCAGGATGCAGCGGGCACCAATTTTTAAGCGTTTTGGCGCGTTTGGCCTCGGGGAGATCGGGAACCTCCTCGAATTCCGGATGCACGGTCATCAACGGGAAAACCATGTTCCCGTTCACCCACGATTGATGGCCCAGGCAGTTGAACTGCGGAATCAGGCGAATCCCGCGTTCCTTGCAGAAACGGGCAAGATTCCGCGCCTCTTCCTTGGTGATCATCTTCTCGAAACGCAGGTCCGGGTGTGAATCGAAGGCAAAGTTATACCCCACCTCATACACAAGCACATTCACCCCCAGCGGACACAACACCTCATCCACGGCGCGCTTCAGCACCGGCAAACCCTCATTCCCCCCCGCCGAACCCCATGCCATCACATGCACCCCGCGCCATGCCGTGTCCGCGGCGGCACACACCGAAACACCAAGTATTACCATTAAAGTCATTATCACTCGCATCGTGTACCTCGCATGTGCGGTAAAATCCTTGCCACACTATTGACCATCTCTTTCAGACCACGCTTCCCATTGTACGGATGGACGTATTTGATTCCAAGGAACCCCGCCAAAGCAAATCCTTGAACTCCACGATTACCGTCCACACCGGTTCCACCCAGTTAACCTATGACGGCGTCCACCCCAGCGTCCAGGGCGAGGCCATTTTTGGGGCATGCATAATCGCGCAGGTGCAGCAAATCCTTGACCGGAACTAGAGTACCCGATGTTTAAGCACTGATTGAGCGATTGGTTCAGCAGGCGTTTCGTATGAAGTTTTAATCCATCTGGTTGATAGCGGCAGGAAACTTTGGAACAAGACAATATTGATTTTTCAGCCCAAAGGTATTACAATGTATGCAACTCGGTAATACGAAAGGCAGTGTATCCATGAAAACCGTTTCATTGAAGTTGGAAGAAGGTTTAGATAAAAGGTTGTCCGCTGCCGCAAAAAAACAAGGCGCTACAAAATCTGACCTGCTTCGAAAGGCACTTCTCGTATATATGAATAACGAAACAATCGTTCAAGCAGGGTCTTGTCTTGATCTCGCTGACGATTTGATTGGGTGCGTGGAAGGGCCCTCTGATCTATCCACCAATAAGAAATACCTTAAAGGATATGGGAAGTGAGAACGAAAATTGTGCTGGATACAGGACCACTCGTAGCCAGTCTAAATAGAAGGGATAGGTTTCATGAGTGGGCCAGATCACAACTTGCCCAGATTCAGGCGCCACTATTTACCTGTGAGGCGGTTCTTTCGGAATCGTGTTTTTTGTTACACGAATACGAAAGTGGAAGTGCGGCGGTCTTCGAGATGGTTCGGCGGGGAGTTCTAAACATAGATTTTCATATCGAATCGCATACCGAGAACATTGCCAAGCTCATGTCGAAATATGTCGATGTGCCCATGTCACTGGCGGATGCGTGCTTAGTGCGCTTAACAGAACTGCATCCTCAAAGTGCCGTGATGACTTTCGACACTGATTTCCGTATATATCGCCGTCATGGCCGTCAGACAATCCCCATTTTGGCACCTCCTGATGCATAACGCCGGAAAGACAAACCGGCCAAGTAAAATCAATCGACGGATAGATACTTTAAAAGGCGATCTCCACGATACGAACTGACAATTCGCTTTCCGGGCAGCGAAGAAGGCATGATCGGAGCATAGGAGTGCCTCATAATGAAAATCACGAACATCGCTTATTCTGAAGTTTTCCGAAGTATATCGATGATGCTCACAGGCGTATTGGCTTCGCTGCCGGTGTGGTCACAATCGGTTCCCATTCAAACCGGTCAAGAGCATCGGTTTGCCGCGGCGGACTATACGTCCGGCAAAGTGTTTGTTGTGGCAGCGGATGGAAAAGTCGAGTGGGAGTATGACAGCGGCACGTGTGACGAGATTTGGGTACTGTCCAATAGCCATCTGTTGTTCAACACGGGCCATGGCGTTCGTGAAGTAGCCTGGGATAAACAGACCGTGTTCTCGTATGAATCAAAGAGCGAGATTTACGCCTGCCAGCCCCTGCCCAATGGGAACACCTTTGTCGGTGAATGTAACAGCGGCAGGCTCCTGCAACTCGATCCGAAGGGCACGATCATACACGAAGTCAAGCTCCTGCCCGAAGGAACAGATGGCGGCCATCTCTACATGCGCAACGCCCGCCTGTTGCCCGACGGTCACTACCTCGTTGCGCACTACGCCGATCAAATCGTGCGCGAATATGACGCGGAAGGCAATGTACTCCGCGAGATTCCCGCGTCCGGCGGCCCCCATAGCGCCATACGCCTGCCCAACGGCAACACCCTAATCGCCTGTGGTGATCTTCAAAAGGCCGCCCGTGTACTTGAAGTGGACCCTGCGGGACAAATCGTCTGGAAAGTCGAAAACGACGACCTGCCCGGCATCGCCCTCAAGTTCATGGCTGGATTGCACCGCCTCCCCAACGGAAACACCGTGATGTGCAATTGGGTCGGGCACGGCGAGTTTGGCAAGGCCCCGCACGTGATCGAAATCACTCCGGACAAAAAAGTTGTCTGGACCTTCCAGGATCACGTCACCATGAAGACCATTTCCAGCGTGCAGATTCTGGATGTGCCGGGTGACCCGCTAAAAGGCGAGTTTCTCCATTAAGAACCCCAGATATTGAAGCCATTGGGCAAAGATTGATATACCACAGATGGAGTAGATTGTCAGGTAAACATACTGATTTTTGATATACTAACGAATGGTGTTGCACATATTTAGTAATCACTGAGGCTTAACCAAGAAACAGGAGCGATTTCTATGCGACAGGACATGATTTTTCCTGAGATGCGGCTCTCTGATTCGTTGGTTCGCGATCTGTTACGGCAAAATCCATGGTGGCAAGGGAGTTCGCTACCCGTGCTTCCAAAAACCCGCCGGCATCTTGTACAGGATATCAAGCGGCGGCTTGCCTCCCATCTTGCCCCTATCGTGGTGGTCAGGGGTCCCCGGCAAACAGGAAAAACCACTGCTCAATTACACGTCTTGCAAGACTTTCTGGAGTCCGGAATTCCACCCACGTGCATTCTTCGTGTCCAGTGTGATGACCTTCCGGAATTGGGCAAGTTAAGCGAACCCATCCTCCGGTTGGTGGACTGGTTTGAGGATGCTATCCTCAAGTGCAAATTAAATGACGCCGCTCATAAGGGTCTGAAAACCTATCTTTTTCTGGATGAAGTTCAGAATCTTCCCAACTGGGCGGACCAACTTAAATTCCTTGTAGACACTTCCACCACGCAAGTGGTGGTGACAGGCAGTTCTGCGCTCAGAATAGGACTGGGCCGGGATAGTCTTGCGGGTAGAATTTCTCCTATCGAGACAGGATTGCTATCGTTGACAGAGATAGCACAATTTTATGATGTGTCATTGGGTCCTCCTTTTCTTCCCGATAATGGATTGGAGCCACTAACCAGAAGAGAGTTCTGGCAGGATCTTGCCGCTCATGGCAAAAAAAATGCCTGCGAGCGGGATCTAATTTTTTCCCATTTCTCCGAAGTTGGTGGCTATCCACTGGTACACAAATTATCCGGTACGCCATGGAGTCAATTGGCGGACCAATTGAATGAGACCGTTATCAAACGTGTGATTCAGCATGATCTCCGTGTGGGTGAGCGTGGCAGAAAAAGGGATGCTCCACTGCTTGAAGAAGTATTCCGTCTTGCCTGCAGATATGTCGGACAGGCCCCCAGCCCCCGAGTATTGGCGCGTGAGGCCCAGCGCGCCTTGACAGCGAATGTCGGCGAGCAAAGAATCGTGCATTACCTCCGGTTTCTTGGCGATACGCTTCTCCTCCGTTTAATAGAGCCCCTGGAGATCCGCTTAAAAAAACGGCGCGGAAACCTGAAGCTTTGCCTGGCTGACCATGGATTACGTGCAAGTTGGCTGCAAGAAATAATCCCCTTGTATCCGCCAGAGATTGATCTCCATCCACACTTGACTTCTCTTTCGGGGCATATCGCGGAAAGTGTGACCGGGGCATTGCTCTGCACTATAAACTCCCTGGATATCGCTCATCTTCCAGAACGTGATGGAGAAGCGGAAGTCGATTATGTCTTGACCATTGGAACCAAACGAATTCCTGTCGAGGTCAAATATCAACGCCGTATAGACCCGCTCAGAGATACGGAGGGGTTGCGAACATTCATTGAAAAAACCGCTAATAATGCCTTCTTTGGCCTTCTCGTTACCCAAGATGACAACGAAGTAGCAATAGATCCGCGAATTGTTACCGTGCCATTGTCTACCTTGATGCTTTTACGGTAGCCCCAAAATACCACGATCTCAGGGATGGATTACCCGCCCCAGAGCATAACACTTTCGCCGAGATGGACTGCGGCGGTTAACGGACGGTATCCTTTGTAAATTCCCCAAGCTCCAACATTTATACGTATTTCGCGAGGAGTTCCTCGTAGCGGCGCTTGAAGATTTCGTAGGCGTCCGGGGTGATGGGGACGCGGTCTTTGATGTAGGGGTTGCCGGAGGGCCGGGCGTAGAGATTCACGGGATAGCCTTTTTCCGTGGCGTAGGTTTTGAAGAAGTCCACGGCGTTCGGGCAGGTGTACACCAGTTCGTTGGTGTCTTCCTGGGCTTCCATGGCGCCGTCCAAATCGCCCGCCACGAAACGGTCCAGCATGGCGCGGATGATTTGCGGGTTAACCGAGGTTCCCTGGCCGATACAGGCGCGCGCCCCGGCCGCGAGCGCGGCATAGAACACCGTTTCCGCGCCCGCGATGAATCCGAAGTTCTTGTCCTTCACCGCGCGGATGAGATTGAACAAGTATTCGCCGTCGTTCGTGGAGACCTTCATCCCCATCAGGTTCTCGATGTCCGCCAAGCGCGTGATCGACTGCGGCGTAACGCAATACTCCGCGAGGGTGCCGGGCGGCTGGTAGATCAACACGGGAATGGCGACGGAGGCGCAAATCTCCTCGAAATAGCGCAGGAGGAAATCGCCCATGGCCTCGTCCGAATTGGGAGCCAGTCCTTCCGGGATCGTGTGCACGATGCCGTCCGCGCCCACGTCCTGCGCATAGCGGCTTAACTCAATGGCCTGCTGTTTGTACAGCACGGGGTCGGGGCGCTTGTCATAATTGCGGTCCCAAATGCCGCTGCATCCGATCAGCACGGCGCCTTTTCCTTTGAGATGCGCACAGGCATTCCGGGCGATTTGCCTGGTGTCGTCCATGCTGAAGCAGTACATCTGCCCCATACCGGACCGGATAAAGAACGCGCTGATGGATTCCGATTCCAGCATGAAATCGAGCAGGCGGCGCTGCCCCGCGTCATCCAACGAACCATCGTCCTGAAACACCGTAAACGTTGGTGCGATGCACCCGTAAATATACCCGGGCACTTTCATTGGCGTGTCCCTTTCTAATTGGTGTATTACCGAATCAATCCATGTATATCCGTCAGGCGGCGGGGCGTATCACCGGAGCTTCCCGCCGGAACGGTTTGTCCTTCTCGATCAGCCACAGCAAATCTTCTTCCAGCACCTGGCGGACCACCTCTTCATCCATCCCGACGTGATCGAAACTAGATCAAGTAACGTGCTTGGGTTCACGGGCGGCCTGTTGCAGCGCTTCCGCGGCGGGCGGGGCCAAAGGAAGGCAAAAACATAGCATATAAGACCCGCCGGGCCTGCTTCAACTTTTGCAGCCGCGCGCTGTCGCATCCGCACCTCGAGCTGACAACCGGGTTAACAGTGTTGCACACACTCTGTAGAAATGCCCCTGTGTTGCGGTATGATAGGGAAAAGTGAAGGAGGACCGTGCAATGAAAGGCCGTTTAATATCAGGCATGATGCGCATCATGGCCGTGGGCGCGTTGTGTGCGGGGTGCGGCGCAAAGCCCGCCGCACAGGAGCCGGGGAAAGCGCCTCACGCCGCCAAGCCGCGTATCGCGCTTATCATGAAATCACTGGCCAATGAGTTTTTCCTGACCATGGAAAATGGCGCTAAAAAACATCATGACGCGCATGCCGCCGAATATGACCTGGTCGCGGAAGGCATCAAAGACGAACTGGACGTGAGCCGCCAAGTGCAATTGGTTGAGCAGATGATTGCCCAGCGCATGTCGGCCATCATCATCGCCCCGGCGGATTCCAAAGCCTTGGTGCCCGTCTGCAAGCGCGCCATGGAAGCGGGAATCACCGTTGTCAACATCGACAATAAATTTGACGATGCGGTGCTGGCGGATAAGCAGGTGCGCATTCCTTTCGTGGGACCCGACAACCGCAAGGGCGCCCGTCTCTGCGCGGAGTATCTGGCCAAACAACTTTCGCCCGGCGATCCGGTCGCCATCCTGGAAGGCATTCCCTCGGCCTACAACGGCATTCAGCGTAAACTCGGGTTCGAGGACGCGATAAAGACTGCCGGACTGAACGTGGTGGCGTCTCAAGTGGGCGATTGGGAAATGAACAAGGCCAATCAGGTGGTCTCCGCCATGATTACCGAGCATCCCGAACTCAAGGCGATTTTGTGCGCGAACGACAGCATGGCGCTGGGCGCCGTGGCCGCGTTGCGTTCGGCGGGGAAACTGGGCTCGGTGAAAGTCATCGGTTACGATGGCATCAGTGCGGTGCGCGAACTGATTGCCAAGGGGGAAATGCTGGCGACCATCGAGCAGCACGCCGATCAACTGGCCGTGTTCGGCATCGAATATGCCCTCGAAATGCTCAAGACCAAGCAAGCGCCCGCGGACCGGGAAACCCCGGTCGACCTGATCACCAAAGGCAACGCCAAGTAACGCCATGAAATCTTCCGGCAACTACAAACGGCTCCTGGCGGATTATGTGGGGCTCAGCGTGGTGTTGGCGGGTATGATTCTGTTCTTCGGATTGAAGACCAACTACTTTTTCAGTCTTACCACCTTCCAGACCATCGCCAATCAAATTCCGGACGCCGTGATCATCGCCGTGGGCATGACCTATGTGTTGATTATCGCGGGGATCGACCTGTCGGTCGGTTCCATTCTGGCATTGGGCGCGGCGGTGCTGGGGGTCTGCCTGGTCAAAGGGGGATTTCCCCTGTGGGTGTCCGTGGCCGCGTGCGTGGGCGTGGGCCTTGCCTGCGGGGCCGTCAACGGCTTCATGACCATTCAATGGCAACTGCCTTCCTTCATTGTAACCCTGGGCATGATGGAGGCGGCGCGCGGCGGCGCCTACCTGGTTACCAACTCGAAGACGCAATACATCTCCGGCATCGAACGGATTTACGAGGCCAAGATTGCGGGCTTGTCCATGCCGTTCCTGTTGGCCATCGCAGTGGCCGTGATAGCCCAGACAGTGCTTTCCGGAACGGTGTTTGGGCGTCATATGTTCGCGGTGGGGGCCAATGAGGAATCGGCGCGGCTGTCGGGCATCCGGGTGCGTCGGGTGAAGTTGGCCGTGTTCATGATTAGCGGGGGGCTGGCCGCCCTGGCCGCGGTGATTCATTGTTCACGGCTGACAGCGGCGGACCCCAATTCCGGCGCGGGATACGAACTGCAAGCCATCGCGGCGGTGGTTATCGGCGGCACCAGCCTCATGGGGGGGCGCGGGTCGGTAATCAACACGTTTTTCGGCGTGGTCATTATCGCCGTGCTGGAAAACGGCTTGGTGCAAATCGGCGCGCAGGAACCCATCAAACGGCTGGTCACGGGCGCCGTGATTGTCATTGCCGTGATTGTGGATTATTACCGCCACCGGCTTCGGACCCAAGACTAATCGACCTCATAACTCCCGCTCCCAGAATCCCTTCTTCACCCGCCGTGGATCACTTCCTTCGCTTCGTCCGTGTCCGCCGGTGTCTGTCCGTGTCCGTCCGTGCCCTCCCTCACACCTGGGATTTGGGCGACAACGAAAACGTCCCGTTCTCAACGGCAAATGGGCCGCGCTGTGCGCCGGATTCATCGAGGAGCATCACATAGCCGTACATCGTTCCGGAAAGACGGCCTTGAGCGTCAAACGCGCCGATAAAACTGGCCAGCAGGACCGCCTTGCCGAGGTCACAATCCAATCGAAACTGCACTTTTTTGTCCGTTTTGCGCCATAGGATGACATTCCCCAGCCGGACACTGTTTCCGTCGCCTTCCAGCATTATGATATTTTCCGCGGACACGCGGGTGTTGCCGGATTCCTGCGTGACCGCGCATTGGGCTTCCCCCTTTTCCACGGGAAGCGGGATGCCGGCGTTGGTCATCGCGGCGGACAATTGAACATCCGATTCCTGGGATTTCCCCGTGCCGAGTTCCACTTTGAAGGACCACGATTGCCGCCCCTGGAATACGTTATCGCGCATCCCGCTTCCACATCCGGAAAGCGCCACCACGGCGAGTGAAACGGCAAGCACTGTCCATTTGATATCAGCGCGCATACTCCGGCCCCTCCTGGGTTTTGATGCCATCGTAAAACCACGAAGGTGATTTGTCAATAGCCGTGAAAGCTAGAACCGGAAGCCGGTCATGAGGTGAAGCCGGCCGCTGCCCTGATCCTTGTCGGGGTTGATGGCGAAGCCGTAATCCACGCGGATCGGCCCAAGGCGCGGCACATCCACGCCGAATCCGAGGCCGATGCTGCACTTGATGTCATTGGGCCGAATGTCCTCGAAGTATTCCCATACGCCGCCCGCATCAAAGAAGGTGTATACGCGGAGCGCCTTGGTAATCTTGTATTTCAATTCGAGATTGCCCACCCCGCGCACATTGCCGCCCTGGGCGAATTTGCTGCCCCACGCGATTTTGTGGCCCCAGTACCAGAGGTTGTATTCACGGGCCTTGGGGCCAATGTCGCGGAAATCATAGCCGCGCACGGTGGTGGCGCCGCCCGCGAATAAACGGTCCTGCAACGGCACATAGTCGCTGTCCAGGTAGGGGGTCACAAAGCCCTCGCGCATGCGCAGGGACAATACAAACTTCTTCTCCTCGCCGAAGCCTTTGTACCACGTGCTGTCGTGTTCGACTTTCCAGAAGTTGTACGTGCCGCCAAAGCCCGCGATTTCCGTGCTGAGCAAATGCCGCGAACCGCTGCTGGGATCGCGGTTGTTGTCCAGCGTATTGCGTTCGATTTGCCACGTAGTGCTGATGTTGATCGAGTCATCCTGCTGCCGCGCGATATCCTGGTGCAGAAACCATGCATCTTCGAGTCCGCTCAGGTTTTCCTGGGAAACGCGCAGACTCGCCCGCACGGTGACATAGGGGGAAAGCTGCTTGCCCACGCGAATCTGCCCGCCCAGTTCATTTTCCGTGTAGTCCGCCCCGCCTTTCACTTTGTACGAATCGTTGAATAGATCGCCGCCGACGGCCAGCGGATACCCAAGGAATTCCGGCTCGGTGAAACTCAAGTTGTAGTTGTTGTGGACCTGGCCGACGTTCAGCTTGAGTGACAAGTCCTGGCCCGCGCCGGAAAATTTCGGCCAATTGGCGATGTCGAAATTGCTCAGGTGCACTTCGGTGAATCCGCCCACGCCTTCTTCCGTGCTATACCCCGCGCCGAAATTGAAGGTTCCGGTTTTGCCTTCTTTTACATCCACCACCATGTCTTTGAACAGCTCGTTATCCTCGATATCCGCGAGGGTAAGCCGGGTTTCCTCAAAATACTGGGTATTGTCCAGACGGCGCTTGCTGGCGTTTCGCATGGCCCCGTCATACCGCTCCCCCGGCCGCAGCATCATTTCGCGGCGAATGACTTCGTCCTTGGTGACTTCGTTGCCCATGATTTTGATTTCACGGAGGTATTTAAGCTCGCCTTCGGAAAGGTTGTGCACCACATGCGTCGTTTTCTTCTCGCGGTCGAGGGTCACCTGCGGCGTGTCCTGGGCGTCCACATATCCGCTGTCCTGATAGCCTTGCGACACCAAATCGGCATCCTTGACTATTTGCCCCTTGTTATGAACATCGCCCGCGTGCACTTGCACGATCTTGGTGATTTCATCATTGTCGTACACTTCGTTATTGGCGGCTTCCAGCGTTTCCACGTGATAGACGGGGCCTTCGCTGATATTGACCTTGAGGCGCATGTGTTTCCCGTCCGGGGTGAATTCAACATCCGTGGAGGGGATTTCGGCTTCCAGATGGCCGCGGTTGCCGTATTCGTCGAGGATGTTGGTGAGGTCCGTCTCGAATTTTTCCTCTTCAAACTTCCCGCCGATAAAGAAAAACGCCCGCCGCGTCTTCATAATCTTTTTCAGCTTGCGCGTCGTGATATCCTGATTGCCGGCAAACTGAATCTTGCTGATACGGGCTTTCCTCCCCTCGCTGATGGCGTAGGTGACCCGCACGCGTGACGGACCCACTTTTTCCACGATGAGGTCCACGGAGGCGTTGGCGTAGCCTTTGCCTTCATACAATTTCAAGATGGCGTCGCGCTCTTCCTCGTACATATCGGGAAGAAACGATTCCCCTTCCCGCAACTTGATCACCCCGCGAATCTTGCGGATTTTGATCTTTCTATTGCCGATGATCCGGACCTCATCCACCACCTGCTTTTCTTCCACAATATAGGTCAACGCCACCTTGCCATTGTCCAACACCGCGTCGGTCTTGATCGAGGTGAAATGGCCCAATTCATACAAACGCCGGATGTCGCGGCCAATCGCCCGCGGATTGAACACTTGGTCCGGCTGCACTTCGAGTTTGGCCCGGACCACTTGCTCACTGACGCGTTCCAGACCGGAAATGTTCACGGCGGACAGGGTTTTTCCTTCCAAATCCTCCGCCGCCGCCCACAGGGCGGATAGACATGTCAGTACGATGACTATTGATAGGCGCCTCAAACGTTCACCTTTTCCACGGCCCGCGCGGCATCCCGGAACATCAGTTTATCTCCTTCTTCCGCGGGCCATACCTTTATATAAGAGCCTGGTTCAAGCGATCCCTTCAACAGCAATTCCGCCAAGGGATCCTCGATATATTGCTGAACGGCGCGCCGTAATGGCCGCGCCCCGTATTCCTCGCTGCTCCCCACGCGCACGAGGAAATCCTTGGCCTCGCTCGTGAGTTCCAGCCGAATGTCTTTTTCCGAGACCCGATCTATCACTTCTTTCACCTGGATGTCAATTATTTGCAGCAATTGATCCTTCGTCAGGCGGTGGAAAATGAGGACTTCATCAATGCGGTTGATGAATTCCGGATTGAACACTTTCTTCACTTCCTCGGTCACCCGGTCCTTCATCCGCACATAGTCTTCCCCTTCATTCTCCCGCTGAAAGCCCACGGTGACATTCTTGCCAATACGGCGGGTTCCCACATTGCTGGTCATCACCACCACGGTGTTCCGGAAGTCCACCCGCCGGCCCGTGGCGTCGGTCATCTGCCCTTCCTCGAGCACTTGCAGCAGGGCGTTGAACACATCGGGGTGCGCTTTTTCTATCTCATCGAACAACACCACGGAATACGGGCGGCGGCGCACCTGCTCGGTGAGTTGCCCGCCTTCGTTGTAGCCCACATAGCCCGGGGGCGCGCCCATCAACCGCGACACGGAGAATTTCTCCATGTACTCGGACATGTCAATCGTGATAAGCGCTTCTTCGTTGCCAAAGAGGAAACTGGCCAGGGCCTTGGCCAGCAGGGTCTTTCCGACACCCGTCGGCCCCAGTAACAAGAATGATCCGACCGGACGGTTGAGATTGCGCAGCCCCGACCGGGACCGCTGAATCGCGCGCGTGATGGCATCCAATGCTTCGTCCTGCCCCACGACCGTTTTATGCAATTCTTCGCGCATGCGCAGCAGGCGTTCGGATTCCCGCTCCTCCAGCTTGGTGAGCGGAATTCCCGTCCACTTGGATACGATATAGGCAATGTCCTCTTCGGTCACAACAGTTTCCGCCGAATCGCGCTTGCGCTCCCAATCGTGTTTCTTTTCATCCAGCTTGGCGATAAGCCGGCGTTCTTTGTCCCGGAAGGAGGCGGCCTTTTCATATTCCTGATGCCGGATCGCCGCTTCCTTTTCCTGCGTAACCGTTTCAATCTCCCGCTCGATGTCTTTCAGTTCGGGGGGGCGTGTGGTAATTTTCAAGCGCGCGCGGCTGCCCGCTTCATCAATGACATCCACCGCCTTGTCCGGAAGATACCGGTCCGTGATGTATTGATGGGAAAGACGCGCGGCGGCGGTCACCGCTTCATCGGAAAACTTCACGCGGTGGTGCGCCTCGTATTTGTCACGCAGCCCGCGGATAATCTCGATGGTCTGGGGCACCGTGGGCGCGTCCACCATGATCTTTTGAAACCGGCGCGCCAGCGCGGCATCCTTTTCGATATATTTGCGGAATTCGTCGAGCGTGGTGGCGCCGATGCATTGCAGTTCGCCGCGCGCCAGCGACGGCTTGAGCATGTTGGCGGCATCCACCGCGCCCTCCGCCGCGCCCGCGCCCACAATCGTGTGCAATTCATCAATGAACAGGATAATATTGTCCGCCCGGCGGATTTCCTTCATCACCGACTTCAGGCGCTCTTCAAACTGGCCCCGGTATTTGGTGCCCGCCACCAATCCGGCCAGATCGAGGGTAAGCACGCGGCGTTTTAACAGCAAGTCGGGCACATCGCCTTTAATAATCGCCTGGGCGAGCCCCTCCACAATCGCGGTCTTCCCCACCCCCGCCTCGCCAATGAGCACCGGATTGTTTTTCGTGCGCCGGCTGAGCACTTGAATCACCCGTTCAATTTCCGCCTCCCGGCCAATAACCGGGTCCAGCTTGTTCTCCTTCGCCAGCGCGGTGAGGTCCCGGCCAAACGCATCCAGCGCCGGCGTCTGCGATTTCTTCCCCGACTGCGCTTCCGGGCCGCCCGCACGGCCTTGATCGCCCAACAGCCGGATCACCTCCGCCTGCACCCGCCCCAAATCCACTTTCATATCCTGCAGCACCTTGGCGGCGATGCCTTCCCCCTCTTTCAGAAGGCCCAATAAGATATGTTCGGTGCCGATATAGCTGTGATTAAACCGGCGCGCCTCCTCGACCGCCAGTTCCAGCACTTTTTTCGCGCGCGGCGTGAACGCGATGTCATCGCTTGACACCACGGCGGCCCCCACCTGCACCTGTTGTTCAATTTCCGCCGCCAGCGCGTCCACGTCAATCCCCAGGTTCCCCAGCGCCCGGGCCGCAATGCCCTCCGGCTCACGGCAAAGGCCCAGCAGGATGTGCTCCGTGCGCACATACTCGCTGCCCAGGCGCGTGGCTTCTTCGCGCGCCGCGCTGACCACGTGCCGCGCCCTTTCCGTAAAGCGTTCCCACATTCCCATGCACTATGCCTTTCCCGTCCGCGCCGCAGCGCGCCGCATCGTTTTCAATTGCCCGAAACCCTGCTCCGGAACAAATCCGCGCGCGCCATGCTCAACGCGAGCGCGTCGCAGGGTTTTCCTGTGTGTATTTCAATATGCGCGCCTTGCGACGCCATCAGCAATTCATCCACCTGATTCAGGTCCAATGCCGGCATGACCCCCATGTCCACGCCGAGCCGCAGGGCCGACAACAATGTGACGCCCTCATTGAAGCCCAGCAGGCGGGCATTGCCCGCCACGCCCCGCGCACGGCCCGCTTTGTCTTCGAGGCTGCGCGATCCCTCCTGCAGCAGCGTTTCCCGAGCGGCCTTTTCCTCCTTCGCAATCGCGGCGGCCGCATGCCGCACATTAAACACAATTTCCGCTTCCGACAGGCCCAGCGTGCTGCGGTTGACCAGCACATAGAGGTCTCCGGCCGTCTGTGTCACCGCCGTGCGAAGCGCTCCATCCATATCCGTATAGATGGCTTCATCCGTATCATGACCCAACGGACTGTCATAGGATTCCGTCCCGGCGTCCCCGGATTCCAGGCCGCCGCCCAGCCGCACCCCCGAAAGCAACAAATGTTGCGCCGAGGCGCTTTCCATGGCATGCGGGATGGCGTTGGTCATTGTCAATGCCGGCAAATGGAGCAACACCCCCGCCTTCAGTCCGGTACCCACGCAATTCAGCGCGGCGGTCAGGAAGCCCAGCCGTTCATGATAGGAAAAATCCAACACACTGTGCAGCGTGTCTTCCATCAAACTCAGGTGCGCCCACGCTTCCTGCAATTGCATTCCCGACTCCAGCACCCGCACACACAAATGGTCCATTCCATTCACCATGATGCTCAGGGTTTGATCTTCGGCGATATACACGCCCCGGGGACCTTTGGCGCACAGCATCTCGTAGGTGATCAAGCGCCGCTCCGCCAGAAAACGCGCTTCGGTCGAAGACATCTCCTGCAGGGAATAATACCGGCCGGCCGTTAACAGGCTCAGCCGGTCCAATACGCTCATTACGCGGCTCTCGACAGATTTCTTTTCTTCGTCCGTGCAACGCCCGGGAAAGGGGAAATCCGAAAGGTTCCGGGCCAATGAACCATGACAGAGCACCGCCACCCCGGATTCCGGATCGCGCCGCGACAACCAGGCCGGCAGTTTCTCCATCAATGTGTCCATCGCCATCTTCATGCAACCATTCTTCCTCTGCGTCCGGAGGCCCAAAACACCGCCTTCCGGTTAATCCGCCCCGGACTCCGATACGTACAATCCATCTTCCAAGATGCGAATTTCATCGCGCAGCCGCGCGGCTTCTTCGTAGTTCTCCGCCTGCAACACGCTGCGCAACAATAACCGTTTCGTTTGCAGATCATTCCGCAGCCGCATCCGGGCGTCATTCACATGCGCGGTTTTCCCTTTGTGCCGCAACGCCCAATGAATCCCCTCCAGCAGCGACTCCACCTGCTTGCCAAAATGCTCATAACACTTGGCGCACCCGACCATCCCGCTCTCCAGCACCGTCCCAACGTCCGTGCCGCACTCCGGACAAGCCTGCTCCGGCGCCGAGGGATCCTGACGGGTTCCAGCGCTCTTCGCTTTGTGCAGCGCGGGGCCTTCCCCGGAAATCTCAAACCCTGTCGCCGTATCCTGACGGTATTGCGACAGACATTCCGGGCACAGGTGCAAATCCGCCACCTTCCCGTCCACCACCTCCGCATACCGGATAGTGGCCAAATTCCTATGGCATTTTTGGCAAAGCATCGTTATTTCCTACCACACCCGGTAAGTATACCATCCTGAACGGAGCGAGTCTATTCGGGGTCCGGGGTCCGGGGTCTCCCAGGGAGAGGGATGGGGATTGCAGGACCGATGCGCCAATAACGCCGATTTTAGAGGGATTGTCTTGTAAAGAATGGAGGAAGGGGGGCGGATAGGAGTATAAATAGAGCCTTGACGGGAACGTGAAGTCTCCCGGACATGCGGCAAGGCTACATACCCTTAACCTCGAACAAGAGGCGGACAACATGGCAAAACAAGTGGATCGGCGAAAATTTCTGGGGACAGCCGGAATAGCGACGGGGCTGGGCATGATGGCGCAATCGGGACGCGCAGATGACAATGCACCGCCCCCTTTGGCGAGCGGGACAGGCGGAGTGTGCCACGACCTAGAAACGTTGGTGCGCGCTACACCGTTCGTGGACACCCATGAGCATCTTTGGGAGGAGTCCCGCCGCATCCAAACCAAGACCCAAAAAGAGGTTACACCGGCGCCGGATTTCGGGATGCTGCTGAGCCACTATTCCGACTCGGATTTGCGGGTCTCCGGGCAGAGCGAGGACAACTACCATAGAATGATCTCTCATACCCTGGCCCCGCGCGACAAATGGAAACTGGTGCAACCCTATTATGAACGATGCCGCCATACCGGCTACCAACTGTGCGTCCGCGAAAGCATTCGCGCCCTCTATGGCGAAGACGATCTGCGAGAAGACAATTGCGAAGCGATCTCGGAAAAACTGGCGGCGCAAATCCAGCCGGGATTCTACACGCGCATTCTAAAAGAAGTGGCCAATATCGAATATTGCCAGGTGAACCCCTTGGAGGGGCCGGTCTTCCGGGAAACCGAACAACCGGAACTGTTGGCACAGGATATCTGGACCATCGGCCTGGGGGGGGGATTGAGCATGGATGCGCTCAACAAACTCGCCGGGGAGAAGGTCCGGGCGCTGGACCAGGCACATGCCGTGATTGATGCATGCTTTGACACCTATGGCCCTCGCGCCATCGCCATCAAGGACCAATGCGCCTATGCGCGCCCGCTCTCTTTCGAGAACGTTCGGGATAAAACAGCCGCCCCGCTCTTCAAACGCTTCGCCGAGAACCCCAAATCCCTTCCTGATGCGGAAGTAAAAGCCCTGCAAGACCATTTTTTCCGGTACGTCGTGAAAAAGGCCACGGAATATCATCTCCCCGTGAAATTACACACCGGCTACTATGCCGGCCATGGCGGCATGCCCCTCGAACGGGTGCGACGCAATGCCGGCGATCTTTGCCCGCTGCTCAAGGACTTTCCCGAAACCAAATTCGTCCTCATGCACATTGACTATCCCTACCAGGATGAACTCATTGCCCTCGCCAAGCATTACCCCAATGTCTACGCCGACATGTGCTGGGCCTGGATTATCAACCCCGCCGCCAGTGTCCGGTTTCTCAAGGAATTCATCATGGCCGCGCCCGCCTGCAAGGTGTTCACATTTGGAGGGGATTTTATGCCGGTGGAATTGGTGCCGGGGCACGCCCAGGTCGCGCGTATGGGCATCTCCCGCGCCGTTTCCGAACTGCTCGAAGAACACTGGATTGCGGAATCGGATGTCCCCGCGCTCGTGGATCGCATCATGCGTGGAAACGCCCATGATGTTTTCGATTATGAACGCACGCTCAGAAATTGGAAGAAAGCGTAGCCAGAAATCAGTATTTTGCGGTTGGATTCTTCGCCAAAAGAGATTGACAATTATGCGAACTCTGTGATAGCTTTGTTTCATTCGGGAAGCCCCGGGTATATTTACGTTTTGCTGGAAGGGACTGTATTCAAGAGAGGAGAGAGAACACCATGCGCAGACTCACCGTATGTATGGTAATAGGGTTGGCGGCCCTGATGGCCACCACCGCCTTTGCCGAGTTGCAGAATGTGGAACTCGGCGGCTCCATTTTCATTCGCGGCAACTACATCACCAACACGTTTACGACCTTTGCCAATGGCGCGCCCACGCCGGCCGTGCGCTATCCGGCGGGCTTGGTGCGGGGCCGCCCCATCGGCGGGATTTTCAACCCGGCGGTGACAAGCATTTTCGACTGGGACGGCGCCGGGGACGACGTGTCGTTTGTCGAGCAGCGCACCCGCATTCATGTCAAATCCGATTTTACACAGAACGTCAGTTCGTTTATCGAACTGGATTCCTATGACGTCTGGGGCGAAGATTTCCGCTCGCAAAACTATATTACGGGCCAGGACACCCGCGCGCGCAGCGCCGACGACGTGGAAATGTTCCAAGCCTACATTGAAGCGGACAACATGTTCGATGTGCCCCTGCGTCTCCGGGTGGGCCGCCAGGAACTGGCCTTCGGAAGCCAGTGGCTGGTTGGAACCCGTGATTTCGCCTTCTTCAAGACAGGGCTCTCTTTCGACGCCCTCCGCCTTACCTACAGCCACGAATGGTTCACCGTGGACGCTTTTGCGAGCAAATTGGCCGACAGTGTCCGCGATCTCTTTCAGGACGACGTGGATTTCTACGGCGTGTATGGGTCGTGGATTGGCATTCCCGACGTGACCCTTGATGCCTTCTATTTCCTGCTGCGCGATGACACGCCCTTCGCCAATGATGTCAACGGGAATTGGTTCACGGAATGGGTGGAAGACCTTCGTGGCCTGGATGATTACGAAGCCACCGCGCTGCATACCGTCGGCGCGCGCGCCGCGGCCAAGAAATGGGGCTTTGACACCGAATTCGAAGTCGCCTATCAATTCGGCGAAGCGGACAGCATCGGGCGAACCTTCAAGCCTTTCAATTATGGCGATACCTCCGCCCGCTTTAACAATTGGGCGGTGAAATGGGACCTCGGCTATACCATTGACATCAATGAAAAATACAAGCCCCACGTGTTCGCCGGATTCCGCTACTACGGCGGCGAAGACAACCGTAAAATCGACTTTGTGGACGCCATCAACCCCTTCTACCGGCCCCGCGCCAGCGTCAGCTTCAACCGCCTGTTTTCCAACGAAATCAACAGCGGATTCCTTGACCTGTGGAACGACATGTCGAACTGCTGGCTGGTCCGCGCGGGCATTGAAGGCGCCATCATCGAACGCCTCGGCGGGCGCTTCGCCGTCAATTACTTCCAGGTTGATGAGCCCTTCTACGCGCCCCGGATGTGGAAGCCTTTCGGGACCAGCATCCCCGTCGCGCCCGGCATGCCGTGGGTCGTCAACCGCAATGACACCGACATCGGCGTCGAAACCGATATCTTCCTCGAATATCACTACAGCGCCGATCTGTGCTTCGAAGCGGGCTGGGCGCACCTCTTCACCGGCAATGCCACCCGCCAGGGCAGCTACACCCGCTGGAACGGCACCCTGTTCACCGGCGGCACCGATGACGACGGCGCCGATTACGTCTATCTCGGCACCAAGCTGAGTTTCTAACCCACAAGCGAAATTAACCGGCGGACCGAATCGACTCGGTCCGCCGGTGCTGTGAGAGGGGGTAACCGCAAGCCCCCCTGCTCGATTCCGGTATTTCGCACATATTCTTTCCAAAACTTTTTTCCCGCTCGGTGAGTCTCAAAACCAAGAGAGAGAGGGTGTAGTATGCGGAAAAAAGCTCAATGGACGGGTGGTTTGTTGTGTTTGGCCGGCGTGACGCTGATTGTTTTCTGGCTTTTTCAGCCGGAGAAAAATCTTGCTTCCCATATCCCCCCACCAGGCAAGTACACCGTGCGGATTCTGCGCGATACATGGGGTGTGCCGCATATTTTCGGGAAAACCGACGCGGACGCCGCCTATGGCCTGGCTTGGGCCGAATGTGAGGATGACTGGCGCAACATGGAGGATAATATCCTCATCGCCCGGGGACGCATTGCGTCCGTGCACGGGAAGGAGTGGGCGAAATTCGACTATCTGCTTCAATTGTTCCGCATCCGGGAATTTGTGGAGGCCAAGTATGCGCAGGAACTAAGCCAGGAAACACGGGCAGTGGTGGAGGCTTATGCGGAGGGCATCAATCACTATGCCGCGCTGCACCGGGCCAAGATGCCCCATATCGAGTTGCCGGTGACCGGGAAGGACATTGTGGCGGGGGGGGCGCTGAAGGCCCCGTTTTTTTATGACCTTCAGGACACCCTGATGAAACTCATGGCCGGGGAACAGGGTGCGGCGGTGACCAAACACGGGGTACAGACGGCTTGGCGGACCTCCGGGAATCCCTACGCGCCGCAGGGGGAGATTGGCTCGAATGCCTGGGCGGTAGGGCCCTCGCGGTCCGCCGACGGCGCCACCCGGCTGGCGATCAACTCGCATATGCCCTGGACCGGCCCGGTGACGTTCTATGAAGCGCACCTCCACAGTGAACAGGGGTGGAACATGATAGGCGGCACCTTTCCCGGCGGGCCCATGATTTTCCTGGGACACGACGAAAATAAAGGGTGGTGCCATACGATCAACCGGCCCGATTTGGCGGATGTCTATGCGCTGGAAATGAATCCGGACAATTCCAATCAATACAAGTTTGACGGGCAATGGCGCGAGCTTGAGCGAGGAACCGCCCGGATCACCGTGCGCTTGCTGGGGCCCATCCATTGGACGTTCAAACGCGAACTGCTCTGGTCGGCACAAGGGCCCGCGGTGCGTCAACCGGACGGCGTGCTGGCGCTGGCCTTCGCGGGTTATGGCGAAATCGGCCAATTCGAGCAATGGTACCGCATGAATAAGGCGCGCACCCTGGATGAATTTCGAGACGCCATGCGGCTGCTGAAACTGAGTTCGCTGAATACCCTGTATGCGGACAAAAGCGGACAATTGTTCTATGCCTACAATGGACAATTTCCCCAGCGGGCGGAAGGCTATGATTGGGGCGGAACAATTCCCGGCAATACATCGAAAACGCTTTGGCAGGGTTATTTCCCTTTTGACAACGTGCCGCAGGTGCTCAATCCGCCCTCTGGCTTTGTGCAGTCGTGCAACAGCATGCCCTTTCGCGCCACGGACGGGGCCGGGAATCCGCAACCGGGCGATTTCCCCCCTGTCATGGGAATCGAGCCCCGTGTGACCAATCGTTGCCGGCGCGCCTTGGAAACGTATGGATCGGATCCCTCGATTACCCGGGAAGAGTTTTTCGCGTATAAACTCGATAAGACCTATTCCAAGGAATCGGATACCGCCCGGCTCATGGAAAAACTGTTTGCCGCGTCCATTCCGGAAGATCCGATTCTGCAAAAGGCCGCCGCGCTACTGAAAGGATGGAACCTGGAAACCGCCAAAGACACTCCTGCCGCGGCCTTGGGTGTGTTGATGAGTGAAACCTATGAAAAAAATGGGGAATCGGGGGACGTGGTGGCGTTGTTGCGGGAATCCACGGCCACGTTAATGAAGCACTTTGGACGGTTGGACCCGCCCTGGGAGCAAATGATGCGGCTGCGGCGCGGTACGGTGGACCTTGGCCTGGGCGGCGGCCCGGATTGCCTTCGCGCGCTGGATGTCGTGCTGCAAAAGGATGGACGGTTCATGGGGGTCAATGGCGATTGTCTTGTTCTAATGCCGGAGTGGGACAAAAACGGCGTGCTGCATTCCCAGAGTATTCATCAATTCGGTTCCGCGGCCCTGGATGAACACTCCCCCCATTACGCGGACCAAGCCCCCCTCTTCGCGGCGGAGCAGTTCAAGCCCGTTTGGCTTTCCGAAGCGGACATTCGCGCCCATCTCGAAAAAGAATACCGCCCGGGTGAAGCGAGCGATCCCTGGTATGCGAAACCTTAATTGCAGGCGCCATCGGGATCACTCCACGCCTATGAAGGCCCGGCAGGGCGCCCCATCGGCGTCAAGAACCGGTAAGGGCAGCACAATAAAGGGATGCACGCCGGGGGCAATGCCCTTCAAGCGCAATCCTTCCACCACAAAAACGTTGTTTTTCAGGAGAATATGGTGGGTATCCTGGCCGGGCTGTTTATACGGCGCCACGGAAAGGTAATCCACCCCCGCCAGCCGCACGCCCTCCTCCACCATCCGCCGGGCGGCCTCCGCGTCTATCGCCACATATTCGGTGTTGAACGGGGCCTCTATCGGATACTCCGAATTCCGCGTCTTGAACAACACCCGGGACGGAAGTTTTCCAGGGCCGAGATCACCGGCGCGAATCAGGCCGGTTTCGGGAAACTCCATTACGAGGGCCTCTCCGAAAAAGACCGCGGGGTCAATCTCATGGAGTTTTTTCCCGTCCTCCTCGAAATGCCAGGGGGCGTCACAGTGCGTACCGGTATGGGTGCAAAACGTGAGCAGGGAGGTGTTGCATCCCGCACGTTGGGCAATGCGGCCCACCGGTGCAAACTGAAATTCCGGATCCCCCGGCCACACGGTCATGCCCGGCCGCAGGGGAATGCTCACATCACGCCACTGCATGGAATTTGCCGCCTCCCGCCGTTGTCCTGTTCAGAAGGGTTCGTTGAGGGTGCGCACCAGTCCGCATGTAAGGATGGTGGCGCCATGAGGATGTTTCCGGCAGACCAGCTCGTCTCCCGTATGGAGCACAATGTCTTCCGCCGCGCAATCATAGGCCAGCAAAGCCGGCCCCCGGGTAATCAGCACCCGTGCCACGGAATCGCTGGGCAATACGAGGTGATTCACCTGCTGCTGACTGACCGCGATAAACGCCACGCCAATGCCCTTGACAAAAACTCCGCGCGTGATATTGCGGAAATAGGCCGTACTGCCAAAAGGCGTGCAAACAACCAATCCGTCGCCGATAATTTCCACGCCATTTTCATAGGGGGTGCCATCCACCCAGAGTTGCCAGCGCATGGCGGTGTTTACGCGGCCTTTGCTCACCACAATTTCGTTCAAGGGCGTCACCACGCGGTCCGGCGCGGATTTGCCCGCCCGGTGAATGGCGCATTCCAGTTTATTGTAGGTATTCACGGTGAATGTTTGCCGGGCGAGCGCGGTGATGACTTCGCGGGGCCGGTGCCGGATGCAATGATGCCCCACCTTGCTGTTCAGAATCGGCACTTTGGGAAGCCCGGGCCACTTTAGCTCCGCCGCGAGCAGGGTGCCGTCCCCCCCATAACATACCACCACCTCCGGAGCGCGCGTCACCAGGCGCAATCCGGCATGCCGCGCGATTTCAGGCGTGAGCACATGGGATTCCGCGCCGAACAACGCCACGCGCATGCCGTCTTTTTTCACTTTTTTCCCCGCGTTCATAACTTATTTCCCACGCATACCGCTCGCTGAGGCACGTTACTCATCGGGGTGGGACAGGTCGTGTTCCACGAATTTGTGGATGGCTTCATGGTCTTCATCGCTGACGCGCGTGAACAGGATGGCCACTTTGAAATGATCATCGCCCTTGTCGTCCGGGTCGCACCGCACCACGATGCCTTCCGCGTCAATCCGGTATTTCGCGGGTTTGGGCAATTCCAGGTGAATGCGCATCTTGGTCATCAGGGGCAAAGGCTTCACCGTGTGGCAAAGCACCCCGTTCGCGCTGATATTGTCCACATGATTCAGCACGCCCGGCCCGGATTCATCCACCACCAGGGGCAAACCCCGCCGGCTTCTCGGATACCGCCGTCTGTCCTGGCCATCCATCCGCATAACACTCTCCTCGCTTCCCGTGTTCCGACCTTCCAACTTTACAGATATACTAGCCAAGAACACGGGATAATGCAATCCCCTATACAGCCACGTTCCTTGCCGGGTACGCGGCGCTTCGGCGGCCCCTGTAAAAACCTGTGGCGCCCCATCCGAAGAAGGTGCTATGCTACAGGCAAGGTTCGTTGTCTTGGATGGGGTATCGGCGGTTGGAAAGCAGTATTGAAGGGCATGTATATGAAGCTGAAAGGCAAGACCTTTTTCATTTTATTCGGGTCCACGGCGGTTATCTTCGGCGTGGTATATCTCTGGTCGCGGTTCGTGCTGCTGGGGGGGTTCGTTCAGGTGGAAGAAAAGGAGGTTCGGCGCGATCTGGAGCAGGTGGTGGAAACCCTGAACAATCAAATTTCGGCCATTGGGACCCGTGCCAGTGACTGGGCGTTTTGGGATGACACCTATCAATTCATTCATGATCGAAATCAAGACTACATCAATAAGAATATGGGCTATGATCAGTTTGCGGCGCTCTCGTCGGTGGTGAACTTTATTCTGCTCTTCAATGAAGCGGGTGAGCCTGTATATTCAAAAGGCTATGATCTTCAAACCGAGGAGGCGATACCGGTTCCGCACAGCCTGTTGAGGCTGTTGTCGGGCGACAGTGTGTTTCTGAAACATCCCGGCGAAAACAGTAAAGTGGAAGGACTCTTGTTGCTGGACGAGGGACCGGTTATGGTTGCGTCGCGGCCCATTTTAACCAGCGAAGTGAAAGGGCCCATCCGGGGCACGCTGGTGTTTGCCGGTTTTTTGAATGAATTCCAGGTGGAGGAAATCGCGGCCACGCTGAAGACCACGCTGACCCTCGAACGGATAGACAATCCCGCCCTTCCAGGAGACATGCAGCAGGCCCAGGGTATGCTGACAGGGAATGAGGACATGGCGGTTCATGTCCAGGATTCTAAAATGGTGGCGGGATATGCCCGTCTCCGGGACATTACCCAGACTCCCATCCTAATACTGCGCTTGGACAAACCCCGCGCCGTGTATTCCGTGGGATTGCGCACCGTCCAATATGTTAGCATCGGCATCCTCGTGACAGGACTTATTCAGGGATTCGTGATGCAGTTCATGCTCGGTAAAACCGTGTTGAACCGGCTGTCGCGGTTGACCGCCAGCCTGCGCGCCGTGGAAGTAACCACCGACTTGTCGCACCGGGTGCCGGTGTCGGGGAATGATGAACTGACCGAAGTGAGCGTCAGTGTGAACAAGACGCTGGAGGCGCTGGAAAAGGCGGAGATGGCGGTACATATGAGCGAAGCGCGGATGCGCGCTGTATTGGAGCATGCCGGGGATGGCATCGTCACGACGGATGAACAAGGGTGCGTTCAATCGTTTAATAAGGCGGCGGAACGAATTTTTGGGTATTCCGCGGAAGAACTGGCGGGCCGGGACGTGTCGATACTGATGCCCGAACCGTATAAGAGCCAACATGCCGATTACGTGAAAGATTACCTCACCACCAATCATGCCAAGATTATTGGCAAGGGCCGGGAAATTCTGGGGCAGCGCAAAGACGGCATTGTTTTCCCCGCCTATCTCGTCCTTAGTGAGATCCGGGTGGGGGACCAGCGGGTTTTCACCGGGATTATCCGGGATATCACGGAGCACAAGCGGCATGAAGCCTTTCTTACGCAGGCCGCCATGTATGATCCGTTAACGGGACTGCTCAACCGCCGCTTCTTCGAGGAACAGATCGATGTGGCGCTGAACTCCGCCAAGCGCTACCGTCATGCCTTGTGCCTGTGCATGGGGGACATTGACAAATTCAAGGAGATTAACGACCGCTATGGGCACACCATGGGCGATGAAGTGCTGATGAAACTCGGGGAACTGATAGGCGAGCATGTCCGAAAAGAAGACATCGCAGGACGCTTCGGAGGCGATGAATTCGTCATCTGCTTCAGCCATACTTCCAGTATAGAAGCAGTGGCCTGCATCGAGCGCGTGCGCCGGACCCTGGCTTCGCATATATTCTGCCAGGACACCGGCCATCCCTTCATCGTCACCACGTCCTTCGGGTTTGCCGACCTCACCACGCACGACATGGATAAAACAGCGCTTATTCAGGCCGCGGACAAGTCCCTCTACCAAGCCAAGGAACAGGGCCGCAACCGCACGGTGCTGAATGTGGAATAACACCCATTTTAAAGGAAGGGAACAGAATGCCAAAAGACCAGCGGAAAAGACTATTGAAGATAATGAAGAAACGGCGCAAGGAAAAAGCGAAGCAAAAACAACGGAATCGCGCCGCGCAGGGCGGTGGAGAAACCACCCTGATCCGGCGCGCGCGTGAATTTCCACTGTATGAATGCGTGGTGAATACCGGCTGGCGCGAAGGCGGCCTGGCGAACATCATAACAGCCCGTGCCCTGCCGGACTCCCGTGTGATAGCAGCATGCTTCCTGGTCGATCTTGGATGTCTCGGAGTGAAGAACACCTATGCAACCCGGCCGCTGTCAAAATCGGAATATGCGGAGTTCAAGGAACAATTCGCGGAAGGAAATGAGGGCGCCGATGTTTGCAGTGCGGCGTTGGCGCATCAGATTATTTACGAAGGCCTTGATTTTGCCAAGAAAATCGGCTTTAAACCGCACAAGGATTTTGCACTTACACAGAATTTTCTCGAGCCGCGGGACACCTTTTCTTTCGAGCATGACATCCCTTTCGGAATAGAAGGAAAACCACATTATATAAGCGGGCCGCATGACAATGTTAACCGCATTTTGAGCCATCTCGACAAAACGCTGGGGCCCGGCAACTATTTTTATACTGTCGCCATGCCTGACGATGACACCGTTGATGAAGAAGACTATGACGAAGAACTGGGTGAAACCTACTAACGCCGTGCCGTGCGCAACAGCGTTCTTCCACTGAAAGAACGCAAGACGGGTTTCAAAGCGGGACGCTGGGTTGTTTGACCATTTTCCCTTCCCCGCAGCGGGGGATTCCCGGTGTGCAGCGCAAGGCGCAAATGCGGTATGCTTACCCCGCCCGGAAACAGGTTTTACAGCCGGGTGTTTTGCGCTGATTTGGACTGAACGGACTCCGCCGCCGGTAATTGGGCCGGGACGGATGTTTTCTCCGGATTGGCAAACAGGAACAACGGAAGTGACGGGAAACGAATGGCGGAACGTTCAAAAAAAGACAGTGAAAAAAAATCCTCCGCGGGAATGTTCATGACGAGCACACTATTCATCATCGGCGGCGTCATCGTGGCGGGGGGCGTGCTGATGGTGATGAACGCGAACCGTAAACCGCCCGGCACGGCCGATTGGCTGTGGTGGACGGGGGTTGTGGTGGCGGTGCTGGGGGGGCATCTGTGTTTCTTCAGCGGAATGAACCGCGAACAGATCACCGAATGGCTCAAAAGCGAGACCTTCGCGCTCACCCTCGCGCTGTTGATTCGCTGGCCGATAGCGGAACCCTACCGTATCCCTTCCGGCTCGATGGAACCCACCTTCCATGGGGACCCGGGCTTCGGCAAGGGCGACCGCGTGTTTGTGAACAAGTGGATATACGGGGTGCGCTATCCATTCATGAACAAACGCATCTGGAACGGCCAAGCGCCGCAACGCTGGGATATCGTGGTGTTCAAAGCCGTTCAGGAAAACGCGCCGCATAAGACGCTGGTGAAACGCATTGTCGGAATGCCCGGCGAGCATATCCAAATCAAGGAGGGCAAGGTTTTTGCAAACGGAAAGGCGCTGGAATTGCCGCCGTCCATGCCGGACGTCTATTACACCTCCCCGCCGCCCAATATGCTGAGCGGCATGATGTACGGGGTGCGCCCGGAAGAACAATTTTCCGTGGTGCCCGAAGGGCATTACCTGGTGCTGGGCGACAATAGCGCGAACAGCGGCGACGGCCGGTACTTCGGCTGGTTACCGGAAGAAAATATTGTCGGGCGGGTGGCGTGCATCTGGTGGCCGCCTCAACGTTGGCGCGATTTCACGGGATTTTCTGAAACCACCTGGTGGCACGTCACCGTGACGCTGGTGGGAATATTCTCGGTGTTGCGGCTTATGGTGGGCCGGTCGTGGGTGAATCCTGAAACCTCGGAACACATCCTCGCGCAATTCCTGTCCCTTGGATGCCGTCTTCCCTTCACCCAGTGGTGGTTGGCGTTCTGGGGAAAGCCGCGGCGGGGCATGCTGGTATTGTATCGTACCTCGTCGGACAAAGCGCCCGGTGGAATGGTGCTGCTGGGCCGAATAGCCGCATTGCCGGGCGAAAAGGTGACCATCAACGACGGAACCCTGCTGATCAACGATGCGCCGGTAACCGATGCTCCTGCGTTTGCTGAGGCCGTATATTCCAGCGCTCATCCCGAGGCGGTGTATGGCCGTTCCCGAAACAAAGCACATACCATGACCCCGGACGATTGCTATTTTATCCTGGCGGACCCGGCGTTCAGCGTGAAGGAGGAGGAGCGTGTGGACAGCCGTGTATTGGGCTGGATAACCCGCAAGGAATTGATTGGAAAGGCCGTGGCCGTATGGTGGCCGGTGCGCCGCATTCGGAAGTTGAACTGATGGGTGGCATCCATGGGTTCAAATCATTAAAATAAGGCGTGTGGTGGAGAAACAGGCATGAGTTCCATCCTGGACGCGTTAAAAAAGCTCGAGGCCGAGAGAACGGCGAAACAGGCCGGTGAGCCGGAACAGCCGGAGGAGTTTCACGAGGCGGAGGCGGAGGAGGTGCTGGCGGTCACCCCGAGGACCAGCGCCCCGGAGTGGCACGTAAAACCATCCTGGTTGATGGCGGGCGCGGGCCTTTTTGCCGTGGTGCTGGTCATCGTCTCCGTAACGGTTTCCTTTTTGGTGACCCGCGCCAGCGTGCAATCCGCCATGCCGCCTGTGGCCGCGAATGTGCCCTTGCCGCCGCCGGCCCCCACACCTCCGCCCGTGGCCGCACCCGAAACACCCGCTCCGGCGCCTGTACCGGCCGCACCGGTGTCGAAGGAAAAGCAACCTCCCAAAGAAAATACACCCGCCAAGGAAAAAGTGGCTGTGAAAGCGCCGGAACCCGCAGCGGCGCCAAAGGCCGTGGAACCCGCCCCGGCACCACCTGCGCCGGAAGTTCCCACACCCACAAAAGCGGCCGGGCCTCCGCCTGCGGAACCCGCACCGGAACCGCCCGTAGCGCCGCCCAAGCCTGCGCCCGTGGTGGTGGCGAAGAATCTCCCGCCCCCTGAACCCGAGCCCCCGGTGGTCCCCCCCACTCCTGCCCCAGAGCCCGTGGCCGCGGTCCAGCCTTCCACGCCGAAGGTTGTGGAACCTGCATTGCCGCCACCTGCGCCGGTGAAGGCGCCCGCCGCCGCACCCCGGCGCCTCAGTGCGCCCGTGAACCTGGACAGCCTGCCCGTGTTGCATTCGGCGGATCGTGCCCGGTTCGGTTTGGAGAATCTGAAGTTGAACGTGCTGCGGGAAGCCAATGACAACCGGCCCAACGGATTGGCGATCATCAATCTCAACAAGGTGTACATCGGCGAGGTGATCCCCGGCACCCGCGCCAAACTTATTGATGTGAAGTCACACGGCATCGGCATTGAAATTATCAATACCGGTGATCAGTTTTATGTGCCCCATTAATGGGCGGGCGGGAATGGTATCTGCGGTTTCCTGACGCAGATGTTCACGGAGGATATAATCCATGAAGCGGCTTGTGCTTGGTGCGGCAATTTTAAGCCTGTTGGCGGCCTGCGGCGGACAACCTTCCACTTCTCCCGGCGGCGGTGAGGCAGGCGGGAAACCCGGAAAAATCCAGATAGCCGTCATTCCCAAAGGCTTGGCGAATCAGTTCTGGCTGATGGTCAAAGCGGGCGCGGAAGCAGGCGGGAAAGAATTCGGGGCGGAGATTATCTGGCAGGGGCCCGCCAAAGAGACGGAACTGGAAAAACAATTGAACATCGTGCAGGACATGATCAGCCGCCGCGTGAGCGCGATGGTGCTGGCCGCCTGCGATGAGGAGGCGTTGATCGGCCCCATCCAGCAGGCACTTTCGTTGAAAATTCCCGTGATCACCATTGATTCCGGCGTTAAATCAGATATTCCTCTTTCGTTTGTTGCGACGGATAACGTGTTGGGCGCAAAGATTGCCGCGGAAACCCTCGCGAAGCTGATTGGCGAGGAAGGGGCCGTGGGCCTGATACCGCACGTGCCCGGCGCGGCCACCTCGGAGATGCGCGAGGAAGGATTCAAGCAGGGAATCGCGGCGTTTCCGAAAATCCACTTGGTGGCCACCAACTACTGCTACGCCGATGTGGCCAAGGCCTTGGACGTGGCCCAGGACATGCTTACCGCCCATCCGGACATCAAGGGGATATTTGCCACCTGTGAAGCGGGGGCGATTGGCGCGCTCCAAGCCTTCAAGGGCCGGGGAATCGCCAAAACCATGAAACTGGTGGCCTTTGATGCCTCGAAAGAGGAAGTCGCCGAACTGAAGGATGGTGCGATTCATGCCCTTATCGTGCAGGCCCCGTTCAAAATGGGGTATCTGGGCGTGAAATCGGCCATTGACGCCCTGAACGGCAAACCCGTGGAAAAACGGATTGACACCGGTGTCACTGTCGTTACTCCTGACAATGTGAACCATCCGGACATCCAAAAACTTCTCAATCCCATCTGATGGCCCCCAAGCCCATATCCATCATTATCCCCGCCTTTAATCAAGTGGCCTATTGCCGGGCGTGTGTCGCCTCCGTCCGGCGCTGCACCCCGCGCGATTACCACCTGATTCTCGTGGACAATGGTTCCACTGATGGCGCGGGTGAATTCTTTGATTCCGTCGAAGAGGCCTGCGTGCTCCACGCCGAACACAACCTCGGTTTCGCAGGCGGGGTCAATCTGGGGCTCGCCCACGCCGAAGGGCACGTGGTCCTCTTGAACAGCGACACTCTGCTCACGCCCGGATGGCTTGATCGGCTGGAAGCCGCATTGCTCAGCGATGCCACCATCGGCATGGCGGGGCCGATGAGTAATTGCGCTGCGGGCCCCCAGCAAATCAACGGCCTTTCTTTCGCGGATGAAGCCGCCATAGATGCTTTTGCGGAGGATTGGGCGAGGAAGAACACGGGACATGCTCGGGAAGCCACACGGCTGGTCGGCTTTTGCATGATGATACGCGACTCGGCCTTGCAGCGTGTCGGCCTTTTCGATGAACGCTTCGGCATCGGTAATTTCGAGGATGACGATTATTGCACCCGCATCCGCCATGCGGGCTACCGGCTCGTGATTGCGGAAGATTCCTTTGTATTTCATCACGGCGGACGCACCTTCGCGGGCATGGGACTCGAAGGCACATCGTTTGACCAGCTTCTGGCTGAAAATCGCCGCCGCTACGAAGAAAAATGGGATGTACATGTTCCCATTCCCGCCGCCCCGGAGAAGCGCGCGCAACGGTTGAATGCACAGGCGCGGCAGGCGCTCGCGGCGGGAAATCCGCTCGAAGCGGTGCGCCTCTTGCGTGCGGCGGTCGAGGAACAACCGGACAACGCGCAACATCTCAACGATCTGGGTGTGGCGCTTTGGCAGGCCGGAAAAGCGGAACTGGCACACGCGTGTTTTCTTCAGGCGCTAAAGATAGATGCAGGCAATACCGAGGCGCGGGATAATGCGGCGGCGGTGGCGGAGCATCTTGCCCGCAATCACTAGCGGGTGCGTCCCGCGTTGTTTCACCCGCCGCGCGGATTTCATGTTGGAAATAGAATCCCGGGATGAAGTGTTATGTTCATCTAAATAGAATGTTTTGCACCAGGCCATTTCTCCTGGAACTGATAAAGGGCGTTTCATGAAAATGCGGAGTGAAGATATATCCATCGCCTTGGTGGATTGCCAGTACAAGGCCCCGGAGCGCGCGGCCGCCTATTTGATGATTGAAGCGGGCCGTGCGGCCTTTGTGGACAATAATACGGTGCATGCGGTGCCGGAATTACTCGAAGCATTACGGAAAAACGGCCTGACACCGGACCAAGTGGAGTATCTTATTGTCACGCATGTGCATCTGGATCATGCAGGCGGCACGGCGGAATTGTTGAAACACTGCCCGAATGCCACCGTACTGGCGCATCCGAAAAGCGTTCGCCATCTCATTGCCCCGGAGCGGCTGGTGGCCGGCGCCAAAGCGGTGTATGGGGAGGAAACCTTCGCGCGGCTGTATGGCGTGATTGAACCGATCCCGGAAGCCCGTCTTCGCGCGGTGCAGGATGGCGAAACGCTCCTGTGGGGCCGCCGCACGCTCAGTTTTTTTTACACCCCCGGCCATGCCTCGCATCACATCGGCATTCACGACTCGAAGAGCAACAGCGTGCTGGCGGGCGATGCCTTCGGCTTGGGACTCACGGACGCGATACGTCCCGGGCCTTCCTTTCTTATCGCCACGACGGCGCCGACGGATTTCGATGCGGCGGAAGCCCGGAAGACCGTGCAGCGCATTATGGGTACGGGCGCGGACCATGTGTATCTCGCGCATTTCGGCGCGCACAACAGCCTGGCGCGTTCATCGGAAATATTGTTACGGTCCATTGATCAAATGGAAAATCTGCTGACGGACGCGATAAAGGTTCCCGAGGAACAACTGGATGGTTTTTGCCTTCAGGGCATGCAAGCCGCGACCGAGGATCAACTGCGGTGGTGCGGAGTGAGCGATCCGGCGTTTGATCTGGAATGGTTGCGGGGCGACCTCGAACTGAATGCCATGGGCATCGCCTATGCCGCCCGGCGCGCCCGGAAGCCGTGAACATTGGGCGCGGGCAAGACAGATTTCGCAGGTTTGATCTGACCGATCCGACCGATCGGACCAATCCGTCCGATCACCAACAAACTTTTTTTCAGCCGCTGTTGACAAAGAATATTTGCTCCCGGTGTTTTTTTCTGCCACGATAATTTGCGTAAACAAAATGAGTGGCAGGAGAACTTCACCATGAGCACACCGGCAAATGTATCGCGGCGGGGATTTATGCAGACGGGGGCCGTCCTGGGCGCGGCGTGGGCGCTTTCGGCCCAAGGCGCGGAGGAGCCGCCCGCGGAGAAAAAGGTCCGCGTGGGCATGGCCGGCGTGGGCAGCCGGGGCACCTTCCTTACGAATACGTTGCTCGAACTGCCCGGCGTGGAAATTCCCGCCGTCTGTGACATCAATCCGGACCATGCCGCGCGTGCGAAAGGAATCATTGAAAAGGCCACGGGAAAATCCCCGGACCTCTATACGCAGGGAGAACGCGATTGGGAACGGCTTGTGGCCCGTGATGATCTGGACGCGGTGATCACGGCCACCCCCTGGCAATGGCATACCCCCATCATGGTGGCCGCCATGAAAGCGGGAAAATACGGCGGCACGGAAGTACCCGCCGCCCTCACGGTGGAGGAGTGCTGGGAACTCGTGCGGACGTCGGAAGAGACCGGCAAGCCTTGCATGATGCTGGAAAATGTATGCTACTTCGAAAACGCCCTCGCCATACTGCGCATGGTCCGCGAGGGCGTATTCGGCGATCTCATCCATGCCGAAGCCGGCTACCAGCACGATGGACGCTTCGTACTCGTTGGCGACAAAGGCGAATTGCTCTGGCGCGGCGAACATGCCCTGAAAAGCAACGGCAACCTGTATCCCACCCATCCCATCGGCCCGGTCGCCCAGTGGATGAACATCAACCGGGGGGACCGGTTCACGCGGCTGGTCAGCATGAGCGCGAAATCACGCGGACTCAATTACTACGCCGCCAAAAAATTCGGGCCCGATCACCCGCTCGCGAAACAGGCATTCATGCAAGGCGATTTGAACACGACACTGCTCGAAACGGAGAACGGGTGCACCGTCACGCTGTATTTCGATCTGCTTACGCCGCGCCCCTATGATCTTATTTTCCGCTTGCAGGGCACCAAGGGGATTGTCATGGGGGCATGGGACAAAATCTACCTTGAAGACGTTTCGCCCCAGAAGGAACAATGGGAACCCTTCGCCCCTTACATTCAGAAATACATGCATCCGATCTGGAAAGAATTAAACGCGGGCGCTATTTCGTCCGGCCATGGCGGCGGCGACTTTATCACGGTGCATCAATTCATTCAGGCGGTGCGCAATAACACGCAGCCCCCGCAGGATGTGTATGATGCCGCCACGTGGAGCGTCATTGTGCCCCTATCCGTTCAATCCGCCACCGCCCACGGAAACCCCGTGGAATTCCCCGATTTCACGCGGGGGAAGTGGAAAACCACTCCCCCCATCGAAATCAAAGGAGCGTAGCACACGCAGCGGCGCGCCTCAGAATTCCGGCGTCCGCGTTATTCCTGAATATCAAAGGCGCTCATCACCACGGCCAGGATCGGCCCCAAGGGCGGACCGCCCACCGGCGGAGGCCCGGGATATTTAACGAACGCCACATGGCCGTCCAGGTACAACACATTGCTTCCGCCGGGGACATGATTAAACTTCGCGACGGTCTCAGCGACATTGTCCCACATGACAAATATCTCACTCTGGGCCTTCGCGCTCGAAGCGGGGTTATTGATGTCCGTAATCAAAAACCGCTCGATCCCCTCGCGTAAACGGTACACCGTCTTGGATACGCCCCCGCCGTTCCCATTGCCTTCCTCCACCGTGCAATCGTTATCCACTTCCGCCATGAATCCCGATTCATCGTTCGCAAGAAACGGAGCCGTTTGCCGGTTGAACATGTCCACCATCGCCTCCACGAACTGGGCGGGGCCTTCCGTGTATTTGTCCGGAATTTCACGGCCCAACGGTTCTATTTTTTCCCGGAGCGCATCCAAATTGTCCGTGGGGTACTTAGGATATTCGCACCGATCATACACATGCGCCGCATAGGTGTAACTGGCGTCAATGCCCTCGACACCCTCCTGATGATTCCCCGCAATCTTTTGCGTCAACGTCAACTCCCCAGCATCGGTCTTAAAATCACTGATGCGGTCTTTGGGGTCCGATGGGCAAAAAGCAATGGCCATATCCGCGATGTATTCAGGATAGATCGCTTTGACCAGCGGGCCAAAGGCAACACACGGCAATATCCCGCACCCCATCTCCACTTCCGATGGAGGAAACTTTTCACCCTTGGCCTCATTGGCGTACATCTTGAATACGAGACCCCATTCCTTTAAGTTATTAGCACAGGAGGCGCGCCGCGCTTGTTCACGCGCACGCGCCAATGCGGGTAACAAGATGGCCGCAAGGATGCCAATAATGGCGATGACCACCAGCAATTCGATAAGGGTAAAACCGTTGCGCTTCATGACCTGTCTCCTTGTTCTTCGCGGTTTTTTCAATTGGTACAACCAATATCATAGCAAAAACCGTGTTTCATGTCAAGATAGAGTAGTATTTACAGTGAATGGTTGTATCATTAACCATAATATGGGGAGAAGTTGATCCATGTCGCAGACCCTGTCGCAGGAAATCACGGGCAAATTAACCCGCCGGATTGTGGATAATCATTACCCGGCCGGCGCGAAACTGCCCACGGAACGCGAACTGTCCGTCGAGTTTGGCGTTACCCGGCACGTAATCCGCGAAGCCTTGAAACGCCTCGAAGCCGTGGGGCTGGTGAGCATTCGCCAAGGTTCGGGGATTATGGTACAGGACCTGCAACTAACGGGCGGGGTGGCGCTGTTTGATGTGTTGTTGCGGCGGGACGATGGCGCGCTGAACATGGAAGTATTGCGCGATGTATTGGAATTCCGTTCACATATGATGCGCACCATCGTGCGCTTGGCGGCCACCCGCCGCACCGAGGATCAACTGCACGAATTAAAACGGATATATGAGGAGCGCAAACGCGTGGAAAATGATCCCGTGCAGGGGGAAGAACTCGTGCGGCGGATGTTTCAGTTAATCTCCCAAGCGGCCCATAACCGGGTCTACGAACTCATGTTCAACACCGTCGGAAGAATCGCTTTCGTACTGCTGGAAATGGTTGATTTGCCCGTTATTGGCGAGGAAAAAGGCCAGCACATTATGGACCGGATAATAGAAGCGTTCGAGCAAAAGGACGAGGCGATGGCGGACCTGTTAGTGGCCCGATACCTGAATGCGGTGCATCAGGCGCTGATTCCCGAGTTGCGCGCCTGATATTCACCCTCTTTTAATAAGACTTGTTACTCATAAGTTATGTAAGGGCATGGATTTAATCTTATTCGCTCATTTTTGCCATTGCGTATTTCCGCTTCATATGATATACTAGAGGGTGAAAATTATACGATTTATTAAGGAAGATTGGTCGTTGTGTGGCACCTGAACGCCGGTCGGCACCCGGCAGGAGGTGAGCGAGATGACAACTGAATTTTACACGGAGGATTCGGTGATTACGTGTGAATGCGGGGCGCGGACCACCGTGGCCGATCCCAGCATGATTGATTCCATCACGTGCGGGGTCTGCGGCATGAAGGTGCAGATTACGGACACCAATCTCCGCAAAGCGGGCACGCCTCCGCCTTCGGCACTCGTGACCATGGCGGAACACAAAAGCTTGCCGGAGCGGCTGGCCTCGGCGGTGGCCTTTGTGCGGGAAGCCAAGTATTACGAGGCGATGGAACTGTACGAGAGCGTTCTCAAGGAAAAGCGGGATCAGCGGGACGCCTTTTACGGGTTGGGCTATTGCCATTACAAGCTGGAGAACTTCAAAGAGAGTTACCGGCTGCTTCGGATGGCGGCGGAAATGGGCCACGAAGGCGCCGTGAGACTCCTGCCCAAGGTGCATTCCCAGCTTACCGCCCTGTGGTAGAGGCACAGAGGATTACACGTCACAAATCTGCACGGCCTGGCGCAACGAGGCAAGGGGATCGTCGCGTTTGGGGACAAATTCATGCGCCACAAAGCCCTGGAACCCCGCATCCGCGATGGCTTGGCAAATCCGCCGGTAATTCAACTCCTGCGTATCATCAATTTCATTCCGGCCCGGCACCCCGCCCGTGTGGATATGGCCGATGTACTTCAGGTTGTCGAGGAGGGTCTGAATGACATCCCCTTCCATGATTTGCATGTGGTAGATGTCGTAAAGGAGTTTGAACCGGTCCGAACCGATTTCATTGGCCAGATTCACCCCCCAGACCGTGTGGTCGCACATGTAATCCTTATGATCCCGCTTGCTGTTGAGCAATTCCATCACGACATTCACGCTAAGCTTTTCTGCCTGCTTCATGATGCGCTTCAGGCCCTTGGCGCAGTTTTTCAATCCCTCATCGTCCGCCATGCCCCGGCGATTTCCGGACATTACAATCATGTTCGGCAAACCGGCATCCGCCACTTCCTGCAGCCGCACTTCCGCCTTCTCCACCAGCTTGTCGTGATTCTTGGGATCATTCCAGCCGCTGGTGATGCCGCTCGGGCCATTCGCCATCGTGGTGATAAGGCCATTCGCCTTCACCACCGGCCAGTCCTTCGGATCGAGCAAATCAATGCCCACCAGCCCCATCGCCTTCGCCTGCTTGCTGAATTCCTCCAACGGTATCTTCCCAAAACACCAATACGACACCGACTGCTTGATGCGCCCTTTCAACGGCTGCGCCTCCGCCGTGGGCGCCTGCGCCCGCACACCACTGTTTATCGCAATCGTTCCCGCCGCACCCGCCATCGCCGCCAACGCCCCACGCCGTGTCATATCGTGTTTCATGGTCTGTCTCCTTGGTTATTGGGAGGTAGTTTACCATAAATTCCGTTGAGGTGATCCCCACCCCTTGGACACGTTTTCGGGGGGCGTTAGATGGCGAT
>CAYYRW010000015.1:0-134291 GCA_964474205.1 uncultured Nitrospirales bacterium | reverse complement strand
GAATAGGGACGGCCGCCACGTCGGCCACTATTGACAAGACCTTCTCATGGAAGCCATGGGTCGAGTCCCCGAGACCCCGTAAACGATGTCCATGAAAATTCATGGAGTAAAAAAGACGGAACCGTCAAACGAACGATACAGAGGGCGTCAAATCTACAAACTCCCCGAAGGGGAGTGATTTGAATAGCCGTGGGTCGAGTCCCCGAGACCCACGGAAACGTTACCCCTACCCCCAGATCATCGACCCTGAAAGGGTCGAACCATCATCCTTGCCATGATGTGTTCGGAGTCCACACCACCCCGCATGGGTTTCCCATGTAATTCACCAGACGCGTATGGAATCCATGGTTCCCATTTTCAAATGGGGGACCTATGAATGAACCGCCTGCCTTATTTAAAACAACAAACAGCACCTGTGTCCGTGCTGATCAACAATCGGGTATTCGCCACGGTGAGGCCGTAGGCGCGGCCTGGCACAGGAAGGGACGCCAACGCCGCGCCGTCCTTGATCGAAAAGGCATCCACGTTATTGTTCCCCCCGGCCAGCAGTACTTCCCCGGCAAGAATCAAGGCATAGGGGCATTCACAGGCTGCGCTCCATGCTTTGGAGCCATCGGTTCTGTTTATCGCGAACAATTCATTCTCCTGCAGCACATAGGCGCGGTCTTGATGCACGAGCATACAGATGCCTTCGGCATAGGAGGCCACTTTCTCCCCGCTCTTGGCATCCCGGAGCGCGATATAGTTTTCCTTTTGGTCTTCCGCGGCAAAAACCACTTGGTTTTCAGGGGTAAGCAGGGCAAAAACACCGCCCGCTTCTTTGAGCGTGCCCAAATCCGCGCCATCAGTTCGGCGAAACATCATGGGGGCCGCACGGCCTTGCGGCACGTATAAACACTCCGGCGAGGCCAACAAAGCGCCTTCGATGGTGACGCCTTGCAGGATTTTACGATATCGGCCTTCGCCTTCGGGCTTGCCGGAATTGGCATCCACGGCGCAGAGATAGGCTTCGGTCCAGGGAAACAGGCCCGCGCCAAAATAGGCGGTCCCTTTATCCACCAAGACGCCACTGCGAATGGGCCACCGGGAGATGAGTTTTCCATCGTTCGGGAGGAATTGTTCCGGTCCCGGACGGAATTTCCACACGAGTGCGCCGGTGGTGCCCTCCAGGCAATAAGCAACCCCGTCGTCGGCCCCGAAGTATAGTTTTCCTCCGTCGTGCGCGGGGGCCATGCGCACCGGCCCATCGGTTATGAATCGCCATTTTTCACGGCCAGTTTCCGCGTCCAGGCAGAGTACGGCATCTTCCACGGAGGAGCCCAAGAACACATTCTCGCCCACGGCGATGGTAAAAAAAACGGGATCGTAGTTGCGCATGGAGCGCAGGTTGTTCTTGCCGGAAAAGGCGTCCCATTTCGCGGGACCATGCCAGGCCTGTTGCGGCGGAACGGGAGCGCGGTATTCCCATGCTTTTTTCAACGAGGATACGTTGATGGCTTCGGGTGTCACGCCGCTCCGGCGAATGTCATGGCGGTAGACGGGCCAGTCTTCGGCAAGTGCCATGGATGCCGCCAGCAGGCAGGCGCCGAAAAGACCATATAGGCAAAAGTATTTCATCTACTGTTCTTTCTTGATGAAGGCCACGGAGGTTTCCATCCACCCGCCGCAACTGCACCCGCCGCCCGCTTCCGGCGACAATATCAGGCCGCCGCCCGCGATGGTGCTCAGCCAGCAACTGGGGCGGAGCCTTGTCCAGGAAGTGGTGGAGGCGGTTTGGGTATCCCACAAGGATATACAGCGCCCCGCGCCGCGATAGAGCAGCGCGCCTTCCGTGGCGGCATAGGTGGCGCATCCCTCGTGCCGGCCCATGGCGTCCGTGATGCGTTCGCCCGTGAGGAGGTTGTATCCGCAGGGTTCCAGGTAGACGGCATTGCCCGCCACGGCGGGATGCTGCATGTGCCCGCTGTGATTGTCTCCGGTCCAGGAATGACTTGCCTGCCAGCGTGGCGCGCCGGTGGCGGGGTCATAGGCGCAAAGGTTGTATTTTGAATCGGACGCCGCCGCGAGCAGCGTGTTGTTGGCGTGCAGCATGAAAAAGACCACGTTCCCTTTCGGACCGGTATAGGGCTGCTCCCAACGCTTCGCGCCGGTGGCGGCGTCCAGCGAGACCAGGAACATGCTTTCCCATAATCCTTCCGGGTCCAAACGCCGCTTGCTCGATGCTTTCACGGCCGGAGTGCGGCATTCCGCGAAGAAGACACTGCCGTCCGCAAGAGTAATCGTGGAATTTATAATAATGCCGTCCGAATACGGCCATTTCAGCGCGCCGGTTTCCTTATCCATCGCAAACAAAGCATCGCTTCCCACTTTATACGTTACCGCGCCCACGGCGGCGTCATACCAGCCGTTCAAGGCCTGTCCGCGAAATTCCCTATAGGCGGACCCTTTGCGTGCGGCGCTTCCAAACAATATGCCGCCCGATTGTGCGATATATCCCCAATCATACGCCTGCGCATCAGGTGAAAGAACAGGGTAGACGCGCTGTAATGCGCCCGTGGCCGCATTGAGCCGCCAACAGACATTGTTCATCGCGGCGTATACCGACCCGTCATCCGCGCACCAGTTGCCGCAATCCCTAGGCATGTTATACCGCTGGAGGTCGGGGATTTCGAGCGACCATAAAATGGTCCCGTTGTAGGCGTCCTGCGCGATGATCCGGTGCATCCCCTGGGTGAACAGGCGGCCATTCGCATAGAGCGGGGCGGGTGCGCGCGGATTACGGTCCACCATGGCGCGGGGTCCGGGCTGCCCCACCCATTGCGCTTCCAATTGATCCGTGCGAGTGGAGCCTTGCAGCGCATCAAAACTGCGCGCGGAATTGTCCGCCGAACCATACTGATGCGTCCATTGCCCCGCCCCGTCAATCGCTTTTTGGGTATACGCCTCCCATCGCCCTTCCGCATACGCCGCCGCCACGGCCTCGCGATTGTTTGCGCCGTCCGGGGGCACAATGGCCACGCCGCCCAAGGGCCGCACATAGGGCAACACCGTTTTCTGTTCGCAGGGCTGAACCGCAATCACTAAGTTGGTAAAGTGATGATTCAGCGGGAGCGCTTCATACGACTTCACGGCACGGAGGGTTATGCGGCCGCCATAGGCTTGCGCCGCGGACAGCGCCTGCCGGGCTTCCGACACTTCCTGTTCATTCGTGTTCACCCCGTGCACAAACAGACGGCTTCGTTTCGCCAGGGCATGGGCCAGCAATCCCTGGCCTTCTCCCATAATCACACAATACCCTTGGGTGATGCCGGTTTGGCCAAGGATGCGCTCCGCGGCGGCGTCCCACGGGACATTATCGCCGATGAGCGCCTGCGGCAGGTCTGGGACCACGGGCACGGTATAGTTGAATTCCGTTTCGCAATCGTAGGTGCCGGAACGCTCCGCATTCGGTCCCAGCAGCCAATAGGCATGCACCGCTTTCCAATGCAGGCCGGTTAATTCAACGATGTGTTCCGTTTTGGGCGCGGGTTCTTCGATGTGCTGACGCCCCTCCCGTATGTATTCCAAAGCCGAGGGCATGGGTGATGCGGTATGCCACCGCACCGATGCGGTACTTGGGGAGGTGAATTGGAGATAGGGCCCCAGAGCGAGCCATGCGGGCTTGGGCGGGGGTTGCTCCTGAGCCATCAGTACAGAGGCGAATAGCAAAAAAAACGTAATTATTAATTGTTTTTTCAAAACACAGTCTCCGGCAGCGAAGAAGTAGAATACCCCTTTTCCGGTGGGAAAGTCAGTTTTTTTCCTGTCAGATAAGGTGTGACAGTTGGCGGTCAGCGATCAATATGGACTTTGGGAACTGTAAAGGAGGGTGAGGAGGCGGAAGAAGGTGGCGCGGAGTGTAAGCGGCTGGACGCACTTTTTTTTGGAAGGCACATATGGACTCTATGCAGTTGCGGGCCTTCCATGCCTTCGAGGCTATCTCCAGCTTGATCTGCTTATAGCCTGGCTTCACATTATATTTCCTTAATATCTGCCTTGTTTTGGAGGCGCGCAGCTTGTTCTTTGGCGAAAATGATGGCTTGATGGAGACGGGCTTGCAGGATTTTCGTAGGAGGGAGTTCAATTAGGTACTCGCTGACACGAATAGATTTTTCGTCCAATTGAAGTATCTGGACCTGTTCGGCATCGGCATCGGCACAAAGGATGAGTCCAATTGGTGACTGCTCGCCGGGGGCTCTTTCATATTTATCCAGCCAACGGAGATACAACTCCATCTGACCGGCATGGGAGGGTTGGAACGATTCTAGCTTTAGGTCAACAGCCACGAGCCGCCGCAGGAAGCGATGGTAGAAGAGCAAATCGAGATGGAAAACATCCTTGCCGACACTCATTCGTTTTTGGCGCGCCACGAAACTAAAGCCATTGCCCAATTCCAGCAAAAATTTCTCCATTTCATTCAGGATGGCGTTCTCTAAATCGCGTTCGTTGAACGCCCCCTGGATTCCCAAAAAGTTGAGAAAATAGGGGTCGCGAAACACCATTTCCGGCGTCATTTGTCCGTCCCGCAGGGTGTTCAGATTACTCTTAATAACAGACTCCGAATTCTTCGATAAAGCGGTGCGCTGATATAACATGCTGCCAATCTTTTTACGCAAGGTGCGGACATCCCACCGCTCAATACGGCACATTTCCGCATAGAATTCCCGGGCAAGAGGATCTTTGATGGGAAGAATTGCCAGGAAGTGCGACCAGCCCAATTGTTGTGACAGTGTTACAACAATTGCTTCATCGGGGAACATCTCGGCAAAACGGGCCATACGGGTAAGTGCGGAATAACTGAAGCCTTCGCCGAATTCCTCAACCAATTCTTGTGACAACGTTACAAGAATCTTCTTCCCATAGGCTGCCCGTCCATCGGAAAGTTTGTCTTTGAGAAGCCGTTTTCCCACTCGCCAATACAAAAGGGTCTGCGTGGCATTGACAGCGGTGGCAATGCGCTGCCGGGCCGTGTGAATGAGCCGGCGTAAGTCTTTTAATATCCGTACCATGGTTTCAGTACTCGATATCACGTTTACTTGGACATTTTTGCTTTGCCGCGCAGAGGATTTCTTTCTCGATGCCTTGATCAAGGTCATGCCATGAATCCCACTTTTTGAAGGTGTTTGACGACACCCTTGCATTGATTGGCGCCTTTGCTGTCATGAAATGGAGAAAAACACAATAATTCCTCTTCGGATTTATATAACTTTGGGCGTATTGTGTCAAATGCCGCCAAAACAGGTGCGATTGTTCCAACGATTTCCAGCGCGGATGCTCCCCGTTGTATTTGCTCGCGCAATCCGGCACCGCCCGCGAGGGTATCAAAGGATTTTTCCCAGACCACTCTATCGCGATGCTTTTTGTATATCGCGCACAATAACGCTACGGTCAAGGTGAAGGGACGCGCCTCATGGGGCTGATTCACGCGCAGTTGAATGCCGCGGCACGATTCATCCATATAGCGCGGGGTTTTCGCCTTGCCAGGAATGGACCTTGGCGTATAAGTCAGCGGCGCTAATGTGAATCCGGCCCGTTCCCGTGGATCGAGTGCCGCCAGCGCGGCTTCGGCATCGAGCCAGGGCGCGCCGAAACAGAGAAAGGGGGTTTTCGTTCCCCGGCCTTCGTTCAGATTCACCCCTTCAAAAAGACAGGTTCCCACATAGGCCAGCGCGGTTTCCGCCGTGGGGAGGTTGGGCGAAGGCGGAGACCACGGCAGGGCGCATTCGTCAAACAGGCGTTCGCGGGGCCAGTTGTCCACTTCGCTGATGGTGAGGTCCATTTTCCGGCCAGGGAAGAATCTTTCTTTGAAGAATAAGGCCATTTCACCCATCGTCATGCCGTGACGGATGGGCACCGGCGCGCAACATACGGGCGAGCCGAACTTCGCGGCGATGGGACCTTCCAGTATGGTCCCTCCCACGGGATTGGGGCGATCCAGCACCAGCATCGGAACGCCGGCCTTGGCGCAGGCCGCCATGCATTCTTTCATGGTCGCGATGTAGGTGTAGTACCGCGAGCCGACGTCCGGGAGGTCCATGACGAATAGGTCCAGGTCTTTCAGTTGATCCTGTGCGGGGGCCTGCTGATTTCCATATAAGCTGACCACCGGGATGGAACTTTTTTCGTCGCCCACCTTTTCCCCGGCTTCCGCCGTGCCCCGCAGGCCGTGTTCCGGGCCAAATAAGCGCACCACCTGGACTTCCGGCTCGAGGGCCAGCGCATCAAGAATAAAACGCCCGTGTTCCGTGACCGCCGCCTGGTTGGTTAACAACCCCAGACGTTTTTTCCTCAGGACCGTATAGTTATCCCACATAAGCCGGTCGAGGCCGGAATGAACATTGCTTTGCCGGGGATAGTACGCGTCGCACACGTTTCGGTGAAACACCTGCCGAAGCGTCTTTGTGTCGCGATGCTCCCGCGAAGGGTGGCAGGAATTGCTCAACAGAATTACATAGAGACCGGTGTCCCGGTCGAGCCAGAGGCTGGTTCCGGTCCAGCCAGTGTGGCCGAAGGCCGCGCGCGACGCGAGAAATCCGGAGGAACCGCTGGACCAGGGATCCAATTGCCAGCCCAATCCCTGCCAGGGATAACAGAGCACCTGATCCGGCGTGAGCATTTCCGTGAGGGTCTTCGCGGACAGTATTTTCCCCTGAAGCAAGGCCCGGCAAAAACGGCTCAGGTCTTCCGCCGTGGAGAACAGTCCGGCATGGCCGGAAACACCGCCCACCGCATAGGCATTTTCATCATGCACCGAGCCCAATATGATTCGTTTACGCCACGCACAGTCTTCCGTGGCCGCGCAGGATTTTTTCCAAGATTCGGGCGGATTATACGCCGTATGGTTCATGCCGAGGGGTTGAAAGATGCGGCGGCGGCAAAAACGGTCCAGGGCGTCGCCCGCCACCACTTCCACCACCTTGCCCAGCGTCATGAAGCCCAAATCGGAATAGTTATGCCGCAGCCCCACGGGATTCTCCAGGGGTATTTGGGTGATGCGTTGCAGGACCTCGGTCAAGCTGCTGGCCTCTTTGTAGAAGGTTTGATAGGCGATCAGGCCGGCCGTGTGGGTGAGTAAATGCCTCGGCGTGAACCCATGAAACGCCGGAATGGGCAGATAATCGCTCACCGGCGCGTCCAGGTCCAGCAACCCCTCTTCCCGAAGGAGCATCACCGCCGTCGTGGTGGCAATGACTTTCGTGACCGACGCGAGATCATAAAGGGTGTCTTTATTCGCGGGGGAAGAACTGGGGAACAATTGCCGGAATCCCGCCGCCCCCAGGAAGAGGTCTTCCTTGAGGTTCCCAATACACGCCACTGCACCGGGGGCTTTCGCCTGGTGTATGGCGTGTTCCAATACGTTTTGCCAATCAACTGCCATTAAGGAGGTTCCTTTTGCCCTAAGAGCATACCTGGCTTCAGGAAAAAAAAAAACTTGATCCTTTCACCAGGGTAATGGCGTGGACAGTGTGGACCGTATGGACACGGTGGACATAGTAAGAAACTGAATGGGGGAGTTTATTATAGCGCTAACAGGCACAACAACAGGCGTCACGCATAGGTCAACTACACTACTCGAAAACGTTTCAGTTTTAGAAATTTGCGAACTGCTAATTTTGCGATTAATGCACGGGGTTTTGTGCTTAGGCGGCGTTTATCCTTGCAAATTATCCATGCCGTGGATAATTTGCAAGGATAAAAAGGTACACGAGGCCTTTGGGTATTATGATCTCCTTGCAGGAACTGGCCAAACTGTGTTGATGTCGGGAGCGGCATGTACCTGGGTTTCAATCCGTTGCATTTGGCGGGGTTGGCGGGTAGGATGGAGGGGTATGCATGCGTTGACACAAGGAACTGTTGCTGTGAATGTGCAGGAAGCGACCGAGCGGTTCAGGGAATCAGATACGCTCTTTCGGGAAGGGCGGTATCATGAGGCGCTGGTGTATCTGGAAGAACTGGACCATCTGTTTCCCAACTCGAAAAACGTGTTGTATCCGAAGGCGATGTGTATGGACAGGCTGGGGCGCATCCCGGAGGCGCTGGCGCTTTGCGATCAGTTGATTGCACAGTTTCAGGATCCGCGCGCCCAGGCACTGAAGGAGCGGCTCGTCTATGCCGGGGATCCCATCCCCACCAATATCGTGACCCCGGGCGATGCTTCCGCGCCCACGCAAAAGATGAAACGCCGGGAATCCCCCGAAGCGAAAACGGAAAAGGTGCGCCGGATGGTTTCGATGGCCGTTCTGGTGGGGTTGGTGATCGTACTGGCCGCGATTCTTGCCGGGAAACTGCTGGGGATGTTTTAAGCCCTCAGCCGGACTTGCGCGCGGCATATTTGGCGCGGATGCGGCGCTCCACGGCGGGGGTGACGAAATGACTGATTGCCCCGCCGTAGCTGGCAATTTCCTTCACCATCCGTGAACTCATGAAGAGGTGGGGCTCATTGGCCATCAGGCAGACGGTGTCCAGTTCTTCATGCAGCTTCCGGTTGTTGATGGCCAGGCTGAATTCATATTCGAAATCCGACACCGCCCGCAACCCCCGAAGGATGGCCACCGCTTTGTGTTTCCGGGCAAAGTCCACCGTGAGCCCTTGAAAATGGTCCACTTCCACATTGGGGAGGTCCGCCACCATTTCCCGCAGCATTTCGGCGCGTTCCTCGAGGGTGAACAAAGCATTCTTCTGATCATTATGGGCGACGGCCACGATCACTTTGTGGAATAGTTTGGCGGCGCGCTGGACGAGGTCCAGGTGGCCCAGGGTTGGTGGATCAAAACTTCCGGGGTAGATGGCGATGTGTTCAGGCATGTTCAAACTCTCCCTTTACTGCCAAGGCCAAGGCCGCTTCATATACGCGCCGCACCGGCACCCCGGCGGTTTCCGCCAGAGTCCGGCAATCTTCAAATTCAGGGGCCGTGATGCTTGTTTCACCGTTCCATACGCCCATTTTGATGCGGACCTTCCCCCATTCGGTACGGACGGATTCCCAGTGGCGGTCCAGCACTATCCGTTGTTCCTGCCGCATGCGCACCCCGAGCGTGGTGGAATTGTGGAACAGGGCGTCCGCCACGGCGCGAATCTTTTCCGCATCGCACAATGCCGTAACACAATGGGCCGGCCGGCCTTTCTTCCCGATGATCGGCGTGATGAACGCATCGCGCGCCTCCGCTTCGAGCAGGGCGGACAGCAGCGGGGGAAAAAGCTCGGGGTTCATATCGTCAATCGTGGCTTCCATGACCGTTATTGATTCCTGGGCGCCCAAGCCCGCATCCGTGTCGCCAATCAACACCCGCAATACATTGGGCCGGCCCGGCAGGTCGCGGGTTCCGGCCCCATATCCGATGGCTTTCACGGTCAGTGCCGGGAGGCTTCCAAAGGACACGGCGCATTGCGCCACAAGGGCCGCGCCCGTCGGCGTGATGAGTTCACCTTCCACCTCGCCGCCGTAGGTGGGCTTGTCCTTCAGCAGCAGCGCCGTAGCGGGCGCGGGCACCGGCATCCAGCCATGCGCGCACTTGACGGACCCGGAGCCCACGTGCAAGGCGGAGGCCATGACCCGCTCGATGCCAAGGAGATGCATGGCCAGATGCGCCGCCACAATGTCCACGATGGAATCCACCGCGCCCACTTCATGGAAATGCACCTTGCCGGGGGTGGTTCCATGCACGGAGGCCTCCGCTTCCGCCAACAAGGTAAAGGTCTGAATCGCCGCTTTTTTTACAGGCGCCGGAAGTTCCCCATGCTCGATGATGTCCACAATATGGTGCAAATGCCGGTGGGGATGTTCGTGTTCATGCAGCAGCACCTTGAATTGCGTGGCGGAAATGCCGTTCTTGACCACCTTTTCCGCGGATACCGTGAACCCCGGCACGCGCAGGCTTTCCAACCCCGCGCGCAACGCGGAAAAGTCCGCCCCCGCGTCAATAAGCGCGCCCACGGTCATGTCGCCGCTGATGCCGCTGAAACAATCCAGGTATAACGTACGCATGCTATTTCCCGTTCACGAGCCGGTTGATGGCCGCCGCCGCCACCGCCGCGCCGAATCCGTTGTCAATATTCACCACCGTGAGGCCGGAGGCGCATGAATTCAACATGCCGAGCAGTGCCGCAATGCCGCCGAAGCTGGCCCCATACCCGATGCTGGTGGGCACGCCGATCACCGGCTTGCTGACCAAACCGGCCACCACGCTCGGCAGGGCGCCTTCCATGCCCGCGCACACGATCAGCGCGGTCGCGCCTTCGAGACGTTCCCGTTGCGTGATGAGCCGGTGAATGCCGGCCACGCCCACGTCATAGACCCGCTCGACCCGGTTGCCCAGCGTTTCGCAGGTAACGACCGCCTCTTCCGCCACCGGAATATCACTGGTGCCCGCGCACACCACGGCAATATACCCTTCCAGCACCTCGGGAGGCTCCACCGTCAAGGTGAACGCGCGCGCCAAGGCATGATGGACGGCTTCGGGATAGTTGTTCAGGATGGCTTCGATAATCGCGGGGGTACAGCGGGTGCCAAACACGTTGCTGCCATGGTCCCGCATGCGCCCTGTGATTTGCACGACCTGTTCCGGGCTTTTCCCCGCGCAAAAGATGGTTTCCGGATACCCTTTCCGCAGCGCACGGTGATGGTCGATCTTGGCGAAGCCCAAATCTTCAAAAGGCAACCCGCGCAGCCGTTCCACGGCCTCGTCCGGGGCGATCTGGCCCCCGGCCACGGATTCCAACAATGCTTTCAGTTTGGCGATTTCCATACGGGCGGTCATTTCCTTGTGAAACCATGAGGGCGTATCCTACGGAAACGCCCAGGGTAAATTAAAGGCGCACCCCCTTATTTGGCCACGGTGGCCTGGATTTTTGCGTTCAACGGGACCACGCGCTGGTCTTTGGTCATGGTCATGATGGGCGCTCCGTTGGCGTCGAACGCCGCGATGATTAGTTCGTGCGGGCCTTGGGCCGCCTCCGCGGGGATGGGCAGCAGCGCCGACCACAGTCCGTCGCCCGGCGCGGTGTCGCCGTTGGTTCCATTGTCGTGCAAGTCTACCGGTGGTTTTCCCGCGCCAAAGGTTACCGATAGCGTATCAATGGCATTCTTCAAGTCGATTACTTCCACGGTGACTAAAAGATTTTGCCCGGGCGCCGCCGAGACCGGATTAATCGCCGGGTTATTGAGCGCGATTACCGGCTTGGGCTCGGGTGGAGCTTCCACTTGACCTTCGGCTTGGCCTTCGGGGTGGCCTTCCGGTGCCATTTCACCTTCGGGGAGTGCCGAGAGGCCTTCCTGGGCCATGCTTTCCTCCTGCACATTGTGCAGGCTGTGCACGCGCAGTTTTAACGGGTCCTCCGTCCCGCCATACCCCATGTTCTTCAATTGTTGGAGAATGGCCAGAATCTCGCTGGTGTTGCCCGATATGGTCAACGAGACCTCCACGTCCGCATAGGCCCGCCCTGTAAGCGCGGCCAGCACCAGGATGCACCCGATCACCCGCCGCGCGCGCATCGTCTTCATAAGAGCTTCCTTTCCTGTTCCCATAACCGGTCCGATACAAGAGTACCTTCTTGACGCCGCAGTCTCAAGTTTCGGGATAGGGTGGGGATCCCCTCGTTGCCAACGGGAATCCGCTTGCACTACACTTGAACACAGCAAAGAAGTGTAATCCATTGGAGGTTTAAACCATGAATATCCTTGATTCCTTGCGGCAGGAGTTTATACACGAAGCCGAGGTGACCCGTAAACTGCTCGAACGGGTACCGGACGGCAAATGGGGTTGGCAGCCCCATCCGAAATCCATGACGCTGCAGCGGCTGGCGGGGCATGTCGCGGAATTACCCCTGTTCATCCTGTCGATCCTGAACACGGATGAACTGGATTTTGTCAAGGAAGGCTACACGCCTTTTGAACCCGCCAATCAAGAAGAACTGGCAAGCCGCCACAAGACGAATGTTGAGGCGGCCGAGCAGGCCATGCAAGGCAAGAATGATGACTATATGATGCAACCTTGGCGGCTGCGCGGGGGCGATCAGGTGTATTTTGAGCTTCCGCGCGCCGCGGCGGTGCGCAGCATGGTGTTGAATCATATCGTGCATCATCGCGGGCAGTTGACGGTGTACCTTCGGATGAATGAGGTGCCCTTGCCGGGGGTGTATGGCCCCAGTGCGGACGAACAAATGTAATCGCGCGCGCAACAAGGCCATGATATCGCTGCTTATCAAGGGGGGATGCCGGAAAAGCATGCAAAACCCGCCATTGGCACTGCCACCGTTCCGGCGGGTATAATCGCGCCTGGCAAGGAGCGAGGCATGAAGGTTTTAGCGGTTGTGGGAACACGTCCCGAGGCCATTAAAATGGCCCCGGTGATTCTGGAATTAATCAAGCGGAAGGCCGCCTTTGACGTGGAGGTTTGCCTGACGGCACAGCACCGGGAACTGCTGGACCAGGTGGTCCGCATTTTTGGCCTGCCGGTACATTATGATTTGGATATCATGACGCCGGACCAATCGGTGTTCGACATCACCGCGCGGATTATCGCGGGGATGCGGGGTATTTTGGAAGCATCGGCCCCGGAGGTGGTGCTGGTGCATGGGGACACCACAACGTCGTTCGCGGCGGCGTTGTGCGGATATTACGCGCGCGTGGCTGTGGGGCACGTGGAAGCGGGGCTGCGCACGTATGACAAATACCGCCCGTTTCCGGAAGAGATGAACCGCCGCCTGTGTGACGCCCTGTGCGATTACCACTATGCGCCGACCCGGCAGGCGAAGGAAAATCTTCTAAAAGAGAATATTCCGGGGAAAAACATCCTCATCACGGGCAATACGGTGATTGACGCGCTGCTGCACACGGCCGCGCAGCCTTATACGTTTTCTGATCCGTTGCTGGAACAGGCGGGCGGGGCGCGGCGATTGCTGCTGGTAACGGCGCACCGGCGGGAGAGTTTCGGGGAGCCGTTCCACGCCATGTGCCGCGCCGTGCGCGATCTGGCGCGGAAGAACCCGGCGTTGGAAGTGATTTATCCGGTGCATCCCAATCCGAATGTGCGGAAGGTGGCGAACGAATGGTTGCGCGGCGAGGAACGTGTTCATTTGATTGAACCGCTGGACTATCTGCCGTTTGTGCATTTGTTGAAAAAGGCCACGGTGGTGCTGACGGATTCCGGCGGCATTCAGGAAGAGGCCCCCGCCTTGGGCAAGCCCGTGCTGGTGATGCGGGAGGTGACGGAGCGTCCGGAAGCGATTGATGCCGGCACCGCCCTTTTGGCGGGCACCCGCCATGATGGTATAGTAAACGCCGTGCAGCGGCTGCTGGATGATCCCGAGGCGTATGCCGCCATGGCGAACAGTGTCAATCCGTACGGTGACGGGCATGCCGCGCAGCGGATTGCGGACCATTTGGCAGGAGTGGAACAGCCATGATGTCGAAGGAGCGCTCATGAAAAGGGTGTGCGTATTGGGTCTTGGGTATATTGGGCTTCCCACGGCGAGCGTATTGGCCGCCAACGGCTTTGAAGTGTTGGGCGTGGATGTCTCCGAGCATGTGGTCAATACCGTCAATGAGGGTCATATTCATATTGAAGAACCGGGCCTGCACACGCTGGTGCAGGCGGCGATTGGTTCGGGACGGCTCCGCGCCTCACTCGAACCCGAAGCCTGCGATGTGTTCATTATTGCCGTGCCCACCCCGCTCACGGAAGACAAACGCGCCGACATGGGGTTTGTGACCCATGCCGCGGAATCCATCGTGCCGTTTTTACGCAAGGATTCACTGGTTATTTTAGAGTCGACATCGCCGCCGGGAACCTGTGTGGACCTGCTCAAGCCTATCCTGGAACGCTCGGGACTCAAGGTGGGCGTGGATATTCACCTTGCGCATTGCCCCGAGCGCGTGTTGCCCGGCCGCATCCTCAAGGAACTGATCGACAATGATCGTGTGATTGGGGGGTATGATGCCGAGAGCGCGGAAAAGGCCAGGGAAATTTATGCGGAATTTGTGGAAGGGGAGATTTTCCTGACCAATGCCACCACGGCGGAAATGGTGAAAATTCTGGAGAACACGTACCGTGACGTGAATATCGCGCTGGCGAATGAAGCGGCCCTGATTTGTGAGCGGCTGGGCGTGGATTTCTGGGAAGCGGCACGGTACGCCAACCGCCATCCGCGGGTCAATGTGCACAGTGCCGGACCGGGCGTGGGCGGCCATTGCATTTCCGTGGACCCGTGGTTTTTGGTGGAGAAGCAGCCAAACGAGGCCAAACTGATCCGGCTTGCCCGCGAACGTAATGATGGCATGCCGGAACATGTCGTGCGGGTGGTGCGGAAACTCCTTTCCCATGTGGAATCGCCGAAGATTGCGGTATTGGGCATGGCGTATAAAGGCAATGTGGATGATCTTCGGGAAAGTCCGGCCCTGCATGTGATCGCGCTGCTGCTGGCGGAAGGCTTTACCGTGAGCGTGAATGATCCGCATGTGAAGCATGCGCCGTTTCTTTCGGAGCCGGTCGAGTCGTGTCTTGCGAACGCGGACTGTGTGCTCCTGCTCACCGATCACGATGAATACAAGAACCTTGATCCGGGGATGTCCGCATCGCGCATGCGGCTGCCCATCCTGTTTGACACGCGGAACCGGCTGGACCACAAAGCGTGGCGGGAGGCGGGATTCCGCGTGAAAGTGCTGGGGCGCGGGAACGATTTGTAAGGCTATTTTTTAGTGATACGGGCGGCAATGTCGGTGGCCACTTCGGGGAAATGCAATACAAGCGTGTTATTGATGCATTCCACTTCTTCCCGCCTGGTTACTTCGCCTTTCCAGGTATCCCACCATTCGACGGAATAGACGCCGTCGGGCAATCCCTGCACGGTACGGACCGCTCCCTGAACGGGTGTGACGGGCGCGTTATCCATCACGTTTTTCCAGGTGTGATCCGCGTTTTGCGCCCAGAGGATCGCCACGGCATCCTGTTTCAGCCCATAGAGGTTCATGCGGGGAACAGCATCATCGGTGAAGCGGAGAGGCTCCCATGGCCCGGCGGTCCAAGGAACGGTATCACAGAATTTCCGCAATGCCGCGAAGTGATAATACAGATCATTAGGGTGCACGTAGCAATCCCAATACCAGAGCATGGCGGAGCCCGCATTGCCCGACATGACGGAGGACCACAGGCCGTTGTGCAGGTTCACACCTTTTTTCGCGGGATCATATTTGCCGTCGTCCGCGCGGTAGTCAATGCCGAATTCGGCCATCAGATGGGGTTTTCCATACTCTGCGTGCTTGAGGGCGTCATCATGAATCACGGGTGCGGAATCGGGAACGTCGCCCGTGCCGTAGTGGTGGGTCTGCGTGAAATCAATGGAGGGCAGCTTCCATATGGGGGGCGTGCCGTAGGTGGTGGAAACAAGATGCCCGTGCGGATCGGCGGGTTGCCCGGCGAAAGGCCCCAAGCCTTTCAGGTAATTCGACATTTCCTCCACCCAGGCGGGAATGGCATGGGCTTCGTTCCAGAATTCCCACGATTGCAGATTGCTCCGTCCGCCATAGCGCGCGGCAAGATAACGCAAGCGCTGTTGATACAGTTTTCGCGCGGATTCATTTTTCCAAAAATCGCCCGGTTTTTCGCACGGACCGCCGTTCGCGGCGTTGTAGGGGTTGGCGTTCCACTGGCCTTCGTTGAAATAGCCGCCGGTGGTGAACTCCCCATAGGTGCCGAGGCACAGCATCACCGCGATATGTTTCTCTTGTGCCGTATCCAGGATTTGGTCCAGCTTCCAGGCGTTCGCGAGATTGTATTGGCCGAGGCCGGGGTAGGCGTCTCCGGTCCACTCCAGAGCACAATTCCAACTGCACATCCAAATCCGAATCCAGTTGCCGCCGGCGGCGGAGAGTGCGGCCAGCCAGTCGTCAAAATCATACGTGCCACGCTTCCAGCTCCAGCACAGGTTCTCACCCACGAGAAAACAGGGCTGGCCGTTTTCATAGGCGAAATTCCGGGGATTTTGGGGGCATACCCGGATGAATCCGGGCGCGGGGGAGGCAAGGACCTCGAAGCCGGCCTCAGGGGCGGATACTTCGCCGGTGCGATCTTTTACATGCACTGTATACGTCCATTTTCCTTCCACCCCAGGCGAGAAACGAATCATCCAGACGGGTTCTCCCGTTGGCACAATGATTTCGTGGTCATTTTCCAAACGGCGGGCATGGGGTCGATTCAGAAAGCCATTCACGCGGACCGCCTTCCCGTCCGGCGCTTTGAACAACGCATAGACATCAATCTCCTCCGGGGCAAAGGGATTGGCGTAGGCGGCGTTTATGTTGAGTGTGAGTTCAAACAGCCCCCGGCGGGGCACCTGTGTCTGATTGGGCGTTACGGAGGGTATTGCCAAAGGTTCATTTTTCGCAAACGGGCATGCGGCATTGGTTGCCGATATCGTCACCGCCATCGCGGCCAGTAGTGCTAGATTCATTTTTCCTCACTTCGTTTTCAAGAGCAACACGGACACGGAATACGGCGGGCACACATGCGGGAATTCCGGTTGAATCCCTTGGATTATCCGGTGCACGGGCGCCACCCGCAGGGGCGTATCCAGCGCATTTTCATCATCAGGCGATGCGGAAGTAAGTACAATCTCCTCGCCTTCCGGGGCCAACGTGATAGACCCCTTGAAACGAAGCAGGGTTTCTTGCGGTTTGTCCGAAGCATTTACCAGTTTCACGATAAGGCTATTGTCCGCGGTTTTTCGTCCCACTGCGGCGGCCATGAGCGAAGGAGAGGGCAAGGTAACATCGTGAACCAGGGTATTGTCCAGAAAACAAAGTACATGATCTCCCTGCGTTTCGACGCGGAGGTCATACCAGCGGCCGGTTTCAATACGCCCCTCGGGGCGGTTGCCTACGGCGGATTTGGCGCCATTCCGGCACATTTCCAGACCATGCCAGCGGTTTCCCCATCCGCCCAGATTCCACCACACCCAGTTGTTGTCGTCTTTCACGTTGAACATAATCAGAAAGCCTTCCGCCCCGCTGATTTTCCGGGCTTTCAGGGAGAGGGTGTAATCGGACCAAGAGGGGTCTCCGGCCACGCTGCGGAGGTCTGTGTCGTCCGAGCGCTGTTGATAGGTTCCGTCATTTGCTTTCCAATCGCCGCGGAGCACTTTCCAGCCATGTGCATTCTTTGAAAAATCGGAGGCCAGCAACGTTTCGTTTCCCCGCGTTACTTTAAGGTCTTTAAATTCCGCCTGGGTTTGCCACGTGCCCAAGCCGATGCCTCCGCCCGTCATCGGGGCGGAAATGGGCTCACAGCGCAGGATGGAAACCAACGACGCGTCCGCGCGATATTCCGCGAACAGTTTTTGCACATGATAGGAAGGCGTGCCATAACACCGTGAGGAATCGAACACAATCGCATCGGGATTCCAGGTTCGGTCATTCACATGTACAAAAAGCGGGGCATAGGAGGTCATCGTGACGATGTCCGCATTGCGTTCGATGCCGGTGAGAAAGGCCGCTTCCGCCACCGCGGCGCGCAGGTTGCCCTGACCGCATTGATTCACGACGGCGTATTCGCCCACATAGATTTTCGGGCCTTTGCGGTCGTATCCGTCGTAATGATGGGCTTCGCCCAGAAAGAATTCGGGGCTGTTGTAATAATGCTCGTCGACAATATCCATCGGCGCGCTTTTGACGGTGGTGTTGGCGATGCATTGAATTTCAGGATAGCGCTGCTTGACCGCCTCATAGAACCGCTGATACCGTGCTTCATAGTCCGGCCCGGAATTCTCATTGCCAATCTCCAGGTATTTCAGGCCAAACGGTTTGGGGTGGCCCTGTTTGGCGCGCTCCGCGCCCCACCGGCTGGTCTCCGGGCCATTCGCGTACTCAATTGCATCCAGCGCATCCTGTATCCACTCCTCCAATTGATCCATTGGGACCAATTCCGGCGCACGCCCCTGACAGGTCATGCCGCAGTTGATGACCAGCATCGGCGCGGCGCCAAGATCTTCGCACAACTGCAATAGTTCGTGATATCCCAGCCCATTGGAGGTCCGGTAGCCCCACAGATTCCAATGCCCCGGACGTTCCTCCACGGGGCCGATGGTTTTCTTCCAGCGAAGGGCCGTCTCGTAGGTGAATCCTTCCACGAAGCAGCCGCCGGGAAAACGGATAAACGCCGGCTTCAATCCCGCGAGCATTTCCGTCAGATCCGGGCGGGTTCCATTCGGATGATTGTTGTACGTAACTTCCGGGAACAGCGAAACGGCATCCAGACCGATCACGCCGTTACTCTTTGAAGATATCACCAGCCGTGCGTGCACATCCGTTCCAGTGCTTTTTAACGTAGCGGCATATTTTTTCCATGCCGCGCCCAAACCGGAAATTTCCTGCCGGGCATACACTTCGCCTTTCTCCCCTTCAAGACTCACCCCCACCGCGCCCTTAAACTCGCCGCTTACTTTGATGTATGCCGAAAAAACATAGCGTGCCCCCTCCTTCACCGCCATGCCCCAAAAACCTTCATTCATCACTCCTGCACGATTATTTCCATCATACTTGAGGTTCAGGCGCAGGGAACGCGTGTTCACCGCGTTAATCGGGTCTTTCTCCTCCAGGGCGAGTGTTGCGGCGGACTCTCCTTCCCTAACCGGCTTCCAGGCGGGTATGGAATCCGAGTCATCAAACTTCGTACTCCATCCATTAGGGGTGTGGAGCTGTTTATTCTTAACGTTGCACCGGGCCGGAATAACGGTGTCTTCAAAGGAGCCGTTGCACACCATCTGGGCGTATAATCCGCCGTCCGCCGCATGATTGATATCCTCGAAAAAGATGCCATACAACGCAGGACTGACATTCGTGGCGGGCTGAGTGAGATCAACCGTCAGTTCCGCCCGGCCCGTCATCACCGCCGCCAGCACACACACACTGCTGAGTGCCATCATCATGATCGTGTTCCTTTCAAGGTGTAACGGGTATCGCTAAAACGGGACAAGAATGCGCCGAAACCCTTCCGCAAATTCTTCCGGCGGCGCCAGCAGGCTCACTACCAGGCAATATCCGGGGTCGAATCCAAACATGCAACCGGGATGCACGTACACCTGCCGGGTGTTTATCAGGCGTAGTGCAAAAATTTCGTCGTCCATCCCTTTGGGCAACTCCAGCACCAGATACCAGCCGCCTGCCGGAAACGTGCATCGAAATGATTTTTGACTTCCCATAAGTTCAGCCGCCGCACGTTCGTTTTCCAATAGACGTGCATTGATTGCATGCTGGATCGGATCGCGTTGACGCAGCAGTGCGGGCAATGCCACCTGCACCGGCGTGTTCACCGAGAGATAGGTGTCCGCGATAATTTCCAGGCGCTCGCGGGTTTCTTTTATCTGGGCCGGAGCGCCTTCCATGAGAATCCAGGATAATTTGAGTTGGGGAAGCCCGAGGATTTTAGAAATGCCGTTCAGCGTAAACACGGGAACCGATGTGGAGCGAATTGGCGTGTACGCGATTCCTTTCCGGCAATAATCCGAAAACACTTCGTCCACAATAATGCACAACCCATATTCTTCGGCAATAGTCACTAAGGCCGCCGCTTCCTCCGCCGAAGCCACCGTCCCGGTGGGATTGTTGGGTTGAATCCAGACCAGAACCTTGGTATTGGGCCGGATGCTTTCTTTCAGCGCGGGGAGGTCAATACGCCATGGAGACCCCGTCGCGTTGGAACGCATCAAGGGATAATGATCTAATTCGACGGTCTCCATGATAGCGGCAAAATCAAGAAGAGGATATCCCGGTGTGGGCGCCAACACGGCATCGCCGGGATTACAGAATAATTTCAGCAGGTACGAATACGCCTCGGAAGTGCCCGATGTGAGTAACAGTTGATCGGCGGCGGCCTTCCAGTTTCTGGCGGCATAATACGCGGCAATGGCTTCCCGCGCACTCAACATTCCCTTGGGGTCGGGGCAGTAGTGATGCGCGCCGGGGCTTGCCAGGGCCTCATGCAACACTGCTTCAGGGAAAATCAGCCCCGCCTGCGTCGGATTCGACTGGGTCAGATCAAGCACTCCTTCGCCCGTCTGCCGGGCATTTCGGAGTGCATGAGCCAGTTCGTTTTCTCCGCTCTCCAAGTCCAATCCATCAAAACGTCTTGAAAACACGGTGTATCCTCAGAACAGAAGGCATGGTAGAACCAACGATAATCCATTTTTTATACAGAACCCAAAGCATTATTCCTGTCTGCGTGCTTTGCACCGGTAATAGTTATGGTTTTTCGAGAAATTGGACGATTTTTTGTTCAAGCCGTTCCTTTTTACTTACTTGGCATTCCCAAATGACAAGCACACGCCATCCCTCGTTGCGTAAAATTCGCAGATTCTGCCTGTCACGCTGGACATTCCGTGCCAGTTTGGAGGTCCAATAACCTGTATTTGATTTTGGAAGGCGGGCAATTCTGCACATTGACGAGGCATGTTGATGCCAAAAGCAACCATGAACAAAAATGACTTTTCGCCGGGATGGAAACACAAGGTCTGGTTTTCCGGGCATTTCCCGCACATGAAGCCGGTAACGATACCCCAAACGATGGACCAGCTTACGGACCATCATCTCAGGTTCCATATCAATGGAACGAATCCGGCGCATGTTTTCGCTGCGTTCATCCTTGGTAAGGTTATCCATAGCATCAAATGGCCAGATCAAGGGGCAAGTCGCTAATATCCCGGAGACGTTTCCCCTCCACCATGGTCTTCAGCATATTGACGCTGTCCTCGGCGTCCAATTCCTGAACCGTGGATAGAAGCTCGGGCAACGCGAAGTGATAAACGCAATTAATATCGCCTGTTCCGAGGGCGATGGAGGCGATTCTACTAGGCAGAGGCTCGCCGGTAATGATGCAAATGTGTGGTAATGGCCCTTTTCGATTACGAATCAAGTTCAGGGCTTCAGAACGGGCATTCTGGGCGCGATCACTGCGAATGGTCCACTTGCAGGAAATGCTTGCGTGGAGGAGAGGGAGAGGATTGTTCTTTTTTCGCAGACTGGCATGGCGGGTCACGGAATCATCCACCAATTTCCGTTTAAGGTTGATTACGTTGTCTTCTTCCGGCTCACGGGCAATGAGTATATCGGGTGTAATGGTATAGTCGCTTCCCAGGATGGCCGCTAAATCGGGATTTTCGCGGGCCGCTTTGTCCAATGCAAGCAAATGCTGGTATTGTTCAAAACCGGCGATTTCCAGACGGTTCCTGCTTGCCGTGCGAAGAATCTTCCACTTGCCCGGACGCAGATGTTCGAGATGCAAGAAAGTTTTTTTAAGGAACGCCGCACATATTTCTTCGAAGCGATTCCCGGAGCTTTGGCCCGCCAAACGCACGCCTGGTGAATATATTCCAAGACGTTTCACAATCCCCTGAGCAATCGCGACACTGATCCGGCTGTCTTTATCCGGGTTACTGGGAATATTATTGGCGTCCACGCGGAGAATAGTGTTTTTCAAGTGGGCATGAAAGGCTGCACGGGCCTTTGAAAAATGATTGGCAGCACTCATACCGCTATTTTTCCCCTTTCTGCACCATTAAGACACTTCAAGATTTGTTTGGCGGCGGCACAGGCCACGGGTGGCGGAAACGCATTGCCAATTTGACGGTAGGCATGGGTCTTACGTCCGGTGAACTGCCATGAGTCTGGGAATCCTTGAATCCTCGCCACCATACGCAAGGTAAGGCTCGGCATTCCATCAAAATTCTTTGACGGCGGCGCTTCCGCGATTATATGTCCATTGATGCCCAGTGCCGTCCACGCTTTTTTTGCCCTTGAGGGCCCAAGGTCCGGACCTCCATGCTTCCGGGACCCGCCCACAATGGTGGGGGCAATTCCGATGGCTTGGCGGCGCCATCTTTCAGCCCCTTTCCATCCTTCAGCGGCCATCAGGTCATAGAGCACATCACCAACGTTTGGCGGAAGGGTGCCATTGGGTTGGGGCCACGAAAAATGAGTCCAAAACGATCTGGGCATCGCCGCGATCACCACACGTGGCCGCAATTGCGGCACGCCGAATTCACAGGCATTCAGCAGCTTCCAATCCACTTCATAACCCATTTTATGAAAACGTTGCCGTATATGCTCGCGGTATCCGGAAAATATGGGGTCAAGGAAACCTCGCACGTTTTCAATAAGCACGGCTCTAGGCCGTATGGTGTCTATGATATTCAAGGCCGCCGGAAACAAATCCCGTTCATCCTCATTTCCCAATTGCTTTCCAGCCACGGAAAATGGAGGACAGGGCAAGCCAGCGGCCAATAGATCCACTCTGCCTGCAAATTCCTTTGCGGCTTTCCATGTTTTAATATCACTTTCCAAAACGTTCCACACTGGACGATTCGACCGAAGCGTCTGTATGCAGTGTTTATCATTATCGATGAGCAAGACATGGGAGAAGCCTGCCTGCTCCAACCCTAGCGCTTGGCCGCCCGCTCCAGCGCAGAGTTCTATACAGTTCATTTTTTGTCCCATGACAAAGCAACTTCGTGGTTAAGGCTGTTGTTGAAATTCACTTCTTACCATTAAAATGTCATAACATTATTATGTCATGCGGAAAAAGCCGAGACAACCTTTTAATCCAGCATCGCAACGCTCTTGCTTTTCAACTGTTTTGATATGAATATCCTTGCTATTATGTGCGTATCTTGAATGGCAGGAAACTGAAGAGAAGTAGGGTATAATCCCTGGCATGGTAAAACGCAGTATACTTGGAGGTATTGTGGCGGTAGTGGCCGTTACGGGGTGGGCGCAGCCGCCGGTGCCTGTGCCGGCGCCGGAACCGGAGGCGGCCGCGGACCCTTGGCGGGAAGCCACGTTGTACCGGGATGAATGGGGCGTGCCGCATGTGTATGCGGAAAATCCGGGGGCGCTGGGGTTTGCGTTTGGGTATGCGCAGGCGGAAGACCACTTGGACGCCATGCTGATGGCCTATCGCATGGCCAATGGCCGTGCGGCGGAGGTGCTGGGCGAGACGTATGCGGATTCGGATGCGTTTTCGTTGAAGATGGGCCATGCCCGGCTGGCCCGGGAGGCATTTGATGCACTCGATCCGGTCATGAATGATCTTTGCACGGGGTTCGCGCAGGGGGTGAACGCGTGGATTGCGGAACATCCGGAGGAGACGCCGGACTGGGCGGAAGGCATGCAGCCGCCGGACATTCTCGCGCTCTGGCATGCGTTTTTAATGAGCATGGCCCCGATGGATGTGCCGGAGGTGTACCGGCGTCCGCGCGCGTTTGACACGGGGAATGCCTGGGCCTTGGCGCCGCCCCGCACGGAAGAGGGAAAAACCATTCTCGTTATCAATCCTCACCAGTATTACAGCGGCCCGTTTCAATGGTATGAGGCGCATTTGGTCATGGGGGACTTGGACATGGCGGGGGCCACGCTCTACGGCCTGCCCGTGCTTCTTCAGGGGCACAATGCCTCCCTGGGCTGGGCATTGACACCGAACATGGCGGATACGGCGGATGTCTTCGAGGAGCACGTGGCGCAAGACAAGGATGGAAAGCGCAAGACGCCCATCCCCGGCGTGGCGTTGGATGAAGGCCAGCTTTACATGATGAAGTACATGAGTTCCGCGCAACCGTACCGGGTGCGCACGGACGCGGGGCTGGAAGAGCGGTGGGTGCCGGTGGTGCTTGGAGACCGCGGCCCGATGTTTGATCTTCACAGCAACGAACTGTTTTCGTGGCGCATCGGCGGCTACCGGGATTTCGGCGGGTTGCTCCAGCTTTTTGAGATGGGCCGCGCCCAGTCGCTTGAAGCGTTCCAGCAGGCGCTGCTTTTGCATCAACTGCCTTGTTTTCATATCCTCTATGCGGATCGGGACGGCAATCTCTTCTATACCTACTACGCGAAAACCGGTGACCGGGCCATGCCGGAATCCGCCCTGCAGGAGCGAAGGGACAAGGGGGTGGATTATCTGGACTGGAAGAAACCCATCCCCGCGAATGTGGATGCGATGACTTGGGCAAACCTGGTACCCCCCGCCGCCCTGCCGCATCTCACCAATCCTCCCTCCGGCTTTCTTCAAGCCTGCGGCAACCCGCCTTGGACGGTCACGGATGATTTGCCGTTTGGACCGGAGGACGTGGCGCCTTGGATGGTGAGTGATCCGGACAGCTACCGCGCGAAACGGGTGCGGCAGTTGTTGCATTCCGGAAAACGTTCATTTCGCGACAATCAAATCATGTTGTATGACGTGGTCGCTCCAGCAGCCGTGGAACTTGCGCCCTTGCTGTTGCGGATGGCGGAACAGCGCCCGGACTTGGTGAACGTCTCCCATCCGGATTTGAACACGGGGCTTACGCTCCTCCGCGAATGGAATTATGTCGCGGAGACCGCGTCGGTGGGCATGACCTATTATCATGTGTGGTGGGCGGCGTTGCGCGCGCAGAGCGGGTTTGTGGACCCCACGGACGCTCAACTCTACCAGCTCCTGCAAAGCAACGCGCCCATGGCGCAGGAAATCGCCTTGAATGCCGCCGGAGAGGCCGCCCGCATGATGCGCAATGATTATCCCGGCCTGTCGATCCCCTGGGGTGACGCCCACCGCATCGGGCGCGGCCCGCGCAATGAGCCCATGCCCGGAGCCGTCACCGGCGAACCCATTCTCGTGTCCGGTGACCACACGTATACGGGCGGACGGTGGCAGGCGGACTATGGCTACGGTTTTGCCATGGCCGTGCAATTCGGGGATGCGCCCGAAGCGGTCAGTATCGTGCCGTTTGGCGCGTCCGAGCGGCCCGCCTCGCCGCATTACAGCGATCAGATGGATTTGTTCCTTCAAAAGAGGCTTAAGCGAACCCGCTACCTGCCTGGCATGGTCTGGCGGTACGCGCAATCCGCGCGCGGCCGTAAAATTGTGTTGAATCCACTGGGCGTGGAAGGCGCTTTTACCTTCACGGCCCCCGCGCCCATCACCGCGCGGTTAACCACATCCGCGCAGTCCCCCGGCCCCCTCCCCGAAAAGATGTCACCCTTTACCCTGTTTGTTTCTCCCGAACACGCCCCGGCCGCTGTCCCGGTGGAACTGGCCCTCGAAATACACGTGCCCCAAGAAGCCTGCAAAGCGGAACACCTGAGCGACTTGGCGCTGTTTGTCTTTGAAAAAGACCTCGGATGGTATATCATGCCGGGAGAACGCTTCGATAAGGAGAAGGCGGTGTTTACCGGAGTGCATGCGGGTGCCGCGGCCTATGCCGTGTTGGGCCCTGATGAATATTTGGAACAACCCGAAAAGGAAGCCGGCACGCCATCGCGCAGTGATGCGCTTGTGCCGAAACCCAAAGGAAAATGATGGCATGGCAATCTTAACCGTGACGTTGGCGTTGATACTTCAAGCGGGCGCGGACGTCCCCGGCGGGGTATATTTCCAAGCGCACCGGGGCGGGGTGGACGAGGTGCCGGAAAACACGCTGACGGCCTATGAGCACGCGTGGAACATTCCCGGAGCGGTGCCGGAAGTGGATGTGCAGACCACGCAGGACGGCGCGCTGGTGTGCATGCATGACGAAACGCCCAAGCGCACCACGGACGCCCTGGACCCCTGGGACCATAAAAAGATCAGTGAAATACCGTTGGAAGAAGTCCGGAAATGGGATGCCGGGGTGAAGTTCCGGAAAGAATTCAAGGGTGCCCAAGTCCCCCTGTTGGATGAAGTGTTCGCGGCGATGAGGGAGCATCCCGAACGCCAGGTGTATCTCGATATCAAAGATGTCAATCCGGCCCTGCTCGCGGAGAAGATCAAGGCGAACGGCCTGGAGCGGCAGGTGATTTTTGTGCATGGCGAACCCGAGATGTGCTTGAAACTCCAGAAACTCTACGAGGGCGCCCGCACCATGACCTGGCTCTCCGGAACCCCGGACGCCATCCGAAAACGATTCGCCGAGCTGAAAGACAAGAATTTTCAGGGCATTAACCAATTGCAGTTTCATTTGCGGTCCAAGACAACGCGCCCCGAAGTGGTTTACGCGATGGATGACGCGTTTTTGAAGGAAGCGGCGGAATCGTTGCGGGCGGCGGGCGCGGAACTGCAAATACGGCCTTTCGTGTTTACCCCCGCCTCATTGCGCAAGCTTATTGACCTGGGCGTCCATTGGTACGTCACCGATGCACCGCAGGCCTTCGCCAAAGCCGTCAATGACGGATTGGCGCTTCCCGCGAAACAATAAACAGTACTGTCCCGGCGGCGCGCCGCAGATCCTGTCACGACAACGCCCCCGCTTGGTTTATGAAGGCGTGACAACCGGGCGTTTATTTCTCTACCGGGCGGAACGCGGAGAATAGAGTGCGGAGATCGCTTATCCGCACTACGCGGGTGAGGATGCTGCACAGTACAAAGAGCACCACTGCGGCGAGGCGCGCCCAAAGGGCGTTGCCCGTGGCCAGGAGGCCGAGTGCGGCCGTGAGCAGCAGGAGGTGCGGCCAGAAGCACTGGCGGAGTTGGAGGGGCAGTTTTTGCTTCATGACGCAGGCCAGTTGTGCGGCAAAGCTGAGGGCGGCGGTGAGGGCGGCGGCAATCCCCGCGCCCACAATCCCAATGGAGGGAATCAAGAGGATATTGGCCGCAATATTGAAAATGGCGGAAAAGATATTCACATAGGTGACCTGGGAGGGACGGCCCAGGGCGACCAGGGTTTGGCCCAACAGCCCGGCTTGTACCAGCAGGGCGATGGTGGCGGCGAGCAGTCCGAAGACCGGCGTGATGGCGAGGTACTCGGGGTTGAACAAGAGGATAATCAAGGGTTCCTGGAGCATCACGAGCATCAAGACCGCGAGATATCCCAGGAATCCGGTGATGAGGAGTGTGCGTTGCAGAAACCGGGCGGCCTCGTCCCGTTCCCCTTGCGCGGTCAATGCGGCGATGGCCGGCAGGAAGGGCACCAGCAGGGCATTCAATGCCCGGGACAGCAGGGTGGGCACCCGCTTGGCCACTTCGTAGAGCGCCACCGCGCCCGGGGAGTGCAGCAGTGCCAGGAGCACCACGGTGTCGAATCGCTGAAAGGCAAAGGTGAGCAGGCTGTTCGCATACAGAGGTACGCTGAATTTCAAGCATCGCCACGCCACCGGGGCCTGCCACCGCCAGCGTCCGCCGCGCGGCAAGGCCGCCATCAGCCAAATCACGGCGAGGGCATAGGAAGCCGCCATGGCAAGGGCAATCCCTGTGACGCTTTTACCTGCTATCCCAATGACCAACCCCACCAAGAGAACCTGCATGCAGGAGGAGACCACGATCCCCGCCGCGCGTTGCCCGTACCGGTTGAATCCCGCCAAGGCCGCCATGGCGGCGTCCCGCAGCACCCCGGTGATAAAAAGGGGGGGCAAAAGCGCCAGGAATCCCGGCAGCATGGCGATGAATGGATGTTTTTCCGCGCCAAACCATGCTCCGGCGCAAGCCAACAGGGGAATCGCCGCCAACACGAACAGTCCTAAAAGAAGTGCCGTCATCGTTTGAAAGGATAAACACGCGCCCGACAGACGCTCTTGTTCACCGGGTTCCGCGGCCCCCACCAGTTTGGGCAGCGTGGTCGAAAGCCCGGCATTCGCGGCAAGATTGAAAAAGTCCGCCCAGAGCAGCGCGAGGGTCAACAGGGCCACGCCCGCCGCATCCAGGGCGTTGGTGAACATTTTCCCCACGGCGAGCATGGCCAGCATCGAAAAGAATACACTCGCGCCCGATAGTGCGCCCCCCCGGATGACGGTGCGCGTGCGGCTCATGGCGTGTCTCCCCAACCTCAGTCCGCGGCCTCTTTTTCAAGCGCGAGGGCATACTTGCGCAACGCCAGCATTCCGAAGAAATGCACCGGCACGGCGACCGCGGCGGCAAACAGGGCGGCAAGGATCATCAGCGAACGATGCGGTCCGCTTTTTTCTTCCGGTTTCACCGCCCGTGAAGCAATCTTAAACTCGGGTATCGATTCCTGGACGGCGGTCCGGGTGGATTCGAGGGTCGAGGCCAGTTCCTTGACGTTTTTCGCGATGCTCTCGATTTTCAGTTCGAGGGCTTTCTTCTCGCGAGTCGCCCGCGCCCACTCCACGCGCAATGTCGTCACGTGTGTTTCCAGGTTTTTCAATTCCTGATCGAGGGTGTCCTGCTGGGCCTTTATGCCCGACACCTGCTCGACGTCCTGCGCCCGCTTCGAATTCAATTCCGTATACACCGGATTCACTTCCTCCGTCACCAACACCTTCGCGTTGTCCTGTTTCGCGTCCTGCAACAGCCAATACGCGGCCTCCGGCGGGGCTTTCCGCAGCGTGATAGTGGGCGGTACTTGGGCCAGTTGTTTATCCAATTCCGCCGCTTCGGCTTCCAACCGGGCCAATTCCGTCAATAATTGAGAGCGCTGAATCTGATACGCGGTTACGGTTGATTCCAATTCCGCCAAGCGTTGTTGCATCCCGGGTTCGCTGGATTGCGCTTCCAGGGCCTCCAATTCTCTGGCCGCCGCATCATATTCTTCCCAAAGCTGCTTATGGCGGGTTTCGAGAAATTCCACCGCCCCGGTCTTGGCGGCCGTGCGCATTCGCTCGGCGGTGTCAATGCTCAAATCCGCCCAGAGATTCGCCATGTCCGCCGCAATTTTCGGGTCTTTCGCGGTGAGCAGCAATTCCACGATTTGTTGGTATTCCACTTTCTCGAGCGTTTGGATATGCACCCTGGTCTTTACATCCAACGATCGGATGGTTTTCTCTATCGTCAGATTGTCCGCGTTCATCCCCAAAGCCTCATACCGCTCCTTGATCTGGTTGCGCAGATTTTCCGCGATCAGCTCGCTCGTTAGAATCGCCTTGTAGTCCGGCATGGGGAGCGCTTCCATCAGCCCCACCTTGAAATAATTCAGATGCTCCACCGGCTCATTCACCTGATTGATATTCACCGGCACCACGTCCTGCGCCTTGATGGGAATGGGCGCCAGGATGAGCAACGCGCGCGCGGTGTAGGAATTGTCCAACTGATAGGCCAGAAACGCGGCCGCGCCTCCCGCCAGCAGCACCCCGGCCACCATGCGCACCGCCAGCCGTGTCAATATGCGAGAACGCCCTGAAGTCATATCGAATCCTTTCCGCTTGCCGGGTTCAGTATAGCAACGCCCCCCGCCCCGCGCAACGCAAGCATTCCGAACCTGTTTTGGCGCTAATGAAGAGGTTTACGCATACTCATCGTCGGGGTGGTCTTCTTTTTCCGTGTCGGCCCATTCCGGGTCGCGGTGGAGGCGGCGGCGGCGCGATGCGAGGGATTCTTCTGCGTCGTCTCCACCGGCATACTGGAGGGCGTCATGCGCCTTGGGATGCATGCGGCGGCGCCAGCGTTGCGCCAGTTCGTTTTTCCGTTTGAAGGATTCCTCGTCCGGCATCCAGCGTAATCCTTACGTTGAGCGGCCCCACGCGTGGTGCGCGCGGATATGACTTAAAAACCCATAAATCAGTTTCGCGGCGAGGAATTCGGAGGGGGGGTGGCCCATGGGGCACAATTCCACCACGTCGAATCCCACAATCCGCCTGGAACGCGCCACGGCGGCCAACAAGTCCATCACCTCATACCAGCCCAATCCGCCGGGTTCCGGGGTGCCGGTCGCCGGAAGGATCGAGGGATCAAACACATCCAGGTCAATGGTTACGTAAACGTTGCCGCCCAAGAGGTCCACCACGCGGGCTTGCCATTCCGGGTCATGCCGCAAGTGATGCGCATAGAAGGTGCGTTCGGGGGGCAGGCCGCGCGCTTCGGAGGCATCAATGCTGCGAATGCCCACGGACACCGTAGTGGCGGCGCATTCCTTGACACGGGCCATGATGCAGGCATGGTTGTAGGGGCTGCCCTCATAGGTGTCGCGGGTGTCGCCGTGGGCGTCCAGATGCAATACGCTGAGCGGGGCGCAGGCTTCCGCGAGGGCGCGCACGGGGCCGAGGGTCACCGAATGTTCGCCGCCCAGCGTCACCACGAATTTTCCGGCCTGGGCATGGCGTTTTACCTGCGCGTACCCGGCTTGGACCATCTCTTCGGGGGTTTCCGCGAAGATGGGGGGGGCGGTGTGAATGCCTTCCCGGTAGACTTCCACGCCCGTTTCAATATCGTACCATTCCAACGCGGGGGAGGCGTTCAAAATGGCCTCCGGCCCTTTATCCGCGCCCTTGATCCAGGAACTCGTTTTGTCAAACGGAATGGGCAGCAAAACGACACGGGAGGTTTCATAGGCGCAGAAGCTCTCGGGAAAATCGCCGAATCGCATGGGATGACGCTCAGGGAACGAAGACCGCCGCGGAGATGGCCGTGGACCACCAGCCTTTGGCATCGCCTTCGGCGGCCACGGCGTGGGCGGTCGTCTTGATGATCTGGCCGCTGGCCTCGTAAATCTGCTTGCGTTCGTCCCAGGCCACGTCGGGATCAAATTCGATGCCGAGCGTGGTGGCGAGCATGGTGGCGGCGAGGTCTTCGGCCAGTTCTCCCGCCTGGTCGGCGGTCAACCCATAGCCGTGATGCTCGGAAATATACCCGTAGCGGTTGCTTTCATTGGGCACGGCCACACCGACGGCCGCGGTAATCAACCGGCTGGGTTCGTCGGTTTCGCTCCGCGCCATGACACAATACACGATCTGGCCGGGGCTTAAGCTCTGCAAGCCCTCTTTCTGCGGCACCACCACGCAGTGGGGCGGCAGAATGCTGGATACGTAGACCAAATTGAACTGGGCGATCCCCGCCGAACGCAGGGCCGCCTCGAAAGACGCCAGCTTGTGACGGTGAATTCCCAGACCCGATACAAAAAACACTTTACTTGGAACTACGCTGAAGGACATGGCTTGAACCTCTCCAAAGGCGCTCCCAGGCGCAATAAAATTCCCATAGTGCCACTAGGCGCTTTAACGCGCCGTTCATCCGCCCGAGGCCTTGCTCCCTGACAATTGATGGGGGCAGCTTCTCCGTTGGGAAGAATATTATCCATCAAACCGCTCGAAATATCAAGTTCAAACAGTGCTTCCTTTCGGAAATCACTGAACTTCAAAAAAACGCTCCCGCGCCGCATTGCAGACCGGGCACCGGTCCGGCGCTTCTCCCGACAGCGTGCATCCGCACACATCGCAGACATACAGGGGCGCGGCGTCCATATCCTTTCCGCTTTTCAAGGTGTTGAGCGCCTCCGAATACAGCGCGTGATGCTGTTTTTCGACGTCCAACGCGTTCTTAAAGCTGATGAGCGCGCGCCTGTTGCCTTCTTGTTCCGCCTGCGCGATAAATTCCGGATACATGCTGTCACTCTCATGCGCTTCTCCGGCAATCGCCGCCTGGAGGTTTTCCTCCGTGCCTTTTATTCCGTCGAGCACCCGCAAATGGGCATGCGCATGCACGGTCTCCGCGGCGGCCGCCGCCCGGAACAGCCGGGCAATTTGCGGAAGACCCTCCGCCTCCGCCTTTTTCGCAAACGCCAAATATTTCCGGTTCGCCTGGCTTTCGCCCGCAAAGGCCGCGCTCAAATTCTCTTGGGTCGACATCTGTGTATCCTTTCGTTCACTTCTGATTTGGCCGCGCTAAAGGCAAATATCAACGACAGTTCTCCCGTACGAATAGTGCAAGCTGTTGAAGGAGAGAGAGTATGTGTTCACGATCCATAGGCTCATCAAACGATGGGTATGGCTCATACCGAAATTGAACGGCAAAATCACTCAATTCAAACAGCGGGGAAACACCTTCTGGAATATTCTCCCCTTGTTCAATAAGAAGGGCGGCAAGTTCATCGAGATCATGAATATGGGGAATTTTGGAGATATTTGTGGCGCAAAGCCAAGCTTTTAGCAATTTTTCGGCCGCTTGTTGCGCATGTAAGCCAAAAACCTCTTCAGCGAACCCGCCATATTCAACCATCCGAACTAATGCGTCCATATCTTTATCCGCCATATTCAAAAAAAGTCCGGCTGTTTTAAGATCGGGCATACAACCGCCTCCCTTCCTGCATGACCTGCGCGAGTATGTGATGCGGGGATCGCCGGTAGTGCATCGCTTCATCCACGCTAAACAGCAGTATGTCCTTTGGAATCCTGAATGCGGAAAGGGAACGTCGGATGTTCAACAATTCTTTGCGGCGGCTATGATTCGGCCCAAAAGGTTCGCGTTGAATCACCACAAGGTCCAAATCTGAATCGGGATCATCCTTGCCGCTGGCGCGAGAACCAAAAAGTATCACCTCTTCGGTATCCACGGTTCTCACAATGCATTGAACAATTTCGTTCAGGATATTCTCGGTAATTTGGATCATGGTATCAACTGTATACGATTATTTCGCACCACTCAATTTTTCCGCGATCATGTGGCCCGCGCCGAGGGCGACGGCGTCGTCGCCCAGTTTGGCGGGGACGATTTTGACGCCTTTACGCAGAAACCGCATGGCGTGCTCTTTCACCGCGCGGTTCACCTCTTCCAGGTAGATATCGGTCATGGCCTCCACCAGCCCGCCGCCGAGCACGACGGCTTCCGGGCTGAGAATGTTAATCATGTTGGCCACGGCGATTCCCGTATAAAACGCGGCCTTGCGCACCACGCCCTCCACCATCTTTTCCCCGGCCTGGATGGCTTCGGCAATGGCGCCGCTGCGCATGTTGGCGAGATCCGTGCCGCAGTGTTCCAGGATATAGGGCGCATCGCCCCGCGCCGCCAACGCCGCCACTTCCTTGGCGATGGCAATGCGGGAGGCCAGCGCCTCCAGGCATCCGCGCTTCCCGCAGCCGCAATAGGGGCCATCCACTTCGAGGGTCATGTGGCCCACTTCCCCGGCGGCCCCGGAAAAGCCATGCAGCAGCTTCCGGTTGATGATGATGCCGCCGCCGATGCCGGTGCCCGGGAATATGCCCACCACGTCCTCGCAATGGCTGACTTCGCCAAAGCACCATTCGCCATAGGTGCCCACGTTCACGTCATTGTCCACCACCACCGGCACCCCAAAATGCTCCTTGAGGATATCCGCCAGCGGGAAATTCTTCCAGCCAAGGTTCGGCGTGTCGATGATGACCCCCGTGTTCGGGTCCAGCGGGCCGGGCGAACCCGCGCCAATGCCCTTGAGCACGGGATTGCCCGCTTCGCGGAGGGCTTCCTCGACAATGCGGATGATGCGGTCCTCCGCTTTCTCCTCCGCGTTCTTTTTGGACTTGCTCCGCTTGCGGGAGCGTCCCATCACCTTGAATTTATGATTCAACACGGTGGCCATGATCTTGGTGCCGCCAATATCCAGTCCCACCACGAAATCGTCCGGTTTCAATAGATGACCCATCAATAATCTCCTTCTCGCTATGGTTCAAGCATAGCACGAAGCACACACCGTTGGGAATAGCGTAGCCCCCTTTTCCGCCGATTTGACCCGGCCCGCGGTATCCGGTAGCATCTTCTTGACCGATTGATGGGTTAGTGCGCCGAAAGGCTCATGCCGGGCGGCGCCAAACCGCCCTGGGGAATACAATGACCGGCATTAACGGAAAATGGAAACCGGATTCACTGCATCGGATGCCAAGCCTATGGGTTTTCGCCGCGTTCCTGTTCATGGGCATCGGGGCCGGCATCGAGTGCGCCTCGGTGATTCTCAGCTATACGTGGGGGTTGCATAACACCCTTGATGAATGGATGAGTTTTGCCGCCGCCGGTTGTATTGTCACAGCCGGTGCGATTGTGGTGTATCAACTCGGTTTCACCACCCGCATCGTGTTTCCGGCGGCCATTTTCTTTATTCTCTCGCGAAGCATCAATATCACCCGTGCCTCCCGTTGGTTTGATTCCATGCCCCTGATTGGCATCAACGCGTTCTGGAGCAAAGTACTCGAGAATGTCACGTTTACCCTCGGCGGGCTCCTCATGCTCCTGAGTTTCATGCTCGCCGCTATTGAGGCGCAACGCGCCCGAAACGAACTGGCGCGAAGACACCAAGCGCTCTTGCAGGAAGTGGAAGAGCGAAAACGGGCGGAAGAAGAATGGCGCAAGAGCGAACAAAACGCCTTGGCGATACTTAACGCCACGGCGGACATAGCATTTCTCATGGAACCGGATGGAACGCTGCTCGCCGTGAACAACCATCTCGCGGAGACCTATGGCAAAACGGTTGAAGAACTCTTGCACACCAAGATTTGGGAACTGCTGCCGCCCGACATTGTGAAATCACGGAGCGAACGCGTCGCCGAAGTGGTCCGCACGGGGCGGAGCGTGCGGTTTAGAGATACGCGTTTTGGACGCCGGCTGGACCATTCCATCTACCCCCTCTTTGATGATCAGGGCAAGGTGGTCCGCTTGGCCATTTTCGGGCGCGACATCACCAATGAAACGCTGTTGGAACAGCAGGCGCATCAGGCACAGAAAATGCAGGCGCTCGGGCGGTTGGCGGGCGGCGTGGCGCATGATTTCCGCAATGTGCTGATGCTTATACTGGGCCATTGTGAACTTGCCCTGCGTGAGCTTCCCGAGAACCACCCGGTGCGGGAGAATCTGCGGATGATCAGCAAGGCCGGGTATCGCGCCAGCGGGCTGGTCAAACAGATATTAACCTTCAGTCACAAGGAAGAATTGGAGCGCCACCCGGTCCCCATCTATTTCGCGGTCCGGGAAGCCGTCCGGTTCTTGCGTGCCACGCTCCCGGCCTCCATCGAGATACAACAACATCTGCAGGAAGAGTCGGGCATGGTATTGTCGGACGCCACCCAAATTCATCAGGTGGTGGTGAATTTGTGCACAAACGCGGCGCAGGCCATGGGCGAAAAGGGCGGCGTGCTGGTCATTTCTCTGGACACATGTGAATTCAAGGAGGAACTTTCCGCGGATGCCGGCACATTGAAAAAAGGCGCCTATGCACGATTGGTTGTAAGCGATACCGGCTGTGGGATTCCCCCCGCCATTCGCTCCTCCATCTTTGATCCCTTTTTCACCACCAAGGATTTCGGCGAGGGCACCGGGCTGGGCCTCTCCACGGTTCATGGCATCGTGCTGGGCGGCGGCGGCGCCATCCGTGTCCGGAGTGAAGTGAACAATGGAACCACGTTTCAAATTTATTGGCCGCGGATAGAAGGCATATCCCTGTTTCCCGCCAAGGAAGACCTTCCCCGGAACGCGGGAAAAGAACGTGTGCTCGTGCTTGATGATGAAATGGATATTGTTTCGCTGGCGGCCCAATTGCTGCAAGGTCAAGGATATGAAGTGGAATGTTTAACCGATAGCGTGGCGGCCTTGGACCTGGTGCGCTCGGACCCCGGCCGCTTTGATGTGATCCTGGCCGACAACGTCATGCCCAAGCTCAGCGGGGTGGAACTTGCCCGGGAAGTGGCGCAATTTGCACCGAACCTGCCGGTGATTCTCATGACGGGCTATGGCGCCAACCTGACGCCGGAACAGGTGAAAGCCATGGGCATCGCCGCCTATATCATCAAACCCTTTTCCAGCCAGGCGCTCCATTCCGCCATTCGCGCCGCGTTGGAACCGCCCGCCAATAATGCGCCGTGAGGTTTCGCGCCGGACAATGGAAAGAGGGCGGATTGTTTGGCCTTGCTTCCAAGCCTGAAAACATACTACTATGCTTTCGGAGACGTTTGAGTGGCGGAATCTATCCGCGGCGGGTCTCGTGTGCCTGTGGTGTCCGATATTTTCGGAAACAAGGTTTCACCAATAGTCTGGATAAAAATCAATGGAGGGTTGGATCATGCGGAACTATCACTATCTGTGGATTGCGATGCTTGCACTCTGTCTGTGCGGACCGGGCTGTTTGCGTTCCCCCGAAGAGGCGCCCGGCGGCCTCGCGGAAGGCGATTTCGTACAAGTCGCCGTGAATGGCTTTGATCCGGCGGACCAGGCGCAAGATCACAATGATTACCCGTGGTCCATGGAGTTTTTCAAGGCGGACGGGAGCACGGGGGACGGGTATGTCTATGTGGGGACCTGGAACCGGGTACAACAATACAAGGGGTTTCAGGATCACCAGCCGGTGTATCCCGAAATCCGCCGGTATCGCCCTGATCTGGGGCCCACGCAGTGGGAGACCGTGCTCGATACCCGTGATTTTGACCTTTCCGATGCGGACCGTCCGCACGGGTTTCGCATCATGAAAGCCTACCGGAACCAATCCGACGGGAAATTGTTCCTGTATGCGGGCGGGCGTGGCGACACCACGTCCATTTGGCGGTCGGAAACCGGCGAACCAGGGAGTTGGACGCAGTTTTGGAAAGCCAACCGTGAAGGCTCCGTTCGCGGCATGACTATTCACAAAGGATTGCTGTATCTGTCGTTTTACAATGACTATGAGATGGTAAGCAAGGCGGATGCGGCGGAGTCCCTGATTTTCGCCACGGACGGGACCGAGGTGTGGGATGTTCTTGACAATGCATTTGGCAATAAACGGAACGTGGGAATCTTCACCATCGAATCGTTTAATAACTGGTTGTACGTGGGGACGCATAACCCGTTGCAGGGCGCGGAATTGTGGAAAGTAGAAGGGCCGGAACCCGGTGCGGCCCCGGTTCAGATCATGAAGCGCGGCGGCCCGCGGTGGATGAACGAATCCGTGCTGACCATGCAGGTCTGGAACGATCACTTGTATGTGGGGACGCAGGCCAGTTTCCTGGGGCGTATGATTGGCGGCCTGCATCCGGCGGACTTGCTGCGGGTGGATAAGGAAGACCATCTCGAAGTGGTGGCCGGCCCGCATTCCATCGGGGGCGAGAAAAGCGGTTTTGGCGAAGGCGGCAATGCCTATATGTGGTCCATGTGCGCGCATGACGGCTGGTTCTATGTCGGAACCTATGATATCGTGCCCGGCCTGACGTATATGCTCACCCACCCCAGCTACATTCTGGGGATGATGGGCATCGGCAAGAAAGACACTTCGGACGCCAAATGCCTGACCATGATCGACCTCATCCGGCTACGCCCCAATAAAGGCGGCGACCTCTACAAAACGCAGGACGGCAAGACCTGGTATTGTGTGATGACCGATGGGATGGGCAATCCCAACAGCTACGGCGTCCGCAACATGGTGTCCGCCAACGGACGCCTCTTCCTGGGCATGTCCAATCCCTATGACGGGCTGGAAGTCTGGGCCAGTACGATGGGCGATAAATAGCGCCGGTTCGGATTCATCCACAGGCGCGGGGATGAGTACCCGGGCTAGATCTTTTTGATGAGCAGATTCCGGTACCAGGCTTCGCCGCCGTGATCCTGAAGCATGAGATGGCCTTCCAGCGGCAGATCGTTGTACGGAATTTTGAATTTCCCGAGCGGGGTGGTCATTTTTGACAAGTCCGTGTGGACCACCATCCAGCCGTTCATGATGACCATGATTTCTTTGCCCTGGATGGTGATGTCGTAGGAATTCCATTCGCCTTCGGGACGGGACATGTTGTACATCGGCGTGGTGATGTCGTAGATCGCGCCGCAACTGTTTTTTGTGGGCGCTTTCCCAAAATCCTCCAGCACTTGCACTTCAAAGCCCCGGTACACCGGATCATTGAATTGGGAACGGAGGAAAATGCCGCTGTTGGCGTGATGCGCGAGTTTGAATTCGACATGCAACTGGAAATCGCCGAATTTTTCCGCGGTATATCCGGCGTACCGCAAGGGCGGCACCAGGCGCCCGAAAATGTGGAGCACGCCGTCTTTAATCTCGAAAATGTCCTTGTCATTGGTGACATTTTTCCAGGCGGGAGCATGGGCGGCATCCAGCAGATCGAGCCAGCCTTCGCCCTCCGGCCGGGCCGTGGGGTGTCCCGCCGGCACAGGGCCTTTGAATGCCCGTTGCGTGATGAAGAATCCCGCCGCCGCCAAGAAAATTATCGCGCCAAGAAGAAGAAAAGTTCTGCGTTTCATACCGTGTCCCTTGTTCTATCGTTTCGGTCCTCTTGGACCAGAACCTTGTTTTTGGGGTTGGTTACCGGCCATTGCGATGGCATTGGGCGCAAAGTTGTTTCTTCGGCGCGCGCAACAGGGATTCAAGCGTGGCGCCATGCACCGCGTGACACAGGGCGCAATCGCGCAACGGCGGTTCGGGGTGGTTGTGTTTGGCCGCCATGTCCCCTGCGGCATGGCAGGGCGTACACACTTCATGTCCCTTGTGAGGTCCAAAGACGGTTAATCCATTTTCCTGGATGTTCTCATGGCACAGGGCGCAGTTGCGCCAGGCATCTTTGCCGGGATGCGCCTTCGCGGGCGTCCAATCCCTGGGTGGGGCCGTATCCGGCGCGGTCACGTAAAACATCACCTCGCCGCCGCCAATCCGGATAAAATGTTCGCCGGGCGGCAGATCCAAAGGGGCGATGCATACCGGCGGGGCATAGGGTTGCCAGGACTGGTCTTTGCCATCCACCTGCAACGGAACGGTCTCAAAGGAACCGTCGTCATTTTCCGGCGCCAGGGCCAGCAGCGTAAACGGGCCGGCCGCCTGGGAGGCGCCATTGATGGGAAAAAGCACCTTGGGCATGGGGCGTGGATGGAGAAATTCATCGGCCATGCATATCATGCCGCCAGTGACAATCAGGCATGCCAGAACAACTTGCTTATGGAGCATGAAACGGCTGTACCTCGACAAAATTAAACGCAATTTCCTGTCCCGGCGTGCATCCTTGATCGGAAATCACCAGTTCCGCCGTGGACGCGGCGGCTCTAAACACTTCGCGGTGGAAATTGAACCACGCCGGGTGCTGGCTGTTATAAGGGCCACTGGCGTGATCATAGCAACTCGGATAGGCGAATTGGAAGCAATAGGCGGGGATTCGTTCCGCGCCTTGGACCTCCAAGTGCATGCCCAAGGTTTGTTGCGCGCCGAGGCGGGTGATATCCGCGGAGACCATTTTCACGGAGTAGAGGCGGCCCGGCTCAAGCGCGGCGAGGGTCTGCCGCAAACGGTTTGGCCGTTTTTCCGAACGCTTCATTACACAGAATTGGTCCCCGTCGTTGGTTTTGGGATACCGCCCTTGCAACCAACTAAAACCCTTCATTCCATCGGAGCGGATACTTTTCTTTTCGGCTTTTTCAACCCGCCACCCTTTCAACCCATCAACAAAATCCGGATTCGTGAGATGGGGGAGGCGATAGGGGTCTTGGGTCAGCGGCTCCCGATGGCCTTCAATGCAATAATGCCGGATAAGTGTATGCGCCCAGCGCAGCGACTCTTCATCCGCATAGCTGGCGGAGTATTCCATGAGTCCGTAGAGATTCCAGAAGGCGGGATCATTCGCCAGCAGATTGAACTGCATGTCCAGGAATACCTGGTAATCCACGCCGGGATTACAATTGAGACTCTCGGGAGGAGCGGAAAGATAGCCCAAGGTGAGCATCATGTGGCGTTCGACGCCGGGCAGGGCGTTGCGCCATTTGACAAAGCTCTGCTGAAGGCGCTGCATCATCCGCTCCTTTGCCTTATCCGGGGCGGGTTCTTCACGCAAATAGACTTCCCAGGCAAACCGATGCTCCTTGGCCATCAAGGTCTTGCAGAACGCCAGGCCATGGGGTAAGTCGAATATTTGCCCGGACCATGCATAGAACGTTTTTCCATTGAATTCCGGCAGGGCAATGAGCCGCTGAAATGCCCCGGTCCATGCGGCATAATGCCCCTCGTCCGCCCCCAGGAACTCATCCACGATCATACCCGCGTAACCGGGCTTGAGCACGCCCGGGTTTTTAGCCCATTCCGCAAAGACATCATCCGCCGGGGGCGCCGTTTTTTGGCTTAACCCCGGCAAGGGCGCATTGGCGAGCCATTGACGGCCTTCCCTTCGCCATGTGTCAAATTCCTCCGGAGCCTGGCCGCCCCGCGTGATCAGGGTGTTCACGTGGGGAAGCGCGTGGTGAGAAACAAAGGCCCAGTCATAAGGTCCATACGGAGTAATATGAGGGGTGGCGGGAAAATAACAGTAGGCGATTTCCGGCATGGTGCGTATGGTCATGTGGATCGGGGAGGGGCCTTCCACCCGAACATGGTGCCGGCCTTCGGCTAACTGTTGCATGGCCTCATGGTTCCCGGTTTCCGGGTTTTGCCGCCATAGGATACATTCCTTCTGATCATCGAGAAATACAGGCGTTTCGGGAGTTCCCCGCGCCGCCATGAACACCCAGCCGGTCCGTGGATTCAAAAACTCCACCGGTTTCCCGGTTTCCACGGTTCCAGAAGCTAGTTCCGTCACGAAATTGTTCAACACCTTCAGCGAAGCATAGCCGCCGGACCATGCGGGCGCGTCCGCCACTGAAAAAGCGGCCAGACTTAACGTGGCAATGAGTACGAATCCCATAAACCTTCCTTTATGTTTCCAACGCCTTAACGACCTGATCCCCAAATTCGCTGGTGGAGATGATTTTCAGTTTCCCCGCCGGATCCCGCAGGTCCGAGGTGGTGAATCCGCCGCCAAACACTTCGCGCATGGCATTCCATACGCGTTTCGCTTCCGCCTCCATGCCAAAACTCTTTTCCAGCATCATGGCCATGGAGCCGATCATGCTGTAGGGATTCGCCATGCCTTTTCCGGCAATATCCGGCGCGGAACCGTGTGAGGGTTCGTAATAGGATTTATGCGCGCCCACGCATGCGGAGGGCATCAACCCGAGGGAACCCAGAATGCCGCCGGCCAGATCGCTCAGAATATCGCCAAACATATTCTCCATTACCATCACGTCAAATTGCCGCGGATTCAATACCAGCGCCGCCGCCGCCGCATCCACAATGATATGCTTCAATTGCACGTCGGGATATTCTTTCGCCACCTCGAATAGGACATCGTTCCAGAGCACGCTGGACATCAGTACATTGCTCTTGTGCACGCTGTGCAGAACGTGCCTCCGTTTGCGCGCCTCGTCAAAGCCCACCCGGAGAATGTTCCGGATTTCGGATTCGTCGTATTCCAGCGTTTCCTTCACGTAGCGCAGCCCTTCACGGGTTTCACCGCGTTCCTTTTCGCCGAAGTACAGGCCGCCGACCAGTTCGCGGATCATGATGATGTCAATGCCGCCCTCAATGCGATCCGCGCGCAAAGGCGAGAAATGGATCAATTCCGGAGGCAAATAGACTGGCCGGAAATTGGCGTAGGTGCGGTACCGAAGCCGCAAGGGAAGCAATGCCCCGCGCTCCGGCTGTTCCTGCACGGGGATTTTCCGCGATTCTTCCAGGCTCAGGCCAATGGGTCCCTTGAGAATGGCGTCACAGGCATCGCAGACGGCCTTGGTTTCCTCCGGGAAGGAGGCGCCGGTCTCGAAATAGGCGCGTCCGCCAAACGGCGCGTAACGAAGCTCGAATTGCACGCCGCTTTGCGCTTCAATCACGCGAAGCACCTTCACCGCTTCGCGCATAATCTCCGGGCCAATGCCATCGCCTTCCAAAACCGCTACGGAATAGGTTGTCATGAATCGTATGCCTTTTTCCTTTTGTTTTCATCAACAATAGCAAAGACCGCGTTTACGTGCAAAGACGTTGGATCGAGGAGTCGCCATCGTTTGAACCATAGTCTTCCTTGTCACTGCGAGTTCACCACCCGCCGGAGCGCCGGAAGGGATCGGGAAGAAACAATCAAGAGTCTTTGCGAAACACCAGCCCGTGATACCGGCTCCCCGCATGTTTTTCCACGAAGTGGATACATAATTCCAGCCCGGTGGTTGCGCTTCGCTACCCTGGGTATACACGTCCCCCTACATACCTTCTCTGAAAGAGAGATATACTCGCTCCATCATTTGCCGTGTTTCTAAGGAGGAGTCCCCGGCGAGCAATCTCGGAGCCATACACAGTTGACACTATGTCGAGATTGCATCGGGGACTCCTCGCAATGACGGGCATAACGGTGTTGCCGACTGATGTTTCCAATGGCCCAAGCTGCCGGTGCACAGTTGAGGAAGTATCCTGGAACGTTTTATACTAAAGCTCCTTTATCGGTGCATTTGATAGCAGTAACACATGGTTTTCAGTTCGCATATATTCCTGTTTTATTTCCTGCCCGTGGCGCTGGGTTTGTACTATTTGGCCCCGCGCCGCGCCCGCCATCTTGCCCTCACGCTGGTTAGCTATGTGTTTTACGGCTGGGCCAACCCCTATTTCGTCTTCCTCATGTTCGGGTCGACCGTGTTCAGCTATGGCTGCGGGATGATCATCGTGCATGGATTCCACGGCTGGCGCACGGAGGCGCAGGCGCTCCCCAAGGGTGTTCCGCGCACCCGCCAACAGCGCAATGCCCTGATCGCTTCCGTCACGTGCAGTCTGCTCGCGCTGGGGGTCTTCAAATACTTCAATTTTGCCCTGGATAATTACAATGGACTCATGACCGCCCTCGGCCTGGATGCGCTGCAATGGAAGAATTTCCTGCGCATTGCCCTGCCGCTCGGCATCAGTTTCTACACCTTCCATTGCATCAGCTACATTGTGGATGTCTATCGCGGCGATGCCAAAGTCGTCAGTAACTTCACCGACTTCGCATGCTACATTTCCATGTTTCCACAATTGGTGGCCGGACCGATCATCCGCTACCGCGAGATCGCGTACCAGTTGCAGGGCCGCGCCTACACCTTCGAGAAATTCAGCCGCGGCGTGACCTTCCTCTCGCTCGGCATTGCCAAAAAAATCCTGATCGCCAATGCCTGCGGAAAAGTCGCGGATACCTGCTTTGGCGCGGGTGCCCTCTCTCCCCTGGACGCCTGGTACGGCATGTTCGCCTACACCTTCCAGATATATTTCGATTTCAGCGCCTACTCTGACATGGCCATTGGCCTCGGGCTCATGCTCGGCTTTGTGTTCCCGAAAAATTTCGATTCGCCTTATCGCTCGCAATCCATCACCGAGTTCTGGCGCCGTTGGCATCTCTCGCTCTCGTTTTTCCTGCGCGACTACCTCTATGTCCCGCTCGGCGGAAATCGAAAAGGCGAAGGCCGCACGTATGTCAATCTTGCCACCGTTATGCTGCTGGGCGGGCTCTGGCACGGAGCCGCCTGGAATTTCGTCATTTGGGGCGGCATTCATGGCGCCATGCTCGCCTTTGAACGCACTCAGGGCAAGGAGAGCTTCTATCACAATGCGCCGCGCCTCATCCGCACCGCGCTGACATTCCTCATCGTCTGTTTTGCATGGGTTTTCTTTCGCGCTCCCGACCTGCCCGCCGCCATCGCCTATCTGAAATCCCTGGCGGGGCTGGGCGCCTCCCAAGACGGCATGTTTCTTATTCGCGGCCTGATTTACCAACCCTATTACCTTCTGGCCATGCTCCTGGCGGTCATCGTCGTGTGGACCGCGCCCCAAACCTGGGATTTCACCCGGAAACTCACCTGGACCAAAGCGGCCTGGTGTCTGGTGCTGTTGATGATTTCCTTATTGATATTGACCACGCAATCCTACAACCCCTTTATCTATTTCATTTTCTAGGAAAACGGCATGTCGGATTTGATGAAAGCTCGGGAGGAACAGGCGCGAAACGAAGCCGGGCATACGGACGTATCCCCGGCGCTTTCCGCCTTCCTCGTTTTTTTCTTCCTGGCCGTCGTGCTCGCGGTTCCTCTGATTGATCAGATATACGATGCCGTAACAAAAGGCGGAACACCCGCCGCGTTGGAAGTGTCCGGGGTTATCCCGTCGTCCGAAGAGATTGCGGACGCCTATGCCTCCAAAGGACTTTTGGCCGTGGGCTTCGCCATCAATGCCCGCCTGTTGAGCGCCATCAAGGGCTATGAAGAGGGCATTAAGCAGAGTTCCCTGCTGGTGGATTCCATTTTACCCCTGGTGCAGAGCGTTACCATCGGCCATCTCAAGGCAGGCAATGAAAAAGCCTACTGCGGACGGGACGGCTGGCTGTTCTACCGGCCCGGAATCGACTTCCTCACCGGCCCCGGTTTTCTCGAACCGGCGGTAATGGCCAAACGCGCCCGGACCGGCGATGAAACCCATGAACCGCCACAACCGGACCCCGTAAAGGCCATTGTGCAGTTCCGTGATCAACTTGCGGAACGCGGCATCGCGCTCGTGCTCTTTCCCGCGCCGGACAAGGCCGCCGTGTACCCCGAAAAACTCTCCCGGCACTATTCGGGCCGCGAACCCGTGCACAATCCTTCTGAAGCCGAATTTTACCGGCGGTTGAAGGAGGCCAATGTCTTGATCTGCGACGTCACGGATTCCCTTACGGAGGCCAAGGCGCAAGGAACCCCGCTCTACCTCAAAACCGACACCCATTGGACGCCCGAAGGCATGGGCAAGGCCGCGCAGGACTTGGCGCAATTCGTCCGGGGCCATGTTCAACTGCCGGACCAACCGCCGGTATCGTATACACGCACGGCAAAAGAAATCGTGAATTTGGGCGATGTCGCCGTCATGTTAAAACTACCCGAAAATCAAACCTTCTACGGTTCCGAACGCGTCACCCTCCAACGCGTTCAGAAACCGGATAACACCCCCTGGAAAGCCTCACCTGATGCGGACGTTCTCCTGTTGGGCGACAGCTTCGCGAATATTTTCGCGCTCGGAGGAATGGGCTGGGGCGACAGCGCCGGCCTTGCGGAACAACTCAGCGCCGAACTAAGCCGGCCCATTGACACCCTTCTCATCAACGACAATGCTTCTCACGCCACCCGCCGTCAGCTCAGCCGGGAAATTGTCAACGGAAAGGACCGGCTTGCCGGCAAAAAACTCGTGATATGGGAATTCGCCGCGCGCGAACTCGCTGTTGGCGACTGGAAAACGGATTTCCCCATGAAGCCCGAAAACACCACGCGTATGATAACCGTGCGAGATCATGAACGCGTTCTCCGGTTATAAGATAAATTGACCGGCGGAAAAGGGAATCCCGAGCCGGATCAAGTGCGCGCGGAGTTGGTGTTCGGCCAGGGGCCACGCCGTGCGCGGGGTATCGTCGTAAACGCGTTCCACAAGTTCCTGCATTGTTTGTATACCGGAGGCCAGGGCTGTTTTAATTCGTTCCTCGCGTTCAAGCCGGTATTCAAGGGTCCGGCGTATGTGGTCTTTCCCACTCTCCCGGAAGGTGGGCCATCCGTGCGCGGGCACGGTAAACTCGATGTCCTCCTGGAGCAGCCGTTCGAGACTCTGGAGATAGGCGTTCATGTCCCCGCCATAATCCGGCGAAATCAAGATGGTTCCTGGATTGGCCATCATGTCGCCGCACAGGAGGGTATGGGTGGTTTCCTCCAAATAACACATATGGCCGGGATGATGGCCGGGGGTATGCAGGCACCGCACCCGCCATTCGGGTTCGCCTTCGATGGGAATCACTTCGCCATCATTCAACAGGCGGTCCACGGGAAACGGCAATTCCTTCGCGGCGTCCGCGTGCGCCCAGACCGGCGCGTGATACTTGGCGCGAAAGAACTCCGTGGCGCCCACATGGTCCCCGTGCGGATGCGTGAGCAGCACGGCCCCCACGTGATGCCCCAGTCCCAGCAAATGATCCAGCACATCGTCCAGATGCTGCCGCTCCCAGGCATCCGCCACACCGGGATCCACCACATACAATTCCCCCTCTCCGAGCACCACGCAGTTCACATAGGCCGCGGGCGGGAGCGTGTTCGTACGCACCGGGATGATGGTGATGCCGGGACGCGTTTCAAAGAGATTGGGCATGTCCGGATGGCGCCCCGTGGCTTTACAGAGCCAGGGAAGCGCCTCGTTCATCGGCAACACCGCAAGATGCCGCAGAATGAACGCCACCGGCGTCGAAAGCTTGATTTGGTGAACATGCCACCGCCGCCGCGCCTCGGCGGGCGTCATCCATTCCACTATCACAATTTCACCTTCCGGACCCAGGGGTTCACCGGGAAAATCCCCCGAATACGCACAGGCGTAATAATCCGTATGAAAGCGCATCGGAGAAAACGCTGGCGTGATCCATTCGCCCGCGGGTGTGAAGTCCGCCGCGTGGATGCGCAGGCCGTGCCGGTCCAAAATGCCCGCGAACGTGATTTCCCCCGCATGCAGCGCGCGCCGCGCCGCGCGGAGCACCTCCGGCTCCGGCGCCGCGCCTCGCGCCAGCAGCAGGCCGGTTTCCTCGAAGATTTCCCGCGTCACGGCAAAGATTGATTTGCCCGATGCGTCATTTTTCGCACCGATTACTTGGGCAGGGTCATCGGTTTTGTCCATGGCCCCGCCCGGAAAGACATGGTGACCGCCCATGAACGGTATCGCATCGTTCCGGCGGGCCAATAACACCTTGCCGCCGCGATGCACAATGCCGGCGGCGGCGCGGCGTGGTGTGGCCTTGTTTTTGGGCGTGGAAAACATTGTATTCCGGAAGGGGGCCGCCGGTTATTTCACCACGTAATCCACCACCAACACCTTGTCCAAATACGGATGCAGGATCGTGCCAAATTCCTTGTGCGCGGGATGTATCAGATACGCGTCGCGGTCGGCAGCATTCTTGAATGTCAGGAAAAAGCAATGCGTGAACCCCTGCGCCAGGTTTTCCGGACTCACGTTCGTGCCCCATTCATATCCCTGAATGAGATTGATCTTCTTGGGCAGGTCCGCGAACGCCTGTTCCACCTTCGCCACCTCTTCCGGTTTCGCCGTGTCCTTGAATTTGAACAACACCACATGCCGCAGCAGCTTGCCCTCTTCCGCCGCCGCACACTTCGCCGCATAGCCCGCCGCCAGCGCAATCCCCGCCGCCGCTACACATGCCACAATCCAATACGTCTTCATGAGTAGGTCTCCTTCATGGTTATCCGAAAAGCATACACTATTGCGCGCCGCAAGGTCATCCAACGATTGCACAGAATGGTGCCGGTTATTTCCAGCACGATTCTTGCCGCGAAATGGACGAAAAGGACGAAATAAATGAGATTCGGTTTGCCTCTGAGTTGCAGTCTGCATTGAAATGCCATATGAATACCACACAGGGAACGGATCAGCCTTTTCTATTCCGGATTGCCAAAACTATTCAGGATGTGGAAACGGGGGGTGAATATGGTATTGTCATGTTCACAAGGTTAATTCGCAAGGAGACGGAGGATGAACCAGGACATCCGGTGGAAGCATCACTTTGACAATTTTTCCCAAGCGTATTTGTTGTTGCGGGAGGCGTTTGCACGGGGCGTGGCGCCGTTGTCACAGCTTGAAAAGGAGGGTGCCATTCAGCGGTTTGAAATGACGTTTGAACTGGCCTGGAAAACCATGAGTGATTATTTGCAGGAGAGCGGGCTTGAATTGCGTCCCGTGACGCCGCGGAATGTCATCAAGGAGGCGTTTGCCGCCCGGATACTTGAGGATGCACAGGAGTGGATCGACATGATGCTGCACCGCAATCTCCTTTCGCATACGTACGACATTAAAGTTTTTGAAACGGTGCTTCAGGCGGTGGAGCAGCGGTATTTGCCTGCGTTTGAGCGGCTTCATGCCTTTTTTTGGGGAGAACCGGTATGAATGCGATATCGTTATGCAGCATGGCGTGTACGGCGGTGCTGGGGGCGGGGCTGATGGCGGAAGCGGGAGGAACTGCGCCGGGGTTTGTCACGGTTAAAGAGGGGCGGTTCGTGGATGGGGCGGGGCGGCATCTCCTGTTGCATGGGATGAGTGTCATCAATAAGAGCAAGAAGCAGCAGTATGTCCTGTGGCAGAAAGAAGCGGATTTCGCGCGGATGCGGCAGTGGGGGATGAATTGCATTCGCCTGGGGGTGCTGTGGGACGGCCTGGAACCGGAACCCGGCACGTACAACGAAACGTATCTCGAACAGATTGACCAGTGGATTCGCTGGGCGAAGGCGAATGATCTGTATGTGTATCTGGATATGCATCAGGACTTGTTCAGTGTGTTGTATTCCGATGGCGCGCCGGCGTGGGCCACGTTGACGGACGGCCAGCCGCATCTCTCGGAGGGCGGCGTATGGAGCGATGCGTATTTTACCAGCCCGGCGGTGCAGGCGGCGTTCGATAATTTTTGGGCGAATAAGCCCGCGCCGGACGGTATCGGGGTTCAGGAACATTTCGCGAAGGTATGGAGGATGTTGGCGGCGCGGTATGCCGGGGAACCCGCGGTTATCGGCTATGACTTGTTCAATGAGCCTAACATGGGCAATCGAAGTCCCGAAGCGATGATCTACATGATCGCCAAGTTTTCGGAGTTGCTCCAGGCGAAAGGCGTTGCGGAGGCCCCGGATGCGATGAACCTGCTCGAGCAATGGGGCGCCTCCGAGGGGCGTTCCATGCTGATGAAACAGCTTGAAGACATGACGATGTATCGGGAGATTCTCGGGGCCATTGAACCGATCTACAACGAGTTCGAACGCACACAACTGATGCCGATGTACCAGCGGGTGACGAACGCCATCCGGGAAGTGGACCCCCATCACATTATTTTCCTCGAAACCTCCATGGCCTCGAACATGGGGGTGCGCAGCGGCATCGAGCCGGTATTGGGCGCGGATGGCCGGCGGGACCCGTACCAGGCGTATGCGCCCCACGGCTATGATATCGTCGTGGATACGCCCGACATCGCCAAGGCCTCGACGGGCCGCATTGAACTTATTTTCCAACATCATGCGGAAACCGCGCGGCGGTTGAATATGCCGATGCTGGTGGGGGAGTGGGGGGCGTACGGAGGGGCCGGGAAGGAAATCATTCCGGCGGCCCGCACCGTGCTGCGGCAGTTCGAGAAAGCGATGTGCGGGGAGACCTATTGGGAATATGGCAAAGACCTTCTGCAGTGCCAGTATCTGGAAATTTTACAGCGGCCCGTGCCGCTTTGTGTTTCAGGACGGCTCACCGCGTATGAAAGCCAGCCGGAAACCCATGCCTTTGCCTGTGCGTGGGAGGAAGACTCCGCCATTAGCGCCCCCACCCGGATTTACCTGCCCGAAACCTATTTCAATGCCCAAACCCGCATTGTCCTGGAGCCTTCCGGGGCCGGTTATACAGCCGAACCCGCCGGTGGGGCGGACAAAGCGGTATTTTTAAGCATTCCCCCGGCGGGTCAGGCCTTAAAGCGTACTTTTACTCTGATTCAGAGTCCAAAATGACTAGGCAATTGCGAACACCCTTTTCGTAAGAAAACAGTGTGCGCGGAGCAAATTACAGGCTTTTTATAGCCAAACCGCTGCATCGAAGGGCGGTTTTACAAATGCCTCAAGACGTTTTTGACTTACCTTTTCGCAGAATTTACGGTATAATACCACCGCATATATAACAACACTTCAGCGGAGGAGGGTTGGTTATGGCGGCTGTAAAATCGGAGTTATCCTCACTCGATCCCCCTGTTTCCGAACTCAAACCGGCGGAAAAGGCGTATGTATTGGAGGGGATTTGGTTTCGCAAGCCCCACGGTTCCCGGCGCTACCGGGAATACCTCGAGGCCGCCAGCCCAATTGCCAGCCGATACGGGGCGCACCGGGTGGATGCCCTGTACTGGGTGGAAACCCTCCGGGGCGATATCGAACCCGACTACATTTGCGTCATCGAGTGGCCCAGCATCGAACACTACTACAAGTTCATTAAAGACGTTCAATACCGGGCGGTCGCGCCGATCAGAGAAGAAGCCGTGGCGAAAGTTTTCACGCTGCACTGCCGCCGGGTATAAGGCCGATTTTTTTTGCGTTTGGAAAACAATCCCAGAAGAACGATCTGTTTAATAATGCAGAGCCGGTTTGCGAAAGAACCCTCCACCGATATACTCTCGAATGCAAACATTAGCGAGCACCTGTCCCCATGAACCCCGTGCCAGAGAACATTCCACTGAGGATTCTCATTGCGGACGATGAAATCAACATCCGCAAAACACTCGCCATGTCTTTGGAAACCGAAGGCCATCAAGTCTCAGCGGTCAGCAATTTCCAGGATGCCGTGCGGCAGGTTTCGCAATACTTCTTCGATGTGGCTTTTGTAGATATGCGCCTTGGAACACAAAACGGCCTCGACCTGATCCCCGCCTTGCTCGCGGAGGCGCCGTGGCTGAAGATAGTGGTCATTACGGCGTATGCCTCGATTGAAACGGCGGTGGAAGCCATGCGCCGCGGGGCCACCGATTACCTTCCCAAACCCTTTTCGCCCGCACAAGTCAATCTTAGTCTTGACAAGATATCGCGGTTGAAATCCCTGGAACAAAAACTGGCCGTGTTGCAGGAAGATTTGAAACGGGCGAATCCAGAGATTGATTTTTCGTCCACCAGCCCCGCCATGCAACGGGTTTTGAACACCGCCCAACAGGTGGCCGGTTCGGAGGCGACTATCCTCCTGCGCGGGGAAAGCGGCACGGGCAAGACCATTCTGGCGCGGGCGATTCATGGCTGGAGTTTGCGGTCGGGCCGGCCGCTGGGCATGGTGTCGTGCCCGGCCATTTCCGCCGACTTGCTGGAGAGCGAATTGTTTGGCCATGCCAAAGGAGCGTTCACCGGCGCGGTGCAAGACAACCCCGGGCGCATTGCCGCGTGTGAAGGCGGCACACTGGTACTGGACGAAATCGGCGACCTGCCATTGCGGTTACAACCCAAGCTGCTGCGATTCCTGCAAGACAAGGAATATGAACGTGTAGGCGATGCCACCCCCCGGCGCGCCGATGTCCGTATCATCGCGGCCACCAATGCGGATTTGGAGGAGGCGGTAAAGCAGGGCCGGTTCCGCGGCGACCTGTGGTACCGGTTGAATGTGATACAGATCGAGATTCCGCCCTTGCGCCACCGGCCCGATGACATCGTCCATCTTGCGAATCATCTGCTTGCTTTTTTCGCGCGCAATAGCCATCGGCACTATCTCGGGTTCACGGAACAGGCGTTGGCCCTGCTGCGCCATTATCCCTGGCCGGGAAATGTCCGGGAATTGCGCAATGTGATTGAACGGGCAACGATTCTATGTTCGAAAGACCATATTGATGTGGAGGATCTTCCACCCACTATGGCGGAGGTTCACGCTGCTGCCCAAGTCGGTGCTGCACTAACCCTCCAGGAACTCGAAGAGCAACACATCCGCCAAGTCCTGGCAAGAGCCAAGTCCCTACAGGACGCCGCGGATATACTGGGCATAGATCAGGCCACCCTCTGGCGGCGGCGCAAGCAATACGGCATCTAACAAAGCCGTCCCCACCCCCCCCACCTTGCAAACTGCAACGTTCCGATTCTCCATATATTGCACTTTGCACGACCCCTAAATTTTTCTTGTGCGTAAGTTATTTGATTGCAGATGCTTATGGTCCGGCTGCATGTGGCATTGAATTTGCGCTCTTGGAGGCTAAAGGAGTTCGATATGACGTTCGGTTTACGACAGAAACTTCTGCTGGGCTTTGGCGGGTTATTGGCCATCGTACTCGTCATCGGCGCTCAGAGTATTCGAAAAACCTCTGAACTGGGCCAGTCCATAGACGTGATTTTGCGGGAAAATTACCGCAGTGTCATCGCCTGCCAGCAGATGAAAGAGTCCCTGGAACGCATTGATAGCGGAGTGCTGTTTGAACTGCTGGGGTATGAAACAGAGGGCGCGCAACTTATTTCCGGGAACACGACAACCTTTGAAAAGGCCTTGCACGCGGAAGGCAACAATATCACCATGCCCGGCGAGGGTGAAGCCTTCCAAAAGCTGGATCATTGCTATTCGGAATACACGGCGGTCCTGCAAAAGGTGCGCGATACACAGGAAACACGCGATCAGCGAAACAGCGTCTATTTCACCACGCTCCTACCCTTGTTCTATCAAGTGAAGGACACCGCGGACAAGATCCTTCAGATGAATCAACAAAACATGTCTGACGCCAATGACCGCGCACGGCAACAAGCCGCGCAGACACGCCAGCAAATGTATCTCCTGTTATTGAGCGGCAGTGTTGTGGCCATCGTGTTCACGTTTTTCACCGGGCGCTGGATTTTGAATCCGCTAAAACACCTTATAACGTCCGCCAATGACATTCGCCAGGGCAACCTGGATCTGGTGGTGAAAAGCGATTCGACGGATGAGATTGGGCAGTTGTCGCATGCGTTTGACGATATGGCGGCAAGCCTTCGCGAATTCCGGCGAAGTGACCGATCCCGGATACGGCGCATACAACACGCCACCCAGCAAACCTTCAACAGCCTGCCGGACGCCATTGCCATTATTGATGCGGAGGGCATGATAGAAGTTACCACGGCACTCGCGGGCGAGGCCTTTGATCTGAAACCTGGGAAAACCCTTAAAGAGGTTTCTCAATCCTGGATGACGGCCTTATTTGAAGATGCACTTCGCACCAATCACCCAAGCGAGGGAAAGGATGAGTTCGCCATTCTGCAGTGTTTTGTGCGTGGCACCGAACGTTTCTTTCGTCCTAAAGCCATACCCATTCTGGACGCGGACTCCCAAGCCACCGGCGTTACGCTGTTGTTCGAGGATGTGACCCAGTTGCAGCAGCAAGATGAACTCAAGCGCGGCCTGGTTTCCACGGTATCACATCAACTGAAAACCCCGCTGACTTCCATTCGCATGGCCCTCTATTTATTGCTGGACGAGAAAGTGGGTTCCTTGACCGCCAAGCAGGAAGAGTTATTGCTGGCGGCACGGGAAGACAGTGAACGCTTGTATGGAATAATTGAGGATTTATTGGATATCGGGCGGATTCAATCGGGCCGGGTTCAAATGGCATTTCAGACCTGTGACCCAAAGCAATTGGCGCACATTGTCATTGCGCAATTTGCCAATGCTGCGCAGGACAAAGGCGTTTTTCTGGAAGAGACTATACCTTCGGAATTACCCGCGGTCTGGGCCGACACAACCCGTGTGAGCCATGTTTTCGCGAATCTGATATCCAATGCGTTGAGATACACCCCGATCGCCGGACGTATTGCGGTTACCGCTCATGCCGATGATCAGTGGGTGCAATTCTCGGTGTCCGACACCGGCGCCGGCATTCCCCCGGAATATCAATCAGACGTTTTTGATCCCTTTTTCCGAGTGCCGGGACAAAGCGGGATTACCGGCGCGGGGCTTGGTCTCGCCATCGCCAAAGAAATCGTTGAGGCGCATGGCAGTTCCATTCATCTCCAAAGCGAAGAAGGCTCTGGAAGCACATTCTCCTTTTCGTTGCGCCGCGCGGATCTCGCACCGGGTAAAACATTTACGGACAACAAAACATGATGGATCTTATTTATATAGCGTTGACCCTTGGATTTTTCAGCCTATGCGTTTTATACGCGATGGCGTGTGAAAGGTTGTAACTGAAATGAACGTGCTCATTGGCGTGATAGCCCTGGCCCTGATCGGTTATCTCTTAACTTCCGTGATACGTCCGGAATGGTTTTAGAGAGGGCTCAGCACTATGAATCTCTTTGGATGGATTCAACTCGCATTGTTTTGCGGCCTCCTGTTGGCGTTGACCAAGCCTATGGGACTGTATCTGGTGCGGGTGCTTGATGGGCAGGGAAAAACATTTCTTGACCCTGCGTTGAAGCCCGTCGAATTGTTTTTCTACCATCTGTGCGGCATAGCTCCCGAACGCGAACAAAATTGGAAGCAATACTCCCTGTCGCTGGGGGTGTTCAGCCTGTTTGGTATTTTGTTCACCTATGCCATTCTCCGGCTGCAATCGATCCTGCCGTTGAATCCGCAGCATTTTCCTGGGCTGTCACCGGATCTGGCCTTCAACACCGCCGTGAGTTTCGCCACCAATACCAACTGGCAAAACTATGGGGGCGAAAACACGCTGTCCTACTTTTCGCAAATGGTGGCGCTCACCTTTCACAACTTCGTGTCGGCTGCCGCCGGGATTGGCATTGCGGCCGCCTTGGTGCGTGGGATTGCCCGGCATGAAACGCATGCACTGGGCAATTTCTGGGTGGACTTGGTTCGAGCCACCCTTTACCTGTTTCTGCCGCTATCGCTGATCTTCGCGGTGGTGCTCATATCCCAGGGAGTTATCCAGAATCTGAGTCCGTACAGTGTTTCAGAGTCCCTGGAATCGGCCGGAGGCAATGCGGCTCCTATAAAGCAGACCATTGTCCAGGGGCCGATAGCCTCCCAAGAGGCCATCAAGATGTTGGGCACCAACGGCGGCGGCTACACCAACGCGAACTCGGCCCATCCGTTTGAAAATCCGACACCACTCTCCAACTTCTTGCAAATGCTGGCCATTTTTCTCGTGCCCAGCGGCTTGACTTGGCACCTGGGACGCACTGTGGGCAACCAGCGTCATGGATGGACGGTATGGGCCGCCATGATGTTGCTCTTTCTCGGGGCGGCTGTTTTTTGCTGGTGGGCGGAAAGCCATGGCAATCCGCGATTGGTTGCCCTGGGGTTGGATCACTCGGATGGCAATATGGAAGGGAAAGAGGTGCGGTTTGGAATATTCAATTCGGCGCTCTTTGCCACTATCACCACGGACGCTTCTTGCGGTGCCGTTAATGCCATGCATGATTCCTTCACGCCCTTGGGCGGATTGGTGCTCCTCGTGAACATCCTGTTGGGCGAAGTGGTGTTTGGCGGGGTGGGCGCGGGCCTGTACGGAATGCTCATATTTGTGATCCTCAGCGTGTTTTTGGCCGGGCTGATGGTTGGACGCACCCCGGAGTATCTTGGCAAAAAGATCGAAGCGCGCGACATAAAGCTTTGCGTGCTTGTCCTGCTGGCGTTGACGTTTTCCATTTTGGGATTTACCGCATGGGCTTCGGTTTCCCCATGGGGTCTTGCGGGACGCAACAACCTTGGGCCGCATGGATTATTAGAGATTTTTTATGCCTATGCTTCCGGTACCGGCAACAATGGCAGTGCGTTCGCCGGATTGAACGGGAATACTCCCTGGTACAACACCACCCTTGCCCTGGCGATGTTGGCGGGGCGGTTTCTGATGATCGTGCCCATTCTTGCCCTGGCGGGAAATCTTGCCCGGAAAAAAATTATTCCAGCAAGCAGCGGCAGCTTTCCCGTTTCCGGAGGCACCTTTACCGTCTTGCTCATCGGCACGGTGGTAATTACCGGAGTCCTGACCTTTTTCCCGGCGCTGGCGCTGGGACCCATTGTCGAACATTTCATCATGACGGCATCCGCCGTCCTGTTTTAAGGAAGTTTACGGTATGGCTGCACAACGACAGGCATTATTTGATCGCGAGGTTATCGCCGGAGCAGTCGTGGAGGCGTTCAAAAAATTAAACCCTCTGCGGATGACGCGGAATCCCGTGATGTTTGTTACGGAAGTGGGGGCCTTTCTTACCACGCTGGGCCTTGTTTTCCACTCAGAAAGTGAATCGCTGGGATATGTGGGGCAGATTGCCGCCTGGCTTTGGTTTACGGTGTTGTTTGCCAATTTTGCGGAAGCGTTGGCGGAGGGCCGGGGGAAAGCCCAGGCCAATGCGCTGCGCCGCACCCGGACACAGACCACAGCCAACCGAGTTCAGAGTGATGGTGAGATGGAAAAGATCCCAGCGGATCAATTGCGTAAAAACGATCTGGTGCTGGTATCCGCTGGGGAAATCATCCCCTCCGACGGGGAAATTATCGAAGGGGTTGCCACCGTGGATGAATCCGCCATCACCGGTGAATCCGCGCCGGTGATTCGCGAAGCCGGTGGAGACCGGAGCGCGGTGACCGGTGGAACACGCGTCCTCTCCGACTGGATACGGGTCCGGGTGACGGCGAATCCCGGCGATAGTTTCCTGGATAAAATGATCCGGCTGGTGGAAGGGGCGCGCCGTCAGAAAACTCCCAATGAGATCGCCCTGACGATTTTACTCTCCGCGCTCACCATCATATTCTTGACCGCCATCATTACCCTCAAGTGTTTTGGCGTGTATTCGGGCATCTCTTTTTCGCTGACGGTGCTCGTGGCGTTGCTGGTTTGTCTGATACCGACCACCATCGGCGGGCTGTTGAGCGCCATAGGCATTGCGGGTATAGACCGTCTGGTGCGGAAAAATGTGCTGGCCATGAGCGGGCGCGCGGTGGAAGCGGCGGGCGACGTGGATGTCCTTCTGCTTGATAAGACCGGCACCATCACGCTGGGCAACCGTGAAGCCACGCAATTCATTCCGGCCACAGGTGTAACAGAACACGAACTTGCGGATGCGGCCCAGTTGGCTTCTTTGGCGGATGAGACCCCGGAGGGGCGCAGCATTGTAGTCCTGGCAAAACGTTATGGACTGCGCGGGCGGGCGTTGTCCGACTTGCCCCACGCGGAGTTTATTCCCTTCACGGCGCAAACGCGCATGAGCGGGATGAATCTGGATGAACGAAAGGTGCGGAAAGGTGCGGCGCAAGCGGTAAAGGAGTTTGTGGGCGGCATTTTCCCGCGGGAAGTGGAGGATGCGGTGAGTGCGGTGTCGCGCGCGGGAGGAACCCCGTTGGTGGTGGCCGCGCAAGACAGAGTATTGGGGGTCGTTTATTTGAAAGACATTGTGAAGGGCGGACTCCGGGATCGCTTCGACCGGTTTCGGGCCATGGGCATTAAAACAGTGATGATTACGGGAGACAACCAGTTGACGGCCGCGGCGATTGCCGCGGAAGCCGGGGTGGATGACTATCTGGCCGAAGCCAAACCGGAAGACAAATTGGCGCTGATTCGCCAGGAGCAAACCCTGGGGCATCTGGTCGCCATGACCGGCGACGGCACCAACGACGCCCCCGCGCTCGCCCAAGCCGATGTGGGTGTCGCCATGAACACGGGAACCCAGGCGGCCAAGGAAGCCGGGAACATGGTGGACCTGGATTCCAATCCAACCAAGCTCATCGAAATCGTGGAAATAGGCAAACAACTGTTGATGACCCGGGGCGCGCTGACCACGTTCAGCATCGCCAACGACGTGGCCAAGTATTTTGCCATCCTCCCGGCCATGCTGGTGGACGCTTTCCCGGAAATCGCGCCCTTGAACGTGATGCACTTGCATTCTCCAAACAGCGCCATACTCAGCGCCGTCATTTTTAACGCACTTATAATCATCGCGTTAATTCCCCTGGCGCTGCGTGGCGTGAAGTTCCGCCCGCTGGGCGCTGCCATTCTTCTGCGGCGCAACCTGCTGGTGTATGGGTTGGGCGGGTTAGTGGCCCCGTTTATTGGCATCAAAATGATTGATATTCTGATTGGCTTTCTTCATTTTGTTTAGGAGCGTAATATGAAACCTTTTATGGAAGAAATGAGCATCGGATTGAAGTTAACGGCATCCTTGGCGGTGTTGCTGTGCGGAATATACCCGCTTGTTGCGCTAATGATGGGGCAGGCGTTTTTTCCGTCTCAATCCAACGGTTCCTTGATAAATAAACAAGGCGTGGTGATTGGTTCAGAAATAATCGCGCAATCGTTCTCCAGCCCGCGCTACTTTCATCCCCGCCCTTCCTCCGCCGGGGATGGATATGATGCCCTGCATTCAGGAGGAAGCAACCTGGGGCCCACGTCCCAGCGATTGATAGAAACGGTAAAGAAGCGAATCGAACACTACCGGCAAGAGAATGGGTTATCCGCGGATACGTTGGTTCCTGCGGATGCGGTCACGGCTTCTGGAAGCGGGTTGGACCCGGATATCAGCCTCCGGAATGCGCAACTGCAGGCGCTGCGTGTGGCCCAGGCACGCGGTCTGAGCAAAGAAGCTGTTCTGGCAAAAATTCAAGCCGTGACAGAAGGCCGCACCCTTTGGGTCCTGGGTGATCCCCGAGTCAATGTATTGCGGTTGAACATGGAACTGGACCATCAATTATGACTGAACCCATAGATACTAAAACCACCTCCTTTCTGCGGATGATACGCCAGGCGCAGCGTGGACGGCTCAAGGTCTATCTGGGTTATTGCGCCGGAGTCGGGAAAACGTATCAGATGCTCTTGGAAGGGCACCGTCTGAAAGAGGATGGCATAGATGTGGTTGTTGGCTTCGTGGAGACCCATGGGCGCGCGGAGACCGTCCGGCTCGTCAACGGTCTCGAAATAATCTCCAGAATAGAGCAAGAATACCGGGGCGTTCCCCTTGAAGAAATGGACGTCGCCGCGATTTTGTCTCGCAAGCCGGAGGTTGTGTTGATTGATGAACTGGCGCACACCAATGTTCCCGGCAGCCTGAATCCGAAACGCTATGAAGACGTTCAGGATATTTTGGACGCGGGAATCCATGTTATCACGACACTGAACGTACAGCATCTTGAAAGTTTATACAACACAGTGGAACACACGCTTGGGGTTAAGGTGCGCGAAAGGCTGCCGGACAATGTTCTGCTGCAGGCTGATCAGATTGTCAATGTGGATTTAACCACGGAAGATCTGCGCCGCCGCTTGGAGGGGGGCAAAATTTATCCCCCTGAACGCATTGAAACCGCCTTGACGAATTTTTTCAAGGAATCCAATCTCGAACAACTCCGGGAAATTACCTTGCGCGAACTGGCGGCACAGCTTGATGCGCGGCGGCGGGAACCCAGTGAGCAGGAAGCCAGCATTGCCCCGGATCAGGTGATGGTTTGCCTGAGTTCGCGCGGCCCGAACAGCGAGATGCTGTTACGCTATGCCTCGCGCCTTGCGGGAAAACTGAATCGAAACTGGTATGCATTGTACGTGCAAACGCCTTCGGAAGACCCGGCCAGTGTGGACGCCCATACCCAGAAAACGCTTTCTTCCACATTGACTCTGGCCAAGCAATTGGGCGCGATGGTCTTTACCTACAAGGGCGATGATGTGGCCGATACCATCCTCCGGTTTTCTCGCGAATACCGCGTGGGGCACATTGTACTCGGGCGTCCCGGGGGCATTTCACGATGGAAACGGTTCTGGGGAAAAGAGAACATTGTTGAAAGCCTTGTTGAAAAGGCGAATGGGATGACGGTGGTTGTCGTGGACACGCGCGCCGGCGTGACCGTTATTGGAAATACCGCGTTGAACGCGCTGCCCAGAAAAATACCCCAGCAGGCGAATAGGCCCGCCACCATACCCGCCCTATCGGCCCTCCTCTCTTCCGGGCAGATTATCATCTGGGATAAGCCGGTGCTTAAAGAAGATGTATTGAATTCCCTCGTCGCGCTCGCCTTGAAGGACCAGGAGTTTGCTCAACAGGTGGAAGCCTCCCAACGAATCTGGGAACGGGAACAACAAGGGACCACTTTCTTTAATGAAGGGATCGCCTTTCCTCATGCGCGATTGGACGGGCTGCAACAACCGCGGTTGGCTCTCGGAATTGCACGTGGCGGGGTGGTGGATGTCGCGGCTCAAAAACCCATCGAGATTGTTTTCATGATCCTCTCGCCTGCCCAGCAAGCCAATGCGCAACTGCAAATGCTGGCGCTGACCAGCAAAGCAGGGCAAAACCGGGCACTGATCCAACGGCTCACGGCCGTGGATACCGCCGAGCAGGCAATGGACGTCATTCGGCAGTGGGAAGCGCAATTGTGATTTACCGTTGCTGAGGAATTCGGGTCAGGGGCAGTTTGCTTCTCCAAACCGCATATTATAAAGTGCTGTGCGTCCACGAACCAGAAGGAATACCGTTATGCCCCATGTCCCCGAGCGCGTTCAGAGCACTCCGGCCCCGGAACGAGTGGAAGCCATTCCCCTTGAGGGGCTCTCACGCTCCGAGGTGCTGGAACGCATGAAATCGCTTCAGCTACAGGATGTCCGCTGGCATGAAAACCGGGCGTTCAGCCTGGTGTTTCACCAGTCCGATGAACACACGGAGTTTTTGAAGGCGGCGCATAACTTGTTTTTCGAGGGGAACGGCCTGAACCCCATGGCCTTCGCCAGTCTGCGCACGTTTGAGCATGACGTGGTCCGCATGGCCGCTTCCATGCTGCACGGCGGCCAGGAGGCTGTGGGCACCATGACCTCCGGAGGCACCGAGAGCATTCTGCTGGCCATCCGTACCTACCGGGACCGGGCGCGGGCGCTCACCCCGAAGATAAAGAAACCGAATATCATTGTGCCCGCCTCCGTGCATGTGGCCTTTGACAAAGCCGGGAAATACTTCGACGTAAGAATCATTCACGCGCCCCTGGCACCCGATGGCCGGGTGAATGTTGGGGCCGTGGAACGCTTGATTACGCCGGATACCATCGCCCTGGTGGGATCCGCGCCCAATTATCCCAACGGCATGATCGATCCCATCCCCGAACTGGCCTCCGTGGCCCTGCATCATGGCCTTGGACTGCATGTGGACGCCTGCATCGGCGGATTTTTCCTGCCGTGGGCCGAAAAAATCGGCTATCCCATTCCCCCCTGGGATTTTCGGGTGCCGGGAGTCACCTCCATTTCCGCCGACCTCCACAAATATGGCTATGCCGCCAAAGGCGCCTCCACCATCCTCTACCGCGGCATGGACTATCTGAAATATCAGTTTTTCGTGTTCGTGGATTGGCCGGGAGGGGTCTTTGCGTCGCCGAGTCTTCCGGGGACCCGTCCCGGCGGTTCAATAGCCGCCGCTTGGGCGGGATTGCAGGCGATGGGCCAAGACGGTTACCAGTGCAACGCCAGGGTTGTCATGGAAACCGCCCGGCGGTTCAAGGAAGGCATTGCGGCGATTGAGGGATTGCAGGTGGTGGGCAACCCCCCCGTGGGGGTGTTTGCCTATACCACCTCGGACCGCACGCTGAATTGCTATGCGATTGCGGATTACATGACGGAAAAGGGCTGGCATATTGACCGGCAGCAACGCCCGCCCAGTATTCATCTCATGATCAATCCGGGCCATGCCCATATCGTGGAGGATTATCTGCGGGATTTGCGCGAGGCGGTCGCGCATGTGCGGGCGCATCCGGACACCGCCCTGTCCGGCAGCGCGCCGGCCTATGGACTCATGGCCAACGCCCCCTTGCGCGGGCTCGTTTCCCAAAACGTGCTGGCCATCATGGAACACATGTATGACGCCCGGGGATCGTTGCCGCAATTGGATTCCGAGGGCGGGGGTGTTCCGAAAATAATCCTCCAACTTATGAAACTCAAGCTGCGCCTTGGGAATGTATTCAAGAAGGGCGCGTAAGACCCTGCACCCCAGGCACATGAAATTATTCAGCGCAGCCTGTATACTGGTTTTGGAAGGTTTAATTCAGCCGTTGGCATCCGGATGCCGCGAGAGGGTAATGTGAATACCATATGAGTGTTCCGCCTGAAAAACGGGCGGCGTGCCGCCTGGGTTTTGGCATGATGTTCATGATCTTCATGAACATGGTTTGCGCTTTTCCCGCGCAGGCGCAACATGGCCTGATCAATAAAATCCAGTCCGGTTTGAATGACGTGGCCAAGGGGATGGACTATGTGGGGCGGAAGGCGGGGGATATATTGGGACAGGGGTTGGGCGTGGGGGAGACCAAGGAGACCCCGTTCAACGAAACCCGCAATTTCAGCGAGACCTATCCGGTCGGCCCCACGCCAATTGTGTCGGTGTCCAATCAATTCGGAGAAATCCGTGTGAACACCTGGGACGACCGGGTGGTTCAGGTAAACGCCGTCATCACGGCGGGCGCGGAATCGGCGGAGGTGGCGGCATCGTTAGTGCAAGGGGTCCAGGTACAGTCGGCTCACACGGGCGATCTGGTGGAAATACGGACGCAGTATCCGGAGACCAAGCCGGAGATGGGGTATGTGGCCATGGCGGTGAATTACACCGTTACCATCCCGAAGACGGCCAGCCTGGTGACGGACAATTTTTTCGGCGACACCTTTGCCCAAAACATCGGCGGGTTGCTGGCGGTGGAAGCGCAATATGGGCTGGTGGATATCAGCGGCATCACCGGGAACGTGAAAGTGCGCACACACGGGGAATTCCCCGTGAAAGCCAAGAATTTGGCGCAGGGCGGGGTGTTTCAGCTTCACAATGCCCAGGCGGAGTTCAGCGGGATTTCAGGAGAACTCCAGGTGAACAATTTCCGGGGCAGCATCGTGATGGGCAACCTTGCGCCCGATGCCTATATTGACGCGGCCAGCGACGGCGGCCCAATTCATCTCATTTTACCCTTGGACGCCCAGCCGGACCTTACGGCCACCGTGCTGTATGGCGCGTTCCATTCCGATCTTCCCTTTTCGCAATTGTCGCAGGGCCACAAACTGGTGGCGCGCGGCGCGAATACGGAATCCAAGCAGCGCATCCTGCTCAGCGTGACCTTCGGGGATTTGCGCATCGAGGCCCAGGCGAAAGAGGGGGAAAGCAAGCCGGGCGCGGGACCGGAAACCAAGCCGTTTAATGATGTCATTTCCACTGCTGAACCCGCGCCGGAGGGCGCGAGCCTGCGTATTGACGCGACGGCGGGCGATATCCGCATCGAGGGCATGGATGAGAACGAAGTGCGGGTAACCGCCACGCGCTTTGTGTGGGTGCCCCTGGCCGCCAAGGCGCCGCCTGCCCTCGAAGCACTTCAAGTGAAAATGCAGCAAAGCGAGGGCCGCCTCAGTTTAACCACCGCCACGGCGGCCGACATGAAGGCCCTGGAATGCCCGGCCTACCGGGTGGACTTGGTGGTCCAGTGCCCGCGCTCACTGCCAATCGAGGTGTACGCCCAGGAAGGTCAAACCACGCTGAGCGGTTTGGGCGGCGCCCTTTCCGTGACCCAGGCCGCGGGGGGCATCACCGCCGAACACCTGCTGGGGGAGATCAAATTATCCAATCAGAACGGCCCGGTGACCACGTCGGATTGCAGCGGGGCGGCGGAAATCATGGCGCGGTATGGAACCGTGACCCTTACCCGGAATTTTGCCAAAGTGAATGCGCAATGCGTGCAGGGGCGCATTATCGTGGAATCGCCGCAAAACGATGTTTTTGCCCGTAATAATGGCGGGGATATCCGCATTCTGGCCATGGATGGAATCAAGGGGAACTTTGATGTGCTGGTGGAAAATGGGAATTTGAGCATGGTGATGTCCCCGGAGGCCGATGCGTCGCTCCAGGTCAAGACAACCAATGGCGCCATCCACACTTCCATCCCCCTGACGGGCGGCATTACCCGGGACACACAGGAGTTTAACGGCCACCTGAAAGAAGGGAAATACATGCTCCGGCTGGAATCCAACGGCGGGAATATCTACCTGGACTAGCCCCCCTCATTGATCAGGCTGCGTGAATACGTTCATGGTTCTTTGGCGGCGGGACGCGCTTTTGCTACAATACCCGCCAAGCACAGGAATGCGACATGGGTTTACTTTCATCCAAGATTCCACTGAAGAGCATGGTGCCGCTCTGCCGGCAACTGGCCACGTCCTATGACGCGGGCATCCCCATTCTCCGGGGATTGTCGCTGGTCAAAGAACATGCCCGCGACAATACCACCCGCGAGGTGCTCGACGGCATCATCAACCGGGTCCAGAACGGGGGGACGCTCGGCGACGCCGCCCGCGCGGAAAAGAACCGGCTCCCGCACTATTTTATCGAGTTGCTGTCCGCAGGGGAAAAGAGCGGACGGTTGACGGTGATGCTGCGTGATCTGGCGGATTATTTTGAGGACCAGTTGGTCATGCGGCGGCAAATTATCTCCGCCTCCGTCTACCCGGGGCTGCAATTGACGGCGGCATGGTTTCTGGGCACCTTCGCGCTTCGGTTGATCCGGTCCATTGATTTCAGCGGAAGAGTCCCTTTTGACTTGGGCGTCTATTTCCATGGCTATCTGATCTTTCAACTCAAGGCGATGATCATTCTGGCGGTGATGGCCGGAGGTATAGTGGTGCTGGCGCGGATGGGCATCTTCCAGTGGATTTGGGGATGGTTCACCAATTTTGTCTGGCCAATCAGGACGGTGACGCGGAAATTTGCGCTGGCGCGGTTCTTCCGCAGCATGTCGCTGCTCATCGGCAGCGGAATGCACATCCGGCAATGCATCGAGAATTCCGCGGCCATCACCGTGAACCCGTATATCCAGCGTGACCTGTTGAAGGCCGCCCCGCTGGTATCCGATGGCGCGACGCTGGTGGACGCCTTCTCGTTCAGCAGTTCGCTCACGCCCATGGCGCGGCAGATGCTGCACGTGGGGGAGCAAAGCGGCAATCTGGAACAATCCCTGCTGAAGGTGGCCGAGTATCATCAGGCGGAAGCAAATGCGGCGGTGAAAGTAGCCACGCGGGTGATGAACATCCTTATCCTGATTGCCATTGGCGGGATTGTGGGCTATATTTACATCAGTTTTTGGACCACCTATTACGGTGGCCTGTTGGACATCGGATGAAGGGAAGGATGGCGGCGATGAGCGAAACGTATCGAGAGGAAGACCCCAAAGACCGCACCAAGCTTGTTTGGCTGGCGGTGGGGGTTTTGTTTCTGGCGATGGTGATGGCGTTGTGGTTGGCCGGACGGCCCAAATCTGAAACCTCATGGGTGCGCGCCCAGCATATTTTGATTACCTATGACAAGAATAATGTGGCGGACCGCGCACGGGCCTTAGACCTGATTGCCAGCCTGCGTGAACGGATCACGAAAGGTGAAAGTTTTTCCTCGCTGGCGAAGGAATACTCGGATGATACCGGGAGCCGGTCGCGGGGGGGCGTCTTGCCGGATCAGCCGCGCGGAACCATGGCCCCGGAATTCGAGGAGTATGTCTGGAGCGCCCCGATTGGCCAGATCAGCGATGTGGTGGCCACCAGTTTCGGGTTTCACTTGATTGTCGTTGTGGACCGGCACCTGTCCGATGTGGACCGGCATGAAATCGAGCTGGACAAGCGCGCTCGGGAAGAGGCCGCCAAACAGGCCCAACCCGTGCCACCGGTTCAGAAACCGTAGGGTGGAGCTTCATGCCAGGTTGGCATTGCCGCCTCCGGGAGGGAGCGGAGGGGAGGGTGTGCCTGACGGCAGGATTGAAGGAGGGGTTGAAATCCCAGACTCAAATGATCACGGCAGGTAGAGTTCGATGCGTCCGAGCCAGAAGCGGTTGGCGGGGCCGGGGGCGAGGCTGAGGCCGAGGTTGTTGATAATGCCGCCGGATATGAGGTAACCGAGTTGATTGGCCTCGGTGAGGCGTTCCTGGTAAAAATCGCGGCGGATATCAACGCATTTCCAGCCGTTATCGAGGGTTTTCGATGGAGGGTCCGCCGTGGCGGCGGATTTTTGAGCGGAATCGAACCAGTACGTGAGGAAGAATTGGGTGTCGGAGGAGGTTTCTTCCCTGAACCAGGCGCGTAAAGCGTAGCGTTCTTCGGAAACGGGAAGGTACACCGGGAAACCGTATCGGGCGCGCCCGTCTTGGGTGGAAGCGCCCACCTCGAGCAGGGCGGCGGGTCCGCCCTCCGGCGAGGCGGCAGCCTCTATCCGGCTGGCCGTGATCGGACGGTTTTGCTGGTCTTCCAGCTTCTCCAGCGTCGGGGGATTCTTTCCCCTGAAGTCTTCCACGATGAGGAAGGGCGATTCAGGCCACAGGCGTGTTTTCTGGGCCGCATCCAATTGCGTGACCAATGACGCCAGATAACGGGCGGGATTTCCGCTGCCCATACCCGCGGCGGAAAAGGCCCGCAAGGCCGGGTCTGCTTGGTTCAGTTCGAGGAATTTCCGTCCGAGTTCCGTGCCAAAAGCCGCCAATTCCACGCGGTTTTCGTCGGTGGCGTAGTAATATTTTTGACGCCAGAATGCCGTGGCCGACTCCAATTCCCCTAACGCCTCCTCCACCTTGTTCAACTTGGCGCAGGCCTGTGCGCGCAGCAGATACACTTTGCCCCAATGGTCGCTCCGGTTCACACCGGCTTTCATCGCCCCTGTGCACAATTCCACCACCCGATCATACTTCCCCGCCGCCAGTGCGGCCCGTGCATAGCCTTCAAAGGCGGACACTTGGTACTGGGTCACTTCGAGGGCCATGGAGCGGATGAAAAAAATGCCGGGAATCAGGGCGAGGGTCAGCACAATCGCCAATCCCGCCACAAATTTCTTGGGCAATCCGGGCAGAGGCGCTTCTTCCTTGGGCAGTAGCTGATTTTCGTTCTGGTCTGTCATACAACCCTTCCTGGAAATCCATCCTACGGGTATGGGGGCGGCATGTCAAATCCATGCCCCGGCAATTGCGAAATCGCCCCTTTTTCAAGAAAACATCGTGCACAGGGCTAATTACCGGCGTAGCATAGGCAAAACGGCGCTGTGAAGGGCGATTTCGCAAATGCCGTATGCGCGGGCGGGGGTTGAACATCACGAAAAAAAACGGTAGACTTGACTCAGTTCTGTAAACTTGGGCGATGGCCGAATCCGTTAACCGATACGGGGTCTGATATCAACATGGCTGATAGTAAAAACAAGCAAGCGCAAGGCGTGAACATCGAAAAAGAATCCGAAGAAGAAAAAGCCGGCCGCAAAGGGTTGTTTGGCGGATGGAATTCATGGCTGAATGACGCCATTCAGACCGGACGCGCGCCGGAACGAAAACTGCAAATGCCGGCCCAGCCCTCCGAGGTGGCGGCATCGGCCCCGGCGCCGTCCGCGGTGGATTCCGCCGCGCAGAAAACCCGTCCGGCGTCCGGCCCCGGGAAAATGGTCATTCCGGAAGGCGTGAGCATTAAAGGCTCGTTGACCGGCGGACCGGATACGGAGATTTCCGGACATATTGACGGGGACGTGAATGTGGAAGGGCGCCTGCTGCTCGGGGCGACCGCGCGGGTGTCCGGGAAAATCCATGCGGGTTCCTGCCGCGTGGATGGGCTTGTGGAAGGCCCGGTGGAATGCCTTGAGGAAGTGGAAGTGGGCAAGTCCGGGCGGCTGAACGCGGGGGTCTCGGCGGGCAAGCGCATCAGTGTGGCCGGCCAAATCCAAGGCAGCATCGTGACTTCCGGGCAGCTCCGGCTTGTGGCCGGGGCGGTGGTGAGCGGCGATATTCAGGCGCGGAATCTCGTGATTGAAGAAGGCGCGGTGTTCAATGGACAGTGCGCCATGCGGCAAAAGAAATGAAACTAGTTCCAGGAACGTGGGGCGGGTGGCGGCTGAATAAATTTCCGGTGGCGGGTGTATATAGTGACAGATAAGCCGGACGTCATCCAGACAGGCTTGGATGCGTTAACTAAGTGCTAAAAGAGGAGACACGAAGACGATGTTTATGCCTGGTTTTTACATGTTTCACCCAGCGGATTTGCTGATGATCCCGGCGCTGATTCTGGCGGTGTGGGCGCAGGCCAAGGTCCGGAGCGCGTATGGCAAGTATTCGCAGGTGGGCGTCCAGCGGGGCCTCACCGGCGCGCAGGTGGCGCAATTGATCCTGCGCAGTGCGAATCTGGGCATTGCGGACGGACGCGCGCGCGGCGCGGCGAACGCCATCGGCCTCGAATGCATCCCCGGTCAAATGACGGATCACTACGATCCGCGCGACCGCACGTTGCGGCTGTCGGAGGACGTGTACCATGGCCGGAGCATCGCGGCGCTGGGGATTGCGGCGCATGAAGTGGGTCATGCCTTGCAGCACGCGAACAATTACGTGCCGATGCAGGTGCGGCAGATTATGTATCCGGTGTCGTCCATCGGAACTTATCTGGCGCTTCCGCTCATTATTATCGGCGCGATCATCGGTTCCGCGGGCGCGGGCACGCCCTGGCTGATCACGGCGGGCATCTGGCTCTTCACCGCTTCCGTCGCCTTCACGATTATCACGTTGCCGGTCGAGTTCAATGCCAGCAGCCGTGCGTTGCGGGCCTTGGCCAGCGGCGGATACCTCACGGACGACGAACTCCATGGCGCGCGCAAGGTGTTGAACGCCGCCGCCATGACCTACGTGGCCGCCGCCGCCACCGCGATACTCCAGTTGATCCGTCTGCTGCTCATCTTCGGCAACCGCGACGAATAGGCGGATGTTTTTCATGATGACGCAACGCCGCCGTGTCCTGTGGGGCATGGCGGCGTTTCTTTGTTATGCGGGGGGAGGCTTTGCGGAGGAGGACCTTATCACGGTGCGCATGAAGGGGCATGCGGAGGGTCTGGGCGTCACCGCGCGCAACGTTGCCGTGGCAAATGCCCAACAGGAGGTGCTGGAATCCGTTATCCAATCCCTGATTGCTTCGGACGACATGAGTCCGTTTCAACCGATGCTCCGGAACGCGGAACGGTATCTGCGAAACTATGACTTGCTCCGGTGCGACGTGGCGGACAATGTTACGCAGGTCGAGATCGACGCGCACGTGCTCGAACGTCCGGTCAGGCAGGATGTAGCCGCCCTGATTCGCCCACGGCTGCCCAAACCGCCCAAAGTGCTGCTGGTGATGGGGGAACAGATTGCGGCGGACAAGGGCATCACGATTCCGGAGCAGGGCATCGCGGAGACGGCATTTGTTCAGGAACTCAAGAAGCTGAATTTTGACATCTCCGTTTCGGAATCAATTGCGCCGCTTTACCCCAAGGCGCAATTGATTGAACTGGTGAAGGCCGGCGTGGATGCCTGCGGGAAGTTTGCGCGGGGCACGATGGCGGACGTCGTTCTTGTGGGCACGGCCATTACAGCGGATGAAGGCGCGGCGGGCGGCGGGAACATGGCGCGGACCAAGGCCACGGTGAACCTGCGGGTGTTTCGGGGCCTGGATGGGAAAATGACGGATGACCTGACGCGGGTGGCGGCGGTGTATGGGGCGAATCCACGGGAAAGCGGGGAACAGGCCGTGCAAGACGCCTGCATCAAGATGAGCGGCGATATCGTCGTGGCCGGGATTCTCGCGGCGGCCGGCGCCTTGCCGCCGGACAGCGTGCTCATCGTGGTGGAGAAACCCGCCGCACGGGACCGGGTGGACGGCATTGTGCAAACCTTGAAGTCCGCGCCGGGCGTTTCCGGGGTGGAGGACTTGTATTATTCCGATGCGCTGGCGCGGCTGCGTGTTACTTATTCCGGCGCGGTTTCCAAACTGGTGGGCGTGTTGACGGAAGAAGAGGGCCTGCGCGTACATTCCGCCATCGGGCGGGAAATCACCCTATATTTCCCTTGACCACAAAGGCGCTGTTTATGGTTCGGTTTCCGTCAGGGGCGCGGCGGTGAGGCCCTTCTCGCCGTTTTCCAGCCGCCAGGCTTCCACCACCAGATATTCCGCGGTCATTCCGATGGTGCTGTAATACCCCGGACTCTCCACATATTGGACGGAATCCAGGAACCCGTCCACATCGAAAACCGCGGCGATCAAATAGCCGTCCTGCTGATACTCCCGTCCCAAGTCCGTTTCGCCTCCGGGGGGAATGTCGTGAAGGATGCGATTGGCGCCGAAACCCGGTGAGTCCGCCGGGGTGAGATAAAACGCGGTCATTGGATAGCCGCCTGTATTGCGGACCAGCACCCTGAACTTTCCGCGCACCGTGATGTAATTGGGAATAGTGAGCGCATTGGGGCCTTTGGACGTTTCTAAAATCAGCGTAACCGTATATTTTCCGGGGAGGGTGTATACATGGGTGGGAGAAGGCTCGTTACTGTTCCCGCCATCGCCAAACTCCCATAACCACGATTTTATTTCCTGGCCGTTGGTGTTGGTCGCGTCATAAAACACGACGCTCATGGGGGCGTTGCCCACGGTGGACGACGCGTAGAACTCAACATTGAACAAGGGCTTGGGGCAGCCTTGGAGCAACACCCCCATCAGGAGCAGCAAAACTCCGTTTAGGACGGATGTTCCCCGCTCCCGGCCCCAAGCGAACATCATCGTGGAAAACTTCATAGGGTTTCCTCACTAAAGATTGGTATCATGAGCCAGTTGAAACATGTCTTTAGCACGTGTAATGTTACCCAAGGCCCTGGCAATAAACGCAGCGTCACCCGCTGATTCTTCCACCCCGGCTTCCAGATAGGCCGCCATTTCTTCAGGGGTATGAAGGTGTTCGGCTACGTCGTAAGGGGTTGTAACGGTTTTAGTCATTGGAATACTCATTTCAACGGCGGCAACCAGTTTCCATGCGCCTCGATAAGATCATCGCATAGCGCGATGATCTCGTCAATGGTGAGTTCGGCGGCGGTATGCGGATCGAGCAGGGCGGCCTGGTAGACGTGTTCTTTCTTTCCGGTAAGCGCGGCCTCGATAGTGAGTTCGTGAACATTGATGTTGGTGCGGTTGAGCGCGGCGCACTGCGGGGGAAGGCCGCCCACATAGGTGGGCGTGATGCCGTTGCGGTCCACCACGCAGGTTACCTCGACGCAGGCGTTCGCGGGCAGATTGGTGATCAGCCCTTTGTTCAGGACATTGCCGCCGAGGGTGAAGGGTTTCCCGGTTTCCATGGCCTCGAAGATGTAGGAGGCGTATTCGTGGCCGCGTTCGTGTTCGAGCGGCGTGTCGGAGATGAGTTCCTCGCGCATGTAATTCCAGGCCTCGATCTGCGCGACACAGCGGCGGGGATATTCGTCCAAGGGCACGTTGAACCGTTCGATGAGTTCCGGGGCCTTGGACTTGATGAACCACGGCACGTATTCGGAGGTGTGCTCGCTGGATTCCGTGACGTAATAGCCGAATTGTTTCATCAGTTCAAACCGCACGGTGTCTTTCCAGTTGTATTCGGGAAGTTGGGCGCGGCGCTTGATTTCGGGATAGAGGTCTTCGCCGTGGCGCGAAATATGCAACAGCCAGCCCTGGTGGTTGATGCCCGCAATATGCCAGCGCAAATCGTCTTCGGGCAACTCGAGCATCTGGCACAGGCACGGCGCGCACGCCTGCACACTGTGGCACAGCCCGACGGTCTTCACGCCCGTGGCTTTGAGAATCGCGCCGGTGATCATGGCCATCGGGTTGGTGTAATTGAGCAGCCAGGCGTCCGGCGCGGCCTCCTCGATGATCCGGCAATAGTCGAGCATCACGGGAATGGTGCGCAGGGCGCGGAAGATGCCGCCGATGCCCAGCGTGTCGCCGATGGTCTGCCGCAGGCCGTATTTCTTGGGGATTTCAAAATCGGTGACGGTGCAGGGCTCGTATCCGCCCACCTGAATGGCGTTGACGATATAGTCCGCCCCCGATATGGCCTTGCGCGCGTCCTGCGCCAGATACCCTTCCACCGTAGCCTTTGCACCCAACGAACGGTTGAGGTTCTTCACCATTTTCTCCGAATCACCCAGCCGTCCGGGATCTATGTCAATCAGGGTGATGTGCGCGTCTTTCAAACACTCCACGTGAAGGCTGTCGCCCAATACATTCTTCGCGAACACCGTGCTGCCCGCGCCCAGAAAACAAATTTTGCTCATACGTATTTCCTTGTAATGGTTCAACGGCAGAGAAACAGGGAATATCATACAATAAAGGACGGTCCGCTATCAGCTATCAGCAGTTTAGAACAGTACCGGACAGGTCGGACAAGTCGGACATAATACAATCGTCAGTGTCCGGAGGCGCGCCGGAAGAGGCCAAGCAGGCCGGCGAGGACCAAGAATCCCAGGGTGACGGCGCTAATGGCGAGTCCCCCCCAGAACGGGAGGGGCTGATAGGCGAATTCGATGGTATGGGAACCGGCCGGGGCGGCCAGGCCGCGGAAAAGTCCGTTAGCTCGTAGAATGGGCACGCGCGCGCCATCCATCCGGGCTTTCCAGCCGGGGGCGAAGGTATCGGCCAAAACCACGATTCCGGGGCTTGGCGCTTCGATATGAATCACCACTTTTTCCGGGGTGTCCTGTTCAATGACGCACGGGACGGATGGGACGGGTTCGCCGGCGGCTCCGGGGCCTTCCGGAATCAGGACATCCAGTTGGTTGTATACGTCTTTTTCCACTTCGAGCGTGCAGGCGCGCGCGGCATCGAAGGCGGGCTCGCCCAGCAGTTTGATGGCGGCCGCCACGCTTGGGGCCACCCGCCAGTGCGGCAGCCAACGGCAACGGGGCCATGCGGTTTCATTCACATAGAGGAAGAGATTGCCCTCGGCACGCAGGGGGCGCAGGCGCACACCCGCTTGTTCCCAGCCCTCGGGGACGAATGGGGCCCCCGTGAGCATGGTACGCACCGCCATGTAGTTCAGCAGGGCGGGCAGGGCGGCACGGGGAGAGACCCCCGGGTTTTGCCCATCGGTCAATTCTTTTTGCCACCGCGCCTGCTCTCTGGTTAAACAGGCATCCTTTCCGTTCTCGATGTGCAGGGGGGGTACGGAACCGGTGTGTCCGGTAACATTGAAAACAAGGCGGTTGGCATTCACCAGTACGCGTCCGCCCGCCGTATGCTCTTCCACGGCGCGGACCATCCGCGTATTCGCCCCCTGGCCCGGGGCCTCTTCGAGGGGTGGAATCTCATAATAACGGACAGTGGCGTTGTGAAGATCGATAAACAGGAGGAGCAGAACCGCCACGCTGCACATGCTTCCCAGCCACCGCACGCGAAACACAAGAAACAGCAGGGCAACGGCCATCAGGGGAATAATGCGGCCCCGGACTTCGGCGGAGGATACATAGAAAAGAGAGCAGGCGCCCGCCAGGAAGATCAGCGAAGAGGCCCACAAAACCGGGGAGCGCGTATCCCGTCCTACCGTAAACAAGCGGTCCAGGCCCAGGGCGGCGAGCACCGCCAGGCTGAAACTGGCCGGAAACACCAGCGCATCGAAGGAAATATCGCTGTTCACCAGTGTTTTACCCAATACGGAGACGATAAGACAGGCCGTCGCAGCGGGGAAAAAGAACAGCATTTCGACCCGGGCCGATTTGTGCAGCACGGCCACGGGCAAGGCCAGGAGGGCCGCGATGCCCAGATAGCCCGCATAGGGAAGAATGTCGGAAGAGGTGCCAAGAAACTGGAGGGGAATGTCCCGCAGGCGCGTGGCCAGATGGCCGGCCAATTCAATACGGGTGAGGGCGTCGAACGGCGCATCGAGGGTCATCCACCACAGGCAGGAGGGCAGCCACTGGACGGCGGACACCAACAGGGCCACGACGGGCAGAAGCATCAGGCCTTTCAGACGGCGTCCGAACCAACTGGTGGCATCCGGCCCCCGAAACAACAGGCGGACGCCGCCATAGGGAATCATGACGGCGAGGGATGCCGCCAGCAGGGGCATGGAGCCCGACAAGACCATCATGCCCAGAAAAACGCCGCCCAGAAGGACCACGCTGTAGCGGCCTTCGCGTATGAATTCACGAACCGCCCAGAACACGAGCGGCGCCCAGACCAGTCCGTTCAATACGTCCGGGCGGGGCAATGCCGCGGCGGAGGCCCCGCAGAAGGCATAGACCGTGCCGCCAATCACGGCGGGAAGATATCCCGCATCAAGCGCGCGGAGAAACACCACAAAGAACAGGCCCATCAGGAAAAGGCATAGAAATCCATGCACGGCAAAAGCGCGCGCGGTGGGCAGGAAGACGAAAGGGGCGTTCAGGGGTTGGAAAACCCCCATGGACGGATTGGCGAGGAAGGGTGTGCCACACCACTGTTCCGGGTTCCACAAGGGAACCCCGCCCGCTTTCAATCGCCCGAAGCCCGAGTGAAACGCGGGAAAGACCCGTTCATACGGGTTAGGATTCTCAAAGGAGGTGCTTCCCTTTGCGCTCGGGGGGATGCCGGTATTCAGCCAGAAGACCGGGGCCAGTGCAATGAAGAGCAGGCCCGCCAAAAACAGCGGGAAGATTCCATAGCGGTCCTGTCCGTCGGGGAGTATGCTCACTTCATCAACTCGCGCCCCGTAACGCGCCGGTGTTGATGGACGGCGCGCACCACGGCATGGGTTGTGGCCACATTAGTATGATTATTCCTTTCGCCGGTTTCCGGTTCCCTGCCGGAATCCAATGTATGGCCTTCATCCTACCATTGCCCCTCCGGCCCTGTCCATGCCACGGAATCCTGGCGGACCATACGGAAAGCCAAAATGTAGCGAAATGGATGACTGTTAACAGCTTTTTCATGCTATCTTTGTGCTGCGTTTTTTGCCTGTCCCGGCCTCTTGATGTGCCCCCTGAATTTAGCATACACTTGTGACGCACGGTGGGTCCGCAGGGCTGTGGTGTTGGCGCGCGGGCTCCGTACATCCTCCTTGGCATACGATTCGGAAGGAACTACGCCGTATGAAACCTGTAATTCGCATTCAATTGTCCGTGATGATGTTTATCCAGTTTTTCGTCTGGGGCGCGTGGGCCGTCACCATGGGCACCTATCTGGGCAAGATTGGCTTTTCCGGGGCGGAAATTGGCACCGCCTACAGCACCACGGCCTGGGCGGCGGTGGTGTCGCCGTTCTTTATCGGCATGGTGGCGGACCGGTTTTTCGCCGCGCAGAAAGTGCTCGGGATACTGCATCTGCTGGGCGCGGCCCTGATGTATTTCGCCTCGATTCAACAGTCCTTCGCCATCTTTTTCTGGGCGCTTTTCGCCTATGCCTTGTGCTATATGCCAACCCTGGCCTTGGTCAACGCCATTTCTTTCTACCAAATGGACCGTCCGGACAAGGAATTCCCGGGCATCCGGGTGCTGGGCACACTGGGCTGGATTGTCGCGGGGCTGGCGGTGGGATACCTGAAAATTGAAGCGTCCGCGCTTCCCTTGCAGATTGCCGCCGGGTCCTCCTTGCTGATGGGCCTCTATTCCTTCACCCTGCCCAATACCCCGCCCAAATCCCTGGGCCAGAAAGTGTCCGTTGGGCAGATTCTGGGCCTGGACGCCCTCAAGCTGATGAAGAACCCGTCCTTCGCCATTTTCGTGATTTCCTCCCTCCTGATCTGCATTCCGCTCAGCTTCTACTACACCTGGACCAATCCCTTCCTGAATGAGAGCGGTGTGGTGAATGCCGCCGGCAAGATGACCATGGGCCAGATGTCCGAAGTCTTTTTCATGCTGGTGATGCCCTTCTTCTTTGCCCGGCTGGGCGTGAAAAAGATGCTCCTGGTGGGTATGGCCGCCTGGGCCGCCCGTTACGTGCTCTTCGCCTTTGGCAATAATGAATCCCTGGTTTTCATGTTCTATATCGGCATTTTGCTGCACGGCGTGTGCTACGACTTCTTCTTTGTGACGGGACAAATCTATGTGGACAAGGTGGCCCCGAAGGAAATCCAGGCCAGCGCCCAGGGCTTCATCGGCCTCGTCACCTACGGCCTCGGCATGGCGATTGGCTCGCCCATTTCCGGGTTTGTCGTGGACCACTTTGCCAGCAAGGACGCCTCCGGGCAAATCACCGCCCATGCGTGGCAACAAATCTGGATTATCCCGGCCGTCATGGCCTTCCTGGTCATCGTGTTGTTTGCGGTCCTGTTCAGAGACACGAACGGCCAGCAGGAGAAGGCCTCTTGAACCGCATACGGTTTGGGATAGCCCCGTACTGATGTAAAAAGACGTTCCGTGCCGTTTGTTGCCGCAGGCAATGACCGGCACGGTTTTTTGCCGCAGTTTAACAAAACCGAAAGACCCTCAGGTCCGGTCTAATGCATAAACCCATGGGAAAAGGTTCATTATGCCGAAAACATCAAAATCAGGTTGCTTGAAGAAAATCGTGGCCGCACTGGGAATGGCCCTGGTTCTTTTGGGGGTATTCATTTACTTCTATGTCATTTTCCCCGTGTGGGGCGCGCCGTTTAATGCCCAGCGGCACGGATGTCCCCCGATTACCCCCCCATGGGCGCTCGAATGCTGGCTCTGGGAAGACGACCACAATACGGCGGACTTTACCTTGGAATTGTTGAATGGTTACCTGGAGCACGATTTCCCCGTGCGCACCATTCTCATCGACAGCCCGTGGTCCCTCCGTTACAACGACTTCAAGGTGGATGAAACCCGTTTCCCTAATCCGCAACAGTTTTTTTCGGATTTGCAACAGCGCGGCATCCGTGTGGTGCTGTGGATGACCTGCATGGTGGACAGTTACAGCAAAGACCCGGCTATTCAGGATTCCTCGGACTGGTTCCAGGAAGCCGCGAACAAGGGATATGTCGTGGGGAAAGACTTCCAAATAAACTGGTGGAAGGGCAGAGGGGGGTTGGTGGATTATACCAACCCGGAGGCCATGGCCTGGTGGCACGGCATGCAGGATCAGGTGTTCCACTGGGGGATCGACGGATGGAAGCTGGACGGCACCGCCACCTACTTTTCGTCCAAGATTGGACCGCTCCTGGCGCCTTATCAACGCACGCACAAGGGCTGGATGACCATGCGCGGCTACATGGACCACTATTACCGGGACGAATATCAATACGGCCTGACAAAAAATCCGGAATTCATCACCCTGGCCCGGGCCATTGACAGCCCCCTGCCCATGGCGCATCCGGAAGGGTTCGCCCCGATTGACGCTTCGACCGTGAACTGGGTGGGCGACAACAAACACCGTTGGGAAGACGATCAACGGGGGTTGCAGCGCGCCCTTTATTGCATCCTCAAGAGCGCCGAAAAAGGATATAACGTCGTGGGTTCCGATGTGGCGGGGTATCATGGCGGCGGCGACATCCCCCCCAACCTTTACATCCGCTGGGCGCAGTTCTCCGCCTTTTGCGGCCTCTTCATGAACGGCGGCCACGAAGAACGGCGCATGTGGCTGCGGTCACCCCAGGAATTGGAGATTATCCGCACCTTCTCCTGGCTCCACACCGAACTTGTCCCCTATATGTATACGCATGTGGTGGATGCCCATTTTGGGGGCAAACCGCTGATGCGCCCGGTGGCCGGGAAATACCACTATCTGTTTGGCGATGATTTTCTGGTGGCGCCCATTTATGAAGAAAAGGAGGACGTTGAAATTACGTTGCCGAAGGGCGCATGGCGGTATTGGTTCAACGATAAAGAAGTGATTGAAGGGCCGAAAACCTTCGAGAAAACCATACCGATAAACGAGTATCCCGTGTTTGTGCGCGAGGGCGCGATTATCCCCATGAAGATTGCCCGCGCCTATACCGGCCTCGGGGACCGCGATTGGGAAAATTACCTCACGCTTAATATCTATCCGCGGGGCAAAAATACCATCACGGTGCACCATACCGACAACAGCGGCGATTTGAAGGCGACGGTGGACACGAATTCGGGCATTATGGTTGCATTGGAAGGTGTGGTAAAGCCGCACATCCTGCGCCTGTTTGTGGAGAAGAAGCCTGCGGGAGTGAAGCTGGGCGGGCAGGCATTGAGCGAAGGGACGGACTGGACCTATCAGCAGGAGAAGAACCGTGTGGTCATTCGAAGTGATCAGGCGGCGCCCAGCACTTACATGATATCATTTTGAAACGGCGCTGAGCCTAACGCGGCATAGCCGCACGCAGAAAAACGAGGCGGCCCGCGCTTGGCAAACGGACACCAGGGACGGCAGGGACACCAAAGACTAAAGGGAATAGAAACAGCGATGAAATGTGCCACGGAATATCTGGAATTCAATACCCGCAAGCATCGTGAGTATCTCAACATCACGGATAAGGTTGAAGAAGTCGTCCGCAAGAGCGGCATTCAGGAAGGCATGGTGCTGGTCAGCGCCATGCACATCACGGCGGGCGTGTATGTCAACGATGCGGAATCGGGTTTGATTGCGGACATTGACGAGTGGCTCGAACAATTGGCGCCGTACCGGGAGGATTACCGGCATCACCGCACGGGCGAAACCAACGGCGATTCCCACTTGAAAAGCCTGCTGGTGCACCATGAAGTGATTGTGCCCATCACCAAGGGGCGGCTCGATCTGGGGCCCTGGCAGCAGGTCTATTACGCGGAATTCGACGGACAGCGCCGCAAACGGCTTGTCATCAAAGTCATGGGGGAATAAGGGCAGTGCCGCGTCCTCAATCTGTTCAACCTTCTCCTTTGGGGGATGCCCCTCGTCCGTTTTTGAAATGGGTTGGGGGGAAAGGGCAACTTCTGAAGGAGTTGCGAAAACGCGTTGCATTGGCGGCGCCCTTTCACCGGTATCATGAACCGTTTGTGGGCGGTGGAGCGCTTTTCTTCGATTTATGCCACCATGCGATGCTGGGCGCAAGCCCATCGTTTCTTTCGGATAGCAATGTCAACTTGATTGAAACCTATCAGGGGGTCAGAGAACACTGTGATGAGATCATCCGCCTGCTTGAAAACCATCAAACGCATCATTCAAAAGAATACTACTATGCCCTGCGCGGCACGCTGCCCGCAACCCTCCCCGAACGCGCCGCCCGCATCATTTATCTCAATAAGACATGCTTTAATGGATTATACCGGGAGAATAGCAAAGGCGCGTTTAATGTCCCGATGGGCGACTACCGCAATCCGGTGATTTGCAATGAAGCAACCCTGCGGGCCGCATCACAGGCCTTAAAAAAGGCCGTGATTGAGGCACGGCCGTTTACCACGGTGCTGCAAAAAGCGAAACCCGGGGATTTCGTCTATTTTGATCCCCCGTATCATCCGGTCTCGAAAACGTCGAGTTTCACCAAATACGCCAAGGGTGATTTCGGCGAGGCGGATCAACGTGAATTGGCGGAGGTATTTACAGAACTCACCCGGCGCGGGGTTAAAGTTTTGCTCTCGAATTCCTATACGGAATTTGTGTGTGAGCTCTATAAAGGCTTTACCGTGGATACGGTCTATGCGGCGCGGGCGGTGAACAGCCGTGCGGACCGCCGGGGAAAGATCGAGGAAGCGCTCGTGCGGAATTTTTAGCCCGGATTTTTCCGGTAATCGTGAGAAAAACATCAGGGGATGAACAGATCAAACGAGCCCAATGGGGCATAGAGTGTCAGGGGCGGTCGAGCGGCTGCACATCTTGTTCAAAGTAGCGATGGAGCGATTTGGGAAGTGTTTTGTAGTCCAGGGGCGCGATATCGTTGGAAAAATCATTCGAGTTGGTGGTGTTCCAGAACAACACCGTTTTATCCGCCAAGCGCCCTTCCCGGGCATCGGCCATCAAGGCGGCGAAGGCTTTCCCGGTGTAGGTTCCTTCGAGTTTCAGATTCTCCGTTTCTCCCGCCAAACGCACGGCCTGCACGGATTCGCGGGTGAACAGGGCGTATTCCTCGCCGAAGAAATCATGGCGCAGGGTGTAGGCATCGGAAGAAAAGGGCACTTGGGGAATTCCGGCACACGCAGTGTGCAGCAGCCGGTTGGCGCCATGGAAGAAGCGTTGCGCTTTCTTCAAGGAGACAAAACCCATCGGCGTCACGCGGATCGCCATGACGCGGGTGCGCAATCCCGCCAAGAGGATGCCCAGGGCCAGCCCGACCGAAGTGCCCATGCTTCCGCAGGCGACATAGAGGAAATCCGGTTCGGGCATCTGCCCTTCTTTTATCTGGCGGGCCAGTTCGAAGGCCGCGTTTACGTGCCCGAGTACGCCTAGGGCATTGGAGCCGCCCGGCGGAATGATATGCGGCATGCCCTGTCCGCGCAGGGTTTTCCGCACAAGCAGCGCCAGCGCCCCCGTCACCATCAGGGGGATATTGGGATAATAATGGAATTCCGCGCCCTGCACGTGGGTCAGGAGCAAATTCCGGCGCACGTACCGCGCATTGACTTGCGGCATCATCATGCACACGGTTTCAAGGCCGAATGGTTTGGCGTACAGGGCGGTGGCCAGGGTATGGGTGGAACCCGCCGCGCCGAAGGTCATCACCGTTTTCTTGCCGTCCCGCAGGGCCTTGCCCAGGGCAAATTCCAGGATACGGAGCTTGTTGCCCCCATACACCGGCCCGGTGAGATCATCGCGTTTTACGTACAGCCGTTCCAATCCCAGCGCCTTTCCCAATGCGGAGAGCGGTTGCACCGGCGTGGGAAGGGTGGCCAGCGGCACATGCGGCACGCGTCCGCTTAATTCGGGGTACTCTTCAAATAACGTCAACATGACTTCCTTACACGGCTCCTTGGGTTGGAATTGTCCATTACAGCGGCCCTTTGCTATGATAATACCCCTTCTATCCCATAGAAATACAAGGAGCAGCATTCATGGCGAAGATACTTGTGACCGGCGGCGCCGGATTCATCGGCTCGCATGTGGTGGACCGGTATGTTGAAGCGGGACATGCCGTGGCCGTGGTGGACAATCTTCTTTCGGGGTCCGAGAAGAATCTTAACCCGCACGCGTCCTTCCACAAGGTGGACATTCGTTCGGAGGCGCTGGCAACGGTGTTTGAACAGGAAAAACCGGAGTTCGTCAGCCACCATGCCGCGCAAATTGACGTGCGCCGGAGCGTGACGGAGCCCATGTTTGACGCGGAGGTGAATATTCTCGGCTCGCTCAACCTGCTGGAGCAATGTGTCAAGCACAAAGTATCGAAGGTTATTTTCTCCTCCACAGGCGGGGCGATTTACGGCGAACCCAAGGAACTGCCCGCGTCGGAAGAGTGCCCTCCGAATCCCAAATGCCATTACGCCACGAGCAAGTTGTCGTTCGAGTTCTATTTGCAGTTGTACCAGAGCCTGTACGGCCTGCGGTACACGGTGTTGCGTTATCCGAACGTGTACGGGCCGCGGCAAAGCCCGGAAGGGGAAGCCGGGGTATGTTCGATTTTGACGGGCATGATGCTGGCGGGGAAACAGCCTACGCTTTACGGCTTCGGCGATGCATTGCGCGATTATGTGTTTGTGGGCGACATCAGCCGCGCGAATATCCTGGCGCTGGAAAAGGGGGACGGCATGATTATCAACTTGGGGTCCGGCAAGGGAACGTCGGTCCGGGAGCTTTATGACATTATCCGCGAGTTCACCGGATATCAGGGCGAACCGCAATTGAAAGCCCTGCGGCCTGGAGAAATTGAACAGGTGTATATCACGGGCGGCAAGGCGGCGGCGGTGCTGGGATGGCGTCCTGAAGTGTCTTTGAGGGAAGGTTTGCGGCAGACGGTGGAACACATCCGCGCGCACCAGGTATGATATCCGCCAGGTGCGAATCAGTGCCCTTGGGCACCGGGAGATGTATTCGATGACCCCACTAGGGGAACAACACGAGGAGCAGCGGCGCTATTCGCTGGTGTCGGCGCATTGGGGACTGCGCATGTATTTCCTGAGCACGCTCCTCCTATTTTCCGTATTCACGGTTGCCCTGGGGCTGGGCCGGTGCGTGTACCATGACACAGCGCCGGGGGAAACATTCACGATTGTGTTGTTTGCCTTGACCACGATGGGAGTGGCGTTGCTTCCGGTATCCCTGCCCATCCTGGTGGGTATCGCGGCCAAAGTGAACGAAGGCGCCACGTATTATGAGGCGATGGTCCGGGTGCTCACGTTTGTGTTGCCCATTAACCTGGGGCAGGCCATCATTGTGACCTACGCCATCGCGTTCACGCCGCCGGACCTTGTGGACTATCCGCTTCTGGGGCCGGGGTTGCCGTTGCAGCTTCTCTGGATCAACTTGGTGATCACCGTGCCGCTGGCGTGGCCGCTCGTGTATGAACCCGCGCGCGAAACGCTCCTGCGCCGCCTGCGGGCGATGCCGCAAGGGCCTATCTTGCCCCCCCTGGTGATTCAGCGCACCGTGACGACGGCCCTGGTGTTGGCCGCCAGTGTGGCCATACTGGCCAATTGGGACTTTCACCACCTGATACAAGCGGGACATAGCCGGTTGGAAGCTTCGCAACACGCCCAGACCCTGTCGCTCACCATTGTGGCGCTGTTCCAGATGTTCTATGTGTTTCACTGCCGGTCCTTGACCCAAAACCTCTTTGGCGCCGGCCTGTCCTCCAACCTTCGCATGTTCGCGGGAATCGCGGCGGCGCTTGCCCTGCACGGCGTGTTGCTCTGCAAGCCGTGCATGCGGAGAACATTGGGTGTTTCCCCAATGGACGCCTGTGATCTGGGCTGGTCGGTACTTGGCGCATGCGTGATTTTCCCGGTGATTATGATTGGGAAATGGCTTCGGGCGCGGCTGGCGCTGGCGGAAGTGGCCGAGCATGATGATCGCCTCGGGGAACGCTCCTCGCTGTCGCATGATTTTTCCGCCTTGCTGGAAACCGCGAATGGGAGCCCCATGACCATCGGCGCGATATTGGATGTGTTGGAAATTCGCGGTCATGCGCTGTTGCTGGTGTTTTTCAGTTTCCCCTTGTGCCTGCCGGTGGGAATTCCCATTCTCACCACACTGCTGGGGCCTTTGTTGGCCTTTATATCCTTCTTTCTCATCCTCGGGAAACGGCCCTGGCTCCCTAAACGTCTGCGCAACCGCGCGCTAACGTACGAGAGCCTGGAGCGGCTGGTGAACCGGTTGATGCCGATGGCCTTGCGCGTGGAGAAACGGCTGCATTACCGGCTGCTCTTCCTCACGGAAGAAGGCCCGGTGGTCCGGTTTCACGCGGCGTATATGTGCCTTCTGTCGCTGGTGGTCTCCATTCCGCTGCCCATCCTTTTTCTGAATCTGGTGGCGGCGCTGCCCATCCTCCTGCTGAGCCTGGGAATGCTCAAACGCGACGGCCTCTTTGTCATACTCGCGTATGTTGCCGTGATTCCGTGCATCCTCATGTATGGCGGGCTGGTGGTGGCGGGGGTGGAGGGCGTTCAGCACATGATGGGCATTTTGGGGTTGGGCGGGGGATGAAGGAATAACCATGGAATGCAACGGCCCATCGAAATTGGAGCTTCGGCAAGGCGTGGCGGGCATCGTGCCCTGCTATAACGCGGGGGGGCGTGTCCGAAACGTCATCGAAAAAATGGGGGCTGTTCTGGAGCATGTCATGGTGGTCAACGACGGCAGCACCGATGGCTGCATCCAATCGCTGGAGGGATTGCCGGTGGAAATCCTCTCCTTTGAAAAAAACCGGGGGAAAGGCCACGCGATACTGACAGGATTGAAGCGCGCCCTCGAGTATCCGGAATGCACGGCCTGCTGCCTGCTCGATGCCGACGGACAACATGACCCAGCGGAGATTCCACGGCTCTTTGAGCGCATGCGGGAGACCGGGGCCGGCTTGGTGATCGGGGCGCGGGATTTCGGCGCGGGGAGTGTGCCCTGGCGAAGCCGGTTTGGGAACCGCGTGACCGCGCTGGTCACCGCGCGGCTCTTGGGCGCGCGGTTGCCGGATACCCAGAGCGGCTTCCGCATGTTGTCGCGGCCCTTCGCGGAAGCGGTGCTGGCCTCGGTGGCGGGCGGGCGCTACGAGACGGAAATGGAAATCATCATCCGGGCGCTGCGGGGCGGATACCGCGTGGAATCCGTTCCCATTTCCACCATTTACGAGGAGGCCAACCGTTCTTCGCATTTCCGGAAAATCCGGGATTCCCTGCGCATTTACAGGCGATTGATGCGCGCCGCGCTGAAATATCCCCGGCATTCTTGAGCCTTTTGTGCTATACTAAGCCCGCATTGCGGTATGCGCAGGCCGCAAACCGCGAAAAGCCAATGGGTCTTGTTGTTGAGGACAGGCTAAACCGAAAAGGGTGCGGACGATGAAGACAACTTCTGGTATCAGGGCGGGAATCATTATCTTTTTTCTGTGCATGGGTGCGTTGCTTTCGGAAACCGCGACAGCAGCACGGGGCGGGGCGGGACAGGAAGGCCAGGCGAAAGGCGGAAACGAAAATCCGCTGGGTATAACCTTCAATCAACATACGGCGGTGACACACTATACGCCGGGCGAGGCGATGGACGTCACGATCACAATAACCGCCGCCACTCCGGGAGACTTGCGCGCGATGGGGCTGTACCAAACCTTGCCAACCGGCTGGGTGTATAACGGAATGCGGGTCCTCAGCGGCGATCTTCCCCTGGTGGCCCCAGAACCCGGGACGACCGGCCCATTGGAATTCGCTTGGATCACCATCCCCATGCTTCCCTATTCCTTCGTGTATAGTGTCACCCCTCCTGAAGGCGCCTGCGCCGCGGTTCATATACCGGGCCAAATCGAATACCGTACCACCGGTCCTGCGTATTTCGTGGACAATGCCGGGCTTTTGATCAACGGGCCGGGTTGTGAATCGGTGGAGGTCATGTATTCCATCGCCTGGGCGCTGTACCGCCACTTCGATTTGGGTGATGAAAATAACGATGGTTTCCTTAGTCTTGTGGAAGCGTCCGGCCTTCTTCGCCATCTCACCAATGACCAGTTTGCCGAACTCGACACCGATCAGGATGCTTTGTTGTCCCCTTACGAACTTACCGCGTACATGGATACTCATGCCCCCGCGCACGGATGTCTTGGGAGCAATTCCGTCTATCTCACCGTATGGGAGACGATTAAAGCATCCCTCGGCGATTTTATCCTGTTCATCCTTCTGATTATTTCCCTCGTCATCGGATACCGGTTTGTGCAGTAAAGAGCCGCCCTTGGGTAAATCTCCCGTTAGTCTCCCGGTGTCCCTGCTTTTTCGCGTACTTCAGTGCCGTTGGCGTATCAACATGCCATTCATCTTTATCCCTGATGTCCCTGGTGTCCCTGATGTCCCTGGTGTCTTTCTTTTGGGCCGGACGCGGATAACCGAACCCCCATGTTCTCTGGCGGGGACGCTGCGGCACCGTATCTTGAGGGGTTCGGACTCCTGTGAGGGCATGTGGTATAATCCGAACGCTCGTGGAGCAAGGGAAAAGGTGTCGCCTTTTTCATTCCGGTTCACGTTATGTTCGGTGGACGAATTCACCAGGGAATAAGGATTCGGTCATGAAATTGACGTATGCAATGGTAGCTGTAGTGTTTATGGCGGGGGGAATGGGTCTGACGCCCGTTGCCGGGGCGGAAAACCCCCTAGGCATGACGCTCACCCGGCAGTTGCCGGCCACCTACAGTCCCGGCGGCACGGTGCAGGTGCAGTTAACCCTCGCTTGTACCGGCGATAGCAGTACGCTTCGGGCGCTGGGCATTCATGAGACCGTGCCCGTCGGCTGGACCTTTGCCAGCATGGATGGAACGAAACCCCAAATTGGCCCCCGGGTGGGAGATTCCGGAACGCTGGAATTTGCGTGGTTTTCAATGCCCGCGTTTCCCTGCACCTTTACCTATGTGCTGAATGTTCCCGCCAATGCGCAGGGCTCCCAGAACTTCACAGGTCAAATCGAATATCGCGAACAGGGGGCGGCGCTGTTTTCCGATGACACTGTTTCCACCCTGGAGGCCACTGTTCTGCTGGAAAACGCCGAGGCGTTGCGGGATGGATTCACCCAAGCGGACCAGGATGCCAATGGCGCCCTTAGCTTTGAGGAGGCCTCGGTGTTTGTGCCGGGAATATCACAGACCCAATTCAATCAGTTGGATGCCGATGGCGATGAAGCGGTTACGCTGGCGGAATTGAACGCCTATATCGAAGCCAACACGCCCGGGTGCGGCTGCAATTGCAGCAAGGCGGAGGCTTTCTCGAAAGAGTGGTTTAAGCGTTCGCTGGGAGACCTGTTCCTGGCGGGGTTGAGCCTGTTTATTCTTGCGGCGAGCGCGAAACTGGGCCGCCGCAGTTCATAAAGTGAGCAGAACACGACGTTAACGCAAAGAGGCAATGTAATCAGACATGGTGCATGAAATGGTGAGACGACGGTACATCCACGGGTGGTTGGAAATGAGCGGTTGCGCGCTTATGGGGCTGGGGCTCCTGCTGGGCGCGTGGGCCGCGCGGGCGGAGCAGGTTGCGAAAGCGGCGGCCACCGAAGGGGAAATCAACTCGATTGACATGCAGCTTATCCGGCAATTTTCCGTGGCGGAATACACGCCGGGGCAGCCCTTGGAAGTCACGATCACCATGAGCGCCTCCATGCCCCAAGGCTTGACCGCCATTGGCCTCTATGAGACCCTGCCGCCGCAATGGACCTTTACCGGCATGCGCGGGCTGACCGGAGAGCCGCCCACGATTTCCCCCGCGCCGGGGCAAATGGGGGTGTTGGAATTTGCGTGGATACAAATCCCCAACTTCCCCTATACGTTCGCGTATGTGGTGACCCCGCCGGCAAGCACGGGCGGGGCCGCGTACATCTCCGGGCAAATTGAATACCGGACCGATTCCAGCGCGCAAAAATCGCCGCCGGTGATTTCAGAACTCAACGGCCAGGACCGGATCGCCCCCACCATTGACGTGCTTGGGGCCAATCCGATGCAGGTATTGCTGAACTCCGCTTTTTCGGACCCGGGGGTTAAGGCAACGGATAATGTGGATGGCGACATATCAAACCGGGTTCAGACCATTGGGAACGTCGATACGTCCACGGCGGGAATGTATGCACTCACCTACCGGGTAAGCGATCAGGCCGGGAATCAGGCGGAAGCCACCCGCTCGGTGCAGGTGGCCGCCGCCCCGGTCAATACGGGCGGGGGGGTGAATTATGGCGGCGGCACGGGTATCATCGGCGGCGGCGGCGCCAACAAATCGGGTTCTTCGGTCAATCCGTCCAAGGGCATCACCGCGCAAAATACGGCCGGCAAACAAACCAACACGAATGTGAACATCAACGTGCCCCCGAACAATACTCCCGAGGCGGCCCTCGACAAACTGAAAGCATCGAAGGACATCGCCCAGAACAAATTGGCCGACGCCCAAAAGCACGTAGCCGCGCATGCGCAAAACCAGGGTGGAAAACCGCCCAAACCGGCGCCCACTCCCGCCGACAAAAAAACCGGCGCCCCCGAGGGGGAATCCGGAAACCCCGCCGAGGGAGAAGGGCAAAAGGAAGGGGAGGCTGCTCCGGAGATAACCGAGGCCAAGCCCGCCTCCAAGGACAATACCGGACCGGTGGCGGTCAAACCGGTCCAGGAACCTCCTGCCGCGCCGCCCGCTCCGGGATTTGCCGCCCTTGTGAAAGAACGTTTTGCCCAAATGACGCCCGGCCAACTGATTGGACTGATCGTGGGGTTGGCGATTGCCTTGGCCCTGCTGGCCTTTACCCTGGTCGCCTGGAAAGTGGCCTATGGCGCGCCGCCCCGCCGCCGGCCCCTGGCGGAGAAGGCGAAAGAAGACGAATAATATCGCGTCTTTCAATCGTTGTTGTGTATGGCATTTGCGCAGAGTCGGTTGTTTCTGCCCGGTCTGTCCCGGTGTTCCGGCGGGTGGGCAACTCGAAATGACAGGGGGGTGCAATAAGGGGAAGGATCATGCATAATATCGAGAACTCCAGGTTTGTGTGCAAAATGACGCGCTTCATTGGACATACACCACAATCACCGCATGAGGAGGAAGCATGAAACTCGGTGCGCAAAGCTATAGTTTCCGGAACTTTGATTTCGAGGGCTCGCTGGAATGCCTGAGGGGCCTGGGATTGTCCATGATGGAATTCTGCAATGTCCACATACCGCCGGATGCCGCGGCGGCGGGTTTTTCTTCCATGAAGCAGCGGCTGGCAATGGCGGGGGTGCAGGCGGCATGTTTTGGCGTGGAAGGCTTCACGGCGGATGCGGCGGCGAACCGGAAGAAATTCGAGTTTGCCAAGGCCCTGGGGGTGGAGGTGTTGACGGCGGATCCCACGCCGGATGCCTTTGACAGCCTGGATGAGCTATGCGAGGAATTTCAAGTCAAGATTGGCATTCATAATCATGGGCCCGGCGCGCGGTATGATGGGGTGCAGGATACGCTGAAGGCGGTGCAGGGCCGGCATCCATTCATCGGGGCGTGCGTGGACACGGGGCATGTGATACGTTCGGGAGAAGCGCCGCATGAGGTGCTCGAGCAGTTGGGAGACCGGGTGCATTCTCTGCACCTCAAGGATTGGCGGCAGGGCGGGGAGGAACAGGTTCTGGGCGAAGGTGATTTGGATTTGGGGAAAGTGGCGCGGGCGGTGAAGGCCATTGGGTTTGACGGTCCTGTCGTGATGGAATATGAGTTGGAACCTCAAGGGCCGGTGCCGGGCATGAAAAAAGGGATGGAAAACTGGCTGCGGGCGGTGGGAAATGTATAGACGATTAAACGCACAGGGTGTTGGGCGAATGTAATGGGGGGCGGGCCATAATCCCCCCCTGCGGATATTTCACAGAGCCTCTTATTTACGCAATCCAAGAAGGATGTTGAGTCTTTTTCGCCAGCGGAGGCCCAAGGGACTGTCCAGAAAACGCAGGGTATCCAGGCGCCCGTCCACTTTCGCCTTGAAACTTTCCAGGGAATCGGTGGCATCGATCCAGATGCGGCGCAATTCCCAGGGGAAGGTGCCGGTGGGCACTATGCCGTAGCGATTTGAGACCGCATACCGAAAACCGGCTTTCCGTGTCAGGGCAAAGGTCAGTTCCGTATAGTCTTCCGCGGAACCATACGGATAGGCGAAGTATCGGATGGGATGGCCGAGTTCCATTTCGATGATGCGTTTGGATTCGCGGATTTCTTCGGCCTGCTCCTCTTCGCTCAATTCCGGCAAGCGCCGGTGGGTCATGCCGTGTGCGCCGATTTCCACCCCAAACGTTTCCAGTTCGCGGACCTCATCCCAAGTCATCAAGGCGCCGGTTTCCGGATCATCCTCCGGAGAAATCACCATCCCCGCTTTCCCCGCCAACATGAACACCACTGCGGGAAATCCATGCTCCTTCAGGACCGGCGCGGCATGCAGCAAATTATCGCGATAGCCGTCGTCGAACGTGATAGCCACGCCCGGATGGCCTTCTCCGGCATCGCGCAGGGAAATTACGGTGGCGTTTTTCGCCAGCCACGCCATTTGCGCGCGGAAATTTTCCGGGGTGACATTCATTTCATGACGGCGATGCCCAATACTGTGGTACGTAAGAATGCGGGTGGTGGGGCGGCGCGGGCGGGTGAGATGGCCGGTCGTCCGCAATACGCCCTTGATGGCTCGTTTAATGCTGTTTTTCAGCGCCGAAGGCATGGTCTCGTTTCCCTGGATTACGGGTTCGGGATGCGTTTTGCGCGGAGCAATCCCCACGCATAACCGAAAGCATAACTGATATAGGCGGCCAACCGCAGCCATTTCCCCTCGAACAAGGCTTTCAGCAACCGGACGGGAAACCGCGCCACACGGCGCGCAAATGAAACTTTCGGCTGAAACGAAGCGGAATCCAGCGTCTCATGGGTGTCATACACACTGTCCGGCTGGTATTTTTGCGCGTAGGCCGATCCGAATCCGTTGCGGAAGAAAATGCGCAACAACTTGTTCCAGCTTTCCGGCATGGGATGATATATGCGTGCGTGCGGCGCCAGCACCACCCGGTAGCCCGCCGCCCGCAACCGCACCCGGAGATCGGGGTCAAGCCCCCGGATCAAATCCTCCCGTTCGCGGCCCACTTCCTCGAAAATGCGCCTGGGAATCGCGCAACACCCATGACATGCCAGATCACTGTCGGTAATCGCCTCCACCACGGGGGTGTGAAAGCGCGGGAACTGGAGGGCGGCCCGCTGTTGAAATGCTGACGCATCGGGCGACAAAACAATGCTTGCACCCGCCATGCCAATCTTCGGGTCTTCGTCCAAGGTTTGCACCAGCCGTTCAAACACCGTTTCATCGGCCAAGGCGCTGTCATCGTCCAGAATGAGAAGGATTTCTCCCTTGGCGAGCGCCGCCCCCTGGTTAATCGCCTTGCCCTGCGGAAACACCCCTTTTATCACGTGAACTTCATACTCGTTAAATGATTGACGCGCTATGCTCTCAAGCAAGCGAGGCACACATCCATTTCGATAACCATCCAGGGATGGAATAATAACCGATACGCGAGGCATAAGCGCCGTTGGATACTCCTTGAGTGAAAGGTCCGGCGGAAGTATACTGGTTTATGGAAAAAACGTCAAAAACAGAATCTTTTCCTTTTTCGAAGCAAGATTCTGATATTAAGCAGAATCCATCCTAAAATCAGAATAATGCCCGGCCTGCTCTGCACTGAATCAAGGGACAAAAACCGCCAAATCCACCGCAATTGATGCATGCAAAGACAGGAAAATCGCTAAATCAATGCAAGAAGATATCCCAGACCGTAAAGGTCGAGAAGTGCATAAGTCACCTATTTCTAACATGTTATGTCGGCATTAAGGGACTCTGGATAACAATATCTTGGGTATTGTATTTTTTACTTGCATATATATTGTGTTCATGCTACCATCTAGCCGATATGTAGTGTTCAAATATGTACATCTTACCACCTATAGTGGTTGAGAAGAGGGCGGAGAGAAACGACTGGATGCGCGGAACTAAGGAGAGGAAGAAGCGTACATGAAAACCCGGAGCGTGTTATTGTATGTGCCCGGAATACCCTTGCGCGCGGAATCCTTACTGCCTCAACGGCGGTTGGCGGCGGTGGCTGGCGCCTTGTTATCCAAAGGCCATTTTACTTCCATCATAGATCATGGAACCGTGGAAGCGGTGCGGCGCTGCACCCCGCCCGGTTTAACCACGGTGGCCCAACAGGCGGCGCAGGAATTGGAATCCAAGACGCCGCGCCTATTGCCGGGTTTTCTTACAGGTTTTTTCCAAACCCGTGGTTTTGAAGTGTTGCTGAATGAATTTCAAGAGGGGCGCCGCCGGGAGATTGGCGGTGAAGTGGCGGCGTGCCAGCCGCTGGATTTTGTGGCGATATTGGCGTTGGACCGCAGCGATCTGCGGGAAGCCCTCTTGGTAAGCGAATCGCTGCGGCAACGGTTCCCGGAAATGAAACAAGTGGTGTTTGGCCCTTGCGTTGACGTGTTCGGTTCCATGATTTTATCGCTGGAAGAGGCTTTTGACGGGGCCTTTACGGGGGATGCCGAGATGTCCCTGCCACAGTGGGCGGAATGGGGCCGTCATCCCGGGGAATGGCCCGGGGTGCCGAACCTGCTCTACCGGTGTGACCATCAGGTGGTGGAAACAACCCGGGATGCCTCCACGTCCCTGGATCGCTTCCCGGCACCCTGCTATGACGAGGAGATTTACCCCGCCGCGCACGCGATGGGGAAATTCAAATTATTCACTTTGGAACAAAGCTGCGGCTGCACCCATGTGTCGCACCAGGAATCCGATCCCTCTTCTATAAGGCGTACGCTCCGGACCCGCTCCACGGCCCTGCTGTGCGGCGAGATGGCCGGTCTGGGAAAACAGTTTGGCGCCCGCGCATTTCACATCGAAGGAAAACATACCGCTCCGGCGCAGGCTGAGCAGTTGGCGCGTGACATCAAGAGCAGGGGATTAACCGTTCAATATAGCCGCGATGCCCATATACGGCACATGGCCCCGGCCTCGCTGCCGTTGCTCGCGGCCTCCGGTTGTGTTTCCGCCGCCTTTCAGATCGATACGGGCAGTCAACGGCTCCTGGAAGATTTTTACGGGCATGAATTTGGCGTAACGGAGATGGAACGCGTGCTTGCGGCCTGCCGCAAGGCGGGTGTTTTCACGGTGGCGGGCATTGCCTATCCCTGTCCCCAGGACGATTACCATACCCGCGCGGAAACCCTGCGCGTTCTCAGCCGGTGTCATCCGAACGCCGCGCCGTTGTCCATGCCGTTGCTGCTGCCAGGGTCCGCGTGGATGCAGTCCGCGCCCGCCTTCGGGTTCAAAGTGGACCATGCCGCGTATGCGCGCTGGGCGCTGGGGCATGAGTCGAATGCTTCCTGGGGGGATAGGGCGATGGCGGACCTGCCCTACCGCATGACGGGCTGGACCCGCAGCCGCATTGCCTCCGAATACGCGGATTTGACCCGGGACATCGAGGAACTCCATATCCTCGCGCGCGCCACGGCCCGGGAAGGATTATTGGCGCGCATGTCCGGGTACGAGGGGGAAGAAGGCCTGTATTGCGCCATGATGCGGCGGCGTTTGTTCACCATGGACACCCGGGGGCTGATGAAACTGGCGGGTGAATTCAACGGCCGCGCCACCGCGCCCATGAATCTGGTGGCCTTTCGCCCCTTCACCCCGGTATTGGCCGCCGTGGGAAATTAAGTCATTCAGGTTTGCATAAAGAATGTGTTTGATATTCAGCCGATAGCGAACGCAACGTGGTGCGGGGCGTAATCGAAGTATCGCATCAGGAGTGATGCGATGCGGGTGCTAATGGGCTGGGTAGAGCCATTGGATTGATAATTTTATGTATATGGAACCGGTAGTGATAACAGGGATGGGGGTGTTGGCCTGTAATGGGCTGGGCCGTGAAGCCTTCTGGAACGCCATCAAGGAAGGACGCACTGGAATACGGCGGCTGGACCGTTTTGACGCCTCAGACCTGCCCTGTCAGATCGGGGGGCAGCTTTGGGACTTTAATCCCGAGGATTTTATGCGGAAAAGCGTGGTGAAGCATTGGCACCGGCATGTGCATCAGGCGGTGGCCAGCGCGCGGCTGGCGGTTCAAGACGCCGAACTGGCTTCGGCGGGGTATGCGCCCGAACGCATGTCGGCGGCGGTGGGCACCAGCGTGGGGTCGCCGGACGAGGCGTATGAAAGCCACAAGGAAGCCTATCGGACCGGCGGATTCAAACGGGTCAGCAAATACGCGTCCTCGGCCTTTTCGAGTCACTCGGCCACCGTGCACGTAAGCATCGATTTCGGATTGAAAGGCCCGGCGATCACCATTGCCAGCGGGTGCGCCACAGGGCTGGATGTGCTGGCGTGGGGGGTAAGCCAGATTCAACAGGGCCGGGCTGACGCGGTGGTGGCGGGCGCCACGGAATCCCCGATTTTCTCCGCGGCCATGATTTCGGCCTGTTCCCTTGGCATTTTGTCAAAGCGCAACGATGAACCGGGGAAGGCCATGCGTCCGTTTGACAAACACCGGGACGGGATTGTGTTGAGCGAAGGCGCATGCACCGTCGTGTTGGAGCGGGCGGACAAGGCCCGGGCTCGGGGCGCGCGCATTCTGGGTGAAGTGGCCGGGACGGGCTCCTCCGCCGAGGCGTTAAGCCCGCTGATTTTGGACAGTGAAGGCAAAGGGCTGGCGCGCGCGGTGCAATCGGCGATGGAGGATGCCGGCCTGACGCCCCAGGAGGTGGACAGTATTTTTGCACATGGGGTATCGCTCGAAATGTATGACCGGTCGGAAACGAACGCGTATAAATTGTCCTTGGGCCGCGAAGCCTACCGGATTCCCATCTCGGCGGTGAAATCCATGATAGGCCAATCGTATGCGGCGGGGGGCATGATGAATGTGGCGGCGGCTTTGCTGGCATTGAACGAAGGCGTCCTGGCCCCTACCGTGAATCTGGAGGACCCGGACCCGGCCTGTGATTTGGATTACGTGCCCCATACCGCCCGGGTCAATGATATTCAAACCGCGTTGGCGACGGCGATCAGTTTCGGGGGAACCCACAGCGCGGTGCTGTTGAGGCGCGCGGCATGAGCGGCGCAATGAACACTACCCTCGCCCCCACCCTCCTGTTGGCGGCCTCGGGGGTATTGTGCGCGCTGCTGGGTGTTTTTGTGCTGGTGAATAATCCGATACGGCGCACCCACCGGCATTTCGCGGGGCTCGCCGCGAATCTCGTGTTATGGGCGGTGGGCGTGTTGTTCATCATCCATTGCCACACGGAAGCCACGGCCTCTTTTTGGCTGCGGGTGACGTTTACCATCGCGGCGTTCCTGCCCGCTTCTTTCTATTTGTTTGTGACGGTCTTTCCCTATCAGCGCTTCGAGGGAAGCCGGTGGTGGCTTGGCTGTTTATATGCCGGGGCCTGCGCGGCCTCCGCCGGGGCCGTCTTTTCGCCGTGGTATGTGAAGAGCATCGAGGTGTTTCCGGACCGGCCGCCGATGGTGAGCTACGGCCCCATGATTTACGGCTTCAGCCTTTTGGTGGGGCTTTCCATTCTCGGTTCCTCCGGCAATCTCATCCGAAAACGCCGGAAAACCTCCGGAATTCAGCGGCGGCAAATCGAGTACGTGTTGTTCAGCCTGGGCAGCACCGGTCTGCTTGCCTCCATCACCAACGTGTTTGCGCCCGCCCTGAAAATCGGCTCCATGGAACTCTACGGCCCCTGTTTTGTGGTCCTGATGGTGGGCGGGATGGCCTACGCCATGGTCCGGTATCACCTGCTCGACATTTGGCTGATTGTATCGCGCACCACGGTCTACGCCATCGTGATGGGATTTGTGATCTTTACCTTCCTCGGCACCGTGTCGCTGGTGCACTGGGGGTTCAGCCACGCCGGACGCGCCAACGACGTACTGACCACCGCCTTGGCGGCCCTGGTGATTGTGGTGGTGCTGCAACCGCTGAAGGAACGGGTTCAGTTGCTGCTGGACCGGATTGTGTTGCACCGCCGGTATGATTCCAAGGCATTGATTGAACGCATCAGCCGGAAGGCGGCCCGGTTTGTTCAGTTGGACCAGTTATTGGAGCGCATCGCGGACGACATCCGGAACACGGTGGGCGTGAACACCATCCGGGTGCTGCTGGTCGGCGAGAAAGACCCGGGAACCATCATTACGGAATATTCCACGAAACCGGAAGAACTCCAAGCGCACAACATTAATCTCGACTTTCTGATGGAGTACATCGAGGAGCATCCGGAACCCGTGGTGCTGGAGGAATTGCTGCACGGGCGGCCCACGCCGTCTCAAATGCGTCTGGCGCAGACCCTGGCGGAACTCGATGCCTTTCTCTTGGTGCCGCTGAAAGCGACGTCGGGCATTGTGGGCATGATAACGCTGGGCGAGAAAACGGCGCGCGACATTTATTCGCAGGAAGACGTGGAAGTGTTTGCGACGCTCGCGGTGCCGCTGGCCTCCGCCATCGAGAATGCGCGCCTGTACCGCAAGTTGCGCCAGGTGAATCTGCATCTCGAACGGATTATGAGCAATATGCGGGGCGGGGTGATCGCGGTGGATGGGAACGGGGTGATCACCACCGTGAATGAAGAGGCGCGGGATATGCTGGGAAACGCCAAGCCGGGGATGATGCTGGATGCGCTGGAACCGAACATCGCGGGCCTGTTGCGCCACACCCTCGAGCAACGGCGCGGGTTCAGCGATGCGGAAGCGGTGATCGCGAGCGCCTCCGGGGAAGCCATCCCTGTCGCCATGTCCTCCTCCTGTTTTGACACGACGGAACAGGAAACCCTGGGCGCGATGGTGCTGATATTCAACATGACCCAGATCAAGCGGCTCGAATCGAATGTGCAGCGCGCGGACCGGCTGACCTCGATTGGCACGATGGCCGCCGGAATGGCCCATGAAATCAAAAATCCCCTGCAATCCATCAAGACCTTCACGCAGTTACTGCCCCACCGGTTTGAAGACGCGGATTTCCGCCGCACCTTCTCGGAAGTGGTGCCGCCCGAAGTGCAGCGGATTGACACCATCGTGACCCGCCTGCTGGACTTTGCCCGGATCAAGCCGGTGCATTTCGCGCCGCAGAACCTGCAGAAAATTCTCACCGAAGTGCTGGCGCTGGTCGAGAACCAACTGCGCAAGGCGGATATTCAGGTCACGACGGAATTCCCGAACACCGTCATGGAAGTCAATGCGGACAACCAGCGGCTGCACCAGGTGTTTCTAAACCTGGTGTTGAACGCCATTGATGCGATGAAGGACCGTCCGGAACGGCGCCTGGCGATCCGCATGTATTATGATCGGGCGCATTTCACGCATGAGGGGTTTCCCGCGTTTTTTGATGTGCCCTGCCTGCGCGTGACGGTATCGGATACGGGATGCGGCATCTCGAAAGCGCATCTCGAACAGCTTTTCACCCCGTTTTTCACCACCAAGGCCGACGGCAGCGGGCTTGGCCTTTCGGTGGTCCACGGCATCGTGACGGAGCACGGCGGAGAAATCGACGTGACCAGCACGGTCAATGTGGGCACGGTGTTCACCGTCACATTTCCCTTGATGCAAGAATCCAAGCTGTTTGAAAGGGCCGGCGTATGAAAATCCTGCTCCTTATCTCCGGGAATCCAACCATCCGCGAAACCCTGCGCAATGCCTTGCCTTCCTCGGATTTGTTGATCGCGGAATCCACCCTGGACAGCGCCTGCCGGCGTTTGGTGTCCATTCCGGCCGATTGCATTCTGCTGGACGACGGACCCAATCTGGGCGGTCCCGCCTTGGGGCCGCTCCGCGCCGTGGTTCCGGGCACCCCCATCCTGGTGTTGTCAAGCCGGGGGGATGTCGTCACCCAGGCCCACCTGCTCAAGGCCGGCGCGGACCACGTGCTGGTAAAGCCGTTCGAGTGCGGAGTCTTGCAGAGCGCCGTGGATATGCTTACCGCGCGGCGCGCGGAAGGAACCGTGACGCCCGAGGCCGGGACGGGCTTGGTGCATCCCCGGAACACGGTGATCAATCAGCATCAAATGGCCTTGCGCTGGCTGAGCCGCGCCTCCGTGCATGCGGATCACCCGTTGCGGCTGAGCCAAAGCCTGGCCGAATCCGCGGCGGATATTTTCGATGCCGTCCGGTGCGCCGTGTTGTTGGAAGAGGAGGGTACCGTGCGGGTTGTGGCGAGCCAGGGCATTCCGGAAGCTATCGCGGGCGCTGTGCGGCTCAGCTATGCCTCCGGACTCATGCGGTATTTTGACGAGCATGCCACACTGATGGACCGGGAGGCGGCGAAAGACCTCCCCGAAGTGTATAAGGAATTGCAGATTCTGCACGCCCAAATGGCCGCGCCGTTGTTGCGAAACGGGCGGGTGTTCGGCGCGATTGCCCTCGGGGAAAAAGCCTCCGGATACCAGTATACGCCCGAAGAACGGGAACTGTTGAGCCTGGTGGCGCGCACCACCGCGATCTCGTTTGAACGCGCCCGCGCACACCACTTCAATACCGCCCAGAAAGCCGATTTGGAGACCCTGCTGTCGCATCTGGACGCCGGGTTGGTGGTGATGCTTGCCGACAAGACCATTGGCCTGATGAATCCGGCGGCGGAAACATTGTTGGATGTCCGCGCGGCCGGCATGCTTGGGAAAAGCATCCAGAAATTGGGTTCCGGATTTGCGGATGCCGCCCTGCGCACGCTGGCGGAGGGTAAAGCCCGGCGGCAGGCGGTGCGGGATGCCGCCACCAACACCACCCTTGATCTTCAGGCATCACCCATGGATTCCTCGGGCGTGGTCATCCTGTTCAACCGGATGGCGGAACCCCAGGCCTCCGCGGAGGATATCGCGCATAGCCCGTTCTGGGAATACCTGTCGGAACGCGTGGCGCAGGAAATCAAGAATCCCATGGTGGCCATCAATACCTTCGCGCAGTTGCTCCCGCGCAAATATGACTCGGAAGACTTCCGGGATGCGTTTTGCCAGGTGGTGCAGCGGGAAGTGGCCCGCATCAATTCGGTGGTCGAGACCTTGTTTGCCTTTGCGCGCGATCCCAAGATAACGCTGGAACACTGCAACGTGAACGACACGGTACAAAACGTGTTGAAGGCGTTCGAGGCGCAATTGGCCGAAAAGGCGATACGGGTGGAAACGGAGTTGGACCCAGAGATCGCCGATGCGCCCTTGGATGCGGCGCAGTTCTCACAGGCGGTGCGGAGCGTGGTGCAAAACTCCATGGAGGCCATGCGGGACGGCGGGACGTTGAAGGTGAGCACCAAACGGGACAATGGGCACGCGGAGATTCAAATCACCGATAATGGGCCGGGGGTGCCGGAACAAGACGCGAAGCGGGTGTTTTTGCCTTTTTTCAGTACAAAAGAGCGGGGCATGGGGCTGGGGCTGCCGTTGGCGCAGCGGATCATGCAGGAACATCATGGGGAACTGAAACTGGCCGCGAACGCGGACGGCGGGGCCGCTTTTTCGTTCCGCCTGCCCGCCTCCGAACGCGGCGAGCGCAAAACCACACAAGGAAGCAGTCATGAAGACGATTCTGGCGATTGACGACGAACTGAGCGTGCGTGAATCATACCGGATGATTTTGCACGGTCCCTATCGCGTGCTGCTGGCGCAGGACGCCGCCGCCGGGCTGGCGGTCCTGAATGAAAAGCATGTGGACCTGATTTTGTTGGACTTGACCATGCCCGGCATGTCCGGCATGGAATTTTTAGCCCAACTTCAGGAACGGGGCGAAAATACGCCCGTGATCGTGGTGACCGCCTCGAATTCCATCAACGCCGCCGTGAACGCCATCAAACAGGGCGCGCATGAATTTGTCATCAAACCCTTCGACGTGGATGAACTCCAGATGCTGGTCGAGCGCACCCTCGAGGACTTGCGTGAAAAGCGCGAACTCGACACCCTGCGTGAATTGGGCACCGCCGGTTTTGAACATATCATCGGCGAATCGCCCGTCCTGATGCAGACGCTGAATCTGGCGCGGCAGGCCATGCAGGTGGATTCCACCGTGCTCATTACCGGGGAGACCGGCACGGGCAAGGATTTGCTCGCCCGCGCGATTCATTTCGGCGGACGGCGCAAGGACAAGCCCTTCGTGCCCCTGGCCTGTTGCGCGATTCCCGCCAACCTCGTGGAGAGTGAACTGTTCGGGCATGTGAAGGGCGCGTTTACGGGCGCCATCGAGAGCCGGGTGGGCAAGATGCAGGTGGCGGACGGCGGCACCCTGTTCCTGGACGAAATCGGCGAGATGCCCTTGAGCGCGCAAGCCACGTTATTGCGGGTGTTGCAGGATGGATGCTTTTACCCCGTGGGCGGCGCGAAGCAGATCGAGGTGGATGTCCGCTTCATTTGCGCCACCAACCGCAACTTCACGAAAGCCATTGAAGAACGGCTGTTCCGCGAGGATTTGTTCTACCGCATCAATGTGATCCCATTGGAGATGCCGCCGTTGCGCAAGCGCCGCGAGGATATTCCGAGGCTGGCCGAGCATTTCATCGCCAAACACGGGCCGCGCGTGAATTCCAAGGTCCGGGAATTCGCCCCGGCGGCCATGGCGCGGTTGATGTCTTACGAGTGGCCGGGCAATATCCGGGAAATGGAGAACATGATCGAGCGGCTGTTGGTGTGTCATAGTCAGGAAAAGAGAATCCGTCCCGAATTGCTGGACGGCATTCTTCCCTCGGGCAACATGGAAGTGATCAACCGGCTCGAGGAATTGGATGGATTCCCCCTCCATGAGGCCACGGCGCGGCTCGAACGGTACTTGATCGAGCGGGCGCTCAAGCGCAGCAATAATGTGCAGTCGCGCGCGGCGGAAATCCTCGGCACCACGCGGCGTATTTTGAAATACAAAATGGATCAGCTCGGTCTGGCGGAAGAGCCTGAAGAGCAGTCGGTGGCGTGCTGAACAAGCGGCGGCCCGCCGCCGTATGAATGATAAGAACCAACGGAAGCGGTTCGGAGAAGAGCCGGAGTGCTTCATATCGAACAACGGGATAGGTGTCCAACCGGACTCAACGGTAAGCCGCCGGAACAGTCCCTGTTCGCGGATGGGCGTTACGCCCGGGTATGATTTTTCCATGCGCGGTCTTTTATACATAGGTGTTCTTTTAGCGGTGGCAGGGATGGCCCCTGCGGCCCAGGCCGGCGTATTGGCCCAGGATAGGGTGCGCATCGAGTATCAGGCGGACGATCTCGGCGCGGCGCAACTTGCCATGGATGTGCTTATCCAGGCCATTGACGAATTTCATAAGCGCCTCCCGGCGGGGGAAGCCCCCATCCGGGTGATTATCGCCCACACGTTCGAGGAATTCACGCGCAATGCCAGCCGCTTCTCCCAGATTTCCGTGATGGGCATCGCCAAACCGCGCCAGGGGCTGATTGTTGTGAAGGCGCCCCATTTGCGCAACGGCGATTACGACTACCGGGGCACACTGCGCCATGAACTGGTCCATGTGCTTCTCTACCGCAATACCAATCCCGATGCCCTGCCGCCCTGGCTGAACGAAGGCATCGCCATGAGCCTTGCCAATGAATATTACTGGGACAGCCTGTTTGTAATGGCGCGCCTGTTCATGAGCCGCCGCCTGATTGAATACCGCCGCCTGGAGTATGCCTTCATGGCCCCGGGCGATGAAATGGAGTTCGGCGACGCCTATGCCCAGGCCCTGTCCATGACCCGGTATTTGCGCAAGCAAATTGGCGAAGAAACATTCTGGAAGGTGGTGCTGGGGGCAAAGGAAATGGAATTTCCGGATGCCTTGCGGCATTACGCCGGCCTGTCCCCCATGGAGTTCTGGGACGCCTACCAGCGTTCGCTCTGGTATGTTGCGTTGATAGCCGGTATCGCCTCGGGATCGTTCTTCACCCCCGCCGCGTTCTTGCTGATTATCGCCTATTTCCGAAAACGCCGTTCGGGAAAGCGGATCATCGCGCGGATGGAAGCGGAAGAGGCGGAGGAAGAGGCGATGGGCGTCCAGGTGTTCTCCTGGGATGACGTGACGGAGGACCCGGACGCGTGGAAAGGGGGTGCCTCGAACGAGGACGAAGAGCCATGGCGGCGCGGGTAGCGGTGATAGGCGCCAGCGGCATTGGCCGGCACCATGCGAATTGGTGGCGGCTGGAAGGGGCCGAGGTGTGCGCTTTCGCCGGCACGTCGCCGGAATCGGTCGCGCTTACCCAGGCGCAGTTGGAACAGACGATGGGGTTTCGCGGGACAGGATATGCGGATATCCAAACCATGCTGGAAAAAGAGCGCCCGGATTTTGTGGATGTCTGTTCCCCGGCGCCCCTGCACGCCGAGCATGTCCTCCGGGCCTTGGAATCAGGGTGCCATGTGCTTTGTGAAAAACCCTTTGTGTATGACCCGTGGGCGGCCCATGAACTCCTCTTGGCTCAGGCGCAGGACCTCATCGGGCTCGCCCAATACCAGGGGCGGCAATTGGGGGTATGCACGCAATACTCCGCCGGAACCCCTTTTTTTCAAGCGCTGTGGAAAACACTCCGCCAAGATAAACCCATCACGTTTTATCGCGGGCATCTCGAAGCCCCGGCGAAAGGCCGCCCGGGAGACCCGGTGCGGATTTGGACCGACCTCGCCCCCCACATCCTGAGCGTGATTCTGGCATGGTTCCCGGACGCCGAACCCCTCTGGAACACCCTCCGCACCCGTTTTTCCGGCTATGAGGCCGGCGCTTCCTTGACCCTTCACACCGGCGCGGGTTCCGTTGTTGCCTGTGAGTTTTATACCCGCAACCGGACCGAGGACCCGCCCAATATCCGGCGCTTCACCTTTAATGACTGCACGTTTCAAGTGGACGCGGCCCGCGACGCGGAAGGCGCCTTTTGCGCCCGCATCGCCGCCGGGGAACTTGTCATGGAACAACCCGACATGATGCGCCTGCTGATTCGCGGCAGCCTGCATGGTTTCCCCACGGTAACCGGCGCGCATATTGTAAAAAACGTGGCGTGGATGCTCCGCATTCTTGATCACGCAACCGCATAAGGGAATAATGATGGCATGGAGTATGATGCTTTACAGGTAATACCGGGCCGGCCGTATCCCATGGGGACGGCGGTTTATGAGGAGGGGGTCCGCTTCACCGTGTTCTCACGGCACGCCACCCGTGTCTGGCTCGCCTTGTTCGACCGGATCGAAGACATGCAACCGGCGTGGGAGTATGAATTCGACCCGCAAAAACACCGCATTGGTGATGTTTGGTCCATCTACGTCAAAGGGCTGCGCGCGGGCATCTATTATAAATACCGGATGGACGGTCCCTTTGAACCCCGGAAGGGCCACCGTTTCAATCCCAATGTCTATCTCTTGGATCCGTATGGAAAGGCCATGGTCGGAGACGTCCACAAAGGCACCCTCAAATGCGTCACCGTTCATGATGACATGGACTGGACCGACGACCAGCACCCCAGCATACCCTTAAAAGAAACCATTATTTACGAAACACATGTGCGCGGATTCACCAAACACGCTTCATCCAACGTTCAGCATCCCGGCACCTATCAAGGGCTTATAGAAAAAATCCCCCACCTCCTCGAACTCGGCGTGAACGCGGTCGAGTTATTACCCATCCAGGAATTTGGGGAAAACCTGCTCGGACGCTGCAGCCTAGTTACGGGGGAAGAACTCTCCAACTACTGGGGGTATAACAACATCGGCTTCTTCGCGCCCTCCGGGCGCTATGCATGCAGCGCCATCAGCCTTGAACATCTGGAAGAATTCCGCAACATGGTGCACGCGCTGCACTACGCCGGAATCGAGCTTATCCTGGATGTTGTCTTCAATCATACCTCCGAAGGCGATGAACGAGGCCCCTCCCTCTGTTTCCGCGGCATCGACAACGCCATCTATTACCTGCTCAAGGACGGGGCCTATCTCAACTATTCCGGGTGCGGCAACACCGTGAACTGCAACCATCCGCTGGTCCATGATTTCATTCTGGACTGCCTCCGCTATTGGGTCGCCGTCATGCACATCGATGGTTTCCGCTTTGACTTGGCCTCCATCCTCGGGCGGGATCAATATGGCAATGTATTGCACGACCCGCCGCTGGTGCGGCGCATTTCCGAAGACCCCGTGCTCCGCGACATCAAACTGATCGCCGAGGCCTGGGACGCCGGCGGGGCCTATCAAGTCGGCTCCTTCGGCGGGGTTCGCTGGGCGGAATGGAACGGCCAATACCGGGACGATGTCCGCCGCTACTGGCGGGGCGATCCGGGCACGCGCGGCACCTTTGCCTCGCGCATCACGGGCAGTTCCGATCTCTATCAGAATACCGGACGCACCCCCGAACACAGCGTTAATTTCATCACCTGCCATGACGGATTCACCCTTCGCGATCTGGTTTCCTACAACCACAAGCACAATGAGGCCAACGGCGAGAACAACCGCGACGGCATGGACGATAATATCAGTTTCAACTGCGGGGCCGAAGGGGACACGGAGGACCCGGAAATCAATGCGTTGCGCCTGCGTATGCAGAAAAATTTTCTGGCCACCCTGTTCCTGTCTCTTGGTGTTCCCATGCTCCTCGGCGGGGATGAATTCGGGCGCACCCAGAAGGGCAACAACAATGCCTATTGCCAGGACAACGAGATTTCCTGGTACGACTGGGCGCTGCTCGAAAAGAACCGGGAACTCATGCGCTTCGCCAAAGAAATGGTGGCCTTCCGCAGCCGTAATCCGGTTTTCATGCGTTGTAAATATTTTCGGGGGGAAGCCGAGGGCATTCCGTCCGAAGCCACCGATCTCCTTTGGTTTGATCCCGAAGGCGGCAGTGTGGATTGGAGCGCATCCGATACCCCGCTCGCCTGCCGCATCCATCCCAAGGAAAACCGTGATGTGGGGCTTTACCTGATGTTCAACAACACCAGCAAAGAAGTCGTTTTTACGCTGCCCCCGGGACGCTGGTATGTCCGGATTAACACCGCCCTGCCGTCTCCCGGTGATATAGTGCCCTTTTATGAATTGGGCGCCACCCCTGCCGGCGCCATGACGCTCGAACCCCGTTCCATGGCGGTGTTGTCCACCGCGTAACGCGGTCCGTGCCGCTACCAGCGAAGCCGGACGGGCACGGGCTTAGGTGAACTCATGCACGAAGTTCATGATCAGCCCCACGATCACCGAGGCGAGGCCGAAGGACAGCAGGATGGCATACAGTGCCAACAGCGCCTGCGAGAACCGTTTCAGGGTGTATCCCCAGGCTTCAGACACCGGCATGGCGCTCAACAGTGCCATGGGAACGCAAATAATCAGCGCATAAAAGCACATTTCCCCCGTCCGCGATTCCAGCCATCCCCAGTCTCCCAATTCAGGCCGCGGACGCTGGAGATACTTCTCGTGAATGAGATAGATCAGCCGCAGGGCATAATTGGACCCCGCATTTAACGCCACGACAATCATCAACGCGCTGGCGCTTCGCCACGCCACCAGCCCCTTGCGGATGGGCGGCTCCTCGGAATCACCGCGCAAATACAGCCACACATACACCCCAAGATAGGTAAAAAGTGCCAGCGGCCCCGTGGCCAGCCCCAGCGCAAAGGCCAACACCCGAACCGCCCAGGGTGGAACCTCAAGCTGCTCGGCTATCCCTCCGCAGACCCCCAGCCATACCCGGTTCTCCCGCGCAAGCCGAATGCCGCCCGAGGCTGAATGCATGGCGTGAATGGCCGCCGCCTGATGCACCGGTTCCCCGAGCCGGTCCAACACTTCCCGCACATCGGCCTCCCCCGGCGCATCACCGGAGCGTGCGGCAAGTTCACGGCGAATCCGGGCCTCCAGGCGTGTCATGCCCCGTTCCCGGATATGCTCCGGCAACGACTCGTCCATTTGATCGATTACATCGCGCAAATAGCGGGCGATGAGCGATTCTTGTTTCTGGGTAAGCTGCATGGCCGTGGACTCCGCTCAAACCGGTCAGCGAAACAGCAGTGCGATCACGGCAATAACCACCGCCACCGACAGAACCGCAATCAGGATGGGCCACATCAGGTTGTTGGATTGGGTGGGAGGCTTGAACAGTGCCGCAATTTCCGGGTACTCCGGGGCAAGCGCCGCTTCCAGCGCACGCCACTCTCCAATCCGATCCCGGCGGCATTTGCTTTCTTTGGACAACACCCCGCCCCGCAGCGCCTTTGCAATATCCTGCGGCGTGGCCGCTTCAAACACCACTTCGCCGTATTGATCCGCGAACTCCCACACATGCCCCAAGCCATGTTGCGCGCGGAACTCGTGAATCCGCTGCGCGAGCGCCGTCCGCGCTTCCAGCGGCAGGTTTGCCCCGTGCAGCCGCTCCAGGAAACGCAATCCCTGCGCCGCCTCATTATTCGCCGCCAGGCATTCCGCCAGCGTGTAAATTACCGCAGGGTCCTCCGCGCCGCCCAACTCATACGCGGCCCGGATGGCCTCCAGCGCCTTTTTCGGATCACGCACCGGCGGCCCCGCGTCCAAATGTATCCGCGACAACAGCCGGTGGGCGGTCACGCTTCGCGCATTGTCCCGCAGGTACGCCTCCAGCAACGGCTTGGCCTCGTCGAACTTGCCCCGCTTTACCAGCCGTTCCACTTCCGACAGTTCCGGCGCACTTTCCCGCACGGTGGCCTTGGGCGTGTCCGTGGACACCACCATCGTTTTGGCATACGAATCTTCCTGCACCTCCGCCGTCGCTACCGATCCCGGCACCACATGGCTGGATTCCGTGCGCAGCAGCAGCACGGCGTTTTGTCCCGCCCGCACCAAATTCAACGGCATTTCCGCCGTGCCGATGCGCAGGATCGGCGCCAGCACCGGAATGCCCGAGGGCGACACCAGGGTCAGCGCATCGCCCACCCGGAACAATCCACTTTTCACCCGCCCGGTGACGGTTGTCTGCTCCATGGCCACCGGAAACACCGATTCAATGATAAACGTGCTGGGGCCGTTCTCCTCTGGCGCTTGCGTTGTCGCGGCCCCGGGTACGGGCGTGGAGGCCTGGGTGGACGTCTTTATCTCCATTTGCTTGTTCGCAATGATGTCCCGCAGTTCATCCAGCCGCTCTTTTTCCATCTTATGCTCGATGCGCTGATAACATTCCCGCGCTTCCGCCAGACGGCCCATTTCCGCCAGGCACCGCCCCCGGTAATACGTCACATGGCGGCTGTTCGGGCGGTCCGCGTCCAGTTGGTCAAATTCGGACAGCGCTTCCACAAAGCGCCCCCCCTCCATATGCGCCACTGCCTGCTGATAGAGTTCCTTCGCCTCTTCATTCGTCATACCAGTACTCCCGCATAGGTCACCACCCTTCGGTATTCCGCTTCCAGCGATGCACAGTATAGCACACTTCGTCGTGGCATCATCCAGCCGTGAACGTTTCGCGCGCCCCCGCGGCGCCCTCACTTCTCCCTTCCTCCCGCTTGTTTCTACCGGTGCACCAATCGCCCCAACAACGGCGTGCTCACGGATATCGCGCTTTCCGGGCACATCTCCTGGCAGCAGTAACACCGGATGCACCGTGAATACACATGCACCGGCGGCGCGCCTGTTTTCCGCGCTTGAAAATCCACCGCTTTCGGCGTCACCGGGCACACCTTGACGCATGTCCCGCAGCGGGTGCACTTCTCCGCATCAATCACCGGGCGCGGCACCACCCGGTTCCGCACGATACGGGCAAGTGTACTGTTCATGCTGCCAGTGGTCGACCCCGTGCTCCGGTTCACCTTAAAATCTTTCACCACAAAGGAAGCCACCGGGTCTCCCACGACCTCGACATGGGTATAGGCTCCGAGCCCCAGTTCCTCTCCCCAGACGTTCGTGGGCACGAGTGAAGGATCGAGCGCCATCATCCGGCAGGCCACCGCATCCATCGCCACCGGATCGGCGGACATCAACAGCACCTGCATGGAACGCGGCGTCCCGCTGCGGGGGCCATTCCCCTCCATCGCCACCACGCCGTCCATGACATACAACCGGGGATGCAGGAAGCGCGTCAAGTCCACCAGCATTTGCGCGAACCGGTCCATGTCCGGCATCCGCGCATGAAACTCTCCCTTCAGCATCCCCGGGATGCACCCGAAATGAATCTTCACCGCGCCCGTCATCCGCGTCAAAGCATGGGTTTTCATCTTGGGAATCGATACTATGCCGTCACATTCCAATACACCGTTGGCGAGCGTGAACTGCTTGATCAGCCGCCCCTCCGGAAACGACACGGTGACGTCTGATATAAAATCCGCCAACGGGATCCCCAATTCCTTTGCGATAGCGCCTAGCCCGCATTTCCTCGCCACCGAATCCGGACGCCCGAATCCCGGGGAATCCCCATACGTCAATTTTACGCCCTGTTCCTGCAGATGCCGCGCCACCGCCTTGAACACCGCCGGATGTGTCGTCACCGCCTTCTCCGGCGCCGTACCCACCAGCATATTCGGCTTCAGTAGAATCCGCTCCCCGCTTTTAACAAACTGCAGCGCGCCCCCTAGCAGCGACAATCCCCGCCCCACCGCCTCAAACACTGTCTTTTCATCATACTCCGGGCAGCGAACCACCGCCACCTTGCTTGAGGATGGAATAAGTTGTGCTGCTTGTGCCATAACGGCTCCCGTTCTTTTGGTGAAATTCTCCAACAGTATGTCTGTAAATATACGAAAAGACCGCGCTAATTAAAAAATTCCTCATAGAGTGCGCCGTGCGCACCGGGTATGGTGTCTTATGGGGCCTATACGTCCTATAGGTCCTATTATCCTTTTATCGCGGCTATGCCACACTACTTTTGCGATCCCTGCACCTAAAAAAATGCGGCCAATCCGGTGTTGGGCACAGGATTGGCCGCGGGAGGGGCAAACTGCGGAATTACGCAACGCCCTTGACTTCGACAACGGCGCCGGCCGCTTCGAGCTGTTCTTTGAGTTTGTTGGCTTCTTCGATGGGTACGGCTTGTTTGACGGCCTTCGGGGCGCCGTCCACAAGGTCTTTGGCTTCTTTCAGGCCCAAACCCGCGATGTCCTTGACGATCTTGATGACGGCGATCTTCTGCGAGCCGTGTTCCTTCAAGATGACGTCGAACGAGGTGGGGCCTTCGTCTTCGGCTTTGGCTCCGCCTTCGCCGCCGCCCGCCGCCGGCATGGCCATCATCGCCATCGGGGCCGCCGCGGACACGCCAAACTTCTCTTCGAGGGCCTTGACGAGTTCGCTAAGTTCGAGCACGGACAATTCCGCGATGCTGTTGATAATGCTGTCGAGTTTCTCTGACATGGTTCGTATTTCCTCCGAAACCGGTTGTTTAACAGTTTACGTTGTGACGCATGGGGCCGGATTAGGCCGCCTGGGCGCCTGCTTCTTCTTTTTGTTTGCGAATCTGATCGAGCACATTGACCAGATTGCGCGGAAGCGCGTTGAGCACGCCGACAAATTGGCTCAACGGCGCGGCAATGGTGCCCACCACCTGGGCAAGCAATACTTCGCGCGGCGGCAACGAGGCCAGGGCAATCAATTGCTCCTTGTTGACCACTTTCCCGTCGAGCACGCCGCCCACCATGGAGACGAATTTAATCTCATTGGCGCATTGTTTCAGAATCTTCGCCGGGGCGACCGGGTCTTTCGAGAACGCCCATGCGGTCGGGCCGGTCATGAAGTCCGCCGCCTTTTCCACGCCCGCATCGCGCAGGGCCAGCCGGGCGAGGGTGTTTTTGTACACCTTGAAATCAATCCCGGCATCGCGCATCTTGTTGCGCAGATCCGTTACTTTGGCGACATTAATTCCAATGTACGTTGTGGCTATGGCCACTTCGCTGTTGGCGAGTTTGTTCTTAAACTCTTCGACAGCCTTGATTTTATCTTGCGTTGGCAATGGCACTCACCTCCTTCCAGGCAGGTTTCCGTACGTAAAAAACAAAACGTCCCGCGCCGCTGTTCAGACAGCACGGGACGAGGAGGTTCACAGCACGTTCCACGGCTCCCGCGGTCTCGGCAGGCGAATTTTAAGGCCTTTCGGCCGCCGGCGGTCTACGACGCGCAGTCGTCAATACGCAGGTATCCTAGCAAATGGACGCGCCCCAATGCAACTTGTCCGCGAAAAAACAAAACAACACCCGGGTACCACAGGTGTTGTTGGAGGCTGCACTATCGATGTTTAGCTGACTTCGACGCCGACTTTGGCCAGGGCGCGCCGGAGGTCGTCCGGCGTGAACGGTTTTTGAATCAGCATGGAGGCGCCGAGTTCTATCACCCGCTGGGCGACGTCGCCTTCGTAGTATCCGGTCATGGCGATGATGCGCGTGCTGGAGGAGTCGGGATTGGACTTGATGCGGCGGCACACCTCGAATCCGTCTATGCCGGGAAGGCGTAAATCCAGGAAAATCACGTCGGGCTTGAAGGTGGCGACTTCATGGCCGGCATCGTACCCGTCCATGGCCACTTCAATCTGGAAGGGGGTCTGCGCCCGTTCGAGAAACCTGCGAATCACGGAAATCACCGCTTTCTCATCGTCCACCACCAGCATCTTCACGCCGGAATTGCCCAGGTCCTCATGCACCGGAATACTGTTGTCCTTGAGGAAGCGCAACAAATCTTCCCGGCGGATTCTGCGATGCCCGCCCGGGGTTTTGAAGACATGAATGCGGCCGGCTTCGGCCCATTTGCGGATGGTATCCGCGGTTACATGGCAATACTTGGCTACTTCGGATGTGCTAAAGGATTGCTTCGTTTCCACAGTTTCTTACACCTTACTGTTTTGATAGAATTTCTTGAATTCAAACGACCGGGACACATCATACCCCATTTTTTATGGATTTGCAAGTTTCAGGCTTCCGGTATCCCAAGCGGAAATACTGTAAAAAATTGCTAAAGCCTTCTTTTACCCGGAGAAGGTGTGACGCTTGACCTGAAAGCCGTCCGTGGAAATCATTATTTCGGAGAATCCCCCTTCTTGCGCCCCTTGTTTGCCCCGGCTAAAAAACGCGGAAGTGGTTAGATGCGTAAGGGATGAATGCTCTGCGTCCACAGTCAGGCTTTGTCTATGGACATGCCCGGACACGTAAAGCACCTGCTTCCCGCAGGTGCCTAATAGTTCCCGAAGTGGCCGGGCATTCAGCAGTTGGCGGGACCAGTGGGAATGATATTCGGAGGTTATGTGCAAAATGGGAAAATGTCCTCCAACGAGAATACGGGGGGCGGAAATCCCCGCAAGGAGTTCGGCGGTCTTAATCAAGATTTTCCCGGAAACCTCGCCCCGGGAGGTTAATATGTTGGGACGCGCCACATCGAGGACGATGAACGGGGTGCCGCCGGGAAGGCTATACAGGGCGGGGTATCCCGATTCGGGAAGGAATTCCTTGAAATAGTGTTCAAAGCGGTGTTTTCGTGCCGCCTCGAAGGTGTAAACGTCATGATTGCCGGGGGTTACAATGACCTGCATGCCCAGGCGTTTCAGTAAGCGCAGGTATTCGGCGGCCTGGGCGAATTCTCCGTCCATGGCGGTGGAGGTGAAATCGCCTCCAGCAAAGACGGTTGGAACGCCCGCCGCAGCCAATTGTTGCGCGCAGGGTTGTGCCCTGTTGGGATCAAACTCGTGGCGGCGGTGAAAAATTACATTCAGATTTCCAAGGAAGCGCTTGCTCATCAATTTGAGGGGATTGCGCACAATTTCCCAAAAGTGGAGATCGGAAATGTGCAGCAGCCGGTCCACAACGGGCTTCCGAGAGGGTTCAGTATCCATCATTATCTTCACCTTCACTTCAAGGCTTCTACGAGCGCGGGGGTGTCCAGCAGGGCGCGCTCCGTCTTTGCCCAAGGTCCCAAGGCTTTTTCCGATGGTTCCGCATTCATCACCAGCAGGGACCGGGGGGCGATGAGGGCGGCGGCGGTGCGCACATCGCCGATGCTCCGGATACAGGGGATGTAGTACTCCTTTGCCCATGCTTCGTCGTTGTCCAGCGGGAAGGCATTCAGGTCCGCCACGGTGACCGGAATCCGGCCGTCTATCGCACTCGCGAACAAGCACCATAGGCCCGCCTCTTCGAGGCCGATGAGATTTACCCGGCCGGTCATGTCGCGCCGGGCGCGGAGGAAGGCCAATGCTGTCAATATATCCTGGATGCGGCAATCGGTATCCGTGGGTTGGAACGTGTCCATAAACGTACCCGCCTTCAGGCGTTCGGCACGCTTGCCCGGGGTGTTGTGCTCGCCCAGCAAGAAGGCATCTATGCACAGGACGGCCTTGTCCCGTTCGATAAGCCCCTTGACCAACGCGCCGGGACCGCCTTCGATGCCGTCCGCCAGCGCTGCTTTGCCCTTGCCATGCACCACCAACACCGCATCTTGGGAAGCGGAGGCATACGAACGGTACAAGAGGGCGGGAATGGCATCGCCCGCCGCCGCGCGTCCGAGTATCCATCGTTCCAGCACATAGCCCTTGTCTCTCCGTTCCTCCCGTGAAACGCGCTCGAGGGCCAAGTCATTGGCGGCGGGAATCTCCGTGCCGGTCACGAGCGGCAAGACATCGCCGAATTCCTTCCGGAACGGCTCCAGTTCCTCCGATCGTTGGGGCAATATCCGGTCCCACTTTTTTCGGGTATCTGTGACGATGGATTCTAGAATTTTTCCCCGCGAAGGATATTTTGTTACGTCCTTCTTGTCTTTGAAAACGCGCAGTTTGGCCGTTTCCTCCATGGTAAAGGCCGGTTCGTTGAAATTCACCCACTGATCCCCGCCGAGCAGCCATTTCCCGAAGAACCGGTACATGGCCTCGCGGCTTTCCTTGTTGTAATTGTGATCGGCGTCCACCATCACGGTGTGCACACGGTCTTCCGCGCCAAACAATGTATAGATTCCGCGAATCGAGGGATATTCCACATGCTGCGTCTCGCGGGTCCAATCGCCGGTGGCCGAGATCATCAGCAACGGCTTGGGGGCCATGAGCGCGCCAATCTCCATATTCGAGTTGCATAAACGGATAATCGGAGCGTTCTCGCACAGGCACCCCCCCTGCATGGTGCTTGAGATCATGTTCACGGGGGCCGCGGCGGTGATACGGGGGTCCACGGCGGTCAGGGCGAAGGTTTGCGTACCCCCCCCGGACGCACCGGTGCAGCCGATGCGTTGCGGGTCCACCTCGGGAAGGCTTGTGATGAAATCCACCGCGCGGATACTGGACCACAACTGCATGGCAAAGGGATGGAGCGCCCAGAGCTTCTCGCGTTCACCACCCCAATTATGCGTGAATTGAAGGCTGTCCACATAGCCGATCATGTCGTAGCTGAAGGCCACGATGCCCATGCGCGCGAGGGTGATGCACCGTCCCGGCACGGAACACGACGCATCATTTTGCAGGCGGCCCTTCTCCCAATGGCCATGGGGGCACACCACGCCGGGAAAGGGGCCTTTCCCAAGGGGCCGGTAGAGATTTCCGGTCACGAGGAATCCGGGCCGGGCCTCGAAATGCACCTTCTCCACGGTATAGTCGTCATGCGCGGTCTTGTCAAACACCTTGGCCTTCAGCGGCGTCTTTTCGGGCAGGGGCAGCAATCCCGACGAAAGCAATATCCGCCGCCGCAGTTTGCCGGCAAACGATTCCCACGCTTCCTTGGTGTCGAAATGGGGCATGACGAACACTGTGTCGGTATGCCGAGTACATGTGGCGCGGCGGTCCTTTACCGCGCGCGGTTGGTTGAACACCCGCATATCGCCCAGGGCCTTGGCGGGATCGAATTGCGGGGCCGTGCTCAATGCCGCCATCATCACGCCTTCTCCCGCGCTGATTACGGCTTTTTCTTCATGGAGTGTGATGTCCCCGGCTTTTATCCATACATACTCCGGCTTATCCTTCTCCTTCTCTCGGACGAGGGGAAAGGTTTGCCCATTCACGATGATGGACGAGGGATGATCCACCAGGCCCCATGCCCAGATCGCATACGCGCCTTTTTCCGGCAGGGAAATCCCCTCCGGGTTCATCGCATAGGCATTTAGCCACACCGTCGCGCCCTGACCTGTCATTGCAATACATGCCGCCATGGCCATGGTAAACATCCCGATTCTCCACACGGTTGCAGTTTTTGTGTCGTGCTCCCCTGAAGAATAGCCCGTTTCAGGGGAAGAATAAAAGCCTGCCGGTTGTGGCAGGGGAGGATTCCGGGGATTTTTTCACGCGCCCCCTTGACAATTCGCGTCAACACCTATATAAACGTTTAGGACCGCCCCGGCCAACCAGGCTCGGTGCGCAAGTACCGGTTTGGGTCCGAAGGCGCGGCGGCACAACGGGCGTATGAACGGGTTCCGCGGAATCCAAACCACAGGAAAGGAAGGGCCATGAAGAATCCAACGAGGTGCTGCGCAATGTTGCTTCTGATGGCAAGTGTGTTTTGCCTTTCGGGGTGTAATGACAAACCTGTGCCGTACCGCCAGGAAACGCATGGAACGTTCGCGGACGAGTTCCCCCCCCATGAAGGCGTCAACGGATGGTGGTATGTCACGGGATATCTTGAAGACGCCGCGAATCCTTCGGATGTGTACGCGTTCCAATATACCCAGTTCAATATCCGGAAATTGACAAGAATCCCGGTGTATGCCCTCCAAGTCACTGTTACGAACCTCCGCACCGGCGAACATTTCATGCAGTTTTGGTTTGGCGTGGCGGGGTGCCGGGTGTATGCTGACGCGGATAGGGTTTCATTTCAGCCGCATGCCCTATTGGAACGCAGTAACAATGGAATGCAGATGACCGCGAGGATAAACCGCGCCGCGCTCGATCTCCGGTTCGACTTCGCCAAAGACGCGGTATGGCATGGCGATGAGGGCGTGCTGGTGATGGGGCTTCCTGAGGATCCGGTTCAGCGCACCGTCTATTATTCCTACACGAACATGCCAACTTCGGGCACGCTCCGGCTGCGACAGCCCAACGGCGACTGCAAAACGTTGACTGTCACGGGCAAATCCTGGTTTGACCGCCAGTGGGGGCCCTACCGGATGACCGACACCGATGCCTCGTCATGGGAATGGTTTTCACTTCGATTCTTTGACAATGAGGAAGTCATGCTCTTTTCCTTCCCGCAACATCCTTATCAAGACGGAACCTATGTGGACGCACAAGGCAATTCCAGCCGGTTGATGGAATATGAATATACGCCCACCGGCCATATCGAGGCGGATGGCGCGTGCTATTCGTTTGGCTGGGACCTCACCCTGCCCGGCATCAAGGAACAGCATTACACCATAGAACCGTTGACGGATGGGCAGTTCAATTTGAAATATTTCGAGATTATGGCGGCGATCAAGAATGATGCGGGGGAAACGGTGGGCTACGCGTTTGTGGAACTGCTCCCAGGGACCCGGGAGGGCCTGTGCAGCGCCGTGAACCAATAACGACGTGCGCGGCATAGGCCCTGGGCTGCGGCTATACGGCGCCGGGCCTTTCCAAGAGACCTGTTTCAGAGACGCTGTTTGAGCCGGCCTCCACACGGAGGGTTTTTACCTCGAACGCGCCCAGCCGGAGTTCCTGTTCCAACCCGAGCGCGGGGATGCTCAACACGGTGGTCCTCGCCGTTCCCGTGGGCTCAAACAACCGTACAATATAGTGCTCGGAGCGTTCCGCTTTCTTGAATGCCACCAGTTGCACCACCTCATCCTTCAATACAATGCCCGGCAGCGGCGCATCCCCCGCGCCGGAGGGATAGAATGAAAGCAGGAACGGTTTTTCATTGTGCGCCAAGGCTTCGCGATCCACGGCATCAAGACGGGCATCTTTCGGTCCGGCATTGAGCCAGAACCGGAACTGCCGCTCGCCCTGATCGATGCGGGGGGTGTAGGCATCATCGCGCAACAACGGATGCTCGCCAATGGGAAGGCAGGAATAGGCGGGGCCGCGCAACAGGGTCAAGCGCATTTCATTCTCCACAAAATCCGATCCATAGCTGCCGTCGTTGATGCAGGTGAGCGCGGCCTGTTCCTCCTCAGAAACTATCGCCACCCATTTTTGCGCCACCACCTCCCGGTCATACGGCGTGAGATCGTCGCGGCCAAACGCCACCTGGCCCAGATAGCGCGCCTTCGAAAACGCAAACGGAACCGCCAGCTTCAACAGGGCGTCTTTTTCATTCCAGTGCACGCGGACATGGATTTCCGTTTCGGTCCCTTGCTTCGGGAACTTGTAAGTCAATACAAGGAACGAATCGCCATATTCCATGATGGATTCTATCACGGTGCGCACCGCGCCCTCTTCCACCACACGTACCGCGGGCAAGCCGGTGTTCTTGAGGCCGGAAATCCGGGCCGCGCCTTCCGGCGTCATGCACGTGAACGCACCGGCAAGGTCACGATATTTAAGGGCGATGGAACTCCACGGATCAGGATCATCCTTGAACACGCGCGGCAGAAAAGCGTTTTCCCCGACATAATTCACGCCATTCACCGCATACCGGTCCAGCAATCCGGTTTTACAATTCACCACCGCCTCCAATACCCCATTGGTAATGACATATTTCCCGTCCCGTGCCTGAAGCGTTGGTTTTGGAGGAGTGTCCAGCCGAGTTTCGGTTGTGCAATCGAAACGGTTCATCTGCGACGGCTGCAAGGTGGCGCGGAAGACCACATGCTTGCGCCAGTCCACCCCCACATTGCTGACCTCCTTTTCCGTCTGACAGAGAAGTGGCGCGCCGTTCAACCGCACCGCCGGCGCAATGAATCCGTTGAAATTCTGATCGGGAAGGTTGAATTCGCATTCAAATATGCCTTCCACCGGGAACGGATGCGGATTATAGGCCAGGATGGGCACCTCGCCTTCGTTCGCCTTGGGTTGTCCGCTGGCCAGGGCGAAAAAAGCGCCCGCCCTAATGCGCGATATGATTTCCAGCCCGTGATCGAGCAAACGCAATCCGGCATCCTCCACCGCCTGAATGGACGACCCGGGCAGGATGTCATGGAACTCCGCATTCAATAAATCACGCAAGGCGTCATGGATGCGTTCCTGCGGATAGTCCATCAAGCCCTGCAATGCCGCATTGGACACCATCTTCTCCACCCGGTACAGCTCGTTTTCCAGCAGGCGGTGCTTCTGCTTCAGCCGTACTTGCGAGGTATAGCAGCCGGGTGCCCACGAATTCAGGTCGCGTTCCAGCCGGGGCCGTTCTATGCCGCTGGCCGCCATTTCCTCGAAATAGGCTTCCGGCGTGGAATGCACAATTAACGGGGCCGGGGTTTCCTGCATCAGCGCGCGCAAATCGTTCAAGTCTTTCCGGGAAGGTCCGCCCCCGTGATTGCCCACGCCCCAGAGCATAATCCCAATCTCGCGTTCCGGATTGTTCTTCAGCCATTCTTCCGCTTTTTCCCGGGCCTTGCCCAGCCACGAATTGTACCAGCCGATAAAGCGGTGCGCGGCGATTTCCGAACCGTCGAACCCCACCCAGATAAATCCATCCGGCGGCAAGGGAAAGATCTCCTCGTGCGGCCGCCCGAAGAGATACGAGTCGTATCCGGCTTTCTTGATAATCTGCACCAGCCCGCGCGAATGCCCAAACGGATCGAAATTAATCGCCGTGGTGGGCTCCACGCCAAACTTCTCCTTGAAATACAGTTTGCCAATCAACATCTGCCGCACAAACGACTCCCCGCTCGGCATATTGCAATCCGGCTGCAGGTACCATCCGCCCATGATGTGCCACTTCCCCGCCTTCACCAGCCGCTGAATGCGCTTGAACAGTTCCGGCTCGTATTCCTCCACATAGGCATACAGCGTCACCTCATTATGATTAAAGACAAAACCATCGAATTCCTCACACAGGTCCGCCGCCGTGCGAAACGTGGACAACGCCTCCGCCGCCCCTTCCTCCCACTCCCACATCCAAACCGGGTCCAAGTGCGCGTTGCACAACAGATGAAGCTTCTTCATATAACGTATCTTTCCAATCCATATACTTTGAGTTCAGACAGTTCATAATGATGAATACATCATTGTATAGTATAGAAGGATAACTCTTGAAATACCGGGTTTCTGGAAACAGGGTAACGGAACATGAAACTGCGCGCTATTATACTGGCCTTGGCGGCCGCCGGCCTGTTTGGCATGGCCACGCCGTTCTCCAAGAGCCTGCTCCAGGGATTACAGGAAAACCAACTCGCCGGTTTGCTGTACCTTGGCGCGGCTCTCTTCCTGACGCCCTACATGTCCCGCCAGTGGTGGCGGCGCAACCCCACACTTCCCGCCAATGCCCGCAATCGCCTCATGCTATCAGGCGCGATTCTCTGCGGCGGAATCATCGGCCCCGTACTCCTGCTGTTGGGGCTTCGTTTTTCACAAGCGGCCTCCGTCTCGATGTGGCTGAATCTGGAAACCACCGCGACCGCGATACTGGCCGTCCTTTTTTTCCAAGAACATCTGGGCCGGTGGACCTGGCTCGGCAACGCCGGCGTCTTGCTCTCCGGGATCTTGCTCAGCCTGGACCGAGGTTGGGCCGGCCTCTGGGGCATTCTGTGCGTGGGCGGCGCGGCCATGGCCTGGGGCCTGGACAACAATCTCACCGCCTCCATTGACGGCATCGCGCCGGAAGACACCACCTTCTGGAAAGGCCTCATCGCTGGCGGCACCAACCTCGCAATTGGGCTGGCCTTGTTCCCGGTGGACCTGAGTACACGCTGGGGACTGGCGCTGGTGCTGGGGGGGTTGTCCTATGGGGCCAGTATTGTTCTCTACATTTCCTCGGCGCAGATCCTCGGTGCCACACGCTCCCAGATGCTATTCTCCAGCGCTCCCTTTTTCGGTATCGCGATGTCATTGTTATGGCTGGGGGAAGGTTTGAGTCTGATGCAGGGGTTGGCCTTCCTAATGCTGATTGCCGCGCTCGTTTGCCTGTGGAAAGATCATCATGCGCACGAACACGCCCATGCCGCCGCCCTGCACATTCATGACCACCGCCATGACGATGGGCATCACCTGCACACGCATGAAGGCTTGCCTGGAAGTCACCTCCACTCCCACGAGCATGTCCATGATCTGCTGATTCACGCCCATCCCCATTGGCCCGACCTGCACCACCGGCATGAGCATTAACGATAATCCCAGCGCAATGTTCACATATTTTAGCATTGTCAAACGCGCAGGATAAGTTCCGTATTAATACATGATTTTTCTTGACTTTTACCATAGTTTGGTTTATGGTAGTGAGTAGCGTTGCAGTAGAGGTGCTTTAAACAACAGAAAGGGATATAAAATGAAAAAGTCCATGCCATTTCTTTTCATTATGATTATCTTCACGGGAATGGGCAGTATTTTCCTTTGTGGATGCCCCTGTGAATGTAAAGGCTCCGAAGAAAATTGTTCTGGCAATACAGAAGAAGGGCGGCCCGAAAATATCCATTGTACATACAGTAACCCTCATTGCACTGGATGTCCCGCCAGCAAGACATTCTATTTTGGTACCTATAAAAAATGTGTATACAGCGATAAAGGTGAGGAATGCAGTAAATGTAAACCCTCATGTGAAGAGCAAATATGCACTCCGATTGAATACTACTCAAACCGTGATTGTGCACAGTTCGACGGGAAGGAACCTCAATGTGTGGCCACCGTATGCAATTATAAAGACAAACCGACGGCCTTTTTTTATGTATTGCCGGAGGATTCTGAATTGTAGCGAAATCATGAGGCGCAAAATAACAAATACGATATATGAGCAATTCTAGGGCGATAATAGTTGTCTTTTTGGCATGTAGCCTTGAGGCCGCGGGCGAGGCTACTGTATTTGAATCTCCGGAAGCCTTTGCATTTCACGACGCACTGCTTGCGTGGTCGCACAGCCTGAAAAGCTTTTCGGGCACCTATACCATTAATCAATACTGGTATGGCATTCCTGGAAGAGATCCGAATATGCCTAAGGAAACACAAATCACCTATCGTTTTGAAGGGGGCAATCGCTACATGGAATACTGCGCAATGCTAAAGAATCCGAAGGAGAAAGATCTGGTCAAGGTGTGCTTTCATGTCGCGCTATATGGCGGTGTAATCACTACACGCGAAGATTTTGATAAGACAAAACAAAGAGACCCGTACAGTGTAGCCGACGTGGGAGGAAAAGTTGCATGGCCCATTCCTGAAGGCGCCTATCTTTCGCCTGATATGATTTTTCAGGGGGATTGTTGGCCTTCCCTGGAACAGTTTCTGTCAAAAGGAGAAAGCAGTGTGTCGTTGCGAAATGGACAATGGGTCCTGACCCATAGGTTCCCTTATGACAGCCCGGAACGCCTGGATGTGTGGTTTGATGAACAAAAACGGCCCAAAACCTTCAAATATGGGTATTGCGTGGATGTATCCAAGGAAGAACTTAAAAGTCTTTATCCAGGCGATCCCTTCGATCTGTTTCACCTGGAGAACTCGCTTGAACTCGACAATTATGTGGAAATAAACGGGACTTGGTTTCCCACGTGGGTTCGGAAAACCTGGTGGGAATATGAAAATGGCAAGGTGTCGCCGGAACTGCGTGAAGCCTTTGGCACCGGGAAAATCTCTCTTCCCGAGTATCAAGTGAAACGTATCTTGGTTTTGGGCAAGCTATATGTGGATTCTTATCAGGATTGTTATATCAATCCGCAACAGGTAAACATCAACACGCCATTGAGCAAAGCTGATTTTGAGATCGAAATACCGCCAGGAACGTTAGTCTCTCGTGATGGAGATAGCAGGGTTTACCCTTATCCTGGTCCATGGTATTGGCGCGTCTTTAACCGCTGGACGGGGCTTGTTGCACTGGTGGTGGTGGTTGGCGGCGGATGTGCCGTAGTGTATATTCGCACCCCAAAACACCGGCATCATCGGAAACATCGTTAATCACATGATATTGTAGCAAAGGCAATCTTGTGTTCCTCTAAATTCTCCCATGTTACCCGCCCCGTTGATTCGCGTATTGGAAAACGGTACCATAGAGGCGTTCTTGGAGCAGTTTTTCACTGACACGGCACTACCTTTTCTTTTGCGATTGGGTGATTTGTTTTTTACAGCCTTAAGGAGAACCTGACATGTCCAACACTGCCATTAACGAATATTTACAGAATACCGCGCCGGATAAAATGGATGCTGGATTTCTGGGATATATCGCCAATCTCGCCTCGGTGGCCTCGGTGGCCCCGCAGGCGGCCAAGGCTATCGTGCAGGAACTCGCCGATCAGCGCAGTTACCTGAAGTTGATCGCCAGTGAGAACTATTGTTCGCTGGCCACGCAACAGGCCATGGCGAATCTGCTTACCGATAAATACGCCGAAGGGTTCCCCGGACAGCGTTTCTATGAAGGCTGCGACAATGTGGATACGGTCGAGGCGTATGCCTGTGAACAAGCCTGTAAGCTGTTTAATGCCGAGCACGCCTATGTGCAGCCGCACAGCGGCGCGGACGCCAATATGATCGCCTATTGGGCCATCCTGACCGCGCGTGTTGAAATCCCGAAGATGGAAGAACTCAACGCCAAAGACCCGTCCAAGCTCTCCCGCGAGGACTGGGAAAAGGTGCGCGCCGCACTCGGCAACCAGAAGCTGGTGGGCATGGACTACTATTCCGGCGGCCACTTGACCCATGGCTATCGACGGAACCTTTCCGCGAAAATGTTCGACGCCTACAGTTACGCGGTCAACCGCGAAACCGGCCTGCTCGATTACGATGAAATAGACCGCATGGTGTCGGACCTCAAACCGCTGATTCTCCTCGCGGGCTATAGCGCGTATCCGCGTGAAATTAATTTCCACCGCATGCGCCAGATCGCGGACAAGGTCGGTGCGGTGTTCATGGTCGACATGGCCCACTTCGCAGGGTTGGTCGCGGGCGGGGTATTCCAGGGCGACGCCAACCCCGTCGAACACGCCCACATCGTCACTTCCACGACGCACAAAACCCTGCGCGGCCCCCGCGGCGGCATCGTGCTGTGTAAAAAGGAATTCGCCGAATATGTGGACAAGGGCTGTCCGCTCGTCATTGGCGGACCCCTCGGCCACATTATCGTATCCAAAGCCATCGCACTGACCGAAGCCAACCAACCCGAATTCAAGGCCTATGCCCAGAAAATCGCCGCGAACGCCCGCGCCTTGGCCAAGGCACTCATGGACCAGGGCCTCACCCTCGCCACCGGCGGCACCGATAACCACCTCATGCTGCTCGACGTCAGCACCAGTTGCGGCCTCACCGGACGTCAGGCCGCCGGAGCCGTCCGCGAATGCGGCATTACCCTCAACTTCAATTCACTCCCCTTCGATCCCAACGGTCCCCTCATCACCAGCGGACTCCGCCTCGGCACCCCCGCTGTCACCACCCTCGGCATGGGCGAACCTGAAATGAAAGAAATTGCCGCCATCATCAAGATGGTCCTCGACGGCACCAAGGTGGGCCTGATCGACAAAGGTCCCAACGCCGGACAACCCAGCAAACGCGCGTATGTCCTCGATCCCGCCACCCGCGACGCCGCCCGCGCCCGCACCAAAGCCTTGTTGGATCGATTTCCCGTGTATCCTCAAATCGACCTGGCGTTTTTGCAGAAACATTTTGGATAAACGTTGTTTAAATTTGACTTCAACGCAGGTCCCATCTCCACTGTGGGACCTCTTTATTTCATTTGAAGGGCTTTCTGAACATAATCCTGCCATTCTTTGACAAGAGCCTCATCGTTGATCAGGCTCATTCCCTTTTCAATCAATGCCATTCCCTCTTGTTCATTGCCTTTTTTATGTAGAACAACTCCTTTGTAAATCAACGTCCCAGAATCTTCAGGATACGTCATTAATATCTTATCAAACAGTTCAAGGGCCTTTTCTTGATCGCTTTTCAACTCATACGCATGCCCTAAATACCGCATCGTTTGACAATCGTTGGGATGAATGGCAAGCGCTTTTTCAAAGTATGTAATGGCTTGCTCCATATCGCCTTTCCGCGCCAACATGCGTCCTTTATCCCTGATTATTTCCCATTTCCGCGGCTCGATAATCAGTGCTTTATCCAGCCATTCCAGGGTTGCATCAAGATCGTTCTTTTGCGATAAGGCGAAGGCCAGCCAATGCATGGTAACAGTATCGTTGGGATTATTTGATAATGCCTTGTGCAACCATGCTATGGCTTCATCGAATTCTTTTGCCCGGTATAATGCCATTCCCTTCTCCCGCATCGCGTCTGCATTCTCTGGCTCTACGCTAAGAACATGGTTCAGACATGCAAGAGCGGCTTTATGCTCGCCTTTCTTTGATAAGGCTGTGCCTTTGAACCAAAGCGTATTCATATCATCCAGCTTTTTGGCCAGTACCTGGTTAAAACATTCGATAGCGGCGTCCTCTTTACCCTTGCCCGACAAAACCACCCCTTTGTCATGCAAAACATCCATATCATTTGGATCCAGCGCCAATGCATGGTCAAGGCATTCAAGTGCAGCGTCCCATTCCCATTTCCGGGCAAACGCTTTGCCTTTCTTGGCTAGCGCATCTTGATTATTGGGATTATGGGCAAGGATCTCATCAAAACAGCGAATAGCCTCATCTTGAGACCCCATACATGATAAAATAGCACCCTTTTCGAGCAAAAGCTTGTCGTTTTCGCCTGTCTCAACGACCGCGGCCCGATCACACCAATCCAGGGCCTGTTGAAAATCCTGTTCATTTCGATAAACAGCGGCTAAATAGCGCATGGCCCTGCTATCTTCAGGGTTAATTGCCAACGCCTTTTGCAGCCAATGTATGGCCTGCGAATATTCCTTCTTCGCGATAAGTGACGCACTCTTGCAGGTCATCGCATATCCATACTCTGGCTCAATGGTCAAGGCGGCATCATACGCCGCAATCGCTGCGTCATATTCATGGAGACGAGATAAAGCATTCCCTTTACTTACAAAAGTGTCATAATCTTCAGGATTCAATGACAAAGCGGTATCATAGCATTGGATTGCTTCGTTGTTTTTTTTCAGCCATGAAAGACTGTAGCCTTTACGCACATAGACCTCTTGATCTGTTGAACAAATAGCCAATGCTTTGTCATACCATACAACCGCCGCTTCATAGTTTCCTTTTTTCGCCAATATCCGGCCTTTGCAGAGAAGTGCTTTATATTCTTTGGGATCAAGCGCTAACGTTTTGTCCATGCATTCATCCGCACCATCAAGATCATCCATCAGGAAAAGTTCCCATCCTTTACACCACCAAGTCCAGGAATTTGAAGGATCGATGTTCAGTGATCTGTCATACCATTCAACTGCATCTTTCTGTTTGTCGACCCATGACAACGCCACTCCCAGTTTCTGCATGATTTCTGCCTCATTGGGGCAAATGGTTAGGAGTTTGCTAAAACATTCAATCGTTCCGTTGTAATCACTATTTGTAAATAACAAATTTCCTTTCTCAAATAACGTCTCTACATCATTGGGTTCAATTTGCAATGCTAAATTAAAACATGAGATGGCTTTTGCGACATCCCCAATCGACACACATGCCCTACCCATGTATCGGAGTGACATTACATCATAAGGCTTGATGCGCAACGCCTGCTCATAACAATGAATTGCATCCTGAATGTTGTTTTTCCAGCTTAACGCAACGCCTTTCTCACGCCAGACATTTGCATCACTGGGCGTGATTGAAAGAACTTTGTCAAACATTTCAATGGCGCTGTCATGATCCCCGTGTTTCCCGGATAAGATGCCTTTTTGCCGCAAAGCGTACGTATTCTTAGGCTGTGCATCCAAAATAGAATCGAGTAATTCATCTGCTTGATCATCACAATCTTGATTAATTAACGCCATTGCTTTGTAAGAAAGGGCTTCGCAGTTATTGGGCTGGATCGCGATTATCCGATCATACCATTCAATAGCAGACGCTTCTTCTCCTTTTTCAGATAGGCTGGCGCCCTTATGGAGCATTGCATAGATATGCCGTGGATTGTTTTTCAGGACTTTATCGCACCATTCCATGGCTCCATCGAAGTCCTGATGTTGAGCGGATACATTTGCCATGGCAAGCAGGACATATGGATTATCCGGTTGAGCCGCTAAAGCTTGCTCGATGTATTTACGCCCTTCCTCCTCCTGGCCAAGCGCAACTAAAATCATGCCTTTGCGGGCCATGACACGGTAATCATCCGGTTTTATCGCCAACGACAGTTCATATTGATGTAGCGCGGATTGAACATCGCGGCAATGCATATAATTGTTGCCTTGCATGGCCAGTAGCAACGGATCGGGGGGATAATTATGTTCTTTTGCCCATAAAAGAGCCTTTTGGATTAGCTCAATCTCACGGGGGAGATCCTCATTTGTATAATCGAGTATCTCCGCTTCGAAAAAGAGCCGGTAATCTTCATCACCGATTTCTTTGCCTTGATCAAGACACTTTTGAAGCACGCCCACGGCATCATCAATATACCCGGCTGCTGCAAGTTCATCCGCTTGTGTGTGAAGTGTATGATAGATGTCGATTCGATCCCATCGGGGTATATTTGTCATGCGCAACCTCTTTATGTGCTTCGTAATAATAGTATATGAAAAAATACCCCGGTATGCATCTTTGATCTCGACGATGATTAGAGACATTGGACATCCGGCCCCCGGAAAAATTATGCTTGAGGAAAAGAACATTGACTTTGGTTAACACGAGGAAATCTACGATGAAGTATTCTCTGACAATAGTATGCACAATTGTTCTAGGCTTGTTTGTTACAGCAGATCTGACCGCGCAGAATGCGCCTGCTGTAAAGGAGCCCGCCGGAACGATTCATCTTTTTAATGGCAAGGACCTGACGGGGTTCTATACCTATCTGAAAGACAAGGGAAAAAATGTAGACCCGAACAAGGTGTTTACGGTTCATGACGGGATGCTCCACATTTCGGGGCAGGAGTTCGGGTGCGTTACTTCTGACAATGAGTTTGAAAACTTCCATCTGGTCATGGAATTCAAATGGGGCGAAAAAACCTGGCCGCCGCGCGTGACGAATGCGCGGGACAGCGGCCTCCTGGTCCACTCTGTCGGGCCCGATGGCGCGTATGGCGGGATGTGGATGCATTCCATCGAATGCCAGATGATTGAAGGCGGCACGGGGGACGTGCTGGTGGTGGGGGATGGCAGCGATGCGTTTTCGGCGAGTTGTCCCGCGGCCCCGGAAAAGCAGAATGACTGCTTCATCTTTCAACCGGGTGGGAACAAGGCCACCATCCACGGTGGACGGTTCAATTGGTTTGGCCGCGATCCCAATTGGAAAGATGAAAAAGGTTTTCGCGGGAAGCAAGACGTGGAAAAGCCCATTGGGGAGTGGAACACGTACGAATGCATCGCGGACGGCGCTCAGATGACCCTGAAGTTAAACGGCGTCATCATGAACCAATGCTACGACGTGCGTCCGCATAAAGGGTGCATCCAGATTCAGTCGGAAGCCGCGGAAGTGTTTGTCCGGCGGGTGGATATTACGCCGTTGCCGGCCAAGGCTCTGGCTGAACCGAAAAAACAGGAATGACCAGACGGTTTAAGGTTTATTTCGCGGTATTCTTTGTGGTGCATAACCTTTTTATGGCATAGCTTACGAAAAAAGGAGCATGGAGGTTTCGTATGAATACCGTTACGGTGTCCCCAAAATTCCAGGTCGTTATTCCCAAACAGATCCGGCAATTAACCGGGATTCGTCCTGGACAGAAGCTTGAAGTATTTCGAATTGGCGATAGTATTGAAATGACGCCCGTGAAAGATGTGAAGTTGATGCGGGGCGGTTTGCCGGGGCTCAACACTGATGTAAATCGTGAAGAGGAAGGCCGTGTATGAATCTTGTGGATTCATAATGATCAGTGGATGAGTGAGGACTTTATGTTTCGATGCGGTTGCGTCCATGTTGTTTGGCGCGGTAGAGGGCCTGGTCGGCGCGGTTCATGACGAGGGCCGGTTCGGCATCGCTATCTTCCGCTTGGGCAACGCCTCCGCTCAGGGTTACGGAAATGGTTTGGCCTTCAAAGTTGAACCGCGAACCCTCGATTTTCCGGCGGGCTTTTTCAGCGGCGGCGGTGGCCTGTTTCAACTCTGTTTCCGGCAGAATGATCGCGAATTCCTCGCCGCCGTAGCGGCCCAGCACGTCGGATTCCCGTTTTTGTTCGCCCAGCAAGGCGGCGACGGCGCGCAGGATGCGGTCCCCGGCGATATGCCCGAAAACGTCGTTGATTTTTTTGAAGAAATCAATATCCAGCATGATGACGCTAAAGGGGGTCTGGTAGCGTTGCTTGCGGGAGAATTCCTCCTGCAACCGGGCGTCCAGGGTGCGGCGGTTGGGAATCTTGGTCAGGAAATCCAGTGCGGCATCGGCGCTGAGCCGTTGCATTTCTTCCTGCTGGCGTTGGATGGTTCGATGCGCGGCTTCCAGTTGTGCACGATACAGGGCGGTGTGCTGATGCATGGCTTCCACCTCGTTCAGCAGCAACTGCTCCACTTCCTGCACGGTGGCCAGGGTGGTGGCCTTGGCAAGGACGGTTTTGTGGGCCAACAAGGCATCATCGTAGTCCGAGGCGTTACTTGCGAGCGAGTCGATGCTCGATGAGAGGTTCATCATCAGCCCGTGGATAATGACCTTGCTGCGCTCGAGGGTCTGCACGTCCTTGGCGGTGATGGGCGGTTCCGGGGGCGGCGTGGCCGGGGTGGTGGCGATGATGTGGCTTCTCTTCCGTATGCGCCATCCGCGCCATACGATGAGGGTGATTACCACAATAATACACGCTATGACTACTTCGGTAAATGATAAGCCCATACTGTTGTCCTTATTGCGCGTTTATTGTATGCGATTGTCCGGCCTGGACCGGGAATTCGAGTATTCCATCCGCCGCGGAGCCTCCACCCGCCGCCCGTTTCAGCGGCACATTGGCCTTGACCCGGCAAACGCCGTCGTGCGCCGCGCGAATCGTGGCCTCGGTCAGTTTTCCATCACGCCATTGGATATCCACTTCATGGCCGCCGCGCGCACGCAACCCCTTTACCTGTCCCGACGGCCATGCTTTTGGCAGCGCGGGCAGCAATTTGATCACCCCGGTGTGGCTTTGAAGGAGCATTTCCGCGATGCCCGCCGTGCCGCCGAAGTTGCCGTCTATCTGAAACGGGGGATGGTTGTCGAATAGATTGGGGAGCGTGGATTTTGCCAGGAGCGCCTGCACGTTTTCATGGGCCTTTTCCGCGTCCTCGAAGCGGGCGAAGAAATTGATGATCCACGCGCGGCTCCAGCCGGTATGGCCGCCGCCATGGCTCAACCGGTACTCGAGTGACTTGCGGGCGGCTTCAAAAAGCTCCGGTGTCTCTTCTTGGGTAATCATGTGTCCGGGATGGAGCCCGAACATGTGTGACATGTGCCGGTGGCCAGGTTCCGGCTCATCGTAGTCTTCAATCCATTCCTGGAGGCGTCCGGTCTTGGCGCTGATTTGGAGCGGGGCCAGGCGTTTCAGGGCGGATTCCAACTGCCCCCGAAATTCGGCATCGGTGTCAAGAATTCTCGAAGCCTCGATGCAATTGCTGAAGAGGTCATGAATGATTTCGAGATCCATCGTGGCGCCGTAAGTGAACGAAGACTTTGTACCGTCCGGCTTGAGGAAGGAATTTTCCGGAGAGTGCGAGGGATTCGTCACCAGGCGCCCCTGGGGATCCTCCACGAGATAATCCAGCATGAAAAGCGCCGCGCCTTTCATGAGCGGGTACGCGCGCTGCGCCAGGAATTCTTTGTCGCCGCTGAACAGATAATGTTCGTAGGGATGCTGGGCGAGCCAGGCAGCCCCCACGGGCCAGATGCCCCACACGCCATCGGCGGGCGTGGTGAATCCGAACAGATCACTGAGGTGATGCACCACCCACCCGCGCGCGTTGTAATGCACCTTTGCCGTGCGTTCCCCCGAGGGCACGAGCGAATCCATGTAATCGAACAGCGGCAGATGGCATTCACCCAAGTTTGCCACTTCGGCGGGCCAATAATTCATTTGCAGATTGATATTGGTGTGATAGTCGCTGTTCCACGGGGCGTACATGTGCTCGCACCAGAGCCCTTGCAGGTTCGCGGGCAAATCCCCCGGACGGGACGACCCCATCAATAAATACCGTCCATATTGAAAATACGTGGCCACGAGTTGCGGATCCTCCGCCCCGTTGCGCACCAGCATAAGCCGCTCGTTCGTGGGCAGCTTGGCGTTGGGCGAGGCCCCAAAATCAAGGTCTACCCGGCGGAATAACGCTTGATGATCCCGGAGATGCGCCGCCTTGAGTTCCTCAAACGGTTTCGCCGCGGCTGTGTCAAGGGCCGCCTTGCATTTTTCCTCCGCATCGCCCCCGCGATAATCCGTGGCCCCCGCAAGCAACAGGACCACTTCATCCGCGTCCGACACCGTAAGTTTTCCATGCTCGTTCTTCAGTGTTCCGCCCTTTAGCAGCGCGGTCACGCGGGCGGCGAAGCGCAGGCCCACGATCTCATACGCCGGCGGTTTCTTGCGCAGTATTTGCCCGATCAACACGAGCGTGTTTTCCCCCTCGCTGGCACACGCCGCGTCCTGTTCGCGGGTCAGGGAGATTTCCACGTTGACCTTTTCGCGCTTGTCTGAAGAAAGGCGCGTTACCAGCACCTGGTCCGGCGCAGAGGAAAAAACCTCGCGGGTAAATCGGGTCTTCTTGATCATAAACGTGGTTTGGGCGATACCGGTGTCCAAATCGAGCGACCGGCGATAGTCCGATACTTCCTTGACGCAAGGGAAGGAGAGCCAAAGATCGCCGAGCGCCTGATAGGAATTAATCCGCATGGGATTCCCCATCATGGTCTCACCCGCAAGCGTGGAGGCCTCCTCATTCTTTCCTTCAAATAATAACCGCCGCACCTCCGGCAACGCGGCAAGCGCCTTCGGATTGGTCGTGTCGTGCGCATATCCATCCCATACAGATTCCTCGTTGAGCTGGAGGCGCTCCTTCAGCACTTCGCCGAACACCATCGCGCCAAGGCGGCCATTGCCCACCGGCAACGCTTCGTTCCAATTGTGCGCCGGTTCTCGGTACCACAACGTCAGAGGTTGTTCCGGAGCCGGACATTCGCCCTTGAATTTGACCCAGGCCGACCCGGCCATTGCATGGAAGGAATCCGCGAACGTTTCCGCCATTTTCAACACTTTTTTGGAGTCCGGCGGCCCGGGCCAGTGCGCCCAGGCGGGATCATCACCGGTGCGGAATTGCCATTTCCCTTCCAGGCTTAACGCGCCCCGCGCATACAGCAGCGCTTGGCCGGAATGCAGGAAGCCCCCATGGCCTTCCTGGTTATAGACCCGCACCGCGATCAGGTTCCATTCGCCAAACCGCGCCAACTTCGCGGGGATGGCGTAGTGGCGTGTCTGGGCATCCGCCGGGATGAAGTTGGGCGGCATGGCGCCGGTGGCGCCAATTTGGGTTCCGTTGAAGTATGTTTCATCGGCATCCTTAATCACCTCCAGGGAGAGCGTGAGTTCCTGATCCGCCCATGAATCGGGGAGTTGGACAAAACAGCGATACCAGGCGAAGCCATCGTATTTTTTCAGCGATTTGCATTGTTCCCACGCCCCAGGCACCGGCATGGGCATCCAATCCTGTCCCGCGGCCGCCATACACCCCATCATGCACGCCCAAACCATCGTCATCATGCGCTTCCCGCTCCTTGCCGGTTGTTCCCAAAAGGACACATTCATGAAAACATTATGACGTTACGGGGGAACGCATACAAGCGGAAAAACCTCTGGTTGTCTCTGGAAGCTCTTCTGAGGCATCATGGGTAAAAATGGAGGGCGATGCCATGCAGTGGTTTTTGTTGAGTATGCTGATAATGGTACAGGGAGGCCAGGCGGTTCCGGAAGGGTATGCCGTACCCGCCAAAACGTCCGTGCCGTTCACGTATTGCATCGGATATCTTCCTGATCCGGAGCAGGCATCGTTTCTGGAACCCCTGCGGGAGAGTCCGCCGGACCTATATCACCTCGGCTATCAAATTCCCTTCAAGGGAGCGCTCGGCCCCACCTATGGCCATGAACTGTTCACCAACGCCATCCTTCCGCCCGAAGAGATTCCCAAGGAAGTGGCGCGTATCCGCCGTCTCCAGACGAAAATGCGGGAAGCGGGGGTCACCCGGCTGATTCCCTACGTGTTCACCATGGCCTTCTTTGGAAATCCGGATAAACGCACCGGGTTCTTCAACTTTTATGATCATTGGAATGATTATGCCGCGTTTGGACTGGGGCCAAAGCCGGAGGCGGACCCCAGTCTATGGTCGCAGGTGCGCGGCCCGAATCCATTGGGCGGCGGCCCGCCGGATGTGTTTCATTACGAACCGTGCGTGAATCATCCCGCATGGAGCGCCTACTTGGACCTGGTGGTGCGGGAACTGGCGAAGACCGGCTATGACGGCATGTTCTTCGATGTCAACACGCAGTATTGCTATTGCCCGCATTGCCAGGAGGCCTTTGATGTGTATTTGTTGAACAAATATGGCCGGGAAGGGCTTATTAAGCATTTTGGGACGGCGGACCACCGCGAACTCGATCTGAATCCCATCTACAAGGATTTTGAGAAGGTGATCCTGTCCGCGTTTCCAACCTATCTTGCGGAACAATGGGAAACGGAGGGCTTGGGGGAAAAAACCGGGCTGAAAAACGCCCGTGAAGCGGTATTGGAGGACGATTGGCGGCTGCTACGGTGTTACATGCAGGATTCCGCTGGTGAATTTCCCCAGGAACCCATCGAACCCGCTCCGTTGACAAAAAGCCATGTTCAGAAAATTCTGCGCGCGCACTTTAAGAATTTCCTGGCCAGCGAAGCGTTGAAAAAGCAATTGCATGCAACATTCGGATCAGACGATGTCCGCCGCCGTTGCTTGGGGACGCCCAAGGACATGCTGCTTTGGGTGGAGACCCAGCGATTCTGGTGCGGCAGCATTGCCAAGATGTTCACCCGGCTCAAGGCGGATGGGCAAGTGCAACTCGCCGCCCAAAGCGAAACCAGGAATTTTTACACGGTCGGCAATCTCGGCTCCATGATGACCCTGGACGGTTTCAATAAGCGGCGGGTGGACGGCATTGATTTGGTCCGGTGGGCGAAAGCCGCCGACATGCAAATGTTCGAGGAAATGCACCAGCCGGGGAGGCTCGAGAGCGGGGTGATTTTCTCCAACATATTCGCCTTTCGCTGGGCCATGGCGGCGGGAACCCGCGCCGGAACCCTCCTCTACAAAGTGAATGACGACCGGGCGGCGGACTTGGCCCATGCGGAAGTGGCGGCCGGCGGCGGGGGAGCGTTCATCCAGCCCGGACTCGCCGCGCCGGACTCCCGGAAGCGGTGGCGGCAGTTTTTCGCGGAACATGCGGACCTTTGGGACGGCGGGTCTTCGTATGCCAAGGTGGCCGTTTTGTTCTGGAACGATCAAGTGTTTTATGAGTATCCCGAGCATCTCGCGATGGTGTGGCGGTTGACCCACATCCTTTCGGAAACCCAAATCCCGTTTGACTTTGTCATCCAGGAGAATACCACGAATCTGGATGAATACGAGGTGGTGTTCGCACCATGCTTGCGTTATCTGGAGGACGGTGCCATTCAACATCTCCTGGAGTATACCGCGCGTGGGGGACGGCTCGTCGTAATTGACCCCTTTGGCACGGAAGACCCTTTTGCGCAAGCGCGCAAAGAAAATCCGCTCGATGCCATTGTGCGTGTTAACTCCGGGACAGCCGCCGTATCCCACGGAAAAGGGAAGATAATGAGGTTGGCCCCGGATCAGGTTCCCGGCCGCGCTTCTGATCTATGGACGCTCATGGAAGAACGCGCCTCCGCGTTCGCCGAGGCATGTACGCTATTGAACAGTCGCCGGCAGCATGAACTGGATACGGCTGTCGATCTTGGTGCTGGATTTATTCAGCATTTGGAACAGGCCTTTACTGTGCGGTTGCGCTGGTGTTCTCCCGAGACGGACCCGGCGGTCTATGTTCATGCCTACCGGCTCCCGGGAAAAATGGGACAACCGGAGCGATTGGCCATCCATGCCGTGAACTATCATCTGCCAATTCTTCAAGAGGCCCCCGGCGCCTCTGGGGACAAAGGGGGGGGGAAGGCCGGGAACGATCCCATCTGGGATTCCGTAACCAAATCAGGGACGCCGATGGAACAAACGAAGCTTCATTTCCGGATACCGTTGCCCGAAGGATATCACGCAGGCAATGTGCACCCATTTACCCCGACAGAGCCTTCTTCAACCGTTATTGCAGCGCCTGACGGTGTCTATTTGTGCTATGATCTGAATAAACTTTCACTGTATCAACTGGTTGTGGTTGAATTAGTTCGGTAAATATCGTTAGTCTTTCAAAGCATTTTGGTGGTCTGCGTTTTCAGGTTTATATCCAAGCTCTGCGCAAGCGGCGATTTGCAATTAAATCCTGATATACAAGAAAATATGGGACTATCCGAATAGAAACCAGGTTTTCAACGAAAAGCCTAAAAGATGGGAGTAAAACCATGTGTGAAATGTCAAAGAAGAATTATGGGACAGGCAGGGCGGCATGCATCACGTTGATGCTGGCCCTTCTCTTCGCGGGGATAGCGGCCGATCTGAGCGCTGCTCCATCCAGCAAGCTTCCCGACCCGATCCCCCGTATCGCTATTGTGGGGGATAGCTGGGGGATGTTCACCTGGTGGTTCCGTTCGATCAAAACAGCCTTGCAGGAAGCGGGCTTTGATCACTATGTGGAAATGGCGAATGAATCGGTGATGGGAGGGTCGAAAACGTTCCAATTCGTGAATGAGGAACAATACCCTCCCGCGGCGGACATCCGTGCCGCCATTATGACCATGTTGACGGACAATCCCACGATTGACGTGGTGGTTATTTCGTTGGGCGGCAATGACGGCATGCGGGGAACGGAATATGTGTTGCCCGAAGATCCGATGAAAGTAGTGGATCTGGAATGTCCCGGTGCTCCCGATGAACACAATCAGCTTCTGCTGGAAAAAACCATCAATCAGGACATGAACAATGTCATTGATTATATTCTCGCCATCCGTCCGGACATCCGGATCGTGCTCCCCAGTTATGATTTTGGCGGAAAGTACGAGAACGGCCAAGCCGCCCAGGGATGTGATCTCGCCATGCAACAAGAAGGCATGATGGCGCTTGATCTGTATAAGCAGCGTCTGGCGGCCACCAAAAAGGGGCGGGTGTTCTTCTGCAACAACTACGGCCTCATGCAATACACCTTTGGGACCTTTAACTACGATCATGAAGAAAACGGCGATGTAGACTTGGACTCGGAAACCCCGGTGTATCCCGTTCATTATGTGAAACCCGGCTTTGATGCTTCAGATTATCCGCCCCTGACATTGCCTGAGCCGGATGACATTTTTACATTTCCCTGGACATCCGGTGGCAATCCCTGCCTGGTGCCCGGATTTCCGGAATACCATTCGCCAATGAGTTCCATGCTGGACCATAACATCCACCTGACGGATGCGGGGTATGATGCGCTGGCGAAACGAATGGTGGACCGAATAATTGCCCCGTGGCTCCGCAACCCCAAGGCGTTTGAGATTCTTCCGCTTGATACCAAGGGCGAACAATACCAGTTCCAGGTCACCTTCAGCGAGCCGGTGAGCGGGGTGGATGTCACCGATTTTGAAGTGACCACCGCCACGGTTTCCATGGAGAAAATTGATATCACCGGTGCGCAGGTGGTGAGCGTGACGCCCACAGAGGGGTTTAACCAGGTTTACACGGTGACGGTTGATATGAATCCCGGTTCCAAAGAGGGAGGGGTTCAGGATGTGGTAAGCATAAAAGTATTGGATGACGACACGATAATGGACAGTGACAGCAATCCACTGGGCGGTGTGAACACCGTGGATTGGCCCAACAATGGGGAATTCACCTACTATGGCGCGTTCCAGTTTGCGGACTTGGAGCGTCCGCAACCCGGTGATTTCGCGTCCGTTCAACATTACCTTGGCGTCATTTCCAATCCCTATCTTCCCATGATCAATTACGCGTTGTCGCTCGAGGCGGACAAAATGGACGTCAATGGCGACATCGGCGGGCTCATTGCTTCCCTGATGGGCAGTGGCGAGGTTGATCCCGACACGCTGTACGTCAAAGGCAATGGCATCTTGGAAAGCTTCGAGTTTGGGCTGATCGAGCGGTGTGCCAAGGACGCCACCATCGATTTCACCGCCACCGGCGGGGTCACCCATGCCATCGCCGAGGCGGCCTGGAACCACAACTTCGGGCAGATGCAGTATGACTTGGGCGGCGCAGATAATCCGCCGGACCATCCCAACCAGGCCTTGCGTATTCTTGCCGGGCTGGATTCCATGTTTGCCGCCTATATGACCATGGGCGAACCCACCCTCATGGCCATCCTTTCCTTGGCTTCGGGCTATCTAACAAATGAATCGGTGTCGCAATTCATGCCTGGCATTGTGTTTCATCAGGTGGTGGCGGCCAACTATACCAGCTTACCCCAGTTTTTTGGCGCCCGGGATAAGAACGGCGACAACCGCATCACACTTAATGAATATGGCGACGCCGACGGCGACGGATTCAACAACGCGCGGGAATACTTGTACTTCCAATGCGAGGGCATTGCCGCCGCCATTGATGCCGCGCTCGATCCGGCGAAAACACCGGCCCCCTTCCGCACCGCCTTCCTGATTGGCGAGCCGTTGCGCCTGTATGTGCCTGAATTGCTGCATGTCAATAAAACCACCTATCAGTGGTATAAAAACGACGTGCCGCTGGTAGACGGCCCCGGCATTTCCGGCACGCAAACCCGCACGCTGAACATCGCCTCGCTGGTCCAGGACGATTCGGGGGCCTACAAGTGTGTCTACAATGAAAACGCTCCGGATGCCAAAGGCGCAAATGTGACCTATGGCCCCATTGCCATTGGCGTCTATGAAGAACTTCCGGACGAGGGCGAAGGTGGAGAAGGCGAAGGGGAAGGCGAAGGCGGCGAGGAAGGCGAAGGCGAAGGCGAGGAAGAAGGCCCGTTGGATTTTTGCGCGATTATGGACCTAATTTACGAAACCACCCAGTCGGAAGTGATGGCGCCGTTGCTCGATTTGCTCGGCGACGATGCCGCGCTGATTGGGCTTATTCTGTGCGATGTGGCGGACTTGAACGGCCCGTTTGTGGATACGGACACGCCCCCGGACGGGAAACCGGACATGCCGGGCCCCAACGGATTGCTGGATGGCGCGTATGAACTGAATGTCATCGCGGAGTTGATCAACAACCCGGCGTTCTATACCGGGCTTCCCAGCGGCGGGTTGATGGGGCAAGTGGCTGCGGGCGTTGACCCCGCCGCCGCCGCCAACGCCTTCGAATACAACTACAACGCCCTGTACACGCCGTTGGAGCCGTTCATTCCCATTCTACCGATGATTGTTCAGAGTGTGGCGGGTATTACCCTCACCGAGGAACAGACCAATGAAATCCTGGCGCTGTTTCCGAACCTGCTGAAAATCCTGGCGGGCTACTGCACACTGGGCGATACCGATTCGCTCTCCGTCGTGCTGTTCCTGACCAACCTGCTGCATGATTTCGTCGCCACCATTCCCACCTCGCCGGATGCATTTATAACCATGAACGGCATCCTGGGCCCGAACGGCGACGCGGACGGCGACGGCTTCACGAACCGCCAGGAATACGATGTGTTCTCCG
>CAYYRW010000014.1:0-140070 GCA_964474205.1 uncultured Nitrospirales bacterium | reverse complement strand
AGTGCCCGCACCGGCATAAATACAAGGCCATTCGGCTTAACTAAGTGCCATTCGTGACAGTCACCCATTATATTGACATCACAATCACGACAAATTACACTATCACACATGGCACGACTCGCGCGCATCGTGATACCGGGCTCCGCCCATCATATCACGCAACGCGGAAACAACCAGCAGGATGTGTTTTTCGTTGCGGAGGATCGGCGTGTTTATTTGGGAATTTTGCATGAACAAGCGCAACGTTTCCAATTTCATCTCAAGGGGTATTGCTTAATGACCAACCATGTACACCTTATTGGGGTACCGGAACAAGAGGATTCGCTGGCCAAGGCTATCGGACGAACTCATTATCTCTATTCCAATTACATCAATAAGATGCATGGCCGCAACGGGCACCTCTGGCAAAACCGTTTCTATTCCTGCCCCATGGACGATGAACATGAATGTGCGGCATTGTGCTATGCGGAATTGAATCCGGTTCGCGCCGGGTTAGTCAGAAATCCTTGGGAGTATGAATGGTCAAGTGCGGCGTTTCATTGTGGAAAGATCCCTGCCGATCCATGGTTGGATATCACGGAATGGCGAAAAAGCCCAATGACGAAGGATTGGGCCGCTCTATTGAAAGCCATCGCCCGTGACACAGGCCTCCTCCAAACGGTTCGTTACAACACGCACACGGGCCGTCCCTTGGGGAGTGACAGTTTTCTCAGCAAATTGGAACACTGTCTTGGACGTCGCCTCCGCGCATTGCCGGTGGGCCGCCCCGAAGGTTGGCGAAAAAAGCATGCAAGAACACAAAATAATAGGTGACTGTCACCATTTAAATCTGTCGCGCAGGGAGGCGCTTGCGGCGATGGCCACCGTGGCGCTTGCCAGCAGGATTAACGCGGCGGAGCCAAAGAAGCGATTTACCACCTGCGGGGTGGTGCTGTATCCGTGGGATTTGACGTTGAAGGATTGGCCGGAACGCGCGGCGAAAGCAGGCATCACGACCATCGGGCTGCATGCCGCCCGCCGCCTGGATGTGCTGGTGGATTTTGTGAAATCGGACGCGGGACAGACGTTTCTGGGGGATTGCCGGCGGCTGGGGGTGCACGTGGAGTATGAGGTGCATGCGCTGGGCACGCTGTTGTCGCGCGAATTGTATTATCAGGATTTGACTATGTTCCGGGTGGATGAGAAAGGCCAGCGGAATCAGGATGTGGGGTGCTGTCCATCCTCCGCGCGGGCGCTGGACATCATCGCGGAGAAAGCGGTCGAGTATGGCCGCATCTTGAAACCCACGACGGGCCGCTATTTCTATTGGCCGGACGACGGCTTTGACGGATGTGTCTGCAACAAGTGTAAAGGATTGAGCTTCAGCGATCAGACCACCCTTATCGAAAATGCGATGATTGTTGCCTTGCGGAAGCATCTCGATCCCAAGGCGGTGCTCAGCCACATCTCTTATGGCAAGACATTGGCCCCGCCAACCTCCGTGAAACCGCATGAAGGGTTATTTGTGGAGTTTGCACCGATTGCGCGGGTGTATGACCGGTCGATTGCGGATCGGGAAGTCACCCTGAACAACAACCCTCCCGAACCCAAATCGCACGCGGGCTACCTCGAAATCCTGGATGCCAATCTGGCGCTATTCGGCAAAGATACCGCCCAAGTTCTGGAATACTGGCTCGATGTGTCACGCTTCTCCGGGTGGAAACGGCCCGCCAAAGAGATCCCCTGGCAGGACGCGGTGATCCGGGCCGATGCCGAGGCCTATGCCAAACGCGGCATCCGCCACATAACCAGTTTTGCCACCTGGATTGACGCGGACTACGTCCAGCGCTTCGGCGAACCGCCGCTCGATAAATACGTCGCTGCCCTCCAGGGCTACCCCACGAACCTGACGGGGTCGAACAAACAACCAAAATCTTGACGCAACGCAGGGATGGATGTATAATTCACTATGACCGCGGACAAAATTCGGCTCCATGCCGTGTGGAGTGTGGGTACGTCCTGCACCCCCTATATCCGCGGCATTTTATTTTTTGGGGAACCGTACATCGAGGGTTAGTGGATTCCTTTGGCTGAAGAGCACTCCCCGTTTTCCCTCTGCAACGAGGTCAAGATCGTGCACTTCGCGCACGTGCGGCCATATCAATTCAAGGAATCGGTCTTCGCCGCGTTCATAAAAACGCTGTAACGCCCACAAGTAGTAATCAACCGCCTGCAACCCCACAATTTTCGGCGGGATGTTCGCTTCGATTTCCACTATCGCAGAATTGCTGAATCCGTAGCTCTTTTCGAACTCGCGGTTTGCCACTTGTAACGCCGTGCGCAATGCTTCTGTCCGGCTTCTTTTCCCGCGTTTTGAAAAACATATTTTCATTACATCGGCGGAAAAACGGAACTTGCGGAAAAGTTCACTCACAAGCGCATCGTACAAATCGTCTTCTTTGTACCGATAGGCTTCGTCACGTTCACGCTGCTGTCCGATGTATGATAAGACTTCTTTTTTATCCCGCACTACTGCATAGAAACAGAGATCCATCCGAAGCAGGAGATTGAAAACCTCCCGCCGCACTTCTGGTATATCGTCCTTGGCATGAAACGCATCAGCGGTTTTCCGCTTTTCCGGTTGCATGGAGGGCACCCGCTTGAAATAAGGTTCCGCAAGAAGTTTTGTTCGGAGTGCTTCAAGTTCGAGGGCAAGCGATAAAGGATCCACTATATCCAGCTTGCCTAAGATGAAATACTTGGAACAGCCCTCAGTCCCCACCAAAACACGGCCCTTTCCGTCAAAAATGGTGGGATCACCCGCCTCATCCACAAAATAGTGAAGGATTTCGCTACCGTTCTCTATAGTATCGGTCATTCCTCAATCCCTTTGTAAAATACTATACTAACCGCACCTGCGGATCATGGTGCCATTTCGTTCCACAAGGCCGCGGCGGATGGCGGTGGCGATGGTGTTTTTAAGGGTGTCATGGATGGTGGAACCGGTCCGTTGGAAACCGAGGTAATTAGCGGTGCAGCGGATCGCGTCTTCCTGTTCCCACCAAGTGCGCTCGATTACGGCCAGAAGGTATTGAACCAGATAATCGCGATCATAGTCTTCGATGGTGCGGCAATCCGGATGCAGCAGTTGCCCATCGTTTCGGACAATGCCGCGCCGGACCGCCGTCCGCAAGGCCGAGTCCAACGTTTCCCTGATCTTCGAGCCGACGCGGCGGAAAGTAAGTGTATCAGCTACATCATGAATGGCGGTATCGCGATCTCGCGGGCCACCGGAGGAAAAGGCTAAGCGCACGGCGGCCATCAAATCATCCACGCTGAACACTTCAATCGGTAAAGAGACTTCCGCTTCCCCTTCGGTTTCGGCTGTGGGCTTCTGGTCCGGCTTGGGTGATTTCTTCGGCTTTTGCATGGCCTCACCGGCGTCCTCCGGCGAAGCCGCTACACAAAAGGGAGTTCGCCGGTCTCCGGTTTTATTTCCAACGGCTTTGTAATAAAGGCACCCGGCCATCCGCCATGCTGGTCTATTACTTCGTCTATTTCTTCCATAATGCGAATGGTCTCGCTCAAGGCCACTATGATCTTTTGGTAGTGGTTAATGTCGTCTTGTGACAGGGTCCGGCCTTTGCGATCTTTCAACCACTTTTCACAGACCTGATACCCGCCGATGTGAAAGTTCCAAACGGCTTCGGGAACGCCATTGAATCCTGCGGTTTGGTCTTTATTAATCCAAACGGTTTCCTGTAGTTCCGAAACTTCCCGTTGGATTTGCACATTGAGTTCGACATTCTCCGTAAGACCGGGATAGGTGAAATTGCTCGATCCAACCAGCGCCACCGAACCGACCACGGCAAGCTTTCCATGGGTGATATAGGCTTTGGCGTGAAATTTATCCTTTGTATATACCCGGCATTGAATCTTGCCCGAACGGAAAGCATCCACGATCGCGGGAACACCCCGCAGGAAATCATTGCTTTCTTTCTCTCGCTCAAGGCTGTCGTCAAGTTTATTTTTGAGCCCGTCAATGCCAACCAGAATAGTGCGTCGTGTCCGCTTCGAGACTTCATCGCCCATCAATATCCGAATGTGGTCCAGTTTTTGCCACTGCCCGTCCAACGCTAGCAAGGCCCCAATCTCAAAATATCCGGTGGCTATGTCAAACCTGTCTGCCAATTCAGCCCAATCATGAAGATAATTCTTTACCTTCCAATCGGAGTCCGAATTGTCCACAATGAAAAGATCAGTGCCTTTCCGTTTATCTGGCATTCTGTCTATTTCTCCCTTTTTCAGCAAAACACATTATACGCCGAACGGCAGGGAAGGGTTATAAAGAGGATGGGGTTACCCCATTTCATCCTACGCCAAACCCCGCAAAACTCATGATCGCATAACGTATTGCTTTCACATCACAAGCCTACAGAACATACGGAACCCAATTCAACTTTCCTCCCCATACCCCGCATTAGCCGCGTGTTCCGGCACCCCCCCCGGCCGCCTCAAGGAATATCGAAAATATCCTTCTCCTCTCGTTCCCCCAAATACTGCCTTCCAAAATTACTATAAAAATTAAAAATAATAGATTTAACACTATGAGCAAATTAATCCCCCCTCGTTTTCCGTCCCGTGGTCCCCTAGCCTCCAGCCTCTAACCCCTAGCCCCTCTTCGCATTCCGCGTTTCGCGTTTGGCTCCCTCCCCCTCGTTTCCCAGCCCTCCTACCGGCCCCTGTCCCTGCCGTTCCACATTCCGCATTCCGCGTTCCGCGTTTGGCTCCCCCCTCGTTTCCCAGATACCCCTAGTGTAAGGAAAGTCTTAAAAAGCGACAGCAAGCTACCGCACTCCAAAGTCTTCCTGTTTCGCATTTCGCGTTTGGCTCCCCCCCTCGTTTCCCAGCCCTCCTACCGGCCCCTGTCCCTGCCGTTCCACATTCCGCATTCCGCATTCCGCGTTTCGCGTTTGGCTCCCCCTCTCGTTTCCCAACCTTGTCTTTCCCCAGCCTCTAGCCCCTGATCCCTAGTCCCTACTCTTCCCCCCTTCTCGTTTTGACATCGCGCAAATCCGGATGCTATAGTATGCAGGTCGGATGGCTCCGGGGCAGCCTGGAGCGATTCGAGAAGTGGGAGCGCCGGCTCCTCACCATGCGGCGTTTCGCGAGAGCGGGATTGCCAGCTTGGTTGGTGCAGCGAGCCGAAAAGACAGCCGTAGCATCGGCGGAGAGCTGGCGTTCTCCGCCGATGTTTTTGTTTTCCCGGCGGCGACGGGTCTTGTGACGCGTGGTAGAACGCCGCGGGTGTGCAGTGGCTTGGGGCGGAGTGCCCCAGAGGAGGTTTACTCATCGCTAAGCTGCAAAAGGAAGAACAGGTTCGCGTCAACCACCAGATCCGCGCGCGTCAGGTGCGGGTCATCGACGAAGCCGGTGAGCAATTGGGCATCATGAGCCCGCGCGACGCCTTGCGCGAAGCGGAAGACCGGGAGTTGGACTTGGTGGAGGTGGCGCCGAAAGCGATCCCGCCGGTGTGCCGAATCATGGATTACGGGAAATACCGGTATGAAATGAAGCGGCGGGCGCGGGAATCGAAAAAGCATCAGCACACCGTAACCGTGAAAGAGATCAAGTACCGTCCGAAGATCGACCCGCATGATTTCACGTACAAGACGAATCATGTGCGGGAGTTCTTGGCGGAAGGCAACAAGGTGAAGGTCACCATTATGTTCCGGGGCCGTGAAATGGCGCATCCGGAGTTCGGCAAAGAAATCCTGAAGCGCGTGGTGGAAGCCACAAAGGATTTGACGGCCGATCATGTGGATCCCGAACGTGCGCCGTTCGAGGGCCGGAACATGAGCGTGATGTTGACACCGGTGACAAAGTAAATGGTCCGGGCGCAACCCGCCCGGACAGCGAACCTGGATGTGGAGTCTGCCCGAGCAGCGGAGCTATCTCCTGAATCCGAAAGGAAGGGATTAGTATGCCCAAAATCAAGACAAACCGCGCGGCCGCGAAACGGTTCAAACGGACCAAGAGCGGTGAATTCAAGCGCACGAAGGCGTTCAACCGCCATTTGAAGACCGCCAAGAACGCGAAACGCAAACGCAACTACCGGAAGCCCAGCCTGCTGTCCGAATCGGAAAAGAAGCGCGTCAAGCGCCTGCTTCCGTATTCCGCGTAATGCTGTTGAGCACAACGAGAAGGATACCACACCATGCCAAGAGCAACGAATAATCCGGCCTCCCGCGACCGCCGTAAAAAGATTTTGAAACTGGCCGAAGGCTACCGCGGCAGCCGCCACCGGCTCCTGAAAACCGCCAAACAGGCCGTGGACCACGCGGGACAATACGCGTACCGCGACCGCAAGGCCCGGAAGCGCGATTTCCGAAAGTTGTGGATTGCGCGCATCAACGCGGGCGCACGCGCCCATGGGATCACCTACAGCCGGCTCATCAACGGGCTGAAGAAGGCGAATGTCAGCCTGGACCGCAAAGCGCTGGCGGAAATCGCGGCGACGGACGATGTGGCCTTTGCCCAAATCGTCGAGCAGGCGAAGGCCGCGTTGGAAGCGTCGGTCTGATGCGCATCGTACCGGCCGTGGATATCCGGGGCGGACGGTGTGTCCGTCTCATTCAGGGTGATTACGACCGCGAAACGGTTTTTTCCGAGGACCCCGTCGCCCAGGCGCAGATTTGGTATGGCGCCCTGGGTGGCGGGATTTTGCATATTGTTGATTTGGACGGGGCGAAAACGGGCACGTGCTGCATCGAGCCGCAGTTGCACGCCTTGGCCGCCGCAGGCATCCCGTATGAAGTGGGCGGCGGCATCCGCCTGCTGGAAAACATCCGCACGGTCATTCAGACTGGTGCGAAGCGGGTGGTGCTGGGCACCGCCGCGCATCGCGATCCCCTTTTTTTGCGCGAAGCCTGCCGTATCTGGCCGGGCCGCATCGCGGTGGGGATTGACGCCCGCAAGGGCATGGTGGCGCTGAACGGGTGGCTGGAAGAAACGCGCACCCCCGCCGTGGAATTCGCCCAGGAAGTGGCCGCCGTGGGGGCCGCGCGCATCATTTACACGGACATCTCGCGGGACGGCACCATGAACGGCCCCAACTTCGAGGCGACCCGCGCCGTGGCGCAGGCCGTGGGCGTGCCGGTGACGCTCTCCGGAGGCATTTCTTCGCTGGACGACATCCGGAAGGCGCGGGATTTGGAAAAGGACGGGGTTGACGAAATCATCATCGGGCGGGCACTCTATCAGGGAGCATTTACGATTCAGGAAGCCAAAGCCGCAGCGCAGGGGTAACCATGGAACCTCATTTTGATCGTGTGACCATCATTGGCGTGGGGCTGTTGGGAGCATCGCTTGGATTGGCGCTGAAATCGCGCGGGGTGGCAACCACCGTGCTTGGGGTGGGGCATCGCCAGAGTTCCCTCGATACGGCCTTGCGCATGGGCGCGGTGGATGAAACCTATCTGAACGCGGCCGAAGCCGTCACCTCCGCCGATTTGATCGTGCTGGCCACGCCCGCCGCCCTCGTCATTCCCAAACTGGATGAAATCCGGGGACATTGCCCGGCGCAGGCGATTGTTACCGATGTCGCCAGCACCAAGAACGCCATTTGTGAACATGCCCGCGCCACGTGGCCTGCGCCCCGGCGTTTTGTCGGCAGCCATCCCATGGCGGGTTCGGAAAAATTCGGGGCGGAACATGGCCGGGCCAATTTGTATGAAAAGTCGGTGTGCCTGGTGGAGCAGGCGTCCGGCCTCGATCCTGAAGCGCGCGCGGCCGTGGTGGCGCTGTGGCAATCCGTGGGGGCGGAGGTGGTGGATATTGCGCCGGATGCCCACGATGCCGTGCTGGCCCGGACCAGCCATATCCCGCACGTGGTGGCGTCCGCCTTGGCGGTGTTGGCCGCCCGTCAGGAAAATGTCCGCCCCTTTGTGGGACCCGGCTTCCGTGACATGACACGGATTGCGGCGAGCCGCCCGGAAATCTGGCGGGATATTTGCATTACCAACCGTGAGGCCATCCTCACGGGATTGAACGAATTGCAGGTGCACCTGGATGCCTTTACCGAAGCCATTACAAAAGCCGATTCCACCGCCCTGGAAGCGTTGTTTCAGGAAGGGCATGAGGCACGGCGCGCCACGGTGGACGAATGAACGGGCATTTCATTACCTTTGAAGGCGTCGAGGGCTGCGGGAAGACCACGCAGATTGAACTGCTGAAAACGCATCTGGAATCCAAGGGTTATTCGGTGCTGGTGACGCGCGAGCCGGGAGGCGTTCCCATCGCCGAGGCGATCCGGGCCGTGCTGTTGGACACCGGCCACGATGCCATGGCGCCCGTCACGGAATTGCTGTTGTATGAAGCGGCGCGCGCGCAAATTGTGGAGGAGATCATCCGGCCCGCGCTTGAAGCAGGGCGTATCGTGCTCTGCGACCGATTTGCGGATTCCACCACGGCCTATCAAGGCGCGGGTCGGGGCCTGCCCATGGAAGAGATTGAGCGCCTTCACCACCTGGCCACACGCGGGGTCTGGCCCAACCTGACCTTTGTGCTTGATTTGCCGGTGGAACAAGGCCTGGAGCGCGCCCGGGTCCGCGGCCGCGCCGACCGCATGGAACAGCAGGCGCTGGAATTTCACCGGCGGGTGCGCCTGGGATTTTTGGAAATCGCCGCCCGGGAACCCCGCCGCGTCAAAGTGATTACGGGGGCTCAGCCCATTGAGGATATTGCCGCTATCATCCGCGACATTGTGGATGCGACACTATAATTCCGTTCTTTCCTCGGGAAAATCTGGTTATTCCCAAAACAACCTCCGAATTAACGTCAAGAAGATTATCGTCAGGAAACTCAGGAGTAAATCGCCTAATGACTGCCAGTTCTCCGGGTTGTTTTGATCTCCGTTGAAACAACCGATGCCATTTTCGCCTTCGCCTTCTCCGGTTTCTCCTTCAGTTAACTCGCCTTCCCCGAGACCTTCGCCTTCAACCGCTTCTCCTTCAGTCAATTCTCCCTCTCCGAGACCTTCACCTTCAACCACTTCTCCTTCAACCACTTCTCCTTCAGTCAATTCTCCCTCTCCGAGACCTTCGCCTTCAGCCGCTTCTCCTTCGGTTAGTTCACCTTCCCCGAGACCTTCACCTTCACTTGCTTCGCCTTCAACCGCTTCTCCTTCAGTCAATTCTCCCTCTCCGAAACCTTCGCCTTCCTGTAATTCTCCTTCCATGACACCTTCATTCGGCGCACCTTCAATAGCACCTTCAGGCAGACCTTCAATCGTGCCTTCATGCTGGCCTTCCGCTATGCCTTCGCCTTCCAACATACCTTCGGGCTGGCCTTCGCCTTCGGGTTGCATGCCTTCCATTTCACCCTCAGCGAGTGAGCCTTCAAATGCGCCTTCTGGAAGACCTTCCGCCACGCCTTCGCCTTCCAACATACCTTCAAGCTGGCCTTCACCTTCGGATTGCATGCCTTCCATTTCACCCTCAGCGGGTGTTCCTTCAAGAGCGCCTTCGCCTTCCAACATGCCTTCGGGTTGGCCTTCGCCTTCGGATTGCACGCCTTCCATTTCACCCTCAGCGGGTGAGCCTTCAAGAGCGCCTTCTGGAAGACCTTCCGCCACGCCTTCGCCTTCCAACATACCTTCGGGCTGGCCTTCGCCTTCGGATTGCACACCTTCCACTTCACCTTCAAGTGCGCCTTCTCCCTCTTCTGGGGGCACAATATTTAGTTGGACGTGTTCCGATATGATTCGTTCGTTATCATCCGCGATTTCACACCAATACGTTCCGCTGTTGCCGGTTTGCAGATCAGAAAGAACAAGCTGCTGGGCATCCTCCCCGATAAGCCCAGCATCCGTATACCAATAGTAATGAATACTTCCAAGGCCGCCGGTAACAGCAACGAAGAGCGTGTATGAATCGCCCGGCCGCAGATCGGCGCCCTGGGGCTGGGCGGCAATTGCAAGATGTTCGGCCACGATCAGAAGAACTTTGCCAGACATGACTTCTTCGGTGTCATCGGTAATCCGGCACCAATATTCCCCGGCATCTGAACGCTGGATATCCGAAAGATTCAATTCCGGCGCATCCGCCCCAATCATGGTTTCGCCTTTATACCATTGGTAATGGGCGACGGTCTCCACTTTATCGACGGCCACCATAAACGCGTGCATCCCGTGCACGTACACGGAAGCCCCCACGGGCTGCTGTACAATGGTCAGTGGGCAGTCTCCGCAACAAGGCAGCGTCGCGGGGGTCAGCAGAGGGTCCGTGGCTGCCTGAATGTATTGGTCAAAATCGCCGCAGACCGAATTGAATTCCCGGGTGTTGGAAATGGCGTCGCCATCAAGGTCCATGGCCCCTTGCAGGTATTGCCCCATAGTGAGATCGTAATCGTTCAAATCAAATGTTATGTGCATGCGCGAGGCCAGCTCGGTCATCAGCAATGCCACGGCGGCCGGTTCCCCTATAGTCATCAGACTGGCTGCATAACGATTGAAATCATCACACGTAAATCCATAGAGCGAAGGCAGAAACAGACAGACCACGCCTCCACTATTGTCCCGTTGCACTTGGGCAAAGTTGGCCACGTACGCCGCGGTAATTTCCGCATAGTGTGGCGCGGCCGGATTGGCCAGGATGCTGTCAAACAACCGGTAATGCACACGGTCCACAATGCCATTGCCATCTCGGTCCCGTGTATTAGGGTCGGGTGGTGGATTATCGTTCCGGTAGACATTGAGAATCTTCAGGTACGCGTCTTCAGCCCGGGCTTCCGCCGCCTCCGCCCAATCCGCTTGCCCAAACACGGCTACCGTAACCGTCAACAGGATGATCCGAACCAACGATTTTTGATACTGCATGTTCTTTTTCCCAAAATGGTATTACCAATTAAACTTTACCGGTCTGTATTTTGCCAAAATTGAATATTAAATTCAAATTGGCAATACCAATATCAACACTGCGTCTTTGGCGGAAAATTGGGCTTGAAATAGACATTAATAACCCAGTAGCGTGTGAAAGAACATAAAATGGAGAGACCTCCCATGAGATACGTGGCCTGCTGTGTACTTCTCGCAATGCTTACCCTCGATGGATGCATTACAAAAGCGCCTGTGGAGACTCCGGTGTCCCCGGCACCCGGGACTTCAGGGGCGCCACTGTCCCGTCTGCTGACCCCCAAGCCCCTCGGACCGGCATTTCCGGAGGTGGCTTCGGTGGACCGTGAGAAAATGCTGGCCTCGCCGCAGGGCCAACAAATCCTGGAGTGGGCGCGGAGCTATGCCTCGATGACCACTATCCCTGAAACCACCTACACGCGGTACCGCATGTTCCGGAATATCGGAGAACGCCCTCCCTACGAGGCCCCATATTTTAAGAAACGGGACATATTGGTCAGTGAAGCGATGGCGTTGTGGCTAACAGGCGACACATCGCGGCTAGACCGGATCAACGACCTGCTGTGGAGCATTTGCGAGGAGACCACGTGGGTGGTGCCGGCGCATGAAGGGCGCAACCGGCGGATTGATTTATTCGCGGCGGAAACCGGCGCTTCGCTTGCGCATCTGCTTGCGCTGATCGGGAATCAGTTGCCGGACGAAATCGTGGAGCGGGTCCGGAGGGAAATCAAGACACGCATCCTGGATGATTATCTCGCCCAGGGCGAGGGATATTGGTGGGGGTTTGGGCGCAACAACTGGACGGGGGTGTGCGCGGGTTCGGTGGGGGAAACCTTCCTGTTGTTGGAAGAAGATTCACAACGGTTATGCCAGGGAATTGCCTTGGTGTTGGAACAACTCAACCGCTTCATCGAAGTGGGGTTTGAACCCGACGGAACCTGTCTTGAAGGCATTGGGTACTGGAATTACGGGTTGAGCCATTATGTGATCTTCGCGGAGATGCTGCGGGCGCGCACCGAGGGGAAAATCGATCTCCTGGCCCAGGAGAAAATAAAGGCCATCGCCGGTTATCCCTTGACTGTGGCCCTCGCGCCGGGAATCTTCGCCAGTTTCGCCGATTCCCATGAAGGCGGTTCTGTGAAACCTTATCTTGCCGCAAAACTGGGCGAACGCACAGGGGCGGAAGGACTGCGCGGGCTGATGCGTTTCGGAACAGACAACCGGGCGGACTATGTGCTCTGCAACCTGCTCTGGTGGGATGGAACCACGGCTTCCTTCCCCGCCCTGGAGGATGTGGTATTGCCACAGTCGGGACTGGCGCGGCTTACCGGAACCTTGGGCGGGAAACCGCTGGCGCTGGCCGCCAAGGCCGGACACAATGCCGAACCCCACAACAACAACGACATCGGCAGTTTCATTGTGTGCGTGGACGGGGTGGTGTATCTGTGCGATCCCGGCGCGGGCCTTTACAACAAGGACTATTTCAGCGAAAAACGGTATGAAAATATTTTTGCAAATTCCTATGGGCACAGCGTTCCCCGGATCGCGGGCCAACTTCAGAAGGAGGGCAAGGAGTTCTGTGGCACGCTGGAAAACGCCGTGGAAAAGGCCCTGCGCATAACGTTTAACAAGGCCTATCCCGTGTCCGGCCTGCGCCAGGCCACGCGGAACCTGCGCCTGGACTCCGGCGCGGTGGTGCTGGAAGACGCTTTTCAGTGCGAGGCGCCGGGCTTGGACGTGGAAGAGGCGCTGATCACCTGGCAGAAGGTGGAGACGGACGGCAACGTGGCGCGCGTGATTTCGGAAAAAGGCACGCTGTCCATCCGCGTGGAAGAAGGGGTATTCAAAACGGAGCGGCTGGAGGAGGCCTGCAAGGCCAATCGAAAGAAAGACATGCTCACCCGGATTACAGTGACCTATCCGGCGGCGGTGGAACGCACGGCGCGGTTTGTGATGACCTACTGTCCACAGCCATAAGAGGGCGTAGAAAGATTTGCATAGAAATCGGTGGGGGTTTTCATTAAAATCATGCGCATTAGTCTTACTATTCAGCCGCATCGGGAGGACGGGAACGATGAAGTGTAAACACGTGTGTATTGCTTTGATCACGGCGGTGTGTGTGCCGCTGGGGGCGCATGCCGAATTGCAGAATGTGGAAGTGGGCGGTTCCATTGAAGTCTGGGGAAATTACTTCACCCCCTTCTATGAATCCGGCGACCCCGTTATACGAATTCCCAATTTCCTTACCCAGGGACGTCCGCTGGGACCGTTTGGCACGGAATCCTATATCCGCGCGTATCACCGGAAGGGGAGCGATGGCTTGGCGTGGATCGAGCAGCGCACCTCGATTAGCGTAAAGGCGGATTTCACCGAAAACGTGACGGCCTTTTTCGAGGTGGATGACATCATGGATTGGGGCGAGGATTTCCGGTCGGTGGACTATATCACCGGGCGGGACACACGGGCGGACAGTTCGGATGACGTGGAAATCTACCAGGCGTATATCGAAGCACGCGACATGTTTGAGCTTCCCCTGCAATTGCGCATCGGACGTCAGGAACTCATTTTCGGCAGCGAATGGCTTGTCGGCAACAATTCCATCTTCGGGCCGCTCACCTATCTCTCGTTCGATGCGTTGCGGCTTACGTTCGCGGTGGAAGACTGGAGTGTGGACGCCTTTGCCAGCAAGCTCGCCGAGCGGTATGTGGACCATGGCGACCTGGACTTCTATGGACTCTATGCCACCTATTCGGGCATCGAGGAGATCGCGTTCGACGCGTATTATTTCTTCCTGCGCGACGGGGAAGACGTGTCCGACACCGAGGCGTCATGGATGACAGAGCAAATTGAAGACTGGATGGGCGTGGATGATTACGGCAACACGGCCATCCACACCATCGGGGTGCGCGCGGCCGGCGAATGGAACAGCCTGGATTATGAGGCGGAACTGGCCTACCAATGGGGCGATGCCTCGACACTGGGACAAGGGTTCGCCATCGGCCTCTACGGCGATGATGAAGCCCGGTATAATGCCTTCGCCGCGCACTGCACCTTGGGATACACCCTGCCCGTTAAATTCGATCCGCGTCTTTACGCCAGCTTTACGTATTACGGCGGTGAAGACAACCGTGACATCAGCGTTGGCGATTGGTTGAATCCTTTTTACACGCCGAAAGCCAGCGTATCGTTCAACCGGCTCTTCTCCAGTTGGGAAGAGGACAACTTCTTTGATGCCGGTTCCATGTCCAATTACTGGATTGCCACCGCGGGGGTGGAGGGCAAAATCACGGAGAGTATCGAAACCGGCGCCTATTTGCAGTACTTGCAAGTCGTCTCGCCCTTTGATCCGCCCATGATGACCCGTGTGGGTTCCTATAAGGTTCCCTTCGGGTGGCCGCTCCCCTTTCTCACACAATCCAGCAGCAAGGACCTCGGATTCATCACCAGCCTCTGGGCCTCCTATGCGTTTTCCGAAGACTTGAATTTCGAGGCGGGATGGTCGCACCTGTTTACCGGCGATGCGATCAAAAACGGCGCATTCATTGACAGCAACGGGCTTGGCTACATGGGCGGGCTCGGCACCGAGGACGCGGATTATTTTTATATCGGAACCAAATTGACTTTCTGAACACGATGCGCACACGGCCACGTCGTCAGGACTTGACGATTTTCCGGTAGCGGCCGCGCCGGTTCTCAAAGAGCCGGGAACCCAGTTCCTTAAGCCGCCATTCTTCGTATTCCTGGTAATTTCCTTTGAACCAGCGGACCTGTTGCTCGCCTTCAAACACCAGCAGATGCGTGCAAATACGGTCCAGGAAAAAGCGGTCATGGCTGATCACCATCACACAGCCGGTAAAGTCCAAAATCGCTTCTTCGAGAAGGCGCAGCGTGTTGACATCGAGATCATTGGTCGGTTCGTCCATTAACAGGACATTGCCGCCGTCTTTCAGCAGTTTGGCGAGATTGCAGCGGTTCCGTTCGCCACCGGAAAGCTGGCTGGAGAGTTTCTGCTGATCCGCGCCGCGAAACCCGAATCGCGACAAGTACTGCCGGATGGGGATTTCGCGTTTTCCGATCATGACGAAATCGCTGCCCCCCCCCACCTCGTCCAGCAAACTTAAATCGCCTCGCAAGGCGCGGCGCTCTTGTTCCACATAGGATATTTTGACGGTGGCGCCCAGCTTAACTTCACCGGAATCCGGTTTTTCCTGCCCCACCATCATTTTGAGCAGGGTGGATTTGCCCGTTCCATTCGGGCCGATAATGCCAATAATCGCCGACTTGGGTACGATGAAACTGAGGTCTTTGAACAGTACATTGCCGCCGAATTGCTTGGAGACGCCCCTGTATTCAATAACCTGATCGCCCAATTCGGGGCCGGGCGCGATCTGAATCACAGCCGTGTCCTGTTTACTGGCGGCCTGTTCGCGCGCAAGCAATTGTTCATATTGGGAGAGGCGCGCCTGGCTGAGTTCCCGGCGGTCGCGATTGCTCATGCGAATCCACGCCAATTCATGTTCGAGGGCGCGGGCCCGGGGGGAGTTTTTCCGCTCCTCCGCCGCCAGCTTGCTGATTTTCTGTTCGAGCCACGAGGAATAGTTGCCTTCCCAGGGGATTCCATGCCCGCCTTCCAGTTCCAGAATCCACTTGGTGACATTGTCCAAAAAATAGCGGTCGTGGGTGACCACGATAACCGTGCCGGGATACTCGCGCAATTGGGTTTCAAGCCAATCCACCGTTTCAGCGTCCAAGTGGTTGGTAGGCTCGTCCAGCAGCAGCAAATCCGGACGTTCCAATAAGGCCTTGCACAACGCCACGCGGCGCTTCTCGCCGCCGCTGAGGGTGGCGATGACGCGGTCGTCGTCCGGGAGACACAAGGCTTCGCTGGCCTGATTCAGGCGCGTGTCGAGATTCCAGGCGTCCGCGGCGTCGAGTTTGTCTTGCAGGACGGCCATGCGATCCAGCGCGGCCTGCATAGCGTCGTCGTCCATGGGCTCCGCCATTTTCATGGAGAGGTCTTCAAATTCCTTGAGAAGCCCCATGATTTCGGAGAAGGCGGTTTCGAGGGTTTGGCGCACCGTCAGGTTCAGATCGAGAATGGGTTCCTGGGCCACCATGCCCGCGCGGTAGCCTTTGGATAGCGTGGCTTGGCCATTGAACTCCTGATCAAGCCCGGCCATGATCCGCAGGACGGTGGTTTTACCCGATCCGTTCTCGCCCACAATGCCAATTTTGGCGCCGGGGAAAAAACAGAGATTGATGTCTTTCAGGACTTGCTTTTGCCCGTAGAACTTGTTCAGTCCGAGCATGGTAAAAATAAACTGATCGGCCATGGTGCAAGACTCTCCGTTATGCGCGTTTGAACTCGGGACGGGAAAGAATATCCAACACACCCTCAATATTTTCATAAGGGGAAATATAATCCGCGTAGTGTTTGATGCCGGGCTTGGCATTCGCCGGGCAGGCAAAATACCCCACGGAGTCCCGGAGGGATTTATCGCCTTCCGTATCGCCGATGCCCGCCGTTTCCTCGCGGCGCACGCCCAATTGCCGCATCAGTTCGCGCAACGCCAGACCCTTATCAACACCTTCGATGGAAAGATTCAAGTAATAGTGCGTGGGAGCGATGACAAGAGGGGGCAGTTTCTGGTCCGCGATAAATCGTTGCACGCGCGGGATAATGTCATCAAAAATCCCCGGATGCTCCGAATAAAGGGACATATTGGCTTCTTTGCCGAACTGGTAGACGGCATCGGGAAATGCGGGAAGTATTTCCGCCTCGACAAACATGCGCACCGCGCGCAAACCGAGGATTTTTTCCGGCGTTACGCCCGGCCCATACACGGAACGGTTATCCTTCAGGCTGTAGAGCACCGCGCCATTCTCGCACACGGCCGGCACTTGAATGCCCAGAATTTTCAAAAGCACTTCCGCATAGGGCTGGGGGCGGCCGGTGCACAGGGTGATGGGGGCCGCCTCTCCCCTGCCCTGCGCGGCGTCCTGGGAGATATGCGCGAATTCATTAAACCAATCGAGGTTCCACGGAATGGATTCCTCGGGGCTGATGCATCCGTCAATGTCACTGATAATCCACTTGACTGCCATACTATCCTTTCGTACTTATTTGAGCGGCGGATAGGCGTCCACTGCGTCGTGCCGCACGCCGTCACCAAACTTCACGGCTTCACTTGCGCCGTCAAGCACATTGCATCGCAACTTGACGTTGCGGGTTTCTTCTCCGGACAATTCCAGGAAGGCCTTTGTATCGCCCGGAGGCGTGCATCCTTGCAGGAGGGCATTGCGCACATTCACGAAATGCACCATGGCTCCATCCGTGGGAACGCCCTGCAGGCCCTCAATAATAACATCTGAAACCGCGTCCATAAAGAGCGTGGTTCCGGGCACACCGGGTTCAGAGGGGGACGGCGGGCCTTCCTTGGTCCATTCAACGTTACGATCGTCGGAGGTCGTCAATCGCCAAAAGTCACGATCACATCCAAAGTGCATGTTCGAGAGGGTCAGGCCTTCCACGTGGCGGCAATACATGCCATACGCAGGCAAGGTGCCAAACATATCGGCTTCGGGATATTTCTCTTCCAGTTCCGGCACAGGCGCGCCCGCCGGATGCATGGGGTTGCTTCCCGCATAAATGATGCGGATGTTGTCAAGCGTCACTCCCTGGATGCGCCGTTTTGGAATGCCGGTGATGCTGCATGGGAACATGGCGCGCGTGGCCACGACATTGCTGATGGAGACGTTCTTGAGGGAACCTGGGGCGGGTGTTTCCATGTCCCGTCCGCGATTGCCGAGCCGAAGAAAAATGGGGGTGCGCACGTTCACCATGGTGATGTTCGAAACAGTTATGCCGTCGATATTGGCTCCATCGACGGACTCGAGGGCGATGCCGCTGATGGCCGGGTCCTCTTCGAGGCCGCTCATTACGCAGTTGCTCACCGCGATGCGTTTGAAGTCCCCGCCGGATTCCGTGCCAAGTTTGAAGGCATTGCAGCCGGTGGCCAGATAGCAATTGGTCACCGTGATATTTTCGCAGGCCCGGCGTTCGCCCAAGGAAAAGCTCGTTTTGGGCACGATGGCGTCGTCCCATGCCTCGATATGGCAATTCGAGATGCGCACGTTCTGGCAGGAATCGGGATCGATGCCGTCGGCATGTCCGCTCTGAATCGTGACCCCGTCAATGTTCACATAGTCCGTGCCGAGCATGCTGATGCAATAATTCGGACAGTTCCGGATATGAATGCCGCTAATCTCAACATACCGGCATTTTTTCAGGGCGATGGCCTTGGGGCCATGGCGCTTTTTGAAATTCGAGTCAATCATGCCGTGGCCGGTGATGGCTATATATTCGACGTCCTCTCCCCAGATCAGGGCGTTGTGAAAATAGGACGTCTCCTGGTCCGCGTCGTTTTTGAACGGCAAGGTTTCCCAGGGATCGTAATCTTCCTTGTCCGTACACCCCAAGAGCACCGCCCCGTTGTCCAGATGCAAGGTGATGTGATTTCGCAGATGAAGGCTCCCGGAACGATAGGCGCCCGCCGGGAAATGGACCGTGCCGCCGCCCGCCGCCGCGCAGGCGTCTATGGCCTTTTGGATGGCCACGGTGTCTTTCGTTGTGCCGTCGCCCGCCGCGCCGAAATCGCGCACATTGTATCCGGAGCCTCCCGCCCACGCCGCGGACATTACCACCAGTATTGCCACCGCCGATATTAACTGTGCTCTCATGACCCGTCTCCTTGCTGCTTCCGGCACAAGCATATACGATTGGGCGGCGCCACTCCCACTGTGCATGAGGGAGAAGATGGGAGAAGACACGGACGGACACCGGCAGGCACGGACAGAATGGACGCGCAAAATGGACCAACTGGTGGCGCCATGGGGGGAATATGTGCATCGAACGGGGCAATTATGATTCACTACACCGCGTATGGACGAAGGAAATTTGGCTTGTGACTGAATCCCGCCGGAAATATTTGTTCGCGCTGGCCCTGATCGTGGCCGTGGGATGCGTTTTCTGCGGCGTGGCCCGGCATGAATTCATCCAGTATGACGACCAAGCGTATGTGGTGGATAATGCGAAGGTTCGCGCGGGAATTACCGGAGATACCGTCCTATGGGCCTTTACCAGTTTTGACGACGGCCTGTGGGCGCCGCTGACGCGATTATCCCATGCGTTGGACGTGCAGGCCTTTGGGATGCATCCCGGCGGGCATCACCTCACCAGCCTCGTGCTTCACGTGATAAACACCCTGCTGTTGTATGTGTTTCTGACGCGGATCACGGGCATGGCGGGCCCCAGCGCCCTCGCGGCCGCATGCTTCGCGCTGCATCCCCTGCGGGTGGAATCCGTGGCATGGGTTGCTTCGCGGAAGGATTTATTAAACGGGTTGTTTGTTTTGGCAACGCTCCTGGCGTATGACGGATATGTGAAACGGCCCACGGTGTGGCGCAATGCCCTGGTTACGGCGGGATGCGCCTGCGCCCTGATGGCCAAGCCCATGGCGGTAACCCTGCCGTTCGGCCTGATGCTTCTTGATTATTGGCCGTATCAGCGGTATCAGGGCGTCAACGCCCTGCGGCGGCTGGCGCTGGAAAAAATACCCATGATGGCCTTGGTTCTGCTTGTGGGCATTATCACCCTGCTGGCCGAACAACCGGCCATCACCCCCAGTGAATATCTTCCCCTGGCCGCGCGCATCGAACAGGCCCTCGTGGCGGGCGCGTTATATGGAATCAAAACCCTGTTCCCCTATCCCTTGTGGATTCCGGTTTTGCCCACGCCGGAATTCACCTCGGGGATTCGCGTGGCGGGCGCGGCGGCGTGGCTTCTGGGGCTCTCCTTCGCATTGGGGTGGGCGGGAAAGCGGGGCGCGCAGGGCGCACCCTGCATGGTGGGAGGGGTATGGTTCCTGGGGATGCTGGTTCCGGTGATTGGCCTTGTGCCTTTCGGACATCATATTATGGCGGACCGCTTCACCTATGTGCCCCATATCGGGCTTGCTTTGGTCCTGGCCGCAACGCTGGGAAGCCTTTTCCTGCGCTGGCCCGCCGCGAAGACCTTTCTCTCCTGCCTGGTAATTACCCTGCTGATGGCCTATGGCGGATTGAGCGTGCAGCAGACCCGTTTTTGGCGCGACACCGGCGCTTTGTTCCGGCACACGCTCTCCGTGGACCCGGAAAATTATGTGGCACTCTGTAACACCGGCAATGACTTGATGATGCATGGCCACCCGGAAAAGGCCCTCCCGCTCTTCCAACGCGTCTGCGCGATGAATCCGGGAAATCCCGACGCCATGAACGATCTGGGCGCGGCCTGCCTGGCCCTGGGCCGGTTCGACGAGGCGGTGCAGGCGTTTTCCTCGGCGGTGCGGCATAAACCGGGGGACCCGGACGTTTATGTGAATCTTGGCGCGGCCTTCTTGGCCAAAGGGGACATCGCGGCCGCGAAAGAACAAGCGATCAAGGCGCTGGCCATTAAACCGGGCGCGCCCAAGGCACAGCAGTTGTTGGAGCAGGCATCGGGGAAGGGAACTTCGCCGCAGGGCGGGAAACAGAATGAAATACGGCATTTCTAGCGAGGAAAAGAAGCATGATTACACGGAGAGCATTTCTTAAAACAACCGCCGCACTCGGGACCGGGTGCGCGCTGAACACATGGACCACTAAAAAGGATGCCGCCGCCGCGGCACGTTCGCGCATCTTCCATTTAAGCCTATCCACGGAAGCGCTGGACGGCGACCCCGAACTGCTGGAGGTGGTGCGCGACGCGGGGGTGGCCGATGTATGGCTGGGAGCGTTCTTTTATGGTCAGTGGCCGTTTCCACTGGAAAAGATTCAAGAATGGCGGGTGAAAATCGAACAGGCGGGCATGGGCGCGCACATTATCAACATACCGCTGGGCCATCCGGGCGACTCGCTGCAATCCTCATCCGACGGTTTTCCCATAACGCCGCCGGGGCGCTGGCGGCCGGCCATGCGCCCGGACGGCACATGGTACCTGGGGACCTCGCATCATCCGCCCGCCACGGAAGAAAACCAAAAAGCGCTGCTCGAAATTCAAAAGTTGGGGGTCAAACGCGTGTTTTTGGATGACGATTTCCGGCTGGCGATCAGTCCGGGAACCATCGGGGGGTGTTTTTGCGAGGAACATAAAAAGACTTTTTTGAATACCCATGGTTACACGGAAAACCAGTGGGCGCAGTTGTTAGAGGATGTAAATGCGCGATCCCTTAGTCCTGTATTGCGTTCGTGGGTGGAGTTCACCTGCGACCAGCTGACCGCCTGCTTCCGTGCGCAGCAACAGGCCGTGCCGGATATTGAATTGGGGATTATGGTGATGTATTTCGGCGCGGAGAAGGCGGGGATTCGCTTGAGCGATTATGGGAACGCGCCGGTGCGTGTGGGCGAACTGATGTTTGACGACAAGGGTTTTGAAAAAGTGAAAAACAAAACCGCCGAACTGTTCAGTTGCCTGTTTCACCGCCGCTATGCCGCGCCGGAGCGTGCTTTCAGCGAAAGTACCGCGTTTCCGTCCAATCAATTGTCCGCAAAAAACATGGCGGCGAAACTGACAATATCCACGATTGCCGGCGTGCGCAATACCATGTACATGTCGGGGGTTCAGGCGTTTCCAAAAACCCATTGGGAAACCCTGAAACCGGCCATGAAACACCACGCCGCCATGCACGAGCGGCTCGCGGGCCATACGCCGCGCGGACCCTTCAAGCATTATTGGGGCGAGGCCAGCCGTTACGTGGGTGATGACGATCCGTTTAGCCTGTTCCTGGCGGCGGGCGTGCCGTTCGAGGTGACGGATGCCCTGTCCGGCGAGGGATGGACGTTCCTTTCGGACAATGATGCGCACCACCTTGCCGGGCAAGCCCTCAAATTGTCCGCAGGAAAACTGCTGGTGCGGCCCAGCGCCAAAGCCTCGCCACAAGGAAGCCAGACCCTGGGCGAAACCCTGGAATCCATGTTTGTCTTCAAACGCAACATCCTGCCGAAGCTGGGCAATGTGCCGTATGTGGAAGAAGACAAACCGGTGGTGTGCGCCTGGTATCCCACCGCGAAATCAGTGCTGTTGTGGAACCTTTCCGGGGACCGGGAAGCGTTTACGGTGCGGATGGGCGAAAAACAGCGCAACGTCACGCTGGATGGGCTTGCTTCTGAGTTGTTGGAAGATGTGGCCATGTAATTGTGACAGAATAATAGATTTGACAGGCCGTATTGATCGCGGTTGTGCTGATCCCGGTTTGACGTGCCTTCCAGGAAAGACGTATGCTCAAATCCGCACTGAATAACAACGGTGAACTCTATGCAATTTGAATGGGATCCGGAAAAGGAAAAGGCGAATTCAAAAAAACATAACGTTTCCTTCGCGGAAGCAATGACCGTGTTTTTTGATCCCCTATCAGCAACTTTTGTAGATTTTACACATTCGTTTCTAGAGTACAGGTTCCTTACAATAGGATATTCGTCACAAGGCCGTTTGCTTGTCGTATCGCATACAGAAAGAAAAGATGTCTTGCGAATTATCAGCGCACGCCTCGCGACCCCAGGTGAAAGGAAAAAACATGAAGAAAACAAATCGCAGGGATAACGTAAACGATGACCTGCGCGCCGAATACGATTTCGACTATTCCAAAGCTGTGCAGGGAAAATACCACCATAGGCTGATTGCCGAAGGCTCCAATGTTGTTCTCCTTGATCCGGACATGGCAAAAGTATTTCGTGACTCCACTTCCGTCAACCAAGCGTTGCGGACACTTCTTGAGTTAACCCAAGCGACACAACGTCTGACCCAAAAACGCGGCCGCCAAAAGAACCTTAAAAGCATATTTTGAGAAAGAACTTTGTCCGGGAGCGATATTTACCCAGATTTTATCGCTTGTTTATGGTATTATTACCATAAATACGGCTCATGATAGCCCTTGAATATCCTGCTTGACCGTAAGTTGCTGAACGGGCCTGTTTGTCTAGAGAAAGGCGAAACGATGACAGCAATACCAAGTGATAGGGCCGAAAAAGACCTAGCCGGCCTCATTGGACAAATCTCGCGTTCGCACGAACCGGTTGAGATTCTTGCGGAGGGGGGGACTGCTGTGCTTGTGGCTGAAGAAGACTGGCGCTCCATTCAGGAGACCCTTTACCTTGTTTCCATTCCCGGCATGCGCGAATCCATCCGTGAAGGGATGTCAACTCCGGTCGAGGAATGCTCTGGAGAACCGGGCTGGTGAACTGGCGGCTTGTTTTCACAAAACAGGCACAGAAAGATGCCCGCAAAATCGACGCAGCGGGATTAAAAGCTAATACCCAGAGGCTACTTACTATCCTAGCCGAAAATCCATACCAATCCCCACCACCCTACGAGCGCCTTGTTGGCGATCTCGCTGGTGCCTACTCCCGCCGCATCAATATCCAACACCGGCTAGTTTATCAGGTACTTGAAGACTCGTATACCGTAAAGATCCTCCGGATGTGGACACATTACGAATAGGTCAAAGGCTCAAATGTTGTTCTCCTCAAACCGGATGGAGTAAATTTTTACCCAAAATGCCAGCTTTCAACCCCTATTTCCCATGTTCGCTGAAGATGTTGATGTGCCGCCAGCGTTCGCTCCAGAAGCGCCAGAAGAGGACGCCGCTGACGGCGCAGATGTAGATGGTCGCGCCAATCCACGCGCCGTAGGCGGCCCCGCCCAAAGGGAAGGACAGGGTGTAGGCGAGGGGCAGGAAAAAGGTGTAGGCGCCGATGAACATGGCGATCATCATCCAGCGGGTGTCGCCCGCGCCGCGCAATGCGCCGATGCAGGTGATGTTAATCGCGTCAAAGGCCTGGAAGAACGCGGCAAGTACGAGCAATTTATGGCCCAAATCCACCACGCCGGGATCGGCGCTGAATATATTCCGGATCAGCGATTCGCCGAACACGCCAAAAATTAACCCCATGCCCGCCATATAAAACACGCAGATTTTAATGGCGGTGTAGGTGCGCGACTTGGCGCGGGGAACGTTCCCTTTTCCAATCCATTGGCCGACAATGGCGGCGATGCCCTGATTAACCGCGACGGCCGGCATGAAGCTGATGTGCATGAAGCTGATGGCGATATTGTGGGCGGCCAGCGACACGTCTCCGAAGTGCCCCACCACGTAGCTGGTGAAAATGCCCCAGTTGAAAATGTCGAGAAACATGCCAGCGCCGCTGGGCAGGCCCACCCGGACAAGTTCCTTGAACCGCGCAAGATCGAAACGGAAGGCCCGGCGGGTGCCCAGTTCTTTCAGGGAGGGTGCATAGATGAACACCAGATGCAGCAAAACCGCCTGGAAGTATTGGGAGAAGACGGTGGCCGTGGCGGAACCGTTGACGCCCAGTTGCGGAAATCCCCAAATGCCGAAAATAAGGAGGTAGTTCAAGAGCGCATTCAAGGCGGTTCCTGCGATAGCGGCATACATCGGCACGCGCGGACGGTTAATCGCCTGAAAGAACGCGGCGAGGGCCGTCCCCCACGCCATGGGCAAATATCCCAGCAACCGGATTTTGAAAAAGCCAATCTCGAGGCCGGTGGCCTCGGAGCTGTGCCCCATGGAACGAAACAAGGCGGCGGCCACGGGCCACAGGGCCAACGCCAGCAATCCCGCGAACAACCCCAGGTAGAGTCCCTGCCACGCATACCGTGCACAGTTTTCCTTTTCCCCCCGGCCCAAAGATTGCGCGGCAAAGGTGCTCACACACCCCACAATGCCAAGGATAATGGTGCTGAGGGTGTACGACCAGAGGCTGGAGGAGCCGACGGCGGCCAAGGGCACCGTGCCCAATTTGGACACCATCCACTTGTCGGTGAATTCCATGATGGTAAACGACAACGAACCGAGCACGATGGGCCATGACATGTTCATGACCTCGCGCACGCCGCTCCAGCGGGAATCCTCTTTCTCTTCGGCGTTAATCATAGTCAACGTACTTCGTGTGGGAAGGTGATTCTAGAGTCTGTAGGCCCATATAGGCAACAATTTCCGAAAACGCACACTTTTGGAACAAGGACTATGCATACTTTCGTGTGAAAACGATGGCCATTGGCATTCAATTGCCCAAGGGAAAAACTGGAAAAAAACCGCGGGGTTCTGTAGCCTCATGCTATGGCAAGAATTCTTCTGGACATTGGAAACATCCCCAACCGCATGACCTTGAAAGCCATGCTGGAAGCGGATGGGCACATCATTGTCACCGAAACGCCGGAATTGGCGATTGCGGAATCACCCGCGCAGGCGGTGGCGCATGCGCAAGAACTTCCGGCGTTGCTGATTTGCACGGGCAATCATATCGCGGAGGCGGTGTTGGCGATGCGGCAAGGTGTATATGGGTATATCTTCCTGCCGTTGCAGCCCGGTGAAGCGCCTTTAATGGTGCGGCGGGCGCTGGAGGCGCACGCCCACGGATTGTTGCGCAAAGGGATGCCAGCCAATGCTCCGCAGGATTTAAGTCTCCAGGCGGCGGAACGGCGGCACATTCATGAAGTGCTGCGGCAGTGTAAACACAATCAGGCGGAGGCGGCGCGCGTATTGGGCATTGGCCGGAACACGCTGTGGAGGAAGCTCAAAAAAGAGAAACCGAGTCATCCTTCCAACATAATGAAGTGAACACGTAATGCAGAAACTGGGTTGGCATAGTTTAGGAAGTTCCTTTGATTGTCCCTGCGGCATTCGGCACGAATTGCCCATCGAGGCCTGTCACGTGGGCGAAACCGCCGCGCTGGAATTGGCAAAATTCGCGCAGGACCGGTGCGGGACCACGGTGCTGGTGGTATCCGACGAAAACACCTTCCGGGCGGGCGGCGAACCGGTGCTGAAAGCCCTGCGGGATACGGGAAAACGCATTGTTGAACAACGCTATCCCGGCACCCCATTCGAGGCCACGGGCGAGCGCGCGGAGGAAACCGCCGAAGCCGGGAAGGACGTGGATTTCTACGTGGCGATTGGCTCGGGGACGGTGTCGGACTTGGCGAAGTACGCGGGCTCGGTGCAGAAAAAACCCGTGCTGCTTTACCCCACCGCCGCTTCGATGAATGGCTATACCTCCGGGATTACCGCATTGAAAATCCGGGGATTGAAGCGCACCCAGCCCTGCCGTCCGGTAACCGGCATCTTCGCCAATCCGGAGGTGATCGCGACCGCGCCGCAACGCATGCTCGCGGCGGGCGTGGCGGATTTCCTGTCGAAATGTTCATCCGCGGCGGACTGGCGCGCCAGCCATCTCCTGCGCGGCGATTATTATTGCCACCGTCCCCGCGAGTTCAATGAGGGCATCCAGGAACGCTTGTTCGCGGCGGCCCCGGCGGTGGGCCGCGCGGAACCGGAAGCCGTCAAGCTGGTCATGGAGGCATTGCTGCTTTCGGGATTCGGCATGGTCATCGCGGGGTCTTCCGCGCCCGCCAGCGGCGGGGAGCACCTCATTTCACATTATCTCGACATGAAACACGCATTGTATGGCGTGAAAAATGACCTGCACGGCACGCAAGTGGGCGTGGGCACCGTGTATGCCCTGGGCCTTTGGGAAAAAGTGCTGGCGCTGGAGCCGGAAGCGGTGGAGGTGGAGGCGCTGGTTGCCGCGCATCCGTCACCCGAACACGTCCGGGCGTGCGTCATGGAGGATTGGGGGCCGCAGGTGGGGGAAGAGGTATGGGCACAGTGGACGCAAAAGGCACCCGCGCCGGAAAAACTTCGCTCGGAATTGGAACGTTTCAAAAACCTGTTGCCGGCATTGCGTGAGGCACTCGGGGAAGACCTGCAGCCGTCCGCCACCGTGGCGCAATGCATCGAGGTCTCTGGCGGCCCCGTGCATCCGGAGGGATTGTATGCGCCCCTGGAAGAATATCAAAAGGCCCTGAACGGCGCCCGCTACCTGCGCAACCGGTTCACCATTCTCGATCTGGCGGCGGAATTGGGCATCCCATGATCCTTGCGGCGTGCGCTTGTTTCCTGATGGCCATCGAAACACCGGAAGAAATGTCCGGATGGAAACACGCGGACCGGGAACTCGCGCATCGCGTGGAACAGGCCCTGGAAAAAGAACCTGCGTTTCTCCGCATCCATCGCGGGTACCGGGCATATCTCCAGGCAAATGCTTCAATGTCCCGGGCGGAAGAAGCCTGGCTCGATCTTACCTTGTTCAAAGAACTGAACCGGTTGAACGCGGAGTTTGACGAAGCGCTCCAACGGGATGTGGAAGCACAGGCATTGTTCGATCAATTTTATGATCAACTCAACCGCGACCCCGCGCTCCGTTCCTCCATGGAATCGCTTCAGCGCGTGGAATTCAACGAGGCCAAGCCCGCCAAATTCACGGAACAACCCTTCAGCCAGGCCCTGGACACCCTTAAAGCCAACCCGGACCTGGCCATGCGGTTTCTCAGCAAACCGGATCGTGTGAAAACAGCCCCCAAAGCCCTCACCTCCTATCTCGATTATTTTAAGGATCATCCCGAACTGTTGAAAGAGCTTCTGGACGCCTTCACCGGATTGACGAGCAACCCTCTCGCGCAAACCCGCGTGTTTCCCTGGTGGCAGGGTCTTTCCACATTTGATGAACGCAGCGGCGGCGCCTATGGCAAGTTAATGGAATATTTTCTGCACAAACCGCAACATTTCTGGGTCTGGCATCAACGGCATCTGGAATGGGCCCGGGATGCGCAAGCGCGCACCTGGCTCCGTTATTGGCACCGCACGGTACGGCGCGCACCAGCCTTGCGGGAGGACTACTATCCTTATCTGCGATTGTTGCGCCAATTCCCGGAGGGGGAAAATCAGATCGAACACCAATGGGCCAGCCAATACGGCCCGGTGGACCCATGGCCCCCAAAAGAGAACCCGCCGGTACTGCTTCATTTTCAGTTTCCAGCGGATTCCCAAGGACCAAAATCTCCCAAAATGCCGGTGGCACCAAAACCCGAAAAACCCACATTGCGAAGATCAGAGCAGGCACCTGCCCCGGATGTTCAGCGCCCGGAAAAACCTCGTATGCCCACCATGCCCTCAATGCCTGCCAAACCGCCAAAGCCTGATAAACCGGAAATTCGGGGACGGGCTACGAAATAAAACCGTTCATGGCATTTCAACCGAGGAATTAATTCGTAGCCCGTCCCTGAATTTTGTTACAGGTAGCCGACGGCTCTGAGTTGTTCCTGGACTTCGTTGCTCAGGGGAACGGTGGCGGCAGGCGCGGCGGTGTCTTCCATTCCCCGCTGATATTGAAGCAAGGACTGTTCGAGCGCGCTCAACAAGGAGGATTGCGCGGGGTCTTGCGCGAGATTTTTGCTCTCCTTGGGGTCCTCTTTGATGTTGTACAATTCGTTGGGGGCGAGGGGGCGCGACGCGGCCTCGGTGGCGCGGATAAGTTTGCTGTCGAGCGTGCGCACGGCATGCAGGAGGTTGCCCTCGAAATCATTGTGGGCGAATGCAGAATGTATGGCCTGATTCGCGGGAGCGCCCGAGGGATCAAGCAGGGAGATTCCCGGCATTTTGGCGCCTTTGGCCAAGCCGGCCGCTTGCAGCAAGGTGGGGGCGATATCAATGTGCCGCGCCAGACCGGCGTTGCGCTCGCCCGCATGGATATTGCCGGGAAGCTTGATAATCATCGGGATGTGAAGCACTTCGTCGTAGAGGGTAAAGCCGTGCCAAAAACCTTCGTGGTCTAAAAATTCCTCGCCATGGTCCGAGGTAAAGACCAGCAGCGTGGTATCGTAAAGCCCGCGTTGTTTCAACCCTGCAATGAGTTCACCCAGGAAATGGTCAAAATGCTCAATTTCCGAAACATACGCGGCGCGCAGAAGCGGTTCGAGGTCCGCGCTGGGGGTATCGCCCAAGATGGAGCGCGCATAGCCGGTGCCGGGATGCTTCCAGTCCATGAACGGATCATGCGTGTCCATGTAATGCAGGAAGAGATAGAAAGGCATTCCCTGGGGAACCTGTTTGGCATCCATCCAGGACAGTGCTTCGCCTGTAACGTCTTCGGCGGGTTGATAAAAATCGCGCACATTCAATTTGCGCAATGGCGGAACAAACCGGCTGATCTTGTTCAGAAGCCGTTGGCGTACTTTCCGCAGCACTTCATACATGGACAATTTAGAGGCGGAAGAACTGGCGCCAAAGTACAGGCGGGGTTTGAGATCAACATAATTTGAAAATCCCTGTTGAAAATTGAACACCGTTGAATTGAAGGCGTTATTGGCAAATCCCTGGGTATAGTATCCGCCCTGCTGGAGCAATTCCGCCAAGGTTTCCACGGTGTCCGGTATTGCCGCGGTCTTGTTAATAGCGTTATGCGCTTCGGGATAAAGGCCGGAAAAAATCGTGGCAAAGGAAGGCTTGGTCCACGACGCCTGCGCAAACGCATTTTCTAATAAAATCCCGTCCTTGGCGAGGGCGTCAATCGAGGGTGTTTGAGCTTCCGCCAGTGCGGCATAGGCTTTCAAGTAGTCCGCGCGCAAGGCATCCGCCGCCACCAAAATGATGTTGGGACCATTGGACTTCGTTTTCGCCGCCACCGCGCCGGCGGGCGGCTGGGGCGCCATTACACTGCTCAGGACATGGCCCGCGCCCGCCAACAACACGAAGGCCGCGATACCCAAGCCCAAAAGGATTATGGGACGGTTCCGGGAAATGACCCGCACGATTTCCGCGAGCACGTATATCAGGACGGCGCTAATCAAAACGGCGCCCAAAACATAGGCGGCCACTTGACCGTACGCGGTGAGTGAACCCGCATGCCCCGCGAGTACGTCCCGTTTCAAGCGCCACAGGCCAATCACCAAACCGCCCGCCGACAAGGCGCCCGCAAAACACAGTGTGAAATTGACCGCCCACGCGGCAAAGCGGTCCGCCAGCAAGTACAGGAACAACAACCCGCCGGCAATGCCGAAGCCCACACCGGCAAAAATGACGCCATAGGCCACCACACCCCAGGAAAAGGCCCCGGCTTCGGTAAAGCCGGACACCACCCGGAGCAACCACGCGCTCTCACACAACCCAATCACAGCCCCCGCGAGCAACCCGCCAAACAGTCCCGCCGCCAAACATCCAAGAACCCGGCGGCGGTATTGGGCCACGATGGGCGCGGGCAGATGCAATAATGAGGCCTCTTCGCCGGCCGCGGCGGCGCCCCGCGCGGCGGAAAGTTCGGCCATCATTTGCTGGCGGCTGGGCCGCTGGCGCAACACCAGGATCGGCAATCCGATAAGAAAGGGCACCACATCGCCAACCCACCATCCCAAGTGGGAGAAGGTGGCGGCGGCGGCGACGCCGCTCGATGCGCCCAGCAGGGTTACAAAGACAATTTCACGAATGCCTTCCCCGCCGATCGAGGGTCCGAAGACCGTGGCGGTAATCATGAGGGGGGCGGCAAATAGAATGTCGGTGAAACCGGTGTTCGAGGCGCGAATGGACATCATGGTGCAGAAAAAGGTCAGGCTGGTGGCCACATGCACCATCAGGCCAAAAAACACCGCCAACAGCAGGGTTTTCCGGTTTCCGCTGTAGGCGGTGGCGGCCAAGCCCAGTTTGTTGAGCTTATTGCGGATAAGCCCCGGGGTCGGCACAATCGCCACAAGCACCTGGATAACACGCGGGTTCAACAACAAGAGGAACAAGACGACAATGATTCCGCCCAGCACGATCAGGATGCCGATCAACACGGGGAGATTGAATTGCAGATGCGGGAGGCGCATTCCCAGCGGGAGCGTGAGAAACACCAGCGTGGCCAGCACGATAAACCCAATGAGTTTTTCCACCGCGATGACCGTGGCGCATTTAATGACTTCGCCGGTATAGCGGGCGGAGTCATAAAAGCGGTAGCCGTCGAGTCCCAGGGTGCTGGGCAGAAAAATGCCAAACGTGCGCCCCACAAACCAACTTTGCGTCATATACCAGAATGGCATGTGCAATCCCTGTCCATTCAAAAGCAGGCGCCACCGCACGACGCCGCACATCATGCCGCCCAGCTTGATGATCACCCCCAGGAGCAGCCAGAAAACCACCGTGCGCCATTCCACCGCCCCGATTTCCCGGAGAATGTCTTTGGGTTTGACCCCGCCGAAGGTGTTCGCGGCGAGACCAAAGGTTTCGGGACGGAACAAGAGAACGAAGAGGCCGGCGGTTACACCTATTTTTAGCACGATTCCGATAATTTTTTTCATATGGCATCCATAAACAGGTTGCGGGATTGTTCATTCCGGCTCAAGAATAGCACAGGTGCGAAAAGACATACAATGGCCGCCGGAATTTGACAACCGGCCGCCGTAAAACCTACCGTAATCATCCGTAAGTGTGTTTTTTCAACCCCTATTCCCGGAGGCGGAACACATGCCTGTGAAAATGTTGTTTGTCATTGGCGCGCCCCGTTCGGGCACCACGATGCTGGAACGGATGTTATCCTCGCACTCGATGATTCAAGGGGGGCCGGAACCGCATGTGCTCACCCCGCTTGCCCATCTTGGGGTGTGGGACAAAGTGGACAAAGCGCCCTACGATCACGTGCTCGCGGCGGAATCGCAGAAATTGTTTGTCAGCCAGTTGCCGCATCAGGAACAGGATTACTGGGATGCCTGCCGCGCCTATTGCGACGTGCTGTATGGCCGTTATCTTGAGGCCAAAGGCAACAAACCCATCTGCCTGGATAAAACCCCGGCCTACGGGTTAATTCTGCCCTTCATGCAAAAGGTGTTTCCCGATGGGAAATACGTGGTGTTGACACGGCATCCCATGGCAATGTTTTCCTCGTTCGCCAATTCGTTTTTTGACGGCGATTACCAGGTGGCGCAGCAGTACAATCCCCTGCTGAACCGGTATGTGCCCGCCTTGGCCGCGTTTCTGCGGCAACAGGAAACGCCGTTCGTGCATGTGCGGTACGAAGACTTGGTGAAAGACCCGGAAACCTGGTTCGCGAAGATATGTGAATACATCGGCATTCCCTTTGAGCCAGACGCCATCGAATATGGAAAACAGGGGGAAGAAGAACGGCCCAAAGGATTGGGCGACCCGATAGGCGTCCAACAGCATACCCGGCCCAGCACCGCCTCAGTGAAGAAATGGGTGCAGGAATTGGCCTCCGACCCGAAGAAACTGAAGTTAATGAAGGAAGTGGTGGCCCAGCTTGACCCGCAAGATCTTTCCACCTTGGGGTATCCGCTGGAAAAACTATGGAAGCCCCTGGAAGAGGCCGGAACGGTAGCGGCTCCGAAACCGCCGAAGCTGGACCGGTACCGCCTGCAGCGAAAGCTCATCATCCGTCTGCGGGCTCGTGCACAACGCGGCGGGATCTTCCGGCGCATCCTGACCAAACTCCGGCTTGCCACGGATGTGTTGTTAAGGGAATAGGGAACATGAGAAGTATGAGAAGCATGGGACCAATGGGGGTATGTCCGTTGGAACGCTCTTGAGAGCGGTGGCAAAACAACCGGCTACCGGCTGGCGGGAATGCCGCCTTTACGAAATTCTCTTCTCAAACGTGCGCTATGGGCGGGGAATAATCCCTTTGGATTCGAGATAAGCAATCACCTTTGCAGCGGATTCTTCGAGAGACTCGTGGGACGTGTCAATGACCAATTCCGGATTGTCCGGCTCTTCATACGGGGCGGAGATGCCGGTGAACTCGGGAACGAGGCCGGCGCGGGCTTTTTTATACAAGCCCTTGGGATCGCGTTCTTCACACACGGCCAAGTCACATTTCACGTAAATTTCGGTGAAGGAATCGGGGCAGAGTGCGCGGGCCTTGGCGCGGTCCGCGCGGTAAGGGGAGATGAACGCGGTCATGGCAATGACGCCGGCATCCACAAAGAGTTTGGCGACTTCCCCGATGCGGCGGATGTTTTCCTCGCGGTCTTCCGGCGAGAACCCCAGGTCCTTGTTGAGTCCATGGCGGATATTGTCGCCATCCAAGACATAGGTCCGGAAACCGCGTTCGAACAAGATGTTTTCCACGGCATGGGCGAGGGTGGATTTCCCGGAAGCGGAAAGCCCGGTGAACCAGATCACCGTGGAACGGTGCCCGTTCAGCGTTTCGCGGTTGGCCCGCACAATGTCGCCTTGATGCCAGGTAATGTTCGTTGCTTTGACGGTATCCGCCATGAGTGCCTCCAAAAATGCGGCCCCTTCAGAAAGGGTTCCACGCAGGTACAATCATAGGAACGGCCCTTGCCGTTTTCAGGGTATGCAGCCACCCACACCGGCGCTGCGAGACGCAAGTATAGCAGAGCGCGCCGGAGGAAGGCGAATAGCTCCAATTTCCTGAAATCTTGACGAAACCAAGGATACCGCATATACTACGCGCATGATTAGGATATTTAGCCATTATGTTCAGGCGGGAGACGGATTGTGATGGACAACGAAATTCGTGAAGGACAATTCAAGGACAAATACGGGCGGTGGCAACAGGACCGGCGCAGCGGGCAGGATCGCCGGGCTGCGCAGCCCCATGGGCATGATCATGAACGGCGGAAGTTTTTCCGGCGCAAAGCAGACCGGGAAATCCTGAACAAGGACCACAAGGCCATGATCGAGGATGCGCTGGAGGATTTCGCGGAAGACCACGGCGGGCATTTGTAGTCTGTTTATTTTTTAAGCAGGTCCAACGCCTGCTGCTGCAGTTCAAGCGCGGCGGCGCGTCCGGTCCGGCTTCCTTCCAATACTTTTCTCAGCGCAGCGGCGGCGAATTCCCGCACCCGCTGCCATCCCGCGAGGTTCGGCTCGGCCTTTGCGAACGGCAGGCAGTCAAAAGCCGCCCGGTTATAGTCCCACTCGCCCCAAAACTTTTTCATATCGGGGTGTTCCGCGGCGGACTTGCGAAAGGGCAAATACCCCGTTCCGAGGGCCCAACGCACCATGACATCGGGCGCCGTAAAGTACTTGATGAAGGCCCACGCGGACCGAATCTGTTCGGGGGAGGTGGTGAAAATACAGATATTTCCTCCAAACAAGACGGTGGCGGGATGGCCGGGGTCCGCCTGCGGGATGCGGGCCATGCCCCACTGGTCCATGCGGTCATACATCAGCATGGACACATGGGGGCGCCCCGAACTGGTGCGGAAGATAAAGGCCACTTCATTTTTCCCAAAGGCGATTTGATCATCGTAGCCGCCCGCGATTTGATAGGCCAATTTCTCCTTTGCCAGGGTTTCATAAATCTCGAAGGCACGAATCGCTTCCGGCTGATCATAGAGCGGAAGGCCGTCGCGGATGACCTCGCCGCCCAGGCTGAATATCATCCCGTCGAGCGTGCTGCAATCCGGATTGACCGCATAGGCGAATTTTCCCAGTTTCGATTTCACCGCGCGGCATTGGCCCAGAAACTCGTCCCACGTGGCGGGCGGCGCGGAGTAACCGGCCTGCGCGAGGACCGCCTTGTTAAAATACATCATGAGCACGCTCTTCGTGTAGGGGAACGAGTACATTTTCCCGCCGAAATCCGCATAGCGGTTGGTGTCCAGCACCGCCGGGAAAAAATCATCCAATTCCTCCTTGGAAAATCCCCGGTCCGGATCATTCAGCAGGGGGTCCAACTGCACCACCGCGCCGGTGGGAATATATTGGGCGGTCATGTTTTCATAACTGACGGCCATGGCGGGGATTACGTGGGCGCGAATGCTGGCCGTCACTTTCCGGAAAATTTCATCATAGCCCCCGGCCCGTTCCACCTTGATGGGCGGCATATCCTTGTGCGCCGCGTTGAAATCGTCCACCAGTTGCTTGAGGAATTCGGCGCTCTCCGTGACCTGCCGGTCCCAAAAAACCACATGGTCCTTGTCCACCGGCTGAAACCCCTCCTTGGGACCGCCACAGCCCGGCAGCACCACTAACGCCCACGGAAGCGCCACACACAGGATTGTTCGCATGTCGGTTACCCTTTAATCCCCGCGTTAAGCGCGGCCTCGACGAAATATCGCTGGGCAAAAAAGTATAGCAGCACGGTGGGAAGTATGACAATGGCGGAGGCGCACATCATGAGATTGACACGCACGCCGAAATCACCCCGGAAATAGGTCAGCCCCACCTGGACCACCCGCATGGATTCATCCGCGGTGACCAGCAGGGGCCAGAGCAGGGAATTATAGCTTCCGAGAAAGGCGAACAATCCCACGGTGATCATGACCGGCTTCACCAGCGGCGTGGCGATGCGCGCGAGAAACCGCAGGTGGCCGCACCCGTCCACCGTGGCCGCGTCGAAGTAGTCGTTGGGCAGGGCCAGAAACGCCTGACGCATCAGGAAGATCGAAAAGGCATTGGCGCACCAGGGGACAATCAGGGCGGCATAGTGGTTGTACCAGCCGAGGCGTTGGATCAAGGCGAAATTGGGAACGATGGTCAGCTCGAACGGGACCATCATCGTCATAAGCACCAACACGAAGAGCGTGTCACGCCCGCGAAAATGCAAGCGGGCAAAGGCATAGCCGGCCATCACGGACGTAAGGATAACACCCACCGTCACCGTGCCGGCCACCAGCATGGAATTAAAGAAGTAACGTCCAAAGGGGGCGGCCTCGAAGACCTCGCGGAGGTTCCCCCACTGCCATTGCTTCGGAAAGGGATACAACGTGGGTTCCACCGCCTCGATATAGCTTTTGAAGGCAGTTCCGAGCATCCATACAAACGGCCACGCGATTATCAGGCCGCCGGCGCCCAGCAGCAGGTACAGCAGCATTTTGGGGAGGATGTTCCTCATGAGTAGTGAACCCTTCGGCCCGCGAACCGCCATTGGAGGGCGGTGACCAGGATAATCAGCGCCATCAAAAGCATGGAAATGGCCGCGCCATAGCCGTAATCATTCCACCGGTAGAGTTGCCCGTAAATATACAACACGGCGTTGGTGGCGGATTCGAAAAGGGGTTGATCGGGCTGTTGCGTGAGGGCATAGAAACTGTTGAATGCCTGGAACGCCTTGATGGTGCTCACGATGGCCAAAAAAAGAATGGTGGGCGAGAGCAGCGGCAGCACCACATGGCGGATGACCCGCAACGAACCCGCGCCGTCCATGCGCGCCGCTTCCTCCAGTTCGCGGGGAATCGCGGTGAGGCCCGCCAAAAAGACGACAATCATGAAACCACTGCCATGCCAGATATCGAAGGCCATGACACAGCACAATGCCAGGCTCGGCCCGGTATCCGGCGCTATCCACCCCCCGCTGCACAGATGCAGGATTCCCTTGCTTTCGAGTATCCAGCGTTGCGGAGGGAGGCCCAGAATGTCCAACACCAAATTGGCGGGGCCGTCCGGGGTCATGAACAAGGCCCGCCAGACCATGGCGGCGGCGACGGCGGAGGTCACATAGGGGAGAAAATAGACCGTGCGCAGCAGGCCGCGCCCGCGGACAATCCGGTGCAGGCCATAGGCCACCAGGAAGCTTCCCAGCAGGCTGGCCGGAATGGTGCCCAGCACATAGTAGAGCGTCACGCGCAGGCTGTTCCAGAAACCGGCATCCTGCAAGGCGTGCAGGTAGTTTGCGCCGCCCACAAACTGGTCCTCGCCCAGCGCGCCCCCGAAAAGGCTCATATAGAAGCCGCTCAGCAAAGGAACAAGACCGAATATCCCCATAACCGTCATGGCGGGCATCAACAGCACAATCGCCAGCAGCCCCTCGCGCTTGGTCCGGGTGCGGCGCGCCTCGAGGCGATCATCCAGCCATTGCAGAAGGGCGTCAAATAAAGTCCATAGACCCTCAAACACGGTATTCCTATCCTTGACTCCGGGCCGTGGCGCGCCCGCGGCCATTCTTTATGGGTAAAGCATCAGGATTCTTGGGGTTCTGTTTTCAATAGCGATACAATCAATTCCACGTTTCTCGCGATAGCCCCCTGATTCGCCAACACGGACGCGCGCCCGTTGTCTCCAATAGCCGTGCGACGCCCGGGATCGTTCAGGAGATTCGTCAACACCGGAAGCAACTCCATGGGCGCCGGCACTTGAACCGCCCCCCCGGTTTCCAACAGCACCTGCGCCGCTTCCGCGAAATTGCTCATATACGGACCAAAAACGGTGGTAACGCCCAGCGCGGCGGGTTCGAGCGGATTATGACCGTTCACGCCCGGGAAGAAGCTTCCGCCCACCACCGCCACTTCCGCCAGAGAATAGAAGGCGATAAGTTCACCGAGTGTGTCCACCATAAAAATCCGTTCGCCCGCCGGGGCGCGGCCTTGCTTCACTTCGGAACGCCGCAGGACCGGTTCTTCAAATGGCGCCAAGGCTTCGGAAAGGCGGTCCAAATGACGGGGGGCCACCACGAGACAAAGCGCCGGAAAGGTTTCCCGCAGGGACTTCCAACATTCCGCCGCGAGTGCTTCATCGCCCGGCCGGGTACTCCCAAAAATCAGGATGGGGGCATCGTCCGCGAAACCGCATTCCCGTCTGAGACGGGCCTGCTGTTCCGCATCCACCGCCGCCGTCACTACGTCAAACTTGGTGTTTCCCGTCACAAAAATCCGGGCGGGGTCCAACCCGAGGGCGGCCATGCGGTCCGCATAGCGTTCGCTTTGCACGCCCGCCGCGGAAAGGTTCTCCACCGCCGGACGGAAAAAGAAGCGGAACCGCTTGTAACGGGGAAAGTGCTTGTCGCTGATGCGCCCGTTGACAATAACGACCGGGATGTTGCGGGCCTTGGCCGCTTGAATCACATTCGGCCACAGTTCGGTTTCAATCAACACCAAGGCGCGTGGCCGGACCGCATCGAAAAAACGGCGGACACTGCCCGGATGATCGAAAGGAAACCACGTCACCGGAAAATCAGCACACGTTTTTCGGGCGAGGGCTTGGCCCGTGGCGGTGGAGGTGGTCAATAGCACGGGAATCTCCGGAACGCGGTCCTTCAGGGCGTGAAGCACCGGGCGCGCCGTGTTGACCTCGCCCACACTGCACGCATGAATCCAGAGGGGGCCGCCGCCGAAGCGCGGGGCCGGAGGATCAAAACGGGCGAGCAATTCCTTGTGCCCGGGCCGGCGTTTCAGCCATACCCGAATCAACGGGGCCGCCCCTGCCCACAGGGCGCGGTACACGGCGTGAATCATGGCGCGAACCTAACGCTGTTCACATTCCCTTCCCGGCTGTGCAAACGTGCTTCTGCCCGCCCAGCCTTTGTGCAAACCGGGCGGCGCGTTCCTCCGCGTCCGCCCGGGAAAATCATTACGCCAGGAAATATCCGGCTAGTTCTTCCTGCTCTTTACCTTCGGCGCGTCCTTCATCCGTCCAATGGAGGATTTCGCGGTCCCGCCCACATCGTAGAAGCGGGCGCCCGTCGAATCAATAATGGTGGGCGTCACGAAGATCAACAGACTGGATTGATTGACCTCCCGCGATTTGCCCTTGAAAAAGAACCCGATAACCGGGATATCCGCGATATAGGGCAGCTTTTGTTCGTTGTGGGTGGTCTTGTCCTGGACCAATCCGCCGAGCACAAGGGTATCGCCATCGTGGACAATGACATTCGTCCACACCGCCTGCCAGGACGTGCTCGGCAGGTTGATTTCGCTTTCGATTTCGGTCTCGTTCACAATGGACTTCTGGGTGAATTTCTTTTCGCCCGTTTTGGTGCGCACTTCGGGGTTCAGCCACAACCGCACTTGATCGTTGTCGCGAATTTGCGGGGTTACGGAGAAGGCAATACCGAAGGGGAAGGAAACCGGTTGGACATTCTGAATGTACGACGTGGTGGGCGTGCCGCCGAAGCCGGCCTCACTGGTGTACACTTCCGTGTTGACCGATCCCACGTAATATTCCGTCGCGAAGTCGGCGATGACCGCGGGCTTGCGGTTCATGGTGGTCACACGGGGCGCACTCAACAATTCCGATTCCGCCAAGCTGTCCACGAAATCAAAGGTGACGCCGAGCGAATCGCCGTCGGCGTTTTCAAGTATTTTCCCGGCCAGGGAAAGCGTCGAAATGCCGCTGGAGGCCGGATTGGTCAGCCCGGCAAGGGTTCCGGACGTAATTGCATTCCGAATGACGTTGCTGCCGTCGGGACGGCTGTAGAACGGCAGTTGTTCATCCACGCCGTCGCCGTTCACGTCGTAATCATAGACTTCATTCGTCAGGGTTTCCACCTTGCGGGTGCGATTGTTCAAGTCCGAAAGCGTTGCATCCCATTTGAAGCCGATTTTGTCCAAGTCTTCCACGCGTACGGTGATAAATTTCGCTTCGATGGAGACTTGTTTCGGCGTCACATCCACTTCGGCCAAGACCCCTTCAAACTTATCGAGATTGGTCTTGGTGTTTTTCACCACCAGGACGTTGGTGGCGGTATTGTAATAAACGCTGGAGAGCACTTCGCCGGTGTAGGGTTCATGCACTTCCGGCAAGGATTCCATCAGGATATGGAGGCTGTCCATAATGTTGGAATCATCATCCTGTTCGTTGTTGGCGTTGGTGCCCCGGTTGCCCTGGCCTCCGCCACGGCGGCTGGCCGCGCCGTTGGGCGCGCTGGAGAGCCCCACCACACCGATATCCGCAGGCGGTTCCCCCACCATGGCATCGCTGTACCGGCTGAACAAATCGGAAATATTGCTTACGGAGGTGACATCCGCACCGCCGCCCATACCGCCTCTCATGCCACCCATGCCACCCATGCCACCGCCATAGCCGCCCATACCGCCCATGCCGCCGCCCATGCCGCCCATTCCACCGCCATACCCGCCGCTCATGCCGCCGCCATACCCGCCGCGCATGCCACCGCCCATGCCGCCGCCATACCCGCCGCTCATGCCGCCGCCATACCCGCCGCCGTAACCGCCACGGCTGCCGCCATATTGCGCAAAGGCCAGCCCGTTATCGTCGTCGCCGTCCACATCCGCTCCTCCCAACGCGATATTGCGATAGCCGCTCCGGCCATACCCTCCTCCGCCGCCGCCGTAACCGCCGCCGCCATACCCACCCCGGCTGCCACCGTAGCCGCCACTCATGCCGCCGCCGTAACCTCCGCCATAGCGGGTTCCGCCACCCATGCCGCCCATGCCACCCATGCCACCATACCCGCCGCCCATGCCGCCCCGCATGCCGCCCATACCACCCATGCCACCATAACCACTCATGCCGCCGAAGGAGCCAAAACGGTTGACCAGCACCAGTTTGAAAAGGCTTTCCGCGCCGGCGTTGCGCAATTCATAATAGCGCGTTTCCAATTCCTCGAAGGTTTCCTGGCGGATGATTTCGGGCTTGCTTATCCAGATGAATCCGGGTTGTACGGAATAATCCAGCCCCAAGGGTCTTAACAACGCCTGCAAGGCTTGGTTCAGCGTCACATCCTTCAACGTAATATAGGGAACAATTCCGTCGGATTTGAAGCCATACGTGGAGTCCATTTGGGCATTTTGGGCAAAATTGGCGGCGTATCCCGCAGTGCCGCCGGCTCCACCGCCCGCGCCGCCCGCACCGGCCGCCGCGCGCCGTTCCGCCCACCGTGCTTGTGCGCCGCCGGGCCGCGCGCCCTTGGGGGCGGTGGGGCCAGGGGGGCCTGCCTGGGCGGCGGCGGGGGCGCCTTGCGCGGCGGGGGCGACCTTCTTGGGGGGGTCCACCGCGCGGGTGTCGATTACGATGTTAATTCCATAGCTGTCCGCGATGAACGCCACGATATCACTGACATGAATATCCTCGAATTCGACGCTGACGGGGGATTCGAGGGTTTGTTCGAGTTTTGTCCGCTCTTTTGTGGCGACATGCTCTTCTTCAATTTCGGGGACGGTGAAACGATAGGGTTTGATGCCGGTGGCGTCGGCGCCGTCCGGATATTTTTTCGAGCGTTCAACATATTCGCGGGCCATGGAGCGGTTTTCTTTCACCGTCAGTTCCGACTCGCGGATGGCGTCCTGATGCGCGCCCAGCGAGGCTTTGTGAAGCCCTTCGCGGGCCTCGCGGTTATCCGGATCAATAAGCAGGATATTGCTGTAAATTTCGACCGCGGTGTCATAGCGTTCATTTTCAAGATATCGAACGGCATCCGCCATCAGCGTGCGCACACGTTCTTTTTTAATCTCGCTGGCATTTTTCGGGGGGGCCTCGCCCGCCGTGATCGTATTCGGGTCAACCGTTTCAAACGTGGGAACGGCGGAGGGCTCGACGCCCACGGCGCTAATCTGAAGCTTCGCGGCGCACTTTTCCTGGAATGCCTTGGCCTCGGCCAGATTGGGGTCCAGAGCCAACGCCCGGTTGAATTCGGTGAGCGCTTCCCGGTACAGGTCTCGTTTGTATAACGCGACGCCGCGCCGCAAGTACTCCTGGGCTTCCGAGGCGCCCGCGGCGGGGGCGGCGGCGTTTCCGGGGTCCAAAGGAGGCGCGGCTGGATCCGCGGCATCCATGGCGGGCGGGTTCGCCTGTACCGGGTCTGGGGAACTTTGAGCCATCGCCGGCAGCATAGCCAATAAAATGATCGCCAGGCCGCCCGCGGTGATGCTTCGTATGTGCCCTGTATTCATTAGCGTGTCTTCCTCCCGCTGTTTTTGGGAACTATACCTAAAACACCGCGCATGACTCAACTCCCTCCCGCTTCCATCGTGAGGGTGAATCGCCGCGCGTAGTGCTCCGAATAGATTACAACCGTATTATTGTCAGGGTCAATTTCCTGGAGTTCAAACTCCTCGAATTGTTCTCCCTCGTTATACCAACGCTTGGGCACCGTGGTGGTGCTCAACTGGGCCCGCACCCGCCCGTCATTCAATTTCCGGATCGCGAGCAGCTTGATGCCGAGATCCTGCGGCCGGATTTCCGTCGTCGTATTGGTTCTCGCCTTACAATAGTAGCAGAATGGATTGTTGTTGTATAGTCCCGAATAATTGCCGGGCAAGGACCGCGCCGGAATCATCGGGGGCGAGGGCGGCATGAGTTCCTCGGGAACCTCGTTCCGGGGGGGGCGCGGAGGGGTTTCCTCGGGGGGGGCGGGGGGATTCAGGACCACGTAGACCCGGTAACAGAACACGGCCATCACCACAACGAGCACAAACCGCTCCTTGCTATACCAGAGCCATTTCCCTATCGCGATTAGCTTATCCACGCGTTCTTGTCGCTCCCGGCGGTGTTTTCATGGCCGTTCCAACCTTAGTTGCTATACAGTACATATCGCTTAAACAATTTCCATGCTTTCCCGAAGAACCCGGGCTCCTGATACTGCTGGCGGGGCGGCCGGTTCATATTGCGGTCATACACATCGCGGGCCGAGGGGGTCGAGCCGACGCCCGGTTTGGCGCCGGAGGCTCCCCCGGCGGCCCCGGCTTCGCCCGCCGCGCCTTCCTTCAACTTGGGCATGCCCGAAAAGGCGCCCTGGGTGAGCAGCATCTCGATGTTGAGCTCGGGATCAACGTTGTAACCGACATACGGGTAGGTGATTTTAAGGGCGTCAATGCTGAAATACCGGTCGGCGGTATGGATCGTTTCCTCAAACAGATTGGTGAGGTCTTTCATGGCAATCGTGAACGCCAGCCCCGCGGTTTGATAGTCGAGCAGATTCTTTTCCTTGCGCACCGGCCAAATCGTGATTTTCTCGACACTGGTGGCCTTGGCGTCAAGCAACAGGTCGCACAACCGGATGCCAAAGGTGAGGCGGGATAGATGCTCCTTGACTTGGTCCAGGGTAACGTCCACCCCGGCCAAATCCTCGAGGGTGGGGATTCCGATTTGCTGGCGAATGTCTTCCGGAAAGAGGTCATACTGGCCCATCTTCTCGCCGACCCGCTTATAGAGGTCCGCGACCATCTTGTTCGCCATTTCATCATAGGTGAACTTCAGGATGCCCGTGCTCTGCGTGGGGATGGTTTCCCGCGGGATGAACCAGTCGCCGTAATTAAAATACTTCGCCCGGTCCAACACGGCGTCGGACCATGGCTGAATCTGGGTGCGCCATTCGCGCACCACGACCTCCGGCTTGGCCCCGCCAAACTTCTCCTGCAGATTCGCATAGGCGCCTTCCAGGGTGTCCCGCAATTGAACGTCTTGGCGGTAGAGGGCCAGCTTCTCTTTGAAATAGAATTGATACACGGCCACATAGACACTGAGCACCGCGGCAAGAATCAAAACATATATGATGCGTGCTTTCGTCATGGCTATTGACCATCCACATCCACGTTGGGCCGTCTTACCCCAAACGCGCCGCCACCTTCCGCGTCCGCGGGAGGCGGGCCGGGGTTAGGCCGCGCCGCGCCGTCACCGGGGGGCGGACCGGGGGGTGGGCCTTCGCCGGGGGGCAGGCCTTCACCGGGCTCAGGCGGCGGGGGCGGGCTTTCCTCTTGCGCCGCGCCTTCAAACTGCACCGTTACGGTGAAAGAGAATACACTGCGGCCATCGGGGCTGGCTTCGGCGTTTACATCGCGTTTCGCGGGGGCGCGATCATCCATCGGGGCGTTCATGAGGATATCCCATCCGAATTTCTGAACGCTGGACTCGCTGAAGAGCAGTTGGCTCACCCTCAGGGTCTTCCCATTGGGGAGCATCTTTTCTTTATTCGACAAACAGGCCACAAATTCCTTAAGCGCGGTATCCGAGTCGGCGAAACCATGCACTTTGAGGCCATTGGCCACCGGCAGCGCATCGGCTTCGGGCTGGTTCTGTCCGCGCCGTCCACGCCGTCCTTGGCCTTCTTCGCCTCCGCCCCCACCGCCGCGGCCCCCGCGCCGGGCCACCGGCGCCTGCTTGGATTCGATGCCGGGAAACCCCTGAATAGTGGCCCCGCCTTCTCCAGCGGCCCGCCGGGAGGCTGCACGGGGGGGTGCCGCGGCGCGCGCGCCGCGGCGTCCGCCGCCCGCCGGTTGGGCTTGCGCCTTGTTGAAAACAACCGTTTCCATGGCGCTGAAGAAGACCGATTCGTTGCCGGTCGAGGGCCGGCAATCGTTAATGATGCTCATTTCCTCGAGCCAGGCTTTGCGCGATTCACGGAGGGTATCGAGGGAGTTGACGTCTTTTTCGAGTGCATTAATATTATCCTGGGCGTCTTTGAGCTGGCTTTCATAATCGGAAGGCGGCACCGCGATTACGCCGGGCCGGATGCGCTGGGCCATTTCAGGATCAAAAGCGCTGATGGCCCGTTTCAGGCTGTCAATCCGCTGCCGGACAAGTTTGTTTTCATTCGCGCTCACGGGAATGATGGAGGCCATGATAAGGGCGACGGCCGCCAGCGACATGGCCCAGTAGAAGGCCTGTTCTTTGCGGCGCGCCATCTCGACGATCCGGGGCGGGATCAGGTTGATTTCGATGGGGACCGTTTCACAACAGCGCAAGGCGAGGCCCAGCACCACGCAGGCCTGCTCGGGGCGTTCGCTCACCTGTTGCGCGGACGGCGCAATGGCGAGGCCCGCCAAGGGTTGCGCGATGCGCACTTCGACGCCGAGTTCGCGCTGCATATAGGGGATGATGTTGCGCAGGCATGCACCGCCGCCGCAGAGGATCACGCGATTGACCTGCCCGCCCCCCGGCAGGGATCGGAAGTACGAGAAGGAGCGCTGAATTTCGGAAACCAGGCGCTGCAGCACGCGTCCGATGACTTCCCCGCCCTTGCCGTCTTTCTGCGGATCGCCGGTGGGGGCGAAACCGCGGTCCCGCTTGAGGCGCTCGGCATCGCTGAACGTCATGCCGAAGGCGGCGGAGAGGGCCTGGGTGATGTCGTTTCCGCCCACATTCAGGGGACGTGTGAACCGGAATTGGCTTTCGCGTTCCACCACGATGTCGGTGGTGGCCGCGCCGATGTCTATAAGGGCGATGCAGTCGCCGGTATCGCCGTATTCCCCGGTGTGTTTCAGCCAGTTGTAGGCCGCGAAGGGGCACACATCCACCGTGTCGATGGCGCGTTTCGCTTCGAGAAGGATGTCAATGTGCTTGTCCACCACATCCACTTTAATGGCGGCCATCATGACGTCATAGCCGCCCGCCTCGGTGCGGTCGAGCACTTGATAGTCCATCGCGATTTGATCCAGCGAGAAGGGGATTTGCTGCTGGATTTCGTATTTGACGATTTGGGTCACTTTGCGCTCGGGAACGGGCGGCAGCGCGCGGCAGCGCGTAAACACCGATTGGCCCGGCACGCCAAAGACGGTGCGTTTCGTGCGGACCTTGGAATCTTTCAATACTTGGGCCAGGGCCTTGCGGCGAAGATTCTTACGCACGTCTTCTTCCAGCGCTGGATCCGAGTTGTATTCCCGCTGGAAATATTTGGTCAGTTGATAGCCGGCTTTGGTCTGTGACAGTTCGCACAACCGAATAGCGCTCGAGCCGATATCCAATATCAGCCGTTTTTTCCGGCCTCGTAAAAACCTGGCCATACGTGCGTTTCTCTACCTTTATTCACTCATGCCCGCCGCTCTCACGGCGCCGTGTATCCGGGACTTCCAAACACTCCAGTTCCGCTATTACCGCGAACACGGTGAATTCTGTGAAGATATACTTTTCCTCGAATCTCGTAAACCCTTGGGGGTTATTGTAATATAGATTATTCCGCCTGTCAAGACAGAAAGCAAATTGACAATAATTTTCCTCCGGCCATCCACCTGGGGGCTTTGGGGCGCGTTTCCGTCAAATGCATAAAAGCTATTGTGCCGCGCGCCGGACATCCTTGGCGCAACGGAATCCGTAGTCGGGGCGGGTGGCGTCCATCCGATCGAAAAAGCGGCGCGCGCAGCGGGAGTAAAACTTGGTGGTGGTATAGGAACCGCCGCGCAACACGCGGTACACCTGGCCATAGTCTTTGGTCACCAGTTTGTTGCCGGGATAGGCCTCATACCAGTTTTGCACCCATTCATAGACGTTTCCGGCCATGTCGAGGCAGCCATAGGGGGAAAGGCCGCCTTGATATTTCCCCACCGTCACTTTGCTCCGGTTTTCCGATTCCTGGGTGTTGCAATAGCCGGCGTTGAAATCGTGCCCCCAGGGATATTCATTTCCTTTGGGGCCCCGCGCGGCTTTTTCCCATTCCTGTTCCGTGGGCAAGCGTTTTCCGACCGCCTGGGCATAGGCCATCGCCTGGGTCCAGGACACGCCGCCCACCGGGAACTGTTCCTGCCCGGTGGGAAAGGCATGGCTCGGGAAAACCTTCTTGAATTGTTCGTTCGTGACTTCAAGCTTGTCGATGTAGAACGCTTCCAGGGAGATTTCCTGTTGCGGGCCTTCGTCCGGGGAACGTTCGTTTTCGCCGAATAAAAAGGGTCCTGCGGGAACCAGCACCATGCCCGGGGGGACTTCGCCCTGGCTCATTTCGAGGCTCACGGCGATTTCTTCGTTGGGGTGCAGTTCGGCTTTGCCGTCGGTTTCGATGTATCCTTTGGCGTATACGCTGACGCGGTACAGGCCGGGCGGCAGCTTGAATTTGGCGGGGGTTTTACGGTCCTGTAATTGGTTGTTGAGCCAGATGGCGGCCCCGGTGGGCTGGGAAAGCACGGACAGCGTGGCTTCCATGGGCTTGAGGATGTATTTCCGGTCGTATTGAAAATCCTCTTGAACGCTGATCGTCTCCGTCTGGGGATAATAATTGGGCAGGCTGATTTGATACTCATAGTCGCCGATCGGCAGGGCGGTCCGGAAGATCGGGGTTTTCCCAAGGACTTTCGAGTCCTTGGTCAGGATCACCTCCGCGCCCGGGGGGTCCGACTCGACCGTCAGATACCCCACCAGCGGCTCCATCTCTATCACGAATTTCCCGCTTTGCCCCGCCTTCACCTCGATCCGGTCCGACGCCTTTTTATACCGGTCTTTCTTCAACAGGACTTCAATCCATCCCGGAGGCATATTTTCGAGAACCACCGGGGTGGTGCCGCGTTCAATGCCCTCGACCATGACCATCGCGCCTTGCTCCGGCTGGCTGTCAATGGTGATGTGCGCGGTGGCGGACGGCTGCTGTTCCTTGCCACAGCCCGCCGCTATCAGGACCAGGAATGGAATAAGCACCACGCTCCGGCGCGAAGCAAAAGCCGCGCCCGCCGCCGGGCGAACACACTTTTCAGGCCGTTCCTCCACCCGTTTCCTCCTTCCCCTGTTCCACATGTTTTCACTTCCCTATTATGTATCACGAAACTCGGGAAAAGCGCAAGACTATTCTCAGGCGATTGCAAAACATCCCTAGTCCCAGAAAGCCTGCGGGCATCCGGGCAAACTGCCGGTATTTCACGCCACCACCGGCTCCTTTTCAATCCACCCGAAAGGGGAAAGGGCTATTTCGCAACTGCCTCTATTCCCGGTTGATCATTTTCACCGGCTGCTCATCGCGCACCGGGGCTTCCACAAATACCGTGAACGGGATCGAGGCCGGGGTGCTGTCCACCACGTCATCCAGCACATTCCCCGGCTCCGGGTCCACCACGGTCCATGCCGTAAAGGTGTAATTCACGTCGCGGCGGCGGTGGCTTTGCGTATCGGGATCATTGCCGCAGGCGGCATCCTTCTGGAGGTTGCCATCATCGCCGAGGCGGTCCCAGTCGGAGAGGGGCGGACAAGGGAGGTCCGGATAGCAGCAGATGGAGCGGGGCCGGTTCAGGAACGCCGCGAAATTCATGTCGCGGTACATGGCAAAGCCCGAGGGGGCCATGAGCCGTTTGCCCATCTGCTGATCGCGCAGAAACAGGATGTCGGAGGGTACATAGAGTTTTGCTTGCATATTTTTAAATTCGACGCGGCCGGAGGCGACCAGGCGGGAGTCTTCGTACAGTTCCCACTGGGCATACAATGCCTGCGGGTTATTGGCCACGGCGGCCAAGACGCTGTCGGAGAGGCCCGGGGTGATGGTGAATTCGGCCTCGATGCGCTGGTCGCACACATCGGCGGGGACCAAGGGGATGCGCGTGGCCGAGCCGAAACTGGTTTCACCCTGGCTCCGGGTACGCAGACTTTCATCATTATTAGGTACAGGTTGGCAAGGATATTCAGGATAAATATTTTTAGGGATTATGTTATACCAGAACTGGGCGTTGAGCGTGGTATCCAGGGCGATATTCGCGCCCACGGTCCGCCAGTACATGTACTCGATGTCCTTCACAGCGAGTTGCGCCATGGTGGTGGACGTGCCGAGGCCGGAATCGGATTGCAGGTTGCCCGCCTCGTCCGCGCCCAGAATGGTCAACAACACCCACCGGTCCGGGATGGGCACCAGCTTGGCGCCCAGGGAAATGCCGCCGCCCATGTCCCACAGGCTGTTGATGGTCTTGGAATCCCACCAGCAACTCCAATCGGAGATGGCGGTCCAGGAGGTGGTGGGAAGGGGCGGATCATTGCCGGGGGCGGTCCACAAGCGGATGGAGGCCAAGGGTTTGCAGGGGTCCGCGCTGGCGGGGACTTCACCGCCGTCCCGGTACAAGTCCCAGGTGAATTCCGGGTCGGCAATGGTCTGGCCCGCAGGCCCGGAGAGCAGCGTCGCATGCGGGTCCTGCATCCACCAGAACTGGAATTTATCCGTGGCGGCCTGATTTCCCGCCAGGTCCACCACGTCAAACGTGGCACTGCGGTGCCAACTGGTACCCGCCGCATCGAAGGAAAGGTTGTCCACTTCCCAGTTCACAATCATTTGGTCCCACACATCGTTCAGGGTCAGTTTCATCCGTGCGTCCGCGCCGGCAAATCCGCCGCTGCCGCCCACATTCACCCAGTGCGCGGTGCCGGGAAGATACGGAACATCTTCAGGAATATCCGCTTCCAAATCCGCTCCCGCGGCGGCACGGGAATACCCCGCCAGAACATCCGCCACGCCGGCCGCGTCGTTTCGGGTGGTATCCAAGACGGGCAAACCGGCCGTGTTCCCGCAGAATCCCGCATGTTCCACGTCAACCGCCTCGCCGGTGGCGGCATCCACCGGGTCCGGATCGATGAAGGTCATTGTGAAGGTAAAGTTCAGGGCGCCGGGCGTGCGGAAAAACACCTGCGGCCCTTCCGTCCCCGGCGACACGAAGGTGGCATTGCTGTACGGCACGGGCAACTGGCCCCGCCACGCCGGCATGCCGCAGTCTATCGTATCGCCGCCGCCGCTGTTGTGATCGGTGATGAAACTATACGCCGGAATCGGGCCGGACGGCTCCCCTATCACAATCTGCGGCGGCGTGGTGTCAATGATGAAATTCATCCCGCCGTCGGCGCGCAAGGACGCGTCAATGAGGTCTTCGTTGATGCCCGGCCCCACAAACACCCCGCCCACATACACATACACGCTGGCCAGGCCGTCCATGCACACCCGGTGGTCCACGTCGTACGCATCCGTGACACTGACAAAGGTGCCGGGCACGGTGAAGCTGGCGGTGATGGTGTTCGTCAGGGCGCCGGCGGGCGGATTCACCGCCACCAGTTCATCGTGTAATTGGTCCGTGACATCGCTCAGGGCCGGTTTGATGACCAGCAGGTTGGATGCATCGAGGTAGAGATTGCTGATGGTGAGGATGACCGTGAATTCTTTGCCCATCACGGTGGTATGGGCCGCGCCCAATTCGCCTTTGAGGACGGCCGGCGTAATTTCGCAATCCAGTATTTTAAGGAAATCCCCCGTGCCCACGCCCAGGCAGACATCGTCCAGAAGAAATTCCGTGCTGCTGCCGTTGGCGATGGTGCTGGTGAATTTGATCTCGGTCTTGTCGTTGTCATCCGTGCTGATATAAGGCACCAGACTGATGCTTCGCTGCTTGTATTCCCCGGTGGCGCTGGTGGTGCTGTCATAGGTGGCCAGGGTGTCCCCGCCCACCGTCACCACCAACTGATCCCCGGGCGCAACGCCTTTGGGAATTTTCAGGTAGTACACGAGAATGCTTCGATTCAACGGAACATAAATGGATTGCGAAAGTTCGCATTTCTCCGGGGGTATGCCGAACACCGCCGCTTTCGGCGTGGTGTACGCCATGCTTCCCACATCTTGAACAATCGCCGGGTACGACGGAACCGGGGTCCATTTGGATGCATCATTAAACTCGCCATCCGCAAGCCGGTTGGTCGTGGGACAATTGGTCCCCGCGCACACCGAGTCCACATAAAATTTCGTGGAGCCCGTTATACTCGAAGCAAATTGCAGCGTCTGCACCCCTCCGGTAACCGAGGAAACATCCAGGACCATAAGGCCGTATTTCCCCGTATAGGCCGCCGGGTCCGGAACACTTTGCGGTCCGGTAAAAACAACGTTCCCCGTGGCATCCACCGATGCCTTGAGGAATTGCGTTCCCGCCAGGGAGACGGTGAAGGTATCCGAGGGATTGCCCTTGGGCGTCTCTATGCGAAACTGAAACTGAAGACGAGTGGTGGCGCCCACGCCCGGCGCCAGCAATCCGTAACGCAGCCCGGCATAGGCTTGGCCCGGTACCCGCTTTACTGCCTTCGCCGGATCCCACACAACCGTCTGGCCCGTATCGGGATCATTTTCAAAACCACCGTTCTGCACCAACTCTTTTTGTTGCGCGGTGGCGGTGTCCCAGGCTTGTACCGATACATTATCCACGCCAAACTCCGTGGGAGGATTGCCCGGGTCCGTGGACATAAATTTCAACTCTTTTTCGCCAATCAATTTTGCCAGAGGAAGACGCACCGTCACTTTGGTCCAAGTGCTGAAATTACCGGCGGCGGGAAGAATCTCCGTCACATATTGGTTGTCTTCGGGGGGGGTGGAATTCAAGGTTCCGTCGCCCTTCAGGCTGAATATCGTTTCACCGCCCAGCAGCGCCTTGAAGGTGTCCGTCGCATCCCCGGTCTTTTTTATCGTCACATAGAAAATAATATCCGCAAGCAAATCCGACCCAAAATGCGCCCATTTATTCGTGGTATCGATGATGCTGGAGTTTGCGGGGCTGGGGTGCCAGTTTACCTCGCTGTTCGTGTCGTCAAACGATCCCGACAGCACCGGATTGGGCGAGCCTAACAGCGTTTGGATGGACACATTATCCACATAGAAATGGCAGGGTCCCGTGATACGGCTTTTGAATTGCAGCCGTTTCGGAGTGCCGGAAAATCCGCTTACATTCAGCTTTACCGTGCCGAAGCTCGTGAAGTTCGTGGCGGAACCGGCCTCCAGGGGAACCGAATAGGTTGCGGCGCCCAGCGAATTGACCCTCATAATCGTGGTTCCGGTCTCCGAGCCCACCTCCCCGAGCAGCACTTCCAAGGCGCCATTGTCATTGGCATCGCCATTCACGACCCTAAGATCGAACTGAAGCCATGTCTTGGCCGGCGCGATGCGCGCCGCATATTCGTTGTTCAGCAAATCTTTGACTATCATGTCATTCGGCAGCCAATTGGCACAGCCCGACGTAAAATCCCCGCAGCTAATCAAAGATGGCGCAAAATAGGAAACGGTGTTGACCTTATCCACCCAAAAGACGCTTTTCCGCTCCCCCGCCAAATACTTGAATTCGATGGCGTCCGCAACAATCGCTGTTTCAACGGGAATGGGAAAGGAAACTTCGCGATATTCATTCGCAGCGAACCGGCTGTCGTTGTCGGCAATCTCATACGGTGTGCCGAACACCTTGACTTGCAGCCGATCCCCTCCGTTATTGTTTTCAATCCGCAGCATGAAGGACAGACTGCGCTGCACGCCAAAGCGCGCGGAATTGTTGCCACTAAATGCGTTTCCCGGCCTGATGATGTCGTTTTGGGTAACGCCGGGCAATGAAACCACCGGGATCAACCAGTCCGCCGCGTCCTCAACCCCTATGGGGATGCCATTGACCTTCACATCATCCACATAAAAGACCGTTTTCCCCGATACGTTTGTCGCCTCGAAGGAGAGCGCCCCCGTAACCACGGGAGTGCCTGCAAACATCCCCCACCCGCCCACGGGATTTCCGGGCCCCATTGGGGTGAATTCGCCGGCGACCTCTCCATTCCCACGGATCATAAAGGCGGTTGCCGACCCCAATTTCAATTCCAACGTGTCCGACCAATCGCCCCCATTCGCAATTTGGACTTCAAACGAAATGTTCGCCGGGCTTCCGACCGCCGGCAAAGTCCCCGCAAGGTCCTTATAAATGAGTTGTTGTTGATGCGGCACCGTAAATGGCGGCTGAACGGCACTTTGCCCCGTTTGCGTGTCGATACCTGCTATGGGAATAATAATTGGCTCTTGCCAGATGCTCTGATCGAGCCCGGTAAAGTCATAGGGGAGGAGATTTTGCCACAAGGTGGAATCTATGCCGGACACGGGCAGGTCCACCGGTTGGGTGAGGGTTTGATCGATTCCGGCGATGCTTCCGGCGGTGAATTTGGCGAGGCCGCTGCTGGAATTATGCCCGGCGTCCGTTTCCTTGACCACGAGCTTGTCCGCGCCCTGCCGTTCACAGGTTTCGGTCCAATTAGAATCGGGGCTGGTCTCGAAATCGCCGTTGTCAATCAGGCAATCGAGGGTCCAAGCGCTTCCCGGCAGGAGCAGCGCGCATAGGGCCACGCCCCAAGCGGCCAGTGCATGGCGCGCGCGGTTGGAATGGGAAAAGTGGATGCGCCGGGGCACGGATGCCCCCGCGGAAGGGTGGGTTCCGCCGCCCAGCGGAAACCCGGAAACTGTCACTGCGTTAGAGCCTCTCATGTCAACGACCTCCTCTGACGCTGTTGAACCTCGTGAACCCCGCGCGGCGCGCGGGGGAATCACGCTATGTGGGGTTGCTTCCTCATTGTACATTATAATTTTACACTATAAAACCGGAAAAAGGGCCGAACGCGGCTATTGCCGGCAAAAAAAATACCGTGTACACGCTTGGCCGATTCAACTGTTATTCTAAAGTACGCCGCCCGCCGTTTGCATCTTTTATTTCTTGATGGCCTGGTCGGAGGCGAGCGCGGGGGTGCGGCGTTCGTAGACCATGCGGCTCTTGGTTTCCGCCGTGGTCACGAACTCCTGGCCCCGGTAATCAAAGAAGCCGTCGCCGTTGTAATCCATGCCGTACCCGGCCTGAACCGTGGCGACGACCTGGAAAACATCGGAACGGACCGTGATCATGTTGGCCATGCGGCTGAAGCGCTCGATGGCCTCATCGTACCGGCGCTGGTCGCTAACGTCGTTGCTCAAGGGCTTGAACACGGGAATATTGGGGACGCCCGGCTCGAAGGTGGTGTCCTGAATCAACCGGACCGGGGTTTCATAGTACCGGGCGTCGTGGTGTTTGGTCCGCAGGCTCATGATGAGGGCGGAGAGGCGCTGCGCGGCCAATTCTTCCTGTCCCGAGGCATCGGCCAGGAAATCGGAGGCGCTCGCATAGTTATCCGTGGTTTCGTTGATGGCGGGGACCATCGAGTCTTTCCCGAAGAGTTCGGCAAAGACATCCGGTTCGGTCCATTTGGGGGACGTGAGGGTGCTGCCCGGCGGCAGGTTCACCGTGGGCGGATCGATGTCTTCATCCGGGGCATATTTCCCGCCGATGGGCTTCCACACCAGAATATTATTCTCTTCGGCATGGCGCGTAACGGTGGTGAGCGCGTCAACCACGCCGGGCAGGCCCATGAGGGGATTGAAGAGTTCATCCTTGATGGGGTTGCTTCCAGCGCGTACGACACGGTCCTGGACCGTGTTGATGTTCAGTTTTCCGGGGTGGCGTTTTCTCGGGGAAAGAACCACATGGGTCAGGGCGGCCACCTGGCCGGGGAATCCGACATTGCGCACGCGGACCGCGAGGAAGTTGTCGGTGACGCGCACGATGCGGGGTTTCCAGGAATCCGCGCCTTCGGAGCCATAGAGCACGAGGCCGTCCAGGCCGGGAATGTAGACGTTATCGGGGTTCCAGTCGCTGGGATGGACCAGGCCGGGGACGTCGCTTCCGGAGCCTTTGGGGGCCTGCCCCTGGGCGCGGGTGCGGTCGGTAATCACATCAATGGCCAGGCGGGGCGCAAAACGGGGTTCGTCTGTATTCAGTTCGAGATCGCCCAGCAGGTCCGGAGTGAAGGCGTCCACCGTGCCCTTCGCCAGGAACGGCTCGCCGGTGGTGGTGTCGGTAATCACCGTTCCATCGGGGTTTTGCAGGGTATCGGCCAGCCCGGGGATATACGTTCCCACATAGAGGCAATATTCGCCGTTTTCGAGGCCGTCATCGGCATCCCATGCGAACAGGGCTTCGGGACGGTGTTCAAGATTGACCGTGTCGCGCACTTCGCTGACATACATCACGACGCGTTTTTCCAGGGGCCACCGCAGGGCCACTTCGGAGCGGTCCAGCACGCCGGCAAAGGCCGCGCCGCCGCCCTTTCCGAAGATATACTCGGCGTTATAGAGGTAGCAAAGCGGGAAATTGCCCACCAGGGGTGTGGCGTTGTAGCCTTCGGGGAAGGGCGGGTAATTGGGGAACTGGCGGATGGTCTTGCCCATGGCAAGGGCGTCTCCCGCGAATCCGAACAAGAACACGGGCATCCAGGCGCCCGGCGCGTTGATGCGTCCGCCCTCCAGCTTCCAGCGGACAAGTTGAGAAAAGTTTCCGTTGGGATAGACGAGGGGGGTGTCCATCCAAGCGGTGTTGGTGTTCGGGTTCGGGCGGATGGGGGTGAAGTCCGCCTGGCCCATCGTCAGGATGATCGGATTTTGCGCCATGGCGTCCACCGATTCCGTCACCCACGGAACCACGGGATCGTTGCTCTGCGCCAGCATGGTTCCGCGCAACGCGGCGTCCTGATAGTGGACCGGTTCTTCGTCCATGTGGAGAAAATCGGGATAGAATCCGTAATTGACATGTGTCATGTCGTACAGGAAGGGTTCACCGCCATTTACGGCCGGGGGCATGAGCAGATGCTGCTGGGTGAGCAAGGGCAAGTGCGCGAGGTCGCCGCTGCTGCGGAAGGCCTGGTTGCGCACGGAGAGTTCGCCCAAGGCCCAATCGGCATTCATGGCGCGGACCTTTTCGTTATAGCCGTTGGCAATGGCGAGGCCCATGTCATTGGAGGCGCAGAATTGGGATTCCGGGCGCGCATTCAGCCCGGACTCAGGAACGGAAATCCCGAATTTGCCGGCCACAAGGCGGACGAGGTCCGGAGGATTCTCCATGAGGCGCGCCACGGTGTTCATGCGCAAGGGGGAGCCGAACAAGCCGTGCCCCAGGAGCCGGAGGGTGTCGCGCACCTCATCGTTGGTTCCCGCGTTGAACCGGTTCCAAAGGCTGCTTTCCACCGACTGATACCCGGTGGTGTAGGGATACGATTCGGCCAGAATGGCCGAGGTCATCACGCTGAGGCTGTCGGCCCAGTCGTCGTAGTTGCCGTCGGTGGCCTCCCAGCGGTTCGAGGTGCCGAACCGGTCGCCGGCATACAGCGGATGCTTGCGTTCGAGGGATCGGTAGAAATCGAGCGCCATCTGGTCCGGAAGCCAGAACGACGGATAGTCCGGATGCAAACACGCCGTTTCCGTACCGCCCGCCCCGTCATCCACACTGTACCGGCAGTCCACCATGTCGTCGATGGTGCGGTTGGTCACGTCGAACTCGCGGTAGGTCACGCGGTCCGCCACTTTCCCGTTGAGGGCGGGCCCTTCATAGAGGGTCACGGTAACGTTGTCGCCGGGATAGAAACGCCGCTCGGCGAAGGCCTTCCAGTCAATGGGATCGTCGTCCGAACCCAGATACAGGGCGTCATTATTGACCCCGAATTGCTCGACTACGGGGAAGGTTTGATCTTCCTCAAGATCGCCCATCCGGGTGACCAAACCATCGTCTTCCGCCGAAGCCGCCGGATAATACCGTGCATCCACCGCTTTCCAGAAATTGTCCACGCGGGTAACGCTGAGATTGTCTATCGTGCAGGTCAGCCCGGGCGACGCCGTGGCGGTATCGTCAGTTGCGACTATCCGCACCACCGCATGGGAAAGCACCTCACAGGTCAACTCATCAACATACACCCCCGGGGCGTCTCGTTGCGGACTTTTATTGAGCAGGCCGGAGTCATCATCGCCCAAAACAATCCGGACAAATCCATCAATAGGCCCAATAATTTCATAACGGACCTGATACCGCGCCCCATTCACCAGCGGGATAATATCGCCATTCACCACATAAGGGATAACCTCCGGATCATTGGGTTCTTGAAAAACTTCGCCGGTGGCTTCATCCGCAAACAACGTCTCGCCAAAAACACCCACCGACCATCCAACGCCCAAAGAACTCAACTCCCACACATCGGCATCGGTCATGTCTCCCGCCGCCACTGTTTCACTAAGGCTGTCAAACTCTTGGCTGTCCATCCAATAGTCATAGGGCGCGATGCCGTCCACGGTGGCGGCGGATTCCAGCAGGGACCATTGTTCCGGGATGGGGTAGGCGCCCCGGTCATTCAGAAACGTGATGGGCAGCACGCCGGGGGCGAATTCGCCCGCGAACACGTTGCGCCCTTCATCCACGCCTTCACTCATGGCGGGGTTGAAGGGGATGTCGCCGTCGGCCGCGAGGATGAAGCCGTCCTGGTCAACGTCCCATCCGTCGCCGCGCTCGTCAATGAACCCGTCGAGGTCGTTGTCCACCATGTCCTTGTCCAGGGAGCCGGGGACATACTGGACCGGCACGACGTCGTCGTTGTCAATGACGCCGTCGCCGTTCACGTCCACGCACGGCAGGCCGATCCCGGAATTTTCGCACCAGAGCAGGTAGCCGCCGTCGCCGTCGTTGTCAATGCCGTCGTGTTCGGGATAATTGGGGAGGAATCCGCCTTGCAGGACAATGCGCGCGAGATTCCGGAGGGAGGCGTCGCCACTGACGGCGGCATCCAAGGCGTTGTAGAGGTCAACCTTTTCCGATTTCGGGTTCCGGGGGTCTTTACACCAGATGGACTCGTTTTTCAGGCTGACAATGCGGTCCCACGGCTTGGCGCCATCCCAGTTGTCCGGGAAGTCTTCGCCCCATTGCGCGGCGGTGAAGTCATCATTCCAATTCCCCGGCATGTCATTGGGGGTCGAGACGGTCTCGTTTTCGAGTTCCGCGTGGTCCGTGCGTGCATCGGCATCGGGCGGGAGGCCGAGCGCCGCCAAGCCCCGTTGCAGCAGATACACCGAGGTCACACCGTCGCCGTTGTTGTCCACGTAATCCGTGAACCAGTTCTGCCGGTCATTCGTCAGGTCCAGATTCCGCTGGAACACGCTGCCGGTTCGGTCGTACAATTCATCCACGGCATAGAGGTTCGGATAACCCGCGTAATCCGAGGATTGATCGGCGAAGAAGGGAATGGTAACGCCGGCGATATCCGGGAAAATCACCGCGAAATCCGATTCGCCGCCCGCAAGCCCGATCCCGTTCGTATTCAGCAGGGTTAGGTGGGGTTCGGAAGAAAACAATGGGTTGCCAAGGACATCCGTTTGCGTAATATCCGTTTGATAGAGGTCAAACTTGGACACGGAAGGTTCCGTGGGGTCATCCTCTTTGGCGGTTTCAAAACTGAAGAGTAGATTGCCGCGGGGGGCAATAGTGGTTCCCGCGGGAACCGTCCACAGCGACTTGAAGGTGTCCGTGGGACGCATGGTGGAACCTGCGGCGTTCGCCGGGTCCGGAATCCCGATTTCGAGCTGCCATCCGCTCATGTCAATGGCCACGTCGGACGTATTGGTGACCTCCACCCATTCATGGTCCGGCTCCTGGCTGAAATCCAGGAAATTGATGGCAAAACGATAAAGATTATCAGGATCATTGACAGGATTATCCGGATCTGGAGGATTTGCAGGATTTGCGATTACATCTGGGTTTGTTATTTTTTTGTTCCGAAATGCAATGCACAAGGCCATATCCGAGGTGATGGGCGGTATCGTGACCGTGTGAGTTGGTGGATTCCCAGGCAAAGATTCCCAAGCGGCCACGCCGCCGCCATCAGAATAATAGTCTGTATCCGGAGCAAAGTCCGTCGATAAAAAGTTGGATACACTTCTATTCGGTGTGCCATCAATGAAAACCCAGCCTTCAGGCGCGCCGGGATTATGGGAAATCTGATAGGCGGCAATGCTTGCCCAGTTTTGCGCAAAATATTCATCTAAATTTTGCTGTGTGGCCACAGCATCATCAGCCACCATCTGGCTTCTTATATCATCAAGTATTGTACTGCCTGTAACAGGGGTTCCATCTGTTTCGACGTTCACATACTTTATGGCGTATTCCATGTCTCCAGGGTTCTTGACTGTGGGAACACCGCGTTTGTCCGTGGTGTTCACAGCCAAGTAATAACGTCCCTCCGGCAATCCAAGATCCGTGGCACGAATAACAAACTGAATAATATCGCCTTGTTCAAAAGTGCTAAATGCGGCATTGGAACCCACACTATTATATTCAACCCTGGGTTCCGACCACATTTCATCCTCTATGATAGCCCCTGTATCCGAATCCACATCAACACCCATACGTTTTTCCTGAATATCGAAATCGGGGAGCCCGATGGGTTGATGCGGGTAGACATTGGGCGTGGGGAAGTAGTTCCGGTAGTAATTGTTCAGTGAGGCGTTGTTCATGAGTTGGAGAAAGACATTGGGATCGCTGACCTGCAAATCGAGCAACGAGGTGCGAAGCGTCACATTGGGGTTGCCCGGGCCGCCGGGGACCGCATGGGTGATGGCTTCGGCTTCGATGCGGCGGACGGGCCGGACCATGAGTTCGTTGATGCGGATGGCCTCGGTGCCGGCGGCGGTGTAGCTGATCTGCCGTTCTTCTTTCGTTACCGCGCCCGATACCGGATCGGTCTTCTTCACGAGCGCCCCCCACCATTCGTCGGTGGAATCCAGGGTGCGTTCGGTTTCGCCCATGGTGCGCACCAATTCGTTTTGAACTTCATGCACCGGGAACTTCATTTCGCTCGTGATCGTTTCGCGCGCATTGAGTTCATCCGGGGCCGGCCAGGGGGTGTATCCCACGGCCGCGGCCGCGTCCGGATTCGCGTTGATGTTTTCCGTGGCCAGCACGGTGCGGCTGCAATCAATGTCGCGATTATCCACGGCGTTCACGGCCAACTGCATGGTGGTGACCACGCCGTCGGCGGGAAGATTGCCGGTGAGCGGGACTATATCGCCACCGTTGTCTCTAAAATGCATGAATCCCGCGCTGATCGGGGCATTGCTCCCATCGGGGCGCACGCCCCCAAGGGACAGCCCGTTCTGCCGCAAGCCCTCGGCATAGTGCAAGACGCTCCGGTCGTAGGGCAGTGCGGGATCAAAGGAGACGAAATGCATCACGTCATCGCCCTCGGCCCCGGCGGCGGCATTGTCGGTGGCGCGGCGGATGGCCTGGCTGAGGAGCATGCCGGAGGCGATTTGCTGGGCGGTGGCGTGGTTGAAATCCAGGCGGTTGAAGGTGCGCTGGCGTCCGTCTTCGTCCTGCATGAATTCGACGTTTCGGTCGGTGCTGAATACGGTGATCAGATTCTTGATGTAGCCGTAGGTTTTTTCGCCGATGCCGGCCGCCAGCAGAATGTCTTCCGGCTTGTTCAATTGGCGGTCGCCCAGTTCGCCGATTTCATCGGCCTGGCCGGGGCACGTCAGATCATCATTTCCATAATATTCGTTGTTATTGCCGTCCGTTTCGGCGAGGAAATTGCGCAGGGCGGCCCCGCGCTGCAATTCGCCCGGCTCGTCAATCCCCTCGAACAGGCCGAGATAGGCCGGATACGCCGGATTCACGCCTTCGTCAATCATCCCGTCCCCGTCGTCATCGCGGCCGTTAAAGCACAAGAGCAGGGCGTTGGCGTTGTCGTCCACCCGGCCATAGCCCGGCAGGCACACGTCGTAGGCGTAATCGATATAGGGCGGACGGTAAATGCAGCCTTGGTCGATCAGGTCGCCCAACAGCGTATTCGCCGCGGGCATACTGCCCGCGCCCGCAATAAACGGCGGAAACACCAGCCCCTGCGGGGAGCCGGTGAGCAGCCCCCACATGCGCGCGGAGAGCGTGACGCCAATCTGCGGGAGCATCCGTGTCTCGTATTCATAGGGCGTGGCGCCCTGGTTCATGGCGCGGACCAGGCGCCCTTCGTAGACACCCGAGCGAATCGGTTTCGGCCACTCGTTATAGACATGCCCGCCCGCCGAGTTCATGTTGACCTTGCTGGCCTCGTCCACGATCAAAATGGCCGCGCGGCCCGCCAACTCGCAATTGGGCTCGCCGCTGTGGGTGATCCGGATGCTGTTGGCCAGGATGGTTTTCATTTCATAGGTCACCAGCTCATTCGTGGTGGTTATCCGGAAAATGGCGCTGCTGGGTGAAAATTCGAGCGCGTCCGCCCCGCCATCAAAAACACTATCCGTGGCTATGTCGGCATAGGCGCGGGCGCGGGCCGTGGAGAACAATTCGTCGTCCTTGTCATACCAGTTTCCCGGAAGCCGCCACCCCGCCACATAATAGGGGTCCTGGAAGTCCGCATAGGAATTGTAGGCCGTGTTCAGGGGCGTCAAGAAGCATTCATTATTCACCACATTGAGTTTGGCGCGGAAGGGGAAATGCCCCCGCGCGTCATCAAAGGTGTTCGGGCCAATGTACGCATAGGAATTGTAATTGTTGATATAGCCATCGTAGTCGTTGTCAATCTTGTCAACATGTTCCGGGCCCAAATCCCGGTACGGGATGCCCGACCCTTCCCTGTCACTGTAGGTGGAGCGCACAGGAATCCGGATTCTGTTGGGGAGTCTCACCCGCAAGATTTCCGCTTTGCCTGTCACCGCATTAACCACCGTGTCCCCCGCCATCCCGTCGGCATTGAGATCAACGAGCATCCAAATTCCGGGCAATGGCGCGGTGAGGAATAATCGGTTCTCATCGGGTTCATCCACATCGCCGTCGCCGTCGTTGTCGAGGCCATCGCCGACCCGGCTGAAATCGCCGTTCTCCGGATCAATGGGCGGCCCCATGCCGTTGTAGACAAACACCCCCGCTTCGAGGGCTTCGTCGGGGTCGAATTCACCGGTGGGGATGCAGCTCTGGTAGGAGGGGTCTTCGCAGTCCGCAAAGGTACCGATATACCCATCACGGTCTTCGTCGCCGCCTTCGGCGAAGATGTTGTCCTGCCGTTCATCGAGCAGCCCGTTCAGGTTATTGTCAATTTGGTCCAAGGGATAGAAAATGTCCGCCGGAATGGGAATCCATAGCGAGTCTTTGAGACCGTCGCCGTCGTTGTCCACATCGGCCCAAGTGTTCACCTGCTCGATGGGATACCGAAATTCACCGCCTAGGACCGGCTGGCCGTCCGCCACCGGAACCCCGTAATAATCCGGGGTCACAAAGGGGTGAAACAGTTCCAGGGTTTGCAGCGAGTCCGGCGCCATAAAGCCAAGGGCGGCCGGATTGTCCACCACCGTGAAGGTCCCATCGTCATTGGCTTGTTCCAATTGAAGAAACTTTTTGCCGCCGCCTTCGGGATACAGCACGGGGGCGCTGGTTCCGTCCGGGGTTTGTTCCCAGCGCGGAATAAAGAGCCAGTCGCGGGTGCGGGCGCCGCGATAGAGCGGTTCCACGTAGCCGTCCTCGAACCGGGCATACAAATTTTCAAACCGCGTCATGTCAATCTGCGGCGTATTGCGTCCCGCAAGGGTTTTTCCGCCCCGGATGGCCCAGTTTTTCCCGGCGAAGGCGGCGCCGTTGAAAAAGGTGCGCCAGGCATGGTCGGTCGAGGTGTAGTTGGGATGGCGCTGAAATTCGGTGTTGAGCGTGTGGGCCGCGATGGCATTGGCCGCATCGGAAAGCTGGTCCGCGCGGACCGTGTTGCTGACGTTGGTGGCGGTCCGCAATTCGAGCTTGGTCACCGTGAAAAAGGTCAGCGCAATCGCCAACAGGATAACCATGATCCCGATGGCTATGATCATCGCCGCGCCCGTGTCGTTTCTACGTCTCATACACGCCTGCCTCTCGGGCATCCTGCACCATGCGGACGCCATCCGCGCATTCCATGATCCACAGATTACACAGATTTACACAGATTTTTAATGCTTTCTGTTGTTTGGAGCGTTCCTGCTTGAACCGTATCCAATGAAAAGGTTGTTTTTTCATCTATACCCTTGTCAATCATTCAGAGCCTGCATAAAGCATGTAAAAATTTCCCTGGATTCTGTTTCCCTTAAACTCTTTTTCTGTGTTAATCTGTGTAATCTGTGGATCCATTCTTCAGTAGTTCACGCCTCCTTGTTCGCGGGTGAAGCCGCTGGGGACGGTCACCAGTTGGGTGAACCATTTCCGGAAATCCGGGGCGCCGGGCTCCTTCTTCTCCATCATCAGCCAGAACTGGGGCGCGACATTATAGGGCAGCCGGGGTTCCAAGGGAGAACCGATCAGGCTGTCCACCTTGCTTTCGCTCACGCGGGTAAGAAACTTGTCAAAGGCCGCCAACTCGCCGATGCCGGGATCACCGCTCATCATGTAGCCCGGATAATCCATCTCGCCGGGTTCGAGCACGCCCGATTCGATGTTCTGGTTGTCATTGAAATAGGTCCGGAGGTCATCCTTTGTGCCATTCCCATAGGCGTTCCCATACGTGAAAATGCCGTGTACATAGAGAACATCTATCGGTTCCTGGGTGCCGGGGATGAAAAGCGGCTCGCCGCTGTCCGGGTGCAACAGGATGGTCTTGTACAAGATGCTTTCCACCAGTTTGAAATCGTCAATGTTCCGGATACTATTGCCGTAGTTGTCCTTTTCGTTCCAATACCAGTCGCCGAGCGACGCAAAGCCCCGGCCGTTGGCATCCAAGGCGTCCAGCAGGGGATCGCCGGACAACATGCGAATCCAGATTTCCCGGCGCTTGGCCTGGATCAACTGCTGGACGAGGCGTCCGTTGATCGAATGGATGGGGTAATTGACATTTTGATTCTGTGTTCCGAGAATCCGCCGCATGTCATAGGTGGGATCGGGGGATTGCGGATTGATGGCCGCAAGAAGCTCGTAATATAACCCTTCATTGCTTCCATCAAAGTCATCCGCCACCTGTTCCGGATCAATCAACGGCCACACCAAATCGCCGGGCAACGCGAATGAGTCCAGATCGCGGACGCCGGATTCTTCGATGCGCAGCAGCGCGTAGGTGCTCACGATGACCCGGAACTCGACAGGGCGGCTCGCGTCGCTGTCCGGAGGCATCAGGCCGGCATAGGCGGCAATCACAACATCCTGCGCCGCCTCCCCCAGTTGGTCCGCCTCGTCGCCCGGCATCCCCCGCGAAAAGCCATACTGTTTGCCTTGTTGCTTCACAATGCCGAGGGTTTCTTTCCAGGATTCGACGATTTCCGTCTCGAAACGGTCCCCAATCTTTTGCGTGGGATTGGCGGGGTCGTCGAATACGAGGGGATGCAGCACATACGTGATTCGGCCAATGCCGCCGCCGTAGAGCGCGCCCACGAACATGAATCCCTCGGGGCGTCCGTAAAACTGATACTTTTGGCCCTGGTCCCGCGCGGTGAACGCGACGGACAGGTCCCGGTCCATGATGGTCATGGCGGTCCGGGCGGCGCCAAAGGCATCCATCGAGCGGTAGCCGCCCCGGACGGTCCGCACGGAACCCAGAAACAGCGCGGTGATTCCCGACATCAACACCACAAAGATTGCCATCGCCACCAGAATTTCCACGAGGGTGAACCCGCCGGACACACCGCGCCCCCGGACGGCCCGCGCATGCCGCGCCGTCCTCCCGGCCTTGTTTTTTATCACGGATTCCTGTTTCATCGCTGCGATTCGCGCCCGGCCCGCCGGACGCCGCTTCTTTCCTAGAGTTGGGTCACGTACGTCACAAACTTTTCTTCCCGTCCGTCAAACATTTTCACGGAAAAGGTCACCCGGAACAAATCCGCGCCCTCGCTGCCGCCCACCCGCTGCACGGTGGTGCGCCAACTGTCATACAGCGAATAGGCGCGCTGGGCGGCGGTCAGGTTGCGCAACGCATTGCGCTCCGCCCACGAATGAATCCACGGCTGGAAATTCTCCTGGTTGAACACGCCGCCCGCGCGCACCCGGCCCAGTTCCGTCCGGGCAAGGGACGCCACGGCGGTGCGTTCGGCGGCCACCTGCGAGTTGCGCAGGGACAACGGGAACAGGCGCATGACGGCAATCAGGCCGACGGCCAAAATGGTGAGCGCCACCAGCACTTCCAGCAGGGTAAAGCCTGACCTTCTTCGCAGTACGCGGTGTTTCATGACGCGATCCTCACACGTCCCGAGGCGCGGAACAGTTCGATGGGAATACTCACTAGATTCGATACGGATTCATTTACGCCTTTATCATTCGTTTCGAGGATAATCATCCTGGGCTTTTCGGTCTGAATCAGCCGGGCCTCCGGCGCCGAAGATGGCGACGGCGCCACCAGCATCACATAGCGTTCTTTGGTCTTCACACATTGATACCCGCTGCACGAGCCGCTGCAATTGGTCTGAACGTCAAGATGTCCGGAGGGCGTGAACACATGGGCCGGAAAAGAACTGATAACGGGAATCTCTTCCCCTTCGGCGCCCGGGTCCACCGGCGGGCCCGCCACAATGGCCTGAACATCCTGCATTCCCAAGTAACTGAGGCCCGAGTGCCACATACCATTCGATGGGTCCTGAACCGAATTTTCTTCACAGTTGAACCGGGGCCGCCGGTCTTCGGGGGCGGTATGGCGGTCTCCATAAACAATCAACGGGTTGCCATTCGCCAAGATGGCCGCATCGCGCAGGAGGACGACGGTGCTCTCGGGAAAGAACGTGAAGGACCCTTCCGCGCTCTCGACGGGCACGAAACACTCCTGGCAGCTTCCGGCATGTCCCGCCGCGGGCTGATACATGACCGCCGCGCCGACGATCACCCGCACGTTCTCGCCGGTGATGCTGTCAATAACCGGCGCGGCCAAGCCGGGCGTATTGTCCGGATCGGTTTCGGGGTCCCGGTAATTATCGAGCATGTACACCACCGCCGTGTTCACGTGATACGTGGTGGCATGGATTTGGGCCATGCGGAGCAGGCTGTGAAGCGTGCGGGCGGTGTTTTGGAGGTCATCCTGGGAAAACATGCCGAAGCGGGAAAACGTGGGCACGGCCATAATCGCCAGGACGGCCAGCACAGCCATCACCACCAGGAGTTCCACCATGGTGAACCCTGGCTTGGTCGTATCGCGCCGCGTATTCACCTCACGGTTCTCCTCTGCCCGCGGCCCGGGCGTCCGGCCCGCGCGAAACTGCATGCCCATTGGCGAACGGCCAATGTCCGCCGCTTAGTTATAGAAACGATTCCAGCTTTGGTCAGCATCCCAATTGTTAATGTCATCGCCACCGCAGCAGAACAACCCGTCCTGCTCGAGATCGTAATAGTTCACATTGCCCGGAGCGGGGGTGGTATACGGCGGGTTCGTGTTCGATTGGCCGTAAATGCCGTCCATCCGGTAGATAGCCTGGCTGCTCTTGAGGTTGGCGCCATTCGACCAGATGAACGCCACCTGGTTCCGTGACGCCGGGTACCCCAATTTCAAATCCGTTTCATACGTGTCCGGGTCCGCCATGCCGGTGACCGTCAAGCCATCGCCCACGGTGGCGCGCCCGGGCAGGGGATTGTTTTCATCGGATTCGGGCATATAGACGCGGAAGACAATCGGGCCTTTGCGCATGGACCAGGGGCCCGGCCAAATATTGTACATGTTGCCCCAGGGGTCGAAACCGATGTCCAGGTAATTGGTCCCCAGTTTCTTGACCGCCATCACGTCCACCACGCTTTTATACATGAAATTCAGCTCTTTATCCAACAAGGTCGGGCATACCGTTTCATCGGGATCAGTGCATCCCGCATCATTTTTCCCCAACACGCCGCGGCCTTCCCGCAATAATGCGTATACGGTATTGGTGTAAATTTTCAAGGCCGCCTTGAAAAAATCCCCATTGAACGGCGGCACGGGCATCAAGTCCCGGGCCAGATCATCCACCGCGCCACTATTGAAGAGGTCTTTCAACTCGCCGCGGTTCGAGTCCGCCAGCATTTTCACCAGCGAGGTTTCGATGCTGTTGCACTCGGTCATGGCGCGGGTAACACGGCTCTTGACCATGTATCGGGCCACATTCGGGACGACAATGGCCGCGAGGATCGCGATGATGGCCATCACGACCAGCAGCTCCACCAGGGTGAATCCTTGTTTTCGATTTTTCATGCGCTTGCTCCTTATCCACGCCCCCTGACGGGCAAATCCTCGTCGAGCGCGTTGACTATTTTTACCGCTTCAATTGTACAATTCCAGCGCGCCGCATCCGCCGCGGCACGGTATTATTTGTTAATCTGGTCGCCCAAGGTGAAGATCGGCAGGTACAGCGACACCACGATAAAGCCGATCACGCCGCCGAGCAGCACGATAATCGCCGGTTCCATCAGGCGCAGCATGGCCTCGACCGCCACCTCCACTTCCGCGTCATAGATGTCCGCCACCTTCATCAACATGGCATCCAGGCTGCCCGTCTCCTCCCCGACGTCGATCATGTTGACCACCATCGCCGGGAACACCTTGGTTTCATCGAGGGGGGCCGCTATCGTATCCCCCTCCTTGATGCTGTCATGGACCTTGTCCACGGCATCCTGGATAATTTCATTGCTGATGGTTTCCTTGGTGATTTTCAGGGCCTGGAGAATGGGCACGCCCGAGGTAATCAGGGTTCCCAGGGTGCGCGCGAACCGCGCCACGGCCACTTTCGTCACCAGGTCGCCCACCAGGGGAAGTTTCAACACCGCCCGGTCCCGGAACCGGCGCACGGCGTGAACCTTGAAAATGAGCTTGAAGAAAATCATGGACCAGCCAATGAAGGCCGGGATGGCCCAGATGCCCTTGTAGACCATGAAATCGCCGCATTTGATCAGGAACTGGGTGGGCCAGGGCAATTCCCCGCCGAATTCCTGGAAAATTTCCGCGAACACCGGCACCACTTTTATCAACAGAAACGCCACAATGCTGCACGCGATAATCACCACCGCAATCGGGTAAATCATGGCGCCCTTCACCTTGCGCTTCAGGGCCTCGCGCCGTTCCATGAACACGCTCAGGCGGTTCAGCACCACCTCGAGCATGCCGCCGACCTCCCCCGCCTTCACCATGTTCACGAACAAGCGGTCAAATTGCTTCGGGTGCTTCGCCAGCGCCTCGGAAAAGGTGGTCCCGGACTGGATGTCGCTGGCGATCTCGCGCAAGATGTCCCGCAGCTTGCTGGCTTTCAACTGCGCGATCAACACGTTCAGGCTGCGCAACAAGGGGAGGCCCGCGTCAATCAGGGTGGACAACTGCCGGGTCATGATCACCAACTGCTTGCTCTTCACGCCGCCAAAATACAGCTCGTTGAGGCCGCGCTTTTCCTTGCGGGCCTTGCGTTCATCGCTTTTCCGCGCTTCCCGGACGTGCGTCGGGTAAAGCCCAAGCGTGCGCACGTCGTTAATGGCGAGCGCCTGGCTTTCCGCCGTGATAATTCCGAAGACCTCCTGGCCTTCCTTGTTCAGGGCGCGATATGCGTATTTTGGCATTGCCGATCTCCTTAAGGCCGCCGCCCGGGGGCCGCGTTCACCTTAATTGTAACCTACTTGCCGCTCTATCCGTAAAACCGTCCGCCCGGCACGCGGCCTCCGCCGCGAAACGGGGACGGTGTTAATCTTCATACTTGTCCGTGTGCGCGATAATCTCGTCGGGGCTCGTAATCCCCTGCACGCATTTGATAATGCCTTCCTCGCGCAGGGTGCGCATGCCCTGTTTCTTCCGGGCATACCGCCGGATATCGAAGGCCATGGCGCGGTCCAGAATCATTTCCGCCACAGTTTCATCCACATCGAGCAACTCGAATAAGCCGGTGCGTCCCATAAATCCGATATGGTCGCACGCGGGACAGCCCTTGGGCTTGAATAAACGCAGTTTCGGGTCTTGCCGCCAGCTCTTGGGAAGCCCGAGAAGGTCCATCTCCTCGACCGTCGGCGTGTAGGGCGCCCGGCAATGCCGGCAGAGCACCCGGACCAGCCGCTGCGCCAGCACGGCTTCGAGGGAGGCGGTAATCAAGAACGGTTCCACGTCCATGTCCAGCAACCGGGTGATGGTTTCCGGGGCGCTGTTGGTATGGAGCGTGCTCAAGACCAAGTGGCCGGTAAGCGAAGCCTCGATGGCGATCTGCGCGGTTTCGAGGTCGCGGATTTCCCCCACCATGATGATGTCGGGGTCCTGGCGCAAAATGGACCGCAGGCAGGCCGCGAACGTAAGCCCCACCTCCTCGTTCACCTGGCATTGGATCAGCCGGTCAATCTGCAACTCGACCGGGTCCTCCGTGGTGATGATCTTGACGTCCGGCTGGTTCAGTTCGTTGAGGCAGCCGTACAGCGTGGTGGTTTTCCCGGAACCGGTGGGGCCGGTGACCAGCAGAATGCCGTTGGGCTGCGCGATCACTTTCATAATCAGCGCGCGGATATCCTTGCTGAAGCCCAATTTTTCAAGATCAATCTTGATTGCGGTCCGGTCAAGAATACGCATCACGACGCATTCGCCGTAGAGGGTGGGCAACGTGGCCACACGGATGTCAATGACGGTGTCGCCGACTTTCAACTCGATGCGCGCGTCCTGGGGCAGCCGCCGCTCCCCGATGTCCATGTTGCAGATAACCTTGACGCGGGACACCAGCGCGATGGCCAGCAACTTCGGCGGGCTGACAATTTCGTGCAGCACGCCGTCAATCCGAATCCGGATGCGGAACGTTTCCTCGTAAATTTCGAAGTGAATGTCCGATGCGCGCTTTTGCACGGCTTCGAGAAACACCAGATTGACGATCTTGATGACTTCGGGCTGCTGCGCCAGCTCGACCAGATTGTCCACGTCGCCGATAACCGCCTGCTGGCCCAGTTCTTCGATGGTGAGCTCATGGGTTCCCACTTTGTCCTGCAATTGGGACAACATTTCGTGGATCGAGTCGGTTTCAAACGAATAATTGGATTTCCAGGCGGCGGCCACGTCGGCGGCGTTGCTCACGGCCCCGCGGACGCGCTGCCCCGTGATCTGCTGGAGATCATCCAAAATCTGGATGTTGAGGGGGTCGGCCATCGCCACGATCAGCGTTCCATCCGCTTCTTTCACCGGAATGATATTGTAAAACTTGGCGACATCCGGCGATATTTTCCGGATTACATTCTCGGGAATTTTGAGCTTCGTGATGTCCACGCGCTCCATGCCGGATTGAACGCCCAGGCATTCAATGATGTCTTGCTCTTCGCACAACCCCATGGTCACGAGCACGCGGCCCAGCATGTCGCCCGTCAACCGCTGCCGCTGGAGCGCTTCGTCCAGTTGCAGCGGCGTGATCACTCCCTGGTCGACCAGCAGGTCGCCCAGTTTGCGTTCCAGGGGCCGCTCCATGCGTGCTACCGCCATACGGAATCCTTATGCCGCTTCCGTGCCGGAGCCGGAAGGTTTCGGGGCGTCTTCGAGGCCCAGCGCGCGCGCGTTTGCTTCAAACTCCTCGGGCATTTGGGCCTTGCAGGCGACATCGTCGTATTTGCATATGCCTTTCCGGTACAGGGCGAGCAAATGCTCGTCGAGGAGATTCATGCCGTATTTGTGCCCGGTCTGAATGGACGACGTGATGCGGAAGGATTTGTTTTCCCGAATCAGGTTTTGAATGGCCGGGGTGGAAATCATGATTTCAAACGCCGCCACGCGCCCGAAGCCGCTCTTGCGGGGGATCAGGGTCTGCGAAATTACCGCCTTGAGATTGCCCGCGAGCTGGGTGCGGATTTGTTCCTGCTGGTTCGTGGGGAACGCGTCCACAATACGGTCGATGGTGCGGACCGCCCCGGTGGTGTGCAGGGTGGCAAAGACCAAGTGGCCGGTTTCCGCCGCGGTAATGGCGGCTTCAATGGTCTCGAGGTCGCGCATTTCGCCCACGAGAATCACATCGGGGTCCATGCGCAGGGCGCGGCGCAGGGCTTCGGCGAACGTGGGCACGTCAACGCCGACTTCACGCTGGATCACAATGCTTTTCTTGTGCGTATGATAATATTCGATGGGGTCCTCGATGGTGATGATGTGCTGGTCCATATTGATGTTGATCCAGTCCAGCATCGTGGCCAGCGAGGTCGTTTTACCCGACCCGGTGGGGCCGGTGACCAGAATCATTCCGCGCGGCATCACCAAGAGTTTTTTAATGCCCTCGGCGAGGCCCAGTTCCTCGAAGGTGAGGATTTTTCGCGGAATCAACCGCAGCACGAGCCCGACATAGCCGCGTTGCTTGAAGATGGCGACGCGGAACCGGGCGATGTCTTCAAAGGCAAAGCCAAAGTCCGCGCCCCCCACTTCCTGCAACTCCTGCTGATTGTCCACGGACGCGATGCTTTTCATGAGCCGTTCCGTGTCCTCGGGCGTGAGGGGGTTGTCGCCGAAATAATGCAGGTGGCCATGGACGCGGCCCACGGGCGGATTATCCACTTCGAGATGGAGGTCGGACCCATCGCGGTCGATTAACATCCGCAGCAAACTGACCATTTCATACGCCATTGCTTATTCTCCTACCGCTATCGCTTCGCGCCGGTGCAGGGGTTCGTCCACCCGCGTCCGCCGGTTCACTTCTTCCACCGTGGTAATTCCATTGAGCGCTTTGCGCCAGGCATCTTCCCGCATCGTGGTCATGCCGTCCAAGCGCGCGGCGCGCCGGATCGCCGCCGACGATTCGCTGCGCATCAGCATCTGCCGGATGCGGTCGGTCGTGGGCAGCAATTCATACACGCCCAACCGGCCCTGATAGCCGGTCTTGTTGCAGTTGTCACAACCCGCCCCATGGTACAGGGTTACTTTGTCTAATTCCACTGGGAAGCCCAGCCGCTCGATTTCCTGCATGTCCGGGGTGCAGACCTCCTTGCAGCCCGTGCAGATTGTCCGCGTCAAGCGCTGGGCCAGAATCGAGCGCACGCCCGAGGCCACCAGGAAAGGCTTGATGCCGATATCCACCAAGCGAATAAAGGAACTCGCGGTGTCGTTGGTGTGAAGCGTGGAGAACACCAAGTGACCGGTGAGCGCGGCCTTGATCGCGATTTCGGCCGTTTCTTTGTCGCGGATTTCGCCCACCATTACAATATCGGGGTCCTGGCGGAAAATGGAACGCAGCGCCCGCGCAAAATCCCACCCGATTTCATGGTTGATCTGCACCTGATTAATCCCCGTAAGCTGATATTCCACGGGGTCTTCCACCGTTATGATTTTCCGGTCCGGCTGATTCAACGTATGCAAGGAGGCGTACAGCGTGGTGGTCTTTCCCGAGCCGGTGGGGCCCGTCACCAGCACCACGCCTGTGGCATGGTTCAGCAGAATCTCCCATTGCCGCTGCACTTCCGGCGAAAACCCCAACTGCCCCAGGCCCAGCATCAATCCGCTCTTGTCCAGGATACGCATGACCACGCTTTCGCCGTACGATGACGGGAGGGCGCTCACCCGCAGGTCGATCATCTTGCCGCCTATCGCCATTTTGATGCGCCCGTCTTGCGGGATGCGCCGTTCGGAAATATCCATTCCCGACATGATCTTCAGGCGCGAGATAATCGCGGCCTGCGCGCGCTTGGGGGGCAGCGGCATCAATTGAAGCACGCCGTCCACCCGGTACCGAACCTTCACATCGGACTTCCCCGGTTCCACATGAATATCGCTTGCCCGGAGGCGGAAGGCCTCCAAAATCATCTGATGCACGTAGCGGACCACCGGATTGTCCTGATCATCATCCTCCCCCCCGCCTTCCATCGAGATGGTTCCGGGAATCTGCATGTCCAGATCGTTGTCATTGAGGCTGATGCTGCTCATGCTGATGTCGCTGGCGGACATGCTCCCCAAACTGCTCAGCGAACTGTCCAGCGAACTCAGATTCGACATGGTGCTCAGCGTGCTCATGCTGCTCGCGCTGCTCACCGTCGACAGCATTGTCTCGACCGTATTCTCTTGAAGGCCATAATACTTGTTGAGCGCAAACGTGACTTCTTCCGGCGTGGTCAGCACCGGTTCCACGGGCCGGTCCAACAACCGCGACAAATTGTCCAGATTGTTGATATTCGTCGGATCCGCCGTCGCCACCATCAGGGTCCGCCCCTGTTCCTCCACCGGGATAATCCGGTATAACGTCGCTATCCCGCCATCCACCAAACTCCGTATCCGCTCCGGAATCTCGCGCTCCGATATCTTGATGACCGGAATGCCCAACTGACTCGCAAGCCCGTCCGTGATGTGGCTCTTGCTGATATGGCCCAAACGCACCAGAATCTCGCCCAGTTTCCGGTGCCCCATCGTCGTTTGCTGCTTGCGAATCGCTTCGTCAAGCTGTTGCTGCGTTATGATGCCCCGCTCCACCAGCCCTTGGCCGAACAGGGAATATGCTTTCATTGGTCTGCGTCTCCTCGAAAACAACCCCACGCATGCACAAGACAAGCCTCAACCGCCATCGCGGGAGGCCCTTGCCCGCCATGACGCGGAGTCTAACGCTGAACGGAGTCTCCTGCCGGGCGCGACGATACGCTTTCGCGCCCACATTTCACACATATAAACTTTACCAGAGATGGCGCAAAATGTCAATGCGAATAATGCAAGCGCATATTGATATTACTGGACTTACAGAAAATTTTGTCAACAATTAACTGGTGTGCCACGCCATTTTTTAGCTGATTGGCGCGCGGCCCGTGCGCATCTTGGAAATACTGTGGCATCGTCATAAAAGTATAAGCCATCTACCTGCCGCCGGCGTCGAACAAACCATCGAGGTTTGCATCGCCGAATACACTGTCCTCACTGACAACGGGTATTTTCCCTTACCCCGGCCCGGAAGTCAAGAAAATTTCGTGGTATCGGGTTAAACTCCGTAGTATTGCGACGTGGCACGGTCAATTCGGTGAAGCCGGATTGTCCGTGAAGGTTCTTGGCGGCAGGAGTGGTTCAGAGTCCCGGTATTGAGGTATGCGATTATTGCCTTCTGGGGGGGGGAGGGGCAATCGTTGAAAAACCACCGGGAGTTGATGGATAGTAGAGTGCATGAGTTTTTAGGTTGAGAACATTACTTGGCACAAAAGGAGCCTGAGCACTATGGCAATCACACGGCGTCACTTTATCCTGAATACCACCGGCGGATTGACCGCCGCGTGGCTGGCCTCCCTTCAAGCCCGTGCACAAACCCCTGCGCCCCACATACGGATAGGCGCGTGCGATTGGTCGCTGCAAGTGGCTGAACCCTCCGCGCTCGAAGTGGCGAAGCGCATTGGACTCAACGGGGTGGAAGTCTCCACGGGCGGTCCGGCGGATACACTGCGGATTGCCGATCCCGCCTTCCGTAAACAGTACAAAGACCTTATGGCCGGCACCGGCGTGGTTGTTTCCTCTGTCGCCATGGGCCTGCTGAATGAAGCGCCGTTGGCCACGGACCCGCGCGGCCCCTCATGGTTGGACCAGACCATTGAGGCCGCCAAAGACCTTGGCGGCAACGTCATCCTGCTGGCCTTTTTCGGCAAGGGCGACCTGAAGGACAAAAACGGCCTGAAAGCCCAGGAACTCGATGCGGTGGTGGAACGCCTCAAGGACGCCGCGCCCAAAGCGCAGGCCGCCGGCGTCATTCTGGGCATTGAAAACACCCTTTCCGGAAGAGACAATCTCGCCATACTCGAACGCGTGAAAAGCGACTCGGTTCGCATCTATTACGACATTGGCAATTCCACCAGCGCGAAATACGACGTTCCCGCGGAAATCCGGGACCTTAAGGACCGGATTTGCCAAATTCACTTCAAGGACGGCGGAAACTATCTCGGCAAAGGGCGGGTGGACGTGCCCGCCGCCGTCAAGGCCATCCAGGACATCCACTACCAGGGCTGGATCGTGTTGGAAACCGCCGTTAAGAAAGACCGTGATGAAGATTTCAAAACCAATGCCCAGTATGTGCGCGGCCTTTTCGGCATCGCCTGAATAACCCGCTAAAAACAACCGTGTGGAAGGATACAAAACACCATGACCTCACATGATACGCCCAAAGTGGAACGCCGGGATTTCCTTAAGGTGGCGGCCGCCGCCGCCGGCATCACCATTCTGCCCGCCGGCGCCGTCCGCGGCGCCGCAGCCAACTCCACCCTCGAGATAGGCATCATCGGTTGCGGCGGACGCGGCATCTGGATTGGCGACCTTTTCCAACGGCTTTCCAACGTCAAGGTCGTCGCGGTCCATGATTATTTCCGCGACCGCGTGCAGGAGGCCGGGAAACGCCTCAAGGTGGAGCCTTCCCGGCAATACACCGGCCTCGACGGCTATAAAGAAATGCTTTCCGGAAAACTCGATGCCGTCGCCATCGAAAGCCCGCCCTATTTCCACCCGCAACAGACCGTGGATGCGTTGAATGCCGGGAAACACGTATATCTCGCGAAACCCATCGCCGTGGATGTTCCCGGATGCCTGGCCATCGTGGATGCCGCCCAGAAAAACCAGGACAAACTCAGCGTGCTGGTGGATTTCCAGACCCGCAATAACGAGTTCTTTCGCGGCGCGGCCCAGCGCATCCACGAGGGCATGATCGGCCAGCCGGTCAGCGGCCAATTCTACTATTACTGCGGACGCCTCGGGAAAAAGAGAGAACCCGGAACGGAAACGGCCCGTCTGCGCAACTGGGTCTTCGACAAGGCCCTGTCCGGCGATATCATCGTCGAGCAGAACATCCACGTCCTCGATGTCGCCAACTGGTATCTCCAGGGACATCCGCTGAGCGCCTGCGGTTCCGGCGGACGCAAGGCCCGCGTGGATGTCGGCGATTGCTGGGACCATTTCGTGGTCACCTACCATTACCCCAATGATGTTTTGGTGGATTTCAGTTCCGGCCAATTCACCTACGGCTACGATGATCTCTGCATGCGCCTGTATGGCTCCGAAGGCACCGTGGATTCGCATTACGGCGGCGAGGTCTCCATCCGGGGCAAAAAAGAAGGCTGGAAGGGCGGCAACACCGGGAAAATCTACGAGGAAGGCGCGGTCAACAACATGAACGACTTCTACGCCAGCATCGTGGACGGAAAGCCCCTCAACAATGCCGCGGAATCCGCGCAGAGCACCATGACCAGCATCCTCGGGCGCATGGCCGCCTATGAAAACCGCCGCGTCACCTGGGACGAAATGCTCCAGGCCAACCAGCAACTCGATCCCAAACTCAATCTTCCGGCGGACGGCCCCGACGCCTAAGAAAATTCCACTTCATACCGATTCCAACATCTTTCGCCGGTCGAGCGGGCGGATTTCCCGGACGATCCATTCCCGCATGGCCTGGCCCTGTGGCGTCTGCTGCGGATACGACATAAATTCGAGCGTCACCCCAAGCCGCCGCGCCGCTTTATGCGCGATCAACGGCCACGCCACGCCAATGTCCGCAATGATCGGGATGCTCCCTTCATGCCGTGCAAACCCCGACATCTCCATCCGGAAGGGAACCTTGAACGTTTTCGTTTTCGGCAACCCGTCCGCTATCGCTTCCTGCACCGCCCCTTTGTCCTGCTCGATTTCCCACACCCGTTGCAGCGCCGGGTCCAGATCAATCCGAATCAAACTCTTCCCTTTCAGGCTATACGTATAATGCCCCTGCCACCCCGACCAAATGCCATGCCCCGTATACGTCTCGAACGGGCCATCGTGCACCTCCTGGGTCAAGGCCACCCCCGACTCGATAACGACATCCGCCTCGCTCAGCATCCGCGCAAGACGCGACGCACGCTCGACCAGACTGATGGTGTCGCCAATGCAAAGCCCCACCATGCCCCCGCCAATCAGTTGGGGAATCGTCACCAGCACCGGCAGCCCTTTGCGCGCGCCAATGCCAATCATGGTTCGCGGGTCCGCGCCAAGACCCGCCACATACTCGAACGTGTTACGGGTGCTCTTGGCGACCGTCTGAATTTCCTGGGAAAGCCGCTCCAGCCACAATCCCATCGGATATCCCATGTTTCCCGCCGCCTTGATGATGGTCTTGCCCGGAGCCTCTTCAAGCGCGCGCATCAACGCACGGTCCAGCGGCATCTCCGCTTCCAGCGCCTGAAGCACGGAGTCTTCCATCAACGTGAGTTCAAATTCGCCCCCGCGCGGCAATAACGTTTCATCCACACCCAGCGGAGCGGCCAAACACCGCTTCACCTTGTCGAGGGTGCCCCCCATTTCATGCGCCACCACCGCCGAACTCGTCGTCACCCCATCCACCAACCCCGCCCGCATCAACTCCGCAATCAGCGTCGTGACCCCTTCATGCAAGTTGGGACCGCTCCCCGTAATCACCGCCACCTTACCCCCGCGCTTTTTCGCCTCCACAATGCGCTCCGCCGCGTGCCCGATGCGTTCCACCACCGCAGGGTCAAGTTCCCGCTCCAGTGTTTCCAGTACTTGTTCGTCCACGGCTGCCATAGCGAAATCTCCTCGTCTACCTTATGGCCTGAATCTTCCCATCCTTATCATGGGTATGTTATTTTACATTATATTGGTGCGCAACTTCAGTTTGCGGAAGCCGAGACTTCCGAAACAATAGCAACGAAAAGGACATACCATGGGAACCTTCTTACTCGTGACGGCGGTGCTTGTACTTGCCTCGCCAGCTAATACATCCGAGCCTTTCTTTCACCAAGAACTTATTTTCGCGCCGCAGGCACAGCATGTGCATTCCAGTTCCATCATCGAGTGCCCCAATGGCGGCTTCCTTTGCGCGTGGTTTCAGGGTTCCGGGGAACGCCAGAGCGCGGACGTCGTGATTCGGGGCGCGCGATTAAAAAAAGACGTGAAAACCTGGAGTGAGCCGTTCTTGATGGCCGATACTCCCGAATTTCCCGACTGCAATCCCGTTCTCTTTGTGGACGCACGCCAGGAACTATGGTTGTTCTGGATCGCCGTGCCGGCGGAGCGCTGGGAAGACTCGCTCTTACGTTATCGGAAAGCCAAAGACTATCAGGGCGATGGCGCGCCCCGCTGGTGCTGGCAGGACGATATCCTGCTCAAACCGGGAGAGGAATTTGTCCAGGCTCTGGAGAAGGGGTACGAGCAGCTTCGGGACATTCTCCCCGGTTTGCATGGGGATTTTGGTGAATACACGATACCGCACGCCGAGCAACTGCTGAATGCCGCCCGGGACAAGAGCAAAACCCAGCGCGGTTGGATGACGCGCACGCATGTGTTGACGCTTCCTTCGGGCCGCATCCTGCTCCCCCTCTACTCGGACGGATTCGAAGTGGGCCTGATGGCCATCTCGGACGATCAAGGCGAATCGTGGCGTCCGAGCGCACCCATCCCCGGCGCACTGCTCAACCAACCCACGATCGTCCGAAAACATAATGGAGACTTGATTGCCTATATGCGCGAAGAAGGCGACCTGAAGCATCGCGTGCTGGAAAGCCGTTCCACCGATCAGGGAGAGACCTGGTCCGTCGCCGCCTATACGAATATCCCCAATCCAAACGCCAGCATTGAAGTCATTGCACTCCTGGACGGGCGGTGGGTCATGGCGTACAATGATTCCGAAACCGATCGCAGCACCCTCGCGCTATCCCTGTCGGACGATGAAGGCATTTCCTGGAAATGGACCCGCCACCTCGATAAAAAACCCGGCTGCGATTTCCATTACCCTTCGATCCTGCAAAGCCGCAACGGGCGCATCCATATTACCTACACCCACTCCATCGAGGAGCGAAAAAGCATCAAGCACGTGGAACTGGACCCCGAGTGGATTCTTCAGGGAGACGCGTCATCGGAACCACGATGAGCGCAATGCCTCATTTTAGCGGGACGAACTGTTCGCGCACCGCCGCGTACAGCCGGTCCGCAAGTTCTTTGCGGTCTGTCCCTGAAATGGGTTCTTCCCCAAAACAGATGGTGGCGGTAAACCTCGGGCACCGCAGCAGCCGCAGCAAATGCGCAAAAAATGGCTCCGGCCGCCACCACCCGATAATCTTGCTGGCGGGGGGCGAGCCTTCCGGCGTCTCATACGTCACGGTCGCGTAATGCACCGGGATACGGTTGGCGATGGCCGGCTCAATCAGCGCCGACTTGAACGGCTCGACGTCCAGCCCGCACGAAATCCGGCTTTCCGCGAACACCGCCACGCCATCCCCCATTTTCAGCGCATGCTCGATTAGCTTGTTCACCCGCACCGTGTCCCGCTTGTCCTGGCGATCAATGAAAATGACATACACCGATTTCGCCATGAACCCGATCACCGGCCAATACTGGACATCTTCCCGGGATACGAAAATGGCGCCGGTCTGATGGTTGAACAGCAGCATGTCCATGTAACTGACATGATTGCCCACAATGTAAAACGGCGGCTTCGGCGGCGTCCCCCGGGTCACCACCTTCACGCCGGCAATCACGGCGAACAGGCGCGCCCAGCTCCGCAACAACCACCGGCGCAGCCGGCGGTCCAAGGCTTCGGAGACCAGCGCCGTGGGCCAGACCAACAGGCGCGCCAGAAAGAGGACGGGCGTCATCACGAAAAAAATCATGACAAACCGGGTATATGCGCGCACGGCCTCCATCCCGTTTCCGTCTCCTGTCATCGTTGCGCCCGCGTTCCGTTACAGTTGCCGCCCAATCAGCGACAAGAATTCATTCCGCGTGATATCGTCGTCATGGAAACTGCCCAGCACCGACGATGTTGTCATAATCGAATTCTGCTTTTCCACCCCGCGCATCATGCTGCACAAATGCCGGCACTCCATCACCACCCCCACGCCCTCCGCCTTGGTGTGGTCCATAATCGCCCGCGCGATCTGCGCCGTCAGCCGTTCCTGAATCTGGAGCCGCCGGGCGTATAAGTCCACAATGCGCGCAATTTTGCTCAGGCCAATCACCTGCTTGCGCGCAATGTATCCCACGTGGCACCGTCCGAAAAACGGCAGCATGTGATGTTCGCACAGGCTGTACACTTCGATGTCGCGCGATATAATCATATTGTTGGTTTCGGACTGAAACACCGCCTCATTGATGACTTTGTTCAAGTCCTGCCGGTACCCGGAAAGCAGGAATTCATAGGCCTTCGCCACCCGCATCGGCGTCTTGATCAAGCCCTCGCGGGCGGGGTCTTCGCCAAATTCCACGAGCAATTCCCGCACCAGTTGCGCCACACGTTCCACATTCATTCTAAAAACATCTCCTTTACCAAGGCGGTGAATTTTTCCGCCGTATGCAGACCTTCCATGGCTGCGGCATCCACACAGGCCGCGAGCGCTTCACCCGTGTCCGGCAGCACCAACGCCGGCGCAAGGTCCAGCAAAGCCGCCGCCAAAAAGGGCCGCGTCCGGATATCCGGGTCCGGTATCACCAGCCCCGGTTCGCGAATCACGCGCGGGCCAAACAACACTATATCCAAATCCATTGTTCGCGCGGCGAATTTGTCCGCCGTGCGCACACGGCCCAGCGCCGCCTCTATCAAGCGCAACACGTCAAATTTCAATGCGTGCGGCGTCCATTCACCCGTCACCCGCACGACTCCATTCATATACGGCGGCTGTTCCGGACGGTTGATGGCGCCGGTCACATAAAACATGGACACCGCTTCGATGGTTCCATGTCCCGACAACCGCCGCAGGGCTTCCAGAATATTCCGCTCCGGCTCCAAATTCGACGCCACCGAAATGTACGCCGTTTCAGCCATGCCGCCGGTCCCGCGCTATCTCCACCGCCACGCTCCGCGCATACCGCAGCGCGCCCGGCTTGTCCACCGTCACCTCCACCCGCTGCACCCGCGGGGACTCGAAACACGCGTCCGCCACGGCCTGCGCCAACCGCTCGATAAGGTAAAAACGCGAAGTTTCCACCAGCTCCACCACCCGTTTCTTGATGGCCTTGTAATCCACCGTGTCTTCAATGCAGTCCGTCGAGCACGCCCGCCGATAGTCCGCGTACAGCGTAATGGCAATCACCACGTCCTGCTTGGCCCGCCGTTCCTCTTCATAGAGGCCGACAATACAGCGCAATTGCAGGTCGCGGATATGAATCCTGTCCAAAGGCGGTTCACTCATACATGCGCCCTCGAAGGTTCCGCCCCCCATCCACATAAAGGACCTGGCCCGTGACAAATTCGCTCCGCAGCAAAAACAACACCGCCTCGCTCACGTCTTCCACGCCGCCGCATCGCTCCAGAAGGTTGGTGTGCTTCAGCGACTCGATATAGTCCATATCCTTGCCCTCGGGCGGCAGGACCAATCCCGGCGCCACGGCATTCACCCGGACCTTTGGCGCAAACTCCGCCGCCATGATCCGCGTGAGCGTCAGCAACATCCGCTTGCCGAGATGATACGGCACGTGCTGCCGGTCATAATCCGTGATCCGGGAATCCAACAGGTTAATCACCGCCCCGTCACGCCCCTGCGCCGCCAGGCGCCGCCCCAACAACAAGGGGGCCATCGCGTTTATATCCACATTCCGGTGAACCTCCTCCACGGTAAGATCGTGCAGCGTTTGTTCCGGGAAAACGCTTGCATTATTCACCAAGACATCCACCGGCCCCATGCATTCCAACGCCCACTCCATGAACGGCTCCACCGCCTGCGGCTGGCTCAGGTCCTCCGGAAACACCCACGCCCGCACCCCCAGTCCGCGGGCCTGTTCCGCCACCGATTCCGCTTCCTGCCGCGCCGTCCGGTAATGTATCCCCACATGAACGCCCGCGCGCGCCAACGCCAGCGCGATGGCCGCGCCGATGCGCTTCGCGCCGCCTGTCACCAACGCGGTCTTTCCAGTGAGGTCAATCATATCTGAAGGGTCTCGTGCCAATTCAATCCATATCGCACACGGGAAAAAGGGGTATCTTCCCGATCACAGCATCCCTTGGCCGCGCAGCCATGTAATACACAACTTCGGCCACACGGACAGTGCCGGGTCCTTGGGGGCAAGGCCCACCCCATGCTCGCCCTTTTCAAAAACATGCATTTCCACGGGCACTTTCGCATCGTGTAAGGCACGGTAGAATAACAGGCTGTTTTCTGAAGGCACACCCGAGTCTCCGCTCGTATGAAATAAAAACGTTGGCGGGGTATCCTTGGTCACCGCATTTTCCAACGACAACTCCTTTACCAATGCCGGCGCGGGGTCGCCGCCCAGTAGATTCTTCCGGCTCCCCATGTGCGCAAACGGCCCGTCAAAGGTAATCACCGGATACACCAGCACCAGAAAGTCCGGACGGCAACTCACCCGGTCAACCGGGTCCTCCGCCTGCGGGTTTCCCGCGTCAAAATGCGTGCCCGCCGTGCCCGTCAAATGACCGCCCGCCGAAAATCCCAATATACCGATATGCCCGGGATTCACCCCCCATTCCGCCGCCCGCGCGCGCACCGTTCGCAGCGCCCGTTGTGCGTCCATCAGCGGAACCGGATGCCGATATCCCGGCGCATGCCGGTACCGTAACACAAACGCCGCGATCCCCTCGCTGTTCAGCCAACGTCCAATCTGTTCGCCCTCGTGGTCCATGGCCAATCCGCCATAGCCGCCTCCAGGGCACACCACGATGGCCGCGCCCGTGGCATGGTCTTTTGGGGGGGCATAATGAAACACCACCGGGATATCTTTTTCGCTGGAACCCTTGGCCTCCGGGGCGCCCTGGGGCCAAAGCACAATCTGTTCCGGCGCCGGATCACCCGCCACCGCCGGCTGCCAGACCGCGGCCAAACCAATTATCAAAACCACAATTTTTACCGTGTTCATGGTGTACTCCCAGCGGCGGGCGGTTGTGCGGCCGCCGCATTGTCTTGCGATGCCGGAGCGGGGGTTGTTTCCGCTGCCGGGGTTGGGGAAGGGGCTGGCGCGGGTGCCGGGGCCGCCTCTGGCGTTGGCGCAGGAGCGGATTCTGGCGCCGGAACAGGCTTGGCCTCGGGTGCCGGGGTTGGGGCTGGCGCCGGGGGCTGTTCAGGCGCGGGTACCGCTTCCGGTGTGGGCGCGGGCGCCGGGGCTGTTTCAGGGGCCGGCGCGGGTGCGGCCTCGGGTGCCGGGGTTGGGGCAGGGGCTGGCGCGGGTGCCGGTTCAGGGGCCGGAGCAGGAGCCGGTTCCGCCGCAGGGGCGGGGGCAGGCTCGGGCGCGGCCGGAGCGGCATAGGGCGGCACTTGCTTGACCCCTTCCAATATATCCGGCGCAGGCAACAAGATCGTGGTCATCACCTGATCATCGCTCAGCAACCCCATCCCATTTCCATCCATATCCTTGATCACACGGATCACATACACCCCCGCCACTCTTCCATCCAATGAAAACGCCGGGGCACCGGGCGTGCCGGTATTGGGCAAATAGAAAACGCGCGGCTTCTCCACTTTCGCTTCGATCACCGAGAAGGACACCGAGTACACACGCCCCGCCACTTTCCCCAGACGGTTCAGCGTAACCAGCGTATCCAACAATTCCGGCGCGGCGGCATTTGCCAAGTCCACGCACGGAAACGTCTTCGCCGGTTTTTCCGAAGGCCGCAGGTAGGCCAAGTCCAGTTCCTTATCCCGCAGGATCACTTCCGAGGCAAGTTCCGAACCGTCATCGAGCAGAATCTTCACGCTGCTCAGTTCGGTTTCCATTTTCATCTGGCCGTCGGGCTGGCCGGAAACCATGGTGGAATACACACTCGCCGGATCGGTGGAGGACAACGCCATCACCGTCAATCCCTCCGGCGTAATCATCGTCCCCGTGGCTTCCTCCTTAAATTCGTTCTCCTGGGCCGACATCCCCTCCATGGCAAATTTCTGTTTGATCACCATTTTGATGGTGACCACGCACAGTTTATTTTTGTCGAGCACCGCCCGTGCTTTTTGCTCGTCTTCACCCGCCCGCGCCGTCATGGAAAAAACCAGACTCATCGCACATGCGAGAAGAATACGGATGGAAAGAAAACACTTCATTTCGTATCCCATTTGGGCTCCAATTCAATATACATCCTGTGAATGCCCCGCAACACCTTGAACACCACCACCGGCGCCTGCTGGTCCGCCACCGCCTTCATGGCCGCTTGAAGCGCATCCACGTCCGGCGTGTCCGTGCGGCCCACCGCAAGGATCAAGTCGCCCGCCGTCAACTGCCCCAGCGCCGCCCAGCCTCCCGGTTTCACCTGATCCACCAGCACCCCGCTCTGTTCCTCTTTCCACTGTTCCGACGCCTTGTCGAAGAACGTGATATCCCGGACCGTGAACTCAAATTGTTCATCGCGGTACTTTTTCATCTCGCGGGCCAATTTCGGCGCGCCCGCCAACTCCACCAGTACTTTTTTCTCTTCCGCGCCCCGCATCAATCCCAGTTCAACCTTGTCGCCAATCTTATACTGCCGGATGAGCGCCGCCAATTCTTCATAATGCTCGGGGGCCGAGGCCGTCATTTTCTCTCCGTCCACGGACAAAATCAGGTCCCCCACCTTGATGCCCGCCTTATCCGCCGTGTTTCCCGCATAGACATTCGTCACGCGGAACCCGGTGAGGTCCCCCTTGCCCAATGCCGCCGCAATGTCGCGCGTAATCACCTGGGTGGACACCGGAAGCCACGCTTTCTTCACTTCCAAACCCGGGTCTTTCATGTCTGAAATCCCCACCTTCACCACCGTGACAAACTCTTCCGTTTTCCGCTCGAACCCCGTGAGCACCGGCACCGGGTCCTTGGCCTTTTTCGTCAATGCCTCCGAAAGCGCCTTTAACTCTTTGACGCTCTTCACCGGCTTCCCCCCCGCCGACGTAATCACATCATCCTTCTGAATCACCGGCTTCGCATCGCCCGCCGGGCCGCCCTGGCGCACCGACGTCACCAGCACTCCGTCCGTGCTCTTGCGTTTCAATTCTTTCGCCAGCATGAACGACAAGTCACGCACGGTCAATCCCCACGCCTTGAGTTCATATTGCTTCGGCTGATACGGCTCCCGTTCCTTCGGGGTCACCCGCACGGTCTTTTCCGCGCCGTCCCGCGCCACCACCACGTCCACCGGCTTGTCAATCGCCAATTCGCTTATCAAGCGGTTAAAATCAGGAAGCTGCTCCATGAACTGCACGTCCACCGCCGTCTCTCCCATCCGCAGAATCACATCGCCGGATTGCAGGCCCGCTTCCTCCGCGGGCGAACCTTTTATCACACCGCCCACCAGCACGCCGCGTTTCGCGGTGTCATGCTTGAGCCGCGGCTGCACATCCGTTCCCAGCCATGCCCGCCGCACGGCGCCTTTTTTCATCAGTTCCGACGCCACCTGCCGCGCCAGATTCCCCGGAATGGCGCCGCTCAGACCAAGCTTTATTTCATTGATGCCGATGATTTCGCCTTGAAGATTCACCAGCGGCCCGCCGGAATTCCCCCCGTAAATCTCCGCGTCATGCCCGATCCAGCGCACCAGCGAACCCACGTCCTCCCCATCCTGCTCCAATCCCCCGCCCCGCCGGCTCATCCACGCCGGCATGATCATTTCCGTATTGCTGGCAATGCCCAGGGTCACCGATTGCGACAGCGCCAGCGGACTCCCCATCGCCAGTACCTGATCCCCCACTTTCACCTCATCCGAATTCCCAAACGCCGCCACCGGATAGTCCTTCCGCCCATCCTTCAACTGGATCACCGCGATATCCGTCAAGGGATCCGAACCAATCAACTCCGCCGGAACCTCGGTCTTGTCGGGAAAGGTGCATTTCAACTGCTTGGCGTGCCCGGCCACATGATGGTTCGTGATGACATGCCCCTCCCGCGAAATCACCACCCCACTCCCCGAAGCCTCGTACTTCATCTCCCGGCCTTCTTCATAATACGTCTCCACCACATGAATCCGGACCAGCGACGGCTTCACCTTCGACACCGCCTGCTCGATCTGTTCGCGTTGCGGGGCCGGTACAACCGGTGCCGTGGTTTCAGGCCGGACCACCGGCGTTCCGGAAACCTTGCTTTGGCACGATACACCGCACGCCATGATGAGAACACCACACGCCATCCAAGATAAAAACCGGCCAAAATCACGCATACCCATCGGAAATCCCTTTGCCAGAACGGCATCAACGGCTCATACACAAAAATCCTGAGAATCTTAATAGTACCATATAAATCCCCCGTCCATAAAGATCCCCCCGCTCTATCCGCTTCCAAGCAGGGAGTAGACCTCAATGATCCTGCTATACGGTTCTTTTCCAAACACAACCAAAGGTGCGCCAGGTAATACTCAGAAGTTGTGTCATCGGCACCCCTGGAAAGCACACCCCTTACACAACACGCTGAAGAAGTCTCAAAAAAACACCCTTTTCAAAGGAATCGCTACCCTTGGGCCTGAAGACGTTTCTTTCGCACTTGCCCCTGACTTCGGCTCGATGCCTCCCTTCCCCTGCACAAATAGTCCAATTGCTCCTCGGGTGATTTCCCGTCAAGTTCTTTTCGAATCCGTTCCTGGGCCTGATGCTTCATCTCCACACAATCAAAAGGCTTCCGTTGTTTTCTCAACACCTCCAAACGCGCTACGAATCCAAATCTCCGCACCCCCGTCTTTTCTTTCATTAGCCGCTTCTGTTCGGTCAAGACTTCCTTATTGCGCCCGCGCCAATATTCCACCTGATCGCGAACCGAAAGGCCGGACAAGCGCAGCCGGGTATTCTCTGCGGCCGCGTTCAGAAATGCGATGCAGTCAAACGTCTTCGTCTTCATCGAAAATAATCTCCAGGGGCGAGTGAATAGCGATGGCGCCATATCCTCGCGCCGCGTTTACCCAATTATACAACGGAACCTTGCGAAAATTAACAATATGCTTAAAATTCCAACTTGCAATGACCCGGCACTCCGAGACTGTTGCCATGGCCACATGAAGCGCGTCCGCGAATCGCTTCGGCCCTACAATGCCCGCGGCCAGATAGGCCCGCTGCAATATAATCGCCTGTTCCGTCACGCCCACAACCTCGATCTGGCGGCGCAATTCGTGAAACATGGTTGTAACTGGCTCGGGCGCCCCCATCAGCTCATCGACTACAAGACTGGACACCACAAGCCTACATTTATCTCGGCGCGCCTGATCAAATAATTCCAGGCTTGCACGCTCAAATTCCACGTCAAACGCACCGCCGAACACAGAAGTGTCTACATATATCCGCATTGACTCCTTCATCATTGTTTCACCCCTTTCACTTCATTCTTCAGTTTCGCCTTCATCTTACCCGCTTCCTCCCATAGCCTTCATCTTTTACCCCGGTTACGCAATACAATCCCGGCACAACGGAATTCGGTGCGGCTGCAAGTGCTCGTTTGGTCAAGCGAAGCGGCCAACCATCGAAAGGGCAATTAACCGGCAATTACCTGGCGAGGCGAAGCCCAAAAGTGAAGTTTGCGACGGCAGTGTTGAAATACGTGCGGCACGCCGAGCGGCAGGCATAGTCTTTACCATACCAGCTACCACTCCGTAACACACGGTAAAATCCCCTGGGTGAGTCCACCCAGGCCAAGCCATTGGTCGGCGCCAAAATATAGTTTGGGTGCCAGTCATCTTCGCACCATTCCCAAGCGTTCCCGCTCATATCGTACAATCCAAAGGCATTTGGAAGCTTTTGACCCACTAAATGTGCATATTGCTCGCCCACATTAAAGGAGTTGCCATACCACCATTCGTAATCGTTGATAGTGGTGTAACCTGGATCATCACCCCAATAAAACCGTGTTGGTGGAGTATGATTTCCTGCACGGCACGCGTACTCCCACTCCGCTTCCGACGGCAAACGGAATGTCAGGCCCGTGTAGTTGTTCACTTCCGTGATAAACAACTGTGTCATATTCCACTTTGCATATTTTGCAGGGCAAAATACGTGCTGTCAAACCAAAGGTTAATTCATCGATACCCCCCTGAACCTTTATCTCTGCGCGCCTTTGCGTCCTTGCGCCTCTGCGTTGAAAAACAGAGAAAAGATTACCCTTCATCCCCTCCATTACCTTCCGCCGAAGATTCCTTTCATCGTCCGGTGGATCATCGTGGGAGCATACTGAAACAGGCGCCGCCGCTGGGGGTAATCCCGGAGCATTCGGAAGATGCGGTTCGCGTTAAAGAAGAATTGCCGGTTGGCCTTGCGCTGATAGGCAAACAGCACTTCATCCGGAAGGTCCGTGCAGTTTACAAAAATCCGGATGAAATCCGAATTGTCATACGACAGGTTTTTGAGCGCCTCGGGTTTGTTTTCCCGCACGAGATCATATAACGCCGTATTAGGGAAAGGGGTGACGGTAAAAAATGAGGCATTGTGCAGAGCGGAACCGCAGACGGTGTCGATGGTCATCTGGAGTTCTTCCTCGGTTTCGGTGGGGAATCCGAGCATGTTGAACCCATTCGTGAAAACGCCGCGCTTAGCGGCCAGTTCCACGCCCCTAAGATATTTCGGAATATTCAGATTCTTCCCGATCAGCCGCTGCAACCGCGGCGACCCGGTCTCCAATGCGAAACTCGAAAAATACATTCCTGCATCGCACAGCGCATCCACCGTTTCCTCCGTGAGCACGTCCCCGCGCAAGGCATTCGAAAATGCAATTTTGATATTGAGGCCGCGCTGGCGCAGCAATTCGCTGAAACGGATCACACGGTCCCCGTCAATATTGAAGGAATCATCAACAAATTCGATGTCACGCACCCCGTGTTTCTTGGAGAAAAACTCCATTTCATCCACCATGCGCTCCGCGCTGTGTTTCCGGAAACGTTTTCCGAAAATGCGGTGGCAATAAATGCATTGATAGGGACATCCCCGGCTGCTCAAGAAGGAAATATAGCGGCGGCGGGGAATCGGGGGCATGGAGGGGAGTTTCCAATATTTTCGGAGATCGATGAGATCATAGGCGGGAAAGGGCAGGGAATCCAGGTCCTCAATCAGCGGCACCATGCCGGGATTGCGCACCATCCCCCCGTCGCTGTCCCGCCAGATCAGCCCGGGAATCAACGAAAGGTCCCGCCCGCCGAAAAAATATTCTTGAATCACCTGTTCCAAAGCGCGTTCCCCCTCCCCCACCACCAGCGCATCCGCATCCGTGCCTTCCAGCGCCTTTTCGCAAAACGACGAGGCATGCGGACCTCCCAGCACAATCAGCGCCTTGGGCAACCCCTCGCGAACCCGCCGGGACACCTCCCCCAAGGCATACCCAAAGGGGGTCAGGGCGGACAAGCCCACGATATCCGCCCCATATGCCACAATATCCTCCGCCAGTGTCTTGTGAGAGAGATTCTCCACTTTCTGGTTGACTACACGGATATCGAGGTCGAAGCGTTCCCTCAAATACCCCGCCAGATACATCAGGCCCAAGGGGGGCGTCGACAACTGAAACAGCGGCACGCGGAGGCCCACATTCACCAGATATAAACGCAGTTTGGACACGAACATCCTCTCTCATATTGCAACAATAGGGGTAAGACTACCTTTCGCATGTGGGGGGCGTCAAACACTACGGGAAGAAGGGGAAGAAGGGGAGCGCGTTTTAATGATTGCCGACAGTGCAGTTGCGCGGAATGCGCCGCTGCCCCTATACTGATCCTCTCAAACGCAAGCAGGAACCCATTCATGCCGTTAGCACAAGTGATAGCACCGCTTCATACCTTTTTCATGATCACATCGTTTGTTTTGGGCGCCATGGTCGGCAGCTTCTGCAATGTGTGCATCTGCCGCTGGCCCGCCGGGGAATCCGTCGTCAGCCCGCGCTCACGGTGCCCCAAATGCAAGAACACCATTGCCTGGTATGATAATTTCCCCATCATCAGTTGGCTCCTCCTGGGTGCAAAATGCCGCCACTGCGGGCTTCCCATCAGTTGGCAATATCCCTTGGTCGAGGCAATCACCGGCGTGCTTTTCCTGTGTGTGTACTGGCGGTTTGGCTTCGTCGCCGCCACTCCCGTGTACATGGCCCTGAGCGCCGCTCTCGTCATTGTCACATTCCAAGACCTTACCGACTGGACCATCCCCAACGAAATCACGCTGCCCGGTCTGGTGGCGGGACTGGCCGTGGCGTTGATGGGCATGATGATTTCCAACAGCATGTTGCGTGTCGTCAACCCCCTGGATGCCCTGGACGGCATCGCGCTCGGATGTTTCATTATCTGCATGCTCGATGGCGTCACCGTGCTCCTGCTGCGAAAACCCGGCATGGGTTTCGGCGATGTCAAGCTGCTGGCGATGCTGGGCGCCTTCTTCGGCTGGCGCGGGGTGGCGGGAACCCTCCTCATCGCCTCGGTTACCGGCAGCATTATCGGCATCGGCATGATCCTCCTCTTCCGTGCGAAGCAGGACCCGGAGGAAGAACCGGAATCCGCCGAAATCCCCAAATACCCCCCGGTGGATTCCCTCGGCACGGTGGTTTTGGGCGTCAGCACCTTCTATCTCATCCTGCGCATCCTCTTCTTCGCGCAAGCACCTTTCGCCGTTCCTGATGAGCTTTACTGGCCGTTGGTCACGGGCGCGTGCTCCATTGCCCTCCTGGCGGGGATCATCGTGCTCCTTTCCTGGAACATCTATACGAAACAACAAAAAGAGCGCAAGTACCGGCCCGCCCAGCCTGTGGAAGATCTCGATGAAACCGAAGAAGACGAATTCATCACCCTGAAGGGCCACTACCTGCCTTTCGGGCCCTACCTGGCGCTGGGCGGCATACTCTTCATGTTCTTCGGCCCCGAACTCATTCAACTCTACAACAACGCCCTGCATTCCCCGCTTCCCATGCGCGGCCTCCTTCCATGAAGACCTCTGAAAAAAGCCGCTTTGATATCCTCCGCTTCACGGAATCTTATTTCGAGCGGATTTGGGGAGGCGGCAAACTGCGCGGCACATTGAAAAAACCCACACCGTCCGATACGGTCATTGGCGAGGCATGGCTTATTTCGGACCATGCCCAATGCGAAAGCCGCGTCGCCGAGGGGCCGCATTCGGGAAAAACCCTGCGCGCGCTCATCGCTGAAAATGCTTCCGCTATCCTCGGCCAACGCGCCCGGCTCACTCCCCAGGGCCGTTTCCCGCTGCTGTTGAAATTGATTGATGCCGGCGACGTGCTTTCGGTGCAGGTGCATCCGGATGATGAGGACGCCAAGCGGCTGGAGGAGCCCGATTCCGGAAAAACGGAAATGTGGCATGTGCTCGATGCCGAACCCGGCGCGGAACTCATTTGCGGCCTCACCCACGACACCACTGCCGCCAGCTTCCGGAAGGCCCTTTCCGAACAGCGCCTCAAGGAATGCATGATGCGCTTCCCCGCGCCCGCGGGCACGAATGTTTTTGTTCCCGCCGGGACCATCCACGCCATCGGCGCGGGCATCCTCCTGGCGGAAATCCAGCAAAACAGCGACCTCACCTACCGCGTGTACGACTGGGACCGGGTGGAGGCCTCGGGAAAACCGCGGGCACTCCATGTGGAAAAGGCCCTCGAGGTCATTCGGTTCGAGACCGGCCATCACGGTCCGAACCTCCCGCTCGGCTATGAACTGGATGGTGCATCGTGCAGCGTGCTGGCCGTCTGCCACTATTTCGCGGCGGAACTCATCACCGTCGCCGGTTCATTCACGCGTTCGCTCCCTGGAGACAGCTTTCATCTTCTGCTCGTGAAGCACGGCCCATTGACCGTACAAGGCAAGAATACTGAATACATATTGTACGCAGGGGATGCCGTTCTCGTGCCGGGTTCCCTTGACCGATTCACCCTCCAGGGAACAGGCTCCTTCCTGGAGTATTACGTTCCTGATCTTATCCGCGATATCGGGGAGCCACTCCTTCGCGCGGGACATTCAAGGGAATCCATCGCGCGGCTTGGCGGGCCGCCGGAAAAGGGCTTTCCGCAAGGCTTCGCTTTTCGATAATTTGCCCCAGGGCCTCCCGGTGGTTTACAACTATAGCCATTGCACAAGGAGTGGAGTCGTGCCCGAAATATCGTTCGCAAATCCGGTTCCCATTGCCCTGGGCGGCGAACTTTACGTGCCCATCCGCATAGACTCCATCCGCCTCGACACCACGCCGGATTTTGCGCTCTATTTCAGGCCCAGCCCCGAGCAGCCCTTCGTGCTGTATTGCGAGCGCAACCTCCCCTTCACCCGCGCCGCACGCAAGCGTCTGGAAAGCTCCCGCGTGGCCTGCCTCTACATCAAGCAGGAGGAACGCCGCGAGTACAACCGCTACCTCGCGGACCATCTCGAAGACATCCTGCGCGATTCAAAACTCAACGTGAAAGAAAAATCCGCCATTCTCTATGACTCCGCGCAGGCCGTGGTCGAAGATATCCTTGCGCATCCGCCCACCCGCGAAACCATCGACCGGGGCAAGGAAATCGTCCAGCATACCGTCAACTTCATGACCGCCGAGGATTTCATGATCGAACACCTCCTGCGCGCAATCTCATGCGACTATTACCTCTACACCCACAGCGTCAACGTGGTGGCGTACAGCGTCGCGCTGGCCATGCGCACCGGGCAGCGCAATTCCGCCATGCTGCGTGAAATCGCCAACGGCGCGCTGCTTCACGATGTGGGAAAGCGCTCATTGAATCCCGCCCTTCTCTCCAAATCCTCCGCCCTTTCCATTGACGAATGGGAGCGCATGAAAACCCACCCGGCAGAAGGCCACCGCATGCTCCGGGAATCCGGCGCCATCGGGGAAATCGCCCTGGACATCGTCCTGCATCACCACGAAAAACTTGACGGCACCGGGTATCCCGAAGGGCTTAAAAACGACGCCGTCTCCCCCTTTGTCCGCATTGTCGCCATCGCCGACATCTTCGATGCGCTCACCACCGAGCGCTACCATCAAAAACCCCAAAACACATTCAACGCCCTTCAACTCATGCGCAGTGAAATGCGCAACGAACTCGATAAAGACCTCCTGCGCGCCTTCGTGGATGTCATGGCCGCACGCCTCAAGGGCTAATACGTTTTCGACAGGCCGTCCAACTGCTCAAGCTCATCCCGGTTGAGCTGAAATTGCATTGCCCGGACATTGTCCTGGGCTTGATATACTTTCGTCGCGCCGGGAATCGCCACCACCACGGGCCCATGAAAATGGACCAGCCAGTTCAGGGCCACCTGGCTCGGGGTTGCGTTGTATTTCTCCGCAATTTGCTTCATGGCTTGAATGAGGGGGGCGGATTTTTCCAGTCCGCGCTTCCAATATCCCGGCTGGTACCGGCGTCCGCCCACCTGTTTCAGCAGTTCCGGACGATCGTGAAACTTGCCGGTTAACAATCCCTGGGCGAGCGGCGAGAATGCAATAATCGTGATGCCCAGTTCCTGCGCCGTTTCCAGAATGCCGTTGCGTTCAATGTTCCGGTGCAGCAGGTTGTACTGAACCTGATTGGTGGCCAGGGGAATTCCCAGCGTAGCGAGTTCCCGGTGCGCGCGCCGCATCTGGGCCGCCGTATAGTTGCTGATGCCCACCGCCCGGATGTCGCCGCGCCGGACCAGTTCCGCCATGGCCTTCATTTCCGCGCGAATCGATGAAAACGACAACGGCATGTGAATCTGATACAGGTCTATCGGGTAGGGATTCAGGCGGCGTTTGCGTTCTTCAATGGTGTCCAGGATGGAGCGGGCGGTGCGCCACGCGGGGAGCCACTTCGTGGCGATAACCACATCCCCCGGCGCTTTCCCCGCCGTCTGCAAACCTTTGGCCAAATCCTCTTCCGACTTTCCCCGCCCGTACATCTCCGCCGTATCAAACCAGTTGATGCCGCCCTCGAGCGCCGTCCGGACTATCTCCGCAAACGGCACATTATTCAACGTGCCCCAGAGCTTCCCGAAAAGTCCTTTCCCGCCGCTGAATTGCCAGCAACCCAGCCCAATGGGGGTGACACGGATATCCGTCTTCCCCAAGGCGCGCCATTCCATGTGCATACTCTCCTTATCGTATGCCGCCAGTATATCAAATTTGACGCTTCCCGGCATTGGACGGTAAACTATATGCCGGTTCTGCGGAAAAGAGGCCCATCTCAAAGCGCATTACATCCCAGAGGGGATGCGCGGGACCCTGTATCAGGCATAAACGACGCGGCGCACAGCACAACAAGGAGCAAAGACACCATGGCCGTAGCGGTGAAAACCACCAACCCACAAGACGCCCCGTATAAAGTGGCGGATATGAGCCTGGCCGAATGGGGCCGCAAAGAGATCGACATGGCGGAGAAGGAAATGCCGGGGCTGATGGCCACCCGTGAACGGTACGCCGCCAAACAGCCGCTTAAGGGGGCGCGGGTCATGGGTTCGCTTCACATGACCATCCAGACGGCGGTGCTCGTGGAAACATTGCAGGCGCTGGGCGCGCAAGTGCGCTGGGCAAGCTGCAACATCTATTCCACCCAGGACCACGCCGCCGCCGCCATTGCCGCCAAAGGCACGCCTGTTTTCGCATGGAAAGGCGAGACCCTGGAAGAATATTGGTGGTGCACCTACCAGGCCATGTGCTTCCCCAACGGTGAAACCCCCAACATGATTGTGGACGACGGCGGCGACGCCACGCTCCTCATCCACCGCGGGTATGAATTTGAAGAACACTTCGCCAAGACCGGCACGCTTCCGGAAATATGCCGCGACAACAAGGAAATTTCCATTGTGGACGGGCTGCTGCACAAAATCCACGCGGAAGATCCGGACCGCTGGCACCGCACCGTCAAAAGCTGGATCGGCGTCTCCGAGGAAACCACCACCGGCGTCCACCGGCTCTACGAGATGATGCGGGAAGGAAAATTGCTCACCCGCGCCATGAACGTGAATGACTCCGTCACCAAATCGAAATTCGACAACCTCTATGGCTGCCGCGAGTCTCTTGGCGACGGCATCAAGCGCGCCACGGACGTCATGGTGGCCGGAAAGGTCGTGGTCGTCGCGGGGTATGGCGATGTGGGCAAAGGCTGCGCACAGGCCATGCGCGGGCTGGGCGCGCGGGTGCTCATAACGGAAATCGATCCCATCTGCGCCCTCCAGGCCGCCATGGAAGGCTATGAAGTCACCACCATGGAAGACGCCGCCTCCCGGGGCGACATTTTCGTCACCGCCACCGGTTGCTGCGACGTCATCCGCGGCGAACACATGGCCAAGATGAGCGATGAAGCCATCCTGTGCAACATCGGCCACTTCGACTCCGAGATTGAAGTCTCGTGGCTCGAAGAACAGAAGGGGGTCACCGAGCTCAACATCAAGCCGCAAGTCGACAAGTTCATCTTCCCGGATGGACGCTCGATAATCCTTTTGGCGCGCGGACGCCTCGTGAACCTTGGCTGCGCCACGGGCCACCCCTCATTCGTGATGTCAAATTCCTTCACCAATCAGACCCTCGCACAGATCGCCTTGTTCACCGAACCGGCCAATTATGAAGTCGGCAAGGTCTATACGCTGCCAAAGAAACTCGACGAAGAAGTGGCACGGCTGCATCTTGGCAAGCTGGGCGTCACGCTTGACCGCCTCTCCGAGAAACAGGCCAAATACCTCGGCGTTTCCCCCGACGGGCCCTACAAACCTGAACTGTACCGGTATTAGAAATTCTTTAAGAAAGCGCTTTACCCCCGGCTTCGCGCCGGGGGTATTTTTTTTTGGAGGAAAACGAGATGGAAAGTCCGGTAAATATAGGACCAATAGGGCCCATAGGACCTATAGGACAAATGGGCGAATGGCGGATGAATTTCATTTAATAATGGGCATTCATGGATAGTGCCGCTTGGGAACCCGGCCCGGTTGTCATTCGTGGCGATATGCGCTACCATAGCATCAACAGTATCAGGAGGAACATCGTATGGCGGAAATAGACCGGTACTTCAAAATGATGGTGGAGTATAAGACGTCCGACTTGCATCTGTGCACGGGGTGCAAGCCCATGTTCCGGAAGGATGGTTCGATGGTGCCGTTGCGCACGGAAGAACCGCTCACCGGGGAGCAAGTCGAAAAACTGGTGTTCGAGATTACTCCGGAGAAGAACCTGGAAGAATTCAACCGGTGCAATGACACGGACTTTGCCTATGAACTCCCGGGCGCGGGCCGGTATCGTTCCAATATCTTTCGGGACAACAAGGGGGTGGGGGCGGTTTTCCGGCTGATTCCCAGTGAAGTGCTTACGTTCGAGCAATTGAAACTTCCTCCCGTACTGAAAAAGTTCTGCATGCTCAGCAAGGGGCTGATTTTGGTCACCGGCCCCACCGGCAGCGGCAAGTCCACCACACTGGCCGCCATGATCGACCTTATCAACAAGACCCGCACGGACCACATCATCACCATCGAGGACCCGGTCGAGTTTGTGCACCAGAACCAGAAGTGCCTGATCAACCAGCGGGAAGTCCATTCGCATACGTCCGGATTCAAAGCCGCGTTGCGGGCCGCCCTGCGGGAAGACCCCGATATTGTGCTCGTGGGCGAAATGCGGGACCTGGAAACCACCCACATCGCCATCGAAACCGCGGAAACCGGCCACTTGGTCTTCGGCACCCTTCACACCACCACGGCCATCTCGACGGTGGACCGCCTGATCGACCAGTTCCCGGCGGATCAGCAGCAGCAGATACGCACCATGCTTTCCGCGGCCCTGAAAGGGGTGGTGGCGCAGAACCTGCTCAAAAAGAAGGGTGGCGGGCGCTGTTCCGCCCTCGAAGTCCTGGTGGTCACCCCGGCCGTCGCCTCGCTTATCCGCGACGCCAAGACCTCCCAAATCATGAGCATCATGCAGACCGCCAAGAAAGAGGGCATGACCCTCCTGAACGAAGAACTGGCGCGGTTGGTCAAGGAAGACATCGTCGAAGCCGAGGAAGCCTTCTATAAGGCCGTGGATAAAGATGGGTTTCTTAAGACGTTGGAAGCCCAAGGCGTGAGTTATACCCCCCCGGTGGAAATATAGCCTGTAGGATGGGCCTTTCATAGACGTGAAGCGTGAGAATTGCGGATATTGGAAGATTTGACGTAAAGGACCGAGAAGAAAGAATAGAAACGTATGGAATGACAGGGGATGCAGGGTAATAAATCCGCGTAAATAGGGGGAGGGGGTAGGTGGTTAGTTTCCGGTTACCGGCTATCTACGCACGATCAGGGGCTTTGGAGATGAGGGGTACAACCTGGGCGAAGAGGGGCCGCGATTAGCCAAGAAAAGGCAGTTGAACCGTGGTTTCGCCATGAAGTCTGCATCAACGAGCCCGTTATGCAAGACATCACACTCGCCTTGTGGGTGAGTGCCACAAAGTGGACAAGGGGTTGCAACCCCTTGTCTTTCGCATATGACAAGACCCGCTACTGCCTTTTAGGGTTATTTGTCCGTTCTATGTAAAGGCACGCAAAGTTCCCTATATAAGGAACCGGCGGGAGATTTTTGGCCTCCCGCCGGAATTACATACTACGGGTTAATTTACGCTCTGTTGCGTGCCTTGCGGCGAATGAGCAGGTAGGCCGCGCCCAGCGATATGCCCGCAAAGGCGATCAGCATCGGCATGGCCAAGGCCACTTTGCCGAGGAAGATGACCGGCACCAGGAGTACGCGGATGATCGACGCGAGGACGGGGCTCTTGGCCACGACATCGGCAATCGCCGGGCTGACCTGGTAGTAGGCATCCACGAAGGCCGTACCGGCCGCGTTGCTCAGCAGGTATTCATCGCGCACGGCGCGCAGGGTGTCAATCTGACCGGCCAGCGGAGTGCCATAGGCCGCCGAAGCGATGAAGCACGGGCCGCCGCCGCCGCCGCCGCTATCGCCACCGGCCAGCAGGCCAATACCGGCGATGAGCAGGCCGAGCAGGATAAGCACGATGTCATCCAGCGGGAAGGCCGCTTTCTTGTACTCGAAGGCGCGTTCCAGGGTGACCGCCGCCGTGGTGGTATCCGCCTTCAGGAAGATAACCATGTCGGTGATACCCGCGGATTTGGCTTTCGGGGTCTTCAGAACCAGATTGTATTCATCCGTTCCGGGGACCGTGGTGAAGTTGGCCGCGGTCGCGGTGGCCAGGGTCGCTTTCGCGACGCCGCGGAACTCGATCCGGTCCACCCACGCGATGCCGCCCATCGGGGACGTGATCTTCAGTTCCGTGCCGCCGGCAATGTCACCATTGGCCGTACCAAAGCCGAACCAGTTGGCGCCCGACTTACGGAAGAGCTTCACGCCTTCCTGCATCTCTTCCGTCAACAGCGCGCCCTTGCGCAGGCTGAATCCATTAAGGGTGTACAGCCGCGCGGCGAGCATGGTATTCGGACGCATCGTATCGGGGGTAGCCGTCGTCAAAGCCGGGTCCACTTCGGTGTTCAGCAGTTCGGATTGATAGGCCACCGTCGGCGGATTCACAATCGTGGTTTCTTCGGACACATAGTCGAATGCCGTGCCCACGCCCCACAGCGTCAAGCCCTTGCGGACGTCCGCGTAGGTCAACGTGGTGGCATCCAGCGGGAGGGTTACTTTCGCCGCAGTGGCGTCCGGATTGATATTGCCATCCGGGTCCACGGGGCGGCCAAAGTCAAGCAGTCCGCTTGCCGTCGCATAGGAAGCCGAGCCCGCAGGCGGCGTATTCGTCTTCACTTCGCTTTCCGCATAGAGGTGCAGGCTGAAATCGAAGGCATTCGTAATCGCATTGCCCGCCGGCACATCCCCGGCCGTCGTCAAGGCCGAGATATAGCCGGTGCCCAGCGCGCCAATCGATTCAGTATTCAATTTCACGGCGGGAAGCACTGTGGCATTCCGTGCGATACCAAAGACCCGCGTAACACCCGCAGGCGGCTCCAAGGCAGGCAGCACCACCGGGGTAACCTCATCAGCGGTACCGTCCAGCGTCATCGCCACAGAGGTTTCCGCCATCGGGTTGTCCACGATGAAGGCCGTCGTATTCACACCGCCTTTTGCCTCGTGCCGTTTGTAGCGCAAGGCGTTGGGCAGGGTGAACGCTTCACCACCCGCACCGACCGTGATATCCACATCTTCGGTGGCCGCCAAGCTGAGGCCAGCGTACGGCGGGACCACGAACTCAACCGAGGAGTGGTCCGCGGCGGCGCGGAAGCCCTGAACCTGAACACCATTGACGAAGATGGGCGTGTCATTGGTCAGGCCCGCGCCTATGAGTTTGCGAACGACGCCGCCGAATATCCAGGCTTCCGCCCTGACTTCGCCAGGCATCAAGGTAAGGCCCGTAAGGACCGGTTTGACAATGAATTGCGCCGTAATGGCTTTGTTCGCGTTCATAACCAAGTTGGCCGTCACTGCACCGGTGACCGGATTCGGCGCACTGATGTTGGTGAGGTTCGCCGCATTGGCGCCCGCGAAGGCCAGGAACTTAAAGTTATCCACAAGATTCGGAGTCGCGGTAATGGTCACTGTAGTTCCGGGTTCGTACCCGCCAGGGCAATTCGCTCCCGGCGTCACTGTTACCACACCGCCCGCGCCCGGATTGGCCGAGAGTTGGAGGGTGAAGCAATCCTCGGGGATCAGGGCAAACGAAGCCACCACTACTTTGTCCGCGTTCATGGTAATGGAGCCGGTGCCGTCATTTTCCGGGTCCACCACGTCCGCGCCGTTGGCACCGCCCCATCCCGTGAAGCGATACCCAGGATTCGGGGTGGCCGTCAGGGCAACAACCGTATCCGGAAGGTACAAAGCAGACACCGGGTCGGCCACCACCGTACCGCCGGCGGTTGCACTGAGATCAAGCGTAAATCCAACCGTGGTTACATTTGCCACCAGCGTTGTGGGGCCATTGACCGTGAATGTCAATGGATTCGCTGTTCCAGCATCCACGCCGTTCAGGGTCCATCCGGTAAAGGTTTCGGAGGTGGTCAAGGTGGCCAGGACACTGGTCCCAATGGCATAGACGCCCGCAGGAAGGTTGAATCCATCGCCTGCGCCCGCTTCGGCCAAGGCAATCGAGCCTGTGCCGCCCGCCACGGATGTGGTCACGGCGGCGGTGCCGATCACATTAACCAAACCGGCAGCAGTTGCCTGAACCGCCGTGTTATCCAAGGCCAAGACCTGAACGTCGGCGGCACCCACTGTCTCAAGGGCGGGGGCTGTCACAAAGATCGAGTCAGCAGTCATGGCGGTGTCAGCTTGCTTCGCCATGGTCACACCCCGGAAGGGCGCCACTTGGCCGCCAATCAGCACTTGATAGGCCGCCGTTGCCTGGGCGACATTCAAGGCGGCCTGGGCCGGGAAGAAACCGCTCAGGGTCAGGTCCATCGCGTACCCCTGGGGCAGACGGTCCGGAGTCGCGCCCGTAATCACTATGCCCGAGTTAAAGGGTGCAAACACGGACAAGGTGTTAAACGTCGCGGTAATGGCGGTGTCGCCTGCGGCGGTATTGCCCGCGACCAGTTTCCAGTTGTGGTCGCCGGGTTCATTGGTGACAAACAACTGACCGGCGTTATCCGCAATACTGGTCGGGAACGACCACAACTGCGGCTTGGCATTGCCGGAATTCAAGCCGGATATGCTCAGCGTCACATTCAATCCTGTGCCGCTCAGGTCCTCAAGTTCATCATAAAGAACGGTGGCACCATCCAGGTAGGTATAAAGGAGGCTGATTTCCACAAACTGCCCAAGACCCGTAAGGGCGCCAGGCGCTTTGGCCAGCAACTGATTCGCCCAAGCGTTGCGGGCGGCTTCGGAGACATCACCGTCCACCGAATCCACCAGCGCGGGCAAATCGTCAACCACTTCCACCATTAACAAAGCCGTCTGGCCGCTGTCCACCAGGCCGGCCGCCACCAGGCTGTTCGTGTCCGGGGCTTCAACAGCGATATCCGCATCCGGGGACACATAGACCGTTCCGGTCTGCTTTGTGGCCGCACCCTGATCCAGATTGGCAATCAAGATGGTGCGCAGTTGGCCACCAACCTCGACATTCGCAATCCAGATTTGACCGGCGGTCACCGCGGTGAACACGCTGTCCGGGATGGCGTTGTTGTCATTGTCCAGTGTTCCCACCACTTCATCCAAGGTGAGCCGCACCGGATTGGCGACGGCGCTGTTCGCCGCCTGATACGCCAAGGTGATGGCCTTTTGGTTCTGCACCGCATTGACCAGCGAATACACCGCCAAGGTCTGGCGGGTGTTCGCCACGCGCGTGATGAACGAGCTGACATCCACGCCGCTGATCCACGGGGCGGTAACCGCACCCGTGACATCGAGCGAAGTGGCCTCGGGGGCACCCGTCCATTCGCCAGCGCATTCATTGAGCGAAACGAAAGAATTGGGATCGCCATCCACGTTCGCCACAAACGTGACTTCCGCGCCCGCCGCGCCAGTGCCGGTTACATTGGCCTGGACCGGTACGGGGATTTGCGGGATTTGCGCGTTGTCGATGGGGGTTTTGACCCACACGCCTTCCACCCGCGAACTGAGGGTGACCTGGAGCGCACATTGCTGACCGAGAATCATGTCAAGCAGATCAACTACTTCAATCCGCTTGCCCGATACCGCGGCGCCTGTGTTCTCCGAGTCGTGCGACGGCACAAAGCCGATGACGAATGCAAGCACCATCATCACGCTTACGAGTGACGCCAATACAAGTTTTTTCCGAGTCCCCATACCTTTCTCCTTTACACCGTTGTTCTTGAAACACCCTTTACTGACACAAGCTTCTCCGCCCATATCAGCTTACGCTTTGTTTCTTTCATTTAACATACATCATGAAGAATGCACGACAGATTCAGGCCCCGTCACAAAAAGGCTTTCACCACATACACTCTTCGGTTAGCCAGTCCATTATAAAAGACTCTATCCCGGTTGTCAACACTTTATCCAACTTTTTTTCAAAATAAAAAAAGCCCGTCCTCCACCGCCTTTTGGCCGCGTTTTTCACGATTTTCCACGTGAAAAAGCGCCAAACTTCCTGTGCCGACAAACAATATCCCGTCTCTTCAACTGCACCGCATCTTGTGTTTCTGCCTCACAAGGCGCCTTCATCGTAGCACAATGCCCCTCATTCTTCAAGTGTTTTCTCTTGTCTATCGGATTCAATTTCATTGTTTCCCCCGCCCCTTTTCCGGGTGGCCCGCCGCAGGCCACATCCCGCCGCCAGCGACAAAACCACGAAACCCAGCGCCACAAGTTGGGAAACGGTCAGCCCGAACGCCGGATGCGCGCTGTCGCCCCGGAAAAACTCCACCACGAAACGCAGGACGCCATATGAGCCCATGTACAATAGCACAATAGCGCCCGTGGCATGGTTACGATTGTAGAGATGCCGGAGTGTAAAAAAGATCACGACAAGCCCCAGGGCGCAATACAATTGCGTGGGATGCACGGGCAGCGATTCCGGCGTTCCCGGCTTAATCAATCCGTCTTTGAGTTGCTGGCCATAGGCCCCCCAGGACGCCTTCGGGAAGTGCACGCCCCACGGCATATGCGTGGGCTCTCCCCAGCAGCATCCGTTCAGAAAACATCCTATCCGGCCAATCGCATGGCCAAGGGCGATATAGGGGGCGGTAAGATCAGCCACTTCGATAACGGGGGCATGCTTTGATTTCACATAGAGCGCCCCTCCCAGCACCCCCCCCAGCAAGCCTCCGTAAAACACGAGTCCGCCCTGCCAAAAGAAGACGGCCCGGTAGAAATGCCAAATCGTATCGTATTGGATGATCCAGTAGAGCCGCGCGCCAATCAATGCCCCCACATAGACCCACAGCCCGCCCATGGGGGTAATGGGATAGGGGTTTTCAAGCGTGTAATTCTTGCGGACCGTGAGCAGGACCGCCGCAAGGAACGCCATGGCCAGCATGAAGGTGTACGCGTGAAACTCAAGGATTCCCAACGAAAACAACGTAGGCCGCATAATAACTCCCAAGTATTGTCAACAGAATTGCAGGGAATTGTGACACAGCGCCCGAGGGCAAAGCCAGCCCCTTAGCGCTTCGCTTTGGTTCTCCCCATGCCCCGCCACAGGATCACACTCCCAAGGAGCACCACCATCATGGCCCAATCGCCCATGGAATTCGACGCCATTCCCGCCTTGGCGAGAGAGGCCTTGGCGGCCCCCCGATACCCCTCGGCGGCAGGGGTGCTGAAATCACTTTCACAGCCAAAGGCATTTTGGGACTTCACCCAATAATAATACCGCACGACGGAATAGACGGGGGAGCACGAGCATCCTCCCGAGACCACCGGGGCCTGAGCCGTTACATCCTGAAACACCAAACCCGTTTGCCAGCCCGTTCCCAGCGGACTCGCCGTCTCCGGGTTTTCCTCCGTATTCCGGTAGACGCGGTACCGGGCATTCACCTCCGCCACAGGGGACCATGCTATCACCACGGCATCCGTCTGGCCCTGCGTCGCCGTCACGCCCGCCGGGGTTTCCGCTGGAGTACACCCTACATGCACCTGCCCATCGGCAAAGAGCACCGGAATGGATTCCAACGCCGCGCCCGCCGCCGATGATTTCGCACTGCCATGCGTTAATACCACCGCCGTCTCCGCACTTCCAATCCCATCCAGGGGGATATATTCATTTTCCTGCGCACTGCTCAAGACGCGAAAGGCGATGGTCACCATGGGTCCGTCCAGAATTACATTCGAATTCTTTCCAACAATGGCGATGGCCATTACCCCTTCCAAATGAATTTCCGTCTCCACCAGTTTCGAGGCCGCATCGAGCGAAGCCTCGGGCCGCACGGCGCTGCGGGACTTCACCACAGTTCCCTGGTTGTCCACCACCGCGCCGTCCAAATCGTGCTTGATAAACTCGTAGAAATCCGTATACGGCTGAACTTTGGCGGGATTATATCTAATGAAAAGCACCAGTGCGGCGGGTTTCGTGCCGCCGGAAGCCAAGGCCAATGAAATTTCGGTTGTATCACCGATATTGGCGGTTCCTTCGCCCAAGGTCAACGTCAGCGGGTCCACCGCCTGGGCCAGGGGCGAAATCACCGCCATCAGCCCCGCCATCAGCATCCATTTCATTCTTGTCATGCCGTGCCTGCTCTTTCCTGTTCTACCTCCATAAGTATCGCCAACCCTCCCCCCCGCCGTCAAGAACCCTTTCTGCGGCGCAAGGGTCAACTTGTCACAATCCTCTAAAAACGTGTACGATCCGGGGTGATGATTCAAGTGACGTGTATACAATGCGGGCTGCGGATGTTGGTTCCCCCGTCCGTGCAGGGCAAGACAGGCGCGTGTTTCAACTGCGGAGCACCCGTTAAAGTGCCGGCGTCCGCCAATGGTGTCCGCCGGGATTTGTCTTTTCAGCGCGGGGAGCGGATTTCCGACCGTTACATTATTGAAGAAAAGATCGGACAAGGGGGGATGGGCGTGGTGTACCGGGCCGTTGACACGCTGGTGGAGGAAACGGTGGCCCTCAAGTTCATGAATCCCAGCTATCTCCGCACGGAAAAGGGCCAGCAACTCTTTATTCACGAAGCGCAGATTGCCCGGCGGTTGCGCCATGAAAACATTGTCGCCGTGCATGATGTCAGTTGGACCACCGACGGCATTCTCTATCTCAGCATGGAATACGCGGACGGGCAGTCGCTGCGGTCTTTTCTCCGCAAACAGCGCACGGACCGGAAACTCATCCCCGTACGCCTGGCCATTACGTGCATCAAACAGGTGCTGGCGGCGCTTGAATTCGCCCACCGCATGGTGATTCACCGGGACATGAAACCGGAAAACATCATGCTCCTGCCGAGTGAACAGGTGAAAGTACTCGACTTTGGGCTGGCCAAAGCCATTCACGAAGAACTGCTGGCCGGAGAAGAGCCCAAGCGGGTGGTGGGCACCCTTCCGTATGCCGCCCCCGAGCAAAAGAAAAAGCAGCCCATCGACCTGCGCGCGGATATCTACGCCGTGGGGCTGATTTTCCATGAATTGCTCACGTTGCGGACCCCGCTCGACGAACCGGTCACCGTGCTCCAGGCGCGCAACGACGTGGCCCCTTCCGTGCTGGCGGTGCTCGATAAAGCGTTAAAGGAGGAAAAAGAGCAACGCTGGTCCAGCGCCGGCGAATTCCGCACGGCCCTCGACACCGCCTATGAAGAGTCCTACCGGAAAACCATCGCCACGTTTCATGTGAATAAACATGTGGAACCGGTTTCCACGGAGGGCATGGTCTTCTTTGAAGGCGGCAATTTTCTCATGGGAAACAATGATATCCGCGAGGAAGCCCCTGAAGAAGAGGTCCACGTGGATCCTTTTTGGATGGACATATACCCCGTCACAGTGGAGCAATACCGGAAATACCTCGAGGCCACGGGGGCGCCCGACCCGAGGTTTTGGCGTGACCCGCAGTGCAACGGCCCCAATCAACCGGTGGTCGGCATTTCGTGGAAGGAAGCGCTCGATTACGCGCAGTGGGCCGGGAAAATGCTCCCCACGGAAACGCAATGGGAGTTCGCGGCGCGGGGCCGCCAAAACCGAAAGTTCCCCTGGGGGACGCTGCCGCCGGACAGCACGCGCGCCAATTATGCGGAATACCTTGGGATGCCTTCGATTGTCACCATGCATGAAGACGGGCGTACTCCGGAAGGTGTTTATGACCTCGCCGGCAATGTCTTCGAGTGGACCCTGGACCCCTTCGTGCCCTATCCCGTGCAACGGTACAATCCCGAAGCCTGCGCCAATGCCCCGCGCCGCGCCGTGCGGGGGGGGTGCTGGAATTCCAAAAGCAACGAACTTCTGTGCACGTTCCGAAAAGGGCTGTTCCCTGAAATCCGGGAGAACACGGTCGGATTCCGATGCGTGATTCCCGCAAGCCGGAACCACGAATAAGGCGCTATCAGCTATCAGCGGTCAGCGGTCAGCGGTCCGTTTTTGTGACTTCGAGTTCGATGGTGCGGGTCATTTTTTCGCCCGGGGCGAGGGTGACGGGTTTTGCCCAAACTTCGCATTCGAGGACGTTGAGGTAATCGGGGTACGCATAGAGCCACGTGTAGTCGGTGGTTGCGTCCTCGAAACGTTCGGTGACATGCAGGCCCTTGGAACCGGTGAGGGTCCATTCGCCTTTCGGGGCATTTTGATCAAGGTAATGTTCCCCTTCGCGGAGCCCGGCGATGATGGGTTTCATATCACGTTGCACGGGCTGTCCGGCGCGGTTGGTGAACTGGACGCGGGTCTGGGCGAGTTCACCGAGATCGAGCGCGAGATGGCTCCGCAGTATCTGCTCCTTGGGTTTGTCCGTAGTGTTCGTTATGTCCACCGTGATGCGGAGCTTGGGTTGATCCTCCACAAGCGTGAGGGTGCGGCGGACCAGCATGCCGCGCGGCGTCTTCACCTGCATGGCCACCGAGGAGGCCGTCTTCTCGACCGTCTGGAACTGCTCGAACAGGCCTTCCTGGCCCGCATCGAATTCCGTGCCGATGCGCGAGTGTTCGCCGCCTTCAAAAGGATACGTTAAATAGCGGACGGTGTTATGCGCCGTGACACTTTGGCCGGAGGCATTGTCCATTACCTTGAGGGCGCGCCCGCTGAAAAAAGGCACCGCCTGCACGGTCAAGGCCGCATTATGGATGGCCTCGACGGGTATGGGGGCGTTGAGCACCATGCCCAGCAGCATGAGTTGGGCCGGATCACCGGAGATTTCGCGCAGGGAACGGAAATCGTGCTGTTTCATCCGGTCCAAGAAGGTCATGATTTCAGGCAATTGCGCGAGTTCGCCGTTGAAGGAAAGCCGGTCTTCCTGAAGGGTGAACCCGTTGCGCGGGAAAAACCGCGCATAGGTCAGCGGCATGCGCGCCACGCGAACACGTTCAAGAAGTTCGGGATTGTTTTTCACGGCGTCCTCGGCCTGATCAAAAAGTTCACCGGAACGCTTCATGATGTCGTCGGTGAGGTACCCCTGGCCGGGATTGGTGTAGAGGTGCATGTGGATATTGTCATGTTGCACTTTATCGTGGAGCAAGGTGATGTATTGGTATACGGCATTTGCCGCAGGGCCGTAGTACCCTTCCAGGAATTCCTGGATAAGGGCTTCGGGGTCCTGATCGGGATTGGCGAGGAGTTTCATGCCGTAATAGGGCCGCAGCAGGCCGAATTCACCACCCGCTTCGCCCATTCCCTGAAGGAACATGCCTTCGACACCGAGGTCCCGGTAGAACTTCATATCGGCGGCCATCGCGCGGAAATTGGGAAAGGGGTTGTAGTAATGCGCGAAGTCAACGATGTAGTGCCAGACATATAGATGTGAACAAATCTTCGACCATGCCTCACCGCGGCGTTTGTACTCCGCGTTGTAGGGACAGGTGGCGATGGGGTGGCTGTCGCAGGAGGGAAACATGTGGCACAGCCATACCGCGACATTCGGATGCATTACCAATCCCTTCGGCGGCTCTTCCGTATACATATACGCCAGCGTGCCGATCAGCTTGTTGGGATACGCCTTTGACGTCCGTTCGGCCAACTGGTTCAAGAACCAGTATTGCGTGCCGCCGCGTGTGCCGTATTGCCGGTTGATTTCCGCGCATTTCGGGCACTGGCAATAATTGTAATGGTCCATCTGGGAAAAATTGTGCTGACGGGCATTGGGATTGTCCGCCATGCGCTTCAACATGCGCTCGGTCACAATGTCCAGAACCTCGGGATTGGTGAGGCAGAGTTGTGTTTCCGCTTTGCGGCGGACGCCCCCGATTTCCGAAAAATACTCCGGATGCGCATCAAAAAACTCGTCCGGGCTGATAAAATTAAAATATGTATGGCAAATCCCGTCAAAGGCATATTGTATCCCCTCTTCATTATCCGCTCCCCCGCTCCCCGCATTTTCGCCCTGACGCGCGCGGAATTTCGCCGTCCCGCCCGGCCAGGCATAGGTCGTTTGACGATAGGCGAATACAGGTTTTTTTATGATATCCACCACCGGCAGCGCCAATTCATTGCATTGAGGCGCCTTCGTCACGTCCGGCGCATACCATCGCACCCCCAAATACTGTTCAAGAAAATCACGCACGCCATAAAGCGTTCCCGCCGCCGCCGTGCCCGCAATCACCAAATGCGGGGGAACCGCACGGAGGCAATACCCCTGTTCGCCCAGTTGATCAAGGGTGGGAGCGACTCCCAGGGACTGTGCGACGGGTCCGCATCCCACTACAATCATCGGCACGCCGCTTTCCGGTTTTCCCGAAGTGATCGGCAATTCCACTCCCGCACACGCCTTCACATAACTCTTCAATTCCTCCGCCGCCGCTTTCTCCGAAGGGCTTGCACCGTCTTGAAGAACGATCACATGGGCGCTCTTCCCTTCTTTCACCACCCACTCGCCAAATACGGGCATTGCTGCCAGTGCGGAAATTAACCAACACGCCCAAACACACCGCATACGTTGAAGTCTCCCTTCACTTGATTATGAAAAATAGACTTGACCGCTTGCCAAAGAGGTTTCAGGAAGATCGGGTGCCGGATACCGCTATCGAATTAATGATGCCGCCCGGTGCTTTACGTTGATGTGTACTGCCGGATAGCGGCAGGCCACACGCTGGGATGGTGCTTTGACGCAAAACCGGCACTCCGCTCAGGCATGACTATGCCTTATTTGGTGGTGTGATTCCGCGCAACCCCTGCGCGGCGGGAAATAGAAAATGGTGCCGGAGAAGGGACTTGAACCCCCACGCCCTTGCGAGCACATGGACCTGAACCATGCGTGTCTGCCAATTTCACCACTCCGGCACCGCAGGGAAGTAAAAGGATAGCGTATTTATGGGGGGTATGTCAATTCTGTGACCATCTTGCTGTGACCATCTTGCGATGCGGCATCGAATTCAACCGTTGCGATGTTTTTGAACGGAATGGCACCTCAAATTTCTCATCAACCTCCGTTTGCACCTGTACGACAAACAACAATGAAAGATTCAGAGTAATCTGGAAATCATGAAATCACAAATGCTTCCGGTATGCGGAGTTCATGAATAGGTCTTTTTCATGATTTCGTGAGTTCCAGATGGTCAAAGCCGTTGCCGTTACAGCCCATGCCGCGGTTATTCTTGTATGTCGTCTTCCCAGGCTTCGGCTTCCCGGGCGACGGCGAGGGCGCGTTCGTAGCGCACGATGTCTTTTTCGACGGGCTCCCCGTGGATGTTGAAAATCTGGTCGAGGTTGGTGATGGTGAAGATTTCCTTGATGGTGGGGGAGATGCCGCACAGGCGCAGGGACCCTTGTGATTCCTGGATGGCCTTGTTGATCCGGAGCAGTTCGTTGAGCACGGCGCTGGAAAGATAACTCACTTCCTCGAAGTCGAGCAGCAGATTGATGCCCGGGTGGATGGAGACGTATTGCAGGACGGTTTTCCCGAATTCCATCACGTTGAGCATGGACAGCACGCTCGAGGAATGTATCGCGCCGACGGTGATCCGGCCTTTCTTGTAGAAGCGCACCATCGGTTCTTTTTTCTCAGCCATTGTGTTTCTCCCCGTCGTTCGGTTTCCGGTGATAGGTCATTTCCAGGCGGTGTTTGGCGGAATTGTAGGCCACTTGGTCCATAAAATGGCGGATGAGGCACACGCCCCGCCCGCCCAGTTGATCACAGGAGGGCGTGGTTATCTGGTCCGGGCGGAACCCCGCGCCTTCATCATACACCCGTATGGTGCAGGAATCCTTGGTATTGGACAGTTCAATGCCGACTTTCCGCTCGGGTTCGCAATGATTGCCGTGGCGGATGGCATTGACCAAGGCTTCTTCCAGGCACAAGCGCATCCAGGGCTCGTCGTCCCGGGAAATTTTCCCATGCTCCCGCAACGCGCCCATGGTTTCTTCCATGCACGCCGCCATGGCTTCAAAGGTGCTGGGGCATTCCGCCTTGAAGAAGGGCTTGTTCACGCCAAATTCCACTCCGTAGACGCCTTCCGCGCAACCGGTAGGATAGCATACCCGGGGCGGGTCCGCCAACTGGCCCTTAGCGGATGCGGCGGTCATTGTGGCCAAGCCAGAGGTCGGCATTGGCGCCCAGACGGCTTTTCAACGGCGCGGAAATCTCGTTCAGGTGCGCGATGATGGCCGGGCCGAGATCGAGGCCGGCGGTGGCGAGATTGAGTTTAATCTGACGCGGATTGCGCGCGCCGAGGATGGCGGAGGTGACCCCCGGCTGGGCCAGCAGCCACGAGAGGCAGAGGGCGGCCATGGGGATTTCCAGGGTTTCGGAAATGTGCAGGAGACTCGCAATGGTCTTCATCAGCAACTCTTCACAGCCTTTTTCCCCGTGGCGGGTGCCGGGCCGCTTGCTCGAAAAATGGCGGGTCCGCCGCCGCGCCAGAGGAATCGCATCAATGGTTTTCCAGCGCCCCGCGAGCAGTCCCTGCATGAGGGGCATGTAGGCGAGGGTGCCGAGGCGCTGTTTCCGGCAGGCGGGCATCACTTCATATTCCGGAGAACGAAACACAATGTTATAGCCGATCTGGCCGCAAACGGCGCTCCCGGCGGCCAGCCAGGCGCTCAGGTCCTGCGGACCGAAATTGGATACGCCGATGGCCCGGATTTTTCCCTGGTCCCGGAGCTTTTCGAGCGCGGCAAAGGTGTCCGCGAAGGGAATTTCCCGCGAGGGCCAATGTACCTGGTAGAGATCGAGGTAATCGGTGCCCAGGCGGGTCAAGCTGGCTTCGCACGATGCCGAGAGCTGTTCGGGCGCGCAATGTTCCGGGGAGACTTTCGAGGCAATGAGCACTTCTTTCCGGCGTCCGCCGAGAATTTTTCCCAGCACCCGTTCCGATTCCCCGCCCCCATACATTTCCGCCGTGTCAAAAAGATTGATGCCTTCATCAATGGCGGTGTGCACCGCGGCCTCCGCGTCCGCTTCTTCGTCCGGCCCCCAATACGCGGGATCCCCGATTTGCCACGCCCCGAAAGACACCACGGACACTTCCAGACCGCTGTTTCCCAGGGGCCTGTACCGCATGTGAGTATTCCTTAAAACTTGGTGTTGCGGCGTTATCGGTTCCGGGGGCGGTGGTCCGCCGCCCCCGGAAGCTCGTTTTATGATTTATTTTGCGTATTCGGCGACATTAATGTTCTTGAAAAACATATCGGTCGTCGGGTCATGTCCCTGAAGATGAATCGTGCCCGCAATGGGTACAAAGCCGTTTTTGCCATCGTTTTCGGGCGACACCGGGCGCGTGTCGAAATAATCCGTCACCTGATAGCCATTGATCCACACCGCGATATGGTTGCCCTCGCAGATAACCGTCTTCTGGAACCATTGTTTCTCTTCCGGCACCACTTTGCGCGCTTCCTGCACGCCATAGAGGCCGCCCGTGCCGAAGTCCACCGGTTTCGTGCGGTCGTCCTTGCGGAATTCATTGCGGACCTGCGATTCGTAGCCCTTCCAGAACACGCCCACGGGCCCGCGGAAGAATACGCCGCTGTTCAACGGTTTTTCCAGGGTGCCATTGGCCATGATGTCGAGTTGAAGTACGAAATCGCGGAAAGTGCCGGCCGTTTCGATCTGGCCATTGCCATTCTTTATGTTCATCGAGCCCTCCGTCACGGAGAATTCCGACTTATGATCGGGAATAATGTTCCAACCGGTCAAATCTTTCCCGTTGAAGATGGACATCAAATTCAAGGGGCGCAATTTCACTTCCGAAATGGTAATTTCAGGTTCTTTCCCTTTGTCCCCATGGTAACAATCATACGAGAACCCGATGTGCCCGCGTTTGGCGGTGGCGGCGAATCCTTCCACTGGTTTCCCATCCAGGGTGGCTTTTACCTCCGCGCCCACGGCTTTCACCGTGATGTCGTGCCAAACATTGTCCCCGGCCGGAATGGTCAGCGCGCCCGCGCCGGTTTCACTGGGATGTCCATCCAAGGCGGCCCGCACGGTAAACGTCATGGTGCCTTTATGGGTTACTTTGAGTTTCGCGGCCACTTCAAAATCCGCGAATTGCGCCGTGGTCACGAGCCAGCCGCCGGTGCCCTGCTTGGCCACCAGCGCGCCATTGTCCACCGCCCATTGGGCGTCGCCGAGTTGCAGCCAGCCAAACGTCGTTTCCTTGTCGAACAGATTGATCCATTGGCCTTCGGCCACGGTCTGCGCGAGCGCGGGGGCCGCCAGGCACCCCAGAACAATCGTCATACTCATTAAGCAGCGTCCTGTACGCATCGTTTCACTCTCCTTACGTTCTTGTGATTATTTGCGTGATTCTTTACGATGAAGGGAAGCTCCACTGTACGCAACTGGAAAGGAAATTGCAATGTTTCGTTTCACCCTCCTGGCGGCCAGCCTGATTTTGGCCGCCACGGCCTTTGCGGCCGGGGAAAAAGACACCGGCTATCGCGGCATTTGGTATTACAATCAATTGACCAAGGATGAATACGTGTATAAATACAGCGGCGGACTCGGCACCTACTGTTCCAACCATATTCCCATGGCGGTATATGCGCCCCGGGTGGACAAGACTTTTTTTGTGTATGGCGGCACAAACGAGAAGAATTCCACCCTGCTGGAAATGGTCTCGTATTATGACCACAAAACCGGCACGGTTCCCCGTCCCACTATTTTGATGGATAAAAAAACGGACGATGCCCATGACAATCCCGTGTTATCCATTGACGTATCGGGGCATCTCTGGGTGTTCGCCAGTTCCCATGGCACCTCCCGTCCCTCCTCCATCTTCCGCAGCCAACAACCCCATGATATTGATGCGTTTGATCGGGTTCTGGAAACGAATTTCTCCTATCCGCAGCCGTGGTTTATCGACGGGAAAGGCTTCTTTTTCCTGCAAACCCATTATGAGCAGGGGCACCGCGTGCTCTGCTGGTCCACCAGCCCGGACGGGAATACATGGTCTGAACGCCATACCCTTGCGCATATCGAGCAGGGGCACTATCAGGTCTCCTGGCCGTTCCGGGGGAAAGTAGGGTCTTTTTTCGATTTCCATCCCGCGGACAAAGGGTTAAATGGCCGCACCAATCTCTATTACGTGGAAACCAACGATTTTGGCGCAAGCTGGCATACCGCCGCCGGGGTCCCAATTGCAACCCCCATTACCACGAAAGACTCCCCCGCGCTGGTTCATGCATATCAGGCCGAGGGACTGAACATGTATGGGAAAGACCTGAAATTCGATGCGGAAGGCCATCCGATCATTCTTCATGTCACCAGCAAAGGCTGGCAACCCGGTCCGGAGCATGGGCCGCGCACGTGGCGGGTGGCGCACTGGACCGGAACCACGTGGGACTTTAGCGTGATCACGGAATCCGGCAATAATTACGACAGCGGCGCGCTCTATGTGGAGCCGGACGGCCTCTGGCGGGTGATCGGCCCCACGGAAAGGGGGCCGCAGCCCTATAATCCGGGCGGAGAAATTGCCGTGTGGACCAGCGCGGATCAAGGAAAACATTGGAAAAAGGAAAAGCAATTGACCGCCCATAGTGAATTCAATCACACCTACGTCCGCCCGCCACTGGGGGCGAACCCGGGCTTTTATGCCTTCTGGGCGGATGGCCATGGCCGGAAGCCCTCCCCCTCGCGTCTCTACTTTTATGATAAAGGGAAAGACACCGTTTTCCGCCTCCCCGCCACAATGTCGTCAACTTCGGAGCCCCCTCAACCCGTTATTCTTCAAAACCCTCTGCAATAGCCCTGATTCACCGGGGAGGACAGGCTGGACATGAGGGAGTGTTTTGTTCTAAGATTCTGCGTCAATGTCAACATAATATTGCTCCGGGCACCTGTTTCAGGCGCCCCGCGAACACATAAGAAAGGGAAGAAGGTATGAAACGTTGGATGGTTGGTATCATGATGATCGCGCTCGTGGCGGCATTTTCCGGTTGCGGTGGCAGTGGACAGCCCGCCGCGCCCGCCGCACCAAAAGCGGAGGAACAAAAAGCAGCCCCGGCCCCGGCCGCCCCTGCGGCACCGGCGCCTGCGGCCCCAGCGCCGGCAGCCCCGGCGGTAGCGGCGCCTGCGGCGCCAGCGCCGGCCGCACCCGCCGTTCCTCCGGCCCCGACCGCACCCCCGGCCCCCGCGCAACCCGTCGAACCTACCGGTCCCGCGCCCAAGGTGACCAGTCCCGCGCCGGTGTTTGAATTTGGCGACGTTGACTCCGACCAAAAGGTCGAGCATGATTTCATTGTGAAGAACGCCGGCGATGCCGAACTTGAGATTAAAAATGTAAAGACGTCGTGTGGATGCACGGTGGCGCAGCCTGAAAAGAAGAATCTGGCCCCCGGCGAAGAAACCAAGATTAAGACCACCCTCACCCTCAAAGGCCGTCAGGGCGCGGTCAGCAAAACCGTCACGGTCGAATCGAATGATCCCCGCGACCCCATGTATAAGCTCGAATTAAAAGGCAATGCCGTGGCCGCCATCACCATCGAGCCGCGCACCGTCAATTTCGGCCCCATTACCGACAACGAACCGCACACCCAGACCGTGAGCATCAAGTCCAGCAAGCCTGAAATCACCTTCAAGATCGAATCGGTGGACACCTCGGCGGCGCAGCAGGTCAAAGCCGAACTCAAGACGGTCGAGGAAGGCAAGGCCTACGAAGTCGCCCTTAGCCTTGCGGAAAACCTGCCGGTCGGAAACATGAACGGCCGGATTACCCTGAAGACCGATGATCCGCAGCGGCCCACGCTCCAGATCAATGTCTTCGCGCAGATTGTGGGCGATTTGAACATCTCGCCCCAGGAAATCAATCTCCGCTTCTCCGAAGACGCCACCAAAAAGAGCACGCAATTCCTGCGCGTTTCCGCCGGGCGCGTGAAAGAGTTCACCATTTCCGAAGTGGTGGCGCCCATCCCCGACATGAAAGCGGAACTGCAGCCGCGCAATCCGAACGATTACCTCATCAAACTCACGGACATGCCGCAAACCGACGCACTGGACGGCAAAGAGTTGATTATCAAGACCAATGTCGCCTCCAGCCCGGAAATCAAGGTCCCGTTCAAGGTTATCAAGATCAAAGAACCGTCCGGCGGTATTCCCGGGAACCTTTTCCAACGCGGCGCGGGTCTGAATCCCAACGCGCCCAAAATGCCCCCTGCCCCCGGCGCCCCTGGAGCGGCCCCCGCGGCGCCCGCCCCGGTGACTGTGACTCCGGCCCCGGCGGCCCCGGCTCCTGCGGCTCCCGCAGCCCCGGCTCCCGCAGCCCCGGCTCCGGCTCCGGCCCCGGCTCCTGCGGCTCCTGCGGCTCCCGCCCCGGCTCCTGCGGCTCCCGCTCCGGCGCCCGCAGCTCCCGCTCCGGCCCCCGCAGCCCAGTAATATTTAGTGTGAATATTGCCCTGGCGTGTACATCATGTACACGCCATGTTTTTTTTGCATTGAGTGAAACAAATCCTGTGCCTGGAAGTATCTAATAAGTAATTCGTAAAATTTGATCGGCATTTCGGGTGTTTGGTGCTAGAATAAACCCTGGGTTTCTTTTGTGAGGTATGCGGAATGAGAAAATTGCATGTGGTGTATATTCGCCCGTCGCGTTATGATGACGAGGGCTATGTGATACGGTTTTGGCGCGGGGTATTGCCTTCCAACACCTTGTGTTGCCTGGAAAGCCTTACACGTTCGGTGGCCGAAAGCGGTGAACTGGGTCCGGACGTAAACGTCACGGTGGATGTGTTTGACGACACGGTCCAGCGTATTCCGATTCGCCGGATTGCCCGGATAAATCGCCGCCCAAATACCACCGTGGTAGTGGGCTTCACCGGGGTACAGAGCAATCAGTTCATGCGCGCGTCTGATCTTGCCCTCGAATTCCGAAAACTGGGGGTGCAGGTCATGATTGGCGGATTCCACGTAAGCGGCATGCTCGCCATGTTCGAGCAGCCCTCCTACGAGCTTCAACGCCTGCTGGATCAGGGCGTAACACTGGTAAAAGGCGAAGTCGAGGTTCCGGGCGTTATGACCGCGTTGCTGCGCGATGCGCTCCATGAATCCATGCAGCCTGTTTACAACATCACCGAGTTCCCCGATCTCTCGAACGCGCCCGTGCCGCGCGTGGGCCGGAAACTTCAATCGCGCTTTGCGACACGAAATATGGCCACCATCGACACCAGCCGCGGCTGCCCCTTCAATTGTTCGTTTTGCACGATTATCAATGTGCAGGGCCGCAGGATGCGCTATCGCTCCGCCGCCTCCGTGTTGCAGGCCATCCGGGAAAATTACGCCCGGGGAATATCCGTATACTTCTTTACAGACGATAATTTCTCGCGCAATCCCGTGTGGGAAGAAATTCTCGACGGACTCATCGTGCTCCGCGAACAAAGCCTGGACATTATGTTCATGATGCAAACCGACACCCAGGCGCACCGCATCCCGAATTTTGTTGAAAAGGCCTCAAAAGCCGGGTGTTATCTGGCGTTTATCGGCATGGAGAGCATCAATCCGAAAAACCTGGAGGCCGTCGGCAAAAAACAGAATCGCACCAACGAATATGAACAGATGGTGGAGAAGTGGCATCAGCACGGCATCCAAACGCATGTGGGCTACATCATCGGGCTTCCGTTTGACACCCGGGAATCGGTGCGCATGGATGTTGAGCGCCTGCGCAACCAAGTGAAGGTGGATATCGCGTCGCTGTTCATGCTGGTGCCGCTGCCGGGTTCGCGCGATCACCAGGAAATGGTTCGCACCTGTACACCGGTCGATGCCGACTACAACAACTTCGACGGTCTGCACGAGACCTTCAAACACCCGCAAATGCCGCCGGGCGAATGGCGCGCCGCCTATGATGAGGCCATGCATATCTTTTACAGCAAGGAAAACATTATCAACGCCCTGTTGCGCTGTTCCCGCAGCCATTACTGGCACTTGTTCTGGTCCTATGCCTGGTACCGGTACAGCACCCTCGAGGGCATCCATCCCATGGCCACCGGCCTGTTCCGGCTCAAAGAACGAAACTCCCGCCGGCCCGGTTTTCCCCGCGAAAATGTGGTCCAGTATGCGTGGCGGCGCATGAAGGACGCCGCCCACGGGCTGCGGGTGTACGCAAGCCTGTTCTTCGAGTTCCAGGAAATCTGGATGCTCACCCGCCGCACCGAAGACCCCCGCTGGGCCACGCTGGCCGAGCTGCGTACAAAATGGGCCGAGGTGCAGCAGCACATCGAAGAATACGATATGCGCGGACGCTGGGACGAGGCCGCACAGGAGCTTAAGACCATGCTGGCCTCCGCTTCCGAGCGCATTGCGCAACTCAGCCGCGCGGGCGGCCATTTGAGCAAATCCGCGCGCCGGAAACTCCAGAAAAAAGCGCGCGAGGCCGAAGCCTATTTGCGCTCCTTCGATGTGCAAGTGCCTGGCTGGCGCCGGGTGGCCGATGCGGAACGCTTCATCACCCAGAGCCTTCTTTCAGGCTATGAGGATATCGCCATCAGTTATGTGGCCAAGCGCCGCAAATTTAACGCCTATCGGCGCGATTTCATCGAACGCCTGAAAACCGGCCGCATTCTGGGACTCAACGTCTCCCACATCCCCTTCGCCATCGTCTACGAATGCCTGTTCGCTTCCCGGTTGTTTATCCATTATTATAGCCACCGGTAATCTTTTCAAAACCACATCCGGTGGATAATGAGTCTTATGCAGGCACATAACAAGCAATAATGGTGAAAGCAGTCTATGAAAGCGGTTGAATGGTATGCGCCGCGCCAAATGCGGCTGGTGGAAAAAGAAAAACCGGTTCCCCAACCCCATGAAGCCCTGATTCGCGTCGAATCGATTGGGGTGTGCGGCTCGGATATGCATTACTACCTCCAGGGCCGTATCGGCGCGCAGCAGGTGCTTACGGAACCCGTGATTCTGGGCCATGAATATTCGGGCATTGTGGAGGCGGTGGGTCCGGCGGCGGATGCAGGCCTGGTGGGGAAACGGGTCGCGGTCGAACCGGGCATTCCGTGCCAGAAGTGCGAAGCCTGCGCCACGGGCCATTACAACGTCTGTAAAAAGATGTTTTTCCCCGGCGGGCCGGGCAGCAATGGCGCGCTGTGCGAATATACCACCGTGCATGCCGCGTTTTGCTTCCCCGTGCCGGACTCCATGACCCCGGCGGCCGCTGCCATGATCGAACCCGCCGCCGTGGCCGTGCATGCCCTGGAGTTGGCGCAACTCTATCCGGGCGAAATCGTTGCCATTCTTGGCCTTGGGCCGATAGGGCTGCTCACGGCGCAAGTGGCGAAATTCTCGGGCGCCCACACGCTCTATGGCACGGACCTCTTGCCCTACCGCGTCGAGGCTGGATTGCGCAACGGCGTGGATGTGGCCTTTGACGCGGGCCGTGAGGACACGGTGCGGCGCATTATGGCCGAAACCCATGGGCGCGGTGTGGATGCGGCTATCGACTGCACCAACGGCTCGGAAGGGATGGGGCTGGCGGTGCAGATTACCCGTCCGGCGGGCCGGTGCGTGCTGGTGGGCATTTCCGGCGAAGAATGGGATTCCCTGCCGGTGAGCATCGCGCGCCGCCGTGAACTGACCCTCCGCTGGTGCCGACGCTTCTGTCACAATTTCCCGCGCACCATTGCCTTGGCGGATTCGGGCAAACTCGACATCACGTCGCTCATCACGCATTGTTTTCCGCTGGAACGAACGCAGGAGGCGTTTGACCTCGTGGCGGAAAACCGGGATAATGTGTTAAAGGTTTCTGTGGACGTATGACAGCTTCATCCGGTCCGGAAGATGCCACCCAGGCAGGACCCGCCCCGGACTTTTGGTTTTCACACTGTCGAATAACGGAGGTACTATGGCGCTCTGGAAAAAAATCCTGATTGGCTTCGTCGTTGTCATCTTGCTGCTGGCGGGGCTTTTTGTCCTGTTCATCGGTCCGTGGCCGGTCTACAAGGATTCCAAATTTGAAACTTCTTCCTACTACAAGAAGGCCTTGTCCGATATTGACGCCGCCGTCAAAGAATCGGAGTTTGCCGCCAGCCCCGGGCCTCTTAAAGCGGGTTGGGCCATGAGTGTTTGCACGCCGCCCATTGGCACGCCGCTCGGCGGGTATGGGGATCGGCAGGGCCGGCCTTCCACGGGCGTACATGACGATCTGTATGTCAAAGCCTTGGCGTTGAGTGATGGGAAAGATACGGTTGTTTTGACCGGCTCGGACTTGCTGCTGGTGCCGCCCAATGTGGCGGAGATTGCCTGGGCGCGGGTTGCCAAAGAAACCCCGCTCACCCCCAATAACATCCTCTTTACCGCCAGCCACACACACTGTGGCCCCGGTGCGTGGGCGCCGGGCATCGCGGGTTACATCACCGGTGGAAAATTCGATCCCAAGATACCGGAGATTCTGGGCAATGCCTTTGCCGACGCCATTATTAAAGCGTATAAGAATATGACCCCCGCCAAAATGGCCCACGGAAAGGTGGATGCCACGCAATATATCCGCAACCGCGCGCGGAAAGCTCCCATTGATACGGAACTCAACTTCCTGGTGGTGGAAAACGACAAGCAGGAAAAATGTTATGCGGTGCGCTTCTCCGCGCATCCCACAAATTACGGGGGGGAGATGATGCAGTTCAGCGCCGAATATCCCGGCGCCATCCAACGCGACATTACCAAAGCCACCAATGCCTTTGCCATGTACATGGGCGGCTCTATTGGTTCGTGCAGCCCCAGTGCTCCGGAAGGCCCCACAGACGAAGCACGCATTGAAGCCTTGGGACAGGCCCTCGCGAACCTCGTGCTCGACAACAGCCAGAACCTGGCGTTCGAGTCCAACTTGGATATTGTTTCGCTGGGCGTGCGTGTAGGCATGCCGTCCATGCAGATGCGGCCCCTCAACACCAAATTCCGGCTGTCGCCGTTGATTGGCAAAGTGTTCGGCGTGCCGCCTTACGGCTGGATTCAAGGCATTCGGGTGGGCACGCTCGTATTCATCGGCACCCCCTTCGATTTCAGCGGCGAAACCAGTATTGTGTGGAAAGAATGGGCGGCGAACCGCGGCTTTGATCTCTGGACCCATGGCCACGGCGTTTATTACTGCGGTTACCTCTCCCCCGACAAATATTACCTGGACGATAAGCTCGGATACGAAACAGGCTTGATGGGATGGTTCGGCCCGAACACGGAAGCCTATTTCACCAAGCTGTTCCAACATGCCGTGGAGGTGATGGCCCCGCACGATCAGAAACCCACCCCGGCCCAATGAGCTTTTCGGAACTCCCGGAAATCCCGGCGGAAGAACCCGCCCCGGCGGAACCCGCCGTCGCTATGCCAGCGGCGTCTGAATCATTCCCCGTTGCGCCGTTCCGGCCCGCACGCGGACTCAAGGGTCCTGTGGCGCTTGCCTTATTCGGGGCGCTCATGCTGGCTATTCTGGGCGTGCTGGAAGACCGCTGGGCCGCATCCCAACCCTGGATCGACGCCTTGGTCTTTCCGGGCACCATCATTGAAAAAGAAGGAAGGATTCCCCTCTGGACGCGGGAAGTGGAGCGTTCCAAGGCCGAGCCGTCGGAGGACCCGTTGCAGGCGGCCCTGAAAACCCTGCTCGAAACCGAAGGCCTTGAAGCGGAAGGGGCGCTGCCGGAATATGTCGTGGCCGCTGAATTGGAACCTGAAACACTGGCCCCGCTGCTTGCTTCCGGACGCCTGCCCGAACCGGGCCGGCCCGAAGTGCTTGCAGGCGACCTCGCGGACGAAACGCCCTTTATGCTTGATGGTGTGCCGTTTACGGTGACCGGACGCCTCCGCGGGTCGGTTTCGGGGTTCAGCATTGACTATCTGCTGCCGTATGATCCGGCCCTCGAACGGTTTTTTTCGGAGGCCGCCGGGGCTACGCGCGGCTCATTGTTTATCGACGGCTTGCGCCGGGTCGAAGAGTTATTGCCTGCCACGAAATCGGAGAAACCCTTAAAATCCCCGGAATACACCGGCGGACAGACCCGCACCCCCGCGCTCTATGCTTGGGCGGCCTGGCTGGGATTGCTGCTCGTGGCGGCGGGCGGCGTCACCGCCTACCGCCGTGTCTTTGTGCGCCTTTCCCATTACCCCTCGCTGGTCTTGGGCCCCATCATCCATGAAACCACCCATAGACCCCGGTTGTTTGCCGCATTGCATATCCTGATGTACCCCACGTTTTTCGGCGCGATGGCCGCCGGGCTCTATCTCCCCGAACTCAACTACCGGCTCACGGAATACCTCGGATTTGTGTTCACCCAAGGCGATCTCAGTTATATCGGCGATGCCTACGCGTCCGGCGACATCCTGAAAGCCACCGGGGCCACCTTCCTGAACAACTACGTCGTCCAAACCCTCGGGCTTACCTTCGCCATCTCCCTCTTCCCCATCCCTCTCGGGGTATTGAAAACGCTTGTGAGCTTTGGCATGGTCGGTTTCGGCATGGCCCCGCTCTGGTATGGCGCCGCCGCCGGATACGCCTACCACAGCATCACCATGGTTCTCGAACTCGAAGCCTACGTCCTCGCCTGCTTCACCATCACCGTCTGGCCCATCCGCTGGTGGCGCACCCTGACCGGCCCCGCACCCGGCCGCGAATTCCTCTACAACCTCCGCCTCTTCCTCGGCGGCGCCCTCCTCGCCGGCATCATGCTCGCCATCGCCGCCCTCTACGAAGCCACCACCCTCATCCTCCTCGCGGGGGCATGAAATTAATTCTGGATTTCATTTGCGTCGCTTAGTTTCTCACCCCGAAGGGGTGGGATTTGCATAGCCGTGTGGTGAAACCCACGGTTCAATATCCCATCCCATCATCACGACCCCGAAGGGTGTCGAATGTGAATGTTATTTACTATTCCCTTATGGTCTGGCTGGGTATACGGATATTCATCTCTAAAAAATTTTGTTCCAAAACACTCCGCCATTTTGCTTCAATTATGGAATTCTCTTAGATCACACCCACCGGCACGGCATTCACTTTCCGGGTCAAGGGCAGCATTTCCTTGCACAGGCATATCACCGCGCCATCGCCCACGGATTTCCCCAAACGTTCGAGCGCACCAAAACTCCCAGCCCATTCCCGGTTTGGGGTAGCGCCGCGCTTAGCTTCCACGGGGAACAATGTTTGATCCTGTTCAAACACAAAATCGATCTCCCTGCCGTCTTTATCCCGGTAATAATAAAGATTGGGAAATTGCAGCCGGTGCCACCAACTCTTGAGCATTTCCGTAAATACGAAGGTCTCGAAAATGGCGCTGCTCATCGCCCCGGCGGCAAGGGTTTCCGGCGAGGACCATTCGGTGAGATACGCGCACAATCCCGTGTCCAAAAAATACATCTTGGGCGTTTTAATCAGCCGCTGGGTGACATTCGAGTGATAGGGTTGCACCAACATCACTTGAAAGCTCGCCTCAAGAATGGATAACCACGCTTTGGCGGTTTTCACGCTGATCCCAATGTCCCGCGCCAACTCCGTCAGGTTGAGCATCTGGGCCGTCCGGGCCGCACAGGCCTTGATGAAACGCACAAACGCCGCCTCATCGCCCACCTGGCTCAGATCGCGAACATTCCGCTGCACATAGGTCTGCAAGTACGAACTGTAAAAAAGGCCGCGATTCTGAACGCCCCCGGCATGCAGGGCCGGAAAAGAGCCGGTCCAAATGTGTTTGTAGACGGCTTCCGCCTCCAAAGGTCCGGTACTGGATAGCCGCCCGTCAAGTTCCTGTGGACGCGGTAAAAACGGGGGAAGGCCCATGTTTCGGGAGTCCACCTCCCGCCGCGAAAACCCCAGAAGGTGAACTAGCGCCACCCGGCCTGCCAGACTTTCCGTAACCCCTTTCATCAGGTGAAAATGCTGCGAACCTGTGAGCCAGAATGCACCCCGCGCCTGTGATGTATCAACGGCTATCTTTATATAGGGCAATAACTTAGGGGCATACTGGATTTCATCAATCAATACAGGCGGCGCATACCGCACTGAGATACTGTTTTCTGCAGGCGTTTTATAGCCAAACCGGTGCATCGAAGGGCGATTTCGCAAATGCCTCTTATAGCGTCTACGTGGATTTGTTGGCGGAGTGGTGCGGGCGCTGTCACATGGACATCAATGATGTGGTGTTTCATGCCTAATCATAAGCGCTGCGTCCCCGCGGCGGTGGATGCACAACCGGGGCGCAGGGTACCTCCGAAGAAACCGCGACACAAGGGCCCAAGAAAGCCGAATTAAATATACGGTCCCCGGAATACCGGAATCCCTTGCATGTCGTGTTCGACCCCTTACAGGGTCGACGCAAGAGGGACACCACTACCCACAGGTTTCACCTGCGGCTATTCAAATTCGACTCCTTCGGAGTCCGATACCCTCAGGTTCATCGAATCCACCAGCATTCCACATACCATCATAGTAGCGCCCTTCTCCGAAACGGCGTTCATTCCGCGTTCCGCAACTCGCCACGGCATAGCCGCAGGCGACCTGTCCTCCGTAGCTTTTAGCGAAGGAAGAATCCGGGGCAGCAACTTACCACGGCGTAGTTACGCGCAGCGCGGAACGAAGCCGGGTCCGCACTTCCCCTTGACATTCCCCGCCCCCTCTCATTCTTCCCACCCCCTTTCGTTTCTTTCGCGTATTTCGTGGTCCGCTATCCGGCGTTTCGCATTTGCTATTTGCCATTTCACCGGTACCGTTTGTCGTTTCCCATTTCACACATCTCTTTCTCCGCGAATCTCCGCGTCCTCCGCGCCTCCGCGTTAAATATCCCCTCCGGTCTTCCGCATTTCCCATTTCCTCCTCCTCGTCCTTGTGGCCAAATCTCTCCAGCCCCCGGACCCCGAACCCCGGACCCCGTGTTTTTCAATCCGCAATCCGCAACTCGCCACGGCGTAGCCGCAGGCAAAGCCGGGTTTGCCATTTGTCATTTGCCATTTCGCATTTTTCCTTGACATACCCCACCCTTCCGCCTATACTTCCCCCCAGTAGAGGTGATACAGTTTAGTGACAGGGGTTCATACCATGAAACAAACACGCCCGTTCCGATTCGACAAGGCCTTCGCCCCCCCGCACTGGACGACCCACAAAATATCCCCAAAAGTTAAAAAATGAAAATCATGGAAACACATAATGAAAAATTTGACGATAATAGGTGTCCCCTATTTCATATAAAATCACACAAATTATAATTCATTCTGTGGAATCAAATTTCTTTGTTATGGAAAACAGTTAGGTTTGAAAATGGGATTTTTTCGTGAATTAATTCAAAAATGGAAACAAAACGCGGAAGAAAAGCGTAAACGAGATGAAAAGAATCGTATTGAGTTGAGAAATTTTTACAGGGAATGTGTACAACAATTCCCAAAAGGCACTCAAATTTCACCCGAACAGTTTCTTCGGTTTGCTTGGAAACGCGCCTGTGTGCTTCAAAAATATTACAAAAGTTGCGGCAATGAGGTCGAGGCTAAACATTATGGGCTAATATTTGGTTTGATTTGCGTTGAACATAATTGCTCTGATTACTGGAGAAGACCTCTTAAGATATCTAAAACAGAAGAGAAAGAATTATTGAAAGCCGAATTATCACGTATTTTCCCACAAAATGCAAAAACATCATCTCGTAATACTAAGCTTGCATGTGTTTACCTTGGAAGAGATACAAATTCAGGTCGCATCTATATTGGACAGACACTTGTGAACCAGAAGTAAGGTGGAAACAACACCGAATTGAAGGTACAGGTCCGTTCAGATGTGGAAGTGATTATGCATGCTGGGAAATTCTTGAAGGAAATATTCCATTAGATAAACTTGATGAGCGTGAGTCATATTATATTGGCCTTTATAATGCATTTGAGTCTGGGTTTAACGAAAATCGCGGTAACAATATATCTGCATATACTTTGGGACTATTTGATGGTAAGAAAAAAACGAATGAGGGAGTTTTCCCGTCAAAATAGATTAGACGAAATATTCATATAAGCCTTTATTGCCACCAGGTCTTTGTAAAACATTATTTTGCTTAGAATAGGAAAGAAACATGGTTCAATTTAAGAGCGACTGGCGACCAATTCAAGATAAATTTCATTCAATTGTGAATGTGACGGAACCGGAAAGTTTGTTTCACTACACTAGCCTGAATGGATTAATAGGGATATTTGAAACTCAGCATATGAGGGCATCACATCGTTACTATCTTAACGATCAGAATGATATTTTGCATGGAATAAAATTTAGTGAACAAATCGTTTCAGACTGGATGAAACACTCTTCGGGCAAAAAACGAGATCTCGCCAGAAATATTTTAGAAATATTGACAGATGAAAAAAGTAAAGTTGCTAATTCGCCATTCACGTTTTCTGTATCTTTCAGTGAAAAAAAAGAAGGTGCAGCGCAATGGCAAGTTTATGGGGACTACGGGCGTGGAGTAATGATAGAATTCAATTATGACAAGCTGAAGTGTTCCGCCCGCGTTGGAATTGGACTTCTCCGATGGCAAGAATATGTAGACAACCTATGAGGAGAAGTCGCGATGAAGCAACGGAAGCATTTTACGGCAACCGACAAGGTGAAGTTCTTGCGGCGGCACCTGGTGGAGAAGGTTCCGGTGTCGCAGGTGTGCGAGGAGGCGGGCATTCAGCCGACGCAATTCTACAAGTGGCAGCAAATCTTCTTTGAGAACGGGACGGCGGCCTTTGAGCGTCCGGGGCGTCCGCAGACCCCGGCGCAGGAGGCGCGGATCGCGTTTTTGGAGTCGAAAATCCAGCGCAAGGACGAGGTGCTGGCGGAGTTGATGGAGGAACACGTGGCGCTAAAAAAAAGTCTTGGGGAGCTCTGAATGGAACCTGGGTGCCGCATGACACGCGAGATGCCATCATGGATTTTGTGAACGGCTGGTCGGACAAGGCGGAGATCACCGTGGGGCGGTTCATCGGCTGGCTGGGGATTGCCAAGAGCAAGTTCTACGACTGGCATGCCCGGTACGGCAAGGTGAACGCGCACAACGGGAAAATCCCGCGCGATTTCTGGTTGGAAGACTGGGAGAAGCAGGCGATTATCGCCTATCACCTGGAGCATCCGGGGGAGGGCTACCGTCGGCTGACGTTCATGATGTTGGACGCGGACGTGGTGGCGGTGGGGCCGACGAGCGTGTGGCGGGTGCTGCACGATGCGGGCCTCTTGAACCCGTGGAACGGCAAGGAATCCAAGAAAGGCACGGGCTTCATACAGCCGCTTTTGCCACATGAGCATTGGCACGTGGATGTCTCGTACATCAATATTTGCGGGACGTTTTACTACCTGTGCAGTGTCTTGGACGGGTGCAGCCGGTACATCGTTCACTGGGAAATCCGCGAAGCCATGAGGGAGGCCGCCATCGAGATCGTCCTCGAACGGGCCAAGGAAGCATTCCCCGAAGCGCGGCCCCGCATCATCTCCGACAACGGCCCGCAGTTCATCGCCAAGGACTTCAAGGAATTCATCCGCCTCAGCGGCATGACCCACGTGCGGACCGCGCCGTTCTACCCGCAGAGCAACGGCAAGATCGAGCGCTGGCACAAGTCCTTGAAGACCGAATGCATCCGCCCCAAGACGCCGTTGTCGCTCGACGACGCCCGGCGCATCGTGGGCCAGTTCGTGACCCACTACAACGAGGTCCGTTTACACAGCGCCATCGGATTCGTGACCCCAAAAGACAAGCTCGAAGGCCGCGACCGGGAAATCCTGGCTGAACGCGACCGGAAACTCGAAACGGCCCGCGAGCAGCGCAAACAACGCCGCCAAGCCGCACGAAAGGAGGCGCTCGAACACCCCCCCTTGCATGTTCCAGCAACGTATGGCAAACTAGCCTCACCGGGCGAAACGGAGGCGGGCACTCCTGGCGAGGAACCCGCCGAGGGATACCCCGGTCAGGCTCATCAGACGATGAGTACAGGTCGGGCGTGGCCGACAAGTGGTGTCACGCCCCTCCACCTCATCGGATGATAGACCTGTTATGCCTCAAAAAACGCACAATTTAATCAGCGCCTACGACTGACGGTAGTCGCTTAGAAAAATCGGCGATTGTCCAATTCCCGCTGAACCGGAACAGAAGAAATCACTTCTTGATACTAATTCTTTTGCAGAAAATGACCCAATGGAAATAAAAGCTGCTCATTTTTTTCTGAATAAAGTAACTTATGATGAGGATATCAAAGGAAAAGAAATCCTCTCATTATTAGAGACATCTTGGGATTGTCTTAAAAAAGCAAATGACTCTTTTCCAGTTCCAGCAACACCGAGAGCGGCAAGGCCGACAGCAATTCTTATTACAATGTTGGCCACACGATGTTATAAACAAGAAGCATTTGATTTTGAAAAAGAATGGCGGGCAATTCCTCATATCTCAAGTAACAGCCTTATTCAATTTGATACTCGTCCAGGCACAATACGCCCATATATTCCGATGCATTTTGATCTGTCATGTATTGAAGGAATCATTATAGGAGCAGCAGTCGCAGATCCCATGATTGAGAATACAATTAGTTTATTTTTAGCAAATCATGGAATTCATAATGTATCAGTACGACGTTCGTGCGTAAAGCTTGTGCCACCGTTGTAAACGTGTACAAAGATCGTAATCGGCTGACACCCACCCTTGGGGATAATTAATCATGCCGCATCCGGCATAGATTTTTCGTTCTTTTGTTTTTGAGGCCAAACTCATCATCGACGACAAGCGCGTAATCACCTACGAAGAAAAAATCGCACCATTAAAGATATAGTATAAAAAACAGTAACCATATAAAAAGCAAAAATAATAGAATACGCATAGATAGAATTTTCGTCAATCAAATCACCCTCGTTTCGTATGGCTGCTCCATACCCCCGGACCCTCGTTTCGCATGGCGGCTCCCTGCCCCAGACCCTCGTTTCGCAGAGTCCGCGTTCCGCATTCTGTCCCCCCCCTTCTTCCCTCCGTGCCCCTGTGCCTCCGTGTGAGTTCTTCCTTTCCCCCGCCCCCCTGCTTCCCATTTCGCACTTGTCCTCCTTCGGCTTGGCGAAGGAGGATTTCACATTTGCCATTTCGCGTATGCCCCCTCGTTTCCCAGAATACCACTTGTGTAAGGAGATAAAATGAAAAGCGGTAGCAAGCTACCGAACTCCAAAGTCTTCCTGTTTCACATTCCACAATCCGCAATCGCCAATCCGCAATTCTCCTCCCCCCGTCTCCCATGTCTGCCTTTTCTTCCCTACAGCCTAGAGTCTACAGCCTGTTCCACTCCGGCTACCGCTTCTGCCCCGGGCCATCCCCTGCGGCAGGGATGCCACAGCCACGGACTGCCGCCGCCACGAAAGGGCTGGAAACTCGCACTTTTCGGTTTCCTGTAACCTGATATCGGCTCGGAAGGTCCAATCCTCTGAAAAGATGGATGCTGACATGTCAGGCTGGTTCGGAGGATGGATAAGATGCGAATCCTGTTGTCTGTAATCGCCGGATGCCTGATTTTGGGTGCTGCGGGGGTCTCTGGCGCCGCCCAAGTCACCATCGATCCGGATCGGATGCTGGTGGCGGACGGGAAACGCTTGTTTGTCATTGGCCTGTACGAAAACCCCAAAGACGATGCGGTGCTCGACGAAGTGGCACAGGCCGGGTTTAATCTGGTGCAAGTGTCCGAAGATGCGGCCGCGATGGACCGGCTCTATAAACGGGGACTTTATGCCTGGCTGAATATGGGGGGCCGGGTCGAATTGGGGGAATCTTCTCCGGAACAGAAACGTCCGCTTGAAGAGATGGTGGAGCGCTGGGGCAAGCATCCGGCCCTGCTGGTGTGGGAGGTGCCGGATGAGGCCTTATGGACCTGCATGCTGGGGGCGCTGCATCAGCAGGTCCCGTTTACCCAGCGGTATGCGATATTCCAGGAAAATTGCCGTACGTTATGCGCCCGCCTGAAGACGGGGTATTCGGCCATGAAACAACTGGACCCCCATCATCCCGTGTGGATGAATCATGCGGCGGGTAATCAATTGGAAGACTTGGCGGCGATAAACCAGGCGGCGGATATTGTGGGATGCGACTTTTACCCTCTGATGCCCTACCGGATGTGGCCGGTGGATATTTCCCGCCGTGCTGTGGGCGCGATTGGGTTTACCACCCTGCGCATGCAGGCCGCCGCCCCGGGAAAACCTGTGTGGATGGTGCTTCAGGGGATGAGTTGGGCGGATGTGGGGGTCATTTTCCCCTTGCGTCCGGGCAAGGGCCAGTTTCCCACATTCGAGGAATCCCGGTGCATGGCCTACGATGCGATTGCCTGCGGCGCGCGCGGGGTGTTGTATTGGGGCACGGGTACCGTCGCCAAGGATTCCCCCTTCTGGCATGACCTCCTTCGCGTGACGCGGGAACTGGCGGACAACCAGTTCTTGCTTTCGGCGCCCGATGCGGAACCCGCGCCCGCCATCGAAACCGCCCCCACCCCGGAATCCGACTGGCTCGGCTATTCTCTGCTGGGTTCGTTTTTCAAGGTCCGGGTGCTGGGAAAACAGGTGGAAGGCAAACCCTGGTGGATTGTCGTGAATGAAATGCCCACGCCCTGTATCTACACCCTGCGGGGAATGACACCTCTTGAGGGGCAACACTATGAGGAATCTTCAACCAAAATTCGCACGTCGGTGAGTAATGGCCAGTTGCAGGGCGCACTATCCGCCAACGGCGTGCATATTCTGAAACCTGTAGACCATTGAAGCGGAAATAGGGCAAAATGCATCGAAAAGAACCGTTTGTTCCATGTATGATGCCCGGATTGGAACCCTGAAACATAAGGAAAGTAAAGGCCCGGAATGGCGGCAAAGCACGAGAAAGCAACCTTGCGCGCCCATTACGACGCACTGGCCTCCACGTATGATGGCGAAGCGAATCAGGCCTGCAAGCGCGCGTATGCCGAATTGGTCCAGCGGGTTATCGGCAAAGCGCGGTGCGTCCTGGAAATCGGTGCGGGCACCGGAAAATTACTTTCTGAACTGGACGTGCCCTTTAAAGTCGCCACGGACTTCTCCCCCAACATGATGGCGGCGCGCAAAACAGACTGTAACGTGCGGCGCGCCACCTCGGACGCCCAATGCCTTCCGTTTTGCGACGCCTCCTTTGATTTTGTGTTGAGTGTCAACCTCCTGGAACATGTCCCCTCGCCCCCAACGGTGGCCGCGGAAGCGGCCCGGGTACTCCGGCCCGGCGGACGTTTTCTGGCCATCACCCCCAATGGCGATGTGGCATGGCTGCTGGAGGTGCTCGAACGCCTGCACCTCAAACTGCCGGAAGGGCCTCACCGCTTCCTGACGTTTTGTGAGTTGGTGCAGTTGCAGGGCACGATATTCCGCATTCTGGAAGCCCGGCGGTTTATTGCCTGTCCGATAGGACCTCCCCGTTTTGTGAGGAGCGTGGACCGGTGGACCGGGCATGGCCGAGGCTTGGGTTTGTTTCATTATGTATTGATGGAAAAATATGGATGAAAAATGGGAAAACGTGTGGTTTTTTTATTTCAGAAACAGCCGCCGGGGTATTTTGAGCACTTCCCGGCCTACATATGGTACTATGCGGCCTTATGACGAACGACGGTCAAGATAGTTTCATTCGAGTCAAGGATATTACGAAAATCTACGACATGGGCGATTCCGTGGTGGAAGCGCTTGTGGGCGTATCGCTGGATATTGACCAAGGCACGTATGTGGCCATCATGGGGCCGTCGGGTTCCGGTAAAACCACCTTTTTGGACATACTAGGGTGCCTGTCGCGCCCGACCTCGGGGGAATACTGGCTAAAGGGGGAAAAAGTGAGTGATTATTCCGAAGCCCGCCTGGCGCAACTGCGGAATCATGAGATTGGCTTCGTGTTTCAAAACTTCAACCTCCTTCCACGGGCTTCCGCGCTCGGAAATGTGGAATTGCCTCTTCTCTATGACGGCGTACCGCGCCGGGAGCGGCTCCGCCGTTCCAAGGAAGCGCTGGAAGCGGTGGGCTTGGGTGACCGCGCGCATCACCGGCCCAACGAAATGTCGGGCGGCCAGCGGCAGCGTGTGGCCATTGCCCGCGCGCTGGTGAACCAGCCTTCGATTGTATTCGCGGACGAACCCACGGGAAACCTGGATTCGCGCAGCGGCGAAAGCATCATGCAACTTTTTAATGAGTTGCATGCGCAGGGAAAAACCATAGTCATGGTAACGCATGAACCGGATATTGCCCAACATGCGCAACGGGTCATTAGTTTCAAAGACGGATTGGCGGTGAAAGACCTATGGCAACACAAAAAAGAAAATCACTCCTGATTCCCATTCTGATCTGGACGCTGGTGGCCGCCGCGGCCGTCGGCGCGGGCGCCTATTTCTACATGCAAGAACCGGTGATCGAGGTGACCGCCGGGAAAGTGGAGCGGTGCATGGTGGAAGAGACGATTTCTTCCATTGCTTCCGGCACCGTGATGCCCAAAGAACGCTCCATGGTGGCGGCGGCCAGCATTGGCACCATCGCCAAAGTGCTGGTGGAGGAAGGTGATAAGGTCAATGAAGGGGACTTGCTCGTTGAATTGGACCACGATGAAGTTGACGCGCAATTGGCGCTGACCCAGGCCAATTTGAAAGTGGGATTGTCACGGCTGGAACAAGCCCGCATTGCCGCCAAAATTTACGAGGAGATTTCCGCCACGCGGGTGAGCCAGGCGGCCGCGCAATTGGACCAGATGCAACTCGATTTCAACCGTGTGAAAGAACTGTCCGAGAAAAAAGCGGTGTCGCAAAGTGATTTTGAGAAAGTCACCCTGGCCGTGCGCGTGGCGCGGGAAACCAAGGCCGCCGCGGAGGCCAGCCAGAAGGAGAATTTGGTGCGGGCCGAGGAAATCCGTTCGGCGGAAGCGGCCATCGAGCAACTGGAGGCGGCGGTGCGGGTGGCGGAGGCCGCGCGGGAACGTTCCATGGTCCGGGCGCCCTTCACCGGCGTCATCGCGAAGAAAATCCTGCAAGTGGGGGAAGCCGTGGCGATGGGGTTGCCCTTGTTGCAGATGGTGCGCGCGGAGGATTGTTACATCGAGGCCCCGTTTGACGAAGCGAATGCGGCGCAGATACATTTGGGCCAACCGGTGCGGCTCAATCTGGATCCCTATCCGGGGGAAACGTTTAAGGGCGAAATCTCCTATATCGCCCCCGTGGTCACGGTCAACAAGGAGTTGACACGCACCTTGGATGTCAAGGTGCGCATTCTGGAACAACAGGAAAAATTCGTGCCGGGCATGTCCGCGGACGTGACGATTATCGTCCAGCAAAAAGACAATGTACTGGCGGTGCCCAGTGAATCGCTGGTGCGCGATGAGTTTGCCTATGTGATTGAGAATGGGCACGCGGTCCATCACGACGTAAAGCTGGGTATCGGGAATTGGGAACGGCAGGAAGTGCTGGAAGGCCTGGAGGAAGGCCAGACTATCATTACCTCGGTGGCGATTAAAGCGTTGAAAAACGGCTCTAAAGTACGCGTGGTAACCGAATTGGGCAGCGGCGGATGAACGGCGTAGAATATTTCCTAACGGCGTTGCGCTCCATCGGTCAGAACAAGGTCCGCGCCATTCTGACTACGCTGGGCGTGATCATCGGCGTGATGTCCGTGATCCTGCTGATTGCGCTGGGCGAGTCCGCGCAAGCCTACGTCGAGCGCGAATTCGCCATCATGGGCAGCAACGTGCTCATTGTCACCCCGGGCCGTCAGGAAACCACCGGCATGTTCCCCATCAGCGCGGGCGCCCACCGCAAGCTGACCTACGATATCGCCAAATCCATTAAACGGAAAGCCACAGGCGTCACCGGGGTGGCGGCGAACTGCATTGGCCTGGCGGCGGTGAAATTTCATACGCGCGAGCGGCACGTGCTCCTGATTGGCACCACGCCTGATTTCGAGGGGGTGCGCCAGTTGTATACGCAGATCGGGCGGTTTATCACGCAAAAAGACATTGATCGAAACAATAAAGTGTGCATTATCGGCACCACGGTGAAACGGGAGTTGTTTGGCGATCAACAGGCCTTGTACGAAACCGTGTCCATCAATAGCTGCAAGCACATGATCGTGGGCATCCTGGAAGAGCGGGGCATGGCGCTGGGCATTGACTTGGGCGACCTGGTGCTCGTGCCCCTGCCGAGCGCGCAACAGATGTTCAATATGGAAGGCGTGGGCGAAATCCTGGTGGGCGCCCGCAGCCAGGAAGACATATCGCGCGCGTCCGCCTCCGTAAAGCGGATCATCAAAGCGGCGCACGACAACAACGAAGACTTCACGGTCACCGATCAAGACGGCATGCTCAAAACCTTCTCGCGCATCTTCGACATGCTGCGCCTCATGCTGACGGGCATCGCCTCCATCTCCCTGCTGGTGGGCGGCATCGGCATCATGAACATCATGCTCGTGTCCGTCCGGGAGCGAACGCGGGAGGTGGGCGTGCGCAAGGCCGTGGGCGCCACGCGCATGGATGTCGCCATGCAATTTCTCATCGAGGCGGTGACCCTCAGTGTAATTGGGGGATTGATCGGTTTGAGCTTGGGCGCGTTTGGCGCCTTTGTGATTCATTTCCTGTACCCCAACCTGCCCATCGGCATATCCATGTGGGCCGCGCTCATGGCCTTTTTCTTCAGCCTCGGCGTCGGCGTTTTCTTCGGCGTGTATCCCGCCGTCAAGGCCGCCAGCGTGGACCCCGTGGTCGCCCTCCGCTACGAATAAGCGTTTCTGAAAACGTGCCGGCGTTTCTTTCTGGACACCGGCGGATTCTCTTGCTACAATCCCCCGCTTTCATGGCGTACCAAACAGGAATTCTACGTGAGCACACACGTTTCAAAATATCTGGCCGGGTTAAATCCGCCTCAGGCGGAAGCGGTCCGGTGCACGGAGGGACCGGTCCTGATTCTGGCGGGCGCGGGCAGCGGCAAAACCCGTGTCATCACCCGCCGCATCGCCCATATTCTGTCCAAGGGTCTGGCGGAACCATCTCACCTGCTCGCGGTGACGTTCACGAACAAAGCGGCGGAGGAAATGCGGGAGCGCGTCGCCGAACTCATCGGAAAGACCCGCGCGGCCCAGGTGGTCCTCTCCACCTTTCATGCATTTTGCCTGCGGGTGCTCCGCTCCCACATCGATCAGTTGGGCTATCGCCGCAATTTCACCATCGCCAGCGAGAGTGATGCGCGGCTGCTGCTGCGGCGGGTGACGGATGACTTGCGCACCCACGACGCGGGATTCAGTCCGGCGCTGTTTCAGTCGGCCATCAGCCTCCAAAAAAACCGCATGCCCGAAGGAGACACCCCAAGCGCCACGCCAGTACGCAATGCCACGGAGGAAAAGTACGCCGCCAGTCTTGCCGAGGTGTATGCGCGATATCAGTCGGCCCTCCGCGCGGCCAACAGCCTGGATTTTGACGATTTGCTGCTGCTCACCCTCCGGCTGTGGCGGGAGCATCCGAAATGTATTGCCGCGGCCCGGAAACAATTCCGCTTTGTGATGGTGGATGAATACCAGGACACCAACCGGGTTCAATACGAATTACTGCGGGAACTGGTGGCGGACCACCGTAATCTGTGCGTGGTCGGCGACGATGACCAATCCATCTATGGGTGGCGGGGCGCGGACACCCGGAACATTCTGGACCTGGAACGCGACTTTCCGGAGGCCCGCGTAATCACGTTGGACCAGAATTACCGCTCCACCGGCACGATTCTGGAAGCCGCGAATCACGTCATTAAAAATAACCAGGCGCGCCGTGATAAACGGTTGTGGTCGGACCACGAGGCGGGGCGTGTCATCGATTGGATTGTCACGCGGGATGAAGAGGCGGAAGCGGAAGAGTGTGTGAAATGGCTTCGCTACATTCAGAGCAAAAGCAAAACGCCCTTCAACGAGTTCGCCTTGCTCTACCGGTCGAACATTCAATCGAAACCCCTGGAAATCGCGTTCCGCCGGGCGGGCATTCCCTACGTGGTGTTTGGCGGGCAGGACTTCTTCGAACGCGCCGAAGTGCGCGACATCATCTCCTATCTCAAGGTAATCGCCAATCCCAATGACGAGGCGGCGTTTCTTCGCGTCATTAACATGCCCCGGCGCGGCATTGGCGATTCCACGCTTCATACCGTGCATGATCTCTGCCGTAACGAACACCTGTCCTTGAACAAGGGCCTCGCGGAAGTACTGAAACGAGGTCTTGCCCCCGCCAGCGCGGAAAAGGGCATTCGCGAATTTCTCGGCATCATTCAAAAATTCCGGCAGCGGGCGCGCGAACAGGGTGGCGCCCTGCAAAAACTCGCACTCGATCTGGTGCTGGCCATTGACTACCGCGGCGAATTGGATCGCACCTGCAAAAACGCCGAACAGGCCATTAACCGTTGGCAGAATGTGGAATTGGTGCTTAACGCCATCGGCGACTATGAAAAAACCGCCCTCGAACCCTCTCTGATTAATTTCCTGGACGAAAGCCACCTCAACACGGATCAGGATCGCGCCAGCCGCGACGAACGCCGCCATTCGTCCGTATCCCTCATGACCATCCACAGCGCCAAGGGCCTGGAATTCCCCTTCGTATTCATCATGGGCGTGGAAGACGGACTGCTGCCGCACGAAAACAGCCTGAAAGAAAATTCCCTGGAAGAAGAACGCCGCCTGTTTTACGTGGCGCTCACCCGCGCCAAACGGCACGTCACCTTGTTCGAGTCTCTCTCCCGCATACGTCACGGCAAAGAACGCGCCACAAAGACCAGCCGGTTCATCCGCGAGATTCCCGAACACCTCCTCCAGCAACACCTCCGCGCCGTCCGCGAAATGGTCCAGGAAACCGTCGAACCGCCCCAACCGCCGCCAAAGAAAAAAAACCGGCCCCGCAAACGTCTATAATCCCGATTCCCTGAACACTCTCCACTGGGTATCCAATATCCGGCGCAACCAGGGGCGCTTCGTATAAGCGCGTTCCGGCTCGAGAGAAGTGGAAAATTGAGGAAGCGCATTTTCCGTGGAGCCGCGGCACTCTTTTGTTGGTCCGCGCCTATAGATGGAACGAGACCGCCCCGGTTTGCGCCAAGCGGGCGGGCCGGGTACCATAAACGCGCATCACGGAAAATGCGACGGAGGATTCGGCCATGCAGAAAACCATTGGCGCTTCAATCATCGAGGTGGCCCAGGGCGACATCACGCGGGAAACGGTGGACGCGATTGTGAATGCGGCGAATGAAACGTTGTTGGGCGGCGGCGGGGTGGACGGCGCGATTCACCGTGCGGGCGGTCCGGCGATACTCGAAGCATGCCGGAAACTTGGCGGATGTAAAACGGGGGACGCGAAAATCACCACGGCGGGGAAAATGGCCGCAAAGTATGTGATTCACACGGTGGGCCCGGTCTACCGCGATGGCGCGCACGGGGAACCGGAGAAACTGGCGAGTTGTTACCGGCGGAGTATGGAGGTGGCGCTGAAAAACGGCGTGAAGACGATATCATTTCCCGCCATCAGTTGCGGGGTATATGGGTATCCCATTCCCGAGGCTGCGGCCATTGCCGTGGGCACGGTGAAAGAATTTCTCGAAACCCATCAAGGGATTGATCGGGTCCGTTTTGTGTTGTTTGGACAAGGAACCTATGGCCCGTTTGAAACGGCGCTGAAAGAGGTTTGAGACTTGGCAGCCAAGGGCTAATGGCTATGGGAACCAACGGAAGGAAACACCATGGGTTGGAGTTGGAAGATAACAAGTGGGCTTGTGGCGGGATGGATGCTGTGTGCGGGGAATGGGGCGATGGGGGCGGAAAACTGGCATGAAAACGCCTTTTTCGGGCTGCATTATGATCTTCATCCCGGTGCAAAGGACACGGAATTGGGCCGGGAAACCACCTATGAACATATCCGTGCGATGTTGGAAAAGGTGAAGCCGGATTTTGTGCAATACGATTGCAAGGGCCATCCCGGGTACACCGGGTATCCTACGAAAGTGGGTTCGCCGTCGCCCGGTATCGTGAATGACGCCCTGAAAATCTGGCGGCAGGTGACCAAGGACATGGGCATCCCGTTATCCATCCATTATTCCGGGGTGTGGGATACCCGCGCCATCGAGGTTCATCCCGAGTGGGCGCGCATTAACGCGGACGGCAAACCGGACAAAAACAACACCTGCCGGACCTGCGCCTATGAAAAAGACCTCATGATCCCGCAGTTGCTCGAGGTCGTCCGGGAGTATGACATTGACGGGATGTGGATTGACGGCGAAAACTGGGCCAGCCATCCCTGCTGGAGCGAATCCTGCAAGAGCGCTTTTACCGAAAAAACAGGCATCCAGGAGATTCCTCTCAAGAGAAGTGACGCGCATTGGGAGGAATGGCTTTCCTTCCAGCGCGGCCTGTTCACACAGCACGTCACCAATGTGGCCAATGCCGTGCATGCCGCGAAACCCGCGTGCCTGGTGTGCAGCAATTGGATGTATAGCGTGCGCCAGCCGGAACCGATCACCGCTCCGGTGGATTACCTGAGCGGCGATTTTGATCCGTCGTTTGGCGCGGCGCGCGCCTGTGCCGAAGGCCGGTTCCTTTCCAGCCGCGGAAAGCCCTGGGACTTGATGGCGTGGAGCTTCCTGAACACGGGCAATCAGGGGCACACCATGAAACCGGTTCCGCATCTGTGCCAGGAACTTTCCGAAGTGCTCGCGCAGGGCGGCTCGGTGTTCATTTACAATGTGCCGCAGCGCTCCGGGCGTCTCACGGAATGGCATCAGGACCTGTTGGCGCGGGTGGCGGATTTCTGCCGCGCGCGCAAGGAGTTCTGTTTCAAAACCCATACGATTCCACAGGTGGCCATCCTTCACAGCGAAACCTCCTATTATAAATACAACGATCCGCTCTTCAATTTCGGCCCGGCGAACAAGGCGATGGAAGGCGCGCTGCATGCCGTGCTCGAAAATGGATACAGCGCGGACCTCCTGAACGAGGAAATGCTCATGGAGCGGATGGCGCAGTACCCGATGGTGATTGTCCCGGAGGCGGAAAATGTGCCTGAAGCCGTGAAGGAGGCTTTACAGAGCTACGTGAAGCGGGGCGGGCGGCTGGTTTTGAGCGGGGCGCACGTGGCCCGGCAATACGGCAAGCTGGCGGGCGTCGAGCCGAAAGCGGGCGATCCACAAGGTGGCTGGCTGCCCGCCGATGGCGGCGCGGTCACCCTCTCGGGTGCGTTTCAACCCGTTGAATTGAAAAAAGCCAAAAGCCTGGCCCCCCTGTTGTATCAACAGGACCCGGAGTTGAATCAGCGGGACATGCCCGCGGCCACCCTGAATGCTTTCGGCGACGGCGCGGTGGTGGCGCTGTACGGGCCGGTCTTTGCCGCGTACTACAGCGCGCACTATCCCCGCCTGCGCAGTTTTATCGGGGAGGCATTGACGGCATTGAATCCCAAAAACCTGATTCATATCGAGGGACCGTGGTGGGTCGAGATGTCGGCGCGCCAGCGGGACGGCAAGCGGTATATTCAGTTCGTGAACCGATCCGCCGCCGGATATCTCGCGCCGGACCGGCATATGGTGGAACATGTACCCGATGCCGGCCCCTTCACGGTGACCGTGCCCCTGCCTGAAAAACCCAAGCGCTGTTACCTGGCTCCGGATGAGGCGGGGTTGGAATGGACCTGGAACGAAGGCGTGCTCACCGCGAGGATCAGCGGTTTATCCATTCATAACGTCCTGGTCATCGAGTAATCGTCGAACATAAGGATAATCATCGCCCCAGGGCCTGTGCATCGCGCGGCAGCACCGGCGCTTTGAGCGGGCCCAGTTCCAAGGACCGCACAAACCGGTCCTCGGAAGCGAAAATGCATTCGGCGCGGCGGTCCGCATCGGTATCCTGGAAAATGGGCGTTCCGATGGAAGCACCCGCCGCGCGCGTATCGCGCCAGCGCAACCGTCCGCCCGCGCCAAAACCATAGAGAATCCCCGTGTCCGAACCGGCTGCAATGCACGGTTCACTTTCCAGGACATGCACCGCCAGACCCTGCGCACCCGGCGCCTCGGCCCGCCATAACCGTTTGCGCTCCGCGGAAAAACAGTAGACATATTCCTTGTCCACCGCGAGGAGTTCCGTGCCCGCCACGGGGTCCACGTCTGCATAAAGCAGGTCTGTAACGGGTTGTTCCGAGCCTGTTTCCATTTTCCAAAGGGGAACCCCGCTCGTCGCCTTCCACGCACGGATTTTCCCCTCCGCCATGCCAAGCGCCACCAGATACGGGTCTTCTGTTCCCGGATGCGTCACATACGGGCGGCTTGCCGGACGTGCAGGCATGTCCGCCCGCCAGCGAAGAACCCCCGTCACATCCAAACACAACAATTCATTTTTCGGCTTGCCAAGAGCCGCATAAATATTGCCCCGCACTGTGGGGTAAAGCAGATCGCCGCTCTTGCCCGCGCAGCCCAGGGAGTGGACCTTGCCCTCCGCGCGATAGTCCCATCCGGCCTCCGTGCCGCCCGGCAGAAATACGATCCGGCGGTCCGTCAAGCCCGCCACCACCGCATCAAAATGTTGATCCATCAAGTCCGCGAATAGAAGGGCGCGCGGAACACAAGCCGCCCCCAACGAAAGCGACCCCAATGCCGCGCCCTGACCGTCAAACACGTGCAGATTACCCTTGAGGTCGCCCACTGCCACACAAGCTATCCCATTCTTGGTTCGTCCGGGAACCGGAGCGGTCTGAAACCCCGCGCTGAACCGTTGCTCCCATTTCAACGCACCCAGCGCATCCACACAATGCAGGCCGCCCCGCGCGCTCGAGAAAAGAATCTCCTGAATCCGGTCGCCTTCAAAATCCGTGATGGCCAGACCGCATGCCGGAGCGGCATCCGCGCGCACGGCCCACTCCAAGGCCGGCGCCGCCTCGAGCGTGAAGGTGCGTTCGATCAGGCTTCCGCCGGGCACGGTGAACGTCATGCGAAAATCCAGCGTCCTGTCCAGATGAAACAAGCCTTGCAGGGTGCGCTGAAACGAAACGTTCCCGCCTGCGGGTGTCTCCACGGAAAACAGGGCTTTGCCAATGCTGTACTTCCGGGGCGCGGTGACTTCCAACATCCCCTGGACCGACAATTCGGAACGGTTGGAGAAACCAAAACGCAACGGCGCACGGGGCCTTTTCGGCGTAAGCTCTGATTCCGCCTCCATCCATAGGCATGCGGGAAGCCCCCAAGTCCGGAACGGAAGCGTTTTGAGCAGTATCGGCTCTTGTATGGGGTCCAGTGTGACGTTGCCTTCGGCTGCTGCCACGAGGCGTTGTTCTCCAGACCGCAGCAATACCACCGGTACGGCGGCATCGCGCTCCGGAATAACCAGCGCCTCCTTCAGGCCGGTCCAAAACACGGCGGCCACGCCGTCCCGGCTGCCAAAGAGGTCCGCACCGTTGTACGTTCCCACCCGGGTATATTCATCCAGTGGCGTTTTCACCGTGAAACTCCCAAACTCGGCGGGCCACAAGGGCGTTTCCACAATGGCTGCGGCCCCCCCCTGAAGCAGAGGGCCATAGTTCTGTGCTTCGCGTGCCTCCAGACTCCACCAACCCCCTTCGCGGCCATCCACCCAGACATAGCCCGTGGATACCGCTTTTGCCGCAGCCAATTGCACCCGGAACTCTTCCAGGGTATGGTATTGGACAGGCTTCCCATCACGATATCCGATGGGTTTCAGGCCTAACGATATCCCGCCCTGGTTTTTCCAGCGCTGTTGATTCTCCGGCGATAAATGATTTAATACAAAATGTTGGGTGTTTGAAGCGTAGGAAGCAACCCGTCTGGGGGCGACCGCCGACGGTTCTTCGGCGGTCAACAGCCGCAAGGGAATGCCGCTGGCCACCCCCACCGATTCCACCAAACCGTCCAACAGGTCAAGACATAGCGGTCCGGCATTTTTCAGGGAATCGGCCAGAAACAACACTTCCGCATCGGAATACGCGCCGATAAACGCGCGCAGCACCCGGCGCCCGAAGTCCCGAGCGCCTTCCCGCAGTTGTTCAGGCGGCGTGATCGCCAGATCATATCCGTCCCACCGGAAATCATGGAGCAGATTATCGGGACGGATATCAAAGACAATCCCGCGCAAACCCGCTTTGCGGCAAAACTCCCCCGCCGCGCGAAAGCGCGCCTCCGCCGGGTGCAGTTGACCCCACGGAACAAACCATTTGTCGTCCGGGTCGAGCGCCACATACAGGAAATTCCGGTTCAGGGCCGCTTCGCACAGGCGCTCATTCGCAAGACGTATTTCCCGGAGCAGCGGAGGGTCCTCCGCGCCCGCTCCTTGGGGGACCGGCAATTCCCGGTCGAGCCGGTCCCAAATCCCGTAAAAAACGAACCCGTCAAAACCTTTATCCCGCCAATACTGAAGGTGATTGGCCGCATACGTGGCGTTCAACGGCGCACAGAGCACCGTCTTGGGCATCTCGGCGGGCATGGGGGCTTCGCCCATTGCGGTCAAGGCGCACAAAAACGCCATGGCCCATCGAGCCCGGCAAAAAAGTAATGCTTCGGCGTGAACGGAACGTCTACTCATAAAAGCAGTGTAGTACGTTTCTCAAGGAAAAGTATATCTTCTCGTACTGCCACCCGCTACCCGCCATCCTCTTTTCGAACAAATTCATCCTGCCATCACTCTTATACGTCCAACAAGTCTTATTGGTCCTATTAAGTCCTACATTCGTGATCGGTTAGTGTCGGTATTGTTGCGACATTTGCCTGTATTTA
>CAYYRW010000013.1:0-155906 GCA_964474205.1 uncultured Nitrospirales bacterium | reverse complement strand
CTTGGACATCTCCCGGAGCCGGAGGTGACCCATAAATTCTAACGAAGAGGCAAAAGATTAAATCTCCCGAAAATTGCCAAGTTTTCCTTCGTGATCGCAGTCAGTTGAGGGGTTTTTTGCTGCATCACATTTTTCAGCAACAGTACCTAACAAGGACGACGGTACCGGGCTTTGTATCAGAAGAGAGAAAACTCCGGGAATACTTGCGCATGATTGATATTCCGCCATACGTTTGGATTATACAGGAAGCAACCGAGAAGGCCAGTGTTCATGGGTCTATCCTGGATATCCGCGAAGACTCGCAATTCCGAGGTGAGTACGATACGCAGGGCCAGAGTGTTACGATATTTGGTACCACAAAAGATGGTATTCCGGCAACTATCTCGATGTACAAACGAGATAATAAAGTTGAAACGAAGATTGAAACCCGTGCGGCCTATGTTGGGGGACCTCAGCGAAGCGGAGGTGGCGTGACATGATTTCTGTTATATCCTCTATAGAGGTAACTCAAAGAAGCGAGCGTCCTTTCCCAGGGCTGCAGAGCCTATGCTATAAACTCCGAGACCGGGGTTTTAGGGCAGTTGATGTCATTATCGCTGAAAGTGATATACGTGCGGCGCTCAGCCTCGTCAAGTCAGGCAGCCCATTGGACGAAGTCCACAAACAAAAAGGAACTTTGAAAACACTTGGACAATTGCTTGCCGGTGAGATTGCGGAAGCAGTGACTTCCAATGAGAGTGTCTCACTGATTGTACCTGCGTTCGCAACTAATTTTCCCAATATCAGTAACACATCTGATGATCAAGATCACCTTACAGGCGAATGCCTCTGGCAAGTCGCAATCAATAATTTGGCGACGAGTCTTATAGCCGCAAATATACTTGGCGTACAAGTTGTGGAGATTGTTTGCGGCCGCCGTGTACTGATAGAATTCACAGGTGACGAGGGGCTTGTCTCAGACCTGGAAGATCAGGACACAGTCAAGAAGATCGAGTCCCGGTTCGTTGACGGAGTCTGGCATGCATTCGAGCGGTCATATAGGGAATTAGAAGAGTTTCCACAAGTGGCCATCGGCCTTGAGCTTGAACCCGATATTCTAGCATTGGCAAAAGATCTTCAGTGTACGAATATGCTTCGCAAGGCTCTTGTTCGAGGACCAACAGGTACTGCCATACTCAACGGGTACCGCGAGGAAATCCGAAATCACTTTGGTATCAATCTTGACTGGTGCCATCTTCTTGTCACGTTGGATCGTGAAAAACCCGATGAGTTCGTCAATGCAAAGATCAAAACGCAGAGACTCCTTGAACAAATTGGGCCATATGTGGTGCATGCACACGTAGGAGATCATGCCCGAGGCGCACATTGGATCGATGCGCCATTGGGATCGTGCAGACCGCTTTCTGATTTCGAGTTCCTTTTTAAATATTATTCTGGATTGATCGAAACTCTGGAACAGAACAAAAAAGAAGAGACCAATCACGGTCTTTGGGAATTTGCAACCGGATCCGTTGCGATCGAATTGGAGGCAAGAGGTGATGTAGGACTCGCTGTGAAATCCCGAGATCAACTTAACCAACTTGCAATAGATTGTGGTTGTTCTCTGCAATCAGAGAAGGATCAGCGAATTGAAATCGAACACTGTGTTGCCTTGCTTCCACCGAGTATTGCACGAAAAGGATGGTTCGAGGGCATCAATAGTGCCATTTTTTACTCTTTGAATAAATTACTCAATCGTTCTCAAAAACCTCCTGCAGGTTGCACAACCTTACTTGACAACGGTCTACTTGAATTAATCAGGGATTTTCTCATATGCCGAAAGGCTGAGGTGCGCACACGGCTCGCCGTTAAGATAGTGGAAGAGACCCTTGGACGAGGTAAAGTTGGCGCCCTGTCCAGTTGGGTAAAATACTTGCTGAACCAGGAATGGCTGGGTGTATTTTATCCCGCTTATCGCGATCACACAGTTCATGTTGTTTACGTTTATTTGTTAGGGTGGTTTTTATACACCGAATGTCCGCAAATACGACGGATGATTCAAGGGAATGAAGATCTGCAGTTGCCAGTTCTTGATTGGGATTTTGCACGGGAATGGATGATTACTGCACTATCACACGATATTGGTTATCCACTTGAAAGTGACAAACCGAATGTTCGGATAAACACAATTCAAAAATTGAATACCTATCACCAAGATTTTATTTCCTGGGCCATTTTATCTAAGGGCGATCCGCGTTCTGACGATTATGTGTTTTTTAAATCAGAGAGTGACGCTATTGTTTTAGATTTGAAAGGTGGACCCATTCCTGACAAGTTTCATGTCCCCCAAAAAGGCGATCTTACTAATAAAAAAGAAGGCGAAGAACATGATTTAAAGAAGATCGATGTAGTAGAAAAGTCGCATGTTTTTGACGTAATCTCGGCAGAAAGTGAAGAAAAGCTAAAACTTGGAAGAGGTGGACTCAAAGAGATTTTTAATTTTCTTCGAAGCACTGAACCACGTGGTTCTTTAGTGGCATCAGGAGGAAGACCAGCATTTCTTGATCATGGTATTGTATCTGCCGCAATCCTAAATGCTGTTAAAGAAGCCCATGATGAATGGGCCAACGAGATTAAAAAAAGAGGCGGTCAAATCAGGGAAAACGTAAGAGCAGGTGTATCACCGGAAGTAATAAAACGTGTGCTTGAATGGCCCGAATCATATGATTCGGCACTTTGGGCACATGATAAACAATCGTTTGATCATATTCTAACAGCAATTACAGCGCACAACATATACCCGGAACCCGCAGGATCTGTTGGAGGTAATCTTCATCGGGCTGCGGATGTTTCACGTGGTTGCCCGATACTTCGGTTTTTCCAAATTACTCAAGAGACTCCACTTGCCTTACTTCTCGCAATGTGTGATGCCTTGCAAGACTGGCACAGACAAAGTTTCTCAAATCCACTTACTGTAGATTCAGAAACAATAGATGCGCTGGAGGTCCGGGTATTTGTTGATCCTAGAACACACCGTGTCAGATTCTTGTATCCAGACAATGAAAATATGAAAAAAAGAAAGATAAAAGAATTCAACGCACGTTTTGGGGATATCTGGACGGAATTCATTGAATTTGGTGCTCCTGAAGCCTAATTGTCTGGACCACGTGTATGAGTGAGAAAAATTTGCTGTATCGCATCAGCTTGCAGCAATAGGTATTTTTTTCTGAAAGATGTAATTTAGCTTTTCATGCCCTCGAAATGATCTTCTTCCTCCTTGAAGAGAAAATTAAAGGTGGTGAGGCTTCCATAGGCACGGGTGATGAGCCCCTGGAATTCGGCTTTGTCTTCGGTGGACAGGCGTTCGTGGCTGTTGATTTTTTGTTCGAGCACGCGGAGTTTTTCGCGCACGGAGGTGATTTTTTTGAAAAACGCCTCGATGGGCACGTCTTTGCTTTTCAGGGAAGGATCGGCGGGTTTAAATATCAGCGTGCCGTTTTCAAAGCGCAGGGTCATCTCAAAGCCGGTGACACCCATTTCTTCTTCCAGCACTTCGCGCAACGCGGCTTTTATCGTCTGCCAACTCGGATCAATCATGCAGGTCCCTTTCCATATTTTTCGGGGTATTATTCATAAAACCAGGCAGCGGGTAAATCTTTCAGCAGCAGGTTAAGCCCGCCTTTGTAATTGAAGTAGGTGAGGAGGGCGTGATTGTTCACCCACGTGACGGCGGGATAGGCCCACTGATCATCCGCCGCGTCTTCGATGTTCTTGAAGTGTTCCCACGTCTCGCCTTCATCCTTGGAGATGGCGGCGGTAAACGGGTTGCGCCCGCTCTTTCCAGGGTTGTGGTTCCACACGGCCAGGATATCGCCTGTAGTGGGGACGCGGCTCAAGGAGACCGGCGCGGCCGTGCCCACGAGCGGGCTCAACACCGGCTCACTCCAATGGTCGCCGCCGTCGGTGGACAGGCTCTTGAACTGGCCGCCCATCCCCGTACGGGTCATCATCATCACGCGCCCATCTTTGAGTTCGATGCAGGCGGGTTCCCACGAGCCTTTTTCCGGCTTGATGCGCTGGCTCTCACGCCAAGTGGCCCCATCGTCATCGGAGAGATAGCAATAGCTGTACCCGTCTTCCCACGCTTCGAGCAGGATGCGGCCCGATTTCAAGCGGAGGCTGCGCCCGTTGGTGAGACCGGTGTATTTACCTTCGGGGCTCAGTTGCTTGGCGGGACCGAAGTTTTTTCCTTCATCCTTGGAGATGCGCATCATCACGCGGCAGTCTTTCTCTTCGCTGTTCTTCTGGCAGTGGAACAGGGCGATATCGTTGTTTTTCAGGCGCAGGAAATTCACTTCCATCACATTGCACCCGCCGTCGTTTTCCACCAGCGTGTATTTGCCGCCCCACGTATGTCCACCATCGCTGGAGAGGAGTCCGGAAATGCGCGCCGGACCGTGATCCGCCGCGTTGCCCGCATAGAATTCCGTCCATCCCAAAAGCAGCCGCCCATCGCTCAAAGGAATAATGGCGGCCTCGCTATTGCGGGGATTTTGCGGCCCGGCCGGAACCACGACGGTGTGAAAGACCTCCGCCGCCGCATACGCGAGCATTGGCGCGATCAAGGCGAACATGAGTCCTGCGAGCATGGGTTTTTTCATCGTTCTTCTCTCCTGATTTATTGCCCGATTTTCGCGGGCGAGATTTCATGCAAGTTCCATTCGTGCTCGATGTGGAATACGTGAATGTCATACGGCGCGAGCAGGCGCGCCGCCTCCTCGTAACCGCGCTGATGCTTGACAAAGAACACCGTCACGTTGAATCCGGATTCTTTCATCAAGGCGAGGGTCAGCGCAAAACTTTCCGTCACAATGGGCACCACCGGCAACAGGGCGGCGTCGCGCGGCAAACGCCGGAATTCCGAAAGAACCATGCGCTCGGCATCCAGGCCGCGCCCCGGCAGCACCCGCGCCAGATTCTCGATGATCTTCATCGCCTGGACGGGGCTGCGGGCCGTGGCCACGGAGAGCGGGCTGATGCGGGTGGACTCGTCCTCGCCCAGCACGCTCTGGTCCGCTTCCGCGCGCGACAAGGCCTCCTGTTGCGCCACTTCATACCGCGCCACGTCCGCCGCGTCGCGCGCATTGGTAATCATTCCCACCTGCTCCCCGGACATCTGCAGCAGATAGGCAATCGAAGCCGCCGTGGTGATGGCGAGTTCCATGCGCTCTTCTTTTTCCTCGGGGACATAACTCTCTTCATGCAGATCGAGAATCAGGGTGCCGCCTTGGACGCTCGAGGGGTCGTGGGTCTTCACGTGCAGCGTGCCGGTCCGCGCCGTGGCTTTCCAGTGGATGGTGTTCAGCGGATCGCCGGGGGCGTATTCCCGGATGTTGTTGATGCGCGTGGGATCGGCGTAGACCCGGTTGGAAATGCGCACCGGCCCCTGGGGCCGTTTGGCCGAAATGTTGAATGTGTCAATGTACGCCACGGTGGGCAGCACCGCCACATATTCCTGGCGTTCCCCGGTGCGGAATCGTTTCTGCAGGCCGAACAAGTCGCCGGACTCCATGAGCAGGGGGCCAATTCGGTGGTAGCCGCGCCGGGGGCACGTCAGCGTGTACCGGAGCGTCACGGAACGCCCCGGCATAAGGATCGCGAGCCGCTTGTTCTCCCCGCGCCGGGGAAAATCCGCCGGATGATAATCCTCGAAAAAAATCCAGGGAATCGGCCAGCCGCGGGTGTTTTTAACGGTGACCTCCACCTCCGTGTCATCACCTTGCTGGAGCGTGGTCCGCGTGATGCTCCGTTCACAGTCCAGTCCCGCCAGCCACGCCAGCGAGGAGAGATTGGCCAACCCGATCAACAACAGGAACGCATACATGGCAAACGCCATGTACGGGCTTTTTACTAGAAAGGCGGCGGCCAGCGCCGCAGCGGCCAATGCAAACCAATACGCGTTTTTCATGGGAGCATGGTAACACGATAGGGCGGGCGTTCAAAAGATGACCCCGCTTTTTCCAGAAAAAATCTTGAATAGCCCATCTACTCAGGGTATGGTTAAATCATGAAGCTTAAGTATTATCTAAAAACGAATTCCCTCTATATCGAGTTATCTTCCACCCCAGGCGTGCAAAGCGATGAGGTTTCCAAAGGGATGGTGTTGGATTACGACGCATCGGGGAAAATGGATGGTATCAGTATCGATAATGCGGACGGCAAAATTGACATGCAAGAAATTACGATAAGCAATCTTCCCGCATAAAGTATGGAATGAACACTTTTATGCAATGGAGCGGCGAGGACGATAACCTATTGAAGCGGCGCCTTTGGTGGGGCGTTGCGGGATGGGTGTTGTTTTGTGTGCTGGCGGTCATGTTACGGGGGATTCGGTGGGATGAGACGTATGAACATGCCTTGGCGATTACGCGGCAAGCGCCGTATCCCGAAGGGCATCCTTTTTACCGGTATGTCCGTAATGTGTTCAGTCTGCAACTCTATCTCTCCGCGGCCTGGCTGGCCGTGCTACCGAGTCCCGCAGTGCTGTGCGGCCTGCGGAACATCCTGGAATTAGCCTCCAGTGTAGTTCCTGTGTTTTTGTTGGGCGGTCTGTTGACGCGAAAAGCGATGTGCGGCCATATCGCCGCCGTGCTGGTGTTGCTGGAGGTGCATCAGCCGTTTCAAAGCTATTATCCCATTGTAGTCTGGCCCCATATATTCAGTGTGGGGCCCATCGGTATGGGATATGCCTTGCTTATATTGACATTGTTTATCGCCGGCGCCGGGCGCGCGTCCTGGTTTCTTTTAGGGTTGATGCCCGCCGTGCATATGGGGCAAATACCGCCAATAGCCTTTGTGGCCACCGTGCTGTTTTTTATCGAATGGCGCTCGAACCGGCGCATAGCCTGCCGGAAAGCCATCGTTTGGGGCGGGGCGGGCTTTCTGGTGTGCGTTGCCTTCTGGGCGATCACACAAGGCTTCCATGTTCCCCCGCCAGAGAGCGGGGGGTATGCCGCCCAAGGCGATCCTTGGCCGATCTGGTCGGCCTTTTCCGCGATGCGTGATGTACATCGTGCCTTCCCACGTTTTGGCGCATTTGAGCCTCCGCTGATTCTTGCCTTTATGCTGCTTTTTATCGTCGGAGGATTGATCTGGGTGCCACGCGCGGCAACTCTGAATTCCAATTCGGAGAATGAAATACATACTGCCGAAACATCCCCCCTCCAAAATAAAATTCGGAGCTACATTCCGGTCGGGCTTTATGCATTGTCGGCAACGGGCGCAGTTCTCGGTATTTTCACGATTCATTCGATAATGGGGCCGAAAATACCGTTTCTGCTCATTGGTTGGATGCCCTACCGCTTGCTGAATCATCTTCCGTTGCTGCTAATCGCCGTTTCACTGGCGGCATTGACGTTGAACAGAAAAAACGGGGATCAAACCCCTTATGGTGATGGATTGCTCCCGCTTCTGCTTCTCGCCGCCGCGCTATTGCCGCTTATCCGCCTTGTTCTGCCTGAAAATATCGCCGTGCGGTATTTCACCACCACCGACAGCCTCCTCTTCGCACTGACGGGCGGCGCGGCCGCCGCGGTCTGGCTCGAACTGAGAAATGGCACTTCCTGTCATTGCGAGGAACGCAGAGACGAAGCAATCTCGGATGATTCTGATCGTGGCAAGAGTGAGATTGCTTCGTCGAAGACTCCTCGCAATGACAAAAAAGTTCCCTCGTTCCCAAGTTGCACTTGGGAGCGCACTTGTTTAAAAAGTTGTACTTTGTGGACTATCGGCATGCTGGCGGCATTCCTGGCGCTGGCGTACTATCATCAATTTGGCGCAGCGTGTTTTGTGGTGGGGGCGTGTGTGGTAGTTGTTTCCTCTTTAATCACCCTGAACCAGAAACGCTTCGGAACATACGCCATGTGTGCGTTACTGATTATAATCACCGTGACGTTGCTGGTTCGTGAAGCGCGTTCGAGAACGTCGTTGCCTGTTGCCCCGATCCAAAATGATATTGTCCGGTACCTGGAGGCCCAAGGGGTGCCGAACGCGCTTTTGGTCACGCCCTATTGGGACATTGAATGGCTTGCCCACACCCGGCATCCGATCATGGCGGATTATCAGACCCCGTATCTCATGACCTATCTGCCGAATCTGGCCCCATCCATCAAGAAACTCCACCACGACATCTATGGAATCGAGGTGGATGCCGCGCAACCGTGGACCTTGGAGGCCTGGCCCAAGCGAAGCCGGGAGGAGTGGCAACGAATCGGCCAGGAGTACCATTTTTCCTATGTCGTTTCCCCCAGGGAATATCCCCTCGCCCTGGAACCGGTGCTCCAGGGAGGCCAGCACACCTTGTATCGCATCCCGTCCCGCTAGAAATACAATAACCATGAAATATCCCGGCATGGTGCTATAATGGGGTTATGTCCGGAGTGACGGTTGTATCCATACCATCGGAAGAACGTAATGATGCGAATATTGTTGGGCATGATGCTCATCCTGTGCCTGGGAGGGGGCGCCCTGGCGGCGGATGCTGTCAAAGATGAACCCGTGGAGTGCTATACCGATCCCTTGAATTGCCTGCAAGGGGAACTGGATACGCTTACGTTCGAGGCGGAAGGAACCGTCTGCAACTCGATACTTTCCATGATCACCTGGTTCACGGGGGAAACAACGGAAAAAGAAGCCATGGTGGAATTGTCCGTGCCCATTCCCAAGCATGCCGGACAATATATAAAGGTGGCCTGCCCCCGCGAAATTATGGGCGGGGTGGGGCAGACGGTGCTGGTGGTGAAAGCGGGCTGCCGGGAGTACCAGATTCTGACGGAGAACCCGGACGCCGTCCTGCCGTTGCCAGGGGATGCCTTGGTTTCCGGCGGGTTTTTTTTCGAGATCAGTGTGCTGGTCCGTGAGGGATCGGAATTCCCATTTGTGGAGGTGGCCCCCGCGCGGATTCGCGAACATCCGGTGCATATCGAATTGAATGGCCTGACCTTCACGGACGGATTGCGGCCCGTGTTTTATTCATTCCCTACCTCCTTTGTCCATACCTCCGGCGCGGACATGAGCATCCGCCTCGAACCGGGAAGCGGTTCCTGGAGCCGCGCGAACTTCAAAAACGTGCAAGCCGTTGGGGATGCCCTCGAGGCCGAGGCCACGGCGCTTTCCCTTATGGCCCCCTTTGAAGTGGCCGAGCCGGTGATTACGTTGTCACCCGCGCCCCGCCAAGGCTTGTTGATGGGAAGCGTCGAGGCGGGCCAGTTTGTGAACAGCGTGGTGCAGGTGACCAATACCGGCACGGGTGTCTTGACGGGCGCCGCCTCTGTGGTGGATCCGCTGGGCAATTTTTCGGTGTCCGGCACAGCCTCCTATTCCCTGATTGCGAATGAAAGCGCGTTCGTCACCGTGCGGTATGCGCCGGCCGGTGCGGGGGAACATACAGCCGCGCTGGTTTTCACCGGCGCGGGGATTGAATCCGTTACGCTTGACTTACAGGGCACAGGCATAGACACCCCGAAGGCGGAGACGGCGGCGGGTTGCGGTCCGGGGGCGTCGTCCAAGGGGCATTTCAGCGATTTTCTCGTGGTGCTGTTTACCGGGGTCCTATTGGGTTTTGCCTGTCTTTCAGGCACGCCCAAAAGAAATTGACCCGCAATGTATTCCAAGGATACTGTGATGCCGTGCTCACGTAGCGCAAACGGCCCGATGGACAGGCGGAGTATCTATGTGCCCGGAACCGTATCAGCCAGACTATAAGCCGCCGGCGGACACCGGGCCGCCGACGGATTTCCAGTCGCTGCTGTCCGCGCCCGATCCGGGCTTCGAGTCGTTGTTGAGCACCGCCACGGTGGCGCCCAGGGCGAAGGCGCCCGAGGCCACCGATTTTCAGTCCCTGGCGGGGAAAAAATACGGACATGTCCCCGCGAAGCCGCCACGCACCCTGACCGACTGGATACTTGACGCGCTCACGCCCGTAATGATCTTCATCATGGTCTACGCCGTGATTTTTTTCCTGCTCGACGTCCGGTATGTCTACACCGAGGTCAATGACACCGGGTTGCGCTTTGTCGCGTTCTGTTTCGTTATGGGCGTGGTGGCGCTCAACCGGCTGATTGCGCGCGATGGCTCGGAAGAGTCCATGTTGTACATGGCGGCGCTGGCCTTCGCCATCGGCATGTACACCTTCACCACCACCGGCGCCTACGACATGGGTTCCGTTACGCGGAATTTTATGAATAGCAACCCCTATCTCGCCACCACGTTTAATATGGCGATTGTCATTTTCCTCTGGTGGTTGGTGAACCGCCTCACGCATGAGTGTTGCGTGGATGAAAACCGTTCGGCGGGCGATGAGGGCATTCTCACCGGCACGGCGCGGCGGCTGCGGAATGCGATGCAGCACGCGCCCGAAGCCGCGCCCAAACCCAAGCCGCGCAAAGCGGATGAACTCGGTTTTATTCTTGAACCCTATGATCCGCTGGACGGCTATACGCCTAAAACGAAAGCGGAACCCAAATCCAAGGCGGCCCTCAAGGACCGTCTGCCCAAACGCCATCCGGGCATTTCCATCCTGTATTTCTCCGTGCCCGTGATGTTCATTTTCGCCGCCGGATTGCGCATCGTTCAACACGGCGGCGAACAAATGGTCATGGCCGGCGCCTTCTACATGGGCGTGTACATCGTCTCCGCGCTGACCCTGCTCCTGTTGACCAGCCTGGGCGGGTTGCGCGAATTCTTCCGCGCGCGCGGCGTGGCCATGCCGCGCGGCATCGGCGCGTTTTGGATTTGCCTGGGCATGGTCATGATTGCCGTGGTGCTGGTGGCGGCCGCGCAACTCCCCAAGCCCGCCCTGCCCGGCATCGCGTACGTGGACCATCACCAGACCGATTTCTGGTCGCGCGGGTCCACCTTCCAACTCTCCCAGGTGTCGGCCACGCCGGTGCAACTTCTCGAACAATCCCAATTCATGGACCGCCTGGGGAAGGCAGTCCTGATCCTCTTGTGCCTGTTCTTTGTGTATGCGGGCATCAAGGGCGTGGCGGCCTTCGCCGCGCGCGCCGCGGCACGACACCAGCGGTATCCCCGCTGGGTCCTCCGCCTGTTGGGGGGGGTGGATAAAACACTGACCCGCCTCACGCGCCTGCCGTCGCTGCCCCAACGCAAGCGTAACATCCGAATCCAGCGCGGCATCGCCACCTCCGGAAAATACCGGAATTCCATGGGCCGGACGGACACAAAAACGGTCATGACGGCGGCGGACCATGTCGCGTATGCCTATGAGGCACTCTGCGCGCTGGCCTATGATCTGGGCGTGCCGCGGCAGATTGGACAGACGCCCTACGAGTTCATTGATTCATTTCCCGAAGAACTCCGCACGCTGCGCGAAGAAGCCCTGGAGTTGACCCGCCTCTTCGTCATCGCGGCCTACTCCCCCGAAACTCTCGGAGAACGCACCCTGGACCGCGTGCGAAAATTCTGGAGCACCTACGAGCGCGTCCGCAACCGCACCCTGGCATGATGAAGCCCAAGCGCGATGGCGGCGGGGTTCTTCCACGCGTTATCCGAGGCCGGCCGGCGCGGTAATCTCTCGGATGATGGTTTGTGCGTTGGCGCGGAGATCGCGCAACATGTTGGCTTTGGGTTCGAGCCGGTCAATGATGGCTTCCCGTTCGCGGCGGATTTCCTCTTCGCGGGCGATCAGGCCGTCATATTCCTCCTGAACACGGGTGATGGTGTTTTCCACCTCTTCTTCCAGCGCCTGGCGGAAGGTATCCGCGCGCTGGTTCAGATATTCCGTTACCGCGGCATCCACCGGCTTGATGGGCTTGCCTTCGCGGTTAATTCCGCCCAGGATGAGCATGTTTTTGACATTCTCCCGGATGATCGGCTCCAGCTTGCGAATCCAGCGTTCCTCGCTCCAGGCCAATCGCGCGACAAATCCGCCGATGGCCCCGGCCAAGGCGCCCAAGCCCGCCCCGATGGCGGTGCCGATGACGGGAAGCACGGAGCCCACAATCGCGCCGCCGGCCACCCCGGCGAGCGCGCCGCCCACGCCAAAGGCGGCATAGCTTCCGGCAATGGAGGTGGAGATATTGGCCATGTCGAGGGTGCTGAGTTCGGTCATATGAAGCTGGAGTTCACGGACCTGGCCGAGTTGTTCGGCGATGGCGGACCGGGTTTCCGCTTCAATGGCCTCGATGGTTTTATAGAGGTCCGCGAGGATGCCCGAAACAAACAGGTCCACCTGGTGTTCGGTCTGGGCGCAGAGGGTCTTGAATTTGCTCCGCCGCGCCTCGCGCAGATGATTGTCCTCGCGCAGCCATGCAAGCAGGGGCTGGACGACGTTCTCCGTGATCGCCCCTTCGTGGAGGGCGGCGCGGAAATCGCCCTCATAGCCCCGGAAGGTGTTGCCTTCGTATTCGCCGCCCTTGCTGAACACCGCGTAACGCGCCAGCACACGCTGGACCGTGGTGCGGATTGCCTCCAGCTTGTCCGTGAGCCGTTCGCGGTTCCGGCGGAGTTCCTCGAATTTGGCCGGGTCTTTCGCCAGGGCCAGTTCATTGTCCAGGCTGATCAAGAAACTGCTGGCCCGGTCGCCGATAAAGCGCGCCGCCGTTTCGATCACGGCGCCCGCCTTGTTTTCATTCAGCAAATAGTCCAACAGCCGCTCCTTGAGATACGGCAGGCGGCTTTGGCCCATCAGGTAGGCGGCGAGGTCGCGCGCGGGCTCCTCGCTCTTGGCGATGCGTTCGGCGATGCCGGTGGGGATGCACAGGCGGTTGTCGCCGAGCAGGTCCTCCAGCGAGGCGTGGCCGAGGCTGAGCTGTTGGGCGCGCAGTGCGCGGTATCCCGACAAGAAGAAAACTTCGGAGTCTTCCGGGATGCCGTGGCGCTTGAAGGCCTGCAGCAGGCTCCACGCGGGGCCGCGCGCGCCCCGAATGTCAATCTCATCGTTTTCCAGCTTGTCCGCCTTGTTCAGCACAAAAAAGACACGCCGTCCGCGCAAGGTGATGATGCGCTTGATGAAATTGAGGTCGTGGATGTTCCCGGCAAGCCCGCTGTCCACGAACATGATCACCAGATGGCTGTGTTCGAGAATGTTGTAGGTGATTTCCTGGCGCGTTTCCGAAACGCTGTGGACGCCCGGCGTGTCCAGGAACACGATATCCTCTTCCAGTACCGACGAGGGCAGGCAGAGGCTGATCTCCTCGATCTTATCCCGCAGGGGGGCGAGGTGCGGGAAATCTTCGTCCGCCAGCACCGTCACCAGCGGTTCAAGACTCTTGCGCATGGCATCGGGCAAATCCGTGCCATAGGCCACGCGCAGGGTGCGCCCATCCTGCTCGATGGTCACGGTGGCGGGAATGGTGTTGAAGAGGCTTTGCAGGGCGGAAATTTCATCGGGCGTCGCGGTCTGCGTCAACGTGATGACCAATTGCAGGGCGTCGCCGCGCTGGATGAACGTCAGTTTCGAGGTACACTCCTCCACGTCCATCGGCAGATAGGCCCCGCCGAGGAACGCGTTGATGGCGGAGGATTTCCCTACGTTGAATACGCCGAGAAATACCACCCGGTACTTGCCGTCCTCAAGGATTTGATGCTGGAATCCGATGGCTTTCTGCTCATACGCCCGGTTGCCGTGAAAGTCGGCGTCGGATTTGACGAATTGATTCAACGTTTCCAGTGCGGAGAGCGTCCATTGCCGGCGCGTTTCATGTTCTTCAAATTTCATGGTTAGGCTCCTTGCTGTGTGCGGATGAACGAGGCAATCAGGGGGGTGGTGAATAGCTCGCCGAACGGCGGGCAAAACGCGCCCGGGCCCTGGGCCGCTTCAAATTCATACAAGGCCACGCGCAAGGCGTCAAAGCCCGCGTCGCAAAGATCGCGCACTTCGCGCTTGATGCGCGCGCGATATTCATGATGCTCCGAACCGCGCGCCGCTTCGAGACGCGCCGATACCGGCAGGAACCGCGGCGCGGGCCGGATGCCGAAATCCTCCAGGCGTTTCGCCGCGCGGTCCGCCACCCGCCGGATTTCCCCGGCATTCAATAAATCCGCCTTGTTCGCCACCACCACCATCGCGGCGCCGAATACGTCCTGATGCGCCGCGATAAATTCCATCGTGTGCTTGGCCGACCAATACTCGATGTCGGTCACCACCACCAGGAACCCCAGCCGCGCGTCATCCAGGCCTGATAACCGCGCCGTTTCCAGCGCGTCGCTCGACATGCCCGCCGTATCCGCCAAAGCCAGGCTTTGAAAAGGGAAGCCCGGTATCCGCGCGGCTAGGGCGCGGTGGCCTTCCGGATTGCCTTCGGTCCGCCGAATGCCCAGAAATTCCTCATGGGTGACGGAAATGGTTTCGCCGCCGCATGACAACGCCGCATACTCGGCACAGGCCGTGTTGGCGCGCGCCAGCAGCGTCGGCAGCGCATGGCTTTCCTCGCGGCCCGCCGGGAGCACTTCCCGGCGCGCCAGCGCGTTCATCATCGCGGATTTTCCCGAATTGAAATCGCCCATGAAAAACGCGCACGGAATATGCGCGCAGGGGATTTCACCCAGCATATTCTCCAACATAATTCTTTCTCCCGTTCATGGCGGTTGAAGGCATACGAAAAAGCCGTGGCCCGATCCGGACAATGCTTTGGACCGCGCCTGCGCTCCGGTGGTTTTAATGAACACAAGACGTCCCGAACCAGGGAGACAGAGTGTAACATGCGGTGCCAGAAGATTCACAAATCGCCATTGCCTTTACCTCCGGTGTTTCATTGCCGCCAGTGTGGCAACGGCTTTCCGGAGGCAGGGATTCCGGGCCGCCCTTTCCAATAAATAGTTTGATCATTGTCTCGGGGGCGTCTTTCGCAAACTTGAATTGAGCGATGCAGGAGATTCACAATGGGATTGCTTTGTAGTGATACTGGGTGCAACTAGTAGAGGGAGCCGCTATGCCAAAAGAGTTTCTATGGGGGCCGGCCAATCCACACCCCCTTTCACGGATGCGGACGGAGTTGGTGTGGGAAGGCAAGTACGATGAATACGGCAACCGCCGCGAAGTGGATATCGCCGCGTGCGCCATGCCCATGCAGCGGATCGAGACCAAAACAAGTGTGCATATATAAGAAACGGCAAATATTGACAAGGGGAAGAAAATGATGTTTTATTTAACGTGGTCTACTGCCGAGGTGATGGTGAAATGAGTCCCGCACGCCAAAAGAAATCCGGTGGACCGTCCAGGCACGCTATTATTGCCAAGCAGAAGACCCCGGCGATAACTCTGGGCAACGATGTCCGGGAACTGATTCTGACGGCGCGTGAATCCGTGGCGCAGGCCGTAAATGCCGGTTTGACCACCTTGTATTGGCGGATTGGAACCCGTATCCGGCAGGATATACTGAAGGAAAAGCGCGCAGGGTATGGGGAAGAGATTGTCTCCGCACTGGGGAGACAATTGACTGCGGAATTTGGCCAAGGCTTTTCGGAGAAATCGCTTCGCCACATGGTGCGTTTTGCCGAGGTTTTCCCAGACGCGCAAATTGTCTCAGCACTGCTGAGACAATTGTCCTGGAGCCATTTCCTGGCCATTATTTACCTTGATGATCCGCTCAAACGTGATTTCTATGCCGAGATGTGCCGGATGGAGCGGTGGAGTACACGAACGCTGGCGAAGAAGATTCAGTCGATGCTTTTCGAGCGCACAGCGCTTTCCAGGAAACCGGATAGGTTAATCCGTCAGGAACTCGAAGCACTGAAGGCGGAGGATAAGTTGACGCCTGAATTGGTCTTCCGTGATCCGTATTTCCTCGATTTCCTGGGTCTCAAGGACACGTACGCGGAGAAAGACGTGGAAGCGGCCATCCTGCGGGAGATCGAATCCTTTATCCTGGAGTTGGGGGCTGGCTTCGCGTTTGTGGAACGGCAGAAGCGCATGCGGATCGACGACAAGGACTACTATCTTGACTTGTTGTTTTATCATCGAAAGTTGCGGCGGCTGGTGGCCATCGAGTTGAAGCTCGGGGACTTTGAAGCCGGATACAAAGGCCAGATGGAACTCTACCTGAGCTGGCTCAAACGGTATGAATGCGAACCGGATGAGGGGGAGCCTTTGGGCCTTATACTGTGCGCGGGGAAGAGCGAGCAGCATGTCGAACTGCTCGAACCGGCCCGGAGCGGCATCCACGTAGCCAGCTATTGGACCCAAATACTGCCCAAGAAAGAATTAGAACGAAAGCTTCGTGAAGCCATCCAGCGGGCACGCGCCCGGATGCTGGAACATCATTTGCAGGAAGGGGATGTTGCACGCCATGACTGAAAACCTGACCATTAAGGCCGATGCGCTGGAACCGTTGTTCGCCGCATGGGAAGAACCGGACAAACACCGCGTCCGCGCGGAATCCGGAGAAGGCGCTGTTGAACGCAAGGGGCGGCGGCGGCCTATACATAGACATCGGTTTCTATAGCGTCAGAATTCTGAAATACGGAAAGTCTGTTCGGAGGATTCGATGAGGCGTGCCGCGTCCTCCAATTCGCCTTGGCCGTAGAGGAAGTCGAGGCGCGACAACAGGCAGCGAAGCTCCCACGCGGTTTGGGAGGTGCATTGGGTGGCGCGCGCTTTGGCGTCCAGTTTCCGCAGTTCGTCCATGGATTTGCTGGCAAGGATGCGCTCAACGGCTCCCGACCAATACGCATGGAACTCCATATACTGCAGTTCGCGGAGCAGGTCCTGGGCATAACGTTGGAAGTTGCCGGGAGGGCCGGCGGCGGCGGCGGCGAGCTTGGGGCCGGGGGTGAACAACCGGCGGGCGGACATCGCCGCCATAAATTTTTGGTTCGCGGCATTGGCCTCTGGCAGGATTTTTTCCATGTAGCGTTTACTCAAGGCTGCAACATCCCAGGCCATATCTTCGGCGCGCTCCTCGGAGACGTTCACCACACGGTGCGATCCGCCAACATCGTACTCCCACCGGTCAAAGTAGCCGTTGCCGTTCATGTCGAACATGCGGATTTCGCCCAGGGCGCCGAGGCCCGCGAAATGTCCCGCCTGCAACCAACCTTCCTTGGCGTGCTTGAGATGGAATCGCCGGTCTATGCCGCTGTAGTAGAGTTCACGCTTCGCGGAGGGTGCGGGGTTATATTCCCGCCGCACGTTCCACTTCTGATTGGGCCCGCCGGTGTTCTCCATGAACCGCCGTTCCCAAGTCCAGAAGACGCCCTCCCACCGTGCGTCCTCTTTGGCGTGCTCTCCATAGCCGATGGCGATGGTGTCATCGGTGTATTCGTGCCAACTCAAGCCGGTTTCCCGTGCCGCATAGGCATCGCTGATGGCGCGCAGGTCCTTCCAGGGTGCCACCACGGTGACCTGCGGGGGGCGGCGCTTCGGGTTGAAGTGTTCCATGCCGGGGTATTGATACGGGGCCGCGCCGACGAGGTTGAAACCGAAATCGTAGTGGAGCGGTGCGGCCTTCGAACTGCCGCCGTCAATATCGAAACTATAGCGGATGTTCACGATGCCCATGCGGGCCAGGAGTGGTTTCCAGGGCGCGGCAAAGTGGCCGTAATCGTTGGCGTAATCGGGGTCCTTATTGGGATCATACCCCAGCGGAACCGCGCTGCACCGAATGACCGTCTCGCTATATCCGTCGGCGTCGGTGTCGTAGAATGCAAACGGGCATTCGGATATGGGCGACCAGCCCCCCGAATCCGTGTCGAGCTTGTTCATGTAGATCAGGGCATCGCCGTACGCGTCGCTTTCAAAAAAACTGTCGCCGCCGTACTCATAGCCGGCCAGGCTCCACATGGCGCTGTCGTCGTCGAGGTCCGCGCCGAACCAGCAATAGCGCAGTTCGCCATCGGCAAAGTAGCGGATGTCCATCTCGTCGGGGTCGTTGTCGCCGTCATCGTCAATGTAGTCGACCATACGGTCCACCAGGCCGTCGCGGTTATAATCCGCAACATAACAATCCGAATCCTTATCACCGCCGGCCGCAAGGCTGCCGTCTTCATCGTCGTCGAGCACCCACACGATGGCGTCCTGGGCGCGCCCGCCACGGTCCTTGAACGTCTCACGCCGCACCAGTTGCCGGTTTCCTTCGAGGATGAAGGAATCTCCAACACCCAGGGCGGTTGCTTTGCTCCACCACGGTTTGTCGTCTACGCGGAGCCCGCCCGTGGGCGACAAGGCCGTCTCCCGCATCCACCACGGCCCTTGAGTGTCTTGCCCGAGCCGTAACGGAACCGGCTCTTCCGCGGCCCAAGCCGCCCCCGCCATCAACAGCATGGATATGGTCACTACACGCATCATGTTCTTGCTCCTCCCGATCCGTGCGCAACGATAATACACGAAAAATTCCTCGTTCCAAAGCATGTTGGAACGCGTTTGCGCCAACCGCGGTGTTTTGATCTGTTGCATCGAATCCCACGAATAATAGCGCCTCGAAGATAGTGCGTTCGAGGGCGCAGTTTCATTTCTGCATGGCGTCCATTGGCAGATCACGTCTTTGTGCTGTAGCGCAAGCAACCCTGGACAAAAAAACCACGGGAGGATTCGTCTTTAAGGGATATATCGTCCCGGGGCGAGAATGCGCTTTGGATCTAAAACGGATTTGATTTCCCGGGCGGCTTGCCAGAAGGGATCGCCGCCGCCGGCCCAGAGCGGCATGCCTTCGGGCGAGAGCCGGTAGGGCGGGTAGCCCGCCTCTTTCAAGGCCGCCGTCACTTCTTTATAACAGGCGTCCGCCTGCTCGATGTCCCCGGGCACGGATTTGTCGAAGGCCAGATTGAGGATGGCCACCATGGACCGCTCGTTCAGGAGGGTGAAGGTCACCGGCACATCGAATCCATGGGCATGGAAAATGGGCGTAACACAGTCCATCAGCCGTCGGACGTCCTCGCCGCGCATGGGGAGCACGGGCGAGAACCAAATCAGGCCACAGCCGGCCTCGAGCGGATCGAGCGGCACCGGCCCTTTTGCCCGCAGCCGCCATTGCGCGCCCAGCAAGGGCGCGTCCGTGGGGATGCCTTTCAACAGCCCGTAATTGGGTTCCAGGGCTTCGAGTTGTTTGGCAAGCACCCGGCCCAGGCCAAAGCGGTTCAGCAGCGCCACCGCGCGTTTCCCCCAAGCGAGTTTCCGATCATCCACAAAGACCAGCTTGCCCAGGGCGCCCACGGCCTTCCGTAATTCCCGGACCGCGCCCCGTACCTGGCCATGGGTGCCCAGCAAGGCTCCCGAAGCGTTCCAGGCGCCGAGGCCGGTTTCGCGCCGGAGCGTTTGCCGCACGGATTCCGGGAGCGGCGTTTTCCCGCCGGTTGCCTCCCATGGATAGCGGCGCAGGCTGGTGATTACCCGAAGGTCGTTGCCAATGTGCACGGCGCTGTTGAGAATCCCGCGCATCCGCAACGGGCGCAAGGCTTCCATCAGCGGGAATATCCGCGCATCGTCCTCCACTTTAATGAAAAACAGCCGGAAGTCCTCCGGCGCGGGGTACAGCCACACGCACACCTTGGTCACAATGCCCAAGTTGGACTGCATGAACAATCCATCGAGCATGGGGCCAACGCCATACGGATATACCCGCGCGGCCCGCGCCCCCTCGAAATGGCCGAACCCCGTGTTGAGGATGCGCCCGTCCGCCAGCACAATTTCCATCCCGCACGTGGTCCGCACATGGTCCCCGTAGGGCGTATGGCCGAACCCGCGTTCGAGCACATTCCCCACGATACTGGCTTGTGGCCCCGCGCCCGTGCTGTCCATCCAGAATCCCGGCGCATCACACCGCACGCGCTCATAGAGTTGCTGCTGGGTCACCCCCGGCTCAATCACCGCATACCCCATCTCCGCGTTGATTTCCAGGATACGGTTCATGCGCCCCAGGTCCAGGATCACCGCGCCGTCTTGCGGCGCGCAGGCGTCGCCATACCCCCAGTTCTTGCCGCAGGATACCGGGTATAGGGGTATTCCGTGCCGCGCCGCGATGAGGACCGCCGCCCGCACTTCTTCCACCGAACGCGGATAGAGCACCCCGCGGGGGGAGGTCCCATGCGGCTGAGTGGTGCGGGCATACGCCTTCGCCACCGCGTCCTCCATGGCCACTTGTTCCGCGCCCAACGCGTTTCGCCATTCCGTCAAGGCCTCATCCCATGGCATAATGCACTTCCCTTGCAATCATTATGAGCGAAGTGTAGCACCCCGCTTTCCCTGATCCAAAATCCGCCGGATAAAATCCTCTTTATCCTTTCCGGGAAATCGTGTAGTCTATGGCTACGGAAGTGGAAACCCCGGGAGACGGACCATGGTGCTGCAGAACATAACGCACGAGACCCTGTTGGAGCATCTGCACGACGGCGTCTACATTGTGGACCAGGATCGGCGGATTACCTATTGGAACCGGGGGGCCGAACGCATCACCGGCCATGACCGGAACGATGTGCTGGACAAGGTGTGCGCGCCCGATTTCCTCGGGCATGTGGATGATCGCGGCGGTTCCGTGTTCAAGGGGGAATGCCCGTTGAGCCTGTGCATGCGCGACGGAAACATCAGGGAAAAGGAGTTGTTTTTCCGGCACAAGGCCGGGCACGCCGTCCCCGTAATCACCCGGATCAGCCCGGTGCTGAACAACCGCGGCGAAGCCATTGGGGCATTGGAAGTGTTCAGCGACAATACCTCGAAGATGTACGCGAAACAGCGCATCGAGGAATTGGAGGAGCTGGCGCTGATTTGCCCGCTCACCAGCGTGGGCAACCGCCGGTACGCCCAAATGACCTTGCAGAACGCCATCGAAGAGTTGCGGCGGTACGATTGGAATTTCGGGCTGCTTTTCGTTGACATTGATCATTTCAAAGCCATCAATGACACCTATGGGCATCCGGTGGGCGACGAGGTTTTGTGCATGGTGGCCCAGGCGCTGCGCTCCTGTTTGCGCTCGTTTGATTTCGTGGGGCGCTGGGGCGGCGAGGAATTCGTGGTAATCCTGCCGAATATTACGGATGACATGCTCGAAAAAGTCGCCGAACGCTGCCGAATCAATATTGAGGAGTCGAAACTCCAGAGCGGCGGGAAAGAAGTGGGGGTGACTGTTTCCATTGGCGCGGTGCTCGCGGATCCCAATGAAACCGCCGATCAATGCGTGGAACGGGCCGACACGCTCATGTATCAGAGCAAAGCCAACGGCCGCAACCGGACTACGCTGGCGACGTGACGGGCTCCGCGTCCGGCGTGGACGCCGCCACCACCACAGGGGATCGGCGCGAGAACCAATAACTGTCCAGATACGCCAGAAGCACCATGTACAGGCACATCACCAGGATCATCCACGACAGCCAGTAATAGGTGGGGAAGTCCTGTTTCCACATGTAATAAAAGTAATAGCCCGCCATGGCCGTGAAATACATCCACACCAGCCCGAGCGCCCGCGACGGACGCTCAAGTTCCGAGGAAAAGAACAGCATGGGGACCAACAGCATGATGTAGTAATAATACGTCGGCGACACCATGAAAAAGGTGGGCACGAAACTGAAGGCCAGCGCCATGTCATCCCGAATCCCCTTGAGCGCAAACAAGCACACCACCAGCGCCACCGCCTGAATGGACCACCACAAGCCGGGATGCTCCTTGTAATAGATGCTCCGTGTGAACGCCGCGAATTTCTTCAGCGGATTCTCCGGTTTGGCGGCGGGCGCCTTTTGCGCCGCGCCCGGAGCGGGGGCGGCCGGGGCCACGCTCTGCCCCGTGATGAATTCCTTCAATGTGGCCTTCCAATCCAGATCACTCTTGAAACGCCCGATGAAAAGGTATTTAACGCCCACGCGCCACGGCGAGATGTCGTTATTGTGCCGCCCGATTTTCGAGCCGAAATCCTCCCACAAATAGGTCCCGCCCGCATACGCGATGGAACCGCCCACCAGCAGCGCCACCGTCACCGCGAACGCCCCGAAATAGTGCAAATACCGCGTGTTCATCAGTCCCTTGGTGAGGCCCCATGCGCCGCTGGTAAGCAGCACCAGACCAAAGCTCAGGACCGGCCACCCCGCCAGCCACAGCGGCCATAAAAGATTCACGATGACAACGTCCTCCGGCTTCGTGCTCTGCACCCACTGGAATTGGGTAAACCCCTTGCCGGCCAATATCGGTGAAGCAATCAGCAACATCACCCCGGCCACCGCCACATGCGGCGCCACGATCACGGCCGCCCGCCGCCAATAGGCCGCGCCGTATCCATACCGCCCATGCAGGGTATCCACCGCCACGCGCGTCAGCCGGAACAGTTCCCAGAAGAATTTCGCGCCCAAGCCGAATAAAAACACGCCCGGAAATATACGTGCCAGGATCGAATAGGCGCACAAGGCCCCCGCCATCATGTAGTGCTGCTTTTTCAACATGCACACCGCGATCACCAGCGCCATGGCGAAATCCGTGCGCACCAGCGCGCCCTTCATGTGCGAGAAGTGCATCATGTAATGCGTGCCGAGCAAGATGAGCATCAACAGCGCCGCGCGGGCGCCGAACGCCCACCAGACACACAAAAACGCCGTGCTGATCAACATCAGGTCCACACAGGCGATGAAATTCATGCCGCGCTCGCTGTCCGTGGATATCTGCGTCGTGAGCAATCCCCCGATCACCATGGTCCACACCGGCGACGCGTTATACCCCTTGTCACGCAAAATGCCGTTCCAGCGCCCCGCGACCAGTTCCTTCTTGAAAAACGATACGTCTTTCAACCATTCCTGCCAGCGCTCCGGGGAAAATCGCGATTTGTATTGATCGCGGTTCTTGAGGACCTCGTCCACGTTGATGTAGCCGCCGGTCGCCAGGTTGCGGATGCTTTTCTTGTCGTTGTTGTATTTGCGGCCCGTTTCGTCGTCGGCGATCAGCGACGCCGCGTACAACCCCGTATACCCGATTTCCTGGGCGTATTTCGTGCCCAAGTAATAGTGATAGTGCTCATAGGCGTTCAGATAGCGCCCATACCGGAAATTGAAGTAATCCAGGTAGTTCACCATGGCCACCGCCGCCGTGGTGAGCAGCGTGGCGAATAAAAACCCATGGAGGGCCGGCACAATCCCCGGAAAAACATTCACGCGCGCCCAGGCCCACGCGGCGGTCTTCGCCACGCGTTCCGCCAATAGCCCAAGGGGCTTTATCCGGCCCAGGAGCCGAACCAAATACAGAAATTTCTCCCGCTGGGCAATCAGGCAGTATATCAGCACCAGCGCAATGGCAATTCTGCACAGCACGTAGTTCATGGGATACTGGCGCGATAATGGCAGCAGGATCCCCTGCAACTGCGACAAAATGCTCCAAAGTGGCGATGTAACGGCAGGTTCCATGATTTCTCCCTATCCTAAACTGGGCACAATCGGTATACATTACCAATCTTGCAACCAAAAAGTAAACTTGCTCGCTTAGGCCCAAGAACTCTTGGGCCGATGGGGAAGGCTGGGGAAAAGCAGGATGAAAAGGGCCAGAAATCTGCTTGACTTATGGGGAGGGATGGGCTATGGTTAAAGCCTAGGCGATGAAGGGTGGAGGATATGCAGGTTTGAGGTGCTGCATACGCTCATACTCGCAAAGGCGGCGGGGTTTTTCGATGGTGCGTAATGGATGTGGTGCGAACGGATCGGGAGTTAAATCATCTCAGCATTACCACCAGAACGAAGTCAAATTGAAACGCATCTTTTACCCACGGGACAGTTAACAACCTATTCACTAAGGAGGGGAGTTATGCCGGAGAACACATTGGTGCGGAGTTGGAAACTCAGGATTATTGCCCAGGATCCTGGAATTCAGAGTGACCGGCGCATACTGACTGCGGAGGCCGAGGTGCCCGCCGAGGTGATTGGCCCAGGCCCTTGGGGACACCGGGTGCATGTCATCGATTATGACGCTTCGACGCAGACGTTGTATGCGCCTGTGGTATATGAGAACGGCAAAGACGGCATCCTAACGGATCCATTCGCTTCGGCCACGGACCAACAGTTGCTCAATAACCCGCAATTTCACATGCAAAATGTGTACGCGATTGTCATGCGGACACTGGCGCGGTTCGAGTATGCGCTGGGCCGCAGGGTGAGTTGGGGATTCAACGGGCATCAACTGAAAGTGGCACCGCATGCCTTCGCGGACGCCAATGCCTTTTATTCAAAGGAGGACGAAGCATTGATGTTCGGGTATTTTCCGGGCAAGAATGGGCAAACCGTTTTCTCCTGTTTATCACATGATGTGGTGGTGCATGAAACCACGCACGCGCTGGTGGATGGGCTGCGTGAACGATATACGGATCCGTCTTCCTCCGATCAGGCGGGATTTCACGAAGGCATTTCCGACGTGGTGGCCTTGTTGTCGGTGTTCAGTTTGCGGGAAGTGGTGGGCGTGATCATCGACACGAAGCACAATGAAGAAAGGAAAAAATTCCCTCAGAAATACAAGAAAACTCATTTGAAGCTTATTTCCCTCGAGGCGCTGGGCTTAAAAGAAATGCAGGAATCCGTTCTTTTCGGGCTGGCTGATGAAATGGGAGAAGAACTGTCCAAAGTGCGCGGGCAACCGTTGCGGGCTTCGTTGAAGCTTCCGCCTTCGCCCAAATGGTATCTGGAGGACGACGAGTTTAAAGAATCCCATCGCCGGGGAGAAATCCTGGTGGCGGCAATGCTGAAAGCTTTTCTGAAGGTCTGGATCCGGCGGTTGCAGGCGCTTGATCCGATGGGCACGGGCTGGCTTGATCGCGACCGGGTGGTGGAGGAGGGCGCCCTGGCCGCGGACCGTCTGCTGACGATGGCTATCCGGGCGTTGGATTATAGCCCGCCGGTGCATCTCCTGTTCGGGGATTACTTAAGCGCGTTGCTGACAGCGGATTATGAGCTTCACCCGGACGACAGCAAGTATCAATTCCGCAAGACGCTATTGGCCAGTTTCAAAGCCTATGGAATTGGACCCACCTCGGAGGGCAGCCTCGCGGAGCCAGGCATATGGAGCGCACCCGAGTCTGAAGCGAATAGGAAACCGCTCAATTACAGCCGGACCCATTTTGAATCGATGCTTCGTGACCGCGAAGAAGTGTTCCGGTTCATCTGGGAGAACCAAGCGGAACTGCGCCTGTGCAAGGACGCGTTCACGCGGGTGCTGTCCGTCCGCCCCTGTTTGCGCATTGCGCAAGATGGTTTCGCGTTACGCGAGACCGTGGCCGAATACATGCAGGTGCTCCGGTTGACGGCTCCGGAGATCGCGCGGAAAGGAATTAAAGTGGAGGGGCTTCCGCCGGAACCGAGAGAGATTCAACTCTACGGCGGCGGTGTATTGTTGTTTGACGAGTATGGCCGGGTGAAATTTCATGTTCATAACCGTGTGGACAGTTTCGAGCGCCAACGCGGGCATCTGCAGGCGTTGGTGGACTATGGGTATTTTAAAAAGGGCATGACCGCCCAACAACAGTTCGCGCACGTGCATCGCCTGCGCGCCCGTAACGCCGTACTTCGGCGCAAGGAAGGATGGTATTGATATGGCAACATCCGGAATACACCCCACGACCCTGACCCTCCGCGCATATCAAGTCGGCTTCGGCGATTGTTTTTTGCTGACCTTCCATTATCCCGCACGAGGAAAGAAGAAAGCCTTCGACCGTCACGTGTTGATTGACTTCGGCACGTCCTCCCCGCCCAAGAATGGCCGCAAGAACTATATGGTCCAGGTGGCCAAGGACATTGAACAGCGGTGCGGCGGCAAACTGGATGCGGTGGTCGTTACACACCGTCATTTGGACCATCTCAGCGGGTTTGCCCCGCAAAAGGACGGGAAAGGCAGCGGTGACATTATCCGTGCGCTCAAACCGTCGGTAATTGTGCAGCCGTGGACAGAAGATCCCAGGGCGGCGCGTGATGCATTGGGACCAACGGATGTGAAGCAATTGACATCCCTCTATCTTCAGTCGATTGTCAATATGGAGGCGTTTGCCAATGTGGCGGTGGAGCAAACGATCCGCCTCCAGGGTAAACTGGGCAAGCGGCGACTGCAACAGTTGGCGTTTCTGGGGGAAGAAAACATCAAGAATCCCGATGCGGTAAAAAACCTGATGAGCATGGGAAAAAATTCGTATGTGTATTATGGAAGCCGTTCTGGGCTGGAAAAGGTACTTCCCGGAGTGAAAATCCATGTCTTGGGACCGCCCACGTTGCGGCAGTCTTCCGCCATCCGGAAAAAACGCACTAAAGACGAGGTGGAGTTCTGGCAGCTTCAGGCCGCGGCGGGGAAGCAATTCGCCCCGGCGGCGGGTCCTCTTTTTCCGTCCCACACCGTGCATCCCAAAGGCCGGCCGATTTCCTCGGTTGCGCGATGGCTGATTCCTCGCATGCTGAACGTGCATGCCAATCAACTTTTCGAGATTGTACGCACGCTGGATGAGGCCATGAATAACACCAGCGTCATCTTATTGTTTGAAACAGAACACCAGAAACTGCTTTTTCCCGGGGATGCCCAGATCGAAAACTGGAGCTATTCGCTCCAGGACGCGCCGAATGCGGCGGCGATTAAACCGTTGTTGGAAGAAGTGGATATATACAAGGTGGGGCATCACGGATCGGGAAATGCCACGCCCAGAAGTCTTTGGGCTTTGTTCAAGAACAAGGGGGGAAAAACAAAGGCCGGACGCCTGAAAACGCTTCTCTCGACAAAGCCCGGCAAGCACCATAATGTGCCCCAGGAAGACTTGGTGGCCGCCCTCAACAAGGAAACCGATTGTATTGATACAGAGAAGTTCAAATCTTCAGAACTCAACTATCAGATTGGACCAATCCCGTTGTAACCGGTCTGTGTCCAAGTAAATAGCGCTTCGTGACAGCCGGAATGAAATGTACTATCGCGAGAGGTTGATATCGAGATCGGGGTGGTGGGCCGGAACATAATCGAGGGGATGCGGAAAATCCGTGTAGTTCTTCCAGTGCCGGATCAGGATACCGGTTTCCCTGGGTACCAGCGACGTCCGGCGGTCCAGCGCCACCGTTTCCTTTGCAGACAGCCGCTTCAAATCGCTGACGGTCAATTCCTCGTATAGCGTCTTTGCGGTTTCACCCCAGGGCGTGGGATGGAATTCGCTGTCGAGCCAGCAACTGCGGGCTTCTTTGCCTCCGTGGTCCGCGCCAGGTTGGGGATCGTTGGGGTATTGCAGATACCACGTGGTCCAGCCGGAGACGTGGCCTATCGAATCGCGCACAATCGCGGCCTGGACTTCCGCCATGCGATTCGGATCGCGCGCGGGATAGGAGTATTCTTCGAGAAGCAGGGGCATGGGCCGTCCGGCGGCGCAGAATCGCGCGAGCATCTCGACGTGATGGACGATGTCCGCATCGGTTCGGCCGGGGGCGTTGTCGGTTTCACTGTAGTTCGCGTGGAAACTCATGTAGTCTACGAGGGACTTCTGCTCGAAGGGGGTGGCCCCGAGAAAGTTTCTGGCGCCCCCTTCCTCCAGGTCCCAAAACCGCATGTGATTGCTGATGGTGATCATGTGGTTGGGGCCGGCGGCGCGGATCGCGGCAACCTGCGGCGTGAAATAATGCACGGTGGCCCAATCGCGGAAATTGGCGTAATCGAAGATTTTGGGTTCCGGGTCCACATAGCGTTTATTAGGCCGATCATAGGCGTAATCAACCATCGTAACCTCATCGAATGCGCCATACGCCGTGTCCCAGGCCGCATTCAGCTTTTCAATCATCCCATACTTCGCGCGAAGCCACGCACGCCAATACCACAGGCCGGGTTCGCTGGGGATGGCGCCGTTATACCCCTCCGGCGGAAACCAGGTAAGGTTGGACGCGGGCATCGTCCATTCCACAGCGGGGGTATAGGAAAAGATCACGGGGTTGTCCTTGAAGCGCGTGGCGAGTTCCGTCCAGAAACGGCACAGGATGTCGAGGGAATCAATGCCGGGGTCCGTTTTCCAAGGCACGCGCCCGAAATACTGCCCGCCTTCGTGCCACCATTTACAGCCGTTGCCGCCCCAGCAGGAAAAACACACGATCACCCGGATATGATGCTTTTGGCACAATTGAAGAAAGCGATCCAAGTTATCGAGGTATCCGGGCGCTATATGGACCTCGCCGGGCGTCTGCGGATCGGGCAGCACCGCCCCTATCGGCAGAAACGCCTTCACAACATTGATGTGGAGCGATTCACACGCCCTGAGTATCTGATCATACCGCGATTCGGAAAAAGTGGGCCCGAAAACATTCAATTCGTCCTTGTTGTCCAACACAAAATTGGACCCAAAAGGAATAAACCGCTCATGGCTCCGCGCGCCTTCAAAGGACCAATGGTCCGGCGCGACGCGGATGAATTCGTCCTGCAGGACGTCGGCATGGAGCATGGAGGGCAACCCGCAAACGGTTAAAACAAGAATGGCTGAAATTTGTTTCATGGAATATCTTGATCGTCCATATTGGTTTTGCTTTTTCATGGCATGGATTTTCATTACTGTTAAATATACACTAGAGTTTTGTCACGACATTGTTGTGATTCATTGCTTGTAACCTTATACCAATGTGTTTTCAGAAGAACATGTACTCCGATAAATATGGCCGGAGGGCCGAGTGATGGAACAATACGAGAAAAATGGACAATATGTCTACCTCATATTGGAGATGGAGAAGGATGATCAAGGTTCACGGAGTCTTGGCCCTGAACAGCTTGGCAGCAAGCGGAAGTTTTGGGCACTTATGGAAGAGGAACCTCGGCCCTGGCTTTTTAAATACGCCCGGCGTAATACCGGGGAACATTGGGCGGAGAAACTCGGAGCAGAACTTGCCGGGCGGCTAAAAGTACCTCACGCACGGGTAGAGCTTGCTGAACATGAGATGCAGCAGGGTGTATTTGTGGAATCCATTGTGCCGCATGAATGGGACAAAAAATGAATCAGCCCGTTCGGCTGGGTGAACTAATTCATGGGAACGAAATCCTGTCTGGATTTTTAGAACATTATGACAGGGACAAACAACGGGGACAGACGGAGCATTCATACGCCAATATTGCAGGCGCGATAAAACAGGCTGTGCCGGAAGATGTATATGAAGAAACAATGACCCAGTTTTCCGGATTACTCGTTTTGGATGCGCTCCTGTGCAATACGGACAGGCACCATGAAAATTGGGCCTTGCTGCGCATGTACGGAGAACCGCCGGAAATTATTCTCGCGCCCTCGTATGATCATGCGTCTTCTTTGGGCCGTGAGTTAACAGATGCCAAACGCGACAGCATATTAAAGAATAAAGGCATTCCTGATTATGTGAGAAAAGCCCATGGGGCAATTTTTGGTCAGAGTCAAGAACGTCACCCTGAAAGCCCGATTAGTTTGGTGCGCTGGGCAATGACAAATACCCCGGCTTGGTTTCAACCGTGGATTGATAATATTCTTCAGATCACGGATAATGAAGTTGAGGACATCCTGATTCGGGTGCCGTCCACCGTCATGAGCAGGAGTGCAAAGGATTTCTGCAGGGAGTTTCTGCGGTATACGCTAAAAGAGTTAAAGGACATCTACTAACAATGGCAACGCTTTTCCTTGCATGGCAGAACCCAGGCCAATCCCGGGCATGGTATCCCATTGGCCGGCTGGATGCGGACAGTGCCAATGGTCCCTATCATTTTCAATACATCCGAGGCGTGGTAAAAGCCCAAAAGGAGGCTGGACTACAGCCGCTAATCTCATTTCCCGATCTGAAAAAGCATTATGAATCCAATGAATTGTTTCCACTTTTCAAAAATCGCCTTCTTTCGTCGGAACGGGAAGAGTTTATCGACTTTTTGAAGTCTCTTGATTTGGATGTCCGCAAAGCGGATCCATTGACCATTTTGGCGATTACGGAAGGCAAAAGGCAGACGGACACTCTGGAAGTCTTTCCAAAAATTACCATCAATGAAGACTCTACGTTCCATTGCCGTTTTTTTCTACACGGATGGCGGCATGTAAACGCTCCAGCTCAGGAACGGATTACTTATTTAACACGGGGGGAATCGTTGAGAGTGGCCATTGAAATGAACAATCCCGCCACCGGATTGGCCATTCAAATCGAGACACTGGACTATCACATGATCGGATGGACCCCGCGTTATCTTGTCCTTGATTTGGTCCGCGCTATTGGTCAGTCTTTTCAGGATGTTTCAGCAACGGTAATTCGAGTCAACCCAGCACCAGCTCCTCTCCAACAACGGGTTTTAATCGAAATGTCCGGCACGTGGCCCAATGAGTTTGAACCGATGACCAGCGAGGATTTTATGTCCTTATCCTGTGACTGAGGCTTTTGGGGTCATTTCATTTTATATTAAACAAACGGCCTCAATGGCTTCCTGCATGCGTTCCATGAGTTGATCAAGAGATCGTGCTTGGGTATGACAACCAGGCAATGCCGGAACGGAGCCAACCAGCCATCCTTCCTCATCACGCTCTATTACCACATGAAAATCATGTTTCATGCGAACTTTCTCCTTGTGGCCTTCCATATCGCATCACGCGATTTCAATTATTCGCAATTCTGACAATTGCCGCTTAACCAAGTATACTACACCCCGCTGAAATCCGTATAGGGCGGGTTTTTACCAGGAGGCCGGGCTTATGATGTCGGTATTTGCGGTGTTGTGTGTTGCGGGTATGACGCCCACGCCGGGGGAGTTGGACGAGGCGCACCGTTGGGCGGCGGCAAAGTTTGAACAGGCCACGGAGGCCGCGGTGGCTACGCCGCATATCGAGGTGCATGCGAACCACGGGCCCGTGCAGTGTAATGCGCGGGGTGGGAATCCCATGAAGATCGTGGATAAAACGTTCACGCGGGGGTTCTATTGTCATGCGCCAAGCAAGATGACCCTCGTGCTGCCGGGTCCGGGAAAAACCTTCGAGGCCATCGCGGGGGTGGATACGAATGATCAGACCAGCGGCGGGCGGGGCAGCGTTGTGTTTGTGGTGCGTGCGGGAGATCGCGAGGTGTGGCGCTCGCCGTTGATGCGCGAAGGCATGCCCGGCGCGCCGGTGTCCGTGGACCTCAAGGGTGCGGCGCAATTCGATCTGGAGGTGGAAGACGGCGGAGACGGCATCAGTTGTGATCAGTCCGATTGGGCGGATGCGCGGGTGATTCTTGAAGATGGCACGAGTGTATGGCTGGGGGAATTGCCGCTGACGGGCATCGGCAAACATGCCCCCAGCACCGATCCGTTTTTCTCGTTTGTGTACGGCGGAAAATCGTCTCGAGAATTTTTATGTACGTGGAAGCGCGAACAGGCCTCCGCGAAAAAAGATGATCTGCGGATGGAACACACGATTACGTATACGGATCCGGCGACGGGCCTTGTGGTACGGTGCGTGGGCATCGAATATCGTGATTATCCAACGGTGGAGTGGACGTTGTATTTTAAGAACACCGGCACTGCGGATACGCCGATTATCGAAAATATCCAGGCCATAGACACGCGCATCGAGCGCGGGGCGGACGGCGAGTTTACGCTGCATTACAACAGTGGCGACAATTGCACGCCGGCGAGTTATGCGCTGCACGAGGAAACGCTTGCGCCCAGCGCGGAAAAACACATCGCCAATACCGGCGGCCGCCCAACGCAAACCTCGTTTCCGTATTTCAATATCGAGTGGAAGGGCGAAGGGATGATTTTCGTGGTGAGCTGGGCCGGGCAATGGAACACCGAATTCAACCGTGACGCGGCAAACGGCCTTCAATTGCGCGCGGGCCAGGAACTCACCCATTTTACGCTGCATCCGGGAGAGGAAGTCCGCACGCCGATGATCGTGCTTCAGTTTTATCAGGGGGATTGGCTTCGGGCGCAGAATGTGTGGCGGAGCTGGATGTTCGCGCACAATTACTACAAGCCCGGCGGCCAGCCGTTGAAGCCGCAATTGTCCTTGTGTAATGGCAATTATTTTCCCAACCTGATGACCGTGGCGGACAAGGAACTCTTTTTCATCCGCCGTCATATCGAAGAAGGCATCCAATTCGATTGCTGGTGGCAGGATGCGGGCTGGTATCCCTGCGACGGCGTGGGCTGGCCGAAAACCGGTACCTGGGAAGTGGACCCCGTTCGCTTTCCACAGGGCATCCGCGCGCTGAGCGATTACGTTCGCGCCAACGGCCGCAAGACGATGGTGTGGTTCGAGCCGGAACGGGTGCATCCGGATACATGGCTGACAAACACGCATCCCGAATGGGTGCATGGCGGGAAGAACGGCGGGTTACTGAAGCTGGGCGAACCCGCTTGCCGCGAGTGGCTTACCAATCACATTGATCAATTGTTGAAGGATCAGGGCATTGACGATTACCGGCAGGATTTCAATATGGACCCGCTGAGTTTCTGGCGCGGGGCTGACACGGAAGACCGGCAGGGGATCACCGAAATCCGTCATGTCGAAGGCTACTTCGCTTACTGGGATGAATTGCAGCGCCGGGTCCCCACGCGCATGATTGATTCATGCGCCTCCGGCGGACGCCGCAACGATCTCGAAACGTTGCGCCGCGCCGTGCCGCTGTTGCGCAGCGACTGGTACAACGGGCCGGAAGGCCAGCAAAACCTTACGTACGGCCTGTCACTCTGGATGCCCTATCACGGTACCGGCGTCATTTATGAAAAAGACGAGTATTGGGTGCGCAGCAGCATGGTGGCGGAATTCAGTTTTGGGCCGGATGCGGCGGATATCGACAAATTCGACTTTGCGCGCTGGCGGCGGCTCACCGGCGAGTGGCGGCGCATCGCCCCGTATTTCTTCGGCGATTTCCACCCGCTCACGCCGTACACACAAGCCAACGACACGTGGATGGTCTGGCAATTCGACCGGCCCGATCTCGGCGAAGGCGTAATCCAGGCGTACCGCCGCTTTGCGAGCCCGTATGAATCCGCGCGGTTCCCCTTGCGCAATCTCGAACCCACCGAGCGCTATACCGTCCAAGACATCGACACCAACACGCTCCTGGAACGCACCGGCGAAGAACTCATGAAACCGGGCCTCGCCATCACCATCGAAGAACTGCCCAAGGCGAAGATATTGCTGTATAAGCGCATACGTTAGGAGAACCGTTTAGTGAATACGGAAAGTAAATCGCCGATGATGTACGCCTGGCTGGTGGTGGGGCTGCTGTGGCCGGTCGCCATGCTGAATTACCTGGATCGCATGACCATCACCACCATGCGGGATTCCCTCAAGGCGGACATCCTGATGAGCGACGCGCAGTTCGGCCTGCTCACCTCGGTGTTCTTGTGGGTCTACGCGTTTCTCAGTCCCGCGGCCGGTTTCCTGGCGGACCGCTTCAGCCGCGCGCGGGTCATTATCGGCAGCTTGTTTATATGGTCCGTGTTCACCTGGCTCACCGGACATTGCCATACCGTCAACCAACTCCTCGTGGTCCGCGCGCTCATGGGCATTGCCGAAGCAAGCTACATCCCCGCCGCGCTTGCGCTGATTGCCGATTACCATCGCGGCCCGACCCGCTCGCTCGCCACGGGGGTTCATATGAGCGGCATCTATGCGGGAATGGCGCTCGGGGGAATCGGCGGGTATATCGCCGAACACTATGGCTGGCGCACGGGGTTCTCCGTTTTCGGATTTATCGGCGTGGGGTACGCCGCCGTACTGATGTGCCTATTGCGCGATGCGCCAAAGCCGGAAGCCCCGGCCGCCTCCATCGCCCCCGCGGATGCGCGCGTCACCCCCATGTCGGCCTTGCGCGCCCTGGGCACGCAGCCCTCCTACTATCTGATACTGCTGCACTGGACCGTGCTGTCCATTGCAGGCTGGGGCATCGTCGGCTGGCTGCCCACCTATCTCCGCGAACACTTCAATATGGGCCAGGGCGCGGCGGGCATGTCCGCCACGGGCTATATTCAGATCGCGGCGTTTGTGGGTATTCTCACCGGCGGCACCCTGGCCGACCTCTGGAGCCGCACGAATGTCCGGGGCCGCCTCCTGGTGCCGGTCATCGGCTTCTTCGTGGCGGGGCCGGCGCTGTACATGTCCGCCCGGACGGATATTTTCCCCGTGGCCATCGCGGGCCTGATTGTCTACGGGCTTTCGCGCGGATTTTCCGATACCAACATGATGCCCATCCTCTGCCAGGTGGCCGATCCGCGCTACCGCGCCACCGGCTACGGCATCATGAACTGCTTCGCGTGCCTCGCGGGCGGCGTGATGATCTACGTGGGCGGCTGGCTCAAAGACCGCCACGTGGACCTCGGCACCACCTTCCAGTTCGCCGCCGGGGCACTGGTGCTCTGCGCCGTGCTCCTCCTGTTCGTCCGCCCCCGCCAAGACGGGGAATCCGTATAAAATGATTGTACAATAGCGTCCGTTTTATAAGAGATCAGGATGATTTTTTTGTAGCCAGAAAAGCGTATCTTTCCTTAGTTGTTCGGTAAAGTCGGCAAGTTCCTCCGCATCATTGTCCGTTATGCCGCCAATACGATCGTACTCTACAACATTTCTTTTTCGCCGGCATACCTCGAGATAATCCGAATCTTCTTTTCGCGAATCCCCCAAAATAATCGGTAGCGCCGCCAGCGTACGATAATGGGCTAATGAACGTTCTGGCCGATAGCCTGCTGCATATAAAAGGACGGTGCACAATTTCAATGCTGCATTGTAGGCTATGCCAAAGCGCCAATCCGAAGAAATGCCAGTTTCCCGGGAATCTCTCAAATCGCGCTCCACGATAGCGAGCAAATCTGAAATTTCCTGCCGGCTGGTGGCGTGGGGCCGCAGCCAATTATTCTGTTCCCAATCGTTCAAGGTCATCTTCAGTTCCCCTTATCATGATCTTGGGCTTTGAAAGAATGGCGCTGAGGAAATGCTCCTTTGTCCGCACCCGTTTACCATATTCATCAGGGGTCAGGATGTGTGGGTTTATCTCCCGGCCCAGTTGTTCTGACGCACCGCTCAGCAAACGTGTAAGTTCGCGCATGGTGATCTGCCCAATTACCAGCATATCCACATCGCTATTCGCATTTTCACTGCCATTTGCAATAGACCCAAACACAAACGCAATTTGCACCTCCGGCCCCGTGAGACGTTCCCGCAGTACATCCGCCAGCCCAGAGGTTTTAAGCGTGAGATTGCGAATATCGACATACAGCGGATGATCTTTTCTAGAGCGGTAATACAACCGGTTGCCATCCCGCCGGGGGGTCACAAGCCCGAGACGGGACAATTTCTCCAGTTCTTGGCGAATGGCCCTATCATTGAGACCCGTCCGGCGTTGTATCTCACGGACATGAAGCTCGGCGTCCGGGAACGCAAACAATAACCGGAAAAGCTCGGCCCGGGTCCGGGAACTCAAGATATCGGGTAACATGCTCATATTGCATACTTATACCACGCAATTGCGTGCTTTTACCACTCAAATTTTTCTTGGGGCTTTTCAGGGGGTGCTGGTGGGGGTCTGTTTTCCCCAACCGGCCTTGATAACGCGCAGGGCGTTTCCAGAGAGGAATTTCTCCACTTGCTCGTCCGAGTATTTGCGCAGCAGGGCTTCCCGGAGGTCTTTGTAGGCGCGGGGCGAGTTCAGGTCCTTGGGCACGTCGGGGGTGCCATCGAAATCAGAACCGATGGCCACCACGTCCTCGCCACCGTGCTGAATAAGATGCTCAATGCCGTTGAGCACAAATTCCAGACCACTGCCGCCACCCTGGCCCTTTTCGCGGTGGGTATACATCATCAGCCCGGCCACGCCGCCCGTATCGGCAATCTCGCGGATTTCTTCGGGGAACGGCCCCATGCCTTCGGGGTCCAGGCAGGGCACACAAACGTGCGACATGAGGGCGGGGCGTTTCTTCGAGTTCATGCGCACCATTTCAAAGACTTGACGGCGCATTTCGCGGGAGCCGTGCGTGGGATCGACGAGAATGCCGATATCCAGCAGTTTCTCGACGAGATCGCGGCCCCAGGGCGTCAGACCGGACGTGTCTTGGCGTTTGGGGTCGAAGCATCCCTTGAGAAAAGAAAAACGCGGTTTGATGTCTTTAGTTATCAGGTCCACGCATCCGCCCGCGGCATTCGGGTAGAAATGAGGCAGAATCATTTGGTACACGCCCCGTTCAAACAGTTCGTCCACCATTCCGATATTGCCGTTGAGCTGATGCGCGCCCTCGATGGCATGCAGCATGCACACTTTCCCCGCGCCGGTGATGCGCTCCATGTCCGCCACGGATCGCGCCACCTCGATAATGTCGCCGCGCCGCCGCCGCGTTTCGTCCACCATTCGTTCCGCGGCATCCAGATAGTCCCGCGCCAGTTGATCCATGGGCGCGGTGGCGATATGCCGGCCCCGGGGATACAGCGCGGCGATGATGCGCAGCGGCCACACATCGTCAAACAAATCACGTTCCAGCACATAGCTGGTGCAGGTGAATATTTTAACGCCGCCTTCAAGGAGGGCGTCCATGTCCACCCGCATGGACCACGGGCAAAACCAGACCGGCGGATGATGCGCTTTCCAGAATTTTGTCCCGAACATATAGGTCATCAGGGTGGGATGCGAATGCAAATCCACCACCAGAAACCGTTGGTCCATAACTCAACCTCTCTCTCTTGCCGTCCAGTCTGCCTTTCCCCCGGCACTTCAGGGCGCTATGCCGCCCAATCACGTGCGGGGCGGGTGCGCAGACGGTTGGCTTCTTCATCGTTGACGAAGGCTTCCTTCACGGGGTCCAGTTCCAGCTTGCGCTGGAGCATCCAGGACAATGCGGCGGCGTGACAGGCGATGTGCGAGTGCCGCATCACGTCCTCGTTGGCGGCGGCGGGTTTGCGCGATTTGATGCAATCCAGGAAGTTTCGGGAGTGGGCCTTGACATCAATCCCCGCCTCCGCTTTGGGCAGGGGCGGCAATTTCTGCTTGAGGGAATCGGGCCGCACCTCCAGCCCGCCGCTGTCGCCCACCTCGAGCCAGCCTTCATCGCCTTCAAAACGCACGGGACACGTGCCCAGCGCCTGAATCCATCCCGGACGGGTTTCAAAGGGGGTTTCCAGGAAGTGGATTACCAGCTTGACGCCGTTGGCATACATGGCCGTGATTTCCTTTTCGCCCGGCTCAAACGTGAGGGGCATTGTATCGTCGGCTTTGTTCGCCCACTGGCAAAGGTCCACGGTGTGCGCGCCCCAGTCCAACAGGCATGCGCCCGACTCAAAATCGTAATGTCCCCGCCAACCGCCTTTGACATACTCTTTGTTGTACAGCCGCCACGGGGCGGGCCCCAGCCACAGGTTCCAATCCACGATGTCCGGTGCCGGTGCCGGTTCGCCCGGCAGCCACTGCGTTTTGATCTCCGGAACGTATACACTGGCGTGGAGCGTGTGGAGGTTGCCGAGCATTCCCGTGTGCGCCAGCTCGATGGCGCGTTGGAAATTCGCCACGCTGCGCCGCTGCGTCCCGGCTTGAAAGACGCGTCCCGTGCGCTTCATCGTTTCCGCCAGTTCCTGGCACAGGCCGATGGTCAGCCCGCAGGGTTTCTCGCTGTAGACGTCTTTTCCCGCCTCCGCCGCAAGTATCGACGCCGGGGCGTGCCAGCGGTCCCCCGTGGCGATGAGGACCGCATCAATGTCTTTCCGCGCGAGCAGTTCACGAAAGTCGCGGTACACCGCGCAATCGCTGTTGCCGTTGTGTTTATCCACCAGTTCTTTGCCGGATTCGCGGCGGCTTCCCACAACATCCGCCACGGCAAGGCACTGCACATCCGGCTGGCTGAGCATTTGCGGAAGGACGTATTTGCAGCGCGGGCCGAACCCGATGACCCCCAGGGTTATCCGCGCGCCCGGCGCCGCCTTGCCTCCGTTTCCCGTGGCGCAGGCGGGCAGGATGAACGGCGCCGAAGCCGCCGCCGTGGATGCGGCGGCGGTGTGAAGGAATTGACGGCGGGTGGGACGGGCGGTATGGCGGCTCATTGAAGAAGGTTCCTTTCTCCATGATTGCGATTTGGCGCGGTGCGCAAGCGGCACCCTCGGCAAAGTGAAGTTTCGGCACAGGACATTTGACCAGAACCCATAATCCGGCGTCAAGGCATATCATGCACCGGCAAACGATGCGAGTCCTCTTGTGATAACTCGTGTTGCCGTTTCTGGCGGCCTCCATGTGCGCGATTTGGCCATCGGGGGCAAGCAGAGCCGTAAGGGGACGTTTGCCCGCAGCCCCGGAATGCTCCCCCCATGTTCCCTGTCAATTCGCGTTGTTTGTGCTCGTGCGCAATACCAACAGGATGTCGGTGGAGACATCAGGCTCAAACGGCTTCTGGTCGTATGATCCCGCCATATCCAAGAGCAAAAATCCCGCTTGTTTCGCGGCATCCAGCAATTCCGTCTCCGTCCAATTCCGGAGGACGGCGGCTTCGGAGATGGTTTCGTATCCCGAGGGGGTTTGTGCGAAATAATTCAAAGAAAGCAGCGTGTGATCCCCTTCGGGCACCAGGCTTTTCACCGCCACCACGTTTTCATCGCCCACGGTAACGCGCTCGATGCGGTGGCGGGGCTGTTGCGCGGCGGGGGCGCGGTAATTCAGAGTTTGTGTGACAAATATCCCGCCTGGGGGCAAAACGTGGAAAACATGTTTGAAGACCCCGGCTAAATCCGCTTTTTCTGTTATCAGGCAGAGAGAATTTCCGAGGCATACGGCAAGATCATACGGGCCGCCGGTTACCGTCCGCATATCGCCTTGTGTATAGGTGATACGGGCGTGCGGCCGGTGTTGGCGCGCATACGCCAGCATCGTTTCACTGAAATCAACGGCGGTGACTTCGGCGCCGTGTTCCGCAAAGAACAGTGCGTGGGGTCCGGTCCCGCAGGCCATATCCAAGACCCGTTTTCCGGGGGCGCGCTGGAATTGCTCCAGCAGAAAAGGTCCTTCGCGGCGCAGACGCTGCGTGGCGTTCGCGAACGCCTCGTAATAGACCGCGCCGCGATCGAAGGCGCTCATGCCGGGTTGTCCGCCGGAGCGGGGGCGGGGGCCGCCGCCACAGGTTGGTTGATTAGCGCCAATTGCCCATGCCGCACGTGATCGAGCGCATTCATCAACACACGGGCGGCCTCCTGGGGCGCATGAAATCCCGTGGAGTTCTCCGCTTCCACAAAATCAATCAGGAAGGACGCCTTGCGCTGGAAATCGCGAGCCTTATTGAGGGATTCCTCCGGCGCGCCGGCCTGCTGTCCCGCTTTAATGGCGTCAATCAAGTCCATCAATCCGTTCATGGCGAGGTCGCGCATCTGCACGGTGTTTTCCTGGATTTTTTCTGCGCGCGCCTTGATTTCCTCTTCGGGGAAATGGTGGCAGGTCTGGCAGGCGTTGTTGATGTTGAGCAGCGGGCTGCGCACGTGATGGTCGCTGATTTTCATGGCCCCGGAACGTTTGTAGGGCATGTGGCAATCCGCGCAGGCCACGCCGCTCCGCGCATGGATGCCCTGGTTCCACATCTCGAATTCGGGGTGTTGCGCCTTCAGCATTGGAGCACCGGTTTCCCCGTGCTGCCAGTCTTTTTGTCCCGCTTCGTCATAGTATTCGAGGATTTTATCGGCCTGAAGCCCTTTGAACCAGGGATAGGTCAGCCGTTTCTGATCCCCCTTGAAGTAGTATTCGACGTGGCATTGTCCGCAGACGAACGCGCGCATTTCCTGGCGCGTGGCCATGGTGTTGGGATCATAGTTTTGAATGCCTTGAGATTCTTTATAGGCTTTGATGCCCTCCAGAAAGCCCGGACGGGTAACGCGCAATTGCATGGTGGCGGGGTCGTGGCAATCAATGCAGGAAACGGGATGGTCCACAAATGTGCGCGCTTCCGCGTACGGCATGGGGTTTAATTTTTCGAATCCTTTGATCAAATCGCCTTCCCCCAATTTTTTGTAGGGAACATAGACGGAGGCATGACAATGCAGGCAGGTGCCGGGCTGGGGTTTTTGCTGGCGCGCGGTGAAAATCTGGTCATCCAGCATGTAGGCATGGCCGCGCTCTTCCCGGAAATCAATGGCGAAGGCATACCCGGCCCACATGCGTTTCAGGCGCGGATCGATCTCGATTTTGGATTGCGACACGACCGTGCGCGGGTCTTCGGGGGTGGGCTCATGGGGTATGGCCTCGCTGCCTCCGAATTTGGTGCGCTGCATATCCACGGTGCGTTTGTACCCATCGTACTGCATGGGGAAGTTTTTCCCCCAGATTTCCGGGTCTTCCGTCTCGTCATTGAGTTCGACGACCCGGTAGAAGGGGTTGCGTCCTTCCTGTTTGCGCTCGAAAATGTTCACCAGCAGCGCGGTGACGCCAAAGGCCACGCCGGCGGTTATTATCGCGGTGGCGGCCACCAAGAGCAGGGCGCCACGGCCCTGTTGGCGCGAAGAGTCAGTATTCACGGCGCTTTTCCTCCCTCATGGCTATTGTTCCAGTTCAAGATGTCCAACCGATGCATGGCACCGGATACATTCCGTGGTATTTTGATGTGGCCCGATAGGATCGATGGCCTGTACAATGTCCTGATGGCAATACCGGCAGGCGGCTTCGGTAATGGCGCGGTTGCGCGGGGTTATCTGGATGGGTTCATGGAAGTTCTGCAAGGTGAAGGCCTTGGAATGGTGATAGCCGTTGAGGCCTTTGGTGATATACTTTCCCACGAGGTTGTGCGGGGTGTGGCAATCGTTGCAGACCGCCACATTGCGGTGGCTCGATTTCAGCCAGGCATCGTAATGGCCCTGCATGACATGGCAGTTCGCGCAGACGGACGCCTCGTTGGACATGTAGGAAGCGCCCTTGGCATAGAAGAAGGTAAAACCGCCGATGCCGCCGGCCAGGCCGGTGGTCAGCCCGGACACCAGTGCAATCAACAGCAATACCTTTCCCTGCGTGCGCCGCATCGCATTTACACCCTGTTAGCTGCCCAATGGTTTCCGCGTTAGAATACTGCCTTGCATCGTGAGTATAACAAGTTCGCCGGGAATTTGCCTGCCGGCCATTTCCATGCCGCGTTGCACGATCATCGGCAACCCTTGGCAGCACGGCACCTGCATCACCACGACCGTCACACTTTTAATATCCGCCTGTGAAAAGATATCGGCGAAACGCTGGATGTATTCCTGCGCATTGTCGAATTTCGGGCACCCCACCATAACCGCTTTTCCCTGAAGAAAATCCCGATGGAAATTGGCATAAGCGATGGGGGCGCAATCCGCCGCCACCAGAAGGTCCGCCCCTTGGAGAAAGGGCGCATGCGGCGGCACCAGCCGGATTTGCACCGGCCAGTGGGTCAACTCGGAGGCTTGGGGCTCCAGCGGGGTTTCTGCCGCGGGACGGGGGGCAAATTGTGTCATGCGGGCGGATGGGCAGACATGGCCCGCACGCGGGGCTGGTGCGGCCTGTGCCTCCAGATGCACTTTCACGGCCTCTTCATCAAAGTCATCCGCTTCCCGTTCCACCACCTGAAGCGCGCCGGTGGGGCAATGACCCAGGCATGCGCCCAGCCCATCGCAATACCGGTCGGCCACCAGCCGGGCCTTTCCATCAATGATTTTGATGGCCCCTTCGTGGCACGAGGGCACGCACTCGCCGCATCCGGTGCACAGGTCTTCGTCAATCTCGATTATTTTCCGCAAGGTTTTCATTTATCTGTGTTCCATTCCATCCATCAAATTCACCTAACACGGTGATGTTTGGTATTATGCCCGCCGGAGCGAGGAAAAACCTTGATCTACATCAAGAAAATGGAAATTAACCATTGACGAACCAAGTGCCCAACCTGAAGTCCATTCCTTTGTTTGCGGAATTGCAGGCGCCGGTGTTGAAAAAGCTGGCCGATATTGCGGTAATGCGGGATTTTGCCCGCCATACCGTGCTTTTTTCCGAGGGCGAGAGGGCGGAAGGTTTTTTTGTGATTCTCTCCGGGAAAATTCGGGTCTATAAGGCGTCCCCGGGCGGAAAAGAGCAAACCCTGCACATTTTTGGTCCCGGCCAGCCGGTGGGCGAGGCGGCGGTTTTTTCCGGAGAGTCTTATCCGGCCAACGCGGAAGCATTCGAGTACAGCGGGACTTTGTTTTTCCCGAAAAACGCTTTTGTGACGTTGATCCGGGAATACCCGGAAATGGCGCTGGCTCTGCTGGCAACCGCGTCCCGCCGCTTGGTCCGTTTTGCGCAATTGGTGGAGGATCTTTCACTCAAGGAAATCCTCCACCGGTTGGCGGCGTATTTGCAGCATCTGGTGAAGCGCCAGAATTCGGATGTGGTGGATTTGGAGATGACCAAGCGGCATCTGGCGAGCGTGTTGGGAACCACCCCGGAGACGTTGTCCCGGGTTTTGGCGAAGTTTTCAAGAGACGGCGCGGTGAAGCTTTCAGGCGCCCGCCGCGTGCGCATCATCAATCAGCAGTACCTGGCTCAGGCGGCGCATTCGGCGCCCGCCGGAGAAGGCCGGAAAACAAGGAGTGTGGAGTAATGCGTTCCGTAATGTGTTTGCCTTTGGCGGCCCCTTTATTGCTGGCGGGGTGTGTGACCTCGTTTCAACCGGGCGCCCCCCGGGGGTGCGTGGATGTCATCGGACATCGAGGGGCTTTTGCCTACGCCCCGGAGAACACCCTAACGTCGTTCCGCCTGGCCATGGAAATGAAAGCGGACTGGTTTGAATTGGATTGCCGCCTAAGCAAGGACGGGCATGTGATGGTGGTTCACAACATGGAGTTGGACGAGACCACGAACGGCACGGGCAACGTGGTGGACAAGACGTTCGCGGAACTTCGCGCCTTGGATGTTGGCGAGAACTATAATCCCAAATTTAAGGGCGAACAGATGCCCACGCTGGACGAGGCGCTGGATTTGGCGAAAAACAAGATCGGTGTGTACATCGAAGTCAAAAAAACGATTGAAGACGAGGACCTGATCCAGCGCATGTTCGCCCATGTCCAGAACCGCAAGCGGATGAGCAAGAAGCTGCGCCATGAATTGATGTCCATGATCGAGGAGAGCGGGACGCCGAACCTGGAATTGATCCGGAAAGTGATTGCCACGGTGCGCGCGCACAAAATGGAGCGCCAGGTGGTTATTCAATCCTTCTCGCCGGTGATTTGTCTTGTGGCATTGAGCGACGCGCCGGAGATTCGCACGGAATACCTGTGCCTGGAGGAGAAAGACAATCCGCAGCACTGGAGAAACTTTGTAATGTTTAACCGATTGATCAAAGCGAAAGGAGCCAATATCAACCAGAACGCCGTGACGGCCAGGCGCGTGAAGGAATTTCACCGCATGGGCAAGACCGTGGCGGTGTGGACGGTGGATGAGGAAGTTGACATGCGGCGCATGGCCAGACTGGGCGTTGATGCCATTATAACGAATCGCCCGGACGTATGCCGGCGCGTTTTGCAGGAAATCGGAAAGCGTTGATCGGAACCGAACGGGGATGATTCTGGCGGAAAATCCTGTTTAGGTTTATAGTGAAGACAACAACCGAAAGAGCATATCCATGGCGATAGAATTCAGGCTGCCGGAGTTGGGCGAGAATGTCAGCGCCGCCACCATCTCCAAAGTACTGGTGAATGTGGGCGACACGGTTTCCGTGAACCAGATTGTGTTGGAAGTGGAGACGGACAAGGCGGTGGCGGAGATTCCCTGCACCGTGGCCGGCGCGGTGCTGGAGGTGCGGGTCACCACCGGCCAGAATGTCAAGGCGGGCACGGTTGTCCTGGTGATTGCGGAAGGTGCAAGCGCGCCTGTCATCAAAGCCCCGGAACCCGTTTCCACACCATCACCGTCACCGCCGCCACAAACACCCGCACCCATGGCCGCGCCCGCCCCCGCGCCCAAACCTGCCGTGACGGTTTCTCGTCCGGTCTCCGGGGCGGTGCTGGCTTCTCCGTCGGTACGGCGGTTGGCGCGCTCCATGGAGGTGGACCTGGAGCAGGTGCCCACTGCGGACCCCACCGGACGTGTTACCGCGCAGGATGTGATGGCGTATGCGCAAGGCAAATCAACCCCCGCCCCCGTTGTGTCCGCACCGGCCCCTGCCGCGCCGGCCTTGGAAACGGGGCAGGATTCTCATGGCCCGGTTGCGGTTGAACCGATGAATATGGTGCGCCGGAAAACCGCCGAACACATGACACTGGCCTGGACCACCATTCCGCATGTCACGCATTTTGACAAGGCGGACGTGACGGAGCTGGAAGAAGTCCGGAAGAAATTCGCCAAATCCATCGAGGCCCAGGGCGGACGGCTCACGTTGATCTGTTTTGTGCTGAAGGTGCTGGTGGCGGCGTTCCAGAAATTTCCAAAATTCAACGCCTCCGTGGACATGGAACACCAGCAATTGATCCTCAAGAAATACTACAACCTTGGCGTGGCCGTGGACACCCCCAACGGGCTGCTGGTGCCCGTGGTGCGGCATGTCGAGAACAAAAGCATTAAAGACCTGGCCATCGAGTTGCCGCAACTCGCGGAAAAGGCGCGTGCGCGCAAATTGACGTTGGACGACATGCAGGGCGGCACGTTCACGGTGTCCAATCTGGGCGGCTTGGGCGGAAGTGGATTCACGCCGGTGATCAATGCCCCCGAAGTGGCCCTGCTGGGCATGTCGCGCTCCAGTGTGGAGCCGGTATACCGTGACGGCGTGCTTGTCCCGCGGCTCATGCTTCCCCTCAGCCTTTCCTATGATCACCGCGTTATAGACGGGGCGGATGCCGCGCGATTCGTGCGCTATGTCGCCGAAGCCCTGGAAAAACCCTGGGTGCTGTGGATGGAGGAGTGAGAAACGGGTATCGGGTGTCGGGTATCGGGTGTCGGGTGTCGGGTATCGGGTGCCGGGTGCCGGACCCCGGTTCCCGGACCCCGAAGAAAGGAAATCGAAATGTCTAGTGCACAGAAAACCCAATTGGCGGTGGTTGGCGGCGGACCCGGTGGATATGCCGCGGCGTTTATGGCGGCGGACCTGGGAGTGCAGGTTACCCTGATCGATGTGGAACCCAATCCGGGGGGAACGTGTTTGTACCGGGGATGCATCCCTTCCAAGGCATTGCTGCATGTGGCGAAGCTGATCCGCGATGCGCGGGAAGCGGAACATTATGGCGTGCGGTTTGGGGAGCCGCGCATTGATCTGGAGCAGGTTCGGCAAGGCACGCAGCAGGTGGTGCAACAGCTTACCGGCGGCTTGGGCCAACTCTGCGCGGCCCGGAAAATCCGGTATATCCAGGGACGGGCCACTTTGCAGGATGCACATTCGCTGGCTATATTCCAGAACGACGGCTCCGAGGAAACACTTCTCTGTGAATACATCATTCTTGCCCCGGGATCCCGTCCGGTGTTGTTCGGGCCGTTGATTGATTCGCCGCGCATCATGAATTCCACGGACGCGCTCCAACTCACGGATATTCCCAAGACGCTGCTGGTGATCGGCGGCGGGTATATCGGCCTGGAACTGGGCACGGTGTATGCCTCGCTGGGCGCGAAAGTAACCGTGGTGGAAATGATGGACGGGTTGCTCCCGGGGGTGGACCGCGAGTTGGTCAAGCCGCTGGCCAAACGGTTGTCCACGCTGTTCGTGGATATCCACCTCAGCGCCAAAGTGCTGGAAATGAAACTTCAGAAATCCGGCATTAAAGTCACGTTTGAAGGCCCGAATGTTTCCAAGGCCACGCAACTGTTCGACAAGGTGCTGGTGAGCGTGGGGCGAAAGCCCAATTCCAGCGGTTTGGGATTGAAAAACACAAAAATTCTCACGGACAAGAATGGATATATTCTCGTGGACGCCCAGCGCCGCACGGCGGAACCCGGCATTTTTGCCATCGGGGACGTGGCGGGCGGGGCCATGCTTGCACACAAAGCCACGCATGAAGGCCGGGTGGCCGCACAGGTAATTGCCGGGGAACCAGCGGCCTTCGAACCGCAGGCCATTCCGGCGGTGGTCTTCACGGACCCGGAAGTGGCCTGGTGCGGGCTTACGGAAGACGCCGCGAAAAAATCCGGGCGCGACATCGCCGTGGCGCGGTTCCCCTGGGCGGCCTCCGGACGCGCCGCCACCCTGCACCGCGCCGAAGGCCTGACCAAGATCATCTGCGATGCCGGCACCCATCAGGTGCTTGGCGTTGGCATGGCGGGGCCGGGCGCCAGCGAACTGATCGCCGAAGGCGCGCTCGCCATCGAGATGGGCGCGCTCGCGAGTGATCTCGATCTCACCATTCACCCCCACCCCACCCTCAGCGAAACCCTCATGGAATCCGCCGCCGCCATCTTCGGCCGCAGCACCCACCTCTACCGCGCGAAGAAACGTTAAAGTAAGTTGAATACATGAAACAAGGGGAAGCCATCGATTTAAGGGATATGGCGAATGATCAAATACGGTTTATCCAGTATTCAGGGTCACGACGCAGGTCCATGACCGTAATGATGAGAATCTCCGCTTCAGAGGCGCTGTAGAGCAGAGCGAAAGGGAAACGAAAGAGGAGGCGTCTTCTGATATCTCCCCGGACCACGACACCAGACTGTGGATGTGCGGCAATGGCCGCTGTGGTTCTCTCCACTTCCCCAAGAAAACGCCGGCCCAAACCTGCGCACTGGGATTCGTAGTAACGCGCCGCAGCCACCATCTCGGTCTCTGCAGGACGGAGGAACCGCAGGATTTTCATTCCATGCCCCGATAAGCATTTTCAAAAACATCCTCTGCAGAACGAGCGGATAATCGTCCGGCCTTATACTCGCGATACCGATACTCGGCTTCGTCAAGCCAACGTTCCTCATTATTGAGGTCCCTGATATCGTCGCCCAAGCTATTTAGAAGATGTTCCGCGAGAATAGCCCGCTCTTGTTCCGTCAGTTTCAGTGCTTCATCTTCAATCTGGGCGAGACTCATGGTGTATATCCTGGGTTATTCCTGATGATAGTGTAGCGCAAAATAATGTTCTCAGCAAATGACCGAGTGCTGAAATCGTCTCTTAATGCCCAAACCGCCGTATGGAGTTCCGGGGGTGGTTTTTGATAGCGTGATCTCCGGGCCGCACGAGGCGGGAAGAGGAATCAGGAGTAATGCCATGGCTGACGTGGAAAAAAAGATCGCGCGGATGCGGCGGGCGCTGGCGCATCAGGAAGGCGACCGGGTGCCCGTGGGGGAATTTTACTGGACGCTGTTCCTGGAGCAGTGCAAGGCGAAATGGGGCGTTGATTTTGATCCCTACCGCTATTTCGACCTCGATTATGTAGTGATAACGCCCAACATGGACCCGCGCATTCAGCCCTTCGAGATTGTGCAGGAGGAGGGCGATGAGATTGTGGTGAAAACAGGGTTTGGCGCCACGATTCGCCGTTCCGGCAAAAAGCCCATGCCGCATTTCGAGGCCTTCTCCATCACCCGGCCGGAGCAGATGGCGGAATTTGTCTTTGACGATCCGGCGGATTCCCGGCGTTTTTACATGGCGGGGGACGACCAGTTGAACGGGGTAGGGGACGCCCTCGGGCGAAACATTCCCGCCTGGGAAGACCGTGTGAAGGCCTATGCGGACGATTTCGCCGTGTTCGGTTCGGTGTGCGAACCCTTCGAATATCTCTGGCGGTGCATCGGTTCCGAAAACGCCTTGTATTGGATGGCCACGGACCAAGAAGCGCTGGCCGCCTTTATAGATCGTATTGGCGAGTTCATGCTGCGGCATGCCCAGGCGCAGATTGATGCGGGCAAGGGCCGGCTGTGCGGGATGTACCTCTGGGGCGACGTGGCGTATGTGAAAGGGATGTTGTTTGGCGCGGCGCGCTGGCGGGCGTTGTTCAAACCGCACGTAAAGGCGTTAATTGATTTGTTTCACCGGCACGGCCTGATGGTGATTTACCATGGGTGCGGCAACGCCACGGACATTTATGAGGATTTCGTGGACATGGGCTTGGACGCCTACAACCCGCTTGAGGCCAAGGCGGGGCTGGACGTGGTGAAGTTGAAAGAACGCTATGCCGGAAAACTGGCCTTTTGCGGCAACATTGATGTGCGCGTGCTGGAATCGGGCGACCCGGAGGCCATCCGCCGCGAGGTGCGTTATAAACTCCGGGCGGCCCAAGGCGGGGGCTGGGTATTCCAGTCGGATCACTCGGTGAGCGGCGGCGTCACCCCGGAGAGTTACGCGTTGGCGATAGAAACCTTGCGTGAATTTGGAAATTACCCCCTTCAACGTGAATAAAATAATCCTTCGGGAGGTTTTGGCATGAAACGGTATGGTTCGGTCATTGGCGTGAAGCCTGAAAAGCTGGAGGAATACAAACGGTTGCATGCGGCGGTGTGGCCGGGGGTTCTGGCCAAAATCAAGGAATGCAACATCCGCAATTACTCCATCTATCATAAAGACGGCCTGTTATTCAGTTATTTTGAATACCACGGCACGGATTTCAAGCGGGACATGGAAAGCATGGCCCTGGATGAAGAAACCCAACGGTGGTGGGCGGTGTGCAAACCCTGCCAGGAACCCTTGCCCTCGCGCGCGGAAGGCGAGTGGTGGGCGGACATGGAAGAGGTTTTTCATGCCGATTGAAATAAATCCCTGCAGGGCGATGTTTTAGACCGTGGGAAACGCCCTGGAGCCTTTTTGCTCCATCGCAGGTTTGAATACGATTCTGTTTTCTGGTGTGATACGTGCAGACTGGAGGTTTTTGTATGCAATGGGATGTTGAATTCCTGGCCCGCCTGCAATTCGCGCTGACCGCATCCTTTCATTATCTCTATCCGCCTTTCTCCATAGGATTGGCGTGGCTGTTGGTGATTATGAAGGCGCAGCATCTCCGTACCGGCCTTGAAGTGTACGATCAAATGGCGAAATTCTGGACCAAGATATTCGCCGCCACCTTTGCCATGGGCGTTACCACAGGCATTGTGATGGAATTTGAGTTCGGCACGAACTGGGCCGCCTATTCGCGGTTTGTCGGCGATATTTTCGGTGCGCCCCTGGCCGCCGAAGCCATTCTTTCCTTTTTTCTGGAGTCCGTCTTCTTGGGAGTGCTGGTGTTTGGCTGGGACCGGGTGAGCCGGGGCACGCATTTCTTCGCCACGCTGATGGTGGCCGTGGGCGCAACCCTGTCCTCCGTGTGGATTGTGGTGGCCAATTCCTGGCAGCAGACCCCCGCCGGGTATCAGATTGTTGGGGAAGGCCTCGCGCGGCACGCGCAAATCACCAGCTTCTGGGAAATGTTCTTTAACCCTTCCGCCATGCCGCGTCTGGCCCACGTGGTGACGGCGGCGCTCGTCACGGCCTGTTTCGTGGTGATGAGCGTGTCGGCGTGGTACCTGCTGCGCAAACGCCACGAGGATTTCGCGAAGCGCTGTTTCCGTATCGCATTGGTGGCGGGTTTCCTCGCGGTCATCACTACGGGAGGCGCTGGCCATCGTCAAGGTCAATTGCTGGCCACCACCCAACCGGCGAAACTGGCCGCGTTCGAGGGCCATTTCAAGACCGTGGAGGGCGGCACGCCGCTCTATGTCATGGGGTATCCGGATGTGGCCCAGGAAAAGGTCTTGTATGGGCTTGGCATTCCCGGCGGGCTTAGCCTGTTGGCGTACAACAGTTTCACCAAACCCGTCACCGCCCTGGATCAGTTTCCAAAAGAAGACTGGCCGCCGGTGGTCCTCTCGTTCTATTCGTTTCACGGCATGATTGCCGTGGGCTCGGCCATGATAGGCTTGACGGCCCTGGGAATATTCTTCTGGTGGCGGAAAAAACTTTTTGAGACACGGTGGTTGCTGTGGTTGTTTGTGCTGGCGTTCCCGTTGCCGTATCTGGCCAATGAGATGGGCTGGGTCGCGGCGGAGGTGGGGCGTCAGCCCTGGATTGTGCAAGACATGCTGCGCACGAAAGACGCGTTGTCCGAGAGTGTCTCGGCCGGTCAGGTGCTGGGTTCCACGATTATGTTCACGAGCCTGTATTCCATCCTGTTCCTGCTCTATGTATTCATCGTGTTGGCGAAAATTCATAAAGGCCCTGAAGCCACCTTGGCGGCGAATAATGGGGAGGACAACTAACATGGACTTGAATGTCGTATGGTTCATACTGTTGGGCGTGTTGATGGCAGGGTATGCCTTCCTGGACGGCTTTGATCTGGGCGCGGGCATTCTTCACCTGTTCTCCCGCAAGGAACACCGGCGGGTCATCATGAACGCGATTGGCCCGGTCTGGGATGGAAACGAAGTGTGGTTAATCACGTTTGGCGGTGCCCTGTTCGCGGCGTTCCGCGTGGCGTACGCCACCGTGTTCTCCACGTTCTACACGGCCTTCATGCTGCTGTTGTGCGCCCTGATTTTCCGCGCGGCCTCCCTCGAATTCCGCAATAAGGTGGATTCCGGCCTCTGGCGAAGTGTTTGGGATTTTTTCTTCGCCCTGTCCAGTTTTGTGGCCGCCGTATTGTTCGGCGTGGCGGTGGGAAATGTTTTGCGCGGGCTCGCCATCAAGGACTTGGTGTATCAGGGTACCTTCTTTGACTTTTTGAATGTGTACAGCGTGTTGACGGGGCTTCTGGTGGCGGCCTTGTTCGCCCTGCACGGGGCGCTCTATTTGCGAATGAAATCCGAAGGTGACTTGCGGCGGCAAACCGAAGGATGGATTCGCGGGGCCTTCACGCTCTTTGTGCTGTTGTACGGGGTGGTGGCGCTTTATTCGGTGATTGCCCTGCCGCACGCCCGGGCCTCCGTGCTTTCCTGGCTGGTCTTCCCCGTGAATATTCTGGCGATATACGGTGTCTGGAAGTGCACGCGCCGGGAAAAGCCGGTGGCCGCGTTTCTGTGCAATGGGGCCAACATGGCGCTGATGGTGGTGAGTTTTTCCGCGGCCATGTTTCCGAATCTTGTGCTGTCGAGCCTCGATGCGGCTTCGCATCTCACCATCTGGAACGCGGCCAACAGCCCCAAGACCCTCGCCATCATGCTCGGCATTGTCGGCGCGGGGCTTCCCCTGGTGCTGGCGTATACCGCATGGAGCTACTGGATATTCCGCGGCAAGGTGAAGGTGGGCCCCTACAGCTATTGAGAACCGGCTATTCTTTGAGCAAGGGCAGCAGGCGGCGAAAATCGTCCGTTCCCGCACCCTTGAGCAATTCAAAAATCACCATCTCGGACGTTGCCAGAATGGCCCCCGCCCGCTCCATGCGGGCAAGGCCCGCCCGGCACTCCTCCTCGTCCCGCGACAGAACGCCATCGGCCACCACATAGACATCATATCCTTGTTCCAATGCGCGCAGCACGGTCTGCATCACGCAGATATGCCCTTCCATCCCCGTCACAATCAGTTGGTTGCGGCCTGCACGGTGCAACGCGGCCTTGAAGGATGCGTTTTCCAGGCAGCCAAATTCCATCTTGGCATAGCGCGGGGTGTCTTCCAGCACGGCGGCCACCGGTTCCGTGGTCCCGCCCAGTTTTTCCGGATTTTGCTCGGTAACGAGAATGGGAATATTCAGGGCCTGGACACATCGGATGAGCTTGATGACGCGTTTAAGAAAAACGTCCACGCGGTCCGGACGGCGCGGCATCAGTTTGTCTTGAATATCCACCACCACTAATGCGCTTGTGGTTTTATCGAGCATGGCATCAGCTCCCCGGATAGATTCCTGCCGTGAAAGCGGCTTAGGCGGCTCTGGAGCCCTTGTTGCCGCGGCCCTTGGGCGAGGCGCCGGCACCGCCGGAACCCCCGGAGGACACACGGGTGCGCCTGCGTTTGCGGTCTTTGAGCGCATTGGCCTTGTAGAAAAGGGCGGGTTCGATCACGGATTCGTGGAGCCCTTCGGTTTCCACATCCCCGTAACTGACCCGGCCGCGGTAGGTGCGGTTGGAAAGAATGATTGCGATGGCCTGGCGGGACCATTTATTGCCTTTGCGGGTGAAAATATTCTTGGAATGAAGATAGTTGACAACTTTTCCGGTGCTGCGCGTATTCAAATACTCCCGGAAAATAATCCGCACCACTTCCGCTTCGCGGTCATCCACAATGAGCGGCTTCTCCCCTTCGTTGCCCCGCCGGTAACCATAGGGAGCAGGCCCCGTGCCATAACGGCCTTGCTGCACCGACGTGAGTTGTCCCCGTTTCACTTTGGCCCCATGGCTCAAACGGCTCAGGGCTTCATTGTTTTCCACCGGTGCGCGTTGAATTGATTTAACCCCGCTGCTCTTGCTCATTCCACCTCCCGCCGACCACGTTCACGGGTCTGTTCATTGGGAATGAATGCCCTGGTTACAATATGACGACAACCACAAAAACTACCCAAGTTTACACGGGCAGTATAGAGCATACCGAGCAAAATGTCAAGAGTTTTCCCGATCATTATACGCAGTTCAGGGTGTTTTTGTAAAAAGGAAACTGTAGAAGTGAGAAAAACGGCACCGCCCCATCCGGCGCATACCATAAGCGCGGATGGGGCGGCAATAAATGCTATATTCGCCGAAAATTAGCGGCGTTTTTTGGCAAGGGCCAGCAGGGAGGCGGGAGTCTGACCGTAGGGGCTTCCCTCGAAGGTTTGGCTCTTGGCGACGATCTCGCTGATATCGTCCGCTTCCAACCCAGCCGCTTTGGCTTCCATGACCACTTCATGCAGGCGGCCGATGATTCGGCGGCGGCATTCCTCGCGGCATTTGGCTTCAATGCCCCGGTTGACGAATACGCCCATCCCGCGGCGGGTGTACAACAGGCCCATCACTTCCAAATCACGGTAGGCTTTGGCCACCGTGTTCGGATTGACTTCCAGCCGTTCCGACAATTCACGCACGGACGGCAGTTGATCACCGGCGTTCAACCGGCCCGAGGCAATGGCAAATTGAACGTGATTCTCAATTTGCACATACACCGCCACACTACTGTGGATGTCAATACTTGATAGCATCGCAGCATCTCCTATTCAGTTGCACTGACTTGCCTTTATCCCCACATCACCTATACACTAACAAAGCTTTTAATTTGAACAAACGCCCGGCAACCCCAACGCAACCCGCGCCCGCTTGTTCTCAACCGCGCTAAAAGCCCGGCAGCGCCTCCCAAATGGCCTGCCTGGAGAATGATAATACTATATACACTTGGTCAATAGCAAGTCCAAAATTTAGGATAGCTCCCGGAGATATGGGTATGAGGCATGTAGGAATTCTTTTAACGCTAGGACTCCTAGCAGGCTGCGCGGCCACCCTGTCGCAAACGGGAACCACGGCCTCCGGAACGCCGGCGGCCCCCACGGAAAAACCCGCGCCCGCCCCCCAGGGTCCGGAAGGAATTTTGTCGGTGGACATCACCAATGTGCTGGGGAAACAATTGCCCGCGCGTATTGATCTCCTGGATGTGGAAGGGTATGCGCCCCTCCGCCTGGAAGTGCCCGAGGGCAAGCTGGAAACCCGCGTGCGCGCCGCGGCCTACCGGGCCTACACCCATGTGTATGACCAGGATGTGTTGGTGCTCGCGGATATTCAGGACATCACGGTGCGAAAGGATCAAACCACCCATCTGCTGGTTAATCTGCTGGAGGGGAGCAGTGGCTCATTGAGCCTGCGTGATTTTGACAGTGATGTGGATTTTGCCCTGGACCGCGCCGAACTTGCCAGCGGCACGGACCCGCAAAATCCCGTGGATATCCCCGGACGGAAACGGCTCCCCTATGATCCCGCGCCCTTGCGCGCGGAAGCGGGGTGGTACCGGGGCGAATTGCGCGCGCATTCGCGCTATGGCGAAGGGACCGAAAGCGTGGGCCGGCTAATTCACCGCGCCAAGCGGGCCGGGCTGGATTTTCTTGCCATCACGGACCGCAATACCCTCGGTTCGGTGTATGACCCGGAATATCATTCCAAAGAGGTCGTTTTGATTCCCGCCATGGAATGGGGGCTGCCGGAAAAAGGCTATGCCTTGATATACGGCCCCCGGACCGAACTGGAATCCCCCGCCGCCACCCCCGCCGGCCTTGCCGCCGCACAAACCGAATGCATCCGCGTGCAATCCCAAGGGGGGATTTTTGTCATTGCGCACCCGTGCCTGCCCACCCAGCCCTGGCAGTGGGAACTGGGATATGCCAATGGCGTGGAGGTCTGGCAACGGGATTGGAGCCGTATGCCGCCCCTCCTGCTCGATCAACTCAGCGATGACATGAAATTCCGGAAAGACGGCAAGCTCACTTATCCGGTGGCCCAGGCCGCCGCACGTTCTGAATTGGCCCAAGTCTCGGCCAACGCCCAGGCGGCCTTTTTCTGGGACCTCGAGTTGCAGCATGGGTTGATGGCCTGCGCGATCGGAAGCAGCAACTCCGCAAGCCCCAAAGTGCCCCTGGGAAAGCCCATAACCTATGTGTTTGCACGGGAAAAGTCCGTTCCCGGCATTCTGGAAGGCCTGCGCTTGGGCCGGGCCTTCGTCACACGGGATATCCACGGCCCCATTATTCATTTCAGCGCGGACGTGCTGGGCGACGGGAAAATAGACGTGGGCGTGGGGGGGATCATTCCGCTGGGGGTGGATACGAAGTTCTTGGCGGCGGTGAAAAATGCCAAAGGCAAGAAGCTGCAGGTGTTGGAAAACGGGCATCCCATTCGCACGGTGCCGATTGTCAAGGATTCGGTGATGGTTCAATTTACACGGCATCCCGCACACTATGCTGCGTACCGGGTGCGGGTGATATCGCCTCCAACGAAAACGGGCCTCGGCGATGTGGACGTGTGCGCCATGACCAGCCCCATCTACGCCCAGGAAATCACTCAGGACCTGCTCTGGCGCAATCCAAAGTTGGACGTGGACAAGGCCTGGGTGAAAGTGGAAACGCCCGCCGCCCCGGAAGTGATTTTGCCGGAAGACGTGGCCCCGGCCCTTGCCGTCCCCTAATGCGTGAGTAAAATCATTACCGCCCCCGCGGCCGGGTTTATGAGATAATAGAGACATGAAGCCGCGTTTTGTCCGGATTTTTATCGGAAAAAGCCGTTGCGGACCGCATATTACCGCGGCGCGGAATTATTTGAATAAAAAAAGGATGATCTTTTTAGTCTATATCGGTCATACTATGCATTACTGTTGAGGCGAGTTGGAGTCATGGTGTCAGCACCGTAATCAGGTGGGCGGACAGAGCGCACCGGTGGGAATATCCAAACACGACGGATTCACTTAAACACGGTTCACAAAGCATAATGGAGGTTTTTTTATGCGCAAGGCGGCAATGGTTGTTTCGGTTCTTTTGCTGATCTGTTGGATGGGGGGCGCGGATATGGGCCCCGCCTCGATTCAATGGAAAACCCCGGGCGGCCTGGCTGGAAAAGCCTCGTTTGATCCGGCGGTGACGTTGTCCGCGCAAAGCGGGCCGGACCGGCACATGGTGGTGCAATTCGATGCTCCCATGAACGCGCAATCCAGGGCGCACTTGGACAAGGCGGGCATCCGTCTGCTCAATTACCTGGGTTCCAATGCCTATTTTGCCTCGGTGTCCACGGGTCCGGCGGCGGTGCAGGGCGCCAAGCCGGCGGGCATGTCCGCCGCCTTTGATATTGCCCTGGATTGGAAACTGCATCCCATGGTGGCGAAGAACTCGCTTCCCGAGTATGCGGTGTTTTCCGTGGACCAGACGCTGCTCGATGATTCCGCGGCAAAAGGAGCGGGGCAAGTAACCGTCGCCGCTGTTTATGTGATTTTGCATCCGGACGTGGACCTGGATTCCTATGGTGTTGCCGCGCTCCAAAAACATGGCGGACTGGTGCGCTCGGCCCTGCGCACCATCAACGGCTTTGTCGCATGGGTTCCCTACGATGAATTGCTTGCCTTTGCGGCGGAAGACGCCGTGCAATGGATTGAACCGCCTTTGCCGCCCATGGAACCCAACAACAACTCCAACCGGGCCATTACCCAAGTCAATGACGTCAATCAAGCCCCTTATGATCTGGACGGGAGCGGCGTCACCGTGCTGGTGTACGACGCGGCCACGGCACGGGCCTCACACGTGGATTTTGGCGGCCGGCTCACGGTGCGCGATCTGAGCGGCATGATGGACCATCCCACCCATGTGGCCGGCACGATTGGCGGCAGCGGGGCGGCCAGTGACGGGCTTTACCGGGGCATGGCCCCCGGCGTCATTATGGAATCCTACGGGTTCGATTATGACGGCAGCGGCAGCTTTTTATATTCCAATCCGGGCGATCTTGAAAGCGACTATGACGCGGCGATCAACACCTACGGCGCCATGGTGTCGAACGATTCCATCGGCACCAACGTGGCCTGGAACGGTTTCCCCTGTGAATGGGAAGGCGACTATGGCGCCACGGACATCCTGATTGATGAAATCGTCCGAGGAAAATTGGGCGATCCCTTCCGCATTGTCTGGTCCGCCGGCAATGAACGCGGCGGCGCCTGCGGCAATCAATATCATCTCACCGCGCCCCCGGCCAACGCCAAGAACCACATCTGCGTGGGCGCCTTGAATTCCAATGATGATTCCATGACCTCCTTCTCCGGCTGGGGACCCTCGGACGACGGACGCATGAAACCCGATATTGCCGGCCCCGGATGCCAAAGCAATGATGACGGCGGCGTGACCTCCTGCGACAGCAGCAGCGACACGGCCTATACAACCATGTGCGGCACGTCCATGTCCGGGCCCACAATCACCGGCATTTCCGCCCTCATCCTTCAGGCCTGGCAGCAGCAATTCCCCTCGGACCCCCTGCCCCGCAACTCCACGCTGAAAATCCTGTTCGCGCACAACGCCGTGGACCTTGGCAATCCCGGCCCGGACTATCAATATGGTTTTGGCTCGGTCCGCGCCCAAAACACCATTGATTTCCTGCGGCAGGGGACCTTTGCGGAAGTCCCCATCAGCCAGGGCGAAGACCGCCTGTTTTTTGTGAGCGTTCCGGAAGGCGCCAGCGAGTTGAAAGCCACCTTGGCCTGGGATGACTTTCCCGGAACCGTTAACACGGTCCCCGAACTGGTGAACGATCTGGATATTACCGCCATATCCCCCGGCGGAAAAGAAATCCACTATCCCTGGACGCTCGATCCCAACAATCCCTCCGCGCCGGCCGTACAAACCCTTGCGGACCATCTCAATAACATCGAACAAGTGTGGGTGGACACTCCCCAAGCCGGGAAATGGACTATCAGAGTCTCTGGAACCGTGGTGCCGGAAGGCCCGCAGGTGTTCTCGCTGGCCACCTCACCAGAATTTAGCACCGCCACGGAAGCGGGGGTTATTTTACTCAACTCAGACCGTTACGCCTGCGAGAGTTCCGTTCAGATTACCGTAAGCGACACCGGGCTGAACACCAACCCCGCCACGGCGGAAACAGTGACGGTAAACATCGTCTCCACCAGCGAAAGCGCCGGGGAATCCGTAGTATTGACCGAAACCGGACCCGACTCCGCCATTTTCCGCAACACCCTTGCGCTCTCCGTCACGGACGCTCCGGGCACGCTCTGGGTGACCGGCGGGGACACCATTACCGCCACCTATGTTGATGCGGAAGATGGGGAAGGCGGCACAAATATCGTGCGCACCGATTCCGCGCAAGTGGACTGCGCCGGGCCCGTGGCTTCCGGGGTCGAAGTCACCAACCTGCGCGGCACCCGCTGCACAATCACGTTCACCACGGATGAACCCGCCCGCGCGGTGCTTCATTACGGCCTGGACTGTGCAGACTTGACCGAATCCATAAGCCTCTCCGGCATTAAGACCAGCCATTCCGTGACATTGCGCAACTTAACGCCGGAAACCCCGTATTTCTTCTCCCTGACGCTCACCGACGGCGTGGGCAATGCCTCCACGGAGGATAATGGCGGCAACTGCTTCACCTTTACCACCCTGTTCCAGCCCGACTATTTCACCCAGGATTTTGATTCGGGGTATGACCTTGCCTACACCTCGCTCTATTTCAAGCCGGACGGTTCCAGCAGCTTTTATGCGGGATGCATGGAATCGGTCACGGAATTCCCCACCGATCCGTCGGGCGGCACGGAAGTATCCCTGAGCGACGACAGTTACGCGAAAGTGACGCTGGCCGAGGGGCGTCAAGTGTCGTTCTTCGGCACCGCCTATGACACGTTTTACATCGGCAGCAACGGCTACATCACGTTTGGAGACGGAGACGACAGCTATAGTTCCACCTTGGAAAACCACTTCGCCCTGCCACGCGTGTCCGCGCACTTTGCCGACCTGAATCCCGGCAACGGCGGGACCATCTCCTGGAAACAACTCGACGACCGCGCCGTGGTCACCTGGAATGGCGTGCCGCCTTGGATGAGCTTCGGCGCCTCGGTCAAAGTCCAAGCCGAGTTGTACTTCAATGGAATGATCAGCATTACGGCCCTGGACACGAACATCGGGTATGGACTCGTCGGATTGTCGGATGGCGAGGGCTACCCGGATGATTATGAGCCCACGGATTTGAGCGCGATGAACATTTGTGAATGGGACATATTGGTGATTCAACCCAAATCCGGGTTTGTTACGCACGCCTGCGAGGGGGTCCCGGCGGACCCCGCATGCGCCGAATACACCCTCCATAACACCAGTGACGCCCCGATGAGCTGGGATACGGCGTGGGCGGCCGACTGGATTTCTGTTTCGCCCAATAGCGGCGAATTGGCGGCCGATGCCTCGATTGCCGTGAATTTCTGCATCAACAGCAACTCGGAATCCCTGGCTTCCGATTTCTATGACGATACCGTGGTGTTCACCAATCTCACCACGAACTACGAACAGTACCGGAATGTGCGTTTGGCCATTGATGCCCTGCCCCCGGAACCCAATACCCCCGCGCCCGAAAATGGCGCGGCAAACATTCCGCCCTATCCCGATTTCTCCTGGCAAGGCGGAGACTCCCTCACCTGTGCCACCACTTACAGCCTGTACCTGGGAACCGATGCCGGTTCGCTGCCGTTGGTGTATGAAGGCGCCCGCCCCAGTTGCTTTGCCGGCGTGCTTCTTCCCGAAACCACCTACTTCTGGCAGGTGGTCGCATCGAATTGCTGCGGCATAAAGCCAAGCGCGCTATGGTCCTTCACCACCGGGCTCTGCGTTTTGCCGCCTGCACCCACCGCGCCTTCGCCCCTCAACGAAGCCTCGGAGGTTTCCATTGCCACGCTGCTCTCCTGGAACAACGAGAAAGCGCCCATGGCGGTTGCCGCGGCGGGCGCCCGTTCCACCGACCCCTACCTGGAATCCCCGGCAAACCACACCTCGTTTGCGGCCCCGAATTCCGTATCGAATGTGGCCATTTTCCAAAACAGCAATCCCTGGAATTTGACCTCGCTGCAAGACACGCTGGAAAGCCTGGGCATTTCCTACACCATTTTCGGTTCGGCGGACATGGGAACCGTTGATCTGGGGCCCTTTAACAAGGTCATCTTCGCCTCTTCGCAATCGGACGCGTTTTACGACGCCATCGAAGCCAACAAGACATGGTTCGAGGATTTCGCCGCGTTGGGCGGCACGCTCGAAATGCATTTGGCGGCCTCCAGCAGCGCCGCTGTGGACGGACACCCGTTTCCGGGCGGATTCATGACCACCTTCGACACCACCGACAATGTCGCCATTACCGATCCCGCCCACGGCATTGTCACCACGCCCAATACCATTTCCGATTCGGATTTGCAGGGCTGGAACTCCTCCACCCACGGGTATTTCTCCACCGTGCCGGGAGATGCCAAGGAAATTGTGCGGCACACCGATGCTTCCGCTCCTTGTTGCATGGAACTGACCTGGGGCAAAGGCATTATTATCGCCACGCTCCAAACGGTCGAGTGGCAACATGCTTCCTCCGCTTATCTGACCAACCTCCTCGTATACGGCGGAGGCGGCGCGGGACGTTGTCCCGAAAAATATGACGTTCTTTTTGGAACCGATCCCGGCGCATTGGTCACTGTGGCGGCCAACAGGCCCTTGTCCTTCTTCAATCCGGGCTTCCTCGAAGGCGAGACCACCTATTACTGGCAGATCATCGCCAAGAATTGCTGCGGCGACACCCCGGGGCCGGTCTGGTCCTTTACCACGCGCCCCTGCTATTTGCCCACGGCGCCCGCCGAACCCTTCCCGGCGGATGCCGCTCCGGACGCCTGGCCCAATACCTCGCTTACCTGGACAAGCACAAATGGTTCGGACTGTCCCGCCACCTATTCCGTCTATTTGGGCAATACCCCGGATGCCTTGACGCTGACATGCACGGGAATAAGCGATCTGGTGTGTCTGCCCGGCCAACTGGATTCGGAAGCCACCTACTATTGGCAGGTGGTCGCGGAAAACTGCTGCGGCGCCGTGCCCGGGCCCGTTTGGTCCTTTACCACCATTCCCTGCACCGCGCCGCCGGCCCCCACGCATGTATCCCCCCCCGACGGCGTCGAGCATACCCCCTATCAGCCCACTTTGGTCTGGGAGGGAACCGATACCGCCATATGCACCAACCTATATGATGTCTATTTGGGTTCTTCGCCCTCTACTGTCTCCCTGGCCGCCGAAGGAATCAGTGAAACCCGCTATACGGTGACGGGCCTTACTCCGGGATCCACCGTCTACTGGCGAATTGTTGCCCGGAATTGCTGCGGTAACAACGCCAGCCAGCCGTGGCACTTCACCGTCGAGAGCGACTCGGTGCAATGCCTGGATTCCGAGCCGCCGGACCACACCCCCGTCCGGTGTTTGGATTTCAACAGCGATCTGAGCGGTTTCACTCTTGACAACACCTTTGGCGCGGGCAATGGCCTGTGGCGGCGCACCGAGGGTTGCTATGGCGCCAGCGGCCATCTCTATTTTGGCCTGGACGACACCTGCACCTATGACACCGGCGGGGAAGTCCAGGGCGCGGCCACCTCACCGGTCATCAGCCTGGCCAAAATACCCCACCCCACCCTGGCCTTTGATTATTTCGTGTACACCGAACATATCGACGTCCGGGACACGGCCCTCGTGGAGATTTCCACGGACGGTGTGAATTTCACTCCCTTGGCAATCAATGGATTCGAGCAGTACCTGCCTGCGTTGTGCGACCAGGGCGCCACTCCGCCCGTGGAAGGCGAAGCAGAAGGCGCCGCCGAAGGGGAAGCCAAACCCTTCTCCGTGGAATGGAACACGGCCGTATTCCCGCTCGATGACTACTTGGGAATGAACATCTATCTCCGGTTCCAATTCCATGCCGTGGACGGCGCGGCGAACAATTTCCCCGGATTTGGCGTGGATAACCTTTGTATCTACAACAATCAGGTCGGGCCGTTGCCGCTCTATCCGGTGGATTTCTGCCAGACCCTGGACGATCTCGTCGAGGCCGTGCAGCCGATCATCAACCTCATCCCCGATGAATATGTGCCGCTGATCAACAGCCTGGTCTGCGAAACGTCCGACATCAACGGCGGGTTCGACTGGTACTACGATTTGCCCATCCCCAACGGCATGCTCGATGGCATCGAACTGGGCATCATCGGGGAGGTGCTGAACGACCAGGTGTTCTCCCTTCCCAACGGGCTGACCCACCTGCGCACGCAAAGCGCCTTTGAAAATAACTATGGGCGTTTGATGAATGCCGTGACGGAGTCGGATTACGGCCCGCTGCTTCCCATTCTGGCCCCGGGGCTGGACACCGCCTTGTGCACAGTCCTCGCCGGCTTCATCACGGAAGGCGATGCCGTAACCTTCGACTCCGTCATGTTGTTGGTAAACCTGATCGAGGATATCGGCGGCGAGGCGCCCGATCCGGATGATTTTAAGCGGCTTCCCTGGTACTACGGACCGGATTACGACGCTGACAGCGATGGATGCACCAATCGCAGGGAATATAACGCGTATGCGAGTGAATCCGCCGAAGCCTACATCGCGAACGCCTTGAATTGGTATATGCACCCCGAGGATTGCGGAGAGCCTGTCGAAGGCGAGGGTGGAATCGAAGGTGAAGGCACTCTTGAAGGCGAAGGCGCCCTTGAAGGTGAAGGCACCCTTGAAGGTGAAGGCGCCCTTGAAGGCGAAGGTACTATCGAAGGCGAAGGCGCCGTCGAAGGTGAAGGCGCCCTTGAAGGCGAAGGTACTATCGAAGGCGAAGGCGCTATCGAAGGCGAAGGCACCCTTGAAGGCGAAGGCGTTATCGAAGGTGAAGGCGCTATCGAAGGCGAAGGCGCCAACGACGGCATATACACCGCGGATCAAAACGGCGACTTCAAGATCAATGTTTCGGAGTTGCTGCGGGTGATCCAGTTCTACAACTCCGATGGATACCACTGCGATCCGGCGGGGGAAGACGGCTACAACCCCGGTCCGGGAGACCGTCTGTCGTGTGTCTATCATGACACGGATTACAATCTGGCCGATTGGCACATCACTGTTTCGGAACTGTTGCGGGTAATTCAATTCTATAACTCGAATGGCTACGCGTATTGTCCTGATGAAGGAACCGAAGACGGGTATTGCCCGGTGCCATTTTAACGATGGGTGAACTGGAAAGGGCCGGGGCCGGAGCGCCTCGGCCCTTTTTATAGGCGCACGATTCCTTTCATTGAATATGGCGCGCCTGTGTGCTAAAGTGCGGGCTTCACAATTCAACACACCCAACAAAGGCAGAGAAATCACATGATTGGCTTTACGTTATCGGAAGAACAAGAAGCGTTGCGCGCGCGGGTGCGCGCATTCGCGGAAACAGAAATGAAACCCAAGGCGCGGGAATATGATGAGAACGGCACGTACCCCATGGACGTGATGAAACGCGCATTTGAACAGCACATAATGAACGACAGTATTCCCCAAGCGTATGGCGGCCCCGGCTACACAAATCTCGAGGCGGCCATTATAACGGAGGAGTTGGGCGCGGCCTGCATGGGCATGGGCACCAGCATCATGGCCAACTCGCTGGCCATCGCCCCAATTATCCTCTTCGGCAATGACGCCCAGAAGGAAAAATACCTGCGGTGGCACACGCGGGAATTCCGCATTGCCGCGTTTTGCCTCACCGAACGCGAGGCCGGTTCGGACGCCAGCGCCGCCAAGACCGTGGCCGTGCGCGAAGGCGATGAATATGTCATCAACGGCTCCAAGTGTTTCACCACCAACGGCGGCTACGCGGACCTGTTCGTGGTGTTCGCCAGCACGGCCCCCAGCAAAGGCCCGCTGGGCATGAGCGCGTTCATCGTGGAAAAGAGCATGGGCGTGGAAGTGGGCAAGGCGGAGAACAAAATGGGCCAGCGGGCCTCGAATCAAACCGAAATGCATTTCAACAATGTGCGCGTTCCGGCGGAAAACATCATTGGCCGGGAAGGTCACGGATTCAAGGTGGCCATGGGCACGCTCGACCGCACGCGCGCGGGCACGGCCGCCGGCGCGGTGGGCATTGCGCGCCGCGCACTCGAAGAAGCGGTGGCCTATGCCGGCGCACGCATCCAGTTCGGCGCGCCCCTGCTCAAGCAACAGGCCATTCAGTTCAAGATCGCGGATATGGCCGTCAAGGTGGAAGCCGCGCGCTTGTTGACGTGGCAGGCGGCGTGGCTCGCCGACAATAATATCCGGCAGAGCAAGGAATCCGCCATGGCAAAATGCTTCGCGGGGGACATCGCCATGGAAGTCACCACGGAAGCCGTTCAGATTCTCGGCGGAAACGGCTACTCGAAAGAGTATCCCGTGGAAAAACTCATGCGCGACGCCAAGCTCATGCAGATTTACGAAGGCACCCAGGAAATCCAACGCCTCGTTATCGCGCGGGAAGCCGCCAAATCCAGGTGACTTCATAGCGGTCCGGGCTGGGGCACAATGAACAAGGAGAAACGGCCATGGGACTGATTATCGCGGTGATTGGATGCGCCCTGGGCGCGCCGGACGCTGTTTTGCCGGACTCGTGTCTGTTGCGCGCCGTCAACGCCATGGAAGCGTGCCGCACGGACATTCCCGGCATGCTGGAACCCGGCGTCTGTTTATGGAACCCCTGCGGGGTAGTTCTCATGGGGGGCGCGGGTACCCAGGGTAGCGAGGCGCAACCGCTGGGTTGGAACTAGGCGATCCCCGTTGGGGAGTAGCGGGAATGCGGATCAATCCGGGATACACAAGAAATTTGAACGTATAGAACGCAAGAGAGAATAGGAAACGGGTGATATTGAAGGCGGGTAAAATTTGAGGGTTGTTAAACGTGTAACTTTGAGGACAAGCGCGTTCAAAATGCAATTTGGGAACGAGGAAAACACCCGTTCTCCCCGAAGGGGAGGAATTTGAGTAGCCAGGGCGTCGAGTCCCCGAGACCTCTGGAAATATTGCCTCATATATTAGATCATCGACCCTGGAGGGGTCGAACCATTCCCCTTATTGAGTTTCCGTGGGTCTCGGGGACTCGACCCACGGCTATTCAAATGGCTCCCCTTCGGGGAGAATACATTAACCTGCGTGGAGAATACATTGAGGGGCATGCCATTCTCTTTGATTTTCGGGGACTCCTATTCAATGGTTCCTTCGGGGAGGATACATAACATCCATCCGCAAAATCTGTGGCAAATAAATCAGGTTCTATCGCTTTTCGAGGCGCAGAATTATTCTGCGTCAACTGGGAAACAAGGAAAATCCGGGTTAAGGTTTATCCATGCGCCAGAAGAGGTGGAGGCTTGTGCCGGGGCATATCTTTGTTATGACAGGCCCACAGACCTGGAAAAAGCGTTGTAGCCGAAAGCGGATGGCGTCCGGCATGCGGGGATGTTCCATCCAGGGAAATATTCCGAGGCCCACTTCGACTCCATAGCCTATCCGGCGGATGGGGCCGAATCCGGCACGGGAAAAGACACGGCGCAGGCCGCGTTGGGTCAGCGCCTGTTCATATTCCTGTGCTTGCCACCGCCCAAACGGCGCCCAGGAGTCCTTCGCATACGCGCCGCTGCATTCACACACCTTCTTCACCAACCCCGCCACATTGCCGTAATTGGGGGCGGAGAGGAAAAATAGGCCGCCGGGCGTTAACACCCGGAAAATTTCCCGCGCGGTCCGGGATGGAACCGGAAAATGCTCGAAGGCATCGATGCAAAAAACGACATCGAACCGCCCATCCTTGAACGGGAGGTGATGGGCATCCCCGATCACCAAGGGAAATCCTTTCCGGGAGCAGACAAAATCCAAACCCCGATACACGCCGCCCGCTTCTGCCACAGTTTCCTCCGCGAACCCCCGGCCACAACCAATGTCCAGCACGTGTTTTCCTTCCAAAACAATGCCAAGTTCGGCCAAGACGGATCGGAACAGCACACGGTTCCAGGAATCCACACCGCCGAAGGGCGAACTCACCATCCGGGGATATTGTTCGTAAAAAGTGCGTATGGGATTGGGGTCCGGCATCAGTACCACACCATTTTCCGTGCGAAGCGGCTGCCATAATAGACCGCCACCGGGCGCAGTACAGGATAGCACCATTCCGCGGCATTGCGGAGCGTGCCCCGGCGGACTTCCCGCAGCCATTGCAGGTATTTGGGTGCGCTCAGCAGGTCCATCAACACATCGGCTTCGGTATAGGCGCAGCCCATCTGCCGCAGGGCGAGGCCCTCGTTGCGGCACCGGCGAAACACGCCTTTCAGGGAGTAATTATGATGATGCAGCACGGGTGCATCTTGTGGAAAGGCGATTTGAAATCCCGCTTCTTTCAGTTTGATTTGGAATCCGAAATCTTCGCCCGTGGCCTGCGGATCCACCCGCACTTTTTCCCACACCGCTTTCGGCACAGCGGTATTCGCGAAGGACAATCCCTTGCCATACCGCTGAACGAATTTGCGAATCTCGCGTGTAAAATAATAATAGCCGTTTTTTTCCCACTGGAATTGCCGAATCGGACGTTCCGGATCGGGCAGCGACGACCCGCATGACGCGCCCACCCCTTCTTGATTCAAGGGCCGCACGAGATTATCCAGCCAATCCGTGCGCGCGGGGATCGCGTCCTGCGACAGACTGATGACAATTTTGCCGCGTGCCTCCGCGTGCAAGTGATCCCGCAGGCGTCCCCAGTCAAAGGTTCCCTGATCGATGGGAAGGAGGCGAACGGGATATTGGGCGAGCACTTCGAGCGTGCCGTCCGTGGAGCCGGAATCGAACGCCATGATCTCGAAGCGGCGTTCGGTTTCCTGGGCGAGAACGCGGTCCAACAGGCGGCGCAGCAACGGCCCCGCGTTGCGCGTGGGGATGCCGATGCTGACGTCGGGCGTTTCTTCAGGCCGGGCCACGGGCATTTAGCAACTCTCCAACACCAGCGTCACTATACCCTGTGGAGGATGCGCTCTCAAGTAGCCGGAACGGATGGGCTGTTCACTTCGGAATTTTGAGAAGGGCCGAGTGTCTTGCCGAGGAGATGTTCCCCGAGGCGCGTGGCCAATCCCATAATGGTTTCCTGCGGATTCACCCCGAGGGGCGTGGGCACCACGCTGCCGTCGCACACATAGAGTCCCGGCGCGCCGAACACCTGCTGATGGGCATCGCACACGCCTAGGTCCGGCGTGCGCGCCATGCGGCAGGTGCCCAGCGGATGGAACGCCATGGACTCGATGGCCCCCGGCGGCAGTTCCGTCCGTTCAAAACAGTCCACGTCCTGCAAGGAGGTGAAAACATTGTTGCGTGAACTCACCATGGCATAGACGCGGAGCGCGCCGTTGTTCAAGAACAACCGCGCCAGAAACGTAATGGCGCGGCGTATGCGGCGCGCGTCAAGTTCCGACAACGAATACAGGAACCGGTGGCCGAGGAACGGCAGGCGGACCATACGCCCCTCGCTGGTGTCGCTAATCATGAAGGCGAAGGAGGTCATGTGGGGGTACCGCTTAATGTAGTGCGCGAGCCTCGGCCCCACGAACGGCACCACGGCGGAACCCAGGTCCGGCGGCATCGAGATGCCTTCCATCATGATCCCGTCGTCGTGCAATCCTTCATAGCAGTACGCCTGCGGAATGCCTTCCCAACTGTCAATGCGCTGTTCAAATTCCGCGGCCACCTTGGTTCCGGGGTGCAGGGTAAGATGGCGGCCCAAATGCCGGTTGCGGAGGGCAATGCCATTTTTCCGCAACAGCACAGGCGAATACATGGTGCCGCACGCGATCACCACAAGCGGCGCACGCAGGGTGATTTTATGGCCTGTCACCGCGGCGCGCGCCACCACGCCTTGGGCCGCGTTTCCAGAACCGGTGAGAATGCGTGTTACCCCGGCATTGACATACACGCGGGCGCCCGCCTTCAGGGCCTTGGGAAGATAACTCACATTCATGGACTGCTTCGCCCCGGAGGTGCATCCATAACAGCAGGTGCCGCATCCTTCACAGTTCAGCGCGTTGCGCCGGAGCGGTTCGCCCTGCCGCCCTTCCCGCGCGAGGAATTCGTGTATCAACAGATTCGGGCGGCCCATCACGGAGAACTCCGCGGGCCGGACATGGATTTCCTGTTCCACCCGGCTGAACACGCGGTCCATGCGCTCCGCTTCGAGACCGGTCAAGCCGAATTCCTGGCGCCAGCGTTCGAGCACCGGCCCCGGCGTGCGGAAACAGGTGCCGGAATTGATGGTGCTGCTGCCGCCGAAACATTTGCCTATCGGAACGGCGATCATGGGTTTCCCCATCGTGGCGGTAATGCCCGCGTCGCGATACATCCGCGCCAAGGATTCGCTGGGAAGCGCCCGGGGCTCCGGATGGTAGCCGCCTTCTTCCAAAACAACGGCCTTGAGCCCGCCTTCGGCCAGTTCCTTGGCGAGCACGGCGCCGCCCGCCCCGGAACCCACTACCGCCACATCGCAGTATTCCAAGACATCCGCCGGAAGCAGTGAGGCATCAACCATTCCCGGCAACAAAGCACTTAATTGGTTTGGTTCTTTGGGCATGAGGGCACTTCCGTTTTTCCAAGAAGCCTTTCCTGACGGTAACGCATGAAATTTGAATAACCGGCAAAATCGAGCATTTCGGGCTCCGCGCAGAGCGCGGTCAGCGTGGACGCCTTGATCAAGAGGAAGAGGCCGCGTTGCATGTCCAGCGCGCTGTATTCCCAGCCCTCCAGGTACCGTACCCGTTCTTCGAGCGGCATGCGGGTGAACCGTTGCCACGTATGGGTCATCAGCGGCGCGGCATATTCCAGCAGGAAAAGCGTGGCTTTCACGGCCAGAAACATGAGAAAGGGGTATAGACGCAGGGCATTTCCGATACGCTCGATAACGGACTCCGGGCGGACCTTATCGAGAATCTCCCTGTCCCCGGCCACCAGTGCTTCCATGAAGGAACGAAGCACATGATTGCCCTTGGGCATCAACCATTCCACTATACGCGCTTGTATCTTGTTCACTGCACACATCCCTTTCGCCTGGGATTTTTGTTACAACGCCCGGACAGTATACGCGCAACCCGGTGCCGCGCATCAACTCAGGAAGAATGATTTGGGGATCGGGCTTTCCAACGTAATGCGTTCGTCCGTGACCGGATGCGTGAACACCAGCCGGTAGGCATGCAAGGCTATCCGGCGCGCGAAACCATGCTTGGCGCCGTATTTTTCATCGCCCGCCACCGGGCAGCCCAGTTCGCCGAGGTGCACGCGAATCTGATTCTTCCGCCCGGTCTCGAGCCGGATTTCCAACAGCGTGTACCGGTCAAACACTTTCTTCACGCGGTAACGCGTGACCGCCAGTTGGGCGCCCGGCCCCTTGGGCACGGAATGCACCTTGAGCGCCTTGTCTTCGCGCAGCCACGTCCGGATCGTGCCTTCCTCTTCGGGGGGGTGCCCTTCCACCAGGGCCGCATACAGTTTGATGGTCTGGTTCCACTGCTGCTGAAGCTTCTTTTTGGTTTCGAGCGTTTTCGCCAGCAGGATCACGCCCGACACATCGCGGTCCAGCCGGTGCACGATATAGACCCGGCCATGTTCCTGGGTTTTTTCCTGTACGTAGGCATACAGCTTCCGGTAGAGCGTGTTTTGATTGGCGCTCTCCGTGGCAATTGACAGGAGGCCCGAGGGTTTTTCCACCGCGATCAAAAACCGATCCTCGAACAATATCGGGAAGGGCGCGGCCACGCGGTCCTCCAAACCGAGATGCTTAATGTCCACGTGCTGGCCCGGCTTCAACATCATTTCACCGCTGAGGGCGGGCGCGCCGTTCACGCGTACCGCGCCATATTTCAGCATTTTCTTCAGCCGCGTCTTCGTGGCGGAGTCCAGTTTTTCCTGAAGCAGTTCCATCAGCGTAAGGGGTTGTTTCACATTTATTCGCATACGATTTCCAAGGTTAAATGACGAGGGGAATATCCGGATGTTTCTCGCGCGTGACAAATTCAAACGCGGCGGAGTCCCGTGCGCGGTATACCGCCTCGCGGATTCCGCCCCGGATCACTTCCACCGTCATGTTCGACATTTTCGAGTTGTAACAGTACAAATGACTGCCGTCGGTGTCTTCATAGGTCACCCCGGCGAATTCATCCAGCGCGGCATCCACGCGCCCGCGAAACAGGACATCCTTTTGGCGCGCCTCAAAGGTCCATGACTCCGCGTCGTACTGTGTGCGTGCGCAACATGCATCAATAAATCCATTCAACCGGTATTCACGCCTGTTGTAATAAAAAAAGAACGTGCTCAGCAGCGGGGTGCTCCCGGTGGCGCCCCGGCGGCCCCGCGCGCTCAAGGCATCCACAATGAAGCTCGAAGGCTCGCCTTGTTGGTCCACAAAGGTGTTGCAATGGCCCCAGGCCCACGAGTGGCCGTTGCGCGGACCCGCCAGATGCCCCTGCATCCCCGGCGCGGCATTCCATTCCCGACGCTGCCCGTCCACCTCGCTCCAGCCATTCCATCGGAGGTCTTCAAAAACAGTCCAGGCCGTGTTTCTCACCAACCCCAGTTTTTTCAAGGAATTCGGCACAAAATCGAAGGCCAGATCGCGATGGGGCTGCAATGTGAGGTCCCACGCGATGCGATGATCCGCATTGTGGACCACGCCCCGCGTGTGATGGTTGGAAAATTCACATTCCGCAATCTGAAAGGCTGGATCACCCGTTTCCTTGAAGGCGTCCAGGCCATACGTGTTCTTAATGCCGGTTTTCGAGGCGGGCGGGTTCTTGTCAAACGCAATCGCCCACGTTTCCGCGATCTGTTTCGTATTATCGCCGCGCATGAGCAGTGTAAACCGCAGCCAGAGCGCGCGCTGGTGTTCAGGTTGATTAAACTTTATGTACCAGACTTCCTGCCACGGCCCTTGGGCGGGCCGCAGCGGATGATTGGTAATCACCGTGGGGAAAGACATCAAGCCGCGGCCGGTTCAACGTGTTTCAAGGCGCGAAAGGCCCGCAACGACATGTAGAGCACGAACAGGAAGATCGGGAAGTCGGTGATGAACCCCGCGAGGTAGGCGAAGTAATGCGCGCTAAACAGGAAATAATAAAGATAGCCCATGCTGGAGCAAAACTTGGAGACAATCTGCACCCAGGCCAGCATTTTGTTTTGCGGCGACGCGGCGGCCCCGAACGCCAGAAGGGTGAGCATCACCATCATCGAGGAGGCCAGCGGCAGCCAGAAATACTCCGAACTCGGCGGGATGACCTCGATGCCGCGCAATACGCTCGGGATCAGGTTTAGAAGCCAAAAGGCCAGTCCGGGCGCGAAGAAAAACCAAATCGCGCCTATCGCGTACATCGAGCCGAGAATCCGCATCATCATCACGTACCGGCGCACCGCCGGCGGATACTCCTTTTTACTCATGGCCGAACCTTTCCGTTGAATTCCCCCCTAGCATACTCCAGGCGGGCGGTATTTGCCTAAAAAATTACCACCGAATCCGAGGGCCGGTGGCGGGATTGATACGGCTCATGGGGGTGGCGCGCCGGGTCCCCCTGAACGACGAGACCACATTGTGCATTCCGCCCGGGGCCGGTTCAATGAATTCCATGCGGCTGAACAAATCTTTCGAGGCGTCCCCCAGCGAACGGTACAGATCCAAATGGCAATAAATGCAAAATTCCGAATCTTCAATCGCCTTGCGTTGATTGCACCGCACGCACACGGCGTCATTGAACTGGCTGCGGGCGGCCACGTCCTGCACGGCGTCCTCCACCGCATCGCGCGACATGCCGGAATAGCGGGCGAAATCGCTTACCACGCGGGCCTCCCGGAGCTTCGCCAGCGCGTCTTCGGCCCGGTTTTTCCCCGAACATCCGCCGCAAAGGGTTCGGCCCGGTTCCATTTGCATCAACCGGCCGCATTTTTCGCACCGCCGTATGTCAAGTTCTTCCAGCCTGGCCATGTAGCGCCTCTGCAATGGCGTCCACCCGCGCATGCAATGCTTCGATGGACCCGTTGTTGTCTATTACCCAGTCCGCCACCGCCCGTTTGGATTCCGGCGGCGTCTGCGCGGCCATGCGCCGTTGCGCCTCCGCCGCGTCCATCCCGCGCAGCTTCACCAGCCGCCGCACACGCTCCTCCTCCGGACACAACATCAGGATTAGCCCGTCCAGCATCGGATCACGCCGTCCGCCTTCACCCAACAGTGCCGCATCGATGATAACCGCCTGATGACCGGCCTCCGCCAGCGCCGCGCACCGCCGGCCAATTTCCGCAAAGATGGCGGGATGCACCGCCGCGTTCAATTTCTTGCGCGCTTCCGCATCGCGGAACACCACCGCGCTGAGCTTCTCGCGATCAATTTTACCACAAGAAAGAATATCCTGCCCGAACGCCGCGAGCACCGCCTGCTCCGCCGCGCCTCCCGGAGCAATCACGTCATGTCCAATCGCATCCGCATCCATGACGGGGATGCCCCGCGCCGCAAACCGTTTTGCCGCCTCGGATTTTCCACTCCCGGTGCCGCCGGTCAATCCATACAGTTTCATTGTGGCATTACCCTTCGCTGCATCATAAGCAACTCCAAAATGAGAAGTAAAGAAGATTTCAAGGACATAAAGGACGTAAAAGACGCAGCACGGACTTGCCGCAACCAAAGAATAGAAGAATTGCGGAACGCGGATTGCGGAACGCGGAGAATGTTGGTATGCGGACGGGGAAGTATGATAGCGTGTTTATTCGAGATTGGAGGATATGTGTATGCCGAATGAAATGACCCGAAGGCACTTTGTGCAGGCCGGTATGGCGGCCGCCGCATTGACCATGGCCCCGAAACAGAGTTACGCCGCGAACGAACGCATCCGTTTGGGATTCATCGGGGTCGCCAACCGCGGCGGACAACTGATCCAGGCGACGCTGCCGCACAGTGATGCGGAAATCGTGGCGCTGTGCGACGTGGATTCGCGTCCGCTCGACAAACGGGCCGGGAAGCTTCCCGGCAAGGTAGACCTCTACCGTGATTACCGGAAAATGCTTGATAGGAAAGATATTGATGCCGTGGTGATTGCCACGCCGGACCACTGGCATGCCCTGCAAACGGTGGACGCCTGCGAGGCGGGCAAGGACGTCTATGTGGAGAAGCCGCTGTCGCTCACCATTCACGAAGGCCGCCGGATGGTGGAAGCCGCGCGGCGCACCCAGCGCGTGGTCCAGGTGGGACTGCACCGGCGGGGCGGGGTGATGTTCGAGGAATTGGCGGGGCTAATCCAGAAGAACACGATCGGCAAAGTCACCTTCGCGCATTGTTATCGAATCAATAACCTGTTTCCGAATGGCATCGGAAAAATGCAGCCCAGCGAGCCCCCCAAGGAACTCGATTGGGATATGTGGCTGGGACCGCAGGCGATGCGTCCCTATCAAGACAATATCACCCCGTATAAATTCCGCTGGTGGAAGGAATACTCCTCGCAGATCGGCAATTGGGGCGTGCATTATTTCGATGTGATCCGCTGGATGCTCGGCGAGGAAGCGCCGATGTCCGTCTCCGCGCACGGCGGCAAGTATGTGGTGGACGATGATCGCACCATTCCGGACACCATGCACGCAACCTTTGAATTTGCCTCAGGACGCATTTTGGTTTTTGGTCAATACGAGGGCAGCCACAACCCCATTTTTGCGAAAGACAGCGAACTTGAATTGCGCGGCACGCAAGGCACCCTCTACGCCAGTGATTCCGGCTATGAAATTGTGCCCGAACACGGCGGACAGTTCCAGGCCCCGAAACCGCGCATGGAGCCGGTGAAGGAATCGCGCAAAGACGGCAACACCGACCTGACCACGCTGCACATGCGCAATTTCCTCGACTGCATCAAATCGCGGCAGAAACCGCGCGCCGATGTCGAAGAAGGGCACAAATCAACCATCTTCGCGCATCTCGGCAATATCGCCATGGCCGTCAAGGCGCGCATCGATTGGGACCCGAAGGCCGAACGCATCACCAACAACGACGCCGCAAACGACCTGCTCCAGTACGAATACCGCGCGCCCTGGAAATTGCGCTGACACTAGCCAAAAGTGAATTAGTCCCGTCAGGGACGTTTGGTCATAGCCCAGGGTGGCAATCCTGGGTACGATGTCCCCATATAGTTGGGAGTCCCGTAGGGACGTTTTGAAAATAGCCCAGGATGGCAATCCTGGGATTAGTGGATAAACCAAGGGCAGAGTCCCGGAGGGGCGATTGAAACGGGAAAGGGGTGTATCATGTCGCATACCTACGCCAGCCTGTTGTTTCATTGTGTGTTTTCGACCAAGGGCCGTAAAAGGTGGTTGACGCCGGAAGTCAGTTAACGGTTGTGGCCATTTATGGGCGGCATCGCACGAAAGAATAAATTTGTTTTGTTGGGTGCAGGAGGCGTGGAGGATCATGTCCATATTCTTGTGTCGTTGCCGACCACCCTTGAGGTGGCCAAGACGATACAGAGTGTCAAGGCGGGGAGTTCGAATTGGTTACACAAAAATTTTGTGGATTTCAGGGCATTTGAATGGCAGGAGGGATACGGCGCGTTTTCGATCAGCATCTCTCACAAGAACGCCACCTTGTCGTATATAGGCGGCCAAAGCAGACATCATCGCCAAAAGACATTTCAGGAGGAATTTTTGGAGTTCTTGCATAAGCATGAAATCGCGTATGATGAACGGTATATTTGGGATTGATGGTTTCAATCGTCCCTCCGGGACTCCCAATTGGGGAGACATACCTGGACCCAGGATTGCCATCCTGGGCTATGACCAAACGTCCCTCCGGGACTGAACTCGGTGCAAACATCGACACTATGGGCTGTGATCAAACGTTCTTCCGAAGCTGTAATCAATAAACACATTAACAACTTTGCCGCTTCGCACTGCGCATTCTTCTGTGGCATAATGACGGTTCTGTAGAGCATACCCCCCAGGAGGCGGTGACATGGATACGAAGGATGCGGAATTGAAGACGGTCTTGGAGCGGATTGGCCGGCAAGCGCGCATGGCGTCGGATGCGTTGCGATCGTTGTCGCGTTCGGTGAAGGATGCGGCGTTGCTGGCGATTGCAGAGCGTTTGCGCGCGCAGTGTGGGGTCATCATCGCGGAGAATGCGAAGGATCTCGCCACAGGCCGGGAAAAGGGCCTGTCCGCGGCAATGCTGGATCGCCTGGAATTGAACGCCAAGCGGGTGGAGGCGATGGCGCAGGGTCTTGAAGTGGTGGCGGCACTGCCCGATCCCGTGGGGGACGTCGTGAGCCAGTACGTGCATCCCAACGGCCTTAAAATTGCACAAATCCGCCAGCCGCTGGGCGTGGTGGGGATCATTTATGAGAGCCGCCCGAATGTAACGGCGGACGCAGCCGCGCTTTGCCTGAAGTCGGGCAACGCGTGCATCCTGCGGGGCGGTTCGGAGGCGATTCATTCGAACTTGGCCATTGCACGCATTTTTATGGAAGGCGCGCGCGAGGCCGGCGCGCCGGACCATGCGGTGCAAATCATCGAAACCACGGATCGTGCGGCGGTGGGCGAGATGCTCAAGCTGGAGCGCTTCATCGACGTGATTATCCCGCGCGGGGGCAAGAGCCTTATCGCGCGGATTTACGAGGAATCGCGCATCCCCGTGGTGGCGCATCTCGACGGCATCTGCCACACCTACCTGCACGAGGATGCAGACCCCGCGATGGCGGAGAAAATCTGCATGAACGCGAAACTGCAGCGTCCGGGCGTGTGCAATGCCATGGAGACGCTGCTGGTGCACGAGTGCGCCGCGCCCATGCTGCTGCCCGGCATCGCCAAGGCACTGGCGGACGGCGGCTGCGAACTGCGGGGCTGCCCGCGCACCCGGCAAATCATTGACTGCAAAGAAGCCGCGGAAGAAGACTGGGTGACGGAATACCTGGACAAGATTTTGTCGATTAAAATAGTTTCTTCCTTGGAAGAGGCCATTGAACACATCAACTTTTACGGTTCGCATCATTCGGACGCCATTATCACGGAGAGCTACGCGGCGGCGGAACGGTTCCTGGACGCGGTGGACAGCGCCACGGTGTATGTGAACGCCTCGACGCGGTTCACGGACGGATTCGAGTTCGGGCTCGGCGCGGAAATCGGCATCAGCACGAACAAACTCCATTGCCGGGGTCCCATGGCCCTCGAAGGCCTGACTTCGCTTAAATACATCATCCGCGGCGCTGGGCAGATACGAACCTGAACGGAAGTACCAGATTGAGTTCACGCAACATAGAACGCATCGGGGTCTACGGCGGCACCTTTGATCCCATCCACACCACGCATCTCGAGATTGCGCGGGCGGCGTTGCGCCAAGCGCATCTGGACCGTGTATTGTTCATTGTGGCGGCGCGGCCCCCGCACAAACGCGGGGAGATTTTCGCGGACGCGGAAGACCGGTTGGAACTTGTGCGCGCCGCCCTTGCGGACGAGCCCGCGATGGAAGTGTCCCGTTTGGAATTGGACCGGGCCGGGTATTCCTTTACCGTGGATACGTTGGACCTGTTGCGGCATCAGCATCCCGGCGCGGCGCTCTTTCTGATTCTTGGTTACGACTCGCTGGTGGAATTGCCGGGATGGCGCGACCCGAAGGGCATTCTGGAGCGCGCGCATATTCTTGCGGTTCCGCGCCCGGGCGTGGCGCCCGCCGTGCCGCCGATGCTCGATGGCCATTATGACCTGTTACCCTTCCAGGAACAGGACGTCAGCTCGACGGATATCCGCGCGCACATCGCGGCCGGGGAGGATGTAAGCGCGTGGCTGCCCCCGTCCGTGGAGCGCTTGATTCGGCAAAAGGGCCTGTATCATGCCACTCCCTGATCTTCCCCAAACGCGCATCTATCTGGATTTTCTGAATGACAAGCTGCCGGGGAAGAAAGTACTCCATTGCATTTCCACCACGGAGCATTTACTTTCCTTTGCGCCGCGGCTCGAACTGAATCTGGATAAGGCGCTCGCAGCGGGCTTGCTGCATGACATTTGCCGCGAATATAAGGATGGCAAAATACTGCGCAAGGCGGAGGAGTACGGACTTCCTATCAGCGCCATTGAACAAGCCAAACCAAACCTGCTGCACGGCCCGCTGGCCGCCGAAATCTGCCGTAAGAAACTCGCCCTCGACGATGACGAGATTTATGAGGCGATCTATTGGCACACCACGGGCAAACCGGATTTGTGCCGATTGGGCCAGGCGCTGTACGTGGCGGATTTTTCCGAGCCCGTCCGGAATTATGAGGAAGCGGAACAGGCACGGCATATTCTTGCCCGTGACGGGTTTGATGCCGCGTTGTGCTATGTGGCCCGCGCCAAGATTGAATTTTTCCGCAACAAAAAAGTTTGCGCACCCATGGCCGAGGAATTCCTCCGCTGGGTTGAACAGGAATTCGCGTAATGGTGCGAGAGGATGCGTTCCGCGACCTTGCCCATTATTACGACCCGATCATGGAGCATGTCCATTATGATCGTTGGTTCATGATCACCACGGCCCTGGCGGAATTGTTCCCGAATACGTTTCGTCATCTCGATGCCGGGTGCGGCACGGGCGTGCTGGTGAACATGCTGCGTCAGGCCGGCTGGGCCAGCTTCGGCATGGACCTCTCCCATGCCATGGTGCGCACGGCGCGGCGGCGGCGCGGTTCGCTGCCCGTGGCCGTGGGTGATCTTCGGGAGTTTCCGTTCCACAGTCTGGATTACATCACCTGCCTCTTCGATTCCATCAATTTTCTGCTGGAAGAAGCGGAGGCGCGCCAGGCCATTCAGGGTTTCGCCAATGCCTTGCGGCCCGGCGGCCTGCTCTATTTCGACATCGTCACGGAACGCATGGTGACGGATTTCTTTGAAGACCAGGAATGGACCGAGGACAACGGACGGTTCCGGACCACCTGGTACAGTGTCTACGATCGAAAAACGTCCATAGCGGAAACCACGGTCCGCGTGAACACCGGCGCGGAGGCGCTTATTCGCGAGCGCATCTATCCCACACCCTTTTTCATCAAGGCCGTTCGTGACAGCGGCCTCACGCTCCTGGCCGCCGTGGATGCCGGTTCCTGGAAGTGTCCCACGCGCCGCACCACGCGCATAGATTTTGTGGCCGTCAAAGCGCCGGAACGCTATCTGCTCCACCGTTTTAAGGGCCTCCGAACCCAGATACAACAGCTTCGCTGAAGCAATTCCGCCGTTCTCGCCGTTTTGTTACACGCCATAGCGTGTTGTAACAAATTTCATCCATCCTTGTAAGGTGGGCATAGAACGAAGACAACCAAAACGAGGATGGAATGAGCACTGCAATTACACTGACCCACTGGCTGCCCTGGGCAAACCCCTTATCCGCGTGGACGCTGGAGAAAGAGCTTCTGACGGATCAGGCGCGCGCAAAAATGGAGGGCAAGACCTTTGTACGGCTTTCCGCCGGGGTCACCCACTATGAATTGGACGGCCCGGAAGAGGGTGAAGTGGTGGTGTTCATTCACGGGCTGACCGCGCCTTCGTTTGTATGGGATTATCAATTTCAAGCCTTTGCCGACGCCGGTTTCCGCGTGTTGCGCTATGATTTGTATGGACGCGGCCTTTCGGACCGGCCCAAGGCAAAATACAATGCCGATTTTTTTGATCGGCAATTGCTGGAACTGCTCGATGCGCTGGGCATCACAAAGCCGGTGCATCTGGTAACGCTTTCCATGGGTGCGTCGGTGGTGATGAACTTTATCGACCGGCATCCCGAACGCGTGCGGCGGTTCGCCTTGTTTGGCCCGGCGGGATTCCCGGTGCATGTTCCGTTCAAGTACAAACTGGTGCAGGCGCCGATTGTGGGCGACATCCTTTTCAAAATCACCGGCAACAATATTTTCCGGAAATCGTTAAGCCGCCAGCCGATCCGGGACCTCCGGCGCAAGCAGGAACTCAAGACGCGGTTCCTGGAGCAAATGCGGTTCAAAGGATTTAAGCGGTGTGTGTTGTCCACCCTGCGCCATAATCCCGTGCTGAATCTGCACAACGTTTACCAGCGCGTGGGCCGCCTTGGACACAAGGGCATTTTGTTCTGGGGCACCAGCGACCATGTCACGCCGTTTGCCCATCACCGCTTTGTGCAAACGGCCATCCCCAGCATCGAATTTCATTCCTTCAAGAATGAAGGCCACACGCTGAATTACGAACGCCCGGAACTGGTGAATTCACTGCTGATTGATTTTCTCAACGCCTGATTTCGAGGCTTACGATTCTTTCTTCTTCCTGGCCTTGCCCGTATCCCTCCGGGCATATCCCTTTTGGTAATCGGCCCGGCAGCGTTGTTCGATGGAATCGGGTTCTTCGCCCAGTTCTTTCACCAGTGCCGCGTGCAGGATGGCGCATTTTTCCGCATACTCCGGCGCTCCGGCGAGATTGTGAAATTCCTGGGGGTCCGCGCCAAGATCATACAATTCACGTTCGGGCGCATGATCCTGATCGGGCCGGGTGTGATAGGTGTATTTGAATTGCCCCATGCGGATCATGGCGTAGCCTGACGCGATGTTGTGGGCATAGTATTCGCTGACCGCGCGGTCTTTCCACGGGGCCTGGGGGGTATCCAGCCACTCGAGCATAGACTCGCCGTTCCAGCCTTCCGGCGCCGTGGCGCCGCCCAGCGCCGTTATGGTCCGGGCGACATCCACAAGCGAACACACCTGGGTGCGGTGCTGGGCGCCGGCCCACCGTTTCGGCCACCGGACAATCAGGGGAACCTTGGCGGCGGAATCGTAGAGGCAATTCTTCCACCAGAGGCCGTGTTCCCCCATGTTTTCGCCGTGGTCGGCGGTGTAAATAACAATGGTGTATTCCGCCAGTCCTGCGTCTTCCAACCCCTGCAGTACTTTGCCGATTTCCTCGTCCAGCCATTGCACCAGCCCGTAATAGAGTTCCCGTCCTTTGCGAACCGTGTCCTCCGGAACATCTTCGACGTTGAACCCGATGCGCAGATGTTTGTAATTTCGAGGCAATGCATCGAGGAGCCCTTCGGGGATGACGGGCATGGGGACTTTACCCTTATAGGCGTCCCAGTATTTTTCCGGGACGATCAACGGGAAATGAGGGGCGAGGTAACCACTCAGCAGAAAAAACGGTTTGCCACCATTTTTTCGGGTTTTAAGAAACTCCAGCGTCCCTGCGGTTACCTCTCGATCATGGTCGAGAACATGGGAGTGGTCGCCGGAATGAAATTCATCGAAGCGTTTCGATATTCCAGGTTCAGGCGTGAGATCGTCCGGCGAACGGCGTTCGCCCAGACCGGTCATATGGCCTTTGTTCATTTGACCGCCAATCTCGGTGAATCCGTAGCGCTGTGTCGTATCGTAATGCATCTTGCCGCACAGGAATGACTCGTATCCTGATGCATTGAGCAGGCGCGCCACCGATGGATATTCGGGATTGGGCAGCCAGCAGTTATTATTCCAGGCGCCCACCCGCGACACATATTTTCCCGAGGTGAACGAAAGCCGCGAGGGAACACACAGGGGAGAATTGCAATAACAAGTATCAAACACAATGCCGCCCTGGGCCAGACGGTCCAGCGAGGGCGTCCGCACGATGTTGTTTCCGGTGCAGCCGAGCACGGACGCATTGTGCTCATCCGCCATGAGCACCAGGATGTTCGGCCGGCATGTTTCAGCGGGTGTGTTTGCGGCGCCTGACGCTTCCGGCAGGGCGAGTCCCGCCGCCGTAATTCCCAAAAGTTCCATAAACTGCCGCCGGTTATAGGCATAGGTACTCATAGGTGGTTCTCCTCTGGCCATTAACATGCCTGAGTGTAGCATATTTCATAGCGAGTTTATTTTCCGGTTCTACACCCTCTAATCGGCATATCTGCCTAATCCGCAGCCGCGTTTGTCATTGCGAGTTACCCACCCGTCGGAACGCCGGGGTGGATCGGGCAGAAACAACTGAGTATGTCCGTATGGTGTGGACGAACAAGCGCGCACCGTCAGCCCGTGGAGTCATATTGTAGCATTGCTTTATGCCCAGCTTTCGCATGCGATTGGGGGACGACGGTAAAGACTTCCCTTTCTTGAGTTCCTGATTTCCAAATTTCAGGGGTGTGGTGGTAGATGCCTCTCAGGCGCAGGGTCTACACCTCTTCGCTGGACCGCCCATCAGGATATGATGTCCAGTTTTCCCTCTAAAAAAATCCCTTGACAGCCTGTGCCTGCAGTTCCATACTAAAAGGCGGAAGTACACTTTAAGCGGTCAACTGCCGGTCTTCTTTCCCGACAAGGGCAGAGGAGGGTTCTCCATGTGCAAGCGAAGTGTATGCAGGAAAACAGGGGGAAACACACGCCAAAATCCCGCCTTGTTCAGAACAACATGGGGTGTCACGTTAATTGAGCTTCTGACTGTAATGGCAATCATCAACATTCTCAGTGTTGTCGTTTATGAGAGCTATACGGCCTCATTAGACGATTCGGATCCGTCCATCCTGCCCCGGAAAGTCAAAGAAGCCGCCGATGAGTTCCAACATTTGGGCGAAGGCGAAGAATCGAATGAAGACGAAGGAACGGGTGGAGAAGGATCCCCGGAGGGAATAGGTCTACCCTCTGAGGGTGAGCTGGAAGAAGGGGAAGGAGCAGGGGGAGCGGCGCCAAAGAGCGGCTTGTTTCCTAAAGAAAAGACAACCGGCCTGACAGTGGACCAAGGCGATGGCGTACCGGACGTCGTACAGATGCTCTGGATTCTTGCGATTGACCATGGGAATACCCAATTGGATTTGACCCTGCGCAGCCTCGTTTCCGGAGTTTTGCAGGGATACGATAAGAATCTGTCGTTGCTGACAAGCGCCGTGTTTCTGGAGGGATTATACAATCAAATCGTCAGCCTGGGCGCGCCGCCGGATCAGGCGGATGTCATGGCGGCGGATCTTGCCGAATTCTTCGCTCTGATTCTAACCGTCGACCCTGTGTACTACGGCAGGCTTTTTGATAATACCTTTGTCGAAGATCTGCTGAACGCCATAGGCGGGGTGGGAACGCTTAGCGATTCCGCCATGGGAGTCATCGGCGGCCAGGCCGATCCTGATCGAGACGGCAAAACAAATGCCGAAGAGTGGCAGGACGTGGTGAACGAAAACTACACCGATCAGCAACGCATTGCGGCCTTCACCACATCCGCGGAACGCGGTGATCCCAACGTGCCCGCACTCAGCCATGTGGGGCTTGTTGTCGCAATTGTACTCTTCTCCGTCGCAATGACATTCATCCACACGGCAACGAACAGAACGTCCCGGCGATTACCCAAAAACTAAATTCTTGCAGCACATCAAAGGCCCGAAAAAAGAACAAAATCCATCCCGGACGATCCCCAAAGGGGTTTTCCAGGAAGTGAATCACCCGTTTGACACCGTTGGCATATATCGCCGTAATTTCCTTTTCGCCCGGCTCGAAGGTGAGGGGCGGCGTATCATCGGATTTATTCGCCCACTGGCAGTTTAATCAAGAAACCTATACCTTGCCCCAAGGCGGAACCTGCTATTTTGTGACCTATCTTCCGGCCAGTGAGGAGGGTAAGGTGTAGATAGCGCCGGGAACCGTCGAAAAGTTTGGCCTTTGGGACTTGATTCGAATGCCCGCCATTATTATCAAGGTGAGGCTCTTCCACGAGATTTTCCTCTGGGGAGGAATCCTGGGATGGGCAATCCTGCTCTTACTGCTTTCCGGCATTGTACCAGGGGTAACCCTGCTTGCCCTGTGATAAGGATGAAGGGCATTCCCATAAGGAAATTGCCAACGTGAATCAGCAATTAAAGCGAAAAATGGGGACTGACGCAAGCGAGCTTGCCCATGCAAACTCCCTTCATTTTACGTGCCAATCTTAACATGGGCAAGCGAGATGGGTCTGTTTGGAGGGAAAGCGTTTCCGCCTTCGGGGAAGCCATAATCGTGCTGGACGCGGGAGAAGTTTCGTGCCATAATGCCTACTTTGTGTGGGCGAGAATCATGATTTGAGCAAAGCTAGAAGGAGGAAGGACCTATGCCGAAAATTGCACTGATTGGCGCGGGGAGCATTGTTTTCTGCAAGACCCTGTTCATGGATATCGTGGCCACCCCGGCCTTGGCGAACAGCGAGTTCCGGCTGATGAGCCGCACGCGCCCCAAGCTGGAACGCATGAAACGCTTTGCGGACAAGGTGATTAAAGACAACGGCCTAAAGGCCAGCGTGATGATTACCCAGGACCGTGAGGAAGCCTTGAAAGACGCGGACTATGTGATCGCGATGCTGCAAATTGGCGGGGTGGATGCCTTCAGCCTGGACTATGAAATCCCGCTAAAGCACGGGGTGGATCAGTGCATCGGCGACACACTTGGGCCCGGCGGCGTGTTTCGCGCCTTGCGCACCATCCCCGTCATGATGGACCTCGCCCGCGACATGCAGCGGCTGTGTCCGAAGGCCTATCTGTTAAATTACGTGAACCCGATGGCGTCGGTGTGCTGGTCGCTGGGGTTGGTGCCCGGCACAAAATTTGTCGGCCTTTGCCATGGGGTGCAGACCACGCTCGATTTGATCGCGGGGTATGTGGGAAAACCCAAGGAAGAGATTGACTACTTGGCGGCGGGCATCAACCACATGGGCTGGTTCCTGCGCCTGGAACACAAGGGCCAGGACCTTTATCCGCATTTCAAGGAGTTGTGCGAGCAGCCCGAATATTACATCAATGAAAAAGTGCGCATCGAGACGATGCGGCATTTCGGGTATTTCATGACCGAGAGCACGGGGCATCTCTCCGAGTATGTGCCGTGGTTCCGCAGCAGCAAGCGCGCGCTGGAACTTTATTGCGACGAACCGTCCTTCGGCGGTGAGTCCGGCGCCTACTATAAATGGTGCCGCCTTATCGCGGGCAAGCTCGAAAACGAGGATTTGCTGGCGGAAGAACCCACCAAGATCACCAAGCGCAGCGTCGAGTATTGCTCCTATATTCTCGAAGCCCTCGAGACCGGCACGCTTTTCAAGTTCCAGGGCAATGTCCGCAACGAAGGCTATATCGCCAACTTGCCCAAGGGCTGTTGCGTGGAAGTGCCGGTCTTCGCGGACAAAATGGGCCTGCACCCCACGGTGGTGGGCGCCCTACCCCCGCAGTGCGCCGCGCTGAATCTCACGAATGTCAATGCGCAAGGCTTGACCGTGGAAGCCGCCATGACCGGCGACCCGGAACTCGTGGTGGCCGCCTGTGCACTCGACCCGCTCACCTGCGCCTGCCTTACCTTGAAGGAAGTGCGGGACATGGTGGCGGAAATGCTCGAGGCGGAGCGGGCTTGGCTGCCGCAATTCGCGGGCAAGACCGTCCGGGCCACGCCGGCGATCCCGACCCCGCCCGGAACGCCGCATGCGCAAGTGCCGTTGGACCCCGCGCTGGCGGTGGTGCACCGCTTCGGCGAATTGGCCCATAAAGCCAGTGCATAGCCCCTTTCGCGGATATCAAAAAACCGAGTTTGCGGCTTTTTTTAAGGGTGAGTACGGAATCTTCCGCCCTTTGGAAAGCATATATTTGTCAATTTTTGTCAATAATAGTACTTGACATGGCCCGTGTAATGTGGTACAAAACAGTAACGCGTTTTATTGCGAATAATTGAATTGCGCGGTTCTCCGCCTGAAAAAATCGAGGTCGCGGCGGTTATTAATAGTATGCATTATTCGCCGGATTCGCGGAGAAATCCGGTATGCCGCTTCCGAAAGGCGTATTTTCGTGGATACCAGTTATTGTCGGTGTAAAGTAGAACTTCGTCAAATTGAACTCCATCGTCAAGCCATGATCCGCAGCCGGGGGTGCGACATCGGCATTGAAGAAGCCTTGGAGGATTGGCTCCTCCATTGCGCGGATGTGTGGCGCTTGGAACGGCAAACCCTGGCCCTCCAATTGCAGCGCAAGGAAATCGAGCGCTATAAATGGATTGAATCCGAGAAACACGGACATGACCTGGGCCGTCAGGCCGCCATTGATTGGGTGACCAAGTACGCCGCCGCGTGGCGCGAATGGTTTGAAACCGAATACGATCCCGCCACCATGGAAGAAGCCGTAAATCCGTAAGCCGCCTTCTTCCTCTTGCCCCCCGTAGTGGGGTATCATTCCGTTCACTCCGAAATATTTGGAAAGGACGGGACCATGACTTCTCCGGACGGCTATTGTATTCTACTCATTATTGCGCTGACGGGGTGTTTTACAGGGGCATTCGCCGAGTCTTCTGACCCCTATACCGTGGCATGGACCGCGCCCAGCCAGGACAGTTCGGGTTCCATGCCGCTGGGTAACGGGGACATCGGACTCAATTGTTGGGTGGAGAAGAATGGCGAGATTTATTTCTACCTCAGCAAAACGGATGCTTGGAGCGGCATCGCCCGCCTGTTGAAACTGGGCCGGATTCGCGTTTCGCTCACACCCAATCCCTTCACACCCAACGCCGAATTTCAGCAACTCCTCGACGTGCGCGCAGGCACGATCACAATACGGGCGAAAGAAGACACACAGGAAACCGTGTTGCGCCTCTGGGTGGATGCGAATTATCCGGCGGCGCGCGTGGATTGCCAAAGCAGCGCGCCGGTGGAGATGCGGGTGGCGCTGGAGTGCTGGCGCACGGCCTCGCGCGCCTTGCTTCCCGAAGAACGCGACAGCGCCTATGGGTTGATGGAATCCCCGGACCCCGTGGTGGAAGAGCCGGATGTGGTGGTGCCGGATACGGCGAATCGCATTCTCTGGTATCACCGGAATGAAACCTCGATCTGGCCCATGACAATGCGCCTTCAGGGCATGGAAGCCTGGATCAGTCAGGCCCAGGACCCCTTATTGGGGCGCACCTTTGGCGGCCTGATTCACGGGGAGGGATTTGCGAGCGATGGACCGGACCACCTGAAATCCGAAGCGGCCGTGCATCACGCTTTTTCCATCTATGCATTGACAAAACAAACGGATGCGCCGGAGGCATGGCGGAAGGATATTGAGAAGCTTGCGGAGCAAGATACCGTTTTGTGGGAGGACCGCTACTCGGTGCATGCGGCATGGTGGAAGGAATTTTGGGAACGCAGTTGGATTCGGATCTCCGGTCCGGAGGCGGAGCTGGTCAATCAGGGCTATGTGTTGCAGCGGTTCATCAGCGCGTGCGCGGGCCGGGGCGCGCTGCCCGTGAAATTCAACGGGTCCCTCTTCACCGTGGACACGGAGAAAAACGGGAAACATCTGGATGCGGATTACCGCCAATGGGGCGGGCCGTATTGGTTCCAAAACACCCGGCTGGTCTATTGGCCGATGCTGGCTTCCGGCGATTTCGAGATGATGACGCCGCTGTTCCGCATGTATCGCGATGCGTTGCCGTTTGCCACGGTCCGCACCCGGCTGTATTTCCGCCATGAGGGGGCGTTCTTCCCGGAAACGATGTATTTCTGGGGCGGCTATGCACAGGATAATTACGGATGGAAACGTACGGGACTGGACGCGGGGGTCACGGAAAACACGTATATCCGCTATTACTACTCCGGCGCACTGGAATTGCTGGTGATGATGCTCGATCACGTTACGTATACACAAGAAGAAAGCGCGGTTCCGGAAATGATTCTTCCGTTCGCCAAGGAGGTCATCGCCTTTTATGACAAGCACTATCCCCGTGATGCGCAAGGCAAACTCCACATTGAACCCTCACAGTCCCTCGAAACCTGGCAGAAGGCGGTGAATCCGCTGCCGCCCATCGCCGGACTTCGCCGCGCGCTCACGCTATTGGCGAATCTTCCGGAAACCCTTGTTGGCGAAGACCAACGAAATTCCTGGCGGCGGCTCTTGCAGGAACTGCCGGACCTGCCCATGAAAGACGGGGTGCTGGCGGCGGCGGGCGAAATTCTGGAGGAAGCGAAGAACTCGGAAAATCCGGAACTCTACGCGGTGTACCCCTATCGCCTTTATGGAGTGGGAAAACCGGACCTGGACATGGCGCGGCGCACGTATGAGCAACGGCGCATCAAGGGGAACAACGGATGGCGGCAGGATGATACGCAGGCGGCGTTTCTGGGGTTGGCCAACGAAGCGCGGAAGGGATTGGTGGAGCGGTTGCGCCAGAAAAACGAGGGGAGCCGGTTCCCGGCGTTCTGGGGTCCTAATTTTGATTGGATTCCGGACCAGGACCACGGCACCAACGCGCTCATGACGCTTCAGACGATGCTGTTGCAAGCGGAAGGAGACGCGATCTATCTGTTTCCCGCATGGCCCAAGGCGTGGGACGTGGACTTCAAACTTCATGCGCCGCGCAATACGGTCGTCGAAGGGGAATACCGCAACGGTAAGCTGCAACGCGTGGTGGTGTCCCCGCCGGAGCGGAAAAAAGATTTGGTGATCTGCGATCCGCAGTAGTCTACTTTCCCACGGAGTACACGGCGAGCTTGCGAATGATGGGATCGGCGGCGGCGCGGGTAATGCGCAGGCGGATTTTTTCGACGGTGATGGGTTTGAACCGGTCAATCTTTTTATGGCCGATGGCGGTGCCTGTGCACAGTTCCTTCCATGTGCCGTTTTGAAATCCTTCCAGGACATATTCCCGGACCCGTTCGCCCTGGGTGATGTCTTCCATTATGATGATGTGATCCACGGTGGCGGGCGTGGCGAAACTCACTTCAACCGCGTTTCCAGTCCCGGCGGTTTCCACAAGGCTCTTGCCAAAACGGCGTTGAATCTCCTCGCCGAATTCCGCGGCCCGGCGCGCGTCCGCCTCGGGGATGCGCCCGGTGGTGTCCGGCGTGGCATTCAACAACAGGACCGCGCCGTGCCCAACGGATTGGTAATACATGTTCATGAGTTCATCCACGGTTTTCAGGGTGTTGGCGTTTTTGGAACTCCAGAACCAGTCACGGCGCATGCGCGCGTCGCATTCATTTGGAATCCATTGTCGGCCGTTTGGATCGCCGTCGGCGGCGGTGGCCCCACCCTGCGGGGCGGAATCTTTCACCGCATTCCATGCGGGATAGGGCGCGATGCCGTCTTCGTTACCCACCCAGCGGATGGTGGCGTATTTCCCTTGAAATATGGCGGCCTTGGGTGCGTATTGTTTCAAGATATCGCCCACTTCGATGACGTTGCTGCCGTCAAACCAGACTTCACATAGCTCGCCGTACTTGCTGAGCACTTCAGTGAGTTGCTGCCGATAAAGCTTGTCGTATTCCGTTTGTTTGGCGGGATCGGAGCATTTCCCGCCGGTGTTCACGCCGTGTGCATCGTCGCGCGGGCTAAGATACACACCGAGCTTCATGCCGCGCTTTTTACAGGAGGAGGAGAGGTCCGCGAGCACATCGCCTTTGCCGCCGCGCCATGCGGTGTTCTTGATGCTGTAGTCCGTGGTGTCCGTTTGCCACATGCAGAATCCGCCCACATGCTTCGCGACAAAGACGATGTATTTCGCGCCCATGGATTCCGCGACGCTCACCCACTGGTCCGTGTCGAGGGCGGCGGGGTTGATTCTATCCAACGGCGTGGAGCGATCATCATATTCCAAATCCTGCCAGGTATTTGGCGCGAAATGGATAAACATCCCCAGTTCCATATCCTGCCACGCGGCCTGTTCCAGGGTGGGTTTGGCCAGTGTTGGTCCGTCCTGCGCGGCCAGTATCATCATACTCATCCAGACAGCAGCAATACCCATGTTCATGTTCCTTTCGAGAGAAGGTTACTTCTTCTTTTGGGCAAGAATGGCAAAGCAGTCGGACATGCGGGGAAATATCCGCACGAGGATTTCATGGATCATGGCTTTGTGGAAGGGCAGGCGGGGGGTGTGGAGGCCGTAGGCCTGCTCCAATACCTCAAAATCGGGTGCGAGCAGGCGAACGATTTCCTCGGGCGCATAAAAAACCGAACAGATAATCATGGGGGCCTTTTCCGTCCGCGCATTGTAAAAATTGAAAAAACGGAAGGGGTTGCGGCCCTTCAAGGCGTCAATCCGGCGCCCCATGGACACGGCATTCGGCATTTCCAGCATGAGCAGGCCGCCCGGCTTCAACACCCGGCGCATTTGGGCCAAAGCGAAGCCGGGATTGTACAGATGCTCGAACACGGACGCGCAGGTGACCAAATCAAAGCGTGCATCCTCGAAGGGGAGGGGTTCCCGGTCAATATCGCAGGGAAAATACTGCAAACCCTTGGCACGGCTGGCTTCCACGTCCTCCCCCAGCGCCACCCCATACACCGCAGCTTGGCAGGTGTCCCGGAGATGGCACCCCAGACTTAGCAGGTCCCCGCCTCCGCCGACATCCAGGATTTCCCGCACCCCCTCCGGGACATGCCGCGCCAGGAGGCCGGTCATCATGCGAAACCGCCGCTGATGAAAGGCGATATACTCCGGTTCCGTCATCATGGCAGGGGCGGAATCAGGCCCTGGAGGCGATTTGTCTGCTTCAGTCATGACGCCACTTTACCACCGGAAAAAATCGATAATCAACCGGCTGGGCGGCCCTGGTGGATTCTTTGGGCTTCCCATTTTGCGCACTTCCACAACAGGGCGTATAGTATCTACTTTACCAGCTCAAAATATTGTGTTTTTGCTTGTATTAAAAGGGACTTTTTGGTATACTGAACCCACTTCCAGAACAGGTCGTCCCGGGAGGAGTCTAAATCGAGGTAAGTCCAATGACAGAAAATGGTTACGGTGCAGGATCAATTAAAGTTTTAGAAGGGTTGGAGGCGGTTCGAAAACGCCCCGCGATGTTCATCGGTGACACGGGAACACGCGGCCTCCATCATCTGGTGTATGAAGCGGTGGACAACAGCGTGGACGAAGCGCTGGCGGGGTTCTGCACCCAGATCAATGTGACCATTCATATCGATAACAGCGTGACGGTGGAAGACAATGGGCGCGGCATTCCGGTGGATAATCATCCCGATCCCAAATTCAGGAAAAAATCCGCGCTGGAAGTGGTGATGTGCGTGCTGCACGCGGGCGGCAAATTTGATCGTTCCTCCTACAAAGTATCGGGCGGTCTGCACGGTGTCGGTATTTCGTGCGTGAACGCGTTGTCCAAATGGATGGAAGTGGAAGTCAAGCGGGATGGTTTCATTCATTTCATGGCGTTCGAGCGCGGTTTTCCCAAAGGGCCGCTGGAACGCCGCGGGCGCATCAAGAGCACGGGCACCAAAGTCACGTTTTTGCCGGACCCGGAAATTTTTGAAGACACGGTGTATCAATCGGATACCTTGTTGAACCGCTTGCGCGAGTTGTCGTTTCTGAACGCCGGCTTGAAAATCGTATTTGAAGATGAGCGCACGGACGCGGAAGCGGAAGTGATGCAATACAAGGGCGGGATTATCGAATACGTGAAGTATTTGAACCGCAACAAGGAATCGCTGCACAGCAAGCCGATTTATCTGGAAGCGAAGCGGGACGATCTGGAAGTCGAGGTGGCGTTGCAATACACGACGGCGTACACCGAGACGGTGTCGAGCTTCGCCAACAACATCAATACGCACGAAGGCGGCACGCACCTGAGCGGATTCCGGGCCGCGCTCACGAAAAGCCTGAACGACTACGCGAAAAAGAGCAACCTGTTCAAGAAAGCCAATATGGCGATTACGGGCGACGATTCGCGCGAAGGGCTGACGGCCATCGTGTCGGTGCGGGTGAAGGAGCCGCAGTTCGAGGGCCAGACCAAGATGAAGCTGGGCAACAGCGAGGTGCACGGAATCTGCAATTCGCTGGTGTACGAGGGCCTGCAAACCTATTTTGAGGAAAATCCCTCGCTCGCGAACCGCATTATCAATAAAACCATCGAAGCGGCGCGGGCACGGGAAGCGGCCCGGAAAGCGCGCGACCTCACCCGCCGCAAAGGCGCTTTGGATTCGATTGGCCAGGCGGCGAAACTGGCCGACTGCTCGGAAAAAGACCCCGCGATGTGCGAGGTATTCATCGTGGAGGGCGACAGTGCGGGCGGTTCCGCGAAACAGGGCCGCGACCGCCGCTTCCAGGCGATTCTTCCGCTGCGCGGCAAAGTGTTGAATGTGGAGAAGGCGCGCGTGGACAAAATGCTCAGCAACAATGAAATCCGCTCGCTGATCACCGCCTTGGGCGTGGGGTTCGGCGAAGAGGACTTTCACATCGAAAGCCTCCGCTACCACAAAGTCATTATCATGACGGATGCCGACGTGGACGGCGCGCATATCCGCACGCTGCTGCTGACCTTCTTCTTCCGCCAGATGCCGGAACTTATCCGCCGCGGCCACCTGTATATCGCCCAGCCGCCGTTGTACCGGATAACGAAGAATAAAAAATCGCGGTACGTGAATACGCAGGCGGAATACGAGGGGTTCATCTTCGATTTGTTGCTGGATACCCTGCGGGTCACCGCCGGCGGCAATGGCGGGCGGGCCATTCAACAGAAGACCCTGGTGCGCGCCATCCATGCCGCGCAAGACCGGGAACGCATGCTTTCCCGCTTGCACCGGGTCTATGGCGTGACGCGTGAGATGGTGGTCAAATGCCTTGCCCTCCCGCGCGAAAAATATCTCGACCCGGAAAACCTGACCTTTGCGGAGAAGGCGGAACTCTTCGGGAACCCGGAAATCGTCATGAGCACCATTCCGGGCCAGCAGGAGTTTAATTTTAACGGGAACGGCGAAAAGGGGAACGGGAACGGTCACGAAAAAGTGGTGCGGAAACCGCATCAGATTGACACCGCTTTTTTCAAGAGCCATGAGTTCTCCGCCTTATTGACGCATTCCGAGCCGCTGGCCGCGGTGGGCGAGCCGCCCTACCGCATCTTCTCTAAAACAAAAGAAGACAAGGAAGAAGTGCTTCTGGATACGGACGACTTGATCGTGCTGTACAATTTCCTCATGGAAAGCGGCAAGAAAGGGATGACCATCCAGCGGTACAAGGGCTTGGGCGAAATGAACGCCGATCAGCTCTTTGAAACCACCTTGGACCCGCAGAACCGCGTGCTGATGCAAGTGACCGCGGAAGACGAAACCCTGGCGGACGACCTGTTCACCATGCTCATGGGCGATCTGGTGGAACCCCGGAGGGAATTCATCGAGAAACACGCGATTGAGGTGCAGAATTTGGATATTTAGCGGGTATCGGGTGCCGGGTATCGGGTATCGGGTATCGGGTACACGGACAACATAGAAAGGGGCGAGAATAAATGGGAAAGCTTCAGAGCTATAAAGAACTTGACGTATGGCGCAAATCGATGGATTTGGTGATGGCTACCTATAGATTAACAGATCGATTGCCTGCGAATGAGAAGTATGGGTTGATCGGTCAGATGCAACGTTGTGCCGTATCCATTCCGGCTAATATCGCGGAAGGATATGGACGAACGCACCGGGGCGATTATCTCCGGCATTTGTCGATTGCCAAAGGTTCGCTGGCGGAACTTGAAACGCATCTTTGCATCGTAGAGCGATTAGGTTATCTTAACCATGATGAAAATGACGAAATCTGGAGGATGATTCAGGATGTTGGCATGATGCTTACGCGCCTAATTGCCGCGCTTGATTCCACCCGAAACCCGAGACCCGAAACCCGAGACCCGAATCAATGACTAATAACAACATCAAAGAACGCGTTAAACCCCTAAGTATCGACCAGGAATTGAAGCAGTCGTTCCTGGACTATTCGATGAGTGTGATCGTGAGCCGGGCGCTGCCGGACGTGCGGGACGGCTTGAAACCGGTGCACCGGCGCATTTTGCACGTGATGAACCAGTTGGGGCTCCAGCACAACCGCCCCTTCCGCAAATGCGCGGCGGTGGTCGGCGACACGCTCGGCAAATACCATCCGCACGGCGATTCGTCGGTGTACGACGCGCTGGTGCGCATGGCGCAGGAATGGAACCTTCGGTATCCGCTGGTGGACGGTCAGGGGAACTTCGGTTCGATTGACGGGGACAATGCCGCGGCCTACCGGTATACCGAAGCGCGGCTGGACGCGATTTCGGCGGAGATGTTGGCGGATATAGACAAGCAAACCGTCAACATGCAGGACAATTTCGACGGCACGCTGCAGGAACCGATTGTCCTGCCGTCGGCCATTCCGAATCTGTTGGTGAACGGGTCGTATGGCATCGCGGTCGGCATGGCCACCAGTTGCCCGCCCCACAACATGACGGAAGTCTGCGACGCGGTGGTGTATTTCATTGACAACCCGGAGGCCACTTCGGATCAATTGATGCGGTTTGTCAAAGGCCCGGACTTCCCCACGGGCGGCGTCATCTGCGGGCGCGAAGGGATTGTGGACGCCTACCGCACGGGCCGGGGCCGGGTCACCGTGCGCGCGAAAATCGCCATCGAAGCGCCGGAAAAAGGCGGCAAAGAAAGCATTATCATTCAGGAAATCCCGTACCAGGTGAACAAGTCGCGGTTGATTGAAAGCATCGCGGAACTGGTTCACGCCAAAACGGTGGAGGGCATCACGGACCTTCGCGACGAATCCGACAAAGACGGCATGCGCATCGTGATCGAACTGCGGCGCGGCGATGAACCGCAGGTGGTGCTGAATCAACTGTACAAGCACACGCAATTGCAGGCCACGGCCAGCATCATCATGCTGGCGCTGGTGAACAATTCCCCGCGCATCCTCAGCCTTCGCGAACTCATCTACTACTACGTGCAGCACCGCGCGGAAATCGTGGAACGGCGCACCCGGTTTGAATTGCGCAAGGCGGAAGACCGCGCGCACATCGTGGAAGGCCTGCTCAAGGCCATAGACAACATTGACGCGATCATCGAGATCATCCGGAAATCCAAGGACACCGACGAGGCGCGGACGAACTTGATCCGCCGGTTCAAATTCAGCGAACCGCAGGCGAACGCCATCCTGGCGATGCGGTTGCGCAATCTGACCGGCCTGGAGCGGGAGACGCTGCTCAACGAGTATAAGGAACTGCTCAAGGAGATTGAGCGGCTGAATCATATTCTGTCCAGCGAAAAGACCATTCTCGCCGAGGTGCGCAAGGAAATTTTGGCGGTGAAGGAAAAATACGGTGACGCGCGGCGGACGGAAATCCTGGACGAGATCGGCGAATTCCGGGTGGAAGACCTCATTGCCGACGAAATGATGGTGGTCACCATTTCCAATCAGGGCTATATCAAGCGCCTGCCGGTCAACACGTACCGCAAACAGCGGCGCGGCGGGCGCGGCATCGCCGGTATGGAAACCAAGGATGAAGATTTCGTCAGCGACATCTTTATCGCCTCCGCGCACCAATACATGATGTTCTTCACCAACCTCGGGCGCGTGTATTGGCGGAAAGTGCACGAATTGCCCAAGGCCGGCCGCACGTCGCGCGGGCGCGCCATCGTGAACCTGCTGAACCTGAGCAACGAAGAACGGGTTACGGCCTTCCTGTCCGTGCGCGACCTCAATGAAGAGGGCAAATTCGTGTTCATGGTGACGCGGTGCGGCACCATCAAGAAGACCACGCTGCAGGCCTTCAGCAATCCGCGCGCCACCGGCATCATCGCCCTCGAACTCGACAAGGGCGACGAACTCATTGACGTGCAGGTGACTTCGGGCAATGACAACATCCTCATCGCCACGTATCTCGGCATGGCCATCCGGTTCCCGGAAAAAGACGTACGCCCGATGGGCCGCACGGCGCGCGGCGTGATTGGCATCCGGCTGGACAAGGGCGACTACGTGGTGGGAGTTTCGCTCGCGCACGATGACCTTACCGTGTTGAGCGTCACCGAAAACGGTTTCGGCAAGCGCACCAAGGTGGGCGAATACCGGATGCAGCACCGCGGCGGCTCCGGTGTCATCAATATAAAGACCACCGACCGTAACGGCAACGTGGTGGGCATGCTCACCGTGGACGACGACGATGAAATCGTGCTGGTGGCCACGGACGGCGTGGTGATCCGCACCGCCGTGAAAGATATTCGCACCATTGGCCGGAACACCCAGGGCGTCAAGATAATGACGCCGCAACCGGGCGCCAAAGTGAGCGCCGTGGCGCGCGCCCTCGCCGAACAGAAAGAGGATGCCATGACCGCCTCCGCCGGAGACGATTCCAGCGGCAACGGCGCCGATACGGAAGACACCGAGCCCGACGACACGGATTGAAACCGGGCACTGGAAAAAGCCGGAAAATTAAAGGGGGAATACCACCCGTCTTCCGGTTTCAGAGGATTGGTAGGCGCCGAGAATCATTTCAGTGGCGATGCGGCCGTCTTCCGCGGTGGCGGGCGGCGGGGTTTCACGGATTAAACTATCCAGCCAGGGGCGGGGCACATTGCGGATGCGGTCTCCCTGGCCCCCGGGCGGGATGGGCACGTCCTGAACATCCCATTCGCTTTCACCGTAGCAGAACACCTTGAGCGCGGGACCCTCGGGACAGCGCGGCACGCCGCAGGAGGGGCCATCGCCGTAATTTTGGATGAGCACACCTTTACTGCCGTAGATTTCGGTGGTGCCCTCGGCGGCCATGACGACGGAACTGTTGAAGATGCTCCCCATTTCGCCCTTACTGAAGCGGTAGAGCGCATAGCCATTGTCGTCCGGCGCGATGTTTGTAATGATGTTGTCGATCTCCGCCATGACACTCACGGGCTTGCCGAAAATCCAGTGGAACCAGTCGGCGGGGTGGACCGCATCGTCCATAAACATGCCCTTGTTCTTATCCGCCTCGACGTGCCAGCGGGTAAACCCGCTGACGAAGGAATCCACGAGCAACACGCCGATGCAATGGCGGCGGCGGATGACCGCGATATCCCCCAGCATTCCCGAATGCACGATCTCGCGGATGCGGAGGTTGGCGGGGTCGTGGCGCATTTGAAAGGCCATGGAAAAATGGATGCCCGCACGGTTCACGGCGGCGATAATATTGTCACAGGCTTCCATGGAGAAGGCCAGCGGTTTCTGAAGCAGAATGTGCTTGCCGGCCTGCGCGGCGGCCACGGCGAGTTCCTCATGGCGGCTTGTCTCACTACCGATAACGACCGCGTGCACCTCCGGATGATTCAGCACATCCTCGACATGCGGGGTGTAGCGCATCCCCGCATTTTCACAGACGGGCCTGCCGCGTTCCGGAAGATCATCATAGCCGATGACAAGCCGTGCATCGTCAAACTGTTGCATCACCTCGGCATACAGTTGCACGTGCCCATGCGCAAAGCTCAGGAATCCGATGCCCACCGGCGCTTTCATCCCATTTTCTCCTTGACGGTAAACTGCTGAAGAATGGCGTCCACCGTGGCGCGGCGGGAGGCTTCCAGCGGCACGCCCGCGCTTACAGCCATCTCCCGTACCGCCTCGCGCGCCATCTGATAGGTGTCTTTGCCGCCTTGTGCTTTCCAGGTGGCGAACGGCCCGCGCACCGCCAGCCGGGGCAGGAAGTGTTCGTTGGAACGCAGCCATTCCAGCGTGTGCATGGATTCCATGTATCCCGAGCCGCGCGGGCCGATCTCCTGCACCAAGTCTTTTGCGATCATGGTTTCATTCACTTCAATGCCACTTGCCAGGCGGCGCGCCATGGCGGAGATTTCCTCGTCCATGAGCAGTTGCTCGTGGCTGCACGTCATGCCGGTGGCGAACATGCCGCAGTTCACCACCAGATCATTCCCGGCGGCCAGGGCGCAGACCATGCTCAGCGTTTTCTCCCAGGCATTTTGTTCATCGTGCACGTGGTTGTCGGAATTGGGCGCGGTGGTGTGCGAAGGCACCTGATAGAACCGCGCGAGTTGCGCCCCCGCAATGCGGCAAATGCTGGTCTCCACGGATCCCACCAGCGCGAAACCCGTCCGCATGTCCACGGTGGTCCAGGAATTGGCATAGAGTACTTTGGCGCCCGGTTTGATCACTTGTGTCATCACAATGCCCGAGAGGCATTCCGCGTTGTTCACCGTCAGCAACCCCGCCAGCGTATAGGGCGCGGAGAACCCCGCGATGGGTTCCGGCAAAATCGCCAGGGGCACCCCGGCCTCCACCGTGCCGCGAAGCGCCGTGCATACGCTCTCTTCCCAAAACAAAGGGCTTGTGGGCGACAACTGGCTGATACCGTAGGCCTGTTCCCGCATATCGCCGTTAAAGGCGCCGCGCAGCATTTCCATCACCGCATGATTCACCGGCGCGTTGTCCGTGGAGAAAAAAATGGGCTTGCGGCTGTTCTCGATACAAGCCTTTACCCCGTAGAGCAATGTGGCCTTGGGGACCGGCACATCCTGCGGCATGACCGGAATGCCGATCATGTCAATGTTCGGAAGGGCTTCACACAACCGTGCGAACTGCTCCACGTCCGCAATGGTGGAAGGACGGGTTTCCCCTGTTTTCGAGTCCACCCAGAACACCGCGTTGTGCCCCGCGGCGATTTTCGGCGCGCCATCGCCCAACACGAACGCGAATTTCCCTTCGCGATCAAAAACCTCGAAATGCGGGGGAACCGTGGCCAGCGCTGCTTCCACCCGCGCGCGCGGCATTCGCACCACGGCGGTGTTTTCGTCCCCCGGCAGTCCGGCTTCCTTCAGAAGCGTGAACATGGCCGGTTCCAGGATTTTGACGCCGGTTCGCTCCAAAATATCCAGGCTCGCGCCGTGAATGGCCCGGATGTCCTCGTCCGATAAGACGGAAAGCGTTGAAAGCCGCATACCCGCTCCTATGGCATTATGTCCGAATAACCCAAAGGACGTTATGATGGACGCGCACAAACCCCATTATCAACCCGGCGGGCACTTTTACGGATGAAGGTTTTGATGCGCCGCATGGAGAATTTTCGCGCTTGGATGCAAAACGATGCTTCGATTACTTATTCACCCTTGAAGAATCCCGCGTTTTTCCGCACGCGCAGCCGCAGGGCGTTCAACCGGATGAATCCGGTGGCGTCGGCCTGATTGTACGCGCCTTCATCTTCCTCGAAGGTGCTGATCTTCGGGTCGAACAGGGTCTTTTCGGCGCGCCGTCCGGCGACGATGCAGTTGCCTTTGTACAACCGCAGCCGCGCGGACCCCGTGACGTTTTCCTGGCTCTTGTTCACAAAAGCCATCAGCGCCTCAAGTTCCGGCGAGTACCAGAACCCGTTGTACATCAGTTGCGCGATCTTCGGGGAGAGTTCGTCGCGCTGCAACATGACTTCCCGGTCCATGGTCAACGATTCAACGGCCCGGTGCGCCGCATACAGAATGGTGCCACCCGGCGTCTCGTACACACCCCGCGATTTCATGCCGACGAAGCGGTTCTCCACCAAATCCACCCGGCCGATGCCATTCGCACCGCCAAGTTCATTCAGTTTGGCGAGCAAGACATCCGGAGCGAGCCGCACCCCGTCCACTGCAACAGGCGTGCCTTCTTCAAAGTCGATGGTGACATACGTGGGCGTGTCCGGCGCATCCATGGGATCCACGGACAGCACGAACATGTCCTTGGGCGGCTCATTCCATGGGTCTTCAAGAATGCCGCCCTCGAACGAGATGTGCAGCAGGTTCCGATCAGATGAATACGGTTTGGCCGCCGTCACGGGCACGGGGATGCCGTGCTGCTTGGCGTAGTCAATCATTTTTTCCCGGCTGTTCAAGGTCCAATTGGGGTCCCGCCAGGGCGCGATGATCCGGATGGCGGGCTCGAAGGCCAGACAGGTCAGTTCGAAGCGGACCTGATCGTTTCCCTTGCCGGTGGCGCCGTGCGCGACGGCGTCTCCGCCAACTTCCCGGTATACCTCGACCTGTGCTTTGGCGATCAGGGGCCGGGCAATGCTCGTGCCCAACAGGTATGAACCTTCATAGATGGCGTTGGCCTTCATGGCGGGGAAAACGAAATCACGCGCGAATTCCAGCTTCAGGTCTTTGACAATCGCCTGCGAGGCACCGGTTTTCAACGCCTTCAGCCGGGCCGGCTCCGTTTCTTCGCCCTGGCCAACGTCAGCGATATAGGCGACCACTTCCGCCTTGTACGTTTCCTGCAGCCACTTGAGGATCACCGAAGTGTCCAACCCGCCCGAGTACGCCAATACGATCTTTTTCACCTTGCTTGCCATAGCCGTAACATCCTTTTTTATATAAACACAGATTGCTCAGATTTACACAGATTGTTAAATCACAAATCTTTTATAATCCAATGATTCTCTTCCAAAGTTTATCAACATACACTACTTCCCAATATCCCGGATTAACCCACATAAATCATTAATCCAAACCCGCGTTTGTCATTGCGAGGAGCGTCAGCGACGAAGCAATCTCGCCTGATTGTCAATTATGCGTAGCTCCGAGATTGCTTCGTCGCTGACGCTCCTCGCAATGACAAATATGAATTATACGTGTTCCTCTATGTCCATAAGCGTCGCTCACTTCACTTTAAAAATGTTTGTGTATGTCGTATGAGAAATCCGGACTAACTTCCGATGCACCTCCATCGCCGCCCCAATAATTTCATATGTTAGTTTGTCCTCATCCATTTTTTAATCTGTGATACTCTGTGAAATCCGTGTTTTCTTCTCATTTCATTAAGGTAGCCATGATGGCCTTTTGCGCGTGCAGCCGGTTCTCCGCCTGGTCGAAGACAATCGAGTACGGCGCGTCCATCACGTCATCCGTGACCTCGCTGCCCCGGTGCGCGGGCAGGCAGTGCATGAACCGCGCGCCGGGCTTCGCCAGCGCCATCACGCGCGCATTCACCTGATACGGCATGAATACTTTTTCGCGCTCGTTGGCCTCTTCTTCCTGGCCCATACTGGCCCACACGTCGGTATAGACCGCATCGGCGTCCTTCAGGCCCGATTCCAGGTCGTGCGTGATTACAATCGCGCCCTTGGCGTCCGCCTGGGCGCGCGCCACAATGTCCGGATCGGGGCCATACGCCGGCGGGCACACCAATGTAAGGTTCAGGGGCAGGCGCGCCGCGAACTCCGCCCACGAGTGAAACACATTGTTGCCATCGCCGACAAACGCAAGTTTCAAGGAACTGAAGTCCCGGCCAAAATGCTCGCGCAATGCCTGGGCGTCCGCGAGAATCTGGCAGGGATGCAGTTTATCCGTCAGCGCATTGATTACGGGCACGGAGGAATGCCGGGCGATGGCCAGCACATCTTCATGCCGGTAGGTCCGCGCCATAATGCCATTGACCCACCGTTCGAGATTCCGCGCCACGTCCGGCACCGATTCCCGCTGCCCCAGCAGCGTGTCAATGAGCACCGCGTCGCCGCCCAGTTGGAACATGCCGATCTGGAAGGTGAGGCGGGTCCGCAAACTGGGTTTCTCGAAGATCATCGCCAGAGTTTTGCCTTCCAGCAGGCGGTGCGGGATGCCTTCCCGGCGTTGCTGTTTCAGCCGGTCCGCAAAATCGAGCAGTCCGGTGATTTCTTCGGTGGTGAGGTCTAAAAGCGATATGAAGTCCTTTACCATCCCAATTCTCCAAGACAGGCGGCGAGTCTGGAAACCACCTGTTCCACCTGGTTCGAGGTAATAATCAGCGGCGGCAGGAACCGCAGCACATTAGGCCCTGCGGGACCGCAAATGATGCCGGCGTCCAACAGTTTGCCAATCAGCGGGGCGACGGCCTCTTTGAATTCCACGCCCACCATCAGTCCTTTTCCCCGGATATTGACAATACTGGCGTGATCGGCGGCCAGCGTGTTCAGCAAGTGAAAAAAGTAATCGCCCACCTGGGCCGCATGTTCGATAAAGCCCGGTTCGGTGAGCGCGCGAAGCGTGGCCAGCGCGGCCGCCGTGCTGAGCGGATTGCCGCCGAACGTGCAGGCGTGCATGCCCGGCCCGAATCCTTGGGCGGCCTCGTCCGTGCAACCCATCGCGCCGATGGGGACGCCGTTCGCCAGGCCTTTGGCGAGCGTCATGATATCTGGCGTGAAGCCGCAGGCCTGATGGGCGAACAAGGTTCCGGTCCGCCCCAACCCCGTCTGCACCTCGTCCAAAATCAATAACACATTCTTTTCATTGCACATCGTCCGCACCGCTTGCAGATACCCCGGTTCCGGCATCCGCACGCCCCCCTCCCCCTGGATGGGCTCAATCATCACCGCCCCCACCTCCAGCGTGATGGCTTTTTCGAGCGCCGCCAAATCATTGAACGGCACGTACCGGAATCCCTGCGGCAGGGGCTCGAAACCCTGTTGGTACTTCGGCTGGCCCGTGGCGGTGATCGTGGCCAGGGTCCGTCCGTGAAACGAATGTTCCGCCGTGACAATGAAAGGCTTCGGCGTGCCTTTTTGCACCCAATACCGCCGCGCCAGCTTGATGGCCGCCTCATTCGCCTCCGCCCCGCCGTTGCAGAAAAACCATTTTTGCGCGAAACACAACGACGACAACAACTCCGCAAGTTGCACCTGCGGCTCGATGTAATAGAGGTTGGACACATGCACCAGCGTGGCCGCCTGCGCGCAGACCGCCTGGGTCACTGCGGGATGGCAATGCCCAAGGTTGCACACGGCAATGCCGGAAAAGCAGTCCAGATATTCCTTCCCGTCGGCGTCCCACAGGCGCACGCCTTCCCCCCGCGTCAGGGCCAGTTTCCGCGCGCCGTACGTATTGATAATATGTTGATCATTCAGTGACTTGATTTGTTCCGTGTCCATACTTGCCAACTCCCGGTGGTAAAATCCCTAATATTCCTTACACCGTTTATGCGCAGCGTCCGGTTTCCCTTTGTGGCGCGCGCTTACGATGCGGCTTTTTTCACGGCTTTCTTCGCGCCGGCGTCCGCGGGTTTACTGTCCGCAGGTTTGCTGTCCACCGGTTTGCTTTCGGTTTTGCTCTCCGATTTCGGTTCCCCCGAGGGCGGGGCTCCTTTCTTCTTGTAATCCGTCTCGTAAAAACCGGACCCTTTGAATATGATGCCCGCGCCCGTGCCGATGAGTTTTTCGCACCGGCCCTTGCATTTCCCGCACTTTACCTTGACCGTTGCCGTCATGGAATGAAACACATCCGTTTCATGACCGCAACGCGTGCATTGATACGTATACGTCGGCACAGCTACCACTGCCTTTCCCGGTTGTCAACAACCGTTCGGTTCCAAAATCAAGAAATACCTCCCCCGCATGAATTTCCCATGGAAAAACTACTAATTTACCACTTTTTCATCCCTTTTGCAAAAGAACGCGGCGAGGCATTCGCGAAACGCCCTTTTCCCTTTTCGGTTTGGATGAAAAGGAGCCGGTTTCGGCAGGTGTTCCGGTGTTTTGCCTGCGACGAAGAGTGTTTCTGGAGAACAAGGGTGTTTCGCAATGGCCCGCGGTAACATTGGGCGGGGCGTATCCGGTATAATCGGCCCAACCCCTGAAGTATGGAGAATAACACCATGTTGCGAATTGGAATGTTGAGCGGCTGGCACGTGCACGCGCGCGGGTATGCCAATGAACTGAAGGCGATGCCGGAGGTGGAGATTACCTCGGTGTATGATGAAGACCCTGAACGCGGCGGGCCATGGGCGGACGAGTTGAAGGTTCCCTTCGAGCCTGATCTGGATTCGTTTTTACGCCGCCCGGAGATGGATGCCGTGGTGGTGAACGCACCAACCAGCCGCCATCCGGAAGTTATGATAGCGGCGGCGCGGGCGAAGAAACATCTCTTCACGGAAAAGGTCATGGCGCTCACCGTAAAGGAATGCCACGCCATCGCGGAGGCCGTGCGCAAGGCGGGGGTTCAGTTTTGCATTTCCTTTCCGGCGCGCTGCACGCCCCAGCATCTTTTCGCCAAGAAAGTGATGGAGGAAAAACTGATAGGCGACGTGACACTGCTGCGGGTGCGCGTGGCGCACGACGGCGCGAGCGGGGGCTGGCTTCCGCCGCATTTCTGGGATCCGGCCACCTGCGGCGGCGGGGCCATGATGGACCTCGGCGCGCACCCGATGTATCTGGCGCGGTGGATACTGGGCAATCCCGTGCGCGTCAGCGCGATGTTCAACGGATTCACCGGCCATTTCATCGAGGACAATGCCGTTTGCACGATTGAATTTGAAAACAAGGCGCTCGGGATTGTGGAAACCAGCTTTGTATCGAAAGATTCCCCCACGTGCCTGGAACTCTACGGCACCGGGGGCGCCTTGATCACCGGCGGGCCGGAGGATGGCGTGCGGCTCCAGTCGAAGGCGCTGGATACGAAGCTGGCGGGCTGGAGTACGCCCTCGGAACTGCCCAAAGAGCAGCCCCGGCCCATCCGGCAATGGGTGGAGGCGTTGATTCATAAGACGCCGATGCCCTTCGGACTGGACGACGGCACGCAGTTGACGGAACTGATGGAGGCCGCCTATCGTTCACACAAAGAGCAAAAAGTGGTGCATATTGGCGAATTGTATGCCTAGCGCACGGCGGTTCGTGCGGACGCGAACCGGTTCCCGAAGGAATTTCAATGCCTTGACTCCCTGCCCGCCGATGGGTAGCATGACGCTATAACGTAAGGAGACGCCCGTGGAAGTATCAACCTTTCAACTCACGCCTTTTTTCACCAATGGCTATGTCATTAAAGACGGGGGTGAAGCGCTCGTAATCGATCCCGGCGAGGCCTCGCCGCGTTTATTGAAGAGCCTCGCCGGTTCCAAGACGGTCCTGATCGTGAACACCCATTGCCATTGTGATCATGCGGGGGGGAACGCGGATATGGTCAAGGCCACCGGCGCCCCACTGGCGATCCATCGCGATGACCTGCCCGTGCTGCAAACCCTCGAGCAGCAGGGAATGATGTTCGGCGTGCCGTTTCCGCCGTCGCCGGAGCCGGACCGTTATTTGGAAGAGGGGGATACCATCACCGTGGGCGCGGTGGAACTCAAGGTGGTGCATGTGCCCGGCCATTCGCCCGGGCATATCGCGCTGCTGGGCGATGGATTCGTCATCGCGGGCGATGTGTTGTTTGCGGGGTCCATCGGGCGCACGGACCTGCCCGGGGGAAGCTACCGGCAGTTGCTGGATTCGATTCGAACAAAACTATTGGTGTTGCCCGATGAGACCGTGGTGTATAGCGGCCACGGCCCCGAAACAACCATCGGCACGGAACGCGCCACCAACCCCTTCCTGGCGGGATTATGATGGCCTCGGTTTTAGCCTGCTGTTTTTTTGCGGCGGCGCTGGAAATTGACCTCGCTCCCGATCAGCCCCTGCCGTTTGTATACACGGACGACCCGCTGGTGGTGGAATTGCGCAGCACGGAGAACATCGAGGCCTCGGTTCAGGTCCGGATTCAGCGGGCGCATCAGGAGACAAAGGCCGAGGTGGCCTATGGCCCGGTGCGGCTGCATGCCAACGGCCGGCATTGGCAGGCATTGAAGGAGTTGCCCGTGGATTGCGGGTTCTATACCGCCCATATCACCGCCACGTCGGGGGGCGCCACAACGGAAAAAACGGCCCATTTCTGCCGCATGGACCGCGCGGCCTCTTCCGGGGTCCTGCCGGCCTATGCCCAAGCGGACACGGAAGATGCCAATGTGTACCTGGCGCTCGGGGCCGCCGGGATCAAAACCCTTCGTTTCGACGCGGCATGGCCCAATATCGAAGCGCGCTTGAAAGAAGCCTTGGCGGACAAATTCAGTGCGGTGGTGTTTATTGACTGCGGAAGTGTTCCGGACCCGGTGGCCCTGGCCGGCCAACTGGCGCACACCTTTGCCTCGGGGATTGTCCGCTGGGAAATTGATCCGAAAGGAAAAATCGAAATCCTGGGCGCGATCTCCGAAACACTCGCCCAAGCGGGGTCTGTTGCGCCGGTGGCCATTACGGTGGCCAGTACGGCGGAGTTTCAATCCCTGATGGAACAACAGGCCGGACGTTTCGCCCGGGAGTGTGTGATTGTGTCGGAGACCCCCGGTCCGGAGGATATCTCGGCCCTCCGGCGTATTGCCGAACGCGCGGGATATGAAGGCTGGGGCATTCATGTGTTTTCCACCCGGCCCGGCCCGGCGGACGTAAATACGCCCCCCCCGCTGCTGCGTCTGATTTTCCAAAACATGGCCCTGGGGGTGCTCCAGACGGGCTTTTCCTCGAAATGGGTCTACGATTCCGAATTGCTTGAATCGTTTGTGTATTTGAACGGATTGAACCGCCGCATGCCGCGTGCGCGCTACGGCGGACAGTTAACGCTGCCCGAACCGGTCATGGCCCCGGTATTTCGCAATGGAAATGCCTGGCTGCTGGCCGTATGGACTGCCGGGAATCCGTATAGTGCCTCCATCTCCCTCGGTGCGGCACGGGAACTGCGTCTGACGGACGCCATGAATAATGCGCTTCCCGTGGGGGAAGGGGGCAAGGAATCCATGCCCCTCATGGTGGACGCACAGCCCAAATACCTCAGCGGGGTGGCCGGTTCCATTCCCGGCATGGCGGCCCGGCAACGCGCCCAATACTTGGCGCAGGCCTTCTCCAGAGAAGAAACGCTCCAAAAAAATCTCCCACAGGAAATGATGGCGAATGTGGCGGCGGTGGCGGCGAAACCCGGCGGGGATTCCACCCGCGATCAATGGTTGAATCTCGTGCGGTGTTTCCCCATGCTGGAGGAACAGTGGCATGCGGGGAAACTTCCCCAGGCGGTGGCGGTGCCGGCCATGGCGCGCCTGTCGGAATTGCTGCGGTGCCTGTGCACCGTGGAGGAAGACCGGGGACAACCCTTTCTGGAACCGTTGCAGGATGCCCTTGCGCGCTGCAAGGAGTATCAATCGCTCTACCTCACGGGTTCCGTGGCCGCCGACAAGCCGCATGAACGGGGCGATTGGCTCCTGGGCGAGGTGCGCCGGCTGATGGATGAAGCGGAAGCCTTGGCGGCATCCGGGGCGAAAATTGAAGCGGTGGCCGTGGCCACGCTGGCGGAATGGCGCGCGCGCTCCCTCGAGTTCACCATGATGACCCCCGTGCTTCAGGAAACGCCCCCGGCGCCTCCCGCGCCCGCGCCCGCCCCGGCGGCTCGAGAGAATCCCCAAAAGGAATCCGCCGATCCTCCCGTGGAATCCGCCAAAGCTCCGGTGGAAGAAAAAGCCCCGGACGAGAGCAAAGAAACGGTTCATGTCGTAAAAAAAGGGGATATGCCGGGCAGCATCGCCAAAAAATACGGAATTGCCTTGGAGGACCTGTTGAAATGGAATAATCTGAGAAAGAATTCCGTATTGCACATTGGTCAAAAACTCACGGTGTCCGCCCCTGGACCCCGTGAAGAAAAGCCCAAAGAGGTCAAGCCCAAAACGAAAAAGTCTTCTTCGCGCGGAAGGAAATAACAGCGGAACAGCGGGAGAAACCAACATGAAACGAATTGGCGTATTAACCAGCGGGGGCGACGCCCCGGGTATGAACGCGGCCATCCGCGCGGTCGTGCGCGCGGCGGTTCATTATGGCTGTGACGTATTTGGGATTGAACGCGGGTACCAAGGCATGATCGAAGGCGCGATACGCCCGATGGACGCCCGCTCCGTCAGCGGGATCATCAACCGCGGCGGCACCATCCTGCACACGGCGCGCTGCAAGGAATTCATGGAGCCCGCAGGCCGCGCCCGGGCGGCGGAACAATTGCGGCGTTTTGGCGTCGAGGGGCTGGTGGTGGTGGGCGGCGACGGTTCCTACCGCGGGGCGGAGAAGCTTCACGCCGAACACGGCATCCGGTGCATTGGGTTGCCCGGCACCATTGACAATGACATCGGGGGCACGGAATACACCATTGGCTTTGACACCGCCATCAATATCGCCATGGAAGCCATTGACCGGGTCCGCGACACGGCGGCGTCGCATGATCGCATCTTTTTCGTGGAAGTGATGGGCCGCCACAGCGGGTATATCGCCATGATCAGCGGCATCGCCAGCGGGGCCGAGGAAATCCTGGTTCCCGAGGACGACACGGATATCGCCACCCTGGTTGAGTCGCTGCGGCAGGGCCGCCAACGCGGGAAAACCTCTTCGATTGTGGTGGTGGCGGAAGGCGATGACGCCGGCGACGCCCTGCATATCGCGAAACAAGTCGCGGAGGCTTCGGAGTTCAAAGATGTGCGGGTTACGGTGATAGGCCATTTGCAGCGCGGGGGAAGCCCCACCGCCTTCGACCGGGTGTTGGCAAGCCGCATGGGCGTGCGCGCCGTGGAAGCCTTGTTGGAGGGTGAAACCGGAAAAATGGTGGGGATTCAGGATTTACAGCTCACGTTGCGGCCATTGACGGACGCCTGGGAATGCCGGTCCCAGTTTGACCCCAGTCTTCTCCAGGTGGCGCGCATTCTCGCCGTATAGGCAAAACGATCCTCCGGTGACGTATCACGGCGCGGGGATAATCCCCGTCCATGAACCGCCCCACGGGAAATAGGGATTTTGCTCTCGCGCATCAGGTAGAATAACGCCTGTACGCTTGGCTTTAAGTCATTCACCTTTCTGAGCGGCTGAAGCGGGGCATAACTCTCTCACATTGAATCGAGATGCTTCATGACACATCACGCCGGCCTGCCTGAATCCACCACGGCCTCACCGAACCGAAACGCCCCCCGTCCGTTTTCTTGGCCAACCTTGTGGGAATGGGCGGCGCTATTGCTGATTGTGTTGTTGGGGGCGGGGTTGCGCACGCTGTATTTGCGCGAAGTCATCCACACGCCCGGCTTCGACGCCCAAAACAAAGAAGCCGCGTTGTATCAGGATTGGGCTAACGGATTGATCACGGGTGATTGGACGCCCTCCGAGGGAACGCCCGATCCGCGCCTGGCGGAATCGCCCTTTTTCCGCCCCCCGGGCTATCCGCATTTTCTGGCGGGCATCTATTTCGTCTGCGGGAATACTCCGCTCGCGGCACGGATCACGCAAATGATCCTTGGCGTGCTCAGTTGTGTGCTCATGTTTTTCCTGGCGCGCGGAACCCTCGGACGGGCGGCCGGGTTGGCGGGGGCCTTGTTCATGGCCGTGTATTGGGGCCTGATTTATGTGGGCGCCGAGCTTAACCCTTCCGCGCTCATCGTGTTCCTCTTGCTGGTGTTGCTTGTCCTGTTGCGGTACTGGTTTTCCAGTCCGGGGATCATGCGCGCGCTCTTTCCGGGCTTTGTTCTTGGCGTCATGGCGCTTCTCCGTCCCGAAATGCTCGTTTTGCTCCCCATAATCGTGCTTTGGGGCGTGGGCATGACCACGGGGCGGCGTCTTCGGGCAATGGTGAGTCTTGTCGCGCTTCTTCTGGGCGCGGCCTTGGTTATCGCGCCGGTCACCTTGCGCAACTACCAGGTGTCCAAAGAAATTGTGCCCATCGCCGCGATGGGGGGGCTGGAACTGTATGCCGCGAATAACCCGGAGGCCGACGGGATATATCCCAAAATCAATATGAAAGAGGCCCTTGATCTCGACACGCAACTGGAGGTGAACGGCCCGCCGCTCTATTTGGCCGCGCTGAAAAAGAAACTGGGCAACGATGCGCTAACGTACAACGGCCTCTCACAGTATTTCGCCGCGCAAGCCTGGCGTTATATGGCGGACCATCCGAAACAGACGCTTGAACGGATGGGAAAAAAGGCATTGGTGTTCTGGGGGCCGGCGGAAGTGCCGAACACCTGCGTTCCCGATTACCACAAGGCCAACTCGAAGCTCCTGCGGTTCATGCCGGGATTCGCGGTAATTGCCGCATTGTGTGTGCTGGGGTTGGGATGGGTCCTGGCGGGAGGGGTCTGGAAATCAGGGCGGACGCGAGACTACCCTATTGTCCTGTTGACCGTGGGAATGCTGGTTTTTCTGTTCCTTGTGTATTTGCCGTTTTTCCCGGCCGCGCAATTCCGGATGGGGATGTTGCCGCTGATGCTGCTGCTGGGCGCGGGGGCGGTGCAGGGATTGGTCCATTTGGCCGTATCCCGGCAACCCCTTCGTCTGGCGGGGGCCGCGGCCATGGGGCTGTTGTTGTTTTTTGTCCTGCGCGTGGACTGGGCGGGGCCGCCGCGGGACTTGGCGTCCTTGCATTATGACCGGGGGTTGGCCTATGAACGGGAAGGGAAGTTTCCGGAGGCGGAGGAGGAATATCAAAAAAGCCTGGATGCGGGATATCACCCCAACACCCGGAGTGCGCTGGGATGGCTGAAAGCGCAGGACGGGAAATTTGAAGAGGCGGAGAATTTATTCGCGGAGGAACTCAAGCAGAATCCCGATAGTCTCCAGGCGGAATTCAATTGGGGCCGGACCCTCGGCCTGCAAGGCAAATACAAGGAAGCGCTGGACCATTTACAGGAGGCCGTGAACAAAGCGCCCGGATATGCCGAGGCGCACAATGGCATGGGCCATGTTTTTATGCGCATGGACGATGAGCGGTCCGCCATTAAGAAGTTCCGGGAGGCCTGCCGGCTGGCGCCTCAAAACGGCCTATTCCTGGTGAATCTGGCGGAAGCGCTGATGTATTCGGGCGATTTCGAGGAAGCCCGGCAACGATTCGCGGAAGCGCTTCAACGTGAACCGGACAATGGTCAAATAGAGAATGCATGGGGGAATGCCTTGGCGGGGCAGGGGAAGATGGAGGAAGCGCTTCCCCGGTTTCAGGAAGCGGTCCGGAAGGATCCAACCCTTGCGGAAGCACAGAATTCCCTCGGGTATCTATTGGCGCAACAAGGCCGGATTGACGAGGCCATTCAGCACTATACCGAGGCCATCCGCCTGAGCCCCCGGTTCACGCTGCCGATGAACAACCTGGGCAATGTGTTGACCGACCAAGGCAAGTATGACGAGGCCATTCCGTATTTTCAGAAGGCCCTGGAGATCAACCGGGAGGACCTCCATGCGGAATTCAATTGGGGCCGGGCGTTATCGCTCAAAGGCGATAGCGCCGCCGCCGTCGAGCATTTTCAGGAAGCGGTTCGGAAGCGCCCTGACTACGCGTCGGCGCATAATTTCCTTGGCTGGGACTTATACCGGCTGGGCCGCATGGAAGAGGCCGAAACCGCCTTTAAGGAAGCCATCCGGCTGGCCCCAAACTTCATTTTGCCACACAACAACCTGGGGCAACTGTTTTTGGACGCCGGGCGGTATGAGGAGGCGCGCGTGCAATTCGAGGCCGCGCTGCAAATTAACGCCAATGATCCGTTTCCGGCGGAACGCCTGAAAATCATCCAGGAAAAACAGGCGGCCCCCGCACAACCGCAGCCGTAAATCAAGCCAGCGCCGCTTCCCGTGCCTGGGCGCCCCACACTTCACTGCCCACGCGCAGGCCGTTGGTTTCGTACCAATAGAAATCCACGGTTCGCGAGTGGCGCATGTCTTTGCGCTTGAATATCGTGAAGCCCAGGCCCATGGCCTTTACCTCGGCGCAGGCGGCATCGTACTCCGCTTCGCTAACCCACAGCGACGCGGCATGTTTCGCCCCGCCCCGCCCCGAAGGAATGAAGCGGTATAAATGCCAGGCATGAAGCCGCGCCCCGGAAATAACATCGTCGGCCAGCAAGGCGGCCAAGGCGGGCAATTCCAACAGGTTGCGGGCGGTCACCACCGTGGACAGGGTCATGGGCTTCCCCGAAGCACTGAGTTGGGCGATGCGTGCGCGGATCAGGTCAAAATGGCCCGACGGATGCCGCCGCAAGTGGTTGTGCGTTTCGGCGCACGCGCCATCGAGCGGCAGAACATAGCGGTCAAAACAGGGGTGGTGTGCAAAGCCCGGCGGCAAGGCCACCCCATTGGTGCCCGCCTGCACGAAAAACCCCCGCTGTTTGGCCTCGTGCGCCAAGAGGGTCACGTCCGGCGGCCACGTAAACGGTTCACCGCCCCCCAGCACAAGGTTCCGGGCGCCCCGGGCGTGCGCCACGTCCAACACATGCAGGGCCTGATCAAACCGCATGGAGGCCATGGAATTTTCCGTTACGCAAAACCGGCAGGTCATGTTACAGCCGGGATGAAGCATCAGTACCGCTATCGTTCGCACACTACTACTCCGGTTACAGGTAAAACGCCGGGGAAGTGTAGCACATTCCCGGTCTTTCGTGAAGTCCGCGCACCGAACCGCCAAATGGAGTTGCAGAAGACTTACAGCAGGGACGAGATTATGGTATAAAGAGTAGGGGAGTGACAGTGTGCCGTGTGAGACTGCTTTAACCGCTGAAGGAGAGTATCGATGAGACGCTTGTTGATCTATGTGGATGCATCGGTTGTAGGCGGGTGCGAGGACGAAGAATTTTCTGAAGACAGCCTATCGCTGTGGCGGCTATTCATTTCGGGGGAGTATATCATGGGGGTATCCGAACACACCTTGCGTGAATTGGCAGGTGCGCCGGAATCGGTGCGGCTCCATTTGCAGGAAGTTCCTGAAGATCACCGTATTTCAATCGTTGATAATGAGGAAGCCTATGCACTGGCCGAAGCATATCTGGCGCACCGGGTTGTGGGACCGGGAAGCCATGCGGATGCATTACATGTCGCCTTGGCAACAGTGATGGGGGCGGACGTCTTGGTGAGTTGGAATTTTAAACATATTGTGAATTTAGGTAGAATACGCTTGTTCAATGCAGTCAACATGGAAATGGAATATAGAACTATTGAGATCCGGTCCCCCAAGGAGGTGTTGCGCAATGAAGAAAACGTTTGATGCTGTCGCCTGGATGCGTCAGCGGCGCACCGAGATCGATTTAGAAGATCAGGGATTGCGTTGGGAAGACAAGCGCCGTAAGACGCATGATATTGTAATGCGTGACCCGATTCTTGCACCGTTATGTGTGCAAGGGGAGAGGATAGAATCTTCGGCATCCGTTACTCCGGGTCATAACGTGTAAAGGACTACACGATATTCAAATACAATCGTGCTTTATTCGGGGAAAAACAGCTCAGAGGGCGGTGGAGCCGGTGCGGTAGCCGGCGAGGTCGAGGGTGACGTGCTGGTAGCCGAGGCGGCGCAGCGTTTCGAGGAGTTCCTGGCGGGTGCTGGCCTCGAGGAGTTTGGGGAAGTCGGCGGGATCAACTTCAATGCGGCAGAGATCGCCATGGTGCCGGACCCGGTATTGCCGGAAGCCTTTTTTCTTGAGGAATTGTTCGGCGCGCTCGACGAGAAGCATTTCCTGGAGATTGATGCGGCGCCCTTTGGGGAATCGCGAAGCGAGACACGCGAAACTGGCCTTATCCCATGTGGGCAGCCCGCGTTCTTTGCTGAGTTGCCGGATTTCTTCCTTGTGAAGCCCGGCTTCGGCGAGGGGCGCAACGGCGTTGTATTCGCGGGCGGCCTGCATGCCGGTGCGGGTGGCATCGAGGGCATCGTCCACATTTTCGCCGTGCGCGATGGCGGCGAGGTTGTGTTGATGGGAATATCCGGTCATTTGGACAAAGAGTTCGGATTTACAGTGGTAGCAGCGCCGCCCCTCGTTTTTAAGATAGTCTTCGTTGTCGAATTCGCGGGGGTGAAGAAGGGCGAAGCGCCAGCCGCGGGATTGAGCGAACCGGGAGGCTTCTTCCACTTCTTCGCGGGGAATGCTCGGCGTGTCCGCCAGGAGAATATGGGCGTTTTGCCCGAGAACCTCCGCGGCCACGTCGGCGAGATAGGTGGAGTCGACGCCGCCGGAATACGCAATCGCCACGGAACCGTATCCGGCGAGGAGTACTTTCAGAGCATTTTCTTTGTCAAGCAGCGCCTTTGGGATCGAGGTGCTCATGGTGTATCCAAGGGGCGGCGGCCCAGGTTATAACGCCCAATCGGCGTCCTCTTCGGAAACCATCTTTTCCTGTTCGCGGATGTACAGCAACGGATCGTCGGCCAGCGGGATATTGGTTTCGGCCTCCGCCTCCTCCGCGCCAAAGAACTCCGCGTAGTCCCCGTGAAAACCATCGCAGATGTTGCGCAAGGCGCATCGCTGGCAGGCGCCGCCGAACCGGTATCCGCAATCCACTTTGGCGCGGCGGCGGGCTTCCTCACGATAAATGGCATCCCGCCCCTTGACCGTCTGGACGAGCCGCGCCAGGGCGCGCTGGGCCGCAAACTTCGCGCCCTGCTTGACGGGATGGCGTTCATAATGGTCGCGCTCCCGTTCGGCGCCGCCGAGATAAATGCGCGCCGCGTAGGGTCCGAGGCGAAAGGGGGGCAGGGGGTTGCCGTCCCGCATCATTTGGGTCGGCATCATGGTCCAGAACCAGCTCTGGAAATCCCATTCGTGCACATCATAGGAAAGCTGCTGGAAATTATAGAAACTTTTCCGGTGGCGGGGTTCCGCCATGCACATGGGGAGATACCGGACATTGGTTTCGACGCCGGCGTCCTCCAGAATATCCATGGCCTCCTGAAGGCGCGGCTTAATCACGGCGTACCGTTCCACGGTATCCGCGCGGCGGTGCCCGGAGACTTGATCGCTGAAGGGATTGAACGCAATGAAATTGACGGCCTTGGCGCCATAGTCCACGGCCTTTTGCGCGACCTGCGGAATGACCGGCACCACCGGCTTGGACATGGTGCAATTGAAGCGGAAGGGGAGTTCAAGTTCGCGCATGCGTTCAATGGCGGCGGTGATTTTTTCATACGCCCCCTTCACCCGCACCGCCTCGTCATGCGTGCCGCCAATCCCGTGAAGGCTGACCAGAAAATCCCGGACCCCCGCGTCCCGGTATTCCTCGAGTTTGCCCGGCTTCCCGAGAACGAGCCCGTTGGTGATGAGCGTGGGGGCCAGTCCAATCTCCCGGCAGTACCGGATGAGTTCGAGGATGTCCTGGAAAATGGTGGGTTCGCCGCCTTGGATGTCAATGGCGCGGTTGTCGTAAAAGGTGCGCAGGGTGTGGCATATCCGTTTTGCCTTCTCGAGGCTCATGAACGGGTGTTCGGGGTTCTTGGGATCCTCAATCCGGTTGATGAAGTAACAGAAGTAGCAGCGCAGGTTGCAGGTCTGGCCCAGCCACATGACCCCGCGCTTGGTGATCACGCGCTTTTTCGTCCGGATAAATCCGCCGCTTGCTTGATTCATACGTGTTCTCTTCCCGTGTCCGCCGTTTCCCGGGGCGGCGTCATTCGGAGGGTTCCGGAAAAGTACAGATGCCGTCCCGGTTCAAAATGAAGGGGGCCGGCGTCCGAGGCGCGCAAGGCCTGCAGCACCCGGCCCTTCTCTTCCAATTTCGTGTTCAGGGGCGTCATCCGAAAAACAAGTGCATTGGCATCCGCCTCGAGGGTCACCGTGGGCAACCCCGGCCCCCACGCCGTGGCCCGCCTGCCCGGCGCATACGTCTTGTTCAAATGTATCCACGTGTCCTTGCCGGGATCAAAGGGGGGGAAGTCCCCCGGCTCATGGTCCGTTTCCCAGGCCGTATACGCGGGTAATAATACAATGGAGGCATGATATTCCTGGACATCGAAGGGCTCCCGGACCTCCATCCATATGCGCACCGAAAATCCATCGTCCGCCTTTGCCACTTCCCAAGCCTGCTGAAACGGAAACCGGCGTGATTCCCCCACCGCTTCAATGCGCTCGCCATCCGAGGACACCGAGGTCCAGTGGAGATTGTGGCTGTCATTCCAGAGCTGCTGAACCAGCATCGAGGCGTAGAAATGCAGAAAGGACGTGAATTCCCGTTCTTCATACGCCAGCCGGAGCCGCCCCTCTTCCAGATAGGCCGAACAGGGTCCGTTGGTTAACGCCCGGTCTTCATTCAACACCCGCCGCAGTTCATTGCGCAAGCGGGTGACCTGTTGCCGCGCGGCTTCCCAATCCCGCCACAGGCTCACCTCAAAGGTGATGAGTTCATGACGCCCCGGCGCGAAATGCCGCCCCTGGCCGGTCAGGTGAACGTCGGCGCACAAAATGCGGCAATAGGTCATGTAATCGGAATTGGCCCAGTAATAGGCGAACGGATAGTGCGTCGCCTCGAAACTGGTAATCACGGCCGGCAGGGAGGACTGCGCTTCCGGGAACACCGCGGTCATGGGCATCACCGCGCTTCGATTGGGCATGACATCCGACGCGGCCGCCACAAGGTTAATCGTCACGTCCTTGGGGGTGATTTCATCGAATTGCCCGGAAAGGCGCCCATAATGCCAGTGCGCGTACGCCACGGGCCAGTGAAACAGGATTGATATGACATCCAGCTTGACTTCGCGCAACACCTCGAGCGATACCGTCCAGCGCAACACGTCCTTGTGCAACGCAATATCCCATAGAAGCGCTATCGGCAAACGGGGCATCATGCCGCGCGCGCGGCATCCCGTGGCCGTGCGTTCCGTCACGTCCCATTCGGCCGTATGCGACATGTGGCACTGGCCCAGGCTCTCCATGTGCATCAGTATCCCATGCGGCGCGGTCACTTCCTCCTGTTGGTGAAACAGGGAAATCCGCCCGTCGCATTGGACCGCGTCCACGGCCCCTTCCGTAAAGGTGTGCACGCCGCGGTCCCGCCCCACTTGGCGCAGGTAGAAACTGATGGTTTTTTGAACGGTGTCGCGGTGGAGCATGCGGCCGCGGTCCAGCAGGATCACCCGTCCGCAGAGGGAATTCACGATGCCCAAATCGTGCGAGACAAAGAGGATGGTTTTTTTCTGCTCCCGCAGTTCGCCGATTTTCTGGCGGCATTTGCGCTGGAAATATTCATCGCCCACGGTGAGCACTTCGTCGGCGAGAAAAACATCGGGGTTGGTGTGCACGGCAATCGAAAAACCGATGCGCACATACATCCCGCTGCTGTAGGTATCAATGGGATGATCGATGAATTCGCCGATCCCGGAGAATTCCACGATGCGGTCAAACACTTCGTCCACTTGCTCATGGCGCATGCCCAGAAGCCCCGCATTGAGATAAACGTTTTCGCGCCCGGTCAGCAAGGGGTGGAATCCCGCCCCGAGTTCCAGCAGCGAGGCCACCCGGCCGTTCACGGTGACCCGGCCCTGGGTCGGGAGCGTAACGCCGCCGATGATGCTCAGGAGCGTGGATTTTCCCGAACCGTTGCGCCCGATGATCCCCAGTGACTCCCCGGCCTCGACCGACAACGAGATATCCTGGAGCGCGGTGACCGTGCCCGTTCTGGTGCCCCGGATCAAGTCGGCGAGCCCCCGGCGGCCGTGGAAATCGCGCGGACCCCGGCGCGCGGGGAATATCTTCGTCACATGGTCCACTTCAATGACAGCCATTACAGGTAATCCGAAAAGGTTGGGGCGTTGCGGCGGAAGACCACCAGCCCCGCCGCCAGGACGAGCGCCGCGGCCAAGGCGGGCCAAAGGCACAAGAGCCCCGGAAACTGCCCGTCGAACAAGATGCGCCGATACGCGGTTAACAGGCCCGCCATCGGGTTGAGCATATAGAGAGGAGTCACCCATCCCGGAAAAAACTGCGCCGCCCGGACCATTTCAAGGGGATAGAACACGGGCGAGGCGTAAAAACAGAACAGGAGCCCCACCGTCACCAGGTTGCCCACATCACGGTGCATGACGTGCCCGCAGGAAAACAACAGCGCCAACCCCGCCGTCAATACAAACTGGATGCCGAAAACCACCGGCATTCCGAGCAGCGCCCAACTGAGGCGTCCTCCCAGCAGCAGATGCACCGCCAAGAGCAGGACCACGCCGACGGCCAGATTCACCAGCGGGACGCAGACCGACGCCAAGGGCACGGTTTCGCGCGTGAAATGCACTTTCTTCACCAGGTTCTGATTGGCGATCAGGGAAAACGTGGCGTTGGTAAGCGCGGTCGAGGTGTATTGCCAGAACACCAACCCGCACAGAAGCATGACGATGAACGGCGGGCCATTGTCCCCGCGCACGAAACTCGCCTTGTCCGCCAGCAACACCGCGAACACAAAGCCGAGAATCAGGGTGAAGAGCAGCGGTTCAAGAACGGCCCAGAGAAACCCTATTACGGCATAGCGGTAGCGCGCCCGCAACTCTTTCCAAACCAGGTCGCGGAGCAATTCCCGGGCCTTGATAAGGTCCGGGAGCACCTTCAGAATGTCCCGTTCCCGGGCGCTTGAATACACCATGCCGCTCATAATGCAAGCATGGTACCATCGCCACCCCCTGTTTTCAAAGACTACTGTACATTCACCGGCAGCCGGAAATGGATATCCTCATGCACCAGTTCAAATTCCTCGACCGAGCAGGATTCCAATGAATTCAGATAGGCAATCACTCCCTGCACGTGTTTTTCAGGAACGGACGCCCCCGAGGTCAGCAAAAGCGTCTTCACCCCGTCCAGCCATTCCCGGTGAACGGCCCCGGCATCCGGGATGAGATGGGCCGGTTTTCCCTTCGACCGCGCCACCTCGGCCAGCCGCGTGGAATTCGCACTTTCCGGATCCCCCACCACCAGCACCAAATCCACTTCCTGCGCGAGCGCCTTCACCGCCGCCTGACGGTTGGATGTCGCATAGCAGATGTCCGCTTTGGGCGGACCTTGAATTTCCGGGAACCGTTCACGGAGCGCCTGAATAATCTCCTGGCAATCCTCCACGCTCAGTGTGGTTTGCGTGATGTAGGCGAGTTTGGCGGGATCCGGGACTTCCAGGACGGCGACGTCCTCCTTGCGCTGGATAATCCGGATGTTTTCCGGGGCCCAGCCCATGGTACCCACCGTTTCATCATGCCCTTTCTCCCCGATCAATATGATTGTATAGTCCTTGGCCGCGAACCGCCGCGCCTCGTGATGCACCTTCTCCACCAGCGGGCACGTGGCGTCTATCACTTCCAATTCAAGCTCCTTCGCCTTCTCCCAGCGGTCCGGGCCCACCCCGTGCGCGCTGAACAGCAAATGCGCCCCGCGCGGCACCTCATACAACTCCCGCACAAACACCGCCCCCTTCTCCCGCAATTCCTTCACCACATGCGCGTTGTGCACAATATGATTCAGCACATACACCGGCGGCCCAAACCGCTCCAACGCGCTTTCCACGCTCTTTATGGCCCGCTCCACCCCGGCGCAAAAGCCCCGGGGCTTCGCCACAATAATCCGCATATAGGCTCCCTTCTAAACGTTTACCGCATGGTACCGCGTAATTATAAAGGATTAACCCCAAAATTGATTAAACCATTTCCGGACAGCTAAACCGCCTCTGAAAATCTCAAACCTGAGGATGCCGTCCTCAAATGCACCTCTATGCATTCTTTAAATCTTCCCAGCCCTCGTTTTATCCATGCCGGTTTGCGTCCGTACTACTATCCATCAACTTCCATCCACTTTCCGCACAAATTTATCCCGATATCGGTTTCTTCGTCCCATGAGTCTTTGATGTCGTTGGTGTCCTTGCTGTCGTTTGCTGAAAGCTGATGGTCCTGTCCTCCGTAGCGCTTTGCGCGAAGGAGGATGCCCGCGGAAGGCCCCCTTTGGGGATTGCGGCTATACTGCGCTGGGTAAGTCTGTGTTTCCCGTTCTTCCGCATGTATCCGTCGCGTGCCATTGAACTTCCCCGGTCCTTGTTTCTTTTGCTAAGATGCGCATCATGAAACGCAAAAACAGACGTTTGTTTATTGGCCTGATCATTGCCGGTCTCGCGGCGGGATACGCGGCCTATAAAATGGCGCCGGCCGATGGGCTTGGCGAATGGAAGACGCATCTTGGGAGCATGGGGAAGCAGGCGAAGGAGTGGTTCAAGACGGGGGAGAAGACCGTATCCACACTCCCTGAGGCCGTACAGCAGTTTCTGCCGTCCAAGGATATGCGCACCCCCCCGGCGGAAAAGACTCCAATCCTTGTGGAGCATACGGACGCCCCAAAAGCCGAGAGTCCATCGCCCGTATCGGAATTGAAAGACCTCATCACCGGGGACCAGCCCATCCAGGCATTTTTTGCTCCCGCAAACAAGCTCAGCCCCTGGGGAATGGATGACAAGTTGCTCGCGCTGCTCGCCCAGGCCACGCGGAGCATTGACGCCGCGTTTTACGAACTCCAGCTTCAAAAGGCGGCGGACACCTTGATTCTCCAGCACCAAAAAGGGATTTCGGTGCGGCTGGTTTCAGATTCCAATTATGAGGACCGCGAAGCGATGCAGTCCTGCATCCGTGCCGGCATCCCCGTCGTGTTTGATGAACGGGAGGCGTTCATGCACAACAAATTTTGCGTGGTGGATGAGCGCCTGGTGTGGACGGGTTCCGCCAACCTCACGGAAAACGACCTCTACCGGAATAATAACAATGCCCTGCTGATCGTTTCGCCGGAACTGGCGAAGGATTACGCGGCGGAATTTTCGGAGATGTTCCTGAAAAAGAAATTTGGCGCGCGTTCACCGTACAACACGCCGTATCCCCTGCTGGAAGTCTCCGGCATCGCCATCGAGTGCTATTTTTCTCCGGAGGATCATCCGCAACGGGAAATTCTGCGCGAAATCGCGGAAACGCGGACCCGGCTCGATTTTCTGGCCTTTTCCTTCACCAGCAAGCCCATCGCCGAGGCGATCGCGGACCGCATGAAGGACGGCGTCCAGGTCCGGGGCGTGGTGGAGGCGCGCAATGCCGCATCCAAAGACAGCATGGACGACTATCTCCGCAAACAGGGGGCGGATGTTCATCCGGACGCCAATGAATACAACCTGCACCACAAAGTGATGATCTTGGACGGGAAAACGGTCATTACGGGCAGCTACAACTTCAGCAAGAGCGCGGAAACAAAAAATGATGAAAATGTGCTGATCATTCACGACGCGGGGATGGCGGAAACTTATACGCGGGAATTCGAGTCGTTATTCAAGTAAACCCAACAAGGATTGGCCTCATGACGTATAGAAAACTCGTTTGTCTTTTGGCGCTTTCCGTGGCGCCCGCTTTTTTATGCGCGGCGGAAACCCGCACCCTGCTCATCCTCCATACGAACGATTTCCATGATCATATCCGGCCCGGATATAACGGCGTGGGCGGATTGCCGTATGTTTCCGGATATATCAAGCAGGTGAAGGAGACATGCAAAGAGGTCCTTGTGCTGGACGCGGGGGATGTAATGGAAAAGGGCGACATGGTGGCGTTCAAGTCGAAGAGCCGGATTATGTACGAGGCGCTCGGGAACATCGGGTATTCCGCGGTCACCATTGGCAATCACGACGCGGACTACAAACCCGGCTACCTGCGGGAATGCCAGGCGCTCATGCCCGATACCGCGTTGCTGTGCCTGAATTGGCGGGACGACGCCGGGGCGGCGCATTTCCCGGCATCGAAAATATTCGACGTGCAGGGGCTTAAAGTGGCGGTCATCGGCCTGACGCGCCCGAAACCGGGCGAGTTTTTCGGGGAAGCGGAAACCGGCGCGGCGCTCGAACGGGAAGCGGAACGGTTGAAACCGGAATCCGATGTGCAGATCGCCCTGTGCCATTTGGGATCGGTTGCCGCAAGAAAAATGTCCGAGCGGGCCCCGGAAATTGATGTGTTTGTCACCGGGCACACCCATGAATTGATCAAATCGCCGGTTATTCTTGAAAAGACCGGTGTGGTCATTGTGCAGGCGGGGAGCTATGCCAACCATGTGGGCCGCTTGGAACTCACGGTGGATGTGGACGCGAAAAAAATCACGGCGGCAACGGGGGAAGCGGTGGAAATGCGGCATGACGCCGTTCCATGCGATCAGGCCATGGCCGCCTGGATAAAACAAAAAGAACAGGAGTTGTGCCCGGAGGCTTCGCGTATCGTGGGCCGGTGTGAAAGGCCGGTGTTTGCGGGCGGCGCGGCCAAACTGGCGGCGGACGCCCTGCTCAAAAAATCCGGCGCGGACGCGGCCTTTTGCCATAGCGGTCAGATCATTCGCGGCAGCCTGCCGGCGGGCGAGGTGGACGTGAACGCCCTGTTTCTCACCGGCGGGCAGCGCGGAAACAGCCTCGTTTCCGCGGAACTCACCGGCGCGCAAATCGAGGCCTACCTCGGTGGTTTAATGACACGCGGCAAGGGCATGACGCAGTGGGCGGGGTTCGAGGCGGACCTCAAACGCGGCGAAGGAACCCGGACGGTGAAAACCTCCCTGAAGGCGTCTCAACATTACCGGGTGGTGATGCCGGAAATGGAATGGAACACGCGCTTCCTCAAAACAATGGAAGGCGCGGCCTCTTTGCCCAAGCCCGCGCCCTGCGGTTTCACCTTCATCGAAGCCTTCTCCGCGCTGGCGGACAACATCACGCAGCAGGGCATGACCCTGGACGCCTATCTGGCCAAAATGGGCGGGCCCTATGGCGGCAATGTGGACGTGGATGAGCGCGAGGAACAATAACCGCCGCCGCCCGCGCCCGGTTCCCCCCGTCATTTAACAAATATGTCCTCCACCGCGATTTCGCGAATGGGGCCGAGTTTTTTCAGCGATTCCAGGTCCATTTTGCTTTTCTGTCCGACAATGGAGATCAGTTTGGGTTTTCCGGCGATCTGCTTTGCCTGAAAGTCAACCAGCGTTTGCAGGCTGCTCAATTCGAGCGTTTGAAACCGCTGGGCCCGGGGATCGGGTGTGAGATTGTGCCGTTTCCAGTTTTGCACCACGCCCAAGAGTTCCCGAAAACCGATTTTCCCCGTGCGGTATTGATTGATTACGGACTCCCGCGCCACCGCGAACCGTTCCGCGGACACCGGCATGTTGTCCATCAGGTCAACAAAGGCGCGCGTGGCCTCCGCGGCCTTGTCATGTTGCGTCTGGATCACCCCCAGCATGAGGTTCTGGTCTTTCGCGCGATACCCCGGAACATAATTGGCCCCGGCCATATACGCCAATCCCCGCGACTCGCGCAGTTCCTGAAACACCACCCCCGCCATGCCGCCGCCAAAATATTCATTGTAAAGTTGCATGGCGGGGGTCAGCGATTCATCATAGTCCACACTGCCGAATTCGAGCCGTACCATGGCTTGATTGGCTTCCTTGTCGAACAGATAGATTTCCGAGTGCGCCGGTTGGCGCGCCTTGAGATATTGGTAGGGCGGCGGATCTTGCAGCGGCGCGGCAATGGGATGGTGTTTTTTGAGCGCCGCCTGCACGGTCTCCAGGGAAAGCGATCCGGTATAACTGATGGTGTGCTTGTAGGCGAGCAGACTGCGTATTACCTGCATCAGCGGATCGGGCCTCAAGGCGCTGACGGCCGCATCCGGAAGCATCCGCAGGAAAAACGAATCCTGCCCGTACCGGTTGTATTGGATCAGCGCGCCGGCGATGCTCTGCGCCTGTTTTTTGGCGTCCGCGCGCTGCGCCAGAATGATCTTCTTCAATTCTTCCAGCGTGGCGGGCTCCGCCTTGGGCTTGGTGAGCACCTCCATCAAGAGCGCGAGCGAGGCATCAAAATTGGCATCGAGCCCGCGCAGGGTGACCGTGGTTTCATTGTCGCCCGCGCCCATGCCGAAGTCCGTGCCCAGTTTGTACCATTCCTTCTTCAATTGCTCCGGAGAAAAGCGTTCCGTGCCGGATTTGTCGAGCAGTTGAACCGCCGTGCCGATCGTATTGTCCTGATGCGACCCGAAATCCACCGAAATCGCAAACGTAAAGATGTCATTGACGGGATTGGCCTTGTAATAGAGGTCCACCCCATTGGGATCCTGGACCACTTTGAAATCCCTGGCCGGGTCCACGAATACCGGTTCCATCGGGGCGGCGGGCATCGCCAGAATCTTCGCGCCAAACGCCGATTGCCGCGTGGGATCAATTTCCACGGGCGTAATCGGCGGTTTCTCCACGTGTATCACTTCATGTTGCTTGTCCCGGCGGTAGCCCGCCACATAGTTTCCCTTGAAATACTTCTTCGCCACCCGCACCACGTCTTTTTTCGTGAGCCGCTCCATTCGTGCAATCTTTTCCAGGGCATGGCCCCAAGGCTCATAACCCAGCCACGCCTGGGTCATCATCCCGGCCCGCGCTTCATCGGACTCCAACACCGCCTTTTTGTTCTTCTTGTATTCATTCAGGATCGCGGGCAGAATCCAGTCCTCGAATTCTCCCTTCTTCAACAAATCAACCTGCGCCAAGAGAAGTTGTTCGGCCTCCTCCAGGCGCTGACCCTTCTTGGGAATGGCAAACAGGTACTCCGCGCCGTAATCATTGAACTGCATGGGTTGCGCGCCCGCCTGCCGCACCTTTTGCGCCTGCACCAGATTGAGATCAATCAGGCCCGCCGTGGAATTGGAGAGAATCATGTCCAGCAATTCCAGCGCTTCCGCGTCCTTGTGATTCGATTTCACCGTGCGGAACGCCAGCAGGACAAATTCCTCTCCCTCATAATTCACCTCGGCGAATTCACGGCCCTTGAGCGGCTTTTCCTTCCAATGGCCCTGCTTGGGAATTTTCTTGGCCGGAAGCGCGGAAAAATATTCATCAATCGTTTGGATGGTTTCCTCCACATTGATATCCCCGGAAATCATAATGGCCATGTTGCCCGGCACATACCAGGCATCAAAAAAATTCCGAATATTACGGATGGATGGACGCTTCAGATCTTCCACGTTACCCAGGGTCGGCCATTGACCATAAGGGTGTTTCTTGAACAGAAGCTTGCAAACCGCCTCGAATATGAGCCGCTGCTTGTTGTCCAGCGAGGTGTTTTTCTCTTCATACACCGCCTCCAATTCCGTGGGGAACAACCGGAACACCGGATACCGAAACCGATCCGATTCCATCGCCGCCCACTGCCGCAGCCGGTTCGACGGCAGACTCACCTGGTACACGGTTTCCTCGACCCACGTGTGCGCGTTCAAGTCCGCAGCCCCCATTTCTCCATACACACGGTCCAATTCATTGGGGATGGCATACTGCGCGGCGGCCTGTGCTTCCGCATCAATCTGCTTATAGAGTTCCTTGCGCTTCTCGGGGTCTTGCTCTTTGAAATGCTGCTCGTACAGCGCTTCGATGCGCTCCAGATGGACTTTCTCCTTTTCATAATCCAGCGTGCCCAGGTTCGGCGACCCCTTGAACATCAAATGCTCGAAGTAATGCGCGAGGCCCGTGGTTTCCGGCGGATCATTCTTGCTCCCCGCCCGCACCGCGATCTCCGCGTAAAACCGCGGCGTCTGGTGATTCTCCGTGAGGTGCACTTCCAGCCCGTTGTCCAGGCGGAAAATATGCACCGCCATCGGATCCTTCGGATTGTCCTTGTTGATGCGTTCATACGCCGCCTGCGCGGGCAGCGCCGCCATGACCAACACGGCCGCCCAAACAGCCACTATTCCCAAACCATGTGTGTATTTCATCGTATTGCTCCGAAGTTGCCGGGTTGTATTTCTCGTGTCATTGTGCGGGGATAGATTACACAATTCAACTCCTGACATGCGTTATTTTATTAAGAGCCGGCGCACGCCTTCCGTAAAAACTTGGAAATCTCTGGTTTTGTTATATCCCCCCGAACCACCATCGTCCCGCCATACCGCTGTATTTGGTCGCGGTGAATTTCCAGAACATCCTCGATGGTTAAGAAAACGGGAGTCACTTATTCCGCCAGCCGTTGCAGGGCATTGCCGTAGTGTTCGTTCACCCACTCCAGCGCTTCCTTGACCTTCTTGTTTCCTTTGCGGCTGCGATGAGGCCTGACAATAAGAACATCCCCATCGGTGGATACTTCCAGGGGTGTATCCACATCCAGTTTGAGGAGATCCAGTATTGGCCGTTCGATCACGAGCGCCAGACTGTTTCCGTGTTTGGTGAGCTTTTTCATCTCTTTCTTTCCGTTATCACATTGTATAACCTTTTCCCGGTCTTGTCAAGGGTGCACATCCTGTAATTCCCATTTACTAACAAGGCCGCCAAGCCCTTTCCGGACTTGACGGCCTTGCGTTCTTCTGGAATGTGTGGAAGCGCGGGGGTTAGTACATGTCGCCCATGCCGCCGCCCATGCCGCCGGGACCGCCGCCGCCCATCGGGGGCTTTTCGGGTTCCGGAATTTCGGCGATGAGCACTTCGGTGGTCAGCAACAGGCCCGCGATGCTGGCCGCGTTTTGCAGTGCGCTGCGCGTAACCTTGGTGGGGTCGATGATGCCCGCTTTCAGCAGGTCTTCGTATTCGCCCGTTTCCGCGTTGTAGCCAATCGGGCCCTTCTTGCTCTTCACATTCTGCACAACGGTCGAGCCTTCCGCGCCGGCGTTTTCCGCCAGTTGCCGCAGGGGTTCTTCGACCGCGCGCAGCACGATCTTCGCGCCGATGGCTTCGTCGCCATCGAGTTTCAGCCCGGAAATTGTGTCGAGACAGCGCAGCAGGGCCACGCCGCCGCCGGGCACGATGCCTTCTTCGACGGCCGCACGGGTCGCGTGCAGGGCGTCTTCGACGCGGGCTTTCTTCTCTTTCATTTCGATTTCGGTGGCCGCGCCAACGTTAATCACCGCCACGCCGCCCGCCAGCTTCGCCAGGCGTTCCTGGAGTTTCTCGCGGTCGTAATCGGAGGTGGTTTCGTCAATTTGGCGGCGGATCAGGTTGATCCGGCCCATGATGTCCGAACTCGAACCGGCGCCTTCGACGATTGTGGTGTTGTCTTTGTCCACCACGATGCGTTTCGCGCGGCCCAAATCGGCCAGGGCGACATTCTCGAGCGAACGGCCCAAATCCTCGGTAATGGCCAAGCCGCCGGTCAGAATCGCGATGTCTTCCAGCATGGCCTTGCGGCGGTCGCCGAAGCCCGGCGCTTTCACCGCGCACGCCTGGAAGGTGCCGCGAATCTTGTTGACCACGAGCGTCGCCAGGGCTTCGCCTTCGACGTCTTCCGCGATGATCAATAGGGGCTTGTTCGATTTCGCAATCTGCTCCAGTACCGGAAGCAGGTCTTTCAGATTCGAGACTTTTTTCTCGTGGATCAGGATGAAGCAGTCTTCCAGCACGCATTCCATGGACTCGGAATCCGTCACAAAATAGGGCGACAGGTAACCCTTGTCGAACTGCATGCCTTCCACGACTTCGAGGGTGGTCTCGATGCCTTTGGCTTCTTCGACCGTGATGGTGCCGTCGTTGCCGACTTTTTCCATCGCCTCGGCGATCTTGTTGCCGATTTCTTCGTCGCTGTTCGCGGAAATGGTGGCCACGCTCTTCAGGACGCTCATGTCGTTGCGCACCTGCTTGCTCATCTTCTTCAGATTCTCCACCACCGCTTCCACCGCGCTGTCGATGCCGCGTTTCAGCGCCATCGGGTTCGCGCCCGCCGTGACGTTGCGCATGCCTTCGCGGAAAATCGCTTCCGCCAGAATGGTGGCCGTGGTCGTGCCGTCGCCCGCCACATCGGAGGTCTTCGACGCCACTTCTTTCACCATCTGCGCGCCCATGTTCTCGTACTTGTCTTCCAGCTCGATTTCCTTGGCCACGGTCACGCCGTCTTTTGTCACCGTGGGGGCGCCCCACTTTTTATCCAATACGACGTTGCGGCCCTTGGGACCCAACGTGGCCTTCACGGCCCGGCTCAGTTTTGACACGCCGGCCAATACCCGCCTGCGCGCATCCTCGCCAAATTCCAATTGTTTCGCTGCCATAAAGCGTTATCCTCCAGGTTGTGCGAACCGGCGTTATTCGATGACCGCCAGAACGTCTTCTTCACGCATGATAATGTGCTCTTCGCCGTCAATCTTCACTTCCGTGCCGGCGTACTTGCCCATCAGAATGCGATCCCCTTTCTTCACTTCCAGGGGAACGCGCTTGCCATCCTCATCCAGACGGCCCGCGCCGACCGCAATGACTTTCCCCTGCTGGGGTTTCTCTTTGGCCGTGTCCGGGATGATAATCCCGCCTCGCACCGTTTCATCGGCTTCTTCACGTTTCACGAGAATCCGATCCGCAAGTGGACGAACCTTCATTGTTTTTCCTCCTCTTCTTTTGTTTTGACCACGGCATCCGTGGATTTAAGTGCTAGAAGCGCAGGTTGCGCCATTTTGGCAACAACCCTAACCATCAGCGAATGCGCTTAGCACTCGCCACAGCCGAGTGATAATAACAAATCCGAAGACGTTTGTCAACCCCTTTTTGTTAAAATTTTCCGGGCTTCCGAAGCACAAAACCCGGTCCCGTCCAGAACCGCGTTTCAGGCGGTTGGCGCGGGTTCCGGCACGCGTTGGTCAAAATTACTACTTGCTTTGCCAAATTGACATTCTCTTGGCAATTTCCTGCCACGAGTGCTAAAACACCGTTCCAGGCCACTTTCCCGGGGACGAAGAAGCGCACGCGGATACCGCGAGGCCGTCCTGTAGCGCTGCCCCGGAAGGGAGGTCCGCGCACCCTTCTGTTGGCGGCAACCATGTCCTATTGGGTTTTTGCCCTGATGAATTTGTATAATCCACCGGTATTGGCCCGTATCATGTTTTTAAGGAGAAAGAAGGTTCTATGCGTCCCTTGGTATCCGTGGTGGTGCCGGTCTACAACGAGGAAGAAAATGTACCCCTGCTGGCGGAGAAAATCACCGCCGTATTCCGGGCCTTGCCGGCATATGACTACGAATGCCTGTTTGTGAATGACGGCAGCACGGATGGCACGCGCCGGGAGCTGGAGAAACTCCAGGAAACGGATTCCCATGTGCGGCCGGTCCACTTGGTGAAGAACAGCGGCCAATCCGCCGCGGTCATCGCGGGCATGCGGCGCGCCCGGGGCGCCTATATCCTGATGCTGGACGGCGACCTGCAGAATGACCCGTGCGATTTCCCGAAGTTTCTGGAGTTGCTTCACGAGTATGATTGCGTATGTGGATATCGTGCGGACCGCCATGACACCTGGGTCCGGAAACTCTCCAGCCGGGTGGCCAACAAGGTCCGCAATGCGCTGCTGCACGACGGCATCCGCGATTCCGGGTGCGGCGCCAAGGGGTTCCGCAAGCAATGCGTGGAGCATTTGGCGGCCTTCAATGGGATGCACCGTTTCTTCGCGGTCCTTATCCGGGCGGCCGGGTTCACCCTCGTCGAGTGCCCGGTGAGCCACCACCCGCGCCAGCACGGCGTCTCCAAATACGGCATCGGCAACCGCCTGTGGCGCGGCATCTATGATCTCTTCGGCGTGGCGTGGCTGAGAAAACGCTATGTGGCCCCGCGCGTGGAAGGGGAGGAGTAGTCCTCTTGGCCTTTCTTTGGACCCTCATCGGCGTTACGGGCGGCATTATTTTCTTCGGACGCTTCTACGTGCAGTGGTACGTATCCGAGCGCCAGAAGAAAAGTGTGGTCCCCATTCTCTTCTGGTACATGAGCAGCATCGGCGTTCTGCTTTTATTGCCGTACGCCGTATTTTGGAAACAATCCCCCGTGGGCGCGCTCAGCTACAGCTTCAACTTGGTGGTGTATGCCCGCAACCTGAATCATATCTGGCGCGATCAGGGGGTCTTGACCTCCCGCCGCAAAACCCTGCTGAATGGGGTGATCGTGGTGGCCACCGTCGTGGCCGTGGTGCTGGTGGCGGCCACCTGGCTGGGTGAATATCACGCCACCAAGGGCGCCGCCCGCCCCGACATGGTGAAGAACTGGCTGTGGATTGGCGTGGGCACGCTTGGGCAGGTGCTCTTCGGCTGCCGGTTTCTGATTCAGTGGATTGCCACTGAAGCCAAGCGAAAGAGCGTCATCCCGGTCGCCTTTTGGCATCTCAGCGTGGTGGCTTCGGTGCTTCAGGCCGGTTCGTACATGCAACGCGCCGAATGGGTGTTCGCCCTGGGGCTTATCGCCACCCTGCCCGTGTATGTGCGCAATCTGTGGCTGATCCACCGCCATCAAGCCCCCGCCCCGCCGGGCGAATAACCAGGCATTCTTATTGCGGCCGCTGGGTGTCCACCCAATACACCGCCGTGATGTTCCGCGCTTCCCCCGGAGAAATGGGCGCATCCGGGAAACCAAGATCAAGATTGAATTGCTGTTGCGAGGTCCGGACGTTCGCATAATACCGCAACCGGCCAAGAGGCGCAGGAGTGAATTGGTTATACAGGGTCAAGCCCTTGCCGGGGAGGTGCACCGCCCAGCATGTGGCCTTGTCCGGCGCGCGTCGCCACGCATTCCATCCTCCATTTTCATACCCGTCCATAGCTTCAGGCTGGGACCATGCGCTGTTTTCTTGAATCCATAACTCCGGCAATGCATCACCCGGCAAGTAGAACTCCGGATGTATTCCGAGGGCATAATGAACCGGTTGATCGGAGGGGTTTTCCACCGACACGGCCCACTCGACTTTGCCCGTGTCCGGAGGCAGCGTTAGGGTGCGCGTCAGGACCAGCCCATTTTCGAGGGTGGCGCGCAATACCGCGCGGTTCGCGGAGGCTTCCACCACGGCATAACGTTCCGCCACCGGACCGTCCACGCCCGTGGACGGACTACTCCGCTCGCTCCAGACGCCCGGGACTGATTCATAGCGTTCAAACCCGCGCAGCCATTCAACATTCAGCGTTTTATCCTTCCAGCGCAACACCGCCCCCCCGAGCGTGGGGGCAATCCACAACAAATTCCGGTCATCTTCGAGGATGACCAAGGCATGTTCCTCGTGCCGGGGCGGGGTCTTCCCATGGCATTCATGCGCCACCTCCCGCGCCATGGCTTCGCCGGCGGCGGGATAATACACCTTCAGCGCCGCCGCAAACTGGTCCAGCGTCATGCCCGCCGGACGGTCCAGAAACAGCGTGGTCCCTTCCACCCGCATCTTGGGCGGGCATACCAACCCCATATACGCCACGGGCAGATGTTCCATGGCAACGCGCCGTGCTATCGTTTCGGGCAACGGGGCCCCCGCCGCAGGTGGAAAACACTTTTCCGCTTCCACGGCCAGATCATAATTCCACCAGCGGGTTTGTTCCCGGCATCCCAGGTGCGTGTCCTTTGCCGCCTTGGCCATCATGTCAATATACCGCGCGATGGGTTCCGCGGCGGCGCCGTAGTAGAGATTCAGAAAATAGGGCAGGCCCACGGCGGGCGAACAGTCCGGATCCCACAGATAGTGCGAGAGCAGATACGAGCGCAGCGCGCCAAATTCATTGACGGAACCCGTGAACAAGGAGGGGCTTGCCTCGAAAACACCCTTCACGAAATACTGATCATACAACTGAATATTGGACTGCAGGACATGGAGGTTGGGGAACGGCTGCACGGGAGACCCTTGATGGGCCGCATAATCCAAGACCCAGAGATCATCGGTGAGGGTGGACCACGCCTTCAGGTCGGCCACGAACGCCGCGTTTTCGGGCACGTTTCCCTCGTCCAACGGTTCGCCGAAATCGCATTCCGCGGCGCACAACTGCACCCGCACATTGGCGCGCGGACGAAGGGACGCCGGAGGCTTGCGGGAGTATTGATACGCCAGCGTGCACACCAAGTACCCTTTCCCCGGAAAGGCCTGCTCGTTTTTTTCCGCCACCCGGTTCACCAGGGTCAGCAACGACCCCATGGGGGATTTTTCAGTGTCATCAATGGCCCGGCATAGCGTGCACTGGCAGGGGTGCAGCCAGTCCATCTGGGAAACGCTCCACAGCTTGACTTCCGGGCGGGCGTTGATGCGCTCCCGTAGCACGGCGGCCACCGCTTCGGCCACCTCGGGATTGGCGCAGCAAAGCTGCCCGCACTCCTCCGGGGGATGACAGGCCAGGTGGGGGTCTCGCCAATCCCCCAGAAAAGCGATGCGCTTCCCCTGATGCTCGGAATAATATTCGGGATGCGCGGCGAAAAACTCTTGCGGGGGCAAAAGATCATAAAAGGTGTGCGCCCCGGACAGTTCTGATTGATAGGTGTCCGGAAGTTTGTGGGCGCGCCGGTATTCCAGGGCTTCCGGTGGGAATCCCGCATAGTAGCCCAGTTCCCGGCACGTAAACCGGGGCACAATCTGAACATCCAGGGCGGGCAAGGCGGCGAGCACGGGCATAAAGACGGATTCGCCGGGCGCAAGCCACTGTTTGCCAATCATTTGCTGAAAAAATTCAAACACCCCGTTCAGCGTGCCTTTATCCGTGGCGCCTGTAATGACAAGATGTTTTACCGGCCCTTTTCGTTCATCAAAATGGCTGGACATAAAGGTGCGGAGTAGGCAGCCGTCCGGTCCAAGAGCCTGTACCTCACGCGGAGGAACCAGATCAGCCGGGATAATTTCCGGCCCCAGCCAGACATTCACCCGGCTTTGACTATAGTGGTTGATTTTCACCGGGACGCCGGCGCATTGCTCCCAAAGGCGGGTAAAGGTCTCCGCCGCCGCCTGAAGTGTGGGTGATGCATTTTCGGGGATGATCACGCCCAATTCCGAATAGGCCCCGGCGCTTATCCAGGTGCTGGGGGGCGCGTCACCTCCCCAGGACACCCAGGGACTCATGACAAGAAACATTCCAAGCCAATAGCGCATATTATTCCTTCGCACAATAAACCGTTTTCATTTTCCGTATGGATTGCCGCCGCTGCAAGTTTTTCCCGGAAATGACGGCCCTTGGCCCCCGGAAAAGAGAAAAATAGCGGCCTTGTGGACTTGATTGTCTTCACCCCATATGCATAATTACCGCGTGGCAATTTTGGCTATTGCCGGTTTGTAAAGAGTAGCACGCTATCGCGTATTTTAGGGGCAAAGGAAAGCGCTATGCATGAAACGTTGTTCTCCAGGAAGGGTATGACGTGTTCTCTGTTGAACGCGCCGCGGGTCAACCCTAAAACGAGTATCCGCCGGACGGCGGTGGCGCTTTTTGTGCTTCTGCTCACCGGCTCGCTGTGCGGCGCCCAGGTGACCATGACGGAAGAGGTTATCGTTCTCCCCACCTATGAGATGAAAAGTCCGGACAAGACACCGCTTTTTTACCGCCCGGAAGAGGTGCAACTCGCGGAGAAACATGTTTATCCGTATCCGTTTTACGATGTGCAGACCGAGAAGAAGACGGACAACGCGTACAAGGCCATTATTCTCGAAAATGAATACCTGAGAATCTGTGTCACGCCTGAAATGGGCGGGCGGCTTTATTATTGCCTCGACAAAACCAATAAGTATGAGGTGGTCTATAATAACCATGTGGTGAAACCCGCGCTTATCGGCACCCTGGGCGCGTGGACCTCCGGGGGCATCGAATGGAACACGCCCCATCATCACCGCGCCACCAGCCTCCTGGAGGTGGATTACACCACGGAAGAACATGCGGATGGGAGCAAAACCGTTTGGGTGGGGGAATATGAAAAGCGGTGCCAGACCCGCTGGCTCGTGGGAATGACGCTGGAGCCCGGAAAAGCGTATGTCAAAACGGAGTTTAAGAGCCTTAACGTTACTCCTTTTCAATATCCCGCCTTGTTCTTCGCCAATGCCGCCGTGCATGTAAACGACGACTACCAGTTTATTTTCCCGCCGGATGTCGAAATGGCCAATTTCCATTATGTGAGCGAGTTCACGCGGTGGCCCGTGCCCAACCAGGTCTATCAATCCACGGACTACACCCATGGCGAGGACGTGTCCTGGTGGAACGCGGCAAAACAGCCCGTTTCCTTTTTTGTCACCAAAACCAAGCAGGATTTCATGGGCGGGATCGACCATGGCAAGAACGCCGGCATAGTCCTGGTGGGCGGCCACCGCATCTTCAAAGGCAAGAAACTCTGGAACTGGGGCAAGAACGAAGTCCAAAAGTCGTGGGATCAAAAACTGACGGACACCGATGGTCCCTATGCCGAACTCATGATGGGGTTTTATTCCGACAATCAGCCCGACTACACCTTCGTGGCGCCGTTTGAGACCAAATACGGAACCATGTATCTCTACGGACTGAAGGGATTGAAGGGCATCAAAGAGGCGAACAAAGATTTTGCGGTGAATCTGGACCTGATGGATCAACAGGCATGGGTGCAGGTGAATGCCACTTCAGAACAAAAAGACGTGCGCATATTACTCACGGGAAAAGACAAGGTTGTGATGGATGAAAAGGCGGATATATCGCCGTTAACCCCGTATCAAAAATCCGCCGCCGCCCTTGCGGACGCCGCGCCGGAAGAATACCGGCTGGTGGTGCTCTCCAACGAAGGCAAAGAGTTGATCGCCTGGCAAAAACAACCCGCAAAAAACGAACCGTTTCCGGAACCGTATCACGATCCGCTGGACCCGCGGGAATACAAAACCAGCCAGGAATTATTCTTTGCCGGGCTGAAAATTGAGCAGTTCGGAAACACCAATTTCGACTACATGAAATACTATGAGGCGGCGTTGGCCCTCGACCCGAAGGATGTGATGACGAACACGCAAATCGGCACGGTGTATCTGAAACGCGGGGAATATGCCAAAGCGGAGGAGCACCTGAAGAACGCCGTGGAGGTGGTCACGGGGAACCATAAAAAGGCCCAGGATGCAACCTCGCTGTATTATCTTGGGGTGTGCTATTGGAAACAGGGGAGAATTGATGAAGCCCTCGATACACTCTATCGATCCACATGGGACTACGCATGGACGTCGGCGGGATACACCCTCTGTGCGCAACTTGAGGGGGCAAAAAATAACTGGCATAAGGCGCTGGATGCCGCCGATAGGGCCTGTAAGGCCAATACACAAAATGTGGAGGCGCTTTGCGCCCAGGCGATAGTGTTCCGTCAACTGGGCGCTTATGACGAGGCCCTGGCCCTGACAAATCACGCACTCTCGGTGGACCCCTTGTGTTTTGTGGCCATGAACGAATTTCGGCGCTTGAGTTCGATAATTGCGGTTGGGAAAACACCTGAAGAATGCCAGGCTTCTCTTGTCAAGCATCTCCGCGAGGAACCGTACAACTATATCGAAACCGCAACACGCTATAGCGATTTTGGATTGTTCGGCGATGCGGCGGCGGTGATGCAACTGGCGGCGGATTCGGAGAACCCCGCGCTGAACGCCAATCCGATGACGCAGTATCACTTGGGGATGTACCTGGCGCTGTCCGGAAACGAGGAAGAATCCGTTCACGTGCTGCGAAACGCCTCCGGGTTGTCCACGGACCTGTGCTTCCCGTATGGCGATGAATCCGTGAACGTGTTGCGATTCGCCCTGGAGAAAAACCCGGAGGATGCCACGGCGTGGTATCTGCTGGGCAATGCATTGGGCAACCGCCAGCATGAAGAAGCGGTGAAATGCTGGGAAACGGCGCTGGAAAAGGGGCGCGAAGACGCCCTTACCCACCGGAATATCGCCTATCTTCAGGCCAACCATCTTCACAAGATGCCGGAGGCCCTGTCCAATATCATGAAGGCTATTTCATTGGAACCTTCCGAGCCGCGCTACTTCTCCGAGGCGCATCTTTACATGTCGTACGCCAGCCTGACGCCGCAGCAATTGTCGGATTTCCTCGCGCGGTACGGCTCGCTGGGCAAGGACATTACCGACATTCAGTTGATGGAGATCAAGCTGAATATCGTTAACGGAAACTATGACGAGGCCCTGCGCCTGTTGAAAGCCATGACGTATCACATCAAGGAAGGGGCCACCTTCAACCCGCATGTTTACTGGTTTGACGCGCATCTGCAAAAAGGCATTCTGCAAATGAAGCAGGGCGCATACGCCGAGGCCGAAAAGACTTTTCTGGAGGGCATGGAATTCCCCGCCAATCTCGAGGCGGAACGTGACGGGAAAATCGGCATCGCCTATTACTACCTTGGTTTGAACGGCAAATGGTCAAATGACAAAGAAAAGGCGGATTCATATTTTACAAAAATGATGGAGTACACCTACAGCGAGGGATGGGGCGCGGGCGATTTCCCGGAACTCGCCTACTTCAAGGCGCTGGCGTCCCTTGAACTGGGCAAGGATAAAGCCGAGGCGGACACGCTGTTTCAACAGTTGATTGACGATGGCGAAAAGCGGCTGGTCACCGTCAAAGACGGGCGCCACATCACCACGTCCGTCGAGGAATCCCATTCCGCCCGCACGTTTCTCCTGGAACACGAATTGGCCCGGAAAGACTTGCGCGTGTCCTCCTATTACATGCAGGGTCTGGGCTATTTGGGCCTGGGCGACAAGGAAAAGGCACGCGCGTTTTTCACGCAAGCCCTGGAGCTTGATCCGCTCGGCCTTGACCCCAGGCACATGCTTGAATATGCCAAATAACCTCGGCACAAACGCGAAAATTTGATTTTTCTCGGAAAACAAGGCTATTATCTACACTAGCATATAGTATCTTATTGTGTTAGCCGACAATTGTAGGTCTTGTAATCAAGTGGAGATGTACCCCATGAAGCCCACCGTAAGCCGTCTTTTACTTATTCTATGCTTAGTAGTAAGCCTGTCCAGTTACGCCGATATTCTCGGCTATTACTATAAGCAAGGAACCGGCACCTCACCTTCAGACGCCTTCAATCCAGCCAATTTCAAAGGATTGCGGACCGACGCAAATGTCGATTTCGCTTGGGGAATGGGCTCCACTGCTATCAATCCATGGCCGGATGTGCTGGACGCCGCCGCCACTGTGGATGTGGAGGGCTTTGCCGTCCGATGGTTAGGCCAGGTGAATATCCCCACTACAGGCAATTGGACCTTTTACACCGTATCTGATGACGGCGCTCGTCTTTGGATTGATGGCGTATTGCGCATTGACTCTTGGGTAGACCAAGGGGGTGTTGATTATAGAAGTTCCGCGCGATTCCTTTGACGGCGGGATGGCACGATATCAAGGTGGAATTTTATGAAAACGCCGGCGGGGCGCAAGTGCATGCGTATTGGGAAGGACCAGATGTCTCTCAAACAGTGATTCCGCAGGCAAGCCTTGCGCCGTACACCATCGCCGAACCCAGCACCACCGCACAAGGCATACAAGGCGAATATTTCAATTTCAATGGCGGAACTACTTTCCCTGTCGGGGCAAGTTCGGTGTACGATGACCAGTTTGGCAGCACTACAGCCACGCTGTATGGATATTGCGTACAATCGCATACGGTATCCACGTCAAACCTGGATGCGAATATTTACTTCCCTTGGGGTGATCCTGGCAGTCCGACAGGCCAAGCGAATTATTTCGGTGTTCGTTGGCGTGGTCAAGTTAATATTCCCACCGGTGGAAGTTGGACGTTTTATACAAACTGCGATGACGGATCACGGGTCTGGATTGATGGCATCCAATGCCTGAATAACTGGGTAAATCAGGGACCTCCGGGCGAACCGGGTAATGCGGGAACCCCTGTTCTGCTGGGACCCGGATGGCACGATGTTCGGATGGATTTTTTTGAAAACACCGGTGGCGCCCAAGCTACCTTGAGTTGGGCTGGCCCCGGTGTATCCGCTACCATCGTTCCACAGGCCAGTTTGCGCCCATATTTCTGCCACGGGCTCATTTCGCAATTCTATACCAACGGCACTTGGTCGACACAGGGTGGTTCCCTGGTTGCCGGTATCGCCACCCCCAACCTCGTGCGTGTCGACGGTCCGATTGATTCCAACTGGAACGAATCTTCACCCGACACCAACTACATCAGCACTAATGACTTCTGCGCCTGGTATCGCGGCAAGGTACTGATCCCCGGAACGCCCGGCACATCCGGCACGTACAAGTTCTGGGGGTACGCCGATGACCACATAGACATCTACGTCAACGGGACCGCCTTGATGGTAAACAATCCATGGGCGAATCTGGGCGTGGGAAGCATCACGTTGACCGCCGGCGTGAAGTACTACATTGACGTTCGCAGCAGCGAGAATGGCGGCGGCGCTCTCACTTATGTTTACTATAGCGGCCCCGGTATCGGCGATGGCAGCGACAGTGCACGGACAATTATTCCGCTGACCAATCTGTTTGCTGTTTTAAACGAAGCGCCCAGCAACATCTCCATATCGAATTCCACGATTGGAAATATCCCTTCAGGCAGCCTGGTAGGCAATTTGACCACCACAGACATTGACAATAGCACCGGCGCGGGTTCCTCGTTTACGGGCCAGGTCCCAACTCAAACCTTCACCTATGCCTTGGTTGGTGGCGCTGGCAGCACTAACAACGCGTCTTTCAGCATTAGTGGGGGGCAGTTGCTTACGGGCGTCGCCAATCTGAACGCCGGAACCTACAGTGTCCGTATCCGGACGACGGATAGCGGCGAACAGCCGAACAATCTGTATTTCGAGAAAGCCTTTACAATTACGGTAAACGACACAACAGCGCCAGTGCCCGGAACCTGCACTCCGCCCGCGTATGCCAAAGAGAACCCCATTGAGGTGCCCTATTCTGACGCCAGTGATTCGGGCGGCTCGGGTTTGAAGAAAGTGGAACTCTGGTATAAGAAAGGTTCAAGCGGCACATGGCTGAATTCCAACCTGACGCAAACTGGCGCGACCGGCTCGTTTAATTTCACGGGGGGAACCACGGCAGACACGTACTACTTTGATCTGGTGGCGGAAGACAACGCCGGCAACCGTTCCTCGGTCGCGAGCGGTACTGGGGATGGCAGTACCTCCTACGATCCAATCCCGCCTACGGCGGTGTGCAAGAACATTACCTTTACCCTGCCCGGAACCTTCACCGTAACAGCGAGTGATATTGATGGTGGGAGTTCGGACAATGTGGGGATCACCACGCGCACCATCAACGGCGGTACGAGCCAGCAATATACCTCGGCCAATGTTGGCGAGAATTCCGCGACCTTGCTCGTGGGCGATGCCGCAGGAAATACCCACACCTGTACAGCGACTGTTACCATCGCCAAGGCGACGCCGGCGGCTACATTGTCCGTGACCAATTCACCGGTGACGTACAACGGTACGGCGAGAGCGGCGACGGTGGGCATCACGTCCAGTTCCGTGCCGGGTGCGGTGGCGAACGTCCTTACCGGCGGGTCGTTCACGCAAACGAACGCGGGGACGTATGCCGTAACGGCCGATTTCGTTCCCACTGATTCCGCCAACTACAGCACGCTATACGGGCTATCCGCGGGCGATTTCGTGATCAACAAGGCGAATCAAGTCATCACCTTTCCGGACTTGAGCCCGAAGACGTATGGGGAGGGTTCTTTCGATCCGGGTGCGGCGTCCAATTCGGGTCTTGCGGTGAGTTACGCGTCGAGCAATCCGGCGGTGGCCACGGGAGGCAGCGTGGTGACGATAGTGGGCGCGGGCAGCACCATAATCACGGCCAGCCAGAGCGGGAATGTGAACTACAATCCAGCCGCCAATGTCAATAAGGGGTTGACGGTGAATCCGAAGTCCCTGGCGGTATCGATCACGGGCAATCCGACGAAGTATTTTGATGAGACGACGGCGGCCACGCTGGCGCCGGGGGATTACACGGTGAACGGGCGGGTGGGCACCGACACCATCACGGTCACCAAGACGAGCGGCACGTACGCGAGCGCGGCGGTGGGGGTGTGGAATGTCCAGGTGGCGCTGTCTCCGGGCGATTTCGCGGCGGGTCCGGGCACCTTGTTGACGAATTACAGTTTTCCGAATTCCGCCGAGGGCAACGGCACGATCAGCGCGAAGCTGGTGCCGACGGTAACGACATGGCCGACGGCGCACGGCCCGATCACCTACGGCCAGGCGCTCAACGCCACCTACCTGAATACGGATGGCGTGGCTTCGGTGCCGGGCACGTTTGGCTTCACGAACCCGACGACGCAGCCGGGGAGCGCGGGCACGTACACGGCGGGGGTGACCTTCACGCCATCGGACACGGTGACCTACGAGAAGGTGACGGGGACGGTTCCGGTGACGGTGAACAAAGCCACGGCCACGGTCACGCTGGGCGACCTGAATCAGACGTACACCGGCGCGCCGCGGTCCGCCACGGCCACGACCAGCCCCGGCGGCCTGACGGTGAACCTCACCTACGATGGATCGGCGACGGCGCCCACGGCGGCCGGCGCGTATTCCGTTACCGGCACGATAAATGACACGAATTACCAGGGTTCGGCGTCCGGGACGCTGAACGTGGCCAAGATTACGCTTAGCGTATTGGGGGCCACGGTGACGCCCAAGACCTACGACGGGACGCCGGCGGCCACGATAACCGGGGCGGTCTTGTCCTCGGGCGTGGTCAGCGGCGATGAGGTTGTCCTGGCGAACCATACCTCCGGCACGTTTGCACAAGTGGATGTGGGCACGGGGATTACCGTGAACACCCTTCCGATGACGCTGACGGGCGATGACGCGGGCAACTACGCCTTGACGCAGCCCGCGCTAACGGGGACTATTACGGCCAAAGGCTTGACGGTGGAGAACGCGGTGGCGCAGTCCAAGACCTACGACGGGACGCTGGCGGCCACGATAACCGGGGCGGTCTTGTCCTCGGGGGTGGTCAGCGGCGATGACGTGTCCCTGGCGAACCACACCTCCGGCACCTTCGCGCAAGCAGGGGTGGGCACGGGGATTGCCGTGAACACCCTTCCGATGACGCTGACGGGCGATGATGCGGACAACTACACGCTGACGGCGCAGCCCGTACTGTCCGCGGATATCAATCCCAAGGGCCTGACGGTGGAGAACGCGGTGGCGCAGTCCAAGACCTACGACGGGACGCTGGCGGCGGTGATTAGCGGTGCGGTCCTGTCCACGGGGGTGGTCGGCGGCGATGAGGTTGTTCTGGCGAACCATACCTCCGGCACGTTTGCGCAGGCGGGGGTGGGCACGGGGATTACCGTGAACACCCTGCCGATGACGCTGGCGGGGGAGGATGCGGGCAACTACGTGTTGACGGCGCAGCCCGTACTGTCCGCGGACATCACGGCCAAGGAGTTGACGGCGGACATTATCAACAATCCCACCAAGCGTCAGGACGGCAACACGGCGGCCACGCTGAAGCCGGTTCACTACCGCCTGAACGGTTTGGCGGCGGGCGAATCCATTGTGGTCACCGAGACCAGCGGCACGTATGCGAGCGCGGATTTGGGGACATGGACCGTGATGGTGATCTTGGAGGCGGGGGACTTCACGGCGGGTCCGGGCACGTCGCTGACCAATTATAGTCTTCCCACCTCGGCCACGGGTCCGGGCACCATTGCGGACAAACTGGTTCCGGAAGTGACCGCGTGGCCCACGGCGTCGGCCATTACGTATGGCCAGGCGCTGAGCGCTTCGGGCTTGACCGGCGGGAGCGCGGTGGACCCGGTGGAGGGCACCGAGGTGGCGGGCACGTTCGCCTTCACGGATTCGGGCATCACGCCGTCCAGTGCGGGGACGTACGACGCGAGCGTGACGTTCACGCCCATGGACGGCGAGAGCTACACCACGACCTCGGGCAATGTGCCCGTGACGGTGCACAAGGCGTTGGCCACAGTGACGCTGGGCAGTCTGAGCCAGACCTATACCAAGACCCAGAAGTCGGCCACGGCCACCACGTCGCCGGAAGGGTTGACGGTGGAATTCGTCTATGATCCGGCCCCCCCGATCAACGCGGGCGGCTATGCGGTGACCGCCACGGTCAACGACACCAACTACCAGGGCACGGCCTCCGGGACGCTGACCATCGCCCCGGCCGCGCTCACCGTGGAAGCGGACGCGAAGACCAAGGTATACGGCACGGCTGATCCGGCGTTTACGTACAGCACCACGCCCAGTACGCTGTATGGCGATGACACGCTGAGCGGCGCGCTCACGCGCGTGGCCGGGGAATCCGCGGGGACGTATGCCATTGAACAGGGCACGGTGACGGCGGGGGCCAACTACGCCATCACGTACCTCGGCGCGGACCTGACGATCACGAAAGCGGCGGCCACGGTGACGCTGAACGGCCTGAATCAGACCTACGACGGCGCGGCGAAGCCGATTACGGCCACCACCGCGCCCGCGGGCCTGACGGTGGTCTTCAGCTACAATGGAGTGCCGGACGCCCCCGTCCTGGCGGGAAGTTATCCCGTGACGGGGACCATTGATGACACCAACTACCAGGGTTCGGCCTCCGGCACGCTGGTCATCGCCAAGGCAACCCCGGTCATCACCACGCCGCCGTCGGCCACGGCCATCACCTATGGCGAACGGTTGTCCGCCTCGAGCCTGAGCGGCGGCGAGGCCACCCTGGGCGGCGCGCCGGTGGCGGGCGGCTTTGCCTTTACCGACGACACCATCAAGCCCAATGCGAGTCCGGCGTATGCCGCCAGCGTGACGTTTACGCCCTTGGACGGGGACAACTTCACCACGGGCGTGGGCACGGCCAGCGTACTCGTAAACAAGAAACCGCTGACCATCGCCATCGTGAACAACCCCACCAAGTATGTGGACGGCAATCCGAACGCCCCGCTGCGGAGCGACAATTACCGTCTGGAGGGGCTGGTGGGCTCCGAGTCCATCACGGTGCTGAAGACCTCCGGACTGTACGACAGTGCGGAAGTGGGTTCCCGGACCGTCACCGTCACGCTGACGGACGGGGATTATACCGGAGGCCCCGGCACCCTGGTGAGCAATTACGTGTTGCCCGCCTTGGCCACGGGCCCCGGCACCATCACCGACAAGCTGATCCCGGAGGTGAGCTGGCCCACGGCCTCGGCCATTACGTATGGCCAGCCGCTGAGCGCCTCGGTGTTGAGCGGCGGCTCCGCGCAGTACGGCGGCGCGCCGGTGGAGGGCAGTTTCGCCTTCACCAACGGCGGCCTTATCCCCAACGCGAATCCCTCGTACACCGCCAGCGTGACGTTTACGCCCGCGAGCGAGGCCTATGTTTCGCTGTCGCGCGACGTGACGGTGACGGTGCACAAGGCGGAGGCCACGGTGACGCTGGGGAACCTGACTCCGGTGTATACCAAGACCCAGAAGTCGGCCACGGCGGTTACCACGCCGCCGGGGCTGGCCGTGATTATCGTGTATGGTTCCTCCACGCGGATTAACGCGGGCGAGTACACGCTCACCGCCACCGTTGAGGACGACAACTACCAGGGCTCGGCCTCGGGCACGCTGGTCATTGCGCCCGCGCCGCTCACCGTGACGGCGGAGGCCAAGACGAAGATGCTGGGCGAAGCCGACCCCCCGCTCACCTACACCATCACCCCGAGTTCGTTGTACAGCGGGGACACGATGGAAGGGGCGCTTGCGCGGGTGCCGGGCGAGGCGGCCGGGGTCTACGCCATCCTGCAAAACACCCTGACGGCCGGTCCCAACTACGCGATCACGTATGTGGGCGCGAACCTCGAGATCACCGTGTTCTCCGTGGTGTACAACGGTCCGAACCCCGTGGTGGCCCGCGTGAAAGACCGGGTCGAGATCACCGTGGAAGCCAAGCACTACACCGGGTCCGTCAGCTACCACTGGTATAAAGTGGAAGGCAAGGGCTTGACTCCGGTTCCCAACGGCGACGAGGCGACACTGGTGTTCGATCCCGTGGCCCCCGAACACGCCGGGGTCTATCTCTGCGAGGCGTCCTGGTCCGGCGGCACCGCGCAATCCGAGGAAATCGAACTGCAAGTGCTCTCCGGCATGCCCGCGGGCGGCCTGGCCGCGCTCGTGCTGCTCGTCATTGGCCTCGGCGCCTCCGGCGTTGGGCTGAGCAAACGGAGGAAATCCTGAGTGTCAAGGAACAACGGCACTGTCTGAAAAACTGAATGATTCCCGCACAACAGGGCAACACACAACGTTGCCCTGTTGTTTGCGTTAAAGAAAAGAAAAAGGGTCCATGCGTGTTGAAACAGGAACTGTGGATAAAAAACATTTTGGGAGAAAACACTTCCTTGACACGCTCTCCGGGAACCGTCCGCGCAAGAGGCCTTGGTATTCAGCACAATAACCCCGTATACTCGCATTATGTCACAAAAAACGCGCATAATCGTTCCTGAATGCTGCAAAGCGGCCGTGTTTGAAGCACCCAATACTCCCATGCCCTTCAGGAATTTTGAACTGCCAAAAGAACTGCCGCCGGGTTCGGCGTTGTGCCGCATTCGGTTGAGCACGATCTGCGGCTCGGACCTTCATACGCTGTCGGGCCGCCGCATCGAGCCCGCCCCCAGCATTCTCGGGCATGAATCCGCCGGCACGGTGGTGGCCACAGGCCCCGGCGCCCGGTATTGGAATGGGGCCGCGCTTCAGATCGGAGATCGCGTTTCCTGGACTATTATGGCGTCGTGCGGCGCGTGTTTTTTCTGCGCGCATGAATTGCCGCAGAAATGCGTTCACCTGAAAAAATACGGGCATTCCTTAACCAGTGTGTGGCCCGGATTGACCGGCGGCTATGCGGAGTACATTTATCTTTATCCGGGAACCGGCATCTTTCCCGCGCCTCCTGATCTTGACGATGCCGTAATCGCCCCGGCCAATTGCGCTCTCGCCACCGTGGTGTGCGCGCTGGACGCCATCGGCGGCGTGATTCCCGGTGAGCGGGTATTGATTTGCGGCGCGGGATTGTTGGGAACCTATCTGGCCGCCCTCGTGAAAGAAGCGGGCGCACGCATGGTGATGATCGCCGATATCAACCCGGCGCGCGCCGAAACAACCTTGCGCTTTGGCGCCGATGCCCTCTTCACGCAAAGCGCCGAGCCGGGCGCGGTGGCCCAATGGGCGCGCAACACCTGCGGCGGCGAAGGGGTGGACGTGGCGTTTGAAGTCTGCGGAGACCCGCGGGCCGCCACGGCCTCTCTCGATGCCTTACGCATTGGCGGGCGTTTGCTCGTGGCGGGATTGGTGGCCCCGAACACCACCTTTTCCGTGGATGGCAACCTGCTGACCCGGAAATGCCTGACCCTTCGCGGCATCCACAACTATCATCCCGCGCACCTGGGCAAGGGCCTTGAATTCCTGGCGGCCACCGCCGCGAAGTATCCCTATCGCGATCTGGTGGCCCCCATACTTGCGCTTGACGATATTCAACAGGCGGTGGCGCTTGCCCAGAAAGGGCTTTCGGCGCGCGTGGGCGTCCGGTGCAGCGGAACCGCAGGGTAACCTGTTCCCGGCCAGCCGCTGGAGTTGCTGGAATAAATTCCTTACGTGCCGGGCATTTTCCGATGCGGGTTTTTCAAGAAATAGAAAAAGCCGTCCTCGGCGCTGATGAGCAGATCGGGAATGGAATTGTTGTCCCAGTCCACGATGGTTGGACAGGTATCGTGGCCGGCGAGTTTCCGTGAATCCACCGGGCCTTCGTTTTTGAATTTCGCGGGGAATTCCCCTTCACCGGTATTGCGCAGGAAATCGATATTATTCCCGTTGAGCAGAAGGTCAACTTTTCCGTCAAGGTCCCAGTCGGCAAAGGTGAATTTCCGGCGGCCGCTCTTGCCCGCAGTCTTATCATTCAGGCGCAGGGGATTACCGTGCTCATCCTGAAAGATGCGCTGACCGGGAAGAAGGACAAGGCCATGGTCCGTTTTCACGCGCTTGAAAAAGGCCAGATATCCCTCGGTATCCAGCATGACCAAATCGTTTAGGCCATCCCGGTTCCAGTCGATGATTGCGGGCGTGGTGCGCCATTGGGTTACTAGTTGTTTTCCTTTGGGTGTCCACCAACACCACGCGGGTTTTGGCGCGGGGCCTTCCCATTCAACCTCGATGGGGCGGGCCTTCTCCAGCGCGGGGGCTATGTTTGTGCCGCAGTTCCGGTACCACAACACTTCGCCCCAAATGCTGTTTATGACAATGTCTTTTAATCCATCGTGGTCCCAATCGGCCACGTTGCAGACCGTATACCCCCACTTTGCTTCTGCCGGACCTTGAATGGAGCCGTTGGGGCCGGCCTGGATGCGAATAACCTCGCCACCCGCCTCGAGGCGAACCGGCGCGGCCCAGCGCGGCTGTGCGCCGCCGCCGAGATTTTCCACGAAGTTCAGAAAGCCCGCCGTATCCCCCGCAATGAGATCGCTGTCGCCGTCATGGTCCCAATCCACGCTGAACGGCGTCGGCAACACGCCCACCTTCAAAAATTCCGCGTGTTGCTTGAAAAACAGGGGCGGCAGGAAATCCGGGATGCCGTCCACCACCTCGCCGGTGTTTTTCAGGAACGCCACGCGTCCATCTTCCTGCGCAACGATCAAATCGGCGTGATTGTCTTTGTCCCAATCGAACGCGGTGACCTGAAGCATCTCGAGCTCCATGTGGATGACTTCACCCTGATGCATTAAGTGGCGTCCTTCGGCATAGCGCGGTTCGCGGCGTGTGCCCACATTCGCGAAATACGTGAGTTTGTCCAGAAACTCCCCACAGACCAGATCGATATCACCGTCACCATCGAAATCCGCGAAGGAAGGAGAAGGCGTTCCAAAGACGTCAATGGGTTTCCCGCCCGCTTCCACTTTGACGGCTGTTTCATACTCCGGCGCGGCATTGGTGCCCTTGTTTCGCGCGGCATAGACGTATCCGTGCAGCGGCCCGTGCGTCCATTCGCCCTTTTCGTTGAAGGTATTGTCCCATCCATAGTCCCGCCAATCGCTGATGCCCAGGATCAGGTCGGTGGCCCCGTCGCCATCGTAATCGCAGAACCGCCGCTGGTTGTCGCGCGAGGCAAAAAGGTCCTCCTTAAACGGAATGGGCCGTGGATTGCCGAAGTGTGTGTTCGCGAAGTCCGGATAAGTATTCTCCGAATCCGCCAGCACCCATTTCCCCTCCACATACGAACACGACAGGTTGCGCTTGGCCTCATCGAGTCTCCGTCCCGGCGAAAACACCGCCATCGGATTGTTTTGCGCCGCGTCTTGGGTGAACAGAAATATCCCGTTTGACGGCACGCCGGAGGATGCCACGAGCAGCGAAATCCGTCCCTGGCCTTCATAGTCCACCGGAAAGGCATGCCCCCACAGCCCGACAGCAAGCTCCACCACCAGCCCGTCGTTGTTATACCGGACCTTTTCCAGCCATGAAGACTTCTCTTCGGCGAATAGTCCGAAAGAAATGCCTATAACCACTCCGCACACAAAACAATGTCTGGACACGGCCCATTCCTTTCTCCACTTGCCCGAATTTTTCAACACCCTATCATAGCAGGTTTGTACATGACGCGGCGTTGCCGCCATGCTGCCGCTTCCGCGCTTTTTTCATATCGTCGATGGATGCGGTCCCAGCGGGATTCCCCGTATCCTGCTTCTCAACGTTGAATGAATAGAGCGATGCCTTTTTTAGAAGGAAGCGGATATGAATGATTTCCGGGGCGTCCGGCAGGGTTTGTTTTGATTTCCAGAGGACCGGCTGGTTAATGCTGTCACCGGAAAGAGGGAGGCAATCGTCACGGCCATAGCCGGGGAGGACGGCCCCCTTGTTATCGAGCAGTTCGACGTGCAGGAGGCCGCCGGCGGTGGCGGTGTAATTCACGGCGAGGGCGCCATGGGTGTTTGGCAGGGACGTGGTGGTGACACTCCCGGGTTCAGCGTCCGCATCGAGGGAGACGAAGCCGTCCTTGCGCAACGTGGCGAGGCCGACAGCGGCTTTGGCGGCATCCACCGCATGCGTGGCATTGAAACCGCCATAATAGAGTTTAATGATTCCCCCTTCGACCAACGGATGGTTGGTGGTGAAGACCATACCGCTGTCCCATGCGCCCGCGGGGCCGAGCGGCAATACGGGCGGACGCGGTGCTTCCTGGCGGGTCCAATGGACGCCATCCCGGCTGCTGACGAGTTCGACAAAGATCGGGCCGTCGTCTCCCGCGCCGGTGATGCGGAATATCCAGAGGAAGCCGAGGTACATGGATTCATAGGGGAAACCGCAGAGTCCATAGAAATCCGTGTGTTGGCCGGGCTGGGCAATCCAGCGATCATCAAACGCATCGGGCGTCAGAATGCGTTGGGGCGCAGGCCACGACGCGAACTCGCGGGTTTCCGAAACGCCAACGCACCGCCGCCGAAAGCCGCGTTCTTCGGTAAAGACCTTGGGGTAGCCGATATAGCGTTGGGCGTGGGCGTCATACACAAAGTTGCCGACATCGCCGCCGGGATCGCGCAGTACGGGATTCTTGGGAACATCCGTCCAGTGAATCCCGTCGGGAGAGCATGCGCCATAGTAACCGCTGACGATATTCGCGGGCGGGGTGCGGCCATAGTCCCAATTCATCAGTTTATAACGCCGGGTGGAATCGTTTTCCCATGGGGTGTAGATCAGTTGTGGGTTGTGGTCTTCCTGGGTGCGGCGGAACAGGATGTTGTTCCGCGTGTTGCCGGCGTATTCAATGAGACCCAGTTCGGGCTTTGTCCAGTGCAGGCCGTCCAGGCTGGTGGCATAGAGGTTGCGGTACTCCTTGCCGTCCCAGGCGTGGTACCACATGCGGTACCCGGCGCCGTCTTCCCCCGGCAACACCGTGCCGTACACATAGGCCGTGTGGCCTTCCCAGGGTTTATCCGGCACAAGCACGGGATTGCCCGGATGTTTCTCGAACGCGTGATAGGTCCGGGTGACATTCTCCTTCCCGGCAATCACGCCATCATCCACGAACAATTGCCACGGGCCGGTGAGATCCGCCGGGGATTTTTGGGTAGACGCCGGTACACCGGCGCCCAGAGCGACGAACACTATCGCCATTAAAGTAACCATTGAAATAACATGTTCCTTTGCAGTTTGTCAGGATATATCCCTGGCGCTGAGTATTATTGGCATCCGCCAAGGTAACGGCTGTTTCCTGATGAATGGGGGAAATAGCCGAGCATTCAGTGTTGGACTCGGAAAGTCTCCCGGCACGGTAAACACCCCATGGCCTCCTCAGAGCGGTATGTCGCGCTGGCGGAACAAAGCCAGGGCAATAAGGGTAAGTGTTATGCTGATAAGCGCAAGCAACAAGGGCGCTGTCCACGAGAAGCTCCCATCCAAGAGTATGCGGTCGGCCTCGTAGAAGTGAAAAAGGCTTAGATAAGAGAATCGTTTCAGGACCGGCAACAGGGGAAGGAGCATGGCTTCATAGAAAAATAGCGCCAGGAAAACGGTTAACGCGCCGGCAACGGAGAGCATACGGCTGGGCACAACGACGGAGATCAGCAAGGTTAACGCCCCGCAGACGAAAGCAAGCAGCAGCCCGTTCATGGTGGACAACCCAATGCCACCGAGGTGCGGCGTTTGCCCCGCCAGGAAGACCCCCAGGCACGTACCCGCAAAAACCGGCAGCACCGATGCCGCGAGAAGCAGAAACAGCGCCGACATCCTGCTGACAACCACCTCCCTCCGGGCGACGGGGCAAGAAAGCAATATGTCGAAGGTCTTGTCTTCAATCTCCTTGGCGATTACACACGCCGACATCAAGGCCGCGAGACAGCTATAGATGACCCAGTAGGTAATGTGGAACACTTGCAGGCTCGCCCACGCATGGATATCGCAGAAACCGCGCAATGGGTCGCCAAAAATATCTTTCACAACGCCCGGCCAGCTTGCCGCAATCGTGGCGGCAGTGGAGGGCGGCATGTTGGGGAAAAGCGCAACCAGAAAGGCGGACAACGCGCCGGACCCGATCCCGACGGACGCGGCCAGCTTCACGTGCCGGCGAATGAACATTCGCAGGAGTTCAGTGTTCACGGCCTTGCTGCTCCCCGTAGAAGCCCATGAAGACCTGCTCGATGGCGGCGGGCTCACACATAAAATCCGTGATGTCGATCTGCCCAATGCCCTGGATGAGCGTCTGCATGTCTCCGTTAAAAAAGAATTGCAGTTGATTTTCCTTCTCCGTCATTTGCGATACGCCCCGGAGGTTCTCGATTCGTTCGCGAAACGCCCGGGCCGAAGACCGTGTTTCAATGGTGATTCGCTTTCCCAAGCGGGCCTTGTAGGCTTCGACCTCGTCGACACGCACCAGGCGTCCGCCCTTGACCATGACTACCCGATCGCATACGCGCGCCGCCTCGGTCAGAATGTGCGAAGACAAGAAGACCGTAGTGCCCCGTTGCCGTTCTTCGGAGAGCAGTTCATAAAACCGCTCCTGCATGATGGGATCAAGGCCCGAAGTCGGTTCGTCCAGGATGACGAGTTCCGGCCGGTGCATAAACGCTTGGAGGATACCGACACTCTGCCGCATCCCTTTCGAATACGTCCCAATCTTTCGGTGAAAATCGAGTTCGAACCGATCTTGCAGTTCCGCCAGCCTCGCCCGGATTTCTCCGGACGGTCTTCCCGTTCGGAGCCGCAGAAGATGGTGGAGGTACTCGGTTCCAGTCAGATCCCGGTAGAGGCCGATATCGCCCGGTAAATACCCCATCCGGCGAAGCAATGACCGGCGATTCCCTTGCGGAGCCAAACCGAGAATCTCCATCGTGCCGTGCGTTGGGCGAAGCAAGCCAAGCAGCAGTCTGATCGTGGTGGTTTTCCCGGCACCGTTTGGTCCGAGGAACCCGCAGACTTCACCCCGGCGCACGTGCAGATTCAAGTCGGTGATCCCGGCCGTGGCGCCGTAGCGTTTGGTCAATCCAAGAGTGACAATAGCAGAGTCCATGTATCCGGTTCCCAGACGCGGTTCCGCCTCAAAAATCGAAGGCAGGCGAACCCGCTGGCAAGATACTATATCATTTCGCTTTTCGCCGCCCATCGAGAATTCTTCCGCATGCTGTGAAGCGATTCCCCGGAAATGGGCAACTATGAACAAAAATCACAGTTCCCGGATGCGGATGTTCCGGTAATCGAGCCGGGAACCGTGATTTTGCAGGCCTATGAAACCTTTGGTGCGTTTCAGGCCCGGATGGTCCTTCACTTTGTCCAAGTGTTCGCTCAGATCGCCGTTCACAATCTCGACGCCATTCAGGTTCACCGTGATTTTCTGGCCCTGGACCTTGATGCGGTATTTTTGCCACGTGCCGGCCGGGAGCGAAGCGCGGCGGGACGGGGCAATGGTCGAATACACACTGCCCGTGAACTGCCAGGGTTTTAACTCGCCAAAGGCTTTCGAGTCGTCGTCCAACACCTGGATTTCACTGCCTTCAAACGCAGGGTTGCCGTCGCGCGGCGCGCGGATGAACACGCCGCTGTTGCCATCCTTCGGCACATTGAATTCCAACTCCAGTTCGAAGTCGCCGAATTCCTGTGTGGTGGAGAGCCAGCCTCCTTCGCCGCCGGAGGTGTACAGCAGGCCGTTTTCCACCCCCCAGGTTTGCTTCGTGCCGCCGACTTGTTCCCAACCGCTCAGGTCTTTGCCGTTGAACAGGTCGCGCCAGCCTTCGCCGCGCGGGATTTCGCGGATGAACACATTGCGGAACCACAGTTCCGAATTGTGATTTTGCAGTTCAATCTGGCCGGACGGATAGATCGGTTTGTCGCGTTCCCAGTAGTTTTCCAGCGTGACATTGTCCACCACCAGCTTGTCATTCAGCCACACCGTTACTTTCTCGCCGATCATTTTGATGCGGAAGGTGTTCCACTCGCCGATGGGCTTGTCCGCGCACACCAGGGGATCTTTGGGATTCTTCTCATTGTTATACAGGCCGCCCGACCCCTGCGGCCATTGCGCGGGGTCCCAAATCTGGACCTGGGGCGCGCCGCGCAGATAAATGCCGCTGTCGCCCTTGGGACCGATTTTCCAGTCCACCAGCATATCAAAATCTTCATAGTCCCGCGCGGTACACAGGCTCTCGCCCTTGCCGTCATACGCCAGCGCGCCATTCTCCACGCGCCAATGCTGCCGCATATTTTCATCCGCCGCCGCCTGTTTCTTCGCTAGTTCTTCCGGGGCCATGGCCGCCCGCGCCTTCGGATTCTCGACCAGCCCTTTCCAGCCCGTCAGCGTCTTGCCGTCGAACAGCGGCACGAACCCAATCGGCGCTTTGCCCGCCGCCGTTTCCCCCAACAACTCCGCCACCTTCGGCTCAATCGCATCCGCCCATATTTGATAACCCTTCGCGTTCGGATGCAGAAAATCCGGCATGATCTCGGCGGGCAGCGTACCATCCGCTTCAAGGAACGCCCTGCCGATGTCCATGTAATGCACCATGTTGCCATCCGCCGCTTTCGCTGCAATCGCACTGGCCTGCGCCAGTTTTTCGCGGTCCGGTCCGGGTTTCGGCGTGCGCGGGAAAATCGCCAGCAGCAAAATCTTGGTCTGCGGCAGTTGCGTGCGCAGTTTACTGACAATGGCCTGGATGCCTTCGCCAATCTGCTCCGCCGTGTTGGCCTGATAATTGTTCGTCCCGATCATGATCACGGCCAGTTTGGGCGAAATGCCGGCGATGTTGCCGTTGTCCAGCCGCCACAGCACATGCTCCGTTTTGTCCCCGGAGATGCCCAGATTCACCGCGTTGCGCCCGGCGTAATACTGGTCCCACACCGCCTTGCCTTCCCCTTCCCAACCATGGGTGATGGAGTCGCCAATGCAAATCATATCCACGTTGCCCTGCTTCACCCGCTCATTCATCGCTTCGTGCCGCGCCTTCCACCAGTCGTCGCCCCGCGGCACCGGCTGAATGGCCGAATTCTGCGCCACTGCCGGAAGCATCAGGGACAGTGCCATCAAAACAATCCATGGAACAAATTGTGCCTTTTTCATAACCGTTTACTCTTTCTCGTTGTTGTATTGAACACAAAGACGCTCAAAATCAGCGCCTTCCCAAACGCTTATTCTAACTCTGCATCCTTCAGCGCATCGAGTTCGTGCTGAATGCTCTGCGACACGGGGAACCGGAACCCGGTTTTCGGGTCCAGGTCCAGGTCCATGACTTTCATCGCCACGGGGTGCTGGTCGCGTTTCCATTGATTCGCGCAGAACCGTGCGCCAAAGTTTGCGGTCCATTCCCGGAGTTGTTCCGGCGCATGCTCCGGATGCCGTTGGCACAACACCCGCCAGCAATCCGCCAATGACAAGCGCCGCCGCGCATACAGATACATCAAATCATCCAGCACCACATACGGCATCAGGTCGGTCTCGTCGAGTTGGTTCGGGGCGAGTTCCGCGCTTGGGGGAATCGCCAGCACGCTGTGCAGCGACGTGATGCCGTCGCGCTTTGCCAGATACTCCAGCAACCGCGAAACGAGGGTTTTTGGAATGTTTGCAATGGGGGAGTACCCCCCTTCATTATCCCCGCCGGTGGTGGTATAGCCGACCGCCGCCTCGCTCAGGTTCGACGTCACCAGCAGCAGCCCGCCCACGCTGTTCGCCCAGTTCAGCATCATCGCGCCGCGCACCCGCGCCTGAAGATTCTGCTTCGCCATCGCCGCCACATTCTTCTTGCCCCCCGCCATTTCCGCCGCCTTCGCCAGCGCGATTTCCACCTCCTCATGGATAGACACCACCTGGAAGGGCACGCCCAATTCCTCCGCCAACGAACGCGCCGCGTCGTGCGTCCCGCTGCTGCTCAGCGACTGATTCGGCAGATACACCGCGCTGACGTGTTCCGCATAGCGTTTGGGTTCTGAGCATTCGTTCAACGCTTTCGCCGCCTCCACCGCCATCAACAAACACAGCGCGCTGTCCCGCCCGCCGGAAAGCGCCACCAGAATCCGCTTGAACACCCCCACCTTCTCAAAATAATCCCGCAATCCCAGCACAAGCCCGTCAAACAACTCGTCCAGATAGGGGTCGCGGTCATGTTTACGGTTCTTCAGTGTGCCCACATAAAAATTCTTCGGCAACTGCGCCGCATAGTCCGCAATCGAGGCCTGCTCGAAGGCATAATCGTCGGCGTCCACCACCATCGTCCGGCTCGTGCCGTTTTTCGACGAGGCATCCAGCCGCCAGGTCGTATTCTCCGCGCGGACGCGCGATACGTCATCCAAATCCACCACTGCCGTCGAGAGGGTCCAGGACTTCTTCGACAACAGCCGCCCCTCGCACACCAATTCCTCCGGCGTCGCGATCAGCCCGCCGCCGTCGAATACCAAGCGGCTGCTGTCGCACCCCAGCAGGTTCGCATAGGCATACACCGCCTTCAAATGACTCGATGCCCCGAGCACCAGCCGTTTACGTTCTTCATTCTTGCGCGGCGTAAACGGCGAGGCGCTGGGATTGCACACGATCTCCGCGCCCGCCAGCGCCCGTTCATAGGCCGGGCTGGACGCCGACCACAAATCCTCGCAAATCTCCGCCGTCACCATCCCATACGGCGTTTTGAACACCAGGTCGCCCGCGGGCACGCCATTCACTTCCGTGACCCCGCCGGTCCACGCGGTCCAATTGCGCCCCTCATAAAAAATGCTGTACGTCGGCAAATGGCGCTTCAATACCAATCCCCGCACCATCCCGTGGCTCAGAAACGCCGCCGCATTGTACATCATGGAATCCAAACGCACCGGCAGCCCCACAAACACGCTGATCCCTTCCGAGGCCTTCGCCAGCGACTGCAGCGCCGTCCAGCCATGCGCCGCGATGTCCGGCCAGAATACCCGGTCTTCCAGACTGTACCCGGATATGCCCAGTTCCGGCGTCACCAGCAAATGCACCCCCTGATCCTTCGCCGCCTCCATCACCACCCGCAGCCGGCCCGTATTCCACGCGAAGTCCCCCACCTTCACCGAAATGGCCGCCACCCCGATTCGTACAAGCCGCATAGTTCGCAATCTCCTGTATTTAATGATAGTATATAGGAAGAAGCCGTATGCAAGATACTTTAATCGGGTCAATAGGTAAAGCGGGAAAAAGGTCTTGACTTGTTATTTGCCTCAACCAGTGGAGGACATAAGACCATGAGAATTTTCATTTCCCATTCGATGAAAGATGAGGACTGGGCAAGGAAACTTACAGAAGCACTCACATCGTTCGATGTATTTGTATGGTCAGACAAGAAAATAGCCGCAGGCCAGCCATGGCGTGCGGAAATCCAGAAAGCGCTTTCTAGCTCCCAAGTAATTCTGGTACTGATAAGCGCCAATAGTCTTGCATCAGAATATATCCGTGATGAATGGAGCGAGGTGCTGAAACAATCCTGGGAAGATCCCAAGAAAGTACTGGTGCCGGTGGTCCTGAATAAAGGTGTGGAAGTTCCGGGATTTCTTGAACACCGGCAGGCTCTTAATCTTGCTGAAGATCCGGATATTCTGAAAAAGCTTCCGGACATTGTTCAACAATGTGTGAAAAATCCGCCCGCGCCACAGGCGTGGGATGAGAACACCCGGAAACGGTTTCAAGAACGGATGAGACAAATTGCGGATACCGCTTCCAAACTATGGCCGGAAGCCTCATGAAATTAACGTGATCTGTAAAGAAGGCGAGGATGCAAGGCGAATAATAGGGGAACCAGGGATGATAACCACGAGCGAAGAAACTTCTAGCGCAGGCAGTTCAGCTTCTGTTTTCATCAATTGTCCATTCGACTCGGGATACAGGGCATTATTGGATGGGATTATAGTTGCCACCGTATGCTGTGGGTTTACCCCAAGAAGCGCAATCGAATCCGGATCGGTTTCCGAAACCCGCATGGATCGCATCGTTGAAACACTATGCTCCTCGAACTATTCCATTCATGACTTGTCACGTCATAAAGGTGAAGGAACTGAAAACTTTGCACGGCTAAACATGCCTTTGGAATTGGGCATGGCCATGGCTCATCGGTTTCTCTCAGGAAAGGATGCGCATGACTGGATGGTAATGGTGCCTGAAGGGCATGAATATGTCCAATACGTTTCTGATTTGGCTGGAAATGATCCATACCAGCATGATGGAAGTGTCAAGTCTGTTATTTCCAATGTCGTTTCCTGGCTAATGATGATGCCAGCGGCTGTATCGGGAATGACTCCGAAGCAGGTAATGATGGTATACCAACGTTTCCAGGAAGAGAAGAAACGGCTTTCTCAAGAATGGATTAAAGAAGAACAAATACCTTGGAAATATCTTGTGGATGCCGCAAAGCAGTGCGCGGAGCAACTCTCCAGATAGTGTCTCTTACGCTCCGTCCGGATTGGACAGCATCGCGTCTTTCAATTCGCCAATCCGGGTGGACAGCAGCACCCGGTAGATTTCCGGGTTGCGGAGCCGTTTATACTCTTCGGGCAAGGCGGCGATACTGGCGCGGGCGCGTTCCCGCAAGGCGTGAATGTTCGGGCGTTTGCCCACCCGTTTCCCTTTGCGGAATACCGGCTGCAGCAGCACTTCCGAACGCACGGCGCCCATCCGGCGCGACTTCACGTGCGGTTGGGAGCGCAACCGTCCCTCGATACTGCCGCTCTTCTGATACCGCTCTTCCGCCAAATACATCATATCGCACAGCGGGAAGCCTTCCGCGTCGTAATACCGCACCAACTGCTTGCGTCCCGGGTCCGTGGCCTTTTCAACGTTCGACGTGGTTTTTATCCGCGGCTGCCATTCCTGGCCGTCCCACACCGCCACCAGTTTGTATACGCCATTGAGCGCCGGCGAGTCATGGGCCGTGATCAGGTGCGTGCCCACGCCCCAGGCATTCAGCTTCGCACCCTGCCGCTTCAGGTCCGCGATCAAATCCTCATCCAGATCGTTGGAGCCCACGATAATCGGGTCTTCCAGACCGGCCTCCATCATCATCCGGTACGCAATCTTGCTCAACTTCGCCAAGTCGCCGGAATCCAGCCGGATCGCGGGCCGTATATTCACCCCCTGTTCCCGCATCTCCTTAAATACCTGGATTGCATTCGGGATACCCGACTTCACCGTGTCATACGTATCCACCAGCAACACGCACCGCTCCGGATACTGCCGCGCAAAGGCCCGAAATGCTTCCAGTTCCGAGCTAAAGCTCATTACCCAACTGTGCGCATGCGTGCCGGACACCGGGATCCCATAGGCCTTCCCCGCCAGCACGTTTGACGTTGACGTGCATCCCCCAATATACGCCGCGCGCGATCCGCTCAACCCGCCATCCGGGCCATGCGCCCGCCGCAACCCGAATTCCATCACCGGCTCACCGTTCGCCGCCAGGCATACCCGCGCCGCTTTCGTCGCAATCAGCGTTTGGAAATTGATCAGGTTCAAGAGCGCCGTTTCGATCAATTGCGTCTCAAAGATCGTCCCTTCCAACTGCACCACCGGCTCAAAGGGATACACCAGCGACCCTTCGGCTATCGCGTTCACGTCAAACCGGGGCCGGAATCGCTTCAAGAACTTCAAAAACGCTTCATCAAACAACTTCAACGACCGCAAATAGTCAATGTCGTCTTCCTCAAACCGCAGATGCTCCAAGTAGTCCAGGAACGATTCCAACCCCGCCGTCACCGCGAAACCCGCATGCGGGGGGAGATTCCGGAAAAAATAATCGAAACTGACCCGTTGTTGCGTCCGGCCTTCTTTCCAATACCCCGCCATCATCGTCAGTTCATAAAAATCCGTCAACAGGGCCAACCCTTCCCGGTTAAACCACGCCTGGGTCCCGCCGTTCATAGAAAATCTCCGGACCGGCAGAAACACACTCCGGCCGCTTTCATTTCTGTCAGCGCCGCCTCGGTGGTCTCTTTCGACACCCCCCGGCAACCATCCTCGATCACCATCACCTCAAATCCTTCTTTTACTGCCTCCAGCGCCGTGGTCTTCACGCAATAGTCCGTCGCAAGCCCCGCGATAAACACCCGGTTCACCCCGCGCTTCCGCAGCGTGTCGGCCAAGCCGGTCTCATCAAACGCACTGTATGATTCTTTGTCCGCGCGGGTCGCTTTATAGACAAAAATCGCGTCCAGCGGCACCCGCAAGTCCCCATGAAACTCCGCCCCCGGCGAGTCTTGCACGCAATGTTCCGGCCAGCTTCCGTCCCGGAACTCCGGTGTGTCGCTGAAACTGCAATGGTCCCGCGGATGCCAGTCCCGCGAAAACACCAGATGATCAAAATGGCCCATTACGCGGTTGATGGGCGATACTACATGATCGCCGCCGCACACCGCCAAGGCGCCGCCCGGACAGAAATCATTCTGAACGTCCACTACCAATAGGGCATCCGTATCCCGGACTTTCATCTCTAAGGCTCCTTAAACCTGGATTTTACAGCGTACTCCACAATGGCGCGATGATCAAATGCCAAGGGCGGAAGCGCATCCAAGGGAAACCAGCGCGCTTCCGCCGCGTCATCGTTTCCCCGGGGCTGCTGGATGCACCAATCCACTTCTCCCACATACGCCACCGAAATGCTCCGGCCCCGTGGGTCGCGTCCCGGATCGCCAAAGGTATACACCTGTTCCAACGACACCCCGTGGAGCCCCGTTTCCTCCTCCAATTCCCGCGCCGCCGCCGTTTCGAGCGTCTCCTCCATCTCCACAAACCCGCCCGGCAACGCCCATGCCCCCGCATACGGTTCGTGCTTCCGCTGAATCAGCAGCACTTCCCGCCGCCCCTCCCGCTCCGTAAACACCACCGCATCCACCGTCACCATCGGCCGTGGATAGGGATAACTGTAGTATTGCGCCGCTTTATCCACTGGGGATATCCCATTTCCTTCAAAAACATTCGGTTTCACTGCTGTCCCAACGTTATTCGAGCAAAAACAGTTGTTTTGGGCCATCGGG
>CAYYRW010000012.1:0-157132 GCA_964474205.1 uncultured Nitrospirales bacterium | reverse complement strand
CATCGCCATCTAACGCCCCCCGAAAACGTGTCCAAGGGGTGGGGATCACCTCACACATCAGGGGAGTGCCTGCATCTGCCCATGCTGGCCAAGATATCATGAACAGTGCGGCTGAAAAAAAGAAGAAAAGCATATTCTTATATGGTTTTTGTACTGCAGAACCCATAAGATATTATCCCTTCAAGAGACATAAATTTCTTCTTCGCATCTGATGACAATCTATCAAATTCAAAACACGGACTCGACTTTTATGTATCTCTCTGCTTATTACATAAAAATGTCTAGCCCTTTGTGAGAAGATGAAGCCGGTTGCCCCAGCCAGTAACAGGCCAACGGCGCGGGGATTTTCAACAAGGTAATTGCCGGTTCTTGCTCCGGCGCGAAAAGGCCAAAATCATTCATCTCCCGCGTGATCACGTAGCCGCGGGGGATTTTTTGTGTGGCACACAGCGCGGCAATGCCTTTCAGATCGCCAAGGCCCGTATGCTGCACACGGTATTTCACTTCAAAGGGCGCCCGCTCTTTTGCCGCCTCTAGCAAAATATCCACTTCCTCGTTCTTTTTTCCGCGCCAATAGGAGAATTGCGCCCCCGCATCGCCATAGCGGGATCGAAGATGATTATAGAGCGTGGTTTCCACCACCTGTCCCATAAGGGCGGCCTCTTGAAGCATGGCTTTCCCCCGCAACAATACACTCGAGGCCATTGCCGCATCCGCCAGATACACTTTGTGCCGGGCGCGAAGAACTTCTTTGCCATAGCCATGCGGGGGCAGCCGGTGAATCAAGTGCGCCGCTTCCAGCAGCGCTAGGAAGTTATTGACCGTGGGTTTGCTCATCTCCAGATTTTTAGCGAGCGTTGTCACATCCAGCAATCCGCCGTCATGCAGACACAAGTAAAGAAACACCTTCTCCAACTCGAACACACGCCGCACGCCGAAAAGCGAGGTCATATCACGCTTGAGCACTTTGTCCACGATATCTTCCCGCAGCAACCGTTGCGCGACATCAACATCGGGTATCAGGGCGCATTGAGGAAAACCGCCCCGCAACAGATACTCATGAAAATGCGGCATCAACGCTCTCCCCGCCTCACCCGCCTGCACAAATTGAGCCGTTGTCCAATCGAACAAAGCCCGCAGGGATGGGATTTCCGGGAGAGAAAATCCGGCAATGCCTTTCAGGTGAAGATATTCAAAAAAAGACAACGTGCCGAGATGGATGGTATGCCATCGGCCCACCCCAGACTCTTGTCCTTCCATCAGCAAGGGCGTAGCGGAACCTGTGACGGCTATTCTCCGCTGCTTGAAAAAATCCACTTGATGCTTCAACCATACCTGCCACTCTTTTGCGTATTGAATTTCGTCCAACAGCAGATATTCCGGCCCTTCCGCCGGTGATTCATATTCGCGCCAAAGCTGCAACACGCGCTCCAGCCCCTCTTGCTTCAACAAGGGATGATCAAATGTGACATATAGAATATTCTGTGGAGGCACTCCCCTGGCAATTAAAGCCTGTATTTCCTGGAGCAACAAGGTGGTTTTGCCCGTTTGCCGTGCTCCGCTTAGTAACACTGCCCGGGGAGCAGGCGGGGTGTACAGCCACAGATCCAATTCCCGGAAGGCATTCCGTTTCCAGGAAGGAAGCCCCGGCGTCTTCTTTTCCTCCCACCAAGGGTTATACCGCAGCAAAACCTGAAGGGTCTCTTGCATAGGATTTGACATGATGTTTTCCTTAACAAATCATTATAAGGAAAGTATACTATACTTGAATTTAAAGAACAAGGAATATTTTTAATAATAATACCCTGTTCCAAGGAAGCAAAAAAGTTAAAAATCGTGCTCAGCTTATGCGCTTGCTATCATAATCCATTATGTATGAATCATTTATGCTGCTTTTCACTTGAAGCTACACGGCTTTGAGGGCGTGGAGAAGGAAACCGTGGCGCTGAACGTGGAGAGTACCTCTCCCGCATTCCATATTCTTCGCTCGCCGATATAGTTCAAATACAGCATATCGCTGAATCGGCAATGGTCGGATTTAGTGGCAGCGCGGTACACCATGTGAAGCGGCTTCTTGCTCCGGATCGACATGCATCCATCCACATCCATCCGGTTTACTTCCGCCCGGCATTCCATCCCCGAACCTGAAGGCATGAGGACAGGCCGGCCATCCAACGTAAGGGTGCGTTGGCCGCGTTCGAAGATCCAGTGCGGATCATTCAAAATCCCAATCAGGCCCGTGCCGATTTCTTCCGTTTCCAACGCTTTCCGGGCCACCAGCTTCTCCGTAACCTTCCACGTGCCGCCGGCTTTGGAACGATACGTAAGAAAGGCATCGATGAGCCCGCCATAATTCGACTTCACCTTCACCCTGAACCCATGCGCGGTGTTCCGGACATCCACGTTGTCCACATGCGGCAACAGTACATCTTGCTGTCCTGGAATCCGTACATACCCAAAACCGCTGTTCGATAATGGTGAAACCAGCCGATCCGGCCCCATTGACATCACCTGCGCCCAAACCCATCCCTGAACCAACCACCACAGGCTTGCCATCGCCCACATTTTGTTATTGCTTTGCTTTACCACCATATCGTGCACCTTTCACTTCAACGCCGTGTGCAAAGAGAGGCAAGTATGACATAAGGCAAATAGGAAAGGTTAACTCGGGTGTGGCGCCTTTCATTTATAGCATCCCGCGTATACAGTTCATTGCTATCCGCTGGTTTCACTGAAATTTCTTTGATATTCTCTTACCGTCCCTGGTGGGCTTATGGAATGAAAGGCTCCGCATCCCCATGATAGAAACGATTCTTCCAAATTTGTTCCGAATAGAAGTCCCCTTGCCCAGGAATCCCCTGCGGAACATCAATTCCTATGTCATCGCTTCGGAAGAACGCGCTCTGGTGGTGGATACGGGGATGAACCAACCGGAGTGCCGTGCCGCCCTGGAAGCGGGTTTTGATGCGCTTGGTTTGGACCGGACACGAACGGATTTCTTCATCACGCATTTTCATGCGGATCACCTGGGGTTGGTGCCTGCCCTCGCTTCGGAAAGTTCCCGCGTGTTCTTTAACGAACCCGAAACACAGTGGGTGCACACCTTCACTCCCGGCGCCTTTCTTGCCCGTTTGATTAAATACGGGCGGGCCTGCGGATTCCAGGCGGAAGGACTTGAGGCGGCCATGAAACAGCATCCTGGACTCCGGAACAGTCCGCCGCAATATCCGGAATTCACGGTGCTGCATGACGGAGACGCCCTTGAGGCGGGCGGGTACCGGTTCACCTGCGTGAGCACGCCCGGGCATAGTCCCGGCCATCTGTGCTTGTATGAATCGAACCACCGGATATTGCTGTCGGGCGATCATGTGTTGGGCGATATTACGCCGAACATCTCCGCAACCGCGGACGACAACGACACGCTGGGGACGTATTTGGCAAGCCTGGATAAGGTTTACGCGTTGGAGGTGGCTCTCGTTTTGCCCGGACACCGGCGGAAATTCAGCAACTTCCGGGAACGCATCGAGGAGTTGAAGGCGCACCACCTGACACGGGAAGAAGAAGTCGTACGGATTCTCAAGACAGGCGTGGATACCGCTTACGCGGTGGCCACGCAAATGACATGGGATTTCGTTGCCCAATCCTGGGATCATTTCCCACTCATGCAGAAATGGTTTGCCGTGGGCGAGGCCGCCGCCCATCTGCGGCATCTCGAAACAAAAGGGGTGGTGAATAAAACCCTGCGGGATGGGACATTTATCTACACACACTCTTGAGCGGATTCCGCAGAGGGATTACCACATCTCGTCACAATTCAGCGGACAACCATGCGCTTCTGTTGTGCCAGATGAAGACGATAGGTCATTTCCAAATTGAGCCAGAATTCCGGGGAGGTGCCAAGGGTATCCGATAAATCCAGGGCCGTTTCCGGGGTAATGGCTTTTTTCCCTTTTATTATCTCATTGATGGCCTGCACGGGCCGTTTTACCCGGAGTGCAAGTTCTTTTTGAGTCCACCCGCGCGCCTGCAATTCCTTTTCCAGAATTCGTCCTGGGGCGGGCACGCGTGAAGGAACTGGATACTGTTCCATAAGACTTCTCCTCATCGATTAATGATAATCCGCCAAATCCAAGATAAGGACCAGGCTTCCATAAGCATCTTTTTCTCAAAACGAAACCGCATAATTCACCCGTTCACCCATTAGGTGATACCCAGTATACCGCAATCTCCCCCCAAAAACAATACCGGGTTTTCACTGAGGCATTTGCGAAATTCGCCCTATTCCGGCCATGCTTCGCTACTTGTTTTCCCGGCGCCGTTTGGCCAGGACGCTGTGGTGGCGCCCGTAGAAGAAATAGATGACGAAGCCGATGGCGAACCACACCATCAGGCGCAGCCAGTTTTCGGAGGGGAGGGAGAACATGAGGATCAGGCAGAGGATCGTGCCCATCACCGGCACAAAAGGCACGAAGGGGCAGCGGAAATGGCGTTCCACTTCGGGCCGGAGGCGGCGCATGACCAGCACCGAGAGGCACACAATCACAAACGCCAGCAGGGTGCCGATATTGACCAGTTCCAATAAAATGCGCAGGGGCAGCAATCCCGAAATGGTGCCCACCGCCACACCCGTCATGATAGTGGTTTTCCAGGGCGTCTTGAAGCGCGGATGCACCGCCGCGAAGAACTTGGGCGGCAGCATGCCGTCCCGGGCCATGGCCAGCAGCACGCGCGGCTGGCTGAGCATCAACACGAGTTGCACCGAGGTGATGCCGGTGAGCGCCCCCACGGAGATCACAAACTGCGCCCAGGGCAGCCCCACCGACATGAACGCCGCCGCCACGGGCGCGTCGCGGTCAATACGATCATAGGGCACCATGCCCGTGATCACCGCCGCCACCGCGATATAGAGCGCCGTGCATATCAGCAGCGAGAGGATGATGCCGATGGGCACGTCCCGGCGGGGATTGCGCGCTTCCTCCGCCTGCGTGGATACCGCGTCAAAACCAATGTAGGCAAAGAACATCATCCCCGCCCCCGCCAGCACCCCCACGGGCTTGCCGTCTCTCAGTTCCCCCCAGATAAACGAATCGCCGAAGAAACTCAGGCCTTTCCATCCATAGGGTGCGAACGGCGTCCAATTTTCCGGATGAATGAAGAACACGCCTACCAGGATCACCAGCAAGACCACGGACAGCTTGATCAGCACCATAATCCCGTTCACCCAGGCGCTCTCCCGGATGCCAATCACCAGCACCACCGTGAGAATTACGGAAATGAGCACGGCCGGCAAGTCAATCAGGGTGCCCGTGAGATGCAGATTGCCGTCAAATGGCGCTTTGGAAAACATCGCCGGCAATTCCAGCCCAAACAAATGCAACAGCTTCTGAAAATACGCCGACCAGCCGTGCGCCACCGTGGAGGACGCGATGGTGTATTCGACGATCAGGTCCCAGCCAATGATCCAGGCGAACGCCTCCCCCAGCGTCGCATACGCATACGTGTAGGCCGACCCCGCGATGGGGGCCATCGAGGCAAACTCCGCATAACACAGCGCGGCAAACACACACGCCATTCCCGAGAAGACCAGCGACATGATGATGGCCGGCCCCGTGACATCCCGCGCCACCTGCCCCGTCACCACAAATATCCCCGCCCCGATGATCGTGCCGATCCCCAGCGCCGTCAGGGCCACCGGCCCCAGCGCCCGGTGAAGGCGATGCTCCCCATTCATCTCCTCCAACAGCAACTCCAGGGATTTGCGTTCAAAGAAATGTTTCACCCGGTGTCTCCCTCCATGACTAGCAGCGCTCGTATCGTAAACAGCTCCGGGGCGAAGTTATACCCGCTAATTTCACACTGTGTCAACTTTGCACGAAAAATGAAAACGCTCTTGTGTGGAAAAGAAAAAAGACCGTGCTATTTCTTTGTGTGGGCTTTCCCGGCGTGGAGGTGCACCCAGCGGTGGGCGCGGGCGGCGAGTTGTTCGTCGTGGGTGACGATCACGAGGGTCAAGCCGTCTTTCTCGTTAAGGCCCCATAGAAGTTCGAGAATACTGGCCCCGGTGGTCTCATCGAGGTTGCCGGTGGGTTCGTCGGTCAATACGACTCCGGGTTTATTGAAGAGGGCGCGGGCAATGGCGGCGCGTTGCTGTTCACCGCCGCTAAGCTGGCCCGGCTTGTGCGTCATGCGTTCGCTTAGTCCCACTTTATTGAGCAATTCCTCGGCGCGGGCGCGGCAGGCCTTGCGGGTGGCGCCCCGGCAGAGCGCGGGCATCATGACGTTTTCGAGCGCGGAAAATTCCGGCAGCAGGTGGTAAAACTGGAACACGAACCCGATTTCCTTGTTGCGCACCTCGTTAACCGCGTTCCAGCTTAGTTGGTGAAGGGATTTCCCGCGAATCAGGATTTCGCCGCCGGTGGGCTGGTCCAACGTGCCCATGATATGGAGCAGCGTGCTCTTGCCCACGCCGGAGGGGCCGCTGATAGCCAGGATTTCGCCTTCCCCCACCTGGAGATTCACGCCATTGAGGATGCGCAGTTCGCGTGTGCCGTCATGATAGGCTTTTTCGAGATTACGGCACTCGATTACATTACTCATAGCGCAGGGCATCCACGGGGTTTACGCGCGACGCGCTCCAGGCCGGATACAGCGTGGAAAGGAACGTCAGCACAACGGCGGAGAAGGTAATCCAGAACACATCCCGGGGCACCACCTTCACGGGAATATGATCGAAGTAATAAATCGTGCTGTTGAACAGATCGACCCCCAGCAGTCCCGCGAGAAACTCCGCAATGGGATTCAGGTTATACGCGAGCGCGGCCCCGATCAGGGTGCCTAAGAATGCCCCGCTCAATCCGATCATCAAGCCTTGGAGAATGAACAAGAGCAGGATGGAACCGCCACTGGAGCCCAGGGTCCGCAGGATGCCGATGTCCCGCCGTTTTTCCATCACAATCATGATCAGCGTGCTGGTGATGTTGAACGCCGCCACCAGCACGATGAACGCCAGGATAATGAACATCACCAGTTTTTCCTGCTTGAGCGCCTCGAAAAAGGCCTCCTGATCCTGATACCACGTCTGGCCGGTATACGGCAGCCGGGCCGCCCGGATAGCCGTACAAACGGCATCCGCCTCAAATGGATCCGAAAGTTTCACCTGGATGCCGTCCACCCCCGTTTGCCCTTTCAGCATCCGGGCCGTGGCCAAGTCCACAAAGGAATACAGTTCATCAAAATCGGACATGCGCGCCTGTGATATGCCGCTCACCCTCAGCCAGACCGGCGTGCCCATCTGCTTGCCCAGCATGGCTTTCACCGTCGAGCGCGCCGTGAACACCACCACCTCGTCCCCCACCGAAGCGTTAATCCGGTTCGCGAGCCGGTAGCCCAGCACAATCTCCTTTTCCTTCGGCAATTCGCCCCGGCCAAACGTGCGCCCTTCCGTGTTGCTCAGGTTCTTTTCGAGGTCCGTGACCTTCGACTGGAGTTGCGGGTCACACCCCAGGATCAAAGCGCCGGTCGTGCTTTCGCCATTGCGGAGCAACGCCTCGACAGTGATCATCGGGCTGGCCGCCACGATCTGCGGGCATTGTTTGCTGACATCCTGGATGGCCTTTTCCCAATCGCCGATGGTGGATTCTCCCCTGGCGTAGACCGTCAGATGCGAGCGGTTGCCCACGATGGTGTTCATCAATTCGATGTCAAAGCCGGTCATCACGCTCATCACCACGATAAGCGTAATGACCCCGACACACACCCCCGCCACCGAGATAATCCCGATCAGGTTAACGAAGCGGTTCTTCCGTTTCCCCCGCAGGTATCGTGCGGCTACATAGGCTTCAAAACGCATTTAATACGGCTTTCTTCATAACAATCATCATAGCAGAGAGTATACTGAGGATGCTCAACCCCCGGCAACTTCACATACAAGAGATGGATGCCGGATTTTCCCCAAAGGTTCCACGCTATCCTCCGAAATCGTCCGCACGGCGGCATTCGGGCTAACGGCGGGCGGACACAAGCTTCGCCGCGGCGGCATTCGCCCACAGCAGCACCTCGCGGCTCCCCACGTGCTGATGCCGCAGCAGGGTGTGCGCGGGGGGCCTGGAATGCAGGGTGTAGAGCCAACGCCAATCTTCATCCTGCACGAACATGAAGGCGGGCGTGGATTCGGAAAATTTCCGGGCGAAGGCGTCAATCTCGTTTTGGAGCGCCCCTTCGAACATTTTCAGCGCCTCGGCGTGCTTGCCCGTATTCTCAATGGCCTTGTTCATGGCCTGCCGCAGGGCCTGGAGTTCTTCGGGGGTAATCGCGCTGATATCGGCCACGGGAACATCCTCGACGGATTTCGCAATGAGTTTGCGGGCCTTTTTCTGCTGTTCCGCCATTTTCTTCAGGTCAATGCCCTGCATTCCTTCGAGACCCACCAGACCGGTCAGCACTTCTTCGTGAAAATGGCGGGAGTAGTAGATGTATTCTTCGCGCGAGAAGCCCACGGAGTACAGGCGGAACTCCTGATGCGCTTCGGCCATCGCGCGGACCGGCGCGCAAAAATCGCGCGCGGATTTGTGCCGGTTGATGACCGGAAACGCGCAGTACGCGCACAGGACACACAGCACGGCCATCTGCCCGGCCATGATCCAAGGCAGGGATTTCATCGGGGATTTCCGCGCCCAATAGAGCAGGTAAAGGCCGAAAACGGCGGCAACGACGGCCAACAGGGCGATGCCGCCGGTGAAACTTTCCTTGTAGGGGGTGAATACAATTCCGAACGCGCCCAGCCCCGTAAACACAAGGAGCGCACCCCACACGGCGGCGGTGACTTTACGCCAGCGCGCCCGGTCACTGTCTACAAGGTCCAGGATGGCGGCCGCGCTCAGAATGGCGAACGCCGGAAACAACGGCAGCAGGTATTGCGCCTGCTTTCCAATGGAGATCGACATGAAAATGAACGCGGGGACGGTCCAGCACAGGAGAAAGCGCATCATCTTGTTTTCAGCACGCCGCGTCCAGGTCCATGCAATCGTCCAGGGGAGAAAGAGCGCCCAAGGGCCGAGATCCGCGGGGACGGTTTCAACGTAATACCACGGCCAAGCCGCTTTGCTCGAACCGAGGAACCGGCCGAGGGTATTGCGCAGAATGTCGGAGGCCATGGCTTCGCCCGCGGCGGTGGTTTCAAAGCCTGCGGCCGCCATGCGCGCGGGAATGAACCAGAGCAATCCCGCCCCGATAATCAGCAGCGCGCCGATGAGCCAGTGCAATTGTTTCCGCGCGGACCGGTTGCCCCAATAGAAGGCGGTTACGAACAAGGCGGAAAAGAGCAGCCCCATGGGGCCTTTGGCATACGTGGCGGCCACCAGCGCGAGATACAGTGCGAGCAGCCACGCGGCGCGGCGTGATTCCTCCCAGCGCCAGAAAAAGTAAAGGGTGGCCGTGAGGGATGCGCCGAGCAGCATGTCGGTGCGCCCGGTGCGCGCCTCCCACCACACCCGGAAACAGGTCATCAGGATGAGGGCGGATAAAACCGCCACGCGTTTCCCGAACAACTCGGCCGCCAGAAGAAACGTGAATAGGACGGCGAGCAACCCGCCGATCAGCGATGGAATCCGGGCGGTGATCTCCGTAACTTCGCCGCCGGGCAGAGAGGCCAGTACGGCGAGCCAGTTTAACAGCGGCGGTTTTTCCTGGTAGGGCACGCCATTGACGGTGGGCATCAGGTAATTGCCGCTGTCAAGCATTTCCCGGGCAACTTCCCCGAAGCGCGGCTCATCCGGCGGCCAGAGGTCGTAGCCGCCGATGTTCGCGCCGAAAAGGATGGCCGCCAGCGGCAACAGCCACAACAAATGCATGCCGTTCTTTTTCACACACGCCGTCCTGTCCGGTGATCCGGAAGATTACTTCACCAGGCTGATCTTCTTGATGAAATCCAGCCGAGGAAAAGACTGGGTCAGGTACTCATTGCCCTTGGCCTGAATCATGCCCTGATTGGGGGCTTCCCGGTATTCCGCATTGATTTTCATTACCACGTCCATGCCTTCGGTGACTTTCCCGAACGCGGAGAAGCCCATGCCGTCCAGTTGTTGGTTGTCCGCGAAGTTGATGAACAATTGGGTGGTGCGGGAATTGGGCGCGCTGGATTTTGCGAAGGTGATCGTGCCCTTTTCATTGCTGTGCTTCACCGGCTCGTCTTTAATGGTCTTCACGCGCCATTCGGCGGCCAGTTTCGGATCCGCCGGAATACCGAATTGCGCCACGAAGCCCGGAAGCACCCGGAAAAACCGCGCATCGTTGAAAAAAGTGCTCTTGATGAGTTCATAGAAACGCTCGACCCCGATGGGCGCCCAGTCCTTGTGGCACTCGATGACAAAATCCCCCATCGAGCACTCGAATTTCGCCTTGAACACGTCCGGCGCGGCGGCGGGCCATTCTCCGTCTGGTGCCGCCGCGGCGGGCGCCGGAGCAGGCGCTGATGCGGCGGGCGCGGCGGGCGCCGGGGCGGAAGCATTCGCGGCGGGGGGTGCGGTTTCATCGGCTTTGGCGAGATCGAGTTTCTTTTGCACGTCGAGTTCCTTTTTCAATTGTTCCGCCGTAACCGGCGAACCCAAGAAGTTACGGGCTATCAGGGTGGCGCCCAATGCAAGCACCACGGCAATGGCCACGAGCAACATTTTTCGAGACATCCTTTTTCTCCTTGTCTTTGGGCGCATTCCGTTCCTGCGCCGCATCACGGGGGGATCATACCGGTATTGGGAAAGCAGGTGCAACGGGCGGGCGGAAAACCGTCCGGCGGAATCGTTAAATAGCAACGGCGGGAAGCATAAGGACTTCCCGCCGAAAGGGGCTGCCGTGGAAACTAGTGCTCTTCCAAAATCACCAGAAAATCGTTATAGCTCTTGCCGTGATTCGGGGTGATGGACACCACCGTCCATCCTTCGCTCAACAACTTGTCCAGTTTCTGCTTCCCGTTTCCGTTCGACTCAATAATCAACGAGGTCTGCATTTCGCCTCCTCCTCCTGGATAACTCCAGAATACGGTTCTTTGCTTCCTGACAGGCGGACAACCCCACTGTTCATCCGCACAGGAGCCTGCATCGTAGCAGGTTTATTTCCTCCATGTAAAGCCGGCGAATGGGGAAAAACACCCGCAAATACCGCCGGACGCCATTTCCTAAGAACCGGGGCATTGCGCGCCAAGCTGGAGTTCGCTCACCAGCACCCGGGCCATGCACGCATACGCTTCCGGGGTGGGATGAAGATCAAGAAACCGGATTTGCTCCAGTGGAACATTCCTGAACAAGGTCCTGTAATCCAGGCAGGAAACCGGATATTTCCCCAGTGCGCGAAGAACATCACCGCCGTAACGACACGACATTTGGGGATAAAACACCACATGGAAAGGGCTTCCCGGGAACAGCTCGGCAAAGCGTTTGGCGCTCTCCGCAATGATGGCGGCGGTCAGGTCCATGTCATAAATGGAGGGAGAAATGGGCCAGTTCACGCCATAATAACGCAGGATAGTCTCTCGGGCCAACAGTCGGTGGAACCAGGTCCGGTAGGGATGGGCCTGTTCAAAACTCCCCAGATAGGCGAGTGCGCCCTGTTGTTCTTCAAAACAGGGGAATCCTTTGGCCCAGCTTGTAATGTGGCGCATGGAGCCGATGGCGCGTTCGACATGGTCGTCGAGGAACAGGTAGAGGCCCACCCCCTGTTTTTCCGCGATCTCGCCCCGTAAATCATAGTGCATTAGTTTCAGCAACATTTGCTGGGGGCCGTAGCCGGGCAGGGCGTAATTATACGGCATATAAGCGGGTGCGCGCCGCGCCATTTGGGCCGGCAAGGTTTCATCGTCATTCACGCCCTGTCCAAAGGTGAAGGAACATCCGAAAAAGGCCATGAAATGGGTCCGGTCTTCGCGGTGGTCCACCGGGGTAATGCGGTGACCGCATGCATCAATCGAAAAGACGCTGGAAAATACGGGCTTCCCATAGGAGGTTTTTTTGTGTTCAACCACCACCTCCGGAAGGTACTCATACCCATAGTCCGAACCGTATAGCCAGGGGCCGGGTTCCCACACCTCGTCCTCCGGTTTCAACGCCAGGTAATTCGCCCGGAGATGCCGGAAATAAAGCTCGACCCCGAACACCAGGAGACCCACGAGAAACAGGCCGAATCCCAGCGCCAAAAAGGATTTTACGATTTCGGGAATTTCTCTTTGCGGTTTGTTTTTCAGGTTTCCCTGCACACTTCGACTCCATGGAACCCGGGGAGGATGGGTTCCCCGGATGCGGACTGATGCCTTGGACAGGTGTACCGCGGAATATTTCGGCACACAAACTTTCATCGGATTGTATTCATCGGTGATCCGTATTTCAATGGCTCGATGACAGACAATCCGCCTTGATGCCGGGGTTTGTAATTAGCGAGGCACCACCAATGATAGTTGTTTTACTCTTCTGGGCGAATTGTGTATACTGGGGCGGTGCGGTGAAGCAGGAGATCAATGCCAACGCCGTGAGCGGAAGGGCCAGGAGGAAAGGATCCCTTAGGGAGATCAGGAGCGTATAATGAACAGGGATGAAGCGTGCGCTGAAAAGACGGGAGGGAAACGATGATGGGCCGGAACGGAGAATCTCGCCGATGGATTATTCTTGCCTTGTTGGGAATAGGGTTTGTGGCGGCATCCGCGGTGACGGTTGCATCAGGGGGTATTATTGTGTTTGGCGTTGCGGTTGTATTGGGTATGGCGGTGTGTGAAGCCGCTTTGGGCCGAGATATCGGATTGTCTATATATGGCCCAAATCGGAATATGGAATCCACCAAACGGCAATTCGTGCATCTGTTCGATCTGGCAAGATGGGAAGTGAGAGTGATTAGCGGTTCCCTTCGAGAAGACTTGTACGATAAGCCACCCGTGCGCGATGCCATTGAACGCGCCATCACACGGGGAATCCATATTGACGTGCTGGTGGTTGGCCCCGGGGTAAACAAAAACATTGAAGACTGCGGACATTGGCTGCAACGTGGAAAAACCAGCGGTGCGGTATCCTTTTGGCATGTTCCGGTTGAAGATGCCCCACATATTGTTGTCGTGGACGGAACGCATATAAGAATTGAAAACAAGCACAAGCACAACCACAAAGGGGACCGCCGAAAGGCCATTTGCCGCTATTACAGCCCTGTTTTAGCCGCACAGGGCAATGACATCCTCGATGGAATCTTGCGCCAGGAACACGTATAGAGGGAGATATGCTGTGGGGTTGCTGAGTTGGCTGGAATCCAACAAGTTTTGGGAAACAAGCTCTTTAGAGGTGTCGGCTCTATTAGTGTTTGCGGGAGTAGGATTTGCCGCAGCATCGTTGGGGTTGGTGCTTCAAATGAACCGGTCTATTGCAGAGTGCAACTGGGAAATAAGCAAGAACCGCCCCAGCGCTTACCGGCTGGGGCAGGTCTATTCAATACCCTCAAGCATATTTATTGTTGTGGGATTCGGGTTTCTGACCGCTTCACTCTTGCTACTATTGTCAACTCTTTTACCCGGAGAAAAAGAAACCCTGGTGATCCAAAACATCCGGTTGTTATTGCGCGGGATCGCCTATATCGCCATTGTGACCATGGTATGTTATGTGTTGGCGATTTTGGTGTTTCGCTGGATATTGGCGAAAGTCATGGACCGAACACTGTATCAGTCCCATATGCTTTCTGGAGGTGGTCCGGTAAACCAACCGGTTAAAAAATCAAAACCCAAAAAGAAATAACCCCTCATCGTGAAAGCGGAGGTTCCTGACTAGTTTACGCCCGCATCCGGAGATAAAAATCCCAGCCATCGTAGAGGGCATACAGGCCAAATCCCAGCAAGAAGAAAAAAAACAGAGAAGGAATCCATACCCAGGGATTTGTGATATTAACCACAAGGAATGTTGCAACCAATAGAAAAGATACTGTGGCTAAGAGAGGGACCACAGTTCGCAGGCGGAAAATTATTTTTTCCATTCGATTGCACGTAAACACGCGATATTTCCTTTTACCTAAAAGCCGACACCAGTATATAACAACGTCCTGATAATCACTTAACAAGTATATCACAAAAGCATAAGATCGCAAAATAACCGTAATATTCGATAACCTCGTGGATGATGCGGAATATGCGCGACAGGTGTCAAAAAAATGAGTTCCAGTTATTGAAGGTTATACTGGCCACCGTGGTTTCGCGCCTTGCTCTTTGAGGTCTTTGAGCAATTCAAGGATGAACGCGGCATTGTCGTTTTCTTCGTACTGGCGGCAGGCGCGGACGAGGTTGTGGAGGACGCGGGCGAGGATGATTTCGGCGGTGGGTTCGTCTTCAATCATTAAGAGGGCGGCTTCGCGCGAGGGCCCCTGCATTTTCAAGAAGGATTCCTGATCAAGGGCATGGCCGCCATTGAAACAATCCACCAGCATCCAGGTCCCGTCCGCGAAGATGCGGGTGAGAAAATGACTGGGCCAGTTGCATCCCCGGATATCGAGCTTCCGCCGCCGCCCGGTGAGCATGTAAATACAGGCGAGGGTGATGGGAATGCCTTGTTTGGTTTCAATCACATGGCGCAGGCTGCTGTTCCTGGGATCGTGATACTTCTCCTGCGTTCCCTTCAACCCGAAGGTTTCAAAGAGGAAGTTGGCCAGGGCCAGTGCGTCCCGCGGCCCTTCCTGTTGTCCGAAGGCCTCCGCCAATTCATCCAGCAATTGGTGAACCGGCCGGATTTCACGGGTTTTGGGGAAATTGGGGGGCTCCAGAAAGTCGGCCAGGAGAGAAAGGGCGGCTTCGAGGCGGTCGAGGGCATCGGGGAGCGTATACCAGGAAGGCCATTGGGAACGGAGTCTTTCCTGTTGATGTTTTTGCCATCGGGCGGGTTCGGTCAGGAGATTTCGGATTACCTCGCGTTGTTGGGAGTCCGGGGGCGCCGGCAACTGGTTCAGGGCCTCTTCCAGGCCGCCGCCGAACGCCGCGAATTCCCCCGCGAGGGCGTCCCGCACCATTTCGGAAGGGTCCTCGAGCAGTTGAATGAAAAACGGCAATTGATTCGCGTCGGGCATTCCAAGCACATCTCCAGGTCCCATTATACGCCCTGGACCGGAGCGCGCCCAAGCCCGGCATTGCCTCCTGCGCATGGAACATGCTATTATAAAGACGTCTTGCAGCGAATCGGAACCCTAAAGGCGCGGCATGGGACGCGCGGACCCGGTTTGCGAAACGGCCTCCAGAGGGATTTGGACCGCCGTTCAAGGGCTTGGGCAAAGAATTGCCGGCAAGCATGTGTGCGCAAGATAATTCGAAGTATCTTCAGCGCCGGAGAACTCTATCCCATCAACAAGGAGTTACAACAATGACGGACTGGACAAAACCCCTGAGTGCAAACCGGTTGTTGGTGAACTGGATTGACGAAATGGCGGCGCTCTGCCTGCCGGACCAGATAGTCTGGATTGATGGGAGCGATGCGCAGCGGGACGCCCTGCGGGAGGTGGCCTGCAAGACCGGCGAGATGATTGAACTGAATCAGGAGAAGCTTCCGGGGTGTTATTACCACCGCACGCACCCGCTGGACGTGGCCCGCAGCGAAGACAAGACCTTCATCTGCTGCCGCCGCGAGGCCGATGCCGGCGCTTCCAACAACTGGAAGAATCCGGAGGAGGCCTATTTCGAGGCGGCAAACTTCTTCCGCGGTTCGATGCGCGGGCGCACGATGTATGTGGTGCCGTTTTCGATGGGCCCCATCGGGTCGCCCTTCAGCAAGGTGGGCATCGAATTGACTGACAGCATCTATGTGGTGTTGAACATGCTGATTATGTGCCGCACGGGCAAGGAAGTGCTGGACACGCTGGGCAACAGCAACGATTTTACGCGGTGCCTGCACAGCAAGGCGCAATTGGACCCCGAGAAACGCCGCATTCTGCATTTCCCTGAAGATAACACCATTTGGTCGGTCAATTCCGGCTATGGCGGCAACGTCCTGCTGGGCAAGAAATGCCTCGCCCTGCGCATTGCGAGCTGGATGGCCCGGCAGGAGGGGTGGCTGGCGGAGCACATGCTTATTTTGGGCATCGAGGAGCCGAATGGCCGCATTGAATACGTGGCGGCGGCGTTTCCGAGCGCCTGCGGAAAAACGAACCTCGCCATGCTGATCCCGCCGGAGGGCCTGAAGTGCAAAGGCTACCGCATCTGGACGATTGGCGATGACATTGCGTGGATTCGTCCGGACACGGATGGCCGTCTGTGGGCGATCAACCCCGAAGCGGGCTTTTTCGGCGTGGCGCCGGGCACGAATTCGAAGACGAATCCGAGCATGATGGTCACCATGGCCAAAAACACGATTTTCACCAATGTGGTGCTGGGCAAGGACGGCACGGTGTGGTGGGAAGGCTGCGACGAGGAACCGCCCGCCGATGCGTTGGATTGGCTGGGCCGCCCCTGGAAACCGGGGATGAAGGACGAGAAGGGAAAAGTGATTGACGGGGCGCATCCCAACAGCCGGGCCACCGCTCCCTTACGGCAATGCCCGTCGGCTTCGTTCCGGGTGGATCATCACCACGGCGTGCCCATTTCCGCGTTCATTTTCGGGGGGCGCCGCAACGCCCTGGCGCCGCTGGTGTATGAGGCGCTGAACTGGAGCCATGGCGTGTTCGTGGGGGCGAGCATGGCGTCGGAGCGCACCTCGGCGCAATATGGCAAACAGGGCGAAGTGCGGCGGGACCCGTTCGCCATGCTTCCGTTCTGCGGCTACAACATGGCGGATTACTTCAAGCATTGGATCGCGATGGGGCGTGTGGTCAAGCATCCCCCGAAGATTTTCCATGTGAATTGGTTCCGGCGCGGCCACGACAACAACTTCTTGTGGCCGGGGTATGGCGAGAACCTGCGCGTGCTCGAGTGGATTTTACAGCGGGCACGCGGTGAAGCCCCGGCGGAAGAAACGCCGATTGGATATGTGCCAACCGCCGGCGCGCTGGACATGACCGGCCTGGACCTGGGTTCGGATGTAATGGACGAGTTGTTGCGCGTGGACCGGGATGCGTGGTTGCGGGAAACCGCCGATATCGAGAGTTTCTTCGACGGGCTGGGCCCCCGAATGCCCTGGGAATTGCGCAATGAACTGGAAGCCCTGCGCCGCCGCCTGAGCGGCGAATAGCCGGAGCGAAAAAAAGCAACCACGGGCCGCCCCTTGGCGGGTGCGCCCGTGGTTGATGGTTTCAGGAGGGATTATTCGGCGGACGGGGCGGACGCTTTGGCCCCGGCGGCCTTGGTGCTGCGCTGTTTGGCTTTGACGCGGGCCGCTTTGCCCATGCGTTCGCGCAGGTAATAGAGTTTGGCGCGGCGGACATGGCCCTCGCGGGTCACTTCCACCTTGGCCACACGCGGGGAGTGCAGCGGGAACACGCGTTCGACGCCCTCGCCGAAAGCGACCCGGCGCACGGTGAAGGTGGCATTGGCGCTGGTGCCGCCGTTTTGCCCGATGACCACGCCTTCATAAACCTGGATGCGTTCTTTATCGCCTTCCACAATACGAAAATGCACGCGGACCGTGTCGCCGATATTGAACTTCGGGAGGTTTTCCGGCGTTTTCATTTGTTTCTTGCTGAGTTCTTCCACGAGATTCACGGTGTGTTCTCCCTCTCCGGCATCGGCGTTTCACGCTCGATTTCGGCGAGCAGTTTCTTCTCTTCTTCGTCCAAGTCCTTCAGTAAATCGGGCCGCCGCGTCCAAGTCGCGCGCAGGGCCTCTTTTTTCTTCCAGCGGCGTATCGCCGCGTGATTTCCGTCCCGCAACACCTGGGGAACTTCCATTCCCCGGAATTCCGGCGGCCGCGTATACTGCGGCGCGCCCAGCCGGCCTTCGTAAAAGGAATCGGTGGCGACCGATTCCCAATCGCCGACCACGCCCGGGATCATGCGGCTGATGGCCTCGATGAGCACCAGGGCGGGTAATTCCCCGCCGCTGAGCACGTAATCCCCGATGGAGATTTCATCCGTCACCAAGGCCTGCGACACCCGCTCGTCCACGCCTTCGTACCGCGCGCAAATAAGCACGAGGTCGGGCTGTTGCGCGAGTTCGCGCACGAGGGCCTGGTCCAGGCGCCGTCCCCGGGGGGACAACAGGATGATCCGTTTCAGGCTGTTGCGTTCTCTTAAACTTTCCACGGCCGCGAAAAGCGGCTCGCATTTCATCACCATCCCGGCGCCGCCGCCATAGGGGGCATCGTCCACCGTACGGTGCCGGTCCGCCGTAAAGTCCCGGAGTTGGGTCAGGCCCACGGTCAGGAGGCCGTCGGCCACCGCTTTTCCGAGCAGGCTGGCCTTTAAGGGCGCTTCCAGTATCTCCGGGAACAATGTGAGGACGTCAATCCTCATGGAGTAGCCGTTAGCCGCTAGCCGTTAGCCGCCAGCCATTGGCCGCCAACCGCCAGCTGCCGGTTATTCGACGATTTCCAGGGAGGCGCGGAGGCTGTTTTTCGCGGCCGCCGAGCTTAACAGGGTGCGCATGGCCTTCGCGGTGCGTCCGCTTTTTCCGATGACGCGCCCCATATCTTCCTGATGAACATGCAGCTTGTACTCGTGTCCTTCTTCCGTTTCAATCAATTGCACTTGCACGTCATCCGGATGGTCCACCAGCTTTTTCGCAATAAATTCCACCAAGTCTTTCATGCATACTTCCAATATAAGTAGATAATTACGGTTAGTGCCGTCCGAATCGGCGCTCTACGCTTCCTGGACGGCGGTTTCTTCCGCAGGGGTTTCCGGCGCGGCTTCGGCCACGGGGGCCGCGGGGGCTTCCGGCGTCGTTCCGTCGTGGAAGTGCTTCATAATCCCCAGCTTGCTGAACAGGTTTTTGGCCGTATCCGAGGGCTGGGCGCCCTTGCGCAGCCATCCCAGGGCCTTGCACGCATCCACGTTCACGATCGGTTTGGGCCGCGCGCACGGCTGATACACGCCGATCAGGTCCACTTCCGTTCCGCTGCGCCGGTCCCGGGAATCGATTACCACAACCCGGTAATACGGCTTGTGCGTCCGGCCAACCCGCCTCATTCGAATTGCTGTTGCCATCAGGTGTCCTCTTTCGTTGCTAGAAGGGCAACATGCCCGGTCCCAGGGGCATCCTTGGACCACGGCCTTTCGATCCCTTCATCATGTCCTTCATCATTTTCTTCATTTTCTCAAAATCTTTTAGCAGTGCGTTCACGTCCTGCACGCTGGTGCCGCTGCCCGCGGCAATCCGCCGCCGCCGGCTCCCGTTGATGATCTTCGGGTGCCGCCGTTCCCTGGGCGTCATCGAGTAGATGATCGCCTCGGTGTACTTCAACTCGTCTTCCGGCACGCCGTTCATCTGCGGCAGCATTTTGTTCAGCCCCGGAATCTTTTTTAACAGATCGCCCATGGGGCCCATTTTCTTCATCTGCTGCATCTGCTGCAGGAAATCTTCCAGGTTCCACTCGGCCTTGCGAACCTTCTCCTGAAACTTGAGCGCCTGTTCGCGGTCCACCACCTCCTGCGCCTTCTCCACCAGCGACACCACATCGCCCATGCCCAGGATTTGGTCGGCCAGCCGCCGCGGATGGAACGGCTCCAGTGCGTCGAGCTTCTCGCCGGTCCCCACGAATTTGATGGGGCAGCCCGTTACCTCGATCAGGCTGATGGCCGCGCCACCCCGCGCGTCGCCGTCCATCTGGGTGAGGATCACCCCGGTCAACGGCAGCGTGTCGTGGAATTGCTTCGCGGACCGCACGGCGTCCTGACCGGTCATGGCGTTGGCGACAAAGAGGATTTCGTGCGGCTTGACCTGCGTCGAAATCTGCCGCACCTCCAGCATCATGGATTCGTCCACGTGCAGGCGCCCCGCCGTGTCCAGGATGATGGTGTCGCAGCCGCGCATTTGCGCTTCGCCGCGGGCCATCAGGCACGTATCCACGGGATTGGCGTTCTCTCCGAGGCTGAAAAACTCGGTTCCGGCCTGTTTCGCCACAATCTCCAACTGTCGGATGGCCGCCGGGCGGTAGACGTCCGCGCCGACCAGCAACGGCTTATGGCCCTTTTTCTTGAGCATAAGGCCCAGTTTGCCGGCGGTCGTCGTTTTGCCTTGGCCCTGAAGACCAACCATCATGAGGATCGTCGGGCCGGATTCCGCCCGGCGAAGGCCCTCATGTTTTTCGCCCATGATCCGCACCAGCTCGTCATGAACGATCTTTATGATTTGTTGTGTAGGATTAACGCTGTCAAGGACTTGCTGCCCGGCGGCCTGCTCCTGCACATCCTCAATAAACTTCTTGACTACCTTGTAATTGACATCCGCCTCCAGGAGCGCCACGCGGATCTCCTGAAGACCATCCTTCATATTCTTTTCGGTCAGGCGGCCCTGCCCGCGAATATTCTTGAAGGCCAGCTCCAGTTTTTTTGTCAGATTCTCAAACATACGTCCGGCGGTAGCGTTCCACTGGGAATGGATGCCCTTCACGGTGTGTCCAGACAGATCCCCGCCTGGAACAAGATAGGAAGTGTAGCATATAAACAGCCGTTGATTCAAGAGTTAGCGCGGTCATGAAACCCACACATTTCTTGACCTTCAAACCCCGTGCGCATTATGCTTCACAAAACCACGGCCTGCCCGCCTCCGCGCCAGGCCCGCCTTCTCAGGCTCGGCATTTCGCCGCGTGGCAAACAATTATCTCCAACGCTGAAAGTGACGGTTTTTATGAAATGGACCAAATCCGGAAGCACCCCGGTGCGCCTTCTCATCGTAGTAGCGGGATATGCCATCACCGCCGGGCTGGTGTATGCGGCCGGCCTCTGGCTAGTGCCCATCACTGATCCTTATGACAAGGCGATTCTGGCCGCAATCAATCCTGATAACTACGCGCCGGGATTCGATCAGTTCTTCCGCTTCCTGACCGACTACACCAACCCGCTGATCATCCTTCCCATGGTCTCCTGGCTGATCGCCCGCGGCCTCTACCGCCTGTTCCCAAACCACAAAGGGGTGTTCACCGGGTTGCTGTTCCTTGAAACCATCGTGTTGACCGTCTTGACCGCCTTGGGCCGCATTTGGCCCAACACAACCTATATGGGTGTGAATATCATGGCGGACATTGTTGTTTTCGTGGTCTTCAGCATGACGGCGGTTATTTTTCATAAAATGGAAAATGAGGCCATGCACCGTCTTGCCTGTGTGTTCGGGCTCATGATCCTTTCCGGGGCCATCACCGACTGGGGCGCCACCGGGCGCATCAAAGGGGCGGTGGCCCGGCCCCGGCCCTTCAACGACGCGAATAAACCCTGGAATCTCCAGGTGCGCCCCATCCCCGATGAGTATCTGCGGGGAGCGAATTCCTTTCCCTCCGGGCATACGTCCGGCACCTTTGCCCTGCTCACCCCGCTCTTCTGGTATGTGCGCGACCGGCGCATCCGCGCGGGACTCCTCACCTGGGCCACGCTCCAGGGCGTATCGCGCGTGTATACCGCTGCACACTTCCCCTTCTGTTGCCTCATGGGCGGCATCCTCGGATTCACCATCGGCACAATAGTCTTCTTTGCGCTCGGGGGGCCTTCGCTGCGGCGGGAACCGGAACCGGCTCCCGAGCCTTCCCCGCAACCCGCCTGACGCCTTGATCCTGATATACTCCCTTCAGCCCGATTGGGTGAACAATCGTGAAAAAGTGGAGGAGATTGCTTGTGTTTGTTCGACGCATGCTTTATGGGATTAGGCCGCTCATTATAGTTGCGGGAATTGGTTGGGCGGGGTGGAGCATATCCGCCTATTCAGAGCATGCATCCGGTTTTTTCATCCCGCCTGATGCGCCCATCCACATGCCGGGGGCCTCCCGCGTGCATGCCACTGCGCGCATGGAACTCCGGGATGCCTTTCCCAACACCCCTCCGGAAGCATTGCATTTTTCGCAGGAAGATAGTGCGCCGCCGGGCGGGCTCTTTGTGGCGTTGTTGGGCGAGTCGGAGGTTGCGCGGCGGCTGGCATTGCAGGGGATGATCAATCTCCATAACGTTCCTCCTGACACGGATGCCTTTGAAGTGCTCCTTCATGAGGACACGCTGTATTTGCTCGGAAGCACCCCACGGGGGATGCTGCAGGCGGTGTATGAATTTCAGGAAATGGCGCGCGCCGGAACACCGTTGGCGCCCGCACTGCACAAGCGGGGCGTTTTCCAATTCAAGGAACGCTATTTTCATCCGCGGTTCGAGGGTTGGCCGGGGGAACGGGCGGACATTCGCTACATCAGCCACCTTGGCGCAAGCCACTGCCTGATGACGCACGATTGGAACGGGGACTTGCGGCATCTGCAGGCGTATGTCACCAGCGGGATTTTCCCGAAATCGGTGGATGCCGAGTCCGTGGAACAGTATGGGAAAGACCTCCGGAAGTTGATGGATGCCTGCCTGGATTATGCGCTTGAACCGGCCTTGTGGATCACCGAACTCCCCTGCCAGGGCGGCCCATGGGTCCCGGAAACGGCGCGGCAGCAGTGGCTTCAACGTTTTCCCGAGGAAGTGCTCAGTGAGTGCGGCACGTATCAGGGCAAAGTGCTGTGTTTCGGGCATCCGGAGGTTCAGGCCTTCTATCGTGATCTTCTCCAGCAGTTTTTCCGGCGGTTTCCCGAAGTGTCCACGCTCTTTCTCTTCGGATTGGATTCCGGCGGCGAATTTTGCGATCCGCAACAGTGCTCGCGGTGCAAGGGCATGAGTAAATTTGAACAGCGGGACCGGCTGCTTAAATTTCTGCTGGAAGAAGGACAAAAAGTGCGTCCCGGACTTCGTGTGTTGACCACGGGGTGGGGATGGTCGGGCGATACGGATCAATTTTTAGCGCGCCAGAAACAATTGCCCGCCGGCGGCGGACTGTATCTTGCCGCCGAAACCGATGGATGGCAGCCGGAACGCCAACTCCATGATTTATTGATCAACGCACGCGACATCTGCCGCGAACAAGGTCAAACCTTTATTGGTTACGACGATCTCCATTGGGGCGACGACACCGTACATCAATTGAACGATATTCAGGACTATCCGATGGGCATTGGCGCGAAACTCCGCCGTTGGCATGTTCTGCAAGCCGATGGCGTTTTTGATCACTGGGGCGGCTTCAACAAAGACATCTCGTGTAATTCCGTGGCGTGCCGCGCCTTCTTCCTGAATCCACTGGCGGACCCTGAAACCGCCTGCCGTGAGATCGCGGTGAAGCAATTTGGGGAAACCGCGGGCGCGCCGGCCTTGCAGGCCTGGAAATCGCTGGAACAAGCCCATGCCATCCTTTCCAATGCCTGCACGTGGGCGCCCACGCAATGGCCCGGCTGGTATCCCGGACGGGAATGCGCGCCAATCCCCGAAGACTTTGAAAAATTGGGCATTACGGGTGGAGAGCCCCCGAGAGCCGCCGCCGCCATTATCTATAACCCGCCCGATCTGGCCGAACGCCTCCAACGTGTGGGCGATGCCTGGAGAGCGGCGTTTCCGTTCTATCAGAAGGCGGTCGAATTCATGCATGAGGCGGTGGAAAAAGCCGATGACACACCGCTTTTCTATGCATTCTGGTGGTCCGGGAATGAACAAAGCCCCTCCCGGCGGGAACATCTTCGCCGCGAAGGCCTCTATCTTGAATCCATGGGATTGACCGGGCGTGAAATAGGAATTCATTTTTCGCTCAATGCACTTTATGAAAAAGTGAATCATGATCCCGCCGCCTACAAGCACCAAGCGAAATCGCTGCTCTTGGAAGATGTCCTCGCCTGCCAAGAGGCCGCCGATTTTTTTGACCGGGTAAAAAGAGAAAGCGATGACAGGCTGCGGGATCGTAACTGGAGTTCGTTGTACCGCGCCAAAGCGGATCGCATTAAAGCTTATCTGGAATAGGGTTGATTTGACTCCTCTACGTCAACCTTATCCTGCGCGTGTGGTGTTTTTCGAGTAATTGTGACGATTTTTTGCATCGGCGCTGGGTAATTATGCAGAAATTTTCCTGCTTCGATTCGGAGCAACTCCACGGCGTCCAGGCGTTCTTCGGGGGTGCGGCTCAACCAGTACTCCCGATCTTGTTTGGCCTGTTCTTCGTGGTTTGTGACAGTCATTTGCCATTTCATACACGTAGTGTATTTGAGCATGCGCACCAATGCAAAGGAAACGCTTTCTGAAACTTTTGGGGTATAATGCCGGTCATACCTCCATCACGAGCAGTAAAGGAGTTGCGTTGCCATGAAGTGTGAATCTCTCTCGCGCAGGCAGTTTCTTTGGGCCGGGGCCGCCGGAATCCTTGTGGCGGGAACCGGGTGTGTTACCGGGAAACATGCCGGACACCCATTCCACCCGCTTCCGTATGCCGCCCAGTTTCAAATTGGTTCTTCTTCCAAATTGCGGATTTTGCAATTAACCGATGTGCACTGGGGCGCCGACAGCGATCCGATGGATAGATTTACCAATAAACGCACGGCGGCCATCATTGCCGATGTTATAGCCCAGGCGAAAGCGGATTTGATTGTCGTGACCGGAGACAGTTGGTCCGGCAACCGGAAACCCGGCGGCGAGGCGCGCATGCGTGAAGTGGTGGCCAAGTACGCCGCGCTGGGCGTGCCGTGGGCGTATGCCTGGGGGAATCACGACCAGTTGATCGATAACAACGCGGGCCATAAGGCGCTTACCGAAGCGAAAAACTCCCTCTATTGCGGCGGCGCCACCGCCGGGAATTATGTCATTGATATTGTGAACCCCCGCGGGGAGCGCATGTGCCAGTTGGTGTGCATGAACTCCGAAACCGAGGGGTTGGGCGCATCACAGCACGCGTGGATGAAGACCCTGGCGGAGGATACGGCCAAGGCTGGGGATGCTCAACCCTTGCGCTTTGCCTTCTTTCACATTCCCATCAAACAATATGTGGACATCTGGGACAACCACGCCGCATCAGGGATCAAAGGCGAAACACCGTGCATCGAGCGCGAAAATGGCGCTTCGCTGGCATATCTGAAAATGCTCGGTGTGCGCGCCTGCTTTTGCGGACATGATCACGTGAATAATTACGCTGGCATGATTGATGGCGTGGACCTCGTCTACGGACGCGCCACCGGACTGGGCGGTTACGGCGCGGACCGCGTCGCCAAAGGTGGCACGTTGATCACCCTCCACTGCCGGACCGGACGTTACGATTGGGCCGCGCTCGTTCCCGGGCAACCCGCCTGGAAACCGCGCCGCGGTGAACAAATCACCCTCCCCGAACCGAAAAAGCATTAGGCAAACACGTCAAATCGAAATCACCCGATAAACAAGCCTTCCAGGCGGATTTGCCAGCCGTTCTCCAGGCGGTTCAGGTAATTGATCAGACCGCTGTGGCGCCATTGCAGCATGCACATCCGGGGCTGGAAGTAATGCCGCATCCCGATGCGCAGTTCCGCGCGCGATTCATACACCATGCCTTCATAGCCTTCCGCGATGTAATACCCCAGGTCTTTGTAGCCGTGCTGGCGCGGCCCCAAAGGACCGGTGACGCACCACGACATCACCCCCGTCCGCTGGTCCACGGCAACCACCACGCCGCAATGCGTAATCGGACACCCGCACGACATCCCCAGGGGCCGGCCAATTAAGGTGTCGCCCACCTGAACATCGAGTTCCCGGGTCACCATCGGATTGTGGGGAAGGATGATTTCACGAGGCCCCGGCTCCTCGGGAAAATGTTCGAGATAAAAATCAAACTCCCGGCCAAGACTGTCGGTCCACGGCGCCGATACCACCGGAGCCGGATGGCCGGACGCGCACGCACTGCAACGGACGGAATCACGCGGCGGCGCCGAACAACTCTGTGCGGTTTCCGCGGAACTCCGGCCCATCGTCTCTCCGGAAAGATGGATGCATCGCCGCGCAAGTTCCGGGTTCTCTTTCATGTGCTCAGCCAGTTCATCGCATTTCCGGTAGCCGCACAGCCCGCAGTTCAAGCCGGGCAGTTCAATTTTGGTTGCAGGTGACATGATCTTTTCTCCGTTTATTCGCCTCGATAAAAGTTTTGATTGTTTAACGCCCGCACAACGCCAAAATGCGATTGCCAGCCGATCTCTTTTTTCCCCACGCAGATGGTGCAGGTCCCCACTGGAGGATTGCCCCGGAGCACCAGGTGTTCCGGGATGTCCGGGGTATTGAGCACATGGTCCACCAGCGGATCGATGCCGATGCCGTACAGCGCGTTCACTTCGCGAACCCGCACCCCCGGGGCCGCCTCGATAATCCGGGCGCGAAACACCTCGCGCTCCGCCTGAGAAACCAAGTCAATCTTCGTCACCACCGCGATGTCCGCCAGCGATAGCATCGGCCCCACTTTCCGGGGCAGGTTCATCCCGCTCGTCGCCTCCATCACCATGAGCCCAAGCCCCCCATCCACATAGGGCGCGCACCGCAGGCACAACCCCGCCGTCTCCACCAACAACACGTCCGCATCCGCCTTTTGCGCCCATTGCAGCGCGTCCCCCAGCACCAACACGCTGCAATGGTCGGGGCACAACTCACCGGAGTACACCTTGCGCGCAGGAATCTCGAACTCCCGCGCAAACACCTCGTCCTCATCCGCGAACTGCACGTCAATCTTCAAAAAAGCCGGGTGCAGGCCGCCGTTAATCAGCCGCCGCGTCAAATGACGCAGCACACTCGTTTTCCCGGTCGTCGCCGGGCCCGCGCAGACCGCCAGTTTCATGCACGCGCCTCCACCGCGGCAAAGGCCGCATGTTCACGCACGTCTTCCATCGTCATGCGCCCCCCCATGCGAATCCGCTCCCGGAGTTTGGTCAGGGTGTCATCAATGCGCGTCACCGCCCCCGCAAAAAGACGCTCCGCCGCGTCCGTCTCCATAAACTGCGTCACCCGCCCGTTCTGCATCACAATCCGCGCATCCGACAACAGCGCAATCCGGGGATCATGCGTCACAAACACAAAAATCTTCTTGTAGTGCCGCAGCAACTCCAACGCCCGCGTCCGGTGGATGCCCGCATTCTCCACCTCGTCCAGCAACACAATCGGCGTGTTGCAGATAATGGTCGCGTCGGCTATCAACAGCGCGCGGGTCTGCCCGCCCGACAGTTCCGTCATCCGGATCGATGCCATTACCGGCTCGCCCGTCAATTGGTTCGCGAAATCCAGTGTTTGCTCCACCAACGCCTCCACCCTGCCTGCGTCATTGGTCCGGATGCCCGCATGCGTCCGTAAAAAATCGCCCACCGGCATGTCCGACAGAAAATTCGTGTGCTGTGTTATCAACGCTATCGGGTTAAGGGAAGGATCCTCCCGGTATTCCGCCGGAGGCGTCTTTCCGTCAATCAGAATGCGCCGCCCGGTCGGCGTGTCCCCATTCGCAAACAATTCAATGTCATTGATAAACGTCGTTTTCCCGGACCCCGTCGGGCCCACAATGCTGATCACCTGCCCCATCGCCAGGTCAATCCGGGATACCGGCTCCGGACACATGTCCTTCCCACGGCCGCCCAAAATCGTGATGTGTTGTATCATGTTAACCTCCTAATTCAATTTACACTACTTAGTATATCATGTTTATAGACAAAATGGAAGAAAAAATTTCCGGTCTTCGCGCCATACCGCCAAATTACCCAGATACCCGGTTTTCACACTTTGCACAATCCGCAATTTCAATCATTTTTTACGGAAATCTATTTCTATATCGGTTTCTTCGGTCCCATGATTGCTTTTTTACGATTTTTACCCTGTTTCTGCACATTTCTGTTCGATACTAGAATAAAACCCTCATTAACGAGAATATTTTTCGTAATCATTGACATTGTTGAGCATATACTCTATAATATAACTGTTTAACGCGAATATAAAGGGTTATGTGATGCTTCTCCAGTTTTCGGTGGCAAATTTTAGATCGTTTAAGGATGAAACAGTATTCAGTATGTTTCCTGCCAAAAGCAGAATCCATCCTGATCATGTTCTTCAGGACAACGAAAAAGGGAAACCCGTTAAGGCCATACCTTTTACGGCTATCTATGGGGCGAACGCATCGGGCAAATCGAATCTTGTCAAGGCATTATCATTCGCCAAACAACTTATCATGGAAGGGACTAAGGGCGAACAGGTCATTCGTGTTACACCCTTTCAATTGGATGCTGCGTGCCGGATCAAACCATCCAAATTTGAGTTTATCGTGAAACACGAAGGAGTGGTGTATACCTATGGGTTTTCAGTTTCTCCCGCCTGTGTTGAAGAAGAATGGTTGTTTGCAATTCCAAATCGTCATGAAGTGCGATATTTTGAGCGTTGCATAAAAGAGAGTAAGCCCTATATTGAGGTTGGAGATGCCCTTGCAAAGAAAAAAAACACCAAGCAACGATTGCAATTCATCGCGGAAGGCACCAGGCCCAACCAGTTGTTCTTGACGGAATGCAATGAACGTAATTTTGAAGCTTTAGTTCCTCTAAAACGATGGTTTGCCAGTCATTTGAATATTATCTCGCTAGAAAATGAATTTGCTCAACATTTACTACGGGCATATAAAGACAAGGAATTCAAGGAATTTATTGAAACATTTCTTACAAAAGCCGACACCGGTGTTCAGGGAATATTTGTCCACTCAAAAAAGATAGATAATAAATTGTTTTTAGATGTGACTGAAAAATTTCTTCAGAATCGAGAAAATGCTGTAGCTGAAATAGACAAAAAAGACAGTATTATGGATCTGCATTTTGAGACCGAACAAAACATTCCTTATCTTCTGGAACTCAAAACATTGCATAAGACAAATCAAAAAGAAGAGATTGAGTTTGACACAGAAGCAGAATCTGATGGCACTCTACGGATCATACAAATTGCACCGATGTTGCTTGACATGCAGAAAACGAAAAAAGTCTATGTAATAGATGAAATTGATCGAAGCATGCATCCATTATTGTGCCGGTTTGTGATCCAGGCCTTTCTGCAAGGATGCAAGCAGGCGGCTTCTGGTAGTCAGTTAATTGTAACCACTCATGACACCAATTTGCTTGATCTTGATTTTCTGCGGCGGGACGAAATTTTATTTATGGAAAAAGATGCGGAAGGCGGCAGTCATATCACCTCCTTGGCGGATTATGAGGTGCGTTCCGATTTGCGTATCGATAAAGGATATCTAAACGGGCGGTTTGGGGCGATTCCCTTTTTGGGCGATCCTCAAAAACTAATGAAGAAGCAATGACATGGCATTGACCTCGAGGCTGAAACGCCCGCTCAAACGAAGTGAGGGAAAACTCCGTGATGCAAAACTAATTGTCATTGCGACGGAGGGGCAAGAGACTGAAAAACAGTATTTTGAAGGTCTATTTCATACTCCGCGAGTGAAAGTGGATGTCCTTCCATCAGAAGCAGGCGCTTCCGCGCCCAACTATGTATTTAATCGGCTCGCCGCCTATAAGCAAAAATATGATCTACACAGGAACGACCAATTATGGGTGATGGTTGATGTGGATCGGTGGCCGGATAAAATGCTGGCGGAGGTGGCACAGAAGTCCTTGAAGAAGAATTTTCGATTGGCGGTCAGCAATCCATGTTTTGAACTCTGGCTCTATTTACATTTGGGTGATATAGACCCTGATAGAAATCTGAGTCCCAAAGAAATGGAAGAACTATTGCGCAAAAAAGCAGGTAGTTATTCACGGTCAAATTTGAAGGTGGAAGACTTTCAACCTTTTATTCAAGAAGCCGTAAAGCGGGCGAAAGCGTTACATACAAATCTGGAAGAACGATGGCCCAGTAAAACGGGCACCTATGTGTATCTTGTGGTTGAAGAAATCCTCAAGTAGCGATAATTCATTCAGGATTCAGAGAAATGTGGCGAGGTGGGGGTGGATACGGTCGAAGAGGTGTATCCCTATGAGGCGGAGGAGTTTATCGAGTTTGACGATGGGGAGGCCGAGAACGTTTTGGTAGCAGCCATCATAGCGGGCGACGAGGAGGCTGCCGGGCCCGTCAACGGTATAGGCGCCGGCGCGGTCGAGGGGGTTGACGATGTCAACAAACCGGGTGATTTCGGATTCGGCCAGGGTGCGGAAGGTGACGTCGGTGGTTTCGGCGCCTTCGGCGGTTTGGCCGGTTTCGGTGTTGATAACCGCAAGCCCGGTAACGACCTGGTGGGTGTTTCCGGAGAGGCGGCGGAGCATGGCGCGGGCTTCTTCCGGACCGGCGGGCTTGGACAGGACGTGCTCGTCGAGAAATACGAGGGTGTCGGCGGCAATCACGATGGCGGGGTGGGTGAGCTTGCGCGCGACGTCATCGCGTTTGGCGCGGGCATTGGCCTCGACGATGGCGGCGGGCACCGCGCCCGCATCATTTTCAGCGGCCTCGCTGGCAATGACCTCGAATTCAAGACCGAGCGCGGCGAGCAGCGCGCGCCGCCTCGGAGAAGCGGATGCCAGCACCAGCGGTATCACGGTTTTTTCGGCGCCTCCGCGGGTGCGGGCGGCGCAAGGTCTTTCACCTGCACCGAGGAAGGTTTCTCTTCGGCCGGGGGCACGGACACGCTGAAGCGGAGCGCATCGGGATAGGTTTTCCCGCCGGGTCCCACGGTTTCGAGCACGGTGTCGTTTTCGATGACCTTGGTGCCTTCGGGCACGGCCACCTGGAGTTTGGCGGGCTCGAGTTTTACGTTGACCTGGTAGTCCTTGATGTCAATGTCCACCTGCGATTCCTGGTCGTTGATGACATGGATGCGGAACGGCAGGTAGTCCTGGTCGCGCAGGTAGAGCTTGGCCTCGACGAAAAGCGGCGTTTCGCCTTCTTTTTTCTTCGGTTTGACGAGCAGCCCGCGCGACCCCCGTGGATCATCGGACACGGCGAAAAGGCTTACGTCATACGCCTTCCGCAGGTTCTCGGTGTCATTGTCAAAACCGAGAAAAAAAACGTCGGCGCGGGGATTGTCCTCGATGTCGTAGATGACGAGCTGCTTGATTTCCGGCTCGTATTCGCAAACCCGCTTGGCCTCGATGAGCGTGGCCCGGTCCGGGCTGTCCGTGCGGAAGACGATGCGCCGGGGCTTGCTGTAGACCAGCGTGCCCTGGGTGGTGAGCGTTTCCTCCGGCACGATGCTCTTCTGCGTGAACCGTGCTTCGAGCGCCTCGATGCCGTCGCGCTTTTTCGTGAACTCGGCGAAAAATTGATCGAACGAGGGATCATCCGCGCCCAACAGGGCGATTGCGGCCACCGCGAGCCAAGTCATTATTCCTGCTCCTGCTGGTCCATCCAGGGTTCGCGGTCCACGTCCACCGCGTCAATAATGGGTTCGGGCGCGAAGTCGCCGGCCAGACTATCCATTTCGCTTTCCGCGGCGGGGATGTTTTCCACCAGCGAGGCGTGGGTATCGAGGATGGCCACCAAATCCGCGCGGAGCCGGCCGCGTTCCGCCTTCAGTGCGGCGACTTCTTCGCGCAGGGCATCGGGCAGATGTTGTGCGTCTATTTCCGCGCGTTCTTTCGCGGCGCGGGCCTGTTCGAGCAGCGCATCGGCCTGCCGCTTCGCGGCGTCAAGGGTGTCCTCGTGCATCTTTTGCGCGCTGACCAACGCCTGCCGGAGGCCGTTTTCCATTTCACGGAAGGCCTGGGCCTCGCCCGCCATGGCCGCGTTTTGTTCCATGGCGTCCGCCAGCTTGTTCACCACGAGTTCATACGAAGCCGCGGCGCGCTCCAGAAAAGCGTCCACGTCGTTGCGGCAATATCCGCCGAAGACCTTGCCCTTAAAGTTGATGTTGTAAATGTCGCGCGGGGTGACGCTGACTTCCTGGCCCGTCAACGCCGCCACATCAATCTCATTTTTCGTTTCTTCCATGATCCCAGTCTCCTGTAATCAGGCGCCGAGTTCGCGGGACCGCACAGCCGCCGCGCGCACAGCGTCCTGGACTATTCGTTCCAACCCTTCTTCCTGAAACCGTTTCAGGGCGGCCTCGGTGGTGCCGCCTTTGGACGTCACTTTCTGGCGGAGCACATCGGCGGGCTGCCCGCTGTTCTTGAGCAACCGCCCCGCGCCCAGCAGGGTTTGCACGGCCAGCCGGGTGGCCATGCTTTCTTCGAGGCCCTCCGCTTGCGCCGCGCGCACGAGACATTCCACCAGATAAAAGAAATACGCCGGACCGCTGCCGCTGAGCGCGGTCACCGCGTCTATATCCTTTTCCGCCACTATCTCAACGATTCCCACCGCCTCGAAGAGGACACGCGCCACGGCCGCGTCCTGGTCCGTGCAGTTGGGGGCCAGCGCCACGCCGGCCGCCCCGGCCTGCACCAGCGCCGGGGTGTTGGGCATGACCCGGATGACGCGCACGCCCGGAGGCAGGTGTTCTTGCAACCAGGCGATGGAAATGCCCGCCGCGATGGAAATCACCAGCGCGGAGGGTTTCACCTGGGAACCCGTTTCCAGCAGGGCCGTTTCCATCATCTGCGGTTTCACGGACAACACGAGGATGTCGGACGCCGCGGCCAGTTCCGCCGCGGAAAGCGCCACGTTGATGCCGAGGTTCCGGGCGGCCTCCTGGCGTTCGGCCGACGGATCAAAGATGACGGCATGGTTCGCCGGCAGGACGCCCGTGTGGATCAAGCCCTCCAGAATGGCGGAACCCATGTTGCCATAACCCAGAAATCCCAAACGTCCTTGAAGCATGCCTCGATCCTTATAAGCACTCGCCGTTCATGGGCGGTTCTCCCGATACATCCCGAATTACCGCCACTTCATCGCAATCCGGATACAACCCGCACCGGCGGCAATCCTTGAACACCTTATACGGCAACAGGTCCTTGTCAATAAGCCGGAACCGGTTCTTTTCAAAAAATTCGGGAACCCGCGTGAACGCATAGACCCGCGCGATGTCCAGCCGCCGCGCCTCGTTCAACACGGCCTCCAAAAGCTGCTTGCCGATGCCCCGGCCGCGCAGATCCGCCCGCACCACCAGCGAACGCACCTCCGCCAAATCCACCATGTCAATGTGCAGCGCCACCACACCGCCGATGCCGGTATCGTCCACATATACATAAAAATCCCGGACGTTCTCATAAAGTTCCGGCAATTCACGGGGCAAGACGCTGCCGTCCGCAGCGGCGGTGTCCAACAGTTCCTTCATGGCCACCACTTCGGTCAGCTTTGGTTTTCGCGCAACGTTTTTCAACGGTTCTTCGCGCTCCGTACATCCAAACCCGATAAAACAAAACGAAAAAATAGTGTAGCATATCTTTGAAAGGGGGTGTTAACCCGCATCCATCGCCGGTCTGGGGATGCCACGGGCATCTAAATGCGGCGGCGGCATACTCTTGGCCTGCGAACAGGGGCTATGCCGGAAATCACCGCGTCCGCACTCGTTATCCGCAGCATGGCGCCCGGTGATTTTACGCCAGCACGGGGTTAATCTTTTCAGGGGAGATTTCCAGATCAGCCATTGCCTTTTGAACAATGCCGGGGCCGAGCAGTTTTTTCCGGGCCAAGGCGCTCAGGGCGGCGAGCGTAATGAAGCGCGCGTCCACTTCAAAAAAGTCGCGCAACGCCTCGCGGGATTCACTGCGCCCGAAACCGTCCGTGCCAAGCGCCGTGACACCGCCGGGCACCCATTTCCCGATGCTGTCCGGCAGCAGCTTCATGTAATCCGAAGCCGCCACCACCGGGCCGGTTTCGTTTTTGAAGCATGTGGTGATATAGGGGGTGCGCGGCGCGGCCTCCGGATGCAGCAGGTTCCAGCGTTCGGTTTCCAGCGCTTCTCGGCGGAGTTCTTTGTAGCTGGTGACGCTCCACACATCCGCCGCGACGCCATAGGCTTCTAGCATGCCCTGCGCCTTGAGCGCTTCGTTCATGATGGCGCCGCTGCCGAGCAGGTGCGCGTGATGCGGCAAATCCTCGCGGGCGGAGGCGCGGAATTTGTACATGCCCCGGAGGATGGCGTCCCGGATGTTTTCCACGTTGGGCATGGGCGGTTGACTGTAGTTTTCGTTGCCCACCGTGAGGTAATAAAACAGGTCTTCCTGAAGTTCATACATGCGATGGAGGCCTTCGCGCACTATCACCGCGATTTCATACGCGAACGCGGGATCGTAACAGCGGAGCGTGGGCAGGGCGCTCGCGAGCACATGGCTGTGCCCGTCCTGATGCTGAAGCCCTTCGCCCGCGAGCGTGGTGCGGCCCGCGGTGGCGCCGATCAGGAACCCCTTGCAGCGCATGTCGCCCGCGGCCCATACGAGATCGCCGATGCGCTGCATGCCGAACATCGAGTAGTAAATGAAAAACGGAATGGTGTTGATGCCGTGCGAGGCGTAGGCCGTGCCCGCCGCGATAAACGATGCCATCGAGCCTGCTTCCGTAATGCCTTCCTCGAGAATCTGGCCGTCCATGGCCTCCTTGTAATACAGCAGGGCGTCCGAATCCACCGGTTCGTACATTTGCCCTTGGGAGGCGTAGATGCCGATCTGGCGGAAGAGCCCTTCCATGCCAAAGGTGCGCGCCTCATCCGGCACGATGGGCACGATAAGCTTCCCAAGGTCCTTGTCCGCGAGCAATTTGCGGAGAATGCCCACCAGCGCCATGGTCGTGGACACCGGGCGTGTGTTGCCGGCATGAAATTCGGCAAACAGCGATTCCGGGGGCGTGGCCAGCGGCGGCGCCAACACGGTGCGGCTCGGAAGGAAGCCGCCGAGCGCCGCGCGGCGTTCCCGCAGATAGCGAATCGCCGGATGGTCCGGGCCGGGATTGTAGAACGGCGCATAGGCGACGTCTTCATCGGAAATGGGAATGCCAAAGCGGCCGCGAAACTCGCGCAGTTCGTCTTCGTTCAGTTTTTTCTGTTGATGCGTGACGTTTTTCCCTTCACCGCTTTCGCCCAGCCCATACCCCTTAATGGTCTTGGCCAGAATCACGGTCGGGGCGTCTTCGGTATTGACGGCGGCGGCATAGGCGGCATACACCTTGACCGGATCATGGCCGCCCCGCTTTAGTTTGCGGAGTTGGCCGTCCGTCACGTCCTTGAGCACCTCGTTCACGCGCGGGTCATGTTCCATCAGCCGCTGGCGGATATAGTCGCCGGAGGATACGGTGAACTTCTGATACTCGCCGTCCACGCATTCCCCAAGTACGTGCTTGAGGATATTTTCCGTGTCGCGCGCGAAAATCGGATCCCAATCGCTGCCCCAAATCACCTTGATCACATTCCAGCCCGCGCCCCGGAAAATGGATTCCAGTTCCTGGATGATGCGGCCATTGCCCCGCACCGGCCCGTCGAGCCGCTGGAGATTACAGTTCACCACGAAGATCAGGTTGTTCAGCTTTTCGCGCGAGGCCAGCCCGATGGCGCCGAGGGTTTCCGGTTCGTCGCATTCGCCATCCCCCAGAAACGCCCATACATGCCCGCCGTTGTCCGGTTTAAGGCCGCGATGTTCGAGGTAACGGTTAAACCGGGCCTGATATATGGCCATGATCGGGCCAAGCCCCATCGAGACCGTGGGGAACTGCCAGAAGCCGGGCATGAGCCACGGATGCGGATAGGAGGAAAGCCCGCCGCCTTCGCGCAATTCGCGCCGGAAGTTCTGGAGTTGCTGTTCGGTGAGACGGCCTTCGAGAAAGGCCCGCGCATAGATGCCGGGGGCGGTGTGGCCTTGAACATACAGTTGGTCGCCGCCGTAGTCCTCCGAGCGCGCCCGGAAGAAATGGTTGAACCCCACCTCATAGAGCGTGGCCGAGGAGGCGAACGAGGAAATGTGCCCGCCGATGCCGTCGCTCTCGCGATTGGCCCGCACCACCATCGCCATGGCGTTCCACCGGATAATCGATTTGCAGATGCGCTCCAATTCCCGGTCTCCGGGATACGGCGGCTGCTGCTCCGGCGGGAGGGTGTTCACGTACGGCGTTTTCACCCGGAACGGCTTCCGCACGCCCCGCACATACGCATGATCATGCAGGCGCCGCAACAGGGCTTCCGCCGCCGTGGGGCCGTACTGCTCGATATAGTCGTCCAGCGCGTCTATCCAATCGCGTTCCGCCGCTTCCACGGCCTCGGGCGTAATCTCGTGCTCTTCCATAGATTCACCTGTCTTCCTCACCATTGAGAACGGGGTCCGGAAACATTAAATGGTATTGTACAGCATCAGGCCATTGCGAAATAACCTTTTCCCGTATTCGGGAAGGCAAGAAAGAGCCGATTTTGGCGTGAGATGCCGGTAATGTGACGTGAACTCGGCGTGTATACGGTAAAAAGGGCTGTTTCGCAATGGCTGGAGCTTTTTAGGATTGATTTAAGAATTTGTTTGTGCTAGTATTTTTTTGGATTTTTGCAGGCTTGGATGATTTGGCGGGTGATGTCAAGAGTTTATGGCTGGCTGTAGGCAGTCGCGCGGAATACGCTCCTTTTGCTAGAATGACGTGGTGGGTGTATTGGCATGGGCTGCGGAATGTGAACGTGTTCATGCATACGCCGCAGGCAGTGGAGTGTGGAGTCCATGAGGGCGTGTGCGCTGTCGTGGACAAAAACATGCGGATTTTAACGGTATGGGGAATGGCGCCATGGTGAGCGAGTCTTCTGATGAGAAGGAGACCATCCTGATCATAGAGGATGAGTCCGCGCTCCAATCATTGATCACCGAATTCCTGGGCGACGATAGTTATGCCTTTGTGCTCGCCTCCTCCTGTGCCGAAGCGCGGCAACGGATGAAATCCGCCCGGTTTTCCTGTGCCCTGGTGGATTTGGGCCTGCCGGATGGCAATGGATTAAGCCTTCTGCCGGAGATTAAAGCCGCCCATCCCATTTGTGTGCCGATGATTTTCACCTCGGAATCCCGGTTGAATGTGGTGGTGGAGGCCATGCGCGCCGGCGCCTTTGATTATCTGATGAAACCGATAAACTATGATTCCGTGAAGGTGGCGGTGGAACGCGCGGTGGAACATCACAAGGCGTTAAAAGAACGGGACCGGCTCCTCGCCCTGTTGTCCGAAGAACGCGAGCAATTGGCCCGGCGTGTGGAAGAAGCCACGGCGGATATCCGGCAGTATGCCGATCATTGTCAGATGGACAGTGCGCGGCGGCAATCCATTATCAAGTTGACACAGGCGTCTTCGGATTATTACACGGACGAACGCCAATTCCGCCAGGCACTCGAGGAAACCGCCCAGCATGCGCCGGTGGTGTGCGTGGCGCTATGTTCCCATGCGACCCGGGAATTCATCGCGGCGCTGCGCGATGAGAACCAGGAGGTGGTGGTGATCTCGTCGGAAATTCCAGCGGTGGACGGTTTTTCCACCGTCTTATCGCTGGAGGAATTAATGACGGACTCTGTCGGGCGGTACACCAGCCTCAACCCGGCGCATCTGAGAGCACTTACGTATCCCCTCACCTTCTGGGGCCGTACCTCGTGTGTGGTCGGATTCTATCTCGAACCGGAGCCGCCGATTGACCAGGAATGCGAGGAATTTCTCCGTTTCTGTGCCAATATCCTGGCCATGGAATGGCGCGAAGCCCAGCTTTTTCTGCACGCCTCGGAGCAGGCCACCCTCGGGGGCGTCGCCATGGAGCTGTTCAAGGGCGTGGCCCAAGCGTTGACGGCCATCCAAATGGCGGCGGACATCATCGGAGAAAACGATCTTTCCGAAGAAACCGGGGCGGCCGTGAAAATCATCCAGGAAAACACCGGTAAAATTAACCGCTCCATCCAGGAATTTCAGCGGCTGTCCGCCCCCCAGAAAGGTTCCGTGAAAACCGTGTCCCTGCCGGAATGCGTGGATCAGGCCTTGGGGGTGGTGACCTTGTCAAAACAGTACCGGCATTTGACTATTGTCAAACGCTACGAGGCCCCCTGTGAATGCGTGTTGCTCAACATGGAAATGCTGGTGCGCACCCTCGTGGATGTAGTGGCCACCGCCATCGCGCTGGCCGATGATGAGGGCGGCTTGGAACTGCGCCTCGCGGAAGAGCCCCCGGCCCAGGTGGTGTTTGAACTGCGGTTCCAGGGGAAGAAGGCGGAATGGTTTGACATGGCGGCGCTGCTGGGGCAGTCCCCCCTGCTGGATTCCCGGATAGGCCCAGCGTTCATGTTGGCGCAACGGGTGATTCAACGGTGCGCCGGCAAACTGCTCGTCGAGTATCCCAACGGTGGAACCGCCTGGAAATTCCGCATCGAACTCCCCCAGAATGCCTTGACGCACAGTCCAATCATGACGGGATCGGAGGGAGGATGAACGCCACTGCCCTCCATACTCCCGTGAATGGAAAAGCAGACCAAAACCTTCTCGTCATTGACACGGATCCGGGCGTGCGATGGACCCTTGAAAGGGGTCTGGCCCATTCCGGCTACCACGTCAAAATGGCCTATACCGTTGCCGAGGCCATCCGCACCATCGAACAGGAACGCACCCCGCTGGTGCTGATGGAACTGCTTCCGGAAGCCGGTTTCACCCTGGAAACACTGTCGCTGCTGACGCATGTCGGGAAATCCTCCCTGATCGTGTGTACCTCCACCGATGTTTCCCCCAAAACGGTGATAGAGTGCATCCGGCGCGGCGCATGGGGATTTCTTCCCAAGCCGTTCAGCCTGGCCAGTGTCCGCGGCGAATTGGCGAATGCCCTGCAAGCCCGGGACAAGAATGCGCGCCCCGCGGCGGCGGGGACCGCAACACACCGCGCGGACGCCTCCCTCCTGGTCGGCGAAAGCCCCGCCATGCAGGAATTGCGCGCCATGCTCCGGGAAGTGGCCCGGACCGATCTCAATTGCCTCATCCGGGGGGAAAGCGGCGCGGGAAAGGACGTGGTGGCCCGGGAAATCCACCGCTTGTCCCGCCGCAGTGAATATCCCTTTGTGAAAGTCAATTGCAGCGCCCTGCCGGAACCGCTCTTGGAGAGTGAAATGTTCGGGTATGAAAAAGGCGCGTTCACGGGCGCCAACGAAGCAAAGCCCGGCCGCTTCGGCCTCGCCAATAAAGGCATTATTTTTCTCGACGAAATCGGCGAACTGCACCCCAATCTCCAGGCCAAACTCTTGCAGGTGATAGAACACAAGGAATTCAGCCGCCTCGGGGGCCGCAGTTCCACCAAGGTGGATGTGCAGATTATCGCGGCCACCAACTCCAACATCGAGGAAAAGGTCAAAACCGGGGCATTTCGCCACGATCTCCTGTTCCGCCTTAATGAAGTCTGTATCTGGGCTCCGCCCTTGTCCAAGCGAAAAGAAGACATCCCCCTGCTGGTGCATCACTTTGTGCAGAAACACGCCCGCCACACCGCCGGCACGCCCATTCAAATCAACGAGCAGGACCTTGCGGCCCTCTGTGACCGGGAATGGCCGGGCAATGTGCGGGAACTGGAAAGCACCATAAAGCGGTGGATCGCCCTGGGAAAAAAAGAATGGACGTCCTTTTCCTCCGAAGCGGAAGCCAATGCGGCCCCCGCCCGTTCACTGCCGCTTGTCCGCGGTGAAAAAACAGAAGCCCCGGAAGATTCTTCTGAAGGTCCCAGTGCCGAGCAGATGTTAAACGCCCTCGAAGAATGCCAGTGGAACCGCCGGAAAGCGGCCCAGATGCTGGGGATAAGCTATCAGATACTGCGGCGCCGTATTCTCAAGTACGGCCTGGACAAGCGCCCGTAAGGGTTCCCGCGCGAACGGCCCGGGCAGTCCACGCATTTGTGCGCCCCGGCCACACACCCCATAAAACACGAAGAGATCCCTTCGCGGGATCTCCTCGCCATCAGCATACCTTGGGGTTGATTCGGATTACGCGCAGAACCGTTTGCGGAACAGCATGCCCGTGAGGCCCAGGCCCAGCAGCAGCAGGGTCGAGGGCTCGGGAACCACGTGCATTCCCATCAGATTGTCATTCCCGCATTGTTCGGTGGCGTGCACAATGAACATGCCGTTTTCCAGATACGGCGTCAACCAGCCGACATCCACGGACGCGATGTTGTGCGTTCCGCCCACGACATCGTAGCCCATGCCGGCCATCGCCGCGTCGTTCAGGTTGCGCTGGTAGGCAATCTGCCCGCTCAACAGCAACTCACCGCCCGAGGAACGCCGCCACGGATTGGCGCAGTCGTTAATCTGTTCGTTTACGGTCTCCAATACCGCCCCGCCCCGGAGGTCATACACGGAGTAGGTGAGGTTGGACCAGTTGATGTCCATCACGAAATCATAGCCGAACAAATCCGTCACGAACTGGCTGGGATTGTAATTGGCCGGCTTATGGGCGCCGGAACCATACTGGGCATCCCCGTTCACATCGAAAAAGATGTCCGCCACCGTGATCCCTTGCACGCCATTGATGAAATCAATGCCGCCCGCCATCGTCAGGGTGGAACCGTTCATGAAGAATCCTTCCAAATCCCACGCTTGGCCGGTGATGCATCCCGTCTCGACTTCCTGGTCTTCCTGCGGACCATACCAGCCCACCGCCGAGCCCTGGAAGTGCTCGTCCGGTATCGTGATGTTCACACCGAACGCCGCTCCGCTGAACATCAACCCCACTGCCACTGCCATCAACGCTTTCTTCATTTTATGTCTGCTCCTTTCTCGTTTGCAGCCAAATATCGTGTCGCAACTGCTTTGTTTTCTTGAACCTTCCGAGGCTCTCACCGCCTCTGAAAGTGACTTTGCGTTTATCGTTCCGCACCATCATTCGCTTGGCCCTGCATCCCTGCAACGAACAACTGGCCTTTACTAAAGCATCTTCCATGCCAAGTTTCTATGCGATAATTGTTGCCCCTAATTCGGTGAATTTAGCAGTTAGAAATAAATAATTTAACAGTTTGAGCAGATAAAGAAACTATTAAACGCGGGAATCACAATGCAGGCAGGTTGACCATATTCAAAATTGACAAACATTTGTCTTTCAGAACAAGAAATGGAGAGGTGGATGCGAGGCCTATCCTTGTTGGACAATCCAAGCCTTTCGGGAGGAGGAAAGCGGGCAAGATAAAAGCGCAGTGCCTATGAAGGGAGTATAAAAGGAAGCGGGACCCAGAAGGTAATGGCGTATCTCAGAATAGGGGGCTTAGTCTTCCGCCACCACCGTAAGCTCAGAACACTGCCTGGCTTTGTTTAGACGGTCATAGGCCGTACGGATGAGGCCTTCAGGCTTCACTTCATCATCGGGGTAAGTTGCAATGGCAAACTGCAAGTCTTGTTGGCCGGGAAACAACCGCCGAAAGCGGTTTACCGCCCCTAAAGCGTCGTTTTTCTGGGTTTCACCCATCAAAATGACGATGGAATGATCAAAACTGGAATATACATCCGTGTTACGGACGTTGTCACTTACAATAGACTTGACCCGTGGCAAATCTTCCTTCGAGGATATCATCATGAGGGACACATACCGGCTGTAGCGTTCAGCCGCGTTAAGTTCGTATTCCAGCAAGGGGTAGAAGATGGTCATTTCTTGCTTCAAGGATACTTCTCCTTGGACCAACCGAGTGACTCGGTTTGTTACGAGCTTAAACCTGTTGTTAACGTTAAACTACATTCCACCGCCGCCAACTTCGGCTGAACTGAAATACACTTTGTCGAAAATAGATAAGCAAGACCTGTGCCAAGTACGCAAACTCCGCACGCGGGCATATATTTTACCCATTTTTCAACTATAGGGCCACGCACCAGTGAAAAATCCAACGTTAGTCTACCAAAACGACGGCAATAATGCAAGACCTTTTTAATCCTTCCAGAAACTAGGTGTTCAAATTTGAACAAGTTTTGTCGAAGATTTGTAAAGCGCTGACACTGAAATCTACATACTGTATGGCGCGAACCACTTTGTGAAAATTTATTGCGCGCGAGGCGCTTGATGCTCCCTGGAAATGCGCGTTCCACTTTTCCTGCGGCGGCGGGTACGCGTAATCCGCGGAAAAAGAGTTGCCAATCCCGCCCGCAAGCCTGTATAAGAAGACAGACGGTGAAACACTGATTTGGCGAATCCATTACGCAAATAAAGAATGGGGATTATGCCCAACATATTGGTTTGGATGCTTTTCGCGGTACTGTGCGCCCATGGTCCGTCGGAGACCCTCTCGCCGGAAGTCACTGTATTTCGGGAAGGTTCGCGGAACATTCTTAAAAAAAACAGTGTGATTCTGGCCGCGAGCGAACAAACAACTTCCCCAAACAAAGCACCGGTTTCATTGAACATCCTGGTGGAGAAGGTCACCTCCAGTTCCGTCACGTTTTCATGGCCGCCGCCTTCAGGAGCGGCCGAAGCTAACGTGTATCTGGCTCCGGAGCCTGCCGAATCGCCTGAAGCGAGGCCGCTTGGGGCCGTCCTCGCGGCCACCGTGCCGGGAGATGCCGCGCGCTGCACCGTTGACAAACTCGCGGCGGCGGTGGATGTGTTCTTCCGTATCGAGATTAGCGGCGCAGAGAATGTTATTGCGGCGGGCAATGTCCATGCCCGCACCGCGGGAGGCCCCAAGGCGCTTCTGGACACCCCGCTCCGCGAAATCCATCTCTATGCCCCCAACGTGCTTCAACTGGTGCTGGCCAATCCGAAGGTAACATCATTTTCAGGGGAAGGAGGTTCGCTCGAAGGGTACACCGGCCCGCAATGGCAGGCCGGCCCCTGGACGGTTGCGCGAAAAGACGGCGGGCCGTTATCCGTGGTCCGCGTCCACCGCCGTTCCTTCCCCGTGGGCCAGCCCTATTATGAATTGGGCTACGGCAAGAACACGCATGACGAGCTTGTGGATGTAGACCATCACCTGTTTCTTGAATTGAATGAACCGGTACCCAATGGGGAAGTGCTGCACATCCAGGGTCCGCTCAATCTCGATCTAGTGCTGCCCTTCAGTGACCGCTATCTCGAAACGCCTGTAATTCAATTGAACCAAATCGGCTATTGTCCCCGCGCCACCCGCCGCTTTGCCTATGTTTCCGGCTGGTTGGGCGATGGCGGCCCCCTCTCCTTGGCGAATTTCCCGAAGACCGCCGAGGTCCTCGCACAGCCGGAAACGGAGAGTCAACCCCGGGCAATCGTTAAAAAAGATATCCCCATCGCGGACCGCGCCGTCAATGACGAAGACGCCGGGACGGAAGTGCGCGAGATTGACCTGTCCGGGGTTGCACCGGCGGAAGGAACCGTATACCGGATTCGGATACCCGGCGTCGGGGTCTCCTGGCCCACCCAGATCAGCGAGACCGCCGTATTCAAAGCGTTCTATACCCTTGGGCGCGGGCTTTACCATAACCGATGGGGACGTGACCTGAAGCCGGAATGCACCGAGTGGAGCCCGCGTCCGCCGGACCATCCCACGGTATTCACGGCGGAACTGCTCGATGACAAGGGGAATCCACTCTTCGGCTATGGGAGCAAGGCGCTCTTTCCGCAATCCACGCCCAAACAAAACGAGCGGACCATGATCGGCGGGCATCATAATGCCGGGGACTTTGATATCCAGCTCTTGGACCATATTGTCGCCCTGCTGCTGCTGCGTCTCTATGAACTGAATCCCGCAGCCTTTACCGACCGGCAACTCACCCTGCCCGAAAGCGGCAATGGAATTCCCGATATTCTCGACGAGGCTCTGTGGAGTCTGGCCGCGTGGGAAAGGCTCCAGGAGGACGATGGGGGCGTCCGCGCCGGCGTTGAATCCTGGCGCGAGCCGTGGGGCATTTATTACGCCGACCAGGACCCGCTCCCCTACTGGACCTATTCCCGCCACACCCTGCACACCTTGCGGGTGGCGGGGTTGTTTGCCCAGGCCGCGCGCCTTGTGAAACCCTTCGACGAGGCCAAGTCCGTTGAACTCCAGAAACGTGCCATCCGCGCCTATGACTACGCGGCGGCCCATGATGCCAACGAAAATTCCCGGGGCCCCATCCTCTTCGCGGCGGGGGAATTGTTCCGCCTGACCGGCGAGCCGCGCTACAAGGAGATGTTCGATGCGGCCTGGCGCGTGGAAGACAAATACAAAACCGGGCCGGGCGCTTATGCCTTTCTTCCGGATACCAGCGCGTACTACGAGCCCAAATCGCCCATCATGCAAGACCATCTGCTCGGGTATCTGGGCGGCACGCAGGCCGACCCCGTCTTTTGCTCGGAGGCGGAGAAAAAAATGACACAACTGGCCGATGAAGCCGTAAAGGACGTGGACACGCTCCATGCGCACCGCAACGGGCGCAGCCTGGGCCCGTCCTGGGGCCGCGGAACCGCCGCCGGAGAATTTGTCCGGAGAATTTATGCCCGTGCGCAATTGGGTAACCTCCCAACTGAGAAATGGCAAATCTATTTTGACGCCATTAGCCTCTCCGCCGACTACGCCCTCGGAGCCAATCCCGAAGGACGCGTCTGGATCACCCAGCTCGGCTCCCGGCACCCCGAAGACCCCCTTCATCTGGATTCACTCGCGTTCATTAAAGACGGCAAAGGACCCGTGCCCGGCTTCGCGGTCTTCGGCCCGACCAAAGGCATTTCCGGCATGCCCCACTATGACTTCGGGAAAAATGTGATGTACCCGCCCTTCCTCGAACATCCCTTGCTCCGCCGGTACGCCGATCTGCACACCTTCGTCGCCAACAACGAAGGAAGCTGTCAGACCGCCGCGCTCCACACCGAACTTTTCGGCATGCTCCTCGCTCCCGGCATGATGCCCCCCGCATCCTGGCTGCCCGGCGGTAAAGAACACTGCAATTGCCTCACGCCAAGAGAAGCCGTTATTCCCGCCGCCTCCATACCGCCAAACACGCGCACCCTGTCAGACACCGCCACCGCCACGGTGACCCGGCCGGTTCCGGAACCCGGCGCGGCCACCCCCCTCCCCGATTCCACTAACACGGCCCCTTCCCGGGTAAAAGACGAACGCCTCCGCCGCTCCCTCGAATCCCGCCCCGGCGCCGACGGCACCAACAAATACGCGCCGTTGCGGCAAAAGACGCCGTAAACGTCTTTTTTTCTGATTCAATTCAGCATTTACAGTCTCTCACCTTTTTCAAATCTCACAACTGAAAAAATCTTATTGTTTATGATGCCGACATCCCCACATCCGGTTACTACGTAATCCGTCCTTTTCAGTCTGTAAGTCCTCATATCATAGGTATCAACGTCATGCCCTTTGGGAGATTTTCTCGAACTTCGCTATCCACTTACCTCCGTTTTGCTGTTCAGTTCGTGTTCCGGCAGATAGGCAAAAGACTGCGGTGGCCGCATGCCATACCGTGCGGCCAGATTGTGAGGTTCTTTATAAAGAATTCTGGCTCCAATCTCTAAGGCGAAGCCACGTTCCTGATCGCCGAAGTAGTTCTTAAATAAATCCAGGGATATTCCGCCGCGATCTCCCGTTTGGCGCCAAAGTACAGCCACATCCTCATGATGGACTTTCACCACCTCAAACTCGCCAATAACACGGCTGAGTGGCGCCGATGCGTAAACAACCACGGAACGCACATCTGGTGATTTGAAGATGACTTTACGGTATTCAAAATGTTTCTGACCTGAGAAAATTCTCATGGCATACTCAGGTTTAATCGACAATAATACGCGGGTCGGTCTCACTTGCTTTGAGGACATTTTCAAAAGCCTCCTCTGTAATCCGTTCGAAACCTCGTGGTGCGGAATCGATGTCTTTTATCACACCCATATCGATCAAAGCCGCAAGGTTCGGCCTTTTCGGGAATGAATACGCATAGAGGAACTCTACAACAAATGGCCGATACTTTTTCTTCCAATCCCATTGCTCTCTAAGTTCCTTTTCCGAGAAGACACTGCGTTTCGCACAAATATTTGAGAATTCCTGGAAATCCTTGATGTCAGTGTAAATGTTCTCCACAATCCCGATGGTCGTAACGACACTTTTATGATACCCGCCAGTACGGTAAAAGACAATCACATCCCCAGACTTGAGATTCCGTTCAACAGAACGCGATATATAAACTTTTCGTATGGCGTTTCTGTGGGGTTCATGTTCCACAAAGTCCATGGGCGATTCCGTCCGAAGAATGGAATCCGGGAACAGGCTGGTGTGATAGTCAGGATAAATTGGAACAATAAACTTTCTGGATTGCCTGGAAATGAAAGGATAGGTTTGGCGTGGGTGCTGAATAGAGACTGGACCACTGAAATCACGCACATAGACATCCTCTTCACCGGATGAACTGTTCTTCTTCCCGTGATATCGAAATCCGAAATCAGTCAACAATGTGATGAGTGCATCCTGTTCAATTCTTTTCTTGAATAGAGTGACGTAGATCTGGCTGACGGCCATTTTCATTGCATTGTCAAATACGATTTTTAGGAAACGTTCACCGATCTTGTATCCGGTGAACCGTACTTTTAACGTTCCAATCTTCAATCTTCTTGCGCGGTCAAAGGGTGGAGTAATGTCGCCATACGATTCATCTTCAAATTCTCTCTTCAAATAGAGGAAGGCAAGCAGTTGCCCGTCGCCCCGGCACACATAGGCAACCTCGTTTGATTTCCGGTTGAACCACTGTTCAAAGCCAACATAATCTTCACGAAATGAATCAAAGAAATCATCGGTAACATCAATATTTCCAAGGTATTCCTTGGTTACCGAGGGTATTTTGTACTCGATAAGTTCAGGGTGTTCAGCGGTAACTTTCTCAAGGAAGGCATCAATCGTGAAAACCTTGTGGCCGATCCCGAGACGGTCTGCTTTCTCGTGAATCTTACGGTCCTCGGTAATAAGCAGGTCGACACGGTCTGCGTACACTTCGTTTAAGATTGCCGTGTCATTCTGGTCGTTCGGTGTACGATCCAGAGATTCCGAGAGTGCATCGATTTCTGGTGCAAAAGAAGCCGTCGTTTTCAAAACGTTGTAGCTATCGAGCTTGATAGCCATCGCATTGCGTGACGTTTCATTCTTTAGCCTCGAAATCTCTTCAACGGTCAGAGGGTGAATGTATTTTTGATAATGAAGATTATCAATCCATCGGAAAAAATCGCCTATGTCACTCTTCACAGTCCGGTTAGCTTCCCGATGCACGATGATGTTGGTATCCAACAAAATACGCATTATCAATCTCCCCTAAATGAATTTCGTGGCCTATTGATTAGTTTTTCTGAGATCTCCGGTTTTCCTATTTTCTTTCCGGATAACGCTCAACGCACAAAGCCACATAAACCATAACATTGTGGAATATATTATTCAAATAGATGGTTTTTCATTCCTCACTCCACTGTATTCATCCTATAGACATACCCGCTTTCTTCATCCCGATTCCTTCCATCTACCGCATGGCGTTGGAAAGACGATGCTTCCTGGAATCCCCAGAAAAGAGTTCGCTTCATGGCCTTATGTGTGGCCCGCCCACCCATGCGGCCCACCCCGCCCATTGAAGCGGGGCGGCGGGAAGACTACAATAGGGGCAATGCGCCCGGACGGGGCCTGAGACAATCCCTGACAAATAAATGGAGAATCGGTCATGAAACGGAAATCCTGTTTGCTGATGTTGAGTGTGGTGTATGCGCTGACGCTCGCCGTTACCGTCTATGCGGAATTCGACACCCCGGTCATTAAGGAATGGACCGTCCGCGAGAAGAACGACAAGGGGAAAATGGACGATGTGAAATACATGTCCATCGACGGGATCAACGTGCATGAAACCGATCCCGCGAAACAGCCGCAACCCACGGTGATTACACCCGGCACCGAAAGCACGCCCGAACAACCCGGACAGGCCCCCTCGGATGCCGTGGTGCTTTTTGACGGGAAGGATTTGGCGAATTGGACGTCCACCAACGAAAAAGAGCCCACCAAATGGGTGGTGAAGGACGGGGCGATGATGCCCACGAAGCACTCGGGGATGATCCGTTCGAAACAGGAATTTGGTTCGTGCCAACTGCACGTGGAGTGGGCCACGCCCAAGGAAGTCAGCGGTGAAGGCCAGGGCCGGGGCAACAGCGGTGTGTTCCTTATGGGTAAATATGAAGTCCAAGTGCTGGATTCGTATCAAAACACCACCTACCCCGACGGCCAGGCCGGCGCCATCTACGGACGGAGCAAACCCCTTGTCAATGCCTCGCGCAAGCCGGGGGAATGGCAGTCGTATGATATTGTGTTCCATCGTCCCGTTTTCCAGGACGGCAAAGTGGTCAAACGGGCCACCTTCACCGTTTTTCATAATGGCGTGCTAATTCAAGACCATTATGAACTCACCGGCGGCTGCGGATGGCTCGGCCCCCATGCCGTGACCGGGTATGAACCCCATGGCGACAAAGGCCCCATCGAACTGCAGGATCACGGCAACCCCGTGGTGTTCAGAAACGTCTGGGTCCGGGAATGGAAGGACTGAGGGTTGGTGCAAACCCCAGGCTATCCCGCCAAGCCAAGTTCATTAGTGCTTGAAACTCAGCGGAGCACACGGTCGAGGAGGGTGGAGGCGGATTTATCGCCGAGCAGCGCCCCCTTGTCCAGTTTCAAGGTCTGGCCCACGCCAAACTGAAGGATGGCGTCCGCCACCTTGGGTCCGAATAGTTTTGAGGACACATGGTTGGCGAGCGGGCCGCCCAAATCGAAGGAGACGTCTTCTATTTTCGCCTCCGCTTTACGCGGTTCCGGAATCACCAAGATGTCATACCCGCTTTCCTTGCACTCAAAATTGAGTGGCAGCACGCCATTGCGGAAACTGCACTTGACGGGAAACTTCCCCAGGGGTGTTTTCGCTTCCACGGTGGCCACCACCCGCGAAAACCGCATCAAGGAGGGAATGGCCGGACGCTCCTCCCGCCATTGGAGTTCATCCGCATAACTGAACTGCATGTTTTCGAGGTTGAGCGATTTCAGGTCCAGCTTGATGTTCGCCTTGGCCAGTTCCTTGATGTTTTCCGTGGGAATGGCCTGCACCATGCCCGGCAGGTCCACCGACAGCCCCCCCATCGACGTGGCCGCGCCAAACAGCTTTACCAGTTCCAGTTGTTGCCGGATTTTATCCAATTGGGATTCCCACGCCTGAAGATTGTGCGACGGCGCCTTATCTCCCCCGGTCTCCGCGGCAAACCCCGCCATGCCAAGCGAAACCAGCAGCCCCAGCGTCAGCCAACGTATTTGTGTGTTCATGAGCACGGCATTACCTCTATGTAAAATCCAATCGTTCCTAGATACATTTCATTATATCCCTTAGACGCGCCCAATGGTCCTTTTCTTCAAAAAACCCTTGGGAACCCCGTTGGAAATCCCGCATATCCCCTAAAAAAAATGAAACGCCACAACGATAGTCATGGCGCCTCATGGAGGGAAGAACTTTTGGGTGAACCCCCGGTCGCGTGGTGCCGGGATTGAACACCCCGGAGATTCTTGTCTTCCATGTTTAATTGTATTCGACGTCCGTGTCTCTAAAAGCCTTGACCTCCCTGTCTTGGCGGTACACAGCCTTTATCGGCAGCCCCAGGGAAAGACTTTAGGGCCGCACGCCTCCCGCAACCTTCCTAAGCCCCTAAAACCGAATCACTTCCCCAAGGCGTGTGTTTATGTGTGCCAATGGCCGTTAAAACTTGCTTTCTTCTCCTTAATAAGTGAAAATAGCGCCCTGGAAATGGAATCCATGGCTGGGCCGCTTGTCTGTTGTCATGAAGGTTTATTTCCATCCACAAATAAGGAATATACGAATCCCATGTCCAGTTTTATGGATGAATACCGAAAAAAACTCATTTCGGCGGCCGCCGCGGCCGCCATGGTCAAGTCAGGCGACATTGTCGATTACTATGCCTTCAATGCCAGTTCGCAATATGTGGATGCCGCCCTGGCCAAACGGGTGAATGAACTGGAAAATGTCACTATCCGCAGCGAACTGCGGCTGGCCATGCCCATGCAGGTTTTCATGGCGGATCCGGAGGGCAAGGCCTTCCGCCTGAACTCCTTGTTCAAAGGCCCCATAGAAAATATGGTGCCCAAGGAGCGTTGCGCCCCCATGCCGGCCCGCTTGGGGTCCTATGAAAAGCTGTTCCGCGACGGTGAAGTCACCACCGACTGGGCCGCCTTCATGGTCAGCCCGCCGGACAAAGACGGCTACTTGCATTTTTGGCCCTCTCCCGCGCTTGCCAAGGCGGATGTCGAGACCGCGAAAGTTTTCTTTGCGGAAATTAATGAGACCTACCATCACTACAAGTACGACCGCGAGGAATGCAAAATCCATATTTCCGAAGTGGACTATGTGATCGAGGGGGACAATCCCCCGCTCATGGAAATTCCCAGCCCGCCGACCACCGAGGTAGATGCCAAAATCGCGGAATATGTCATGACTGAATTATGTGATGGCGCCTGCCTGCAAATCGGATACGGCGGCGTTCCCAATGCGGTGGCGCATCTCATTGCCGAATCGAATCTGAAAGACTTGGGGGTGCAGACCGAAGTGCTCCCCGAAGGCCTGGTGCAACTCTACAAGGCAGGGAAAATCACCTGTGCGAAAAAGGGTGTGGATGTCGGGAAAATGACCTGCAGCTTCGTCCTTGGCAGCAACGAACTTTTCGAGTTTATTCACGACTGCCCCGCCGTCCTGTTGTGTTCCGCCAATTACACCAATGACCCCTATGTCATCGCGAAAAACGACAACTTTGTGTCGGTCAACGCGTGTCTCGAAGTGGATTTGATGGGTCAGGTGTGCTCGGAATCCATAGGCCCCAACACCATTACCGGGACCGGCGGCCAGTTGGACTTTGTACTCGGCTCTCAAATGGCCAAAAACGGGAAGTCCGTCATTTGCACCCCATCGACGTACACCCGCAAAGATGGCACGGAAATTTCCCGCATTGTCGCCACCATGACCCCCGGCAACACCATAACCACACCGCGTTCGTGTGTCAATTACATCGCCACGGAATACGGCATTGTGAACCTGCGCGGGAGAAACCTGTGGGAACGCGCCGAACTGCTGATAAGCATTGCGCACCCGAATTTCCGGGACGGCCTTATCCAACAGGCCAAAGAACTCAATCTCCTGCGTTGACCGCTGATAGCTGATAGCTGATAGCTGTTATACCGCCTTCCATTGCCGGAGGATGTCGTAGAGCACGATGCCGAAGGCGGTGGCGACATTGATGCTGTTTTTATACCCCTTCATGGGAATTTTCACCACGGCCTGACTCCGGCGCAGTACGCGTTCATTGACTCCGTGCACTTCATTGCCGAACACAATGGCCACGGGTTGCGGCCATACGATATCCGTCATTGGCACGGCCGTTTCCGTCACTTCAATCGAGATCACGGGAATTCCCTTTGCTTCGAGGGCGTCCAGGCAGTCCCGGTTGCGCTCATAATACGTCCACGGCACATACGAAAATGCGCCAAGAGCGGTTTTCTCCAGCTTGGGGTGCGGCGGATGGGCGGTCATCCCGCACAGGTGCATGTGCGCCACCGCGCCCGCGTCCGCCGTGCGGAAAATCGAGCCCACATTAAACGCGCTGCGCAAATTATCCAGCACGACATGGACCGGCTGCCGTACGATGGGCGGCATGTCCTCGATGGGGATTCCGGAATAATGGGGTTCAAGCGCTGCCATAGTCCGATCGTAACGCATAGAGGAAGGGTTTTTCACGTTAATTGGATTACTTCTCCAACAGGATCGAGAGTCATTGGAAGAGAAAGTCCTTTATGTCATCCTGCATCCGGATTTCGTTGTAAAGCCGGACACATTCTCGTATATGCGTTTGTCATTATCCCGCTGAGCGCACTGGCGGAGCGTATTAGGGTTTGATAGGGGAGACATGTTTTGATATTATCGTTTTCATAAAGGGTTCGGCTTGAGAGGCAGCCGAAGGAAACGCAGGAATGGTCGGGCCGCTATTCCCAAGGAGTAGCCGTGCGTGAAGAAGTACTGGGGAGCCTATGTGAGATGGATGTGCGCCACCCCTCCGAAATACATTTTCCCTGGCGTATATGCATGCTGTTGGATTGGTTCTCTCACGTACATCCATGGAGAAGGGCTTCATTCTTTACAGTTGAATGGAGACTGTTGATATAAAGGGAGAGGCGGAATTTTCTCCTTGTTTTACAGATATGCAGGAACGGCGGCGATGCCGGAAGAAAAGGAGTAGATCAATGATTTCGACACAGACTAAAACACGCGGGTGCGGTTGGGTTCTCGTCATGGCAGTGTTTACACTTTTATGGGGAGGGATTGCCACAGGCTCGGAACTCGTGGTGTACAGCAATGCATCGAGCGGTCCGGGCACGTTGCGGGATGCCATCAACGCAGCCAATGCAAGCGCTGACGATGACTTGATCTCCTTCGATTTGCCGTCAGGCTCGGAAACCATTGCCCCCACTTTACAACTGCCCGATCTCACGGATGATGAAATCTATATCGACGGCGGGGGGACGGTGGTTCTCTCCGGGGTGAACCTCAGCGATCCGGAAAGTGACGGATTGCGGGTCATGGGCAATCTGTGCCTGATCCAGGGGCTGACGGTGGTCCACTTCAGCGGCCGCGGCATTTACATTGAGGGCAACGGCAACACGGTGATGGGTTGCCGTATTGGCACGGACGGCACAACCAGTCTGGGCAATGGAAGCGGCATCGTGATAAAAAATGGGGACGGCAACCAGATTGGGGGTTCCACGGACGCGGAACGCAATATCATTTCAGGGAATGAAAACGGACTGGCCGTTGCCGGAACCATTATTCCGGAAATTCTTTCGGAGTCGACCGTTATTGTGGGAAACTATATTGGCACCGATGCCACCGGGACCGTTCCCATCCCAAATTATATTGGGATAATGGTGGGCATGACAGAGAATACCGTTATCGGCCGGGCAAATCCCGGGGAGGGCAACCTCATTTCCGGAAACACCTATCTTGGGATTAGAGTATCAAACTCATCATCCCTTGGAATTCCCGCGCAGATCCAGAACAACCGCATTGGCACGGATGTCACTGGAACGCTGCCCGTATCCAATGGGAGCGACGGGATATTAATCAATCAGGTCTCTTCTGTACTGATTGGCGGACCCACGGTGGCGGAGGGGAACATCATCGCCTTCAATGGTGGAAACGCAGTGTTGTTTATAGGGGAACAGGCGGTCCACAACACCATCAGCCATAATTCCATCTTTTCAAACGGCGATAACGGAATTGAGCTGGGACTCAGCAATGGTGGCATTGCCGCGCCGATTATTACCGGAATCAGCCCGGTGGCGGGCCATGGCCCTGCCAATGCCACCATCGAGATTTTTGCGGACGCTGCGGATGAAGGCCGGTTCTTCGTGGATTCCGTCACCGCCAATGGCTCGGGCGGGTTTTTCAGCACGGCCGACCTGAGTGCCTACGATGGAATGAATGTGACCGCCACCGCCACCGACGCCGATGGCAATACGTCTGAATTTGGCGGCGGCAATCAGTTTAATTATTATAACGATGAAGGCGATCCTGTGGAACTGGTTCCGAACAGCAGTGTCACCAGTACGCTCACTATCGCGGGCGCCATTACGATTGATGATATCAATGTTGGCCTTGATATCGGGTGCTCCAGCACCTCCTCCCTGGTGGTCCAGCTCGAAAGCCCCGATGGAACCTCCATTTCCCTGTTCAGCGAGGTGGACAACGATGGCGAGGATTTCAATGATACGCTCTTGGATGACGAAGCCGATGATGAGATAGGCTTGGGCATGCCGCCGTTTACCGGCAGTTTCCGGCCCATGGGCCTTTTGTCCACCTTTGACGGGACAAACGCCAAGGGAACCTGGACTCTTACCGTGACCGATGTTGGCGGCAGCACGACGGGCACCATCTATGGCTGGTTCGTGGAAATTACCGGCCATATCCGCGGCCTCCGCCCTTGTGATTCCTATGCAAGCGACAATGTACCGGCCACTATCTACGCGGGGGATAATGATGATTCCATGTTGACGCTTCCGGATGTGGGCTTGATTGAAGATGTAAATGTTTTCTTTACGCTGAATTGCGATTATGTGGACAGTTTCTCCGTCTCACTGCACTCCCCGGAAGGCACCACCATTCAGCTTGTGAATCACCCCCCGGTTTATGGCGGCAACTATACGGACACGGTTTTGGACGATGAGGCGGACATCGGCATCAACGATGGCGACGCTCCTTTTACCGGCTCGTTCCGCCCCGTGGCCGCCTTGTCTGGCTTCGATGGCCAAACCACGGAGGGCGTTTGGTATCTGAGTATCTACAATGATAGCGGAAGCAATGCACAACTGGTTAGTTGGGGCCTGTGCCTCAATACCACGAGCGGATCCCAGGAAGGTGAAGAAGGCTCCTTGCTTGAGGCCTGCGAACTTGGTTCGCTGTTCGGCCAGGGGCCGTATGCGCCGTCCGCGGATTGGGCCGCCCCCGTATCCAATTACATGGAAAACACCAAGCCCCTCGAATATTTTTGGGGCGTCATGGAACCCATCGGTACCGTCATGTGGTGGGGCTACACCGCGGTTGATGATGCGGGGCTGTGGTCGGCGTGCATTCCCCAGCCCGCTGCGGTGGAGATCGCCTTCTACGAAGACAATGGCGGAGAACCGGCCGGGGTTCCTTCGTATACTGAAAGCATTATACCGGAAAAAATCAATACCGGCGCATCCTATGTCCTGCCGGGCGCCTATGTGATGCTGTACCGGTATCAGGCCACCCTCTCCGCCCCGGTTTCCCTGGCCTCCGGCTGGGTTAGAATCCTGGGAACAGGCTCGTCGGAGTGCAACCTGCATTGGATGACCTCGCCGCAAGGCGACGGCGTATCCGTTTTGAAGGATGGATCAGGGATTAACACCCCGCAGAACTATGACCTCAGCCTGTGCCTTGGCGCAGTGGCTCCGTCCGAAGGCGAAGGCGGGGAAGAAGGGGAAGGTGCGGTGGAAGGGGAAGGCGAAGGCATCTCGGAAGGGGAAGGCGAAGGAACATCCGAAGGCGAGGGCGAACTTGAATGCATGCGTTACCATAGCAGCGATGTGCCTGTGAGTCTGATCAGCAGCGGTACGATTAGCTCGACCCTCACGGTGCCCGATACCATGACCATCGCCGACATCAACGTCCAACTGGACATCACCTGCAACAGCACTTCCGCCCTCACGGGTGTCCTGACTTCTCCGGAGGGTGTGGAAGTGGGGTTGTTCTGGGAACTCGACAACGACGGCCAGAACTTCGAACAAACCGTTTTCGACGATGAAGCGGCGGTCAGCATTTATGAAGGTTATCCGCCCTACAGCGATGTCTTCCAGCCCTACAATGCACTGTATGGTTTTGACGGCTACGGCGCGGCCGGCACGTGGACGCTGACCATTGAAGATGTCGGTGGAGGCTCCTTTGGCGCCCTGAATAGTTGGAGCCTCTGCATCACCCCGATGATCGAGGGAGAGGGTGAAGGCGCCGTGGAAGGTGAAGGTGGCACGGAAGGCGAGGGCGAAGGAGGGGAAGAAGGCGAAGGCGAGGTGGTCGAACCCATCGAACCCTGCCCCGGCGATTCCATCTTCTCCCACCCCCCGCATCAGGACAGTTCTCCCTGGCAAGCCCCCGTATGCCAGATTTATTTGGGGACCGCCTATGACTCCTTCTCAGGCGTGACGGAACCCATCGGCAGTGTCACCTGGTGGGGATTTGAAGCCCACGAGGATGGTGGCGTGTTTTCCGCGTGCGACACCAGCGGCATGTTCCAAGCGGTAATTTCAGAGATAGGCAGCGGCACATCGCCCGGCCCCGTATTAGGCGCCACGGATGGTGTGCCCGTGAAAGTGGATACCGGTGCGGTGTACACCCTTCCCGGGACGTTTGCCACTATTTACCGGTATACCTTGACCTTCGATACGCCGGTGGTGGCCAGCGAAGGATGGGTGGGTATTCAAAGTCTCAGCAGTTCACTTCCCTGCGAGTGGCACTGGGTGAGTTCCCCGGCAGGCGATGGACAGTCCATCCATCACAGTGGTGCAAAAGCCTATTACGACACCCTGCCCGCGGACTTGAGCTTCTGCTTTGGCGCGGGCGTCATCACTGAAGGCGAAGGCGGCACCGAAGGTGCGGGTGAAGAAGGCGAAGGCGGCACCGAAGGTGTGGGTGAAGAAGGCGAAGGCGGGGCCGAAGGCGAAGGCGGTGCTGAAGGTGAAGAGATTCTATGGCAAACTGCCGATCAGAACCATGACAACCTGATCAGCCTGTCCGAACTCCTCCGCGTGATTCAGTTCTTTAATTCGGATGGTTTCCATTGCGAGGCCGGCACAGAAGACGGTTACGCACCCGGCCCCGGTGATCAAACCTGTGCTCTTTACAGCACCGATTACAACCCGTCCGATTGGCGGATCAGCCTCTCCGAACTGCTCCGGGTCATCCAGTTCTTCAATTCCGGCGGATATCATTTCTGCCCGGCTCAGGGTACGGAGGATGGATTCTGTCCCGGGCTTGCATAAAAACAATTTAAATAATGGCCATCGAGATGGTTAAGTAGCATATTCAATCGTTTAGACACCCTGGATGCGCGGCCGGATCATGTGTTTGATCCAGTTGACGAATTCCAGTTCGAAGATGTCGGGGTTCACCACGTCGTCGTCGAGCTTCAATTGCCAGCGGATATGGCGGAGGCTTGGGTCGGCGAAGACCTGTTCCAGCTTGTCCACGTATTCCATCGTGTCTTCGTGGTCTTTGAACATGCCGTATTTGATGAGCCGTTCTTCGCGCGCGCGAATGAGGCAGGCCATTTCGTGGAGGTTGTATTCGGGGTGGTGCTGGAGGCCCCAGAAGGAGCCGTTCAGGTATTTCACTTCACAGGCATGCACCGCGCTCCAGTCGTTGCCGGCGAGGAGCGTCGCGCCGTCCGCGAGGCGGGTTACGTGGTCGTCATGGCTGACAAAATGACTGTACACTTCCGGTTTGCCTTCGTACATGGGGTGTTTCTTGCCCGCTTCCGTCAGGCGGATTTTCGTGCCGATGCCCATTTCGCGGCCCTTGGGGTGCGGCTCCACCATGCCGCCCGCCACCCAGTTCGCCAATTGAATCGCCCAGCAACTGCCAAACTGCGGGATGCCCGCCTCGTAGACCCGGCGGCACAGATCAATGTGCCGCTGCACGCGGACATCGTCTGTTTTGTAGATGGTGAGGTTACAGCCCGGCCAAATCACGCCCGTGAAATCGGATAGTTCTTCGTCGCGGATGTCCGGAGTGCCCGGATCACTGCTGAACCAAATGGTATACTCCGCGCCCGGCAGCCGCCGTTGCAACAGGTTGGCATAAAGGACGGCGGCGAGTTCCATGCCGACTTCCTTGAATTGGTTCCGGCTTTCGAGGGTGTATCCGTCCGGAATGAGGAATTTTGGTGCTTTTCCCATGGGTACTGCTCCTTCTAGGCTTCGAGGCCGGCGAGTATGTCCGCCAGCGTGCTGTAATCACTGCAAACGGCATCGGGCGTATGCCCGTCCAGATCACGTTGTTTCACCACGGTCAGCAACACCCCCCGCGCCCCAACCGCATGCGGGCCGCCGATATCGTTATGCGGACGGTCCCCGATATGCACTATGTCGGCAAGTTCCACGTTAAACGCTTTGGCCACCGCGTCGAAAACCGCGCGATGCGGCTTGGAAACCCCAATCTCATCGGAAAACACGAAATAATCAAAGTATTCGAGCATGCCTGCGCCTTTGAGCAACTCACGCAAGGCGCGCCCGGGCGAGAAAATGGCGTCGGACACGATGGCCAGTTTGTAGTTGTCATGGAGGGTTTTCAAGGCTTCCACGGCGCCCGGCGCGGGATCGGGCCGGAACTCCAACTCCATGTTTTCATGAAGGCGCACCAGCGCGTCCAATTCGTCTTTTGGCAGTTCGCGTTTGAGGCCGCCGAGCAAGACGCCCAGGCGTTCGGCCACGGTCCAGGTTACGTGTTGATCATGCCAGACCTTTCGGAAGGCGGCATCGGTCACATCGTAGGCCAGGTCCACGGCGCCGCGGTCAATGGGGGCGTGTTTTGACAAGGCCGCATGGACCAATTGCCGCCGTTCGATGCGCTTGGAGGGCCGTCCGGCCGCCGCCCGTTTCGGTTCATCGGTTTCATCCTGAAAAAGGCAATCCCAAAGATCAAAGGTGACCACGCGAATTGGACGTTTACCCATGGACGGTCGTTCCTTTTGCTTTCACCGTTCGGAATGAAGTATTCCACCGGAGGGCGTTATAGCGGCACGCGCACCCCTGAAACAATTCTCGGGGTGGGGCCGCCATGCGGGGCATCATAGCAAAAAAAGGCGCGGAGGGTCAAAAGGCGGAGGGCATTTTGACGGAAACGTTTTAGAACGCATCGTCATCCGAAGCGTCCGAATTTTCCCGGAATTTCGGGTGATTCCCCGCGATCACCACCGTCACCTCCCCGCGCACTTCCTTGCCCTGAAACTGCGCCGACAGTTCTTCTAAAGAACCCCGGTGCACCTTCTCGAACTTCTTGGTCAACTCGATGCACACCGCCGCTTTCCGGTTGCCCAGGACGGCGTGGGCATCCACCAAGAGCGCGCCCAGCCTATAGGGGGATTCGTAAATGATCAGGGTATGCGGCAGCTCGCGTTCCATTTCGAGAAAGCGTTTGCGCGGCCCGGGCTTGCGCGGGGGGAAGCCTTTGAAGGTGTAACTGGACGAGGGCAGGCCGGACAACACGAGCGCGGTGGTGGCGGCGTTGGCGCCCGGCAGCACCTCGACGGAATGTCCCGCTTCATACGCGGCCACGATGATGCGGTAACCGGGATCGCTGATCCCGGGGCATCCGCCATCCGTGCACAGCCCCACATTGGCTCCGCTTGCCAACAACCCTAGAATGCGTTTGCCCGCCTGTTCTTCGTTGTGCTCGTGATACGGGAAAATCGTGGCGGGCGGTGCAATGCCGTAGCGCTCGAAAATGCGGCGGGAGATGCGCGTGTCTTCACAGGCCAGCGCATTGATTTCGCCCAGCACGCGCACGGCGCGGTGAGTGATATCCTCGAGATTCCCGATGGGAGTGGCAATCATATACAGCGTGGCCATTCAGTGTCCGCCCAATTCAGTTTTTCCGCATCATATATCGAGCTTCGGCTTGATCACGGTGATTCCCCCGTCTTCCATCACACCCGTCAGCCGCCGGAACATCGTCTCATCCTCATACACCCCCACAATGGAGCCGCCCGACCCTGAAAATTTTCCGCTTGCCCCCACCGACCGCGCCCGCTCCACCATGTCGATATTGCGCGGATCCAAGGTGAAGATGGAGCGCCGCAGATCAAAATTGCGGTTCATCAGCGGACCGATCTCCGGTCCGCGTCCCGCCAGCAACAAGTCGCGCGCCTGTTTGGCCAAGGCGGCAAACTCCTTCATGGCGTCCACCACCTGCGGGTCGCCGCGCAGCCAGCGCTCCCGCACGTTGTTGTGAAATGTCTCCGAACCTTCTCCCAAATCCTCGCGGTAGGCAATATACAGATTGGGCAGGAGCCGCGGGTCAAGTTCCTCATATTGGCCATGGCCCTGGGCATCCATGAACGATTTGTCGAAGTCCATGTACACGCACCCGCCGTACACTTGAATCACCCGGTCCTGCAACCCGGCGGAAATGCCCAGTTCCTCCGTTTCCACGCTGAGAATCAGGTTGGGCAGGAGCATCTGCGGGATGCTCACATCGTAATATTCCATCAGGCAGCGGAGGGTGGCCGTGACCAGCGCGCTCGAACCCGCCAATCCCAGGCGCCGCGGTATGGTCGAGCGGTACCGGATGGAAAAATTGCGCTTGGGCAGCTTGATGGCATTGGCATGGCAATACTCGGAAAATTTCTTCACCGCCGCCTTCATGAGCCGGATGCCGCCATAATAGCCGTTCTTTTTCACGTCCTCGTTCAGATCGAACACCGAGGCGTATTTCGACCGGTCCTGCACGCTGGGAATGATTTCCACCTCCGGGCTTTCGTACAGGCTCACCTTCGCCGCGAAATTGCGGAAAATAAAGCTGATGCACTTCCCGTAATAGCCGTCGGAAGGATTCCCAATCAGGCCGGCCCGCGCGTATACCGTTGCTTCACACGCCATGGTCGATTATCTCCTGTAACCAAAGGAAGACAATACCTTTCCCCCGGCGGCAGCGTCAAGCTTTTTCCGTACTGCAATCCGGCAACTTTCATCCTCTTTGCAAAGAAATGCATGCCATCGGCTCTATAAGCGGTCTACCCTGAAGACGTAAAACCACGAGAGCAAACGTCTTTAATTTATTTCCTCTTATCCGTGCGAATCCGCCCAATCCGCGTTATCCGTGTTCTATGCTTTGGGTATGGCGCCGCCAATTCGCCGGGTTTACCGCGTCAATTATCCGGCGAAATACACCACGTTGCCGTCGCAGATTGTGCATTTCACCTTGCCGCGCAGGGTGTGGCCGATGAAGGGCGAGTTCTTACTGCGGGAAGCAAACTCCTCGGCGCGCACCGTCCATTCAGACTTCGGATCGAACAGGGTGATGTCCGCCGGACCGCCTTCCACCAAGACACCCGCATTCAGATCGCATATCCGGGACGGCGCGGCGGTCATCAAGGCGACGGCGCGCTCGAGCGTGATGTGGCCGGGTTCCACGAGGCCGGTAATCGCGAGGGCCAGCGAGGTCTCCAGCCCGATGATCCCAAACGGGGCCAATGCGAATTCCACAGCTTTCTCCGTGGGCGTGTGCGGCGCGTGATCGGTGGCGATGCAGTCAATCGTGCCATCTTTAATGCCTTCGAGGATGGCTTTGACGTCTTCCGGTTCACGCAAGGGCGGATTCATCTTGGCGTTGCAATTGAAGGTCTTGACGGCATCGTCCGTCAGCATCCAATAGTGGGGGGCGGTTTCACAGGTGACGCGGAGGCCCCGGGCTTTGGCGCGGCGGACAAGTTGAACGCCCTCCGCGCTGGTCACATGTTGAATATGGATGTGCGCGCCGGTGAGTTCCGCCAATCGGATGTTGCGGTCAATCCGAATTTCTTCCGCGGCCTTGGGAATGGCGGGGATGCCCAATATGGTCGAGTTGAAGCCTTCATTCATTGCGCCGCCTTCGGCCAGCGTTTCATCCTCGTTATGCGTCATGCAGACCAGCCCGGCCATGTCCGCGTATTGCAGCACGCGCCGCATCACGGCACTCGAAGCGACATCCCGCCCGTCGTCCGTGATCGCCACCGCCCCCACCTCCTTCAACTCCGCCATCTCCGTGATTTCCTCGCCTTTCATGCCTTTGGTCGCACAGGCCGCCGGCCGGATTTTGATGCAGGCCGTCTCGCGCGCGCGCCGGACAATAAACTCGACCATGCCCGCGTTGTCAATCACGGGGTTCGTGTTCGCCATGGTCACCACGGTGGTGACGCCGCCCTTCGCCGCCGCGCGGCTCCCGGAAGCGATGGTTTCCTTCGACTCATACCCCGGTTCGCGGAAATGCACATGGATGTCCACCAGGCCGGGACACACCACGCACCCCGCCGCGTCGATAGTTTCGTCTCCGCGCAGGTTTTTTCCCATCGCCGCCACCATCCCATGGTCCACCAGAATGTCCATGGGCTCCGAAAGTCCCAATGTGGGCTCAATCACATGTCCGTTTACGATTGCCAGGCTCATTTATGCCACTCCCTGGGGCCGTTGGCCGCCGAAATTCACCAACAGATGCATGACCGCCATGCGCACCGCCACGCCGTTGCTCACCTGCTCCAAGATCACGCTGCGGGGGCCGTCCGCCACTTCCGAAGCTAATTCGAGGTCGCGGTTAATCGGGCCCGGATGCATAATCAGCGCGTGCGCCGGCGCATGCCGGAGCGAGTCATTGTCGATCCGGAACAAGCGGATGTACTCGCGGATGCTGGGGAACAACCCTTTCTGCTGCCGTTCCAACTGGATGCGCAGGGCGTAAATCACGTCCGCGTCGCTGATGGCCTCCTTGAGGTTCGTGGTCACCCGCACGCCCATCCGCTCGATGTGCATGGGGATCAGCGTGGACGGCCCGCAGAGCGTCACTTGCGCGCCGAGCTTGTTCAACGCCCAAATATCGCTCCGGGCCACCCGGCTGTGTTCGATATCGCCGATAATGGCCACCTTGATGCCGTCCAGGCCCGCGGTTGGATCCTTGCGCCGCGCGCGCACATGCTCCCGCATGGTGAACGTGTCCAGCAGCGCCTGCGTCGGGTGTTCATGGCGGCCGTCGCCCGCGTTGATGATGTGCGAGGCATGGTGCGCCGCGAGAATATGCGGCGCGCCCGCGCAACTGTGCCGGATGACGATCACGTCGCTGTGCATGGCCTCGATGTTCGCCAGCGTGTCGTGCAGGGTTTCGCCCTTGACCGAACTCGACGCCGCCACGGTGATGCCCAGGGTGTCGGCGCTGAGCCGTTTCGCGGCCAGTTCAAACGATGTGCGCGTGCGGGTGCTGGGCTCGTGAAACCAGTTCACCACCAGGCGTCCTTGCAGCAGCGGCACCTTCTTGATACCGCTCTCGCGCTTGGACACGGCGACAAACTGCGGCGCGGTGTCCAGCACCAATTCAATTTCCTCGCGGGAAAGTTCCTCGATCCCGATGAGGTCTTTCCGCGTCCAGACGGTGGGATTCAGGTCCGCCATGGCCCCTATGCTCCTTCTTCCGCCGCGTAGCGCTCCAACAGCACTACATCTTCCCCGTCCAATTCCGTCAACCGCACGGACACCCATTCGTTCGGCTCCGTGCCGATGGACCACCCGAAATATTCCGGCTGGATGGGCAATTCCCGCCCGCCCCGGTCCACCAGGCACGCCAGTTGTATCCGCTTGGGCCGCCCGTAGTCCATGACTTCATCCATCGCCGCGCGGATGGTCCGCCCCGCCGCCAGCACGTCATCCACCAGCAGCACCGTCCGCCCGTCCAGGCTGAAATCGAAATGCGTGTTGCCGTGCGGCTTGGGCATGCCCATCCCGCGGCGGTAATCATCCCGGTAGAGCGTGGTGGCCAGCGACCCCACCTGCGGCGTGATGCCGGTCATCTGGCCGATATGCTGCGCCAGCCGGTCCCCGAGGGGCCGCCCCCGGCGCAATATGCCCAGAATAACCAGTGATGCGACCTCTGGATTATCCTCCACAATTTCCTGTGCCATCCGGTGGATATGTTGATCCATCACGTCCGCGTCCATAATCACCAACGATTGAAACGGTGTTTTTCCCGTGCGGTCCATAGGCTTCCTTACATAAAAAAATACCCTCTCACCATCGTGAGAAGGTTCTGTGCCGCTCGTAAGCGCATGTGGTTATTCCTTTGTCCGGATGATTGTAGCAAGCAATTCTGTAAGAATCAACCTCCGGCCAACTCAGGCAATTGCGAAATACCCCTTTCCCCTGTGAATACTTCGCGTTTCGGGCAAATAACCGGCATCTTACGTCGAAACCGGTTTCTTTTACCTCAACCGAAAAGGAAAAGGGCTATTTTGCGAATGCCTCAAGTCAGGCATTTTGGCGCCTATCATTTTTGCTCCCCCAACATTGTTTTCGCCCAGACGCGGGCTTTAAGTATGAATTGTTGGACCATTGGGCGGTCAAATGGACTCTCCGCTTCGTCAAGGAACTCTTCATACCGGAACTCGGTGGCAAAGGGCGTCAATTGCCGGACATCCTCCAATTCAGGAGGAAATAAAATGTTATTTTCGTGCAAGAGGTCGATGAGTTCCACCAAATCGTGTGTTTTCCTGTATCGTACGCCCCGCGACGCCAAGACGGCTTTCAGGAGTTTTTCAACGGCTTGTTGCGCGTGAAACCCAATGGCTTCATCCGGCGAATCCGGATCGTCAATGATTTTAGAGACAATGAACTCGTCCTGGGCCGCTTTGCGCAACAATAAATGAGCCAGCCTATCGGACAGCATCGAAGACCCTTCCTTCCTGCTTGATCTCGTAGAACAGCGTGCCCGGCGTGTCCGCCCATTCCTCGAACGCCGCGCCGCTGGTCACCACAATATCCACCGGTATGCGCAACGGACGGAGCACATCCCTCAGCCGCACCATCTCCGCCCTGCGCGACTTCAGCGCCGGCTCGATCACGAGAAAGTCCGCGTCGCTGTCGGGGCCAGAATCGCCTCGGGCGTGGGAACCGAACAAAATGACGGTGGAACCCGGCGCGGCTTCCTGAAGCCGGTGCACTGCTTCGGCAATGGTGTTTTCGTCAATTTTTCCGGGCATTGTACATATCCTCGTTCAAATTCAATCTTAACTCAATCCCTGCGCCATTCGCCGGAGATGCTGATTCATCACCTCTTCATCCATGATCACCAGTGTCTGAAACAGTTCTTTTCCCGTGCGAGCCATAGGCTTCCTTACATAAAAAACACCTCCGGGATTCGAGGAAATCATCGTTTAATCTGCTCCCGCAGGAACAAGTTCATGATGTTATCCCTGCTTTCGAACTTGAATCCCTTGTTTCCGCAGGCTGGCTTGTCGTTCAAGCAGCGCGTGTGTGCTTTCACTCCAATAGGCCGCTTGCTCCTCAAGAGACTTGCCCGCAAGCTCCTCCCTTACCCGGGCTGCCCCTTGATGCATCATCTCCACGCAATCAAAATGTTTTTTCTTAATGGTTTGAGTCCTCATATTCCATTACCTCCAAAGGCGAACGAATTTCAATAGACCGGTAACCGTGTAACATGTTTATGGCGTTATACAATGAAATACGCCTCAGATTGACGATATGCTTGAAATTCCAGCTCACAATAACCACGCATTCCGAAACACTTGCCAACGTCACATGCAGCGCATCATCCGCCCAGTTAGACGATACGACACCTGAGTCGAGATATGCCTGCTGCAGTGACAAGGCTGCTGCCGACGCCTGAATGATTTCCATGACAGGGAGCAGCCCTTCAAAGATGTCTTGTATTGCGGCAGGAGCGCCACGCAATTCCTTCTCCACGAGGCCCGAAACCACAAGTTGAAAATGGCCCTTGCGCACATGTTCAAAGAACATGATACTTGCCGTTTCAAAAATATCGTCCTGCGTGCCGCCAAAAACCGGCGTATCCGCATATACCCGCATGGCTTTTTCCATCAGTCAATGCTCCTAACTATATTATACATGGAGGACTTCCGTTTTCTCGAACACTCAGGCATGCATTGATATTGAACGTGATATCATGTTAAAAGGTTGCCGTGCCTTATTGAATTGTGATGACAAGCGGCCTCTGGCCGGTACACGATAAACCATTGGGCAAACAGGATGCCTGCTTTCAGAAACGGCGCTTGCGGCGTTACCGGAGCGGGCGGACCATTACTGCGGAGAGGTATCAAATGAAAACCACAGTTTCACGCCGTTCTTTTTTTAAGACTGCCGCCCTTGGCGCCGGTTTGACCGCCTTGGCGGGAAAAGCCACCGCCGCGGAGGAAAAGCCCATCCAGGGATTTGAGGACACCAAAACTAATACGGACGCCACCAAGGTTTGGACGCCTGTCTCGGACCGGAAAATCCGGATGGGGATCGTGGGGTACGGCGTATGCAAGTTTGGCGCGGCCTTTGGACTTCAGAATCATCCCAATGTGGAGGTCGCCGCCGTCAGTGATCTCTTCCCGGACCGGTGCGCGGAACTGGCCAAGGTCTGCAAGTGTGAAAAAACGTATCCTTCCCTTGAAGAGTTGGTGAAGGATCCGAAGATAGAAGCGGTGTTTGTGGCCACGGATGCGCCCAGCCATGCCCGCCACTGCATGGATGTGATGAAACACGGGAAACACGTGGCCAGCGCGGTGCCCGCGGCGTTCGGCTCCCTCGAAGAGGCGGATCAACTGTATGAAACCGTCAAAAGCACGGGTCTCAATTACATGATGTTCGAGACCACCTGCTTCCATGACGATTGCTATGCCATGCGGCAGATATACAATGGCGGCGGATTCGGCAAAATGGTCTATACCGAAGGCGAATACTACCACTATTTCGGTGAACCGCTGGCCGGCTACAAGGAATGGCGCACCGGGCTGCCCCCGCAGTGGTATCCGACCCATTCCAACGGGTACTACACCTGCGTCACCGGCGGCAGTTTCACGGAAGTCTCCTGCCAGGGCATGCCCAGCATCATTCCCCACTTGCAGGCGGAGAACAATGTGTATAAGAACCCGTTTGGCTCCGAGATCGCCCTGTTCCGCACCAGCGAGGGCGGCATGGCCCGCATGGCGGTCAGTTGGGACACGCCGGGGAACGGCGGCGAGATGGGCCGCGTGCGCGGGCAAAAGGGCAGCATGGTGAAAATGTCCTTTGACGGTATCAGTGATATCTCGAAAATCAATCTCACCAAACCGGCATTGCCGCCCAATGTGGACGCCGGTGGGCACGGCGGTTCGCATGGCTATCTGGGCGATGAGTTTGTGACCTCGATTCTGCAAAATCGCAAGCCGCTGGTGAACATCGCCTGGGCCTTGAATATGACGGTCTCGGGGATTGTCGCGCATCAGTCCGCCCTGAAAGACGGCGAACGGATGAAAATTCCGCAATACACGTTCTAACATAGGCCGGATCGTGACGCCTGGAGAAATTTAATGAAAAACCATCGACGCTTCGTGTGTGTTAAACATTCCAATGAAAGATAACCGTATGCAGGACAAGTCAGCGCTTCGGCCCTCGTTCCAAGTACTGTTGATAAGCATGTCCCTAATGCTGTTTGAGGTGAATCTTGTCCGTATTTTCTCCATTCTTACCTATTATCACTTGGCGTTCTTTGTTTTGGCCATCGCGTTGTTCGGCATAGGATTGGGCGCATTATATGGCCAGATGCTTCGCGCCCGATCCTTGTTTTCAGGATGGATCGAGGAATGGACGGTCTATCTCCCCTTGGCGTTGGGATTCAGTGTCTTGATCGCTGTTTGGGCTCTGCTTAAAATGCCCCTGAAGGAAAGCGCTTCAGAAGCAGGTATTGACCAAATGAGATGGGTTTTAGCCGCGTTTATGGTGGCCGCAGTTCCATTCTTTTGGGGAAGTTGGTATATCTCCTCGATCTTCGCTTCCCGCCCCGACTCCGCCAACCGCTTGTACTTTTTCGACTTGCTCGGCGCAAGTCTGGGATGCCTTTTGGCCGTGATCTCACTGGAATGGGCGGGAGGCTTGGGCACCCCCTTTGTGGCCGCGGCCATTTCCATTCTTCCCCTGTTTATAGAAGAACGGAAAACGATTGTACGACGTGGCGTGGGAATGGCCTTCCTGTTGCTGCTGATGATTGCGGGGGCGTGGCAACAATTTCATCCGTTTATGTCCATCTCCATTGTCGACGATGGAAAAGTCCTGTTTTCACAATGGAATTTCTTTTCGAACATCACTATTTCCGAGTTTCCGAATTGGAGGGGGTGGCGGCCAAGCCGAAACTATACCGGCCCTGTCTCCGCACATCTTCGGATCACCCAGGATGGACGCGCACCGGCATTCATTGAAGCGTTCGACGGCGATTTGGAGAAAGTAAAGTATTTGCAGTACGACATCACCTCCCTTCCCTGGAGAATCGTTCCCGCAAAGCGCGCGTTGGTGATTGGGGCCGGCGGGGGGCGGGACATCTTAACGGGGCGCGTGTTTGGATGTCCCCAAATCACCGGTGTGGAACTCAATCCCACCATCGTCCGTGCAATGCGGGGGCCAATGAACCATTATTCGGGCGGGGTATATGCCCTCAACGGTGTCGATGTACATGTGGACAATGGCCGGAATTATATGGCCGCCGATACCAATCTTTATGATCTTATCTTTACTTCCTTGGCGGACACCCAACTGGCGAATCCCCAAGGTGCTTTTGTGCTATCCGAAAATTACCTCTATACCGTGGAGGCCTTTGAATCCTATCTGGAGCGCCTCACCGATAAAGGGGCGGTCGGCGTTATCGGAAGCATATATTGGGGCGGACAGCTTATCCGGTTGGCGGGCACTGCGGCTCAGGCACTGGAACACCGTGGCGTTGTCCATCCGGAAGACCATATTCTCGTCGTAATGACGGAAGGGTACGGCGCTTCCATTATGAAAGGCATGTGCCTCCTGGTATTTAAAGACCCCGTGTCTCCGGACATTCTGGCCCGGGCCAAAGACGCCTGTGACCAGTTGGGCTATGAACTTGCTTTTCCCGCGTCACAGGGACAATACGAATGGACGGATGCCTTGCGCAGCCTTATTCAACCCCAAACGCGGACGGCGTATTTAACGGGCATTTATCCGGATTTGTCGCCCCTCCATGACAACCGCCCCTATTTGTTCTACCCCATAAAACCACAGGCGTTTTTAAAGTCCTTGATACATATGGATGACCCCTCCATGCAGGAGAAATTCCGCCTTCGATCTTTTCACGTGCTGCTGAACCTTTTTTTGGTGGCTTGTGGCTCAGTACTCCTGTTGATGGTTTCTCCCCTGCTCTTGTTCCGGCGAGGCGAATTCCGAAAAGAAGGCAAGCGTCTTCAAGCCCTTTTTCTACTGGTCTGTCTTCTGTTAGGAATTGGCTACATGTTAATCGAGATTTCGATGCTCCAACAGATGTTCTTGTTGTTGGGAAATCCCACGTTAACGTTTGCCGTTATCCTGTGCGCAATGCTGGTGTTCACGGGGCTGGGCAGTCTGCTCGCCTCACGGATTCCCCACCATCAGTTGGCCCGGGCAATGACCCTTCTGGCAGGTGTGGCGGTTCTCGTGCAAGGGATCACATGGCGGATTATCCCTGGCCTGGTGGCGGGTATGCAGGGCGAAGGTCTGGCTGCGAAGTTCTTCTTGGCGGCGGGGCTTGCCGCTATGCTCGCGATTCCCATGGGCGCGCTGTTTCCGGGCACAATACGATTGGCGGGCCGGAGTGGTTTCGATATGACCTGCTGGATTTGGGGCATGAACGGTGTTGGGTCGGTGCTGGGTAGTGTTGGGGCCACTTTAATCTCTATGAATCTTGGAATCAGTGCAACGTTCTTCACAGGCGCCGCCGTGTATTTCCTGGTGACACTCCTGACGCTTGCTTTGAGCCGGAATATGAGGCATAGCCCCCCAAAACCGGTCTCCGCATAATACCGCATCGGGATTCATAAAAACACGCGCGGGGACGTTGCATGACAGGTGGATGGATTGCTAAGATGCCCCTTCCCCGCCATGGTGGCGAAGAGACAGAACGCGGAACCCGGCGGCAGCTTCACGGAAGTCTCCTGCCAGGGCATGCCCAGCATCATTCCCCACTTGCAGGCGGAGAACAATGTGTATAAGAACCCGTTTGGCTCCGAGATCGCCCTGTTCCGCACCAGCGAGGGCGGCATGGCCCGCATGGCGGTCAGTTGGGACACGCCGGGGAACGGCGGCGAGATGGGCCGCGTGCGCGGGCAAAAGGGCAGCATGGTGAAAATGTCCTTTGACGGTATCAGTGATATCTCGAAAATCAATCTCACCAAACCGGCATTGCCGCCCAATGTGGACGCCGGTGGGCACGGCGGTTCGCATGGCTATCTGGGCGATGAGTTTGTGACCTCGATTCTGCAAAATCGCAAGCCGCTGGTGAACATCGCCTGGGCCTTGAATATGACGGTCTCGGGGATTGTCGCGCATCAGTCCGCCCTGAAAGACGGCGAACGGATGAAAATTCCGCAATACACGTTCTAGTGTAGCGCGTCATCCGGAGGGCATTTTATAGAGAACACGACAAGCCAGGACCGTCTCGGCCGCCCATTTTTGAAATGCATTGCCATGTACAGGTTTGACACATGGGCGGTCTCGTTTGCGTCAGTCCCTGGTTTTTCGCTTTGTTTTGAATTCGTCGTTAACAACGTGCGATTCGGCATTGCCCCCTATATCTCATGCTTCTCATACCTCTGCTGCCAGGCGCATGTCTTTCCTGTCCGTGAATAACTCACGGCCTCTTTTTCCCGCCGCACAAATCAAAAAAATACCGCCGCAAAGACTCTTGAATGCGTCCGGGCACGGGGGATGTACACTCCCCCGTCAACGCCTCCATGCGTTCATGCGCATGCTCCAGCATGCTTTTACCGGACTGTTCGGCGGGCGTGTAATCAAACAGGTCCTGTGAAAAGAATTCCCCGCCATGCATGAATTCAAGGGTCAACGCATCGGTCAGAAAGTCCCCGCCCGGCCCGGCAACACACAGATTGTCCAACCCAAGCCGCGCTTCTTCCGTGTGGATTCCCTGCTGAAGATGCCGGGCCGCGTGCAGCCACGCCTCCTGGATCAACATCATTTCGCCCGACATGCCCACTGCGTCGTAACAAGACCCAAACCCCGCCAGCAGATGCGCCCCGGACGCCACCGCCGCCAGCATGAACAAAAACCCTTCCATGCCGTTCTGCGGATCATACCGGAACGTCATAGTACCCCCGCACTCCGCGCTCACCGGCAGATTCAGCGAACGCGCCATCTGGACCGCCGCGATTTTCCAAAGCACTTTGTCCAGTGTGTAATACAAGTCGCGTCCGCTCCGGAGGTCCGTGACCGACGGCCCGAATGTGTATAAAAACGGATGCCCCGGCTTTACTACCTGCGTGAGCGCCGCCAATGCAAGGTTTTCCGCATGGCCGAGTACAAGCGTGGACGCGCGCGTGTACGGGCTGGTGCTGCCCGCCATCGGGCAAATTGTCGGCACCACCGGCGCATTGCACTCCACGGCCAAGCGCAGCAGGTCCGCATTCACCGGTGAAAGCACCAAGGGTGAAAGTACCGCCACCATAACGCTGAATAAACGCATCGCGGCGGGGTCTTTGCCATCCGCCACAATCCGCATCAGATCAATCCACGGTCCGTTGCTATCCGGCGAAGCCGAGGGAAAATAATAATGCTTGGTGGTGTGCAGCAGGTGTGTTTCCAACGCGCGCAGGCTCGAGGCCGGCCCGTCCACGCCGCTCACCGGGAAATCCATTCGGGAAACCGCCGCCACGTCTTTCATTCGTTGCGCGAGTATCGTATGCCGGCGCACGTCCTCCAGCCGCGGGCGGCGCGGCTGCCGCGTGGCATAATCGATGATCCAGGGGTCCGTGACAATGGCCAGCCCCCAGGGTTGCGTTCCGCCAATCTCCCATGTGTCCCCCAGCAGTCCGCCAATTTCATACGAGGACGGCACGTGCGCGATGAGTTCGCGCAATAACGGTTTTGGCCATTGCGTCACCCCGCTGCTTTCATTCACCGTGGCCCCGGCGCGCCCACAACGCCGCAGGATCGCCTCATCCTGAACGGAAAAGCCCGTTTCTTCCAGCAGCGTTTCCGCGGCGGCATGCACGCGCCCAATCTGTTCTTCGGAGAGTACCCTTGAAAAATCCATGCCCGGTTCCTGTTTGACGGCATTGCCGACGCGAAACGCTCCGCATGATACCGCATCCGGCGCACCAAAAACACACGCGGGGACGTTGCATGATGGGGGGATGGATTGCTAAGATGCCCCTTCCCCGCCATGGCGGCGAAGAGACAGAACGCGGAACCCGACGGGAGCATGTGGCCAATGCGCACAATCGATATTATCATTTTGGTGGTGTATTTCCTCGCCATGGCATCGCTGGGCCCGTATTTTGCGCGGCGCAACCGCAGCACCGACGGGTATTTCCTGGGGAACCGCTCGTTTCCGGGGTGGCTGATCGGGTTGTCAATGTTTGCCACCTCCATCAGCTCCATTACGTTTGTCGCGTATCCGGCGGACGCCTATAAGACCGCCTATCTCCGGTTTTTGCCCTGTTTGATGCTGCCGCTGGGCATTTACCTCGCCTCGCTGGTGTTTCTCCCCTTTTTCCGCAGGGCGCAGGTAACCTCCGCGTTCGAGTACCTGGAAGGCCGGTTCGGACCCGCCACCCGCATGTACGCGGCCATTGCGTTCATCGTGGGGCAGTCAATCCGCCTCAGCCTGATCCTGTACCTCGTGGCGCTGCTGGTGTACGAAATGACCGGTCTGGACCCCATGGTCTGCATCCTGGCGGGGGGAATCGTCACCTCGTTCTATACAATTACCGGCGGTATCGAGGCCGTGATCTGGACCGACTTCATCCAATCCTTCCTTTTGTGGGGCGGGGGGCTCGCCTGCTTGATTTACGCGGTCTGCGGCGTGGACGGCGGCATCGGCACGATTGTCCGCACGGCGGCGGCGGATGGGAAATTCATGTTCGGCGATTTGAATCCCGCGACCGGCCAATTGGAACGTTCGGCCTGGGGGTTCAGCCTAGTGGACAAAACGGTCATCATGATGCTCTTGGTGGGCCTCACCAACTGGCTGACCGAGTACAGCAGCAACCAAAACGTGATTCAAAAGTATGTCGCCGCGAAAAACCCCAAGGAGGCCACGCGCGCCATCTGGATTTGCTGCCTGTGCAGCGTGCCCACCTGGGCCTTCTTCATGTTCCTCGGCACCAGCCTCTATGTCTACTTCAAACTGAATCCCGATCCCAACGCCCTCGCCATTCTCTCCGGGGAAGGCGGGCGAAAAGCCGAATCCATTCTGCCCTATTTCGTCATCAATTTTCTCCCCGCCGGATTCAGCGGGCTCGTGATTGCGGGCGTGCTGGCCGCCGCCATGTCCTCCCTCTCCTCCAGCATCAACGCCATTTCCGCCGTGGGCATCGTTGATGTATACAAACGCCACCTCGCCCCCGGACGCAGTGACAAACATTACGTGTATGCGGCCTGGGGGTTGTCCTTTATCAGCAGCCTCGTCATGATTGGCGGCGCGGCCTTTCTTATGTTGGCGCAAAGTAAAACGCTCCAGGACACCGCGACCAAGATCGGGGCCATCACCGCAGGCGGCCTGCTCGGACTCTACTGCCTGGGATTCCTCACACGGCGCGGTGACGGGCGCGCCGTGGCGCTGGGCATTGTCACCACCCTGAGTTATTCCCTGTGGATTACGGCGGTGGAATTAAAGTGGCTTACCAAGGACGCCATGCTCAGCCTCGGGTTCAGCGATTCCTGGGCCGCCTTCGTGTCCAAACCCATGGACACCTACTACGCCGGCATGATCGGCAATCTCTTGCTGTTCCTCGTGGCGTACTTCTTTGGCTCACTATTCTTCAAAACCCGCCGCGACCTGACCAGCTTGACGGTCTGGACCCAGAACCGGGGCGAAAACGCGGAATAAAGACCCTGTTCCCGCGTGCTGTTGACCTCGGAGGCGTGAAAATTGCCCGAAACACGAAACCCTTGGCGTATTTTGTTCTCAGGCGGTATGATAGTGGGACAAAGTACAACTGTGAAGACTAACCCGTTCCCACGTTCTTGGGAACGGGGGGAAGACAAGCCCGTTCCCGAGTTGCTCTTGGGAACGGGGGGAAGACACCGAGGTTATTATGAGCACTTTCGTGGACAATCGCGGGCAGTTTCAGGCAAAGGACAAAACACTCCCCTTCAACGGGCCGGAGGCGATTGATGCGGCCTGCCTGGAATGCTTTGCGTATGAGTATCACGACACTCCGCACGGCCAGGCCATGGAGATCGTCACCACCACCAATGAATTCACGTCCGTGTGCCCGTTTTCCGGCCTGCCGGATTTCGCCGAGGTGAAAATCTCCTATGTGCCCGGCACGCTTTGCCTCGAATTGCGCTCACTGAAGTATTACTTGCTCTCCTATCGGGATGTGGGCATTTGGTATGAGCATTTGGTGAACCGCATGCTGGAGGACCTCGTGCGGGCATGCCGCCCCCGCCGCATGACCATCACCATCACCTGCAATCCCCGCGGCGGCCTCGCCAGCGCCGTCACCGCCTCCTACGACCGGGAAACCAACCCCGCACTTTAACGGCCCCCATCATCACGCTGCGTGCTTGTGCCGCATTCCATTTCCTTGTTAATCGTTGACGGCGGCTCCGTGGCGGCGCGGATTTCCATAACTATCCCCTCCCAGGCGTCCATGGTTCCTCCGGAGACAATCCGGTCCGCGAACACTTTTGCAGGCTCTATGAACTGATCGTGCATGGGCTGCGCTTGTTCCCAAAATTGCTGGACCACACTCTCGCGGGTGCGGCCGCGCTCGGCCACATCGCGCTCCATCCGGCGGGCCAGCCGCCGGGCCGCGTCCAGTTCCACAAAGAGTTTCAGATCAAACAGCGCGCACAAATTCGGACTTTCAAAGACGTGAAGCCCCTCCACGATGATAATGGGCTTGGGTTGAACGATACGGCGGTCCGGCGCGCGTATATGCCGGGTATAATCGTAGACGGGCGCCTCAATCGGCTGGTTGTCTTTCAGGCGCCGCAAATCCCTAAGCAGGCATTCCGTTTCCAGGGCATCGGGATGGTCGTAATTGGCTTGGAGGCGTTCCTCAAAGGTCTTCTGCCGCTGGTCCCGGTAATACCAGTCGTGTTCAATAACCACCGCGCGCCCAGCGAACTGGGCGAGGAGATAGGCCGCCAACGTACTCTTGCCCGAGCCCGTGCCGCCCGCAATGCCGATACAGAATGCCATGGAGATTCCTTACTATGTGGACATCATAGACAAAACCTTCCTGGGTTGTACAGATTTTTGAGAAGGTCTGGAAGGAGTGGGAATACTGGAAAGTCCGGATGTGCTGAACGTACTGGGGTATGGAGGACGTACGGAAATTGAAATGAACTGTCCTGTAAGGTATTACTTTTTAATGAGTTAGGGAGGTTTTACACAAAAGGGAGTGGCTACTTGACAGCAGGGGCTGAATTTGGTATGCTCTTCTGTTAGCACTCACTCTTGAAGAGTGCTACCAGCGCCCGGCTTTCGGTTCGGACGCATCACGACACAAGTTTAAGAAGAGACATTGAAGCCATTCAACATTGAACAGGAGGAGAGATAGATATGGCGAAGCAATTACTGTTTGCGCTGGAAGCCCGTATGGCGTTGGTGCGCGGTGTGGACCAGTTGGCGGATGCGGTCAAGGCGACTCTGGGCCCCAAAGGCCGCAACGTACTCTTGGAAAAATCCTTTGGCGCGCCGAAAGTGACCAAAGACGGCGTGACGGTGGCGAAGGAAGTGGAACTGGAAGAGCCGTATGAGTCCATGGGCGCGCGGATGGTGCGCGTGGCGGCGAGCAAGACCGGGGACGATGCCGGCGACGGCACGACCACCGCGACGGTGTTGGCGCAGGCGATGGTGCGCGATGGCATGCGGCACGTAACGGCCGGGGCCAATCCCATGGCATTGAAGCGCGGCATGGACAAGGCGCTGGCGGCGGCGGTGGAGAGCATCGCCGGGATGGCGAAGAAGGTGAAGAATCCCGAAGAGATCAAGCAAGTGGCGACGGTGTCGGCGAACGGCGATACGGCCATCGGCCAGATCATCGCGGATGCCATCGAGAAAGTGGGCGAAGACGGCGTAATCACGATTGAAGAGGGCAAGAGCCTTCAAACGGAAGTGGAAACCGTGGACGGGATGCGTTTCGACCGCGGCTATCTCTCGCCGTATTTCGTGACGGATCCCGAGAGCATGAAAGTGAAGCTGGAAGACGCCTACATCCTGTGTCACGAAAAGAAAATCAGCAGTCTGAAGGACCTGCTGCCCCTGCTCCAAAAGCAGGCGCAGACCGGCAAGCCGATGCTGATCATCGCGGAAGACATCGAAGGCGAAGCCCTGGCCACGCTGGTGGTGAACCGGCTGCGGGGCGTGTTGAAGATCGCCGCGGTGAAGGCGCCCGCGTTCGGCGACCGCCGCAAGGAGATTTTGAATGACATCGCCATCCTGACCGGCGGGACATTCATCTCCGAAGATTTGGGCATGACGCTGGAGAGTGTCGAACTGAGCCAGCTCGGACGCGCGAAGCGGATCGAAATCAGCAAGGACGACACGACAATCATCGAAGGCGGCGGCAAGAAAAAGGACATCACGGGCCGCTGCGAACAAATCCGCAAGGCGATTGAAGCCACCACGTCCGATTACGACCGCGAGAAACTGCAGGAACGCCTGGCGAAACTGGCGGGCGGCGTGGCGGTGATTCGCATTGGCGCGGCCACGGAAACCGAACTCAAGGAAAAGAAAGACCGTGCGGACGATGCGCTGAACGCCACGCGGGCGGCCATCGAGGAAGGTTTTGTGGCGGGCGGCGGCGTGGCGCTGCTGCGCGCGCGGAAAAAAGCCGACTCCCTCAAGCTGGAAGGCGATGAGGCGGTGGGCGCGGCAATCGTGGCCCATGCCATGGCGGCCCCGCTGGCGCAGATTGCCGAAAATGCGGGCATGGAAGGGCCGGTCATGGTGGAAAAGGTGCTCAAGGAACAGGGCAACGTGGGCCTGAACGCCGAATCCGGAAAAATTGAAGACCTGATTAAGGCGGGCATCATTGACCCGGCGAAAGTGATCCGTTGCGCGATTCAGAACGCGGTAAGCGCCGCCGGCATGATCATCACGACGGAATGCCTGATTACCGACGCGCCGAAGAAAGAAGACGACAAGTGCAAGTGCGCCTCCGGGCATCATCATTAATCGAAGAGAAACAAATTTCACTGCGCCGGGCCCTCGAGGTCCGGCGCGGTTTTTTTATCTGAACCCCAGGAAGGGCATAGGTGCGAAAGCACCGCGCCTGCTTACAGGCCGTACTTCTTGTCGCTCAGGGCATGAATGAAATCGCCGCCGCCAGGATGGCGATAATCGCAATGACCACCAGCAACTCTATGAGGGTAAAGCCCCGTGTTTTCATTCAGTTTCTTCAGCCCCATTCATCCTTGATGTCTTTGGTGTCCTTGATGTCTTTTGCTGATCGCTGATTGCTGAAAGCTGAAAGCCCTTATCCCTATAATCATGGAGAAGGCAGAAAGGAATCGAGACGTTGCTGCCAGGCAGCGCGTTCTTCGGGCGTCATGAGGAAGTCGAAGGAGTTGGCGGCGCGCAAAGCCTTCACCAGGTAAAGCAGGTATTCATAGCGGGCGTTCATGACAAGTTCTTCGCTAACGGACCGCGCGGTTTGGGCGTCGAGGACTTCGAGCATCGAGGCTTCGCCCTGAGCGTAGGCGTTTTTGACCACGTCGTAGGTTTTCAGGGCGGCGGCAGCGGATTCCTGTGACTGGCCGATGGCCACGAAGGAGGCTTGGGTGACTTGGGTGGCCTGGCGGATGGCCTGTTCCAGTTTGCCCTGGGTGCTGGTGCGTTCGAGTTTCAATCGTGCGAGGGTTTCCTCGGCCTTGATGCGCGCGGCTTTCCGCGCGCCGCCGGAATACAGGGGCAGCGAGGCCTTGACGCCCACCTGCCATTCCGTGTCGTCGAGTTCCGCCAGCGAAAATTTTATTCCGAGGGGCAGGGGCAAGTCGGAGGTGGAACCTTTTCCGGCCTTGTACAGGTCTTCGGAAAGTTGGGCCTGGGCCGCGACAATCGGCAAGTAATACGAGCGTTCGGTGGACTGAAGGGCGCGTTCCTGGGCCGCGATGCCGGCGTCGTATTGCCCCAATTCCGGGGAGCGGGACAGTCCCTCGTTCAGCAGAAATTTTTGCAGTTTGGCGAAAGTCTCGGGGGCGTTGAAACACATGGCAAGGCCGGTGTTCGCGGCGGCGAAGGCGGTATCGTCCGCGGAGATTTCTCCGGGCGCGATGGATTCGTCCTGAGGATGGTTGATGAGGCGGTTGAGGGCGACATCGGCGGCGGAGCGTTTGGCTTCAGCCTCGGTGACGCCTTTGCGGGCGGCGGCCACTTCGGCCTGCCAACGGCTGACTTCGATGGGGCCGGCAATGCCCGCGCCCCGGCGCACTTGCGCGGTCTGTAAATGTTCGCGGACGCGGTCCAGCAGATCGCGCTGGATGCGTTCATAGGCGCGCGCGCGGAGGGCGGTAACATAGGCGGAGGCGGTTTCAAGCACCAAATCGAGGCGCTGCCGCTCGCGTTCCAATTCACGCCCCCGTTGGAGGTGCTTTTGCGCCTCGATATTGGCGAAGGCGGGTTCCGCGAACAACACTTGGGTCAGCGTGATGGATGTTTTTACGGTCCACTCGGGCTGGAGGCCGTTGCTGGCTTTGGCACGGTCGCCATCCACATTCAATCCGAGAGCGGAGAGTTCCACGGAGGGCCGGAGCTTGGCTTTGGCCTCCCGGATATTTTGCGCGCCCGCCGCCACATTTTTATCCGCCGCTTTCAAATCCAGATTCGCTTCAATGGCTTCCCGCACCACTCCCGCGAGGGTGATTTCGCGCGTGGCGTCCCCCGGCATGTCATTGAGCAATTCAGCGTCCGTGCGCGCGTCCCAGGAAGGGGTGATGCCCAACGTACGGGCCGCCGCCATGTTGATCACGAGATGCGGCGTTACGGGCATGTCCACGGGAAGGGATTCGGGGGCCTCGCCGGAGCGAATGCGGCGAATGCACAAGGCGGCGCGGCGGACACGGCGCTGGAGTTCGTCCTCGGGCAGGGCGGAAGCGAGCATGCCGCCTTCGACAAGTGACCTGCCGGAGGCGGAAAAACAGGGGAGGCGGCGTTCGTTACAGCCCGCGATGAACGCCCGCCATCCCGCTTCGTCGAAATGGAGCGGATTGGCGGCATATACGGCCTGGATGTCCGCGGGCAGTTGCGCAAGAGTATCCTGGGGCGAGGCGGCGGCGGAAATCACCACGGCGGAAACGCCGAGAGCTTCGGCGGCCTTGACCACGCCGGCCACATCGCCCGCGAAGGCGGACGGCGTCAACACGGCCACGCGATTGAACACGGTGATCTTCTTAAACAGGTCCAAGTCCTGCTTGAAGGTTCCTGGGGCGGTCACATAAACAAGATTGGGCACACCCGAACCGCCTTCTTTGCGGGGCAACGGCACGATTTCACGGTCCGGGGCAAAAAGCGCTATCACCGGTTTCGACCAGAGCCCGCCCGAACACGCCGCGGCGGAGGCAACAGGGCCCATCGCAACGAGGATGGTGGCGGAATCTTTTTTCTGCAATGCGTCGAGCGCGGCCCGCGCACCGGCCAGTGTCCAATCGGATTCCACCGTCAGTTTGGCGGGAAGGTCCATGGATTCACCGCCTTGCGCGAGTTTTTGAAGTTCCTGGTCCAGCGCCTGGACCACGGCGGCGTTTTTCGCATCCGGTCCGTCGAATACGAGGCCGATATGGGTTTGGGACAACGCCGGGGGGGAGAGCAGTAGCAGCGACATGAAAAGGCATAGGACGGCACAGTAAACATTGCGGACCGAGGATCGGAGAACTGCGGATTGCGGATTGCGGATTACAGATTGCGGAGCCGGTGCAAATCTTCCTCTTTCACTCATTACACTGTGGAGGACAGGCCACTGTGGCATGTTATGACATGACGTATATGTTTTTGAAGAGAGGCTGGAAATGGAGGGATCGTAATATGGGTTCCAGTTTCTTGTTTGCTGTTTCATCGTCACTGTTTCCTCATCCTATGCGAAAGATTCATATCAGGCCGTGCTTTCCGTTGGTTGAGCGGTTAGGGCCGCGGGTTCGGTGTCCGGCATGCGCGAAAAGCGCGTGGCGATGCAGGCGGTGATGAAATAGAGGCCCGACAGCGCCCACAACACATTATAATTGAAGCCAACGTCGCGCAGGGGCGCGCCCATCTGGCTCAGTTTGACGAATCCTTCGACGCCCAGGGAGGCGGGGATGGCATAGGTGATGATGCGCAGCCAATGGGGAAAGGCTTCCGGCGGCCAGACAAACCCGCAGAAAAAAATGAACGGCATCGAAGTGAACAAACAGGCCAACACGGGCACTTCGCGGCTTCTGAAAAGGGGCCCCAAGGTGATTCCAAGAAAAATGCAGGAAAGAAAATAGGGTTGCCCGAAGAGAAGCAGTTCCAAAGGCGCCACATGCATCGGGTAGCGGTAGTAGAGGTGGATCATGGCGAGCAGATACAGGGACGTCAGCAAGCCGATGGAAACATAGGCGGCGGAACGGCCCAGGACTATTTTCAGCGTTTCCAAAAAGTCCGGACGGATTCCGCCCAGCGCGTAAACCCGCTCGTTGGTCACCCCGCTCACCATCCCGATGCCTATCAATAGGGATTGCTGGATCAAGAGGCACATGACGGCGGGGATGGCGTACGCCCCATAATTGCTGGAGGGATTGAACAGGGGGACGGTGAGCAAGGGCAGGGGCTCTTGCGAAGCGAGGGCGCGCCGCGCGGATTGTCCGGCGGCCTGAAAACGTTTCATCTGGATGCCGGCGCCGAGGACGCGGCTGGCGTAGGTGATTCCGCCGCGCAGTTGCCGGTACACGAAGAAATTGCCGGTGTCGTAATAGGCGGCGAGGCGCGTGGCCCCGCCCCGGCGGACCGACCGCTGAAAATCGTGCGGAATCACCAGAATCCCGGATACTTTCCGCTGATAGAATTCTGCTTTGGCCTGCTCCAGGGTGGAGGGTTTTGACGCGATGCGGATGTACTCCGTGGCGCCCGTCATCCGGATAAGCTGGCGGCTCAGGGGCGTGCAGTCGTTATCCACGACGGCGAGGGGCACCTCCCGCAGGATTTCATTCAGGTAGGGTACGGGATAATAAAAGGAATAGATGATCACCGCGCCGAAGAGGATGAGCAACGCGCCCTGATTGCCCTTGATGCTGCGGTATTCTTCAAACCAGGCGCGGATCATACGTGCCCCCAATGGTGCTCATGCTCCATCACGTGCTTCATGCGCGGCAGCATGAGCAGCGGGCCGATGCAGGCGAACAGCGCCAGGATTTCCAGCGCGGGCAGCGAGATGAGGACGGGCGCCCCGCGAAGCGATTGATCGATGAAAAGTTTCAGATAGTGGGTGACGGGCAGTAGTTGCGACCAGATGCGGCCAAACAACGGCATGGCCGCCACCGGAAAGGAAGCGCCGGAAAAGGCAAACGCCGGAGAAGCAAACAATGCGCCGACACTCAGCGCCATCCGCAGATTGGCGAACACCGCCAGAAAACAAATCCCCAGGCTCTGATAGGCCAGCACATACACGGCCAGGGCGGCGGTCAACACCCGTTCATCGCCGTTCCGGGGCAGCCCCAGCACGCTGAACAGCAGCCCGTTCATCAGCCATCCCACCAGAAAAAAACCGATGGTGTACGGAAACAGCTTGCCCGCGACCGCCTTCACCACGCTGCCGCCCGCGCAGGCCAGCCAGCGGTGGCTGGTGCCTTCGCGCAATTCAATCCCCAGCGCGAACACCGTCGTGATAATGATGAACAATTGCAGCAGGCTGGGGAACAGCGGCGTGAGCAGATAATACCCATAATGGAAATAAGGATTGAAAAGCATGTGATGGTCAATTTGAATGGGAAGCGCATGATTCAACGCGGCCTCCCGCGGTTCGCCGCGCTTCTGACGGACCTGAATATTGATGCCGGCGGAGAGCGTCGCCACGGCCGTGGTGAGATCGCGCTGAACCATGGAGCCGGTCAGCATATATTGGTTGTTGTAATAGAGAACAACTTGCGGCGCGGTTCCGCGATACAAATCCCGCTGGAGGTCTTCGGGAATCAGGATCATGGCGTAGGCTTGGCCGGTGTTCATGAGGCGTTCGCCTTCCCGGGTGTCCTGGATTTTGTAGGCCACGCGGAGGGAAGGGGTGGCATCGGCCCACCGGACCAGGCGGCGCGAAAGGCTGCTGTGATCCTGATCGCAGACCGCGATGGGCAGCTCGCGGGGCGACGCCTGATAAAACAACGCCGTCATAAGCCCAAATGAAATCATGGGAAATCCAACGATGAGCAACAGGTAGAGCGGACGGGATATCATCCGCTTGAGTTCCCGGAAAAGAACCGGGAAAAAACCTGTGGGCATGCCGCTCATAAGGTGCCTGCCGCCTCCCCCGGCGCCGCGCCGGGCCGTTTCCATTCCACCACGGCGCTCATGCCGGGGCGCAAGCCGTCCGCGGGCGTCACGGGGCGCGCGTGCACTTCAAAGGTTTTCAGATCGAATTCGCCCGCCGTTTTCGTGGCGCGCCATGTGGCAAATTCGCCCAAGGCTTTGATGTAATCGACTTTCAATTCAATTTGGTGCGGGCCCAGGGCCGGAAACACCGCCTTGAACGTGCTCCCCATGCGGATATCGGCGAGCAAATCCTCGCGCAGGTTGAAGACAACCCAAATGTCGTTGAGGTCCAACAGGCTGATCACGGGGAAGCCAGGGGTGACCAGTTCTCCGGGGTCGGCGGAGATATCCACGACTTCGCCGTCTATCGGGGCTTTAATTTCCGTCTCGGAAAGATATGATTTTGCTTCGGAAACCACGCCGCCCGCCTGTTGCTCGATGCCCTGCGCCGCTTTCTTGTCCTCCACCCGCGCGCCTTCCACCGCCATCTCATACACGGCTTTCGCGGCCCGCGCCATTTTTGTTGCGGCCTGATATTTCATGCTGATCTCATCCAACTGTTGGATGGGAATGGAATCGGTCTCATACAGCGCGGACAAGCGCTTATACGTGCGCTCGGCCAGCCCGGCGGCGGTTTCGGCGGTCTGCCAGGACTGAAACGCGGCTTCGATCTCCTGTTTGCGCGCGCCCGTGTCCGCTTTCTCCCGCTGGGCCGTGGCGGCCTGCTGCACCCCGGCGGCCTGCTGCACCTTCGCCTCGATTTCCGGGCTCTTCAACACGGCCAGCACCTGATCCTTTTTGACGGAATCGCCTTCCTGGATGCGCAGATCGGCAATCCGCCCGAATATTTTCGGGGCCACGTCAATTTGGCGCGCATCCACTTCGCCCTGAATCACCAGCGGGCCCGGCGCAAAGATTTTCTTGTTGCCGAAATACACCGCGCCGGCCACCACGGTCAAAACCAATACGAATGCAATAATGCCTAGGACGGTTCTCATATCTTCTTTCCCGGCTGTTTGTTGGGGCGGCGCGCGCAGGATGTATCCAGGCCCAAACCCAGGAGGGTGAGCTGGGTGATGTGCGCCACCACGGACCGCAGAAACTTTTCCGAATATTCTTTCTCGCGCGCCAACAGCAAAATGGGTTCGCGGGCGACGTTGTAAAAGACGATCTGCCCCGTGATCGAGTAGGCCCACAGCCCCGCCTCCCCGCCGCTGAGCCGGGGGCAGGCCTTTTGGAGCAGGGTTTTCAGCGCGTGATGATTGGGGCGGAACGCCTGCTCGATGATGGGATCGAGCGCCGGGCTCTTGCTCATGATGCACCGGAGGATCAGGCGGGCGTACCAGCGCGGCAGATCGCTGGCCACGTAAGACCGGGTTTCGCGGTCTATCAGCGCGCGCAACGCCTCCACCGCCTGCGGCTGGGTCAGCACGTCCGGAACAATATCGGCCAGCGCCGCCCGCCGCACTTCCGTCATCCGGCCCAGCACAAACCGCACCACTTCCAGATACAGGTTTTCCTTCGAGGTGAAATGATAGTTTACCGCCGCGACGTTCGCGCCCGCCGCCCGCGCGATGTCCCGGACACTCGTGTCCCCAAACCCTTTTTCCGCAAAGAGCCCGCCCGCCGCCAGGATCAGCCGCTGGCGCGTGTCGTCATTCGACTCCGGCCGTGTCTTCGGTTTTCGTCCCATCGTATGCCTCCCGGCCAAACCGCCGCCGTGGTTGTACTCCCCTCTAGTTTAAAACAAATGTTTGTTTAAGTCAAACGTTCGTATTTCGGTCCCGCGCCGAGGCCGCCGAGGTGGACAGGGAGGAGGGAAAGGGGGCAAAGCGCGGACTAGCCGCGCACGGCGTAGGGGTAGCGTTCCTCGATGCGCTTGAACTGCGTGGCGGACACCACCTGGACCAGTTCCGAGCGCCCCCCCATGGAAACAAAGGCATCCCAGGATTCCATGACATGGAGTTCGTCCTGGTACAGGGCGTAGATGGTCACGTCATTTTTCTTGCGCACGAAGAACGGCATGTCCCTTCCGAGCGGGGGGTCTTGATCCGGGTTGAATTGATACGTCAGGGAGTCTTCGTAGGCGCTGACCACTTCCGCCGCGCCGCCCGCCATTCTCAGGCGGCCCTGGTCCAGCCACAGAGCCCGGTTGCACAGGGCCTGCACGCGGCCCTCGGCATGCGACACAAACACCACCGTATTGTTCTCGGAACTTATCCGCTCCTGCATCACCAGGAAGGATTTTTCCTGGAATTTCGCGTCCCCGACCCCCAACACCTCATCCACCAGCAGCACGTCGGGATCGAGTTGAAAGGCCACGGCGAACCCGAGCCGTGCGCGCATCCCGGAAGAATAGGCGGACAGCGGCTGATCGATAAACTCGCCCAGCTCCGCGAAACGGATGATGTCCTTCATGCGGGCTTCAATCTTTGATTTGGGCATGCCGAGGAACATGCCGCTCAAAATGGCATTCTCCCGGCCCGAGAGATATTCCACAAACCCCAACTGCAAGGAGAGGAGGGAGCATCGGTATTTGTTGACGCCGATGATTTGGCCCGAGTCCGGTTCCATGATGCCCGCCAGCAGTTTCAGGAGCGTGCTTTTGCCGGACCCGTTGAGCCCGATGATGCCGAGGGAGTCGCCGCGGTACAGATCAAACGAAATGTCTTGAAGGGCGTAATACTTGCAGCGCCGCACGGAACCGCGCTTGATCCAATAGGACAGGGACACATTGCGCAAGGAAATCATCGGTTCCTTTTGCGGGTTTCCCTTCATCACACCATCCTTTTCGCGTAGACGCCGTCAAAGCGCCGAATCAGCAAACCGCCCGCGAGAATCACCGCCGCGCTCACGGCGGCAATGATCATCAACGGCTCAATCTCCGGGCACTGGTGATGCATCAACACCGCGCGGTATCCGTCCAGCACATGGTTCATGGGATTCATTGCCATGTACGGTTGATACGCGGCGGGGATGTCTTTCACCCGGTACATGACCCCCGTGAAAAAGAACCCCAATTGAAGCACATAGGGGATGAAACTTTTCAAATCCGGGAGAAACGGCACCACCGAACCCAGGAGAAACGCGGCGGCGGTGCACAGCAGGATTTCAGTCACCATGGGGTACACGGCCATCCACCAGGAAATATGCGGGAAATAGCCGTAGAGGAATAGGGCGCCCAACAGCACAAGGATCGAAAAACAGAACTTGTAAAAACACACCAGCAATGATATCGCCGGAAAAATCACTTTGGGAAACGACACCTGCTGCACCATATTGGCGTTCACCAGGATACTGCCCGATCCCGACGCGACCGACGAAGAAAACCAATTCCATCCCACGATTCCGATCACCAGAAAGGGCACATAGTCCCCGCCGCCCCGGTTAAAAAAAATGCCGAAAACGATAAAATAGGTGATCGTGTTGAAAATCGGGTCCAACAACCACCACAACACCCCCAATTGTGTCCGGTTGGATTCCGCGCGAAAATCCGCCCATGCCTTGTGCACGACGAGATGGCGGTATGACCACAACGTAGAAACTTTATTCATAACAACACAACAACAATGTACGGCGCTTCATTGCGCTTTCCTGCAGCCAACACTATAAAAAACTATACCACGTGCCACGGCCAGATGCAAAGAATCCGGCAAACCACCGCACAAAACGCGCTAATGGGGAGAAGAACACCTAGGCAGCGCCTCAACGCCTGTTGAGCGTCCATGGTCCTGTACTCTATAGTGGTGGGGAGCGGTTCCATGATGTGACAGGAGTGCAACCCGTGCACCCTGTTGGCCAGATGTGAACCCGGAGAATGGCTGGAGTATGTTGAGTTCACAAGACGGACGACCAATAAATGCCCGATGCTGCCGACAACTGTGATCGAGTCAGGCCTGTGACCAGTGGCATCAGAATGTTCCAAAAAAATCTGTTAACACTGGACCGCTGGCTCTCCGTGTTGCTGCGGGATTTTCAGCAAATGAACTCCTTGTGGTGGTGGCGGCTGGGAACCGCCCTGCGTATAACTCAATTCCACGCTGGAGTAACAGGAACGGCCCCCTGCATTTCGCACGCGGACTGTGCTGTCAGAATACAAGAGCGCCTGAACCAGGCTTGGGATTTGTTTGACGGGAAATGCTTTACACAGGAGCAGTTGCTGGAACGCCTGGAGGAACTCCGGTCCGCGTTGGAAAACCTGTACGGCGCCATTGCGGATATGCGCCGTCATCCATGGTGGCGGCTGGGCCTTCGGCTCCGCACCCTCGCCGGAACCCTGGGCCTCCTCAAAAAAGACTTTGTCATGCCCACCGCCGAAGCCGATGACATTATGGAGCAATACCGGGCCTGGGAACCTCAATCCGGTGTCCCGGTTAATGCCGGCGCGGTGCCAAGGGAAACGCTGGAAGCCACGGAGCATTGTCTGTTGTCCCTGCGCCACACGCTTTTCTATCAACATGTACGGGCATTGCTCGAAAACAATCCTGAGAGAACCCTTTCAGCCGCCGTGGCTGCCAGTGAGAATGACATCATCTTGAAACTGGCTGAAGCCCGATCCGCCGCCCGCCGCCCGCTTGTGAGTGTGATCATGGCCGCCTATAACCGGGCGGATATTATGGGGCAGGCAATACAAAGTGTTCTGGATCAACTTTATCCAACCTGGGAATTGCTCGTTTGCGATGACGGCAGCCAAGACGCCACCGAAACCGCAGTGGCCCAATTTAGTGATCCCCGGATTCATTACCTGAAGCTGGTCCATGGCGGCGCCGCGCGTGCGCGCAATGCGGGCCTTGAGCAGGCGAAGGGAGAACTTATTGCGTATCTGGATACGGACAATCTCTGGCATCCCGCCTATCTGGAAGTCATGGTGGCCGCCTTTGCCAAACAACAACAAGTGTATGCCGCGTACGCCACCTATCTGGATGCCATTGTGGAAACCGATGGCGGGCTTAAACTTAACTCGTATTGGAGCCGGCAATTCAGCTTTGCACGGCTCACCCGGGGGAACTTTATCGATTTGAACACCTTTATGCACCGTCGGGAATTGTATGACTGTTTCGGCGGATTCACGGAAGCGCTGCCCATGCGGCAGGACTGGGATTTGGCGTTGAAATATGCCTTTCTGCAGAATCCTCTTTATGTCGATGCCTTCCTGGCCTTTTATCGGCGCAATCCGGCGTGGGGGCAGATCACCACAAAGCGGGAACGCTTCCGCGAAGCCACGGATATTGTGATGGCGAATCTGGAGCGTTATTATGCCCAAGGGCTTCCCGATAAAAGCGCAACGCCGTTATCCGTCTCCTTGGTGGTTAGCGACGCTGTCCCGTGTTGTTGGCAACGCGCCAGCCGGTTGGCGGACGCCCTTGCCTCCACAAAAAAGTGGCAGGTCCAATGGTTGGTGCTTTCCATGAACATGACACCGCCGGAAACGTTCCCGGAGATGCCGGATGCGTTGCACTGGGTGTGCATGAAACAATACACCTACCGTGAAGCGCTCCACCAGGCCGCACGCCAGATCACCAGCGATTTCGCATACTGCCTGTCGCCCGATGAAGCCCTCGGCGCGTGCATGCTGGCGCAGGCCGAAAGAGGAGGTGCGCTTGTTGTGGATGCAGGTTGCCCGCGAATTCGCGGCGAATCCTGTACCGTCTGCCAGGACTCACCCCATTTCCCCGCCGCGCACCATCCGGACCATTCAAAATGGGAGCATCGGCTTGTTGAGCTCATTCCAAGGCTTCCTTTTCTCACGACGGAGACAACCGCTGCGTCAGAAAAACATCAGGATTGTCCATGTATCATTCCTTCACCGGATGATCGCCTGATTCAACAAAAAACCGGCCAGGACGGTTCGCGCACATCGTGCCGTCCCGGCACTATGACCATTTCGGATCATGTGCGGCTTATTCGGGAGATCGCGCGCCATTCCGGGAAAGGCGACCGTGTGGATAGTCCTGTGGTGGAGGAGTTCATGCAAGCGTTGTCGTATACGGCGGGTTTGCCTGCCCAGAACGAATGAATCGCATGCAGATGCGTCCGCGTGCTACATTTACCCGCATAAAATACGGTTGCTTTTCTTCGGCAGGACGCCGAAGCCACGGAGAAGTATGTCCACAACAGGGAATAACAATGAAGGCCGGACTCCGCCGCGCGGTGCGGTATGGGCGGGAAGAATAGCGAAGGGCTGCATTGTATTTGCCGCCATCGGTTTGCTGCTGACCTGCCTGGGCGGCGCGATTTGGTATCTTGCGGGAGCGGGGTACTGGGTCCCGGTATACTTTGTGATTGCGCTCATCGGATTCCTGGGGAATTTTTTCATCCGCTCCTGGAAGTGGGGAACCGCGGGGCTTCTTTGCGTGATGACGGCGCTGGGATTGCTGGTCCCATGTTATTTTCCCGCGCCGAACCGCGCCGCACACGGGCAAACGGCCAATCTGCGCATTCTCCAGTTTAACCTCTATGAGCATTATAGTGATCCTGCGGCGCTGCTGAAGTTGATTGAGGAAACAGGCCCCGATGTCCTTTTGTTTCAGGAATACGATGCGGAATGGGAGACCCTCTTAAAGCCGCTCGAAACAAAGTATCCGCACCATGGCATGTTCCCGCGCTATCCCACCGGAAAGCCCGATCTCGGCCAATACTGGCGGATGGAGTCCACCCCGCCCGAAGTACTCGCGGAATCCGGCCTTCCCGCCGTGAAGACCAGCTTCCGTATCGAAAACCGGCCGGTAACAGTGTTTAACGTGCATACTGCCGCGCCGTTCTCCCCCAGCCGCGCCCGGCGGTACCAGGCGCAGATGCCGGCGTTGGCGCGGCAGGTTTGTCAAACCCCTGGGCCGGTGATTGTGGCGGGGGACTTGAATGCCGGCCCGTGGTCGTTGCCTTACCGAAATTTGATCCGGGAGACCGGCCTGATCAGCGCCCGCCAAGGCCTTGGGATTCTGGGTTCCTGGCCTTCGTTCTTCGGGCCGTTACGGATTCCCTTGGATCATTTGCTGGTCAGCGCGGATATCCAAGTGGTCCGATGCTGGATTGGTCCCGGCCTCGGTTCCGATCACCGGCCCGTATTGACCGACCTCTATATTCCGCCTACGAAACATGGGGACTGACGTGCATGGCACTTACGTAACAAAGAATATGAAAACAAAGCGAAAAAAAGGGACGGTCCCCAACGAGCCCGCCCAGGGGCAAAACCTGTATCCTGAAAAACCTTTTTAAGAATGGGCGGGCGAGACGGGAACGTCCCTTCTTTTCGCGTACTACAGTTCCCCGCGTTTAAGTAAGTGCCATTCGGGACGGGTGCGATTCTTGCCACATTACCGCACGGACACGCCTTTGGCGCGCAGATAAGCTTTCAATTCGGGGATGCTGATCATTTGAAAATGGAACACGGACGCGGCCAGTAATATGGTGGCGCCGGCTTGGACCGCTTCATGGAAGTGTTCCAGTGTTCCCGCACCGCCCGAGGCCACCACGGGCACAGAAACAACATCCGCCATGGCGCGGATCACCGGCAGGTCATACCCCGTTTTTGCGCCATCGCCCGCCTTGCTGGTGGGCAGGATACAGCCCGCGCCGCCGCCATCCATTTTCTTGGCAAATTCGACGGCGTCAAAACCGGTCGCCGTGCGCCCGCCATCAATATAGACTTCATAGCCGGAGGGCATGGCGGGATTCTGATCCACGTCGATGGCAACGGTGACTTTGCCGGACCCAAAGCGCTGGACCATGTCGCGGATAAGAGTGGGCTGACGGAAGGCCGCGCTGCTGACGGAGACCTTGTCCGCGCCCGCCGCAAGCACCGCCTCCGCCACTTCGAGGCTGTTAATCCCGCCCCCGACGGTGAACGGGATGGTGGTTACGGCGGCGACGCCGCGCACGACCTCGAGCATGGTGGGCCGGTTTTCCACCGTCGCGGTGATGTCCAGCAGCGCCAATTCATCCGCTCCCGCGGCACAATAGGCCTTGGCGCATTCCACCGGATCGCCCGCATCCCGAATGTCCACGAAATGCACCCCCTTCACCACCCGTCCCTGTTGCATGTCCAAACAGGGCATGATGCTCACGCACGTACTCATGATGTCTTCTCCCAACGTTGTATGGTTAATCCGCGATAGTGTGTTCGAGAACCTGTTCGATGGAGGTGACGCCTTTGGCGGCGGTGGCGAGGGCGTTCTGGCGCAGGGATTTCATGCCGCACTCGATGGCCTTGGTCTTGATTTGATGCGCGGTGCCGCGCTGCAATACCAGCGGATGTATATCCGGCCAGTTGAGCATGGCTTCGAGCACCGCGGCGCGGCCCCGGTAGCCGGTGTCCTTGCATTTGCCGCACCCGCGGCCCCGCATGAATTGTGGATTCGGAATGTAGTCGAACGGCGTATACTGAATGCGTTCGAGCACATCCTGGGGAACGCTGATGGGTTCTTTGCATTCGTTGCAGATGCGTTTCAACAGGCGTTGCGCCGCCGCCAGGGCCACCGAGGATTGCACCAGGAAGGGCTCGATGCCCATGTCGATCAAACGGGGAAACACGCCCGCCGCGTCGTTGGTGTGCAGGGTGCTGAGCACCAAGTGGCCGGTCAGGGCCGCCTTGACGGCCACGTCCGCCGTTTCGCCGTCACGGATTTCGCCCACCATGACAATATTGGGGTCCTGGCGGAGAATTTGCCGCAGGGCCTCCGCGAAGGTGAAGCCTATCACGGACTGCACCTGCACCTGATTGACGCCGAACATCTCGTATTCGACCGGGTCCTCCACCGTGACGACATTCGTTTCGACTTTGTTGAGTTTGGTCAGGGCGCTGTAGAGCGTGGTGGTTTTCCCGCTGCCGGTGGGGCCCGTCATCAGGATCATGCCATGCGGAAGCTTCAGCGCGTCATGGAAGGCCTGCATGGGCTGCGGCTCGAAGCCCATCTTGTCCAGATCGAGCGTAAGGTTGCCCTTGTCCAATACGCGGAGCACCACTTTCTCGCCGTATTTGCAGGGGAGGAACGCGACCCGGAAATCGATTTCGCGGCCGTTGTACTTGATGCGGAAGCGTCCGTCCTGCGGCAGCCGGTGTTCATCAATGCGGCATCCCGCAAGAATTTTAAGGCGCGCCACGAGGTTGTGTTGAATGGCTTTGGGCGGCGCTTTGCCTTCTTCGAGGGTGCCATCCACGCGGTACCGGATACGAATGAGCTTCTCGAAGGGTTCAATGTGAATATCACTGGCGCCCCGCTCGAGTCCGGAAAAAATGACCAGGCGGGTCAGCTTTTTCACCGGTTCATCATCCGCGCCCACCTCGAGTTTGGAAACGTCTTCAATTTCAGAATCTTCAGGCGCTTTTACTTCTTCGACCGCCGAGCCGTCTTCCTTGTTCTCCATCAGGGTCTTGAACAGGTTGTCGGCCTTCTCGCCTCCATAATGGCGTTCGATGGCCGTGGCCAGTTCCGACGCCACCGCCACCACGGGCTCGATTTCATAGCTGGTGAGCATCCGGAGATCATCCAGCGCCATGATATTCAGGGGATTGGCCATGGCCAGGGTCAGAACATCGCCCGTGACGGAGACGGGGAGCATTTGATATTGCCGGGCCAGGGTTTCAGGGACTTCCGCCAGCACTTCCTTCGGGATGGCGTAGTGATTCACGCGGATGTGCGGGATGCCAAGCTGTTCGCTGAGGCACACCACCAAGTCTTCCTCGCTCAAATAGCCGCGCTCCACCAGCGCGGCCTGAAGCGTTTTTCCCGTGGCGCGCTGAAGGTTCAGGCATTCCTGAAGCTGCGCCTCGGTAACCAGATTCTGCTCGAGCAGCATGTCCGGCAGGCGTTTCTTGGCAATTCTAGTACTCATGGCAGTGTCCTCGGCAAGGGCGTGATTCCCAAACGATCACGCCGCGTTTCCAACACTCAAATGGCTTAAGATTTCGTCCGCCATCTCACAGGACAGGTCCTGGCCCACCAAGTGGGCGAAGGCAACGATTTTTTTCAGGCTTCCCGTCATTTTCCGGATGTCGTTCGGCACGCGCATCGCAATAAGCGAGAGAATCTCTTCGGGCACCGCCGCCTTGGTCTGTGTGGCCTGATGCCGCAGAATCTGCATGCGGGTGTCCCATTCCGGGGCTTTCAATTCGGCGACAATCCCGCTGGCGAAGCGCGACACCAGCCGTTGCTCCAACAAGCCCAGGCGGTCGGGCGCCTTGTCACTGGCGATGATAATCTGCCGGCCCTGCTGATGCAACACATTGAAAATGTGGAAGAATTCTTCCTGGGCCTCGACGCGCCCGCCCATGAATTGAATATCGTCGAGAATGAGCACGTCCCAGTGGCAGTAATTCTCGCGGAACACGTCGAGCGCGGTATCCTGCATGGCTTCCGCCACGCGCCGGGCAAAATGACTCGCCGAAACATAGCCCACGCGTATCGTGTCGCCCGCCCCGCTCAGGAGGGCGTTTCCGATGGCGCTGATAAGATGGGTTTTGCCCGTGCCCACATTGCCGTATAAGAAGAAGGGGTTGTACTCGCCGCCCGGCTGGGCCGCCACCGCCTGTGCCAGTTTATACGTAAACGCGTTGACCCCGCCCGGGAAGAAATTGCCGAAGACCAGGGTTTCCAAGGGATGCTCCGATTCCAGGGCGTTGCGCACCTGCTCATCGGACTCGGTGGCATGGCCCCCGGATGCCTGCCGGCCAAAGGGCGCGACCGAAGCATGCCGCTCACGCAGCACCGCGTGAAGATCCTGCCGGGTATTTCCCTGCACCACCCCGGCTTCCATCAACTGCGCGGATTGTTGCACGGACTGCAGGGCGGCCTCGGCGATTTGCGTAATCCGGGATTCCCGCGCGGCCAAGCGTTCGTTCATGGCGTGGAGAGCGTCCGTCATGCGCTGGGTGGTTTCCGCCTGCACTTCGCGAAACGCCGCGGCTATCGCCCCCGCGGAGGATTCATCCCCCGTTGCCGCTTTGTTTCCCGCCGTGGCCCGCATCTGAACAATCATGGCGGCCATCGCTTCTTGCACGGCCCCGCCCACACTGTCGCGGATCACTTCCGCCAACTGATCCAGGGCGGCCCCGGCCATCGGTTTTTCCTGCGCCGCATTGGCCCGCGCCATCACCATTACCTGGGCCAGGACTTCCTGCATCGTCCCGCCCACACTGTCATGGATTAACTGGGTCAATCCATCCGCGGACAACGGCGGGGTTCCCGGCGCCGGGCGCTTCAACTCCTCCGCCAAGGACGCCACAGCTTCACGCATGGAATCGCGAATGGTGGCCGCGATGTCTTCTTTGGAGGCCGTTTGGAGGACTTCCTCGGGGGCCGGCACCGGTCCGGGAAAGGGCACGGCAACTTCGGGGACGGGGGTGGGCGCGGCAACCGTCTGGCGCAGGCCGGCATCCTGGACGGCCTCCGGCGGCGCCGGCGGCGTTTCTTTTGGTTTCGCCGCGGCGCTCATGGACAGGCCCAGGCTTTGCATGCTGACGGCGGGTCCGCTCTCGCCCTTCTTAAACTTTCCGTAAACTTTGTTGGAGACCAGTTCGTAATGTTCCCAATTGCACAGAATGGGCTTGATGCGCAGATCGGGGCACACCGCCCGTATGGCCTCCAGCGCCTCCAGGTCCAGCGGGTCCACCATGGCCACGGTCAAAATGCGGCCCAGTTTATCTATTGGCAACAGGTTGTACTTGAGGCAGATGTCGCGTGGAATCAGGTTCAACACATCCGCGCCGATATCATAATCGAGCAGGCTTAAATGGGGAATCCTGCATTGTTTCACCAGGCACGACGCCACGGCATTCTGGGTCACAGAACCTTGTTTCACCAGAATCTGCCCGATAAACCCCCCATCCCGCTGTTGAATCCGCATCGCTTCGTCCAACTGTTGCTGGGTAATCAGTTTTTCACCCAGCAACAATTCCCCAAGGCGCTTATGCACGATGGGCGCGGGTTCCGTCCGTACTTGCGTCGGGGTCATGTGCGCGACGGGGCTCGCCGCTTCCGGCGCCGATACCTCGGCCGCCGGTTCTTCAGGCGAATCTTTGCGTCGTCCAAACATCATGTGTAGTTACTTCCTGGCGGAACCTTGCATCACGTCGCTGTGTCCCACATGCACCGTTAACATCACAATGAAGTCACCAAACGATATTGTAACACCACCGGGCCCTTTCGTCAAATGCAGTTCTTTCGTAACCCATTGTCCGCCAATAATTTGTCACTTGTGACAAAAAACGGCGCGCGCGGCATTCAAGCGGTTGGACACCGCCATCCCTCTTGAATTCCTTCCGCCACTGTGGTCTTATAACGGAAGTAACACAGGAGATACGCAATGACTATCCGTTCCCAAAAACGATTGACCATGATGCTTTTAGGCGCGCTGATGCTTGCCGGCGGAGCCTGTGCGCAAGCGCCCATTGAACTCGGCAACCGGCTGGAACTATTTGTGGATTCCTTTCTCATTGATCACATGGACGGTGTGAGCCTCCGCCTGCATGAACCCCAGCCCGCCGAGACGGTTCTCACCTTCGACAAACCGTGGGAAGGACGCTATTGCGGGTATGTCACGGTGTTCAAGGATGAAAACGTTTACCGGATGTATTACCGCGGACTGCCCAATCCCAAGGCGGATGGTTCGGACCAGGAAGTAACCTGCTACGCGGAAAGTGCGGATGGCATTCACTGGACCAAGCCCAATCTGGGAATCTTCGAGGTTACTGGCACGCGCGAGAATAATTGCATCCTTGCCGGGATGGCCCCGTTTTCCCACAATTTCGCGCCTTACCCCGACACCCGCCCGGGCGTGCCGCCGGAGGAACGCTATAAAGCACTGGCGGGAACCCGCGAAACCGGCCTTGCGGCGTTCATTTCCGGCGATGGAATTCATTGGAAAAAATGGCGGGACGCGCCGGTCATCACCCAGGGCGCGTTCGATTCTCAAAACGTGGCCTTTTGGTCGGAAGCGGAAAAATGTTATGTCTGCTACCTGCGCACCTTCACCAGTGACGGATTCCGCACCGTCAGCCGGTGCACTTCCCCGGACTTCCTCGCCTGGACGGATATTGTTTCGATGGATTTTGGCGGAACGCCCATGGAGCATCTCTACACCAATCAAACCATCCCCTATTACCGTGCGCCGCACCTCTATGTGGCCATCGCCGCCCGATTCATGCCCGGACGCCGCGTGGTGAGCAAGGAGGAAGAGAAATCCCTGGGCATTCAGGAATCGTACGGGGGCGATTGTTCGGATAATGTGTTCATGACCAGCCGGGGCGGCAACCGGTACGACCGCACCTTCATGGAGGCGTTTATCAAACCCGGCATCGGGATGGAACACTGGACCTCCCGCACGAACTACCCCGCGCGCGGCATTGTGCCCACCGGCGAAAAGGAAATGTCGCTCTACATTCAGCAGAATTACGGGCAGCCCACCGGACACATGACCCGCTACATACTCCGCCCCGACGGTTTTGTGTCGATCAACGCGCCTTATACGGGCGGCGAGTTCACCACCAAACCCTTCACGTTCGCCGGGAAAGAACTCTATTTGAATTTTGCCACCTCGGCGGCGGGGAGCATTAACGTGGAACTTCAAGATGCCGGAGGAAGCCCTATTCCGGGTTTCACCGCGGCGGATTCCGCCGAACTCATCGGAAACATGCTGGACCGCGTGGTGCGGTGGAAAGAGTCCTCCGACATCAGCGCCCTCGCCGGAACACCCATCCGCCTGCGTTTCCTCATGAAAGACGCCGGCCTTTACGCCCTCCGCTTCCAATAAACCCAACACCCCTGGAGAGTCTGTTGCCGTGCGCCGTAAACGGTGTTTTGAAACAGGAGACCTTCTCTGAATCTCTTTCAAATACCCGGTTTTTGCTGTTGCTCCAGCCAGCGGCAGGCGGTATCCGCCAGTGCATCGCCTTCATGCCCGCCTTCGAAAATAGTAACACGCGAGGGACCCGCCGTGCGCCGCAAATGAATAACGCGCCCATAGGATTCGTCCTGCGCCGCGGGCGGCTGCAGGGTGTGCTCCGCTTCGAGTGTGGCAATTTCCTCCCCCGGTATTTTCTGGGCGTCATGGGCTTCGGCGATCACATTGAAGGCATCCAGGGAATGATGGATGGACACGGAACCGCTGTGGCCGTCATGAATACCCGCGTTGATGTCCAGGGGAACCGCCGCCGCCCGCGCCAAAACAAAAATCGAGGACCGGCTGTGATACTGGAGGTTCACGGCATCGGAGGCGCCGGGCACGCCGCCGCAAACCGCTTCCATGTCTTGTGCATACACGCGATTGGCCGCCGTGCATTCCGCATGCCACGCGGCAAGATCGGTGATCGGACACCACGCCGAAACCGCCGTCCAGCGTTCAGGCGCATGCGCCGCCATAACCAGCGCCATGTGCCCGCCGCCGGAACATCCCGCCAAATAGATGCGTTGCGGGTCCACGGTGTAGTGCTGGAGCACATAGTCCACGGCGTCCAGCACGTCCTGCCGGGCTTGGGGGGATGCACAGGCATTGGGATTTTTGTTCGGCCCGCGAAAATGCGGCTGGAGATAGTGCCAGTTGCGCATACGCGCGGCCCGTTGCCAGTGGGCCATACCCGGAAAGGTATTGAAACCCTGGCTCCAGGGATGCAGCCCTACCAGCAAAGGCCGCGCCTCTTCGCCTGCGGCCGGCACAAATAAACATGGCTGCTTTTCTCCATCCAGCGTGCTGGTCACCGAAAACGTGGTTTCCGGCGGCACAAACGCGGCGGTTATGGAGAGAGGATATTCGCCTTGCGCGGGAATATCGAGGTGAAGGCCGTCCGCCCGCGCGGGAATCTTCTTCTTTTCATCGCCCGATTTAACTTCGTACAGTGCGCCGTCGTTTATTCCGAATACCCCGTTCCGCAGCACCATCTCCGTCTTCGCCGCGGCATGAACGGTGATCTCCACTCGCTCATCATCATAATGATTTACGCGAAGGTTGACCGGTGTATCCGAACGCAACGATGCGGGGATTTTATCGATGACCACGCTCTCCAGCACGTTCAATTCGATAGCGCTTCGCGCCCCGGCGGCGTCCACCGTGGTGGTGAAGGCATGCGGCGCGATCACGCCCCGCCCGTCGAACCGGCGAATGAAGTGCAGGGAATCATCGCCCGGCCAGCCAAATATTCCTGAACGGCAGGCGATGATGCGATGGGTTCCCTTCACTACGTTTTCTCCGATTTCCTCCACCGTGATGGGATACATTTCCGAGGCCAGGGAAGGATGGGTCAATGTTCCTTCGCTATAGAAAAAATACAATGCGCCGTACTTAAGCTTGTCCAGGGTATCTTCATAGACATCGCGTTCCGACGTGATGCGTCCGGGATCGCCCAGTGCAATGACCGTGGGCGCGAGATGCAGGCGCGTCAGGTTCAGATCACCCCCGCCGGTTTCCAGGCAATACAGGAGATTTTCGCGGTTGAGCGTGCGCGGGCCCGGATAGCTGTTGGCGATCACCACCCCGTTGCGCGCATTGAACCGGCGCACCAGATCGACCATGACATCCAGTCCCAGCAGATTCACCGAGGCGCATTTCCGCGTGATGGTCTTGGTGTCCGGATCGATATCCGCGCTATGGCCGTCCCAACGATCATACGAATACAGCCCGCCATACCCATGCGCCAACCCGTCCGCGAACATGCCGGTCACGCCGAGTTCGTTCATCATATAATCCGCCGCGTTAAGGAGTGCGGGGCCGAACTGATTGTCCTTGGCCGGATAGTAAATGTACCAGCGGCAGCCCGCGTCCACGTGCGCTTTGCTGAAATAATTGAGGTAATAGGGGATATTATTGCCGCCGTAATCGGTCTGCCGCCCTTCCGCGTCGAGCGTGCGCGAATCGGGATACAACTGGTCCGGCGTTTCCGTGGCGTAAAGACTGTGCGCGACATGAAACATGACGTTCAGGTTAGGGAACTGCATCCGCGTTTTTTGAAAGGTGTCTTTCAACAGCGCGCATTCCTTCGGATACGCCATAAACTCGATGCCCTCGACGGAAATGCCGGGATCATCGGGCACGTTGCCCAGACACCCGATGCTGGCATATTTCAGGTTGCGGAGCCGCACATACTCTTCCGTGGGCGGCATACGCCGGTCCATGAACGCAAAATTCCCCTCGATGGCGCGGATAAGCCCCTCATCCTTCCGCACGGCGTTGATGAAATCGTAATAGTCCCCCGAACCATTCCAGTAGACCGCCCATTCAAGGGTGTATTCGGCGCCCGCATCCAATGCAAAGCGGGAATCGCGCAGACCCGCCCGATCCTCGTCCTGAAAATTTTCTCCTTGGGTCTGGTACACATCATCCAGTGCCACGAGGCCCACACCCAATCCGGGCTGCGCCAGGAATACGGAAAGATTCGGATACCGGGTCACGGCGCACGCCTTTTGCCGCAAATGATTGCTCAATATAATGCCCGCCGCCTCATTCCCCGTGTTGCGTATCGTGTCGCGCACGCCCATGCGGCCCGGGGCTACCGTGACGGCGCGTTCGACGGTATAAAACGCACCCGAACCCCGGATGCGGTATTCGCTTTCGTTCAGGTGCTCCGCCGTGACTTTCCAGGCGGCTTCCGCGTTCGCGGACGGTGCTTCCGCAAAAGCATTTTCGCCTCCGTTCGGATAGGAGAAGGAGGACTCCACATAAATCGGTTCCTTACCGTCCGCGTGAAGGATCAAACCGCCTGCCGGTGTGGGTTCCATCTCTATTTTGGGTAATCCCGGTTTTTCAGGCAGGGGGGCCGCCGTCCATGAAGCCGGCTTGGGCACAGGATTGGAAATTGGATAATCGAAAGATACCGTGGACTCCGCAACACGCCCGGCGCTGGTGTTAATAGCGGCCTGCAGCCGGTATTTCCCTGTTTCCAGCAACCCAATAGACAGCGTGGCATCTTTCACCACACCGGTTTCCGGGATATCCTTGATGGGAAGTTCCGTCACACATTTAACTTCCCCCTCTTTGAACAATGACAGCACCGCGTGCTGGTCCGCGGGAAGCGGATAGAAATTCCCAAAGTCAATATCCGCCCGGATGATACCCTTGTCAAAATAGTAAAAGGGATGCAGCACGATACGGTCGAGTCCTTGTTCCAGACGCCGGTATCCGCCTTTCTCCGCTTCATAGTGGGCTTTGATTTCTTCCTGCGGCAACGCTGCGCCATACACCCGCACGCCCCCCAGGGCGCCGTTAAAACTGTTTCCGGGCGAACCGCCTACGGACGACGCGATACGGCCAAGAGTAAAATCCCCGCCCGTATTATAGGTTTTGAACTGCGAGGCATACGAATGCATGAGTTCACCGTTTAGATAAATCTTCAGCGTTTCCCCATCAAAGGTTCCCGTCACATGATTCCAATAGGCCACGTTCATCGGTGTATAGCATTTGTTCGCGCCACTGCCCACATACAGATAGAAATTCCCATCCGCATAGGCCGTCATGCCGACGCTGTCAAACGCGATGCCCGCCAACCCCGTTTCAGCATCCGGACGCTTGAAGGGATAGGCCCACAGTTCGATGGACACCGGCCCGGTCAGCCCGAGCGCGGTTCCGGTTCCGCAACCGACAAAAGAGTCCCGTGGCGAAAAACTCAATACCTGCCTGGAACCGCATGGAATCCATTCGGCATTGGTAATAGCCCCGGGATGGATTCCGGCGGAATCCCCCGCCACGGCGCCCTGGCCGTCGTCCAGGTTCCATTGGGCCAAGGGGGCGGGAGGTTCCGCGCAGAAGGCGGAAAAAGCACCCATTCCCGCAATACCCAGCATAACCAGTCCGTTAACCACGTTTTTCCGGCCCATGGCGTGTCCTCCTATGGTTGGTGCAGTGCGATTTTCTGATTGTAGCCCATCCAGACGGCAAAAAGCAGGGCGCATGAATACTGTGGCGGGCGGCAGTGTTTCACGAAGTGTGCTGGTTTGGCTAAAAATGAAACAAATGGTATAATCAAACCTGTTGTTTTATACAATAACGGGTTCAGCCATAGGAGGATGCAACCATGTCCAATCAGACCCGGCGTCAATTCTTGCAAACATCCGCGCTTGCCACCGGCGCGCTCGCCTTGGGGCCCTTGGCCGCGTTCGCGCAGGACGCGCCCAAACCCCTGGATATGACCATTGCCCGCTGGAAAGGGGCGGCGGATGTGTCGATGGGCGAAATGGCCGCCAAGCTCACCCAACAGGCCATCGAGGCGCTCGGCGGCATGAAGCGGTTTGTGAAGGCGGGGGACGTGGTGTGGGTGAAGCCGAATATTGGCTGGGACCGCACGCCGGAGCAGGCGGCGAACACGCACCCGGACGTGGTGAAAGCCTTGATCAAAATGTGCCTGGAGGCCGGCGCGAAAAAGGTGAAGGTGGGCGACAATCCCTGCCATGACGCGGCCAAGAGCTATTCCAACAGCGGCATCGAAGCGGCCGCCAAGGGCATCGGCGGCGAAGTGGTGTTCCTTGACAAGAACCGGTTCAAGGAGATGGAAATCGGCGGCGAAGTGCTCAAGTCCATTCCGGTGTACCCGGATATTATCGAGTGCGATCTGGTTATCAGCGTGCCCGTGACGAAACACCACAGTTCGACGACGGTGACGCTGTGCATGAAGAACTACATGGGCGTCATCGAGAACCGCCGGAAATTCCATCAGGATTTGCCCGGCTGCATCCGCGACATGACCGCGTTCATGAAGCCGCGCCTGTCCGTGCTCGACGCGACGCGGATTCTGACCGCGCACGGCCCGACGGGCGGCGATCTGGCGGACGTGAAACGGATGGATATTGTGGCCGCGGGCACGGACATTGTGGCGCTGGACGCCTTTGGTTCTGAACTGCTGGGCAACAAGCCGGAAGACATCGGCACGGTGGTGGCGGGGCATAAGGCAAAACTCGGCACCATGAATTACAAGGAATTGGCGCTGAAGGAGCTGGATGTGGCGTGAAGTTTCACCGGCCCCGATCATGGGTGCAGTGGCTTCGGCGGCTGTGCCAGGGAGTGTGCCTTGTTCTGTTTTTAGGACTGGTGCTGGCGGCGCGTTTTGGCGAAGGCAAGACCGCCAGCGCCGTTCTGACGGTATTCTTCGATATTGATCCCCTGGTTTTTCTGGCCACCTTTCTTTCCACCTATACGATCTCCAAGGCGTTATTGTTCGCCCTGATCACTGTGGCCGTCACCCTCCTCCTCGGGCGCGTCTTCTGCGGATGGGTTTGCCCGTTGGGCGCGGTGCATGCCATCGCCACGTGGTTCCGCAAAAAACCCAAGGGAAAATTCACGGCGGAAACCCGTTCGCCCTGGCAGCGCGTGAAGTATGTGATGTTTATCGGGTTAACCGCAATGGCGGTCTTCGGGGTGCATTGGATCGGCATATTCGATCCCCTGCCGCTGTTGTACCGCAGCGTCACCACGGGCGTGCTGCCCGCCGCGCAATACGCCGTGGAGGATTCTTCGACCTATGTGTTCCGCGCCGATCCCCATGTTGGCGCGTTCCATTTCACGTCGATCACCGAGCCGGTGTATCAGTTTTTCCGGGACCGGGTGTTTCAAGTAGCACGGCAACACTTTGACAGCGGCACGCTCATCACGCTGCTGTTCATCCTCATCGTGGCGCTGAATTTTGTCCGCCCGCGCTTCTGGTGCCGGTACATTTGCCCGCTCGGCGGTATGTTGGGCACCCTGGCGCAACGGCCCCTGCTGCGGCTCAAGAACAACCCGGACACCTGTAAACACTGTGGCCTGTGCACCATGCACTGTCCGGCGGCGGCCCAGCCCGACAAGCAGGGGAACTGGCTCCCCACCGAATGCTTCGGCTGCTGGAATTGCGTCGCCTCGTGCAAGCAGGGCAGTTTGAGTTTCGAGTTCGTGTCGCCCTTTAAAAAAGCGGAAACCGGAAAAATCGATCTTACGCGGCGTACGGCCATTGCGGCCACCGTTGGGGGCGTGGCGGCCCTGGGAGGATTCCGCATCGCGCCGCAGGCCTCCAACAAGCAACCGTTCCCCGACACCTTGATTCGTCCGCCGGGCGCCCGCAAGGAACGCGAATTCCTGCAGCGGTGCTTGTCGTGCGGCGTGTGCATGCGCGCGTGCCCGACCAATGCCTTGCAGCCTGCCGCCCTCGAAGCGGGCCTGGAAGGATTGTGGACCCCGAAACTCGTGGCCAAGATCGGCTACTGCCATTATGAATGCAACCTGTGCGGACAGGTCTGCCCCACGGAAGCCATTCAGAAACTGCCCTTGGACCAGAAACGGCTGACGAAAATCGGCTTGGCCACCTTCGACACCAGCCGCTGCCTTCCGCACAATTACGGCCGCGAATGCCTCGTGTGCGAAGAACACTGCCCGGTTCCCAAGAAGGCGATTTATCTCATCCCGCAGGAAAAGAAATTGCGCGACGGTTCCGTGCGGACCATCAAGGTGCCCTACGTCGATCCCGATTTGTGCATCGGCTGCGGACTCTGCGAATGGTCCTGCGTGTTCCAGGACCGCGCCGCCATCCGCGTCACCTGCGCCAACGAATCCCGCAACGAAAGCAACCAGCCCATTCTTCCCGGCGCCTCGGGAATGTCCGGCGGCGCCGGCGACCCCTACGGGGGATGAAGTGCCTCCGCGGGAAGGGGCCCTATTTTTTCCACAAACCACACGCCGCGCGGCAAGGTGCTCTTGGCCGCGCCCGTTCTTTGCAGGCCTACAGGGTGTTTATGGAGGTTGCCGTCAGCGCGAAAGCGCCTGATATTTCTTTTTGGGACCGATGGCGAGGTTGCGGACTTCGCCGATGTTGTCCACCAATTTCTTCACGGCCGCGGCGACCATGTCCAGGTCTTTTTTGGCGTTCATGAGCATGACATGATGCACGGCCACGCCGGAGGACTGATTGGCGTCGGTGCAGACGGGCAGCTTGAAGCGCGCGGGATTGATCGCCTTCCAATAGGCCGCATCGAGCTTGTGGCGGACCTTGGTAAGCGGTTTGTAGAGGCCGCAACTGTTCAGGGGGTCGTAGGGAATTTCAAAGGCGTCGCCGGTGCCCAATTCCGCGTTGAGCGCGGCGCAGAACTGTGCGTTATTGATTTTTAACGCCTTTGTGTCCAGGCGCCATGTGAAATTGAAGTAGCTTTGCTGGGTGACCTCTTTCCGGCGGCGCATGGGGAGAATGCCGGGGATTTGCGCGAGTTGCGCGTTGAGATACTGGGCATTTTCATCGCGCAGCTTCACCTGCTGGTCCAGCCGGCTCAGGCCGCCGAGCAACAAGGCCGCCTGCCATTCCGTCAAACGGTAGTTCCCCGATTGGAGGGCGGTTTCCATGCCCACTTTTTTGTTCAGGCCGAACACGGGCGGTTCGGCGGAATACGACCGTCCGCAATTCCGCAGGCTGTACAGTTTATAGAACACTTCTTTTGTTTTGCACATATTGAAGCCGCCCTCGCCGGAGGACAGCACCTTGGATTCCTGGAAACTCCACGAACTGACATCGCCCATCGAACCCACGCCCTGCCCTTTCCAGAACGAGCCGTGCTGGTGCGCACAGTCCTCGATCAAATAGAGGTTGTGCTTCTTGCAGAGTTTCATCAGGCGCGTCATGTCGGTCATGCCGCCGTAGAGATGCACCACGATGATCGCTTTTGTCTTGCGCGTAATGGCCGCTTCGGCCGCGTCGAGGTCCAGGTTCCAGGTGTCCGGCTCGATGTCCGCCAGGACCGGCACGGCGTTCACATCCACGCAGGCGGCGGCGGTGGCCTGCCAGGTCATGCCCGGCACGATTACTTCATCATACGCGCCGATGCCCAGGGCCTCCAGGGCCATTTGGATGCCGACCGTGCCGTTCGCGCAGCACAAGCCGAACTTCGCGCCCTGGTATTTCGTGAAGGCCTCGGCGAATTTCCATTCCACCGGCCCGTCATACGACCACCGGTTTGACCGCGTGACCTTCGCCACCAGTTCCACGTCTTTTTCATCGCTGACGGGCCACTTCGCCCATTTCTTGCTTTTCGCGCAGAGCGGTTTCCCGCCGTTGATGGCCAATGCTGCCATGGTTTGTTCTCCTTTTTATTCTCTACCACAAAATACACGAATCACACGAAAATAATCTACCGAACGATTCGTTCATATTCCAAACCTGGGTAATGGCCGAAATTAATCAGCAATCCCAGGCGATGGTTTGATGCCTTTAGATAGCTGTGTACCTGCCCGCGATGGTGATCATTGAGTTCAGGTACCGCTTTAAGTTCAACAATGATTTTCTCATAACAAAGATAATCCACAAAAAATTTTTGTTTCAAGGAGCGCCCCTTATAATCCATGGGTAATTCTTCTTGCTCAACAAACGGTATCCCTCGTACCCCAAATTCAATTGTCAAACACTCTTGGTAAATTGCTTCATGAAAACCACACCCCTTTTCCTTGTAGACCTCGAAACACGCGCCAATAATCGCATAACTTTCTTCCTTAAACAGAATCTCCTTTTCGTTCATTTCGTGTCTTTCGTGGTGTCAAAAAGTGGCCGTTCTCATTTAATTATTATTTACCACGAAATACACGAATCACACGAAACACGCGGAAAAGTATCAAAGCATTTGTTATCAGTGTTTTTTCGTTTCTTTCGTGTTTTTCGTGGTGAATACTCTTTAATTTTCGTCGAAGTCCATGCGGAAGTCTTCGCCGAGGTAAATCTTTCGGGCGAGCGGGCTTTCGGCGATTTCTTTCGGGGTGCCGGCGACGATCACCTGGCCTTCGTTGATGATGTAGGCGTGGTCCGTGATTTCCAGGGTGTCGCGCACATTATGATCGGTAATCAGCACGCCGATGCCCTTGTTTTTCAACGTGGCCACGGTGGCTTGAAGGTCCGCGACGGCAATCGGGTCAATGCCGGCGAACGGTTCGTCGAGCAGGAAGATTTTCGGATCGGTGGCCAGTGCGCGCGCGATTTCGGTGCGGCGGCGTTCCCCGCCCGACAGCGTGTAGGCCTTGCTGTCCGCGAGATGGGCGATATTCAATTCTTCGAGCAGATGGTCCGCGCGGCGTTTGCGGTCCGCTGATTTCAGGTGCTGGTATTCCAGAATGGCCAGCAGGTTCTGCCGCACGGTCATATTGCGGAACACGGATGGTTCCTGCGCCAGATAGGCCATGCCCGCGCGCGCGCGTTTGTACATCGGCAGCTTCGTCACGTCCTGGCCCAGGAAGAAAATCCGGCCCGCGTCCGGTTTCAGCAGGCCCACCACCATGCTGAACGTGGTGGTCTTGCCCGCGCCGTTGGGGCCGAGCAGCCCGGCGATTTCCCCCGCCTGCAACGAAATACAAACCTCCCGGACGACGGTGCGCTTCTTGAAGGACTTCACCAGCCCTTCCGTGCGCAACAATACGGTGTCTTGATCGGCCACAACGTATTCCTTACTGGTCCGTTAGCGTTTCGCGATATAGTCCGGATACGCCGCTTCGAGCAGCAGCCGGTTCAACCGGGTTGTTTCTTCGGGTTTCCGGCCTTCCTTCGCCAGCAATCCCTTGGCTTCCTCATTCAGCGCCACGCCCTTCCAGGCGGCTTCCGTATAGAGGCCCTCTTTCTTCAAAACCTTGTTCAACTGCTTCACCATGTCACCCTTTTGTTCCGCCAACGCCTCCACGGACACATTCAGCAGCATCTTCCGCACTTGTTCGTCCAGGTGCCGGGCGATTTGTTTTCCCGGCGAGGCCCCTTCGCCGCCCGCCTGGGTTTTCAGCGTCTTCAACAGCCCCGCCCAGTCTTTTACATCGCCTTGCGTCAACAACGCGGGATCGCCGGCGCCGCCCGGACCGCCCATGCCGTTCAGGGGGATTTGCTGGACTTTCATGTCCGACACTTCCACTTCATTGGTTTTGAAGTTCATAGTGATCTTGCTGCCGCGCAAGTCCTTTACCTGGTCGCTGTTCATCACGGGATTTCCGCTGAACACCAGTAGGCCGGTGTCAAAATTCCAATCCGCCTTCTCCGCGCTAATCGAGCCCTGCGGATGCTGCACTTCCACATTGCCTTCCATGGTAATGACGGAAGGCTTCGACGCGCCTTCCTTGTAATCGAATTTCATTTTGTAGGCGCGGATGGGCAGCGGCTTCAACGCCGCGTCGTCCGAAAGCAGCGTGATGCGGACCCCGTCCGTCATTTCCTTGATCGCCATGCCGCCGCTGAAGCTGCCGACGAAGCGCCCGGCGTCAATCTGCATCGAGGTATACCCGCCCAGATCGCCGCCCAAGTCCTGCGCCATCGCACACCCGGCCACCAACCACGCGGCCATGAACACCTGTCTCATTGCTGTTGCCTCCCAAACCGTACCAGGCCCGTCACGCCGGTCAGCTCGAATTCCTTCCTGTCGGGATACAAGCGGACACTGCCCGCCTGCAATTCGAGTTGCGGATCGGTCACCTTGACCGGATTGTCACTGCGGGCTTCGCCCGGTTTGTCCTTGTCCGGATTCTGCCATTGTATATCCGAAAGTTCAATTGTCATCGCGCCCACGACGGCTTTCACCTGGCCGTTCAAAAAGGCGCTTTTGCCTTCCTCGAACCGGCCTTCCTGGGCGTCTATTGTAATCACTTCCTGGGTCTCATCCTTGCCATAAATCACCGCGTGCGCATGCTTGAACGCATACGTGCTCTCGTCCGCCATCGACGCCTCCCGCGCATGCACCCAAATCGTCGGCTTCTGCGCCATCCCCGCCGTCGGGTCCGTCCGGTGCAGGTAAAAATCAATATCCCGCACCTCCGTCTGTCCCGTCTCCTCCAATGGCACGGCGCCCGGTGCTCCCGGCGTCACCGGGACGGGGGTGGTTGGCGCGGAAGGCTGGGTGCAGCCGGCCAGCGCCAAGCCCAGCAGCATGCTTGCAAATAAACGGCTCATGGCGCGGTTTTCATGTTTCTCCGGTACACGGCTTTCAGCCCCTTCAGCGTTAACAGGGGGTCCACCACGTCTATCGAACTCGCTACGTCCGCGATTGTTTTCGCCAGACCGCCCGTTGCAATCACCGTGGGTTTCGCCCCCATTTCCTCACGGATGCGCCGGACCAGCCCGTCCACCATATCCGCATACCCGAAGGTCAAGCCGGAGCGGATGTTCGACACCGTATCGCGGCCGATCACGGTACTGGGCTTTATAATATCCACGCGCGGCAGCTTCGCGCAATGTTCCGATAACGCATCGGCGGAAAGCTGCACCCCCGGCACAATCACCCCGCCCTGCCACTCCGCCTTCGCCGTCACCACGTCAAACGTCGTCGCCGTGCCAAAATCAATCACCACCAGCGGTCCCGTGTGTTCCTCGATGGCCGCCACCGCGTTCACGATGCGGTCCGCCCCCACTTCCTTCGGATTGTCCACCTGGAGCACGAGCCCCGTCTTCACCCCCGGCCCCACCATCAGCGGCATCACATGAAAGGCCCGCTGGCTCACTTCCTGCAACGCTAGATTAATCTGAGGCACCACGCTCGATACGCAACACCCGGAAATCTGGTGGCGGTCCACGCCAATGCCCTGGAGCAGCATGCTGAGCAGAATATACAGTTCATCGCCCGTGCGGTAATTGGACGTCACTACGCGCCACGGCCCCAGCAGCTCATCGCCGCGATACAGGCCGAGCACCATGTGCGAATTGCCTACGTCTACCACCAACAGCATAATCTACCCGTTCCCTCGCTCCAAAGGGGATACATCATCCACATTTTCATCATAAAAATCCAGCCTCACGGCAGTATTTCCACTTCATGCGCGATGCGCTCGCGGCGGCCCCCCGGCGTTTCCACCAGCAGAGCCCCTTCCTCGTCAATCGCCACCACCCGCCCCGTAAGGCCTTCCCGACACACCGTTTGCCCCACAATCTGGCAGGCCACCGACCAAAACGCCCGGATATCGTCAAAACCGCCCCGCCGAAGCTGCCGGACATAGTCATCAATGCGCTCCAGCACGTTCCAGAGCAGCACGCTCCGGTCCCATTCAACACCGGTGGTGCTCTCCAGAGACCCGGCCAACGCGCGCAGGGATTCCGGGAAATCCTCCAGACGGTGATGCACATTGATCCCGATCCCCACCGCGCTCCAGCCTTCCCGGTGTTCCACCAATATCCCGCACACCTTCTTGCCCGCGCAGATCAAATCATTCGGCCATTTGATGGACAAGGCCGCGCGCGACATGGCCGCTTCCCGCACCGCCAGCGACGCCGCAAACATCAATCCCCGCGAGGGGCCTTTCAAGGCCACGCTAAACCACAATCCCAGCCCAGGCGCGCTGTGCCAGGTGTTCCCATGCCGGCCCCGGCCCAACGTTTGTTGTTCCGCCACAATGACCGCCCCGTCCACCCCGCACGCCAATGCCCGGTCATTGGTGGATTCCACCGTATCCAGAAATTCCACGGTTGACCCCACCAGATTCCCGGTAAGGGGTTCCAGGCGAAGCGTAGGTATGGGCGCGCGATCAGGCATTTTCAATCAACAAGGACATGTCGAGCACCGGCGCGGAATGGGTCAAAGCCCCCACGGAGATGAAATCCACCCCCGTTTCCGCCATCGCGCGGACACGGTCCAGACTGGCGTTGCCGCTGGCTTCCAACACCACCCGCCGGCCCGCCGTTCGGCGCACCGCTTCCCGCATGGTGTCCAAATCCATATTATCCAACAAGATAACATCCGCCCCGGCCTCGGCGGCCTCCTCTAATTCCTCGAGCGTGCGCACCTCCGCCTCCACCCGCATCAAATGATGGGAATGTTGGCGCGCCTTCGTTATCGCCGCGCGCAGTCCGCCCGCCGCCGTCACATGATTTTCCTTGATTAATATGCCGTCGGAAAGATTGAACCGGTGCCGCGCGCCTCCGCCATGCACCACCGCCGCCTTCTCCAACGCCCGCAACAGCGGCGTGGTCTTCCGGGTGCAACAGATTTTACAGTTCACGTCGCCCACCGCCGCCACGAACCGCGCCGTTAATGTCGCCACCCCCGACAAATGCTGCACAAAATTCATCGCGGTCCGCTCCGCCATCAACACCGCCTGCGTGCGTCCCTCGAATTGGGCCACCCTATCCCCTGTTTTCACCACATCCCCATCTTGACAGGCCACCCACCCGCGAAGCTCATGGTCCAGCGTGGTAAATACGCGATGGAACACCTCGATGCCGCTTACCACGCCCTCCTGTTTGGCCACCAAACGCGCACGGCACCGCGCATCGCGCGGAACCGTCGCTTCCGTCGTGACATCGCCCCGCCCAAGATCCTCCTCCAGGGCGGCGCGCACAAGTGTGTCTACCGATAACTCCATAAACGGACATTTTCCTCCCCGATTCAAACACGAATTCTAGCATATTCCCGGAAAGAATTGCGATTCTTCAATGAACGGCATTGGCACAGCGCCCATGGAAGTGTCTACAAGAATGGATGCGCGTAACAGGTCTGACAGTCCGACGTGTCTGAGGGGTCCGACGTGTCTGACGGGTCCGACGTGTCTGACGGGTCCGACGTGTCTGAGGGGACCGACGTGTCTGACGGGTCCGACGTGTCTGAGGGTTCGCCGACCCGCATTGGAATGCGTCGAGCCCCGCTTTGGACATCCCCCGCGCCTTACCGATAGAATACGCCTTTATGGATTTTCCAGGGGCGGCCCCCCGCCGCTCCTCGTTTTCGTGCACTACCGGAGGAATGAACATGATGTCTTCAGTTCGATTCATAGGCATTCTGGCCGTCCTGTCACTCTTCGGGTGCGCCACTGGCGCAAACGACCCGCTTTTTTTGCCCCGCGCCCACTCGCACAACGACTATATGCGGATGCATCCTCTTTTCGACGCCTTGGAGGCTGGATTTTGCAGTGTCGAGGCGGATATCTACTTGGTGGAAGGGGAGTTATTGGTGGCCCATGACCGCGATAAGGTGAAGCCCGGCGGCACGCTCCAGAAAATGTATCTGGAGCCGCTCCGCGAGCGCGCGAAGAAGAATGGCGGGCGCATCTACCCGAACGGCCCCAGTGTCAGCCTGCTGATAGATTTTAAGGAATCCCCGGACATCCTATGGCCGAAACTGCGTGAAGTGTTGAATCAATACGAAGACATCCTTACCGTGTTTACCAACGACACCGTGGAAGAGCGCGCGGTAACCGTCATCCTTTCCGGCGATTCCCCCCGTGCGCAACTTGCGCGGGAACCCCGCCGTCTCGCGGGCATTGACGGACGTCTGCCCGATTTGGCCAACCCCCCTTCGCCCAAGCTGGTGCCTTGGGTCAGTGATTGTTGGTACCCGTTGTTCAAATGGACGGGGCAGGGCCCCATGCCCGGGGCCGAACGGGAAAAGCTGAAGGAATACATTGCCAAAGCCCACGCCAACGGCCAGAAAATCCGCTTCTGGGGCACGGCTCAACGCCCGGAGGTGTGGGAGGAATTTTACACGCTGGGCATGGATTTGCTGAATGCGGACAATCCCGCCCGATTACGTGAATTCATGATCGAAAAAATGAAACAAGAAAAAGCCCGTTAAGGCACACTCAGGAATGATGCCATGGATACTCTACGTGTAGGTTTCATTGGTTTGGGCGGCATTTGCCGGGAGCGGCATGTCCCCGGCCTCCGGAAAATCCCCGGCGTTGAAATTGTGGCCGTCGCCAACCGTTCCCGTAAGTCCAGCGAAGCCGCCGCCAGGGAATTTGACATCCCGGTGGTATGCCGTCACTGGCAGGACGTCCTTCAGCGCGATGACATCGACGCCGTTTTTATTGGCACGTGGCCTTATATGCATCACCCCGTCAGCATCGCCGCCCTGGAAGCGGGCAAACATGTCTTTTGCCAGGCCCGCATGGCCATGAATTTCAATGAAGCCCGCGAAATGTACGAAACCGCCATTCATTCCGGGCGCGTTGCCGCCCTCTGCCCCGTTCCCTATGGCCTCAGTGTGGACCGCACCATCCAGCGCCTGTTGCGCGAAGGCGCGCTGGGCAAAGTCCATCTTGTGCGCGTTCAAAGCTTGAGTGGCGCCAATATCTCCCCCGATGCCCCGCTGCACTGGCGCAAGGACCACCGCCTCTCCGGCCTCAACATGCTTACCCTCGGCATGTTCATCGAGATCATCCACCGCTGGTTCGGATGGACCCGGACCGTCACCGCCCAAACCCAAATCTACACCCCCTGGCGCCGCGATGCCGAGGAACGGATGATCGAAATCAAAATTCCCGACCAACTTCTTTTCAATACCGATATGGAGCAGGGGGTCGTTGTTCAATATGTCATCAGCGGCATGATCGCGAATGCGAAAGACGCCATCGAAATCCATGGCACCGAGGCTTCGCTTTATTATGAGGTGGGGCCCGATAAACTCTACTATATCCGTGCCAATAACCTCCTTGAACCCGTTCCCATCCTGCCGGAAGACGCTTATGATGTCCAAAACTGGCGGGTCGAACAGGATTTTATCAACGCCATCCGATCCGGATTTCCCTATCACCCCAATTTCGAAGATGGCCTGCGGTATATGCAGGTTATTAAAGCGGTGTATGATTCCGCGAAACGCCAGCGCACCATCCACCTCGAAGGTTTCCCGCAAACTTGATAATTCTGGGGAAATGATAAATACTATGATCATTGTTATTGCACGCGGTTGGTTATATAATGCCGTGAGGTAAGTGACAGGGCGTTGGACGTGTTGATAGCCGCTTGCAGGCGCGTTACTGTTGTTATGAGGTTCTCATTCCGGGGAGAATGAGCGAGGAGTGTAGGAAGTATGGGGAGCATAAAGCACGCAGCAGAGGAGTCTGCCCAAGACAGTGAAAAGAATCCCTCGCAAGCGCCGGGGGCTGTAAAAAGTCTGGAGAGACCGGGGCAAGTCTTTCGGGAACAAGAACTATTACTCAATGGCATTATGCGCAATCTCCCGGGGATTGTGTATTGTGCAAGCGTGCATCCCAATGGAGAAATAACGTTTAACTTTGTCAGTGAACGTATCACGGAGGTGTTGGGGCTTCCCTGTGAAACAGAAGGCCTGATAGATCGTTTTCTTCAACGGATTCATCCGGAGGATAGAGATCTGTTAATGGGCTCCATCCGGAATGTGGTGGAGCGGTTTTTTTCGTGGAATTATGAAATGCGGTTTATTAAACCCACGGGAGAAATGATCTGGCTCAAAGGACTCTCCTCACCCTCGCGTATAGGCGAGGATATTATCTACAACGGCATTATTCTTGATACTACCGAACAGAAGCGTGTCGAAGAATCTTTGCATGAAAGCGAGGCCCGCTGGCAATTTGCCCTGGAAGGGGCGGGGGATGGGGTGTGGGACTGGAATGCCCGGACCAACGAGGTGTTCTTTTCCAAGCAATGGAAGGCCATGCTGGGCTATGAAGAACACGAAATCGGCAACCGGCTCGATGAATGGGATCAACGGCTCCATCCCGAGGACCGGGAGCAGGCGTATGCGGACCTGAACAACCATCTTGCGGGCCGGGCGCCCATGTACCTCAGCGAGCATCGGCTCAGATGCAAGGATGGTTCCTACAAATGGATTTTGGACCGCGGCAAGGTGATTCAGTGGACCGAAGACGGAAAGCCCTTGCGTGTAATCGGCATACATTCCGATATCACCGCGCGCAAACGCGCCGAGGAAGCCCTGGAGAAGGAGCGCGCGTTTCTCCGGCAGGTGATAGACGCCGTTCCGGGATTCGTTTGTGTCAAGAATTTGGATGGCAGGTTTGATTTGGCCAATAAGGCCCTGGCGGAGGCCTATGGCACCACCGTGGAACAGCTTTCCGGCAAGAAGGATACCGATTTTATCAAGAATGAAGAGGAGGTGCGGCAATTCCTGCAAGATGATCGTGAAGTGATTGTCCGGCATCAGATAAAACGCATTCCGGAGGAGAAAATAACCCATGCCAATGGGCAGGAACATTGGCTGAGCACAACAAAAGTACCCCTGCTGCGGCAAGATGGCGAATGCTCGCAGTTGCTGGCCGTGGCCACCGACATTACGGAACGCAAACGCGCGGAAGCCGCGCTTCGGGAGAGCGAGGAGAAATTCCGCGCGTTTGTCGAAACCAGCAACGATTGGGTGTGGGCCATGGACAAAGAGGGGCGGCATACCTATAGCAATGGCAGGATCAATGATATCATCGGATACGCGCCTGAAGAAATTCTCCAATTTGAGGCTGTGGATATTGTTCATCCGGACGATGTTGCGGCAGCCCAGGCGCTGCTCGATGAATGCATTTCCGAGAAGAAAGGGTGGGATCGGTTCATGCTACGGTTCCGGCACAAAAACGGTTCCTATCGCTGGATAGAATCCAGTGCTGTCCCGGTCCTGGACAGCCAGGGCAACTTGACAGGGTTCCGGGGCACGGACCGCGATATCACCGACCGCATTCAGGCGGAAAATCAGCGCATCGAGATGGAACGGCGGCTGCTCCAGGCACAAAAACTGGAGAGCCTGGGCGTTCTGGCGGGCGGCATTGCACATGACTTCAACAATCTATTAATGGCCATTCTGGGCAACCTGGATATGGCGCTGATGGATATGCCGCCCAGCACCCCCGCGCGCGAATGCATCGAGGAGGCGATTCAGGCCGCCAACCGCGCCACCACCCTGACCCGCCAGATGCTCGCGTACTCCGGCAAAGGCCGTTTTATCATGGAAACCATGAATCTGAATGCTTTCCTGAAGGATAATGCGGCACTGTTCCATTCCATGGCGCCGAAAACCGCCACTCTCGACATGCAACTTGAGCCCGCGTCCGCTTTCATCGCGGCCGATCAAGCCCAAATGCAGCAAATCGTCACCAATCTCCTCCTCAATGCCGCCGAAGCTTTGGGCGAAACTCCCGGCAGGATCACCCTCCGCACGGGAACATGCGTGTGCGGCGAGGATGATCTTGGCAAAAGCCGGCTCGACGAAAAACCGCCCGCCGGGGAGTTTGTTTTTCTGGAGGTGTCCGACACCGGCTGTGGCATGGACGAGGACGCCCTTCGCCGCATGTTCGAGCCGTTCTTTTCCACCAAATTCACGGGGCGGGGCCTGGGGCTCGCCGCAGTCCTCGGTATTGTCCTGGGGCACAAAGGGGCCATTTTCGTGAACACTGCGGTGTGCCAGGGAACCACGGTCCGGGTTCTATTCCCCGCCATCGAGCGTGTCAACGCCGCGAAGGGCGGGGATTCAGACACTGTTTCGCAAGTTCCGCCGGAGCCCGCTTCGCGCTATGTCCTTGTGGTGGATGACGAAGAGGCCATACGCAACTTGTGCGCCGCTTTTGTGCGCCGCCTCGGGTATCAGGTCCTCACCGCCGCCGATGGCGAGGAAGCTCTGGCCCTCTTTGAGCAACACCAACCCGGTATCGTTTGTGTCCTGCTTGATCTGACCATGCCCCGTATGGACGGGGTGACTGCCTTCAAGCATCTGAAACGCCTCGATCCCCGTGTAAAAGTGATTTTGTGCAGCGGCTACAATGAACAAGAGGCCACACAGCGATTCACCCGCGAGGGCCTGGCCGGATTCATCCAAAAGCCTTATCGATTGAAGGCCCTTACGGAAAAACTCCAACACGTCCTGCGGATGGAGCATCCCCTGCCCTGATCGTGCAAATCACGTCTGTGTGCCTGTGGCGGTTAAACCGGATTCCTCACCAACCATAATTCCCGAGTGTCATTATGATTCCCACACCTCCTTCGGCGGCAATTCGCGGGAGGACTCACGGCCAAGCCCGAAGACGGCCTTGACCGTGCCACCCGATGAGGAAGGTGCATCGCGTAGAGCCTTTTATTTCTGCGTTGAAGGTCATTAGCAGGATCGGACGTGCATACGCGTTGCGGCGGGGCGATGCAATCTTGCCTGTGATTCTTCTTCCTCCACGGCGCTTACTGGACGGCGCCGAAATCAATTTCCCCCAGCGGTATGTTGGAGCCAAACAATTCATTTTTCCCCGGAGTAGTGAAACCGATGTTCAGTTTATACACTATCGGTTCCGCTTTGATGCGATGCGTGAGGATGACATAATCGTTGACCGGCCAGCTATGGGTGGGCGGCTCCGGATCAAAATTCCACATCATGCATCCCTTGTCCTGAAAATTCTTGGGCAGGCGCGGGATGTCTTTCGGGGCGACATACCCATGGAAAAACATCCGGTAGTCCTTCTCAATAGGCCCCGTCACCTTGAAAATAAACCGGAAAGCAAACCAGTTGTCGTCGAACCGGTTGACATCCGCCGAAATGAACATCAGTGAGTCATGCACCTTGAACGGGCGCGCGTCCAAGTCCTGAATCATGCGTTCAAACCGTGCATCGGCGTATGATTTCAGATCGGGATGCTCCCGGGCCAGCCCCAAGGTGTTGCGGAACTGATAAAGCTGCATCAAATTAAGTTTGTCAATATCTTCGGGAGTCCGAATGGTGACGGCCTCCGATACGGCGCGGCGCACCAGCACGCCGTAGGTTTGATCCTTGGCCACCCCGAGGCGCTTCTCCTGAAACCGTTCAAACTGCTGGAATCCATACCGGTCCAGCTTTTCGAGCCATTCCCGTTCCTGCTCCGGCTTCATGGAATCAATGGCATACACGATATAGTCCGCCGCGTCGATCCGGGGTATCAGGTCTTCCGGCTTCCAGTATTGCCCGATGTTCCGGAATTTCCGTTTCGGCATGTACCGGGGGTTGATATCCTTGCGCTGATAGGGGCTTCCGGGCCAGTAATGCTCCTGTTCCAGCAACAGGCCCCGAATATTCAACCGCAGGTAGTTCGCATATTCCCCTTTGGGATTCAGTTGCTGTTGTTCCGCGCGCATCAACGCGCCAAAAAGGGCGTCTTTGAAGTTTTCTTTTACGGGCGCGCCGATGCGCGTGTCGGAAAAGGCGGGCGCGAGATAATCTTTGTAAATCACCACGTCCGGCGGCGGCGACCACGTGCAGGCCAGCTTGAGCGGATGGGTGTAAAAACTCAGTTCGCGAAGGGGGCCATACGGCGCCAAGGTAAGATTGCCGTATTGGAACAGCAAAAAAACGGCAAAAAGGCCCATGCTGGCGGCGCGGAGGGTGTTTCGTTTCGGCGCCATCACCGTTATGGCGGTAAAAACCGCCAGGGCCGGTATGGCCTGAAGGCTGTAGCGCGGCGTTGAGTACCGCATGATGACGGTGAGATACGCCCAGCTCCCCAACAACCATACCAGTATCAGGAATACGTCGAACCGCCGGTAACGGGCAAAGAAGAAGGCTATCAACAAGCCCGCCACCGCCAGAAGGAAAATCGGCATGAACACCATTTCCTGATGAACATCCCTCGGGTATTTTCCCCAGCCTATCAACGGATGAACCAACTGTTCGTAAAGCCGGAGCTGTTTCGCGGGCTCCTGGGTTTCTTCTGCGGAGGGGGCGGCGGCTGGCGGAACGGTGGCTTCCGCCGCGGAGGGGGCGGCGGCGGACGGAACGGCGGCTTCCGCTGGCGCCGGAGCATTGCCGGAAGAAGGCGGTGATTCTTGGGAAGCAGGAGCGGGGGGCGCCGGGGCCGCTTCCGTGGAAACCGGGGCGGGTGGTGTCTCTTTGGATTCAAACAGCGCCACCGAACTGCCCGAATGCCGCTTTATCCAATACGAATAGTATTCATCCAGGTGCTTGAAGTACCAGGGGCTGAACACGCCCACCGTGACCACTATTGTGAGCACACAGTTAAACATCCATAGGCCCAGGCGCCGGTTTGCCACACCCTCGCCGGGCATACTTCGCACGGCGCTCCACAATCCCGCCGCCGCAATGATTGCACTGGGAATGAGGAAATAGAGAAAGGTGGTGGTGCGCGACAATATCCCCAATCCATTCAGCAGGGCAAACGCAAAAACCCAGGGGGTGTTCATGAACCACTCGGTGCGCATCAGCGCGTAAATGGCCCACACGACAATCACCATGGACAGGTAATCGGTCATGAAATAGCGGGAAAAGGCAAATATGGCGGGCGTGAAACTGATTACGAACACCGTGTACAGCGCGTCCCAAGGCGGCATGAACCGCCGCACGATCAGCAGCATGCCCAACAGCAGCAGGAGGAAGGAAAGAGTGTTCAGCGAGGCCATGACATCCACCCCGTATCCGCACACGGCCATCAGCAGCGCCCCCAGAACGTGCAACAGGGGCGGATGGGCCGGATACCCCAGCGGGATGTTGGTAATCGCCACCAGCTTCGCCACCATGTTTTCGTGGGTTTGAACGAACATGGTGTCATAATACGCACGGGCCACCGTCATGTGGCTTTCCTCATCCGTGCGGATGGCGTGATTGTCGGCGTGCAGCCACCATGCGTTCATGCCGGCATGAAACACGAGCAAAACGCCGAACACCGCCCAATACACCCAGGCCTTCCGCCCGGCGGTTTCCATCCACGCCATGGTTTTAGTCATTGCCGTCCTCACGGTGCATCACCTGCTTTTCTTGCTGTTTCCAATGCCCTAAAGAAGCCAACGGGGAGAGTCTATGCCGCACGGGAGGCCGAGGTCAACCTTTCGTTGACTGTTATCCCGGTCTCTGCGTATGATTAGGGTTAAAGATTCTACCAGGAACGAGGTGGTTATGAGACATGTAGTGTATATCCTTTGCTTGATTGCCATGGGGACGGCCGGCGCGCAGAACGCCGCGTCTCCCGATGCCACGTCCAGCCCCGTCACGCAGGAAGAGATCAATGCGCTGCTGGAAAACGTGCAGGAGGTATTGACCGGCGTGGACAGCTATGTGCCGGTGGAACCCGCCGCCCCGCAAGGGGAGCCGGTGATTCTGGATGTGCGCCAATGTGTCGAGCGGGCGCTTAACGAAAACGCGAAAGCCCTTTCCGCGATGGATGACCTGAACGCGAAGAAGGCGCTGATTGGCCAGGCCCGCGCGGCGCGCCTGCCGCAGGCCAAGGCCCAAGGCGCCTACACGTACATGGACGGATTGGAATCGGATCTCGGCGGCGGGTTCATCAGCCTCTTCATGGACAGCGGCAGCTTCATGCCGAAAAAAGAGACCTGGACGTTTCAGGCCACCGTGGAACAAGTCCTGTATGCGGGCGGGCAGATTCAGTCCGCCATACGCGCCTCCAAATATCTTGCTCAATCCGAAGCCTGGAAACGGCAGGCCATTCTCGACCAGATTGAACTCGATGCCAAACAGGCGTTTTACGATTGCCACCTCACACAGGCGTTAATCCTTGTGGCCAAGGAAAGCATCGTGACCTTTGAACGCCATCATGCCGATGCCCAGCACATGCTCGAAGTGGGCATGGTCAGCCGGTTTGAAGTCCTCCGCGCTGAAACCGAACTCGGCGCGCGTCAGACCGACCTGGAATCCGCCAAGACCGCCGCCCAAATTGCCGCCCTCAATCTGCGCCGCATCATCGGCATGCCGCAGGACGCGCCTTTGCAATTAACCGGAAAATCGGAATGGACCCCCGTTGCGGAGCCTGTGGACGCCCTTGTGGCCGCCGCCAAGGAAAAACGTCCCGAACTCAAGGCCCTCGAAGAAGGGCTGAAGGCCGCCGATCAAAACATCAACGCCAAGTGGGGCCAGTTCAAGCCCAAGGCCGCCACCACCCTCACGTATACGGAAACTCACGGTGGCAGCACATTGAATCCGGAAGGCCTCACGGTCAACGTCGGCGCGCAAATCGATATTTTCACCGGCGGAAAACGCTGCTACGAGATTCAACAGGCCAAAGCGGAAAAACAAAGCCTCGAACATCAAAAGCTCGATGTCGAGCGCCTGGTCGAACTCGATGTCCGCCAAGCCTACGCGCGCGTCCAGGAAGCCATTGCGAAAATCCGCCGTGAAAAAGGCACGGTGGCCTTGGGTACCGAAGGGCTCCGCCTCGCCCAACTGCGCTTCCAGGAAGGCGTCGGCACGCAGGCGGAAACGCTCGATGCCGACCTCGCGCTCACCCAGGCGCGCACCACGCTTGCCCAAGCCCTGCGTGATTACGCGGTGGCCATTGCCTCTCTCGACAAAGCCGTGGGGCGCAGTTGGATGCAACGCGACGCCCCGGAACCCCTTAAACCCACGCCCATGGAAAAGGTCCGCACGGTAATCCACATGAAATAGTGAAGTTGGGTTTCGGGAATAGCAACGGCATGTAGTGTTGTTTGTTTCCCCAGAAATGGAGGAACGAAGAATGAAAACGACACTACACGCGCTGGTGATGCCGGTTTCCGTAATGATTGTAGCCATGCTGGGATTGACCGGGTGTCCGGCCGCCAATCCCCCGGAAACCGTGGCGTCCGTGGATATTGCCCGGTATGCGGGGAAGTGGTATGAGATCGCCCGGTTCCCGGTTATCTTTCAGAAAGGACTGGTCGGCGTAACCGCGGAATACACAGTGCGGGAAGATGGGACCGTCCGCGTGGTTAACCGGGGTTTGAAGAACACATTGGATGGGGAGGAATCCAGCATTTCCGGGGTGGCCACAGTGGTGGACCCGGTGACCCATGCGAAATTACGCGTGCGTTTCGATCCGTTTCCGGTAAGCCTTTTTCCGGGAAAGTATTGGATCGTCGATTTGGGTGAAAATTATGACTATGCCGTGGTTTCCGAACCCCGCCGCAAGAACCTTTGGATTCTCAGCCGGACACCTGTAATGGATGCCGCCGTCTATAACGGGATTCTCGCCCGGCTGGAAGAGAAAGGGTTTGATATGTCCAGGATCGAGTTGACGCCACAGGCCGCCGAATAGCGTGCCGTACCCGGAGACGCCAACCACAGAATCCGGGATGCCGCGGAAATCGGTGAACAGCCTGAAAAACAGGATAGGGTTTAGGGCGGATTCAAGAGAATCCGCCCGTTGCCTTTTTAGCCGATGCCAAGGTATACTAATTCCACATTGGTTCGCCAGGGTTGCGCGGCGGCGCGCCCCGGCGTGAAAAGGGAATCCGGTGGAACACCGGAACTGCCCCGCAGCGGTAAGCGGGAACGAACGGCGCACCCAACGCACTGGTCCTTGTCGTAAGGGGACTGGGAAGCGGCGCCCAGTAGGGATGAGGTTGTACGCCCGCAAGTCCGAAGACCTGCCAATGGGTACACGCGCCCGTGCGCGGAATGACTGCGGCTCTCGCGGGAGGGCAAACGGTCGCCCCCGTTATCCTTCCCTCTTGCAGCCCTCGTTCACCGTGCGGGCCACAATGCAATCCCAGGAGCGGATTGCGTTCCAACGAGGGATTGGATATGCGGCTTGGAATGATATTAGTGGCGGTTATGGCGCTGTTGCGCGCCGCGCCGGCATGGCCCGAGGACCCTTGGGCCGATGCCGTGGTGGAGTATCATTTCATGGAGCCCGTGGCGGGTTTTGGCATTCCCGAACGCACCTTGGGAGAACCGTACAGCGGCGGCACCTCGCTCCCAAACAATCAGTCCGTGGCTTCGCTCGGCACCACCGGGAGTTATATCACGCTGAAATTTAACACCCCGATTACCGACGACCCGCTGAATCCCATGGGCCTCGACTTTATCGTGTACGGCAACGCGTTTTGGGTGGGAGGAAACCCCCAGCGCCGGTTTTGCGAACCCGCCCTCGTCGAAATCAGCGCGGATGCGAACGGCAACGGTCTGGCGGACGATCCGTGGTACCTTATCCCCGGCAGCCGGGGATACACCCACGCCGTCTTGCCCGAAGGCATTCCCCAACCCGAGCCTCCGCTTGCGGGGAATGTGTTGAACCCGAATGCCTCGGATGCGGACCCGTCCAACAATGCCCAGGAATATGATTGGGGGTATGCCGAGCTCACCCCCACGCAGAAGAAGTATTTGGACAATTATGTGCGGCCCGACGATCCCCGCAAGGTGGGCCTGACTCCGCGCAGTGGCGGCGGTGATGCATTTGATATTCAATGGGCGTTAAACCTCCCCCCCGGATTCAATCAGGTGAACTTCATCCGTGTCTGGTCGTTTATTACCGGCTCGACACCGTCTTTCGGGGCGATTTCCCCCGAGATTGACGCCGTGGCCGATGTCGCCCCCGATGTGGACACGGACAATGATGGCATTCTCGATGAGTATGAGACGCGCGTGGCCGGGACGGATCCCGCGAGGCCTGAAAGCACGGTCCTCGCCCTGGAAATTCCCTCGGAAGACGGCGGCAGCCCGGCGGGAACCGTGTTGGGCACCGCCGCCGATGCACAGGGAAACCTCATCACCCTGCGCTCCAGCGGAGACCGTACCGGCGCCCGAATGTATAATTGCCGGGTGGACATCCATGCCGTAACGGTCCCGCCGGGCGCGATTGCCGGCCTGCAAAAGAGCGGCGCGGCCCGCGAATTTCAAAGCAGTGAGTCGAATTTCACCGCCGCGCAGATTCAATCCGCTGAATTCACCATCGCGTACACGTCCGCCGAAATCGAGGGATTGGATGAACCCGGCCTGCAACCCTATCGCCATGCTTCAGGGGGATATACCCAAGATGGAATCAGTGGCGTCCATGTAAATACCAGCACGAATGCGGTTTCGTTCAAGTCCAACGTCCCCGGTGTTTTTATATTGGCCTCCACTCCCGGCACCGGCGATGACAATGCCGTATCCGGGCCGCCCATGGGCCCCATTGCCATTTTTGCCGAGGATCCCAAGGCCACGGCCCCCGGGCCCATTTTATTCAGCACCGACCCCATTCGGGACGCGGAAGGCCATATCGTGACCAGCGGCACGCTGTTGACCCTTGTGACACATGGCGGAGTTCCGGTCACCGCGGATGCCAGCCCGGCCCAGCAGGGGCATCAAGTCGCGGTATACAACGGCGTGGCAACGTTTCGTGTATTGGTTGGGCGCACAAAAGAACACGTCCCGTTGACCCTGAGCCTCTACGCCGAACCGGAATTGATAGAACTCCTTGGGGAAGAAAGCTTCTCCTTCGAGTTCGTTGAGCCCCAGCCCATGCCTCTCTCACGCGGTATTCTTTTCTTTGTCATCGCAGGCATCCTTTGTATGTATTTTATCCGTCATAAACCCGGCACCCGATACCCGATACCCGATACCCGGTACCCGTATTCCGGCTTCACCCTTGTCGAACTGCTGGTGGTCATAGCCATCCTTGGCATCCTGGCCGCGCTGCTGCTGCCCGCGCTGTCCCGCTCCCGCGCCCAAGCCCGTTCCGCCCAATGCGTGAACAACCTCCGGCAACTGTACCTGGCCAACGTCATGTACGCGGCGGAGCACGAAGGGCATTACTGTCCCGCCGCGCCCGATCTGAACGATTATCTGCTGCCCAATGCGCCGCCGGATCATTTTGGCGGATGCATCCGCTGGCATGGTGTTCGCGAAACGCCCAATCCCAATAGCGATTTCGACCCCAGGAAAGGCCCGCTTGCGGAATACCTTCCGGACCACCGCGTGAAGGAATGCCCCGAGTTTGTCGAGTTTCGCCGCCGGGGCGAGGTAAGCAACGCCTTCGAATCCGGCACCGGCGGCTACGGGTACAACATGGCCTATATCGGGTCCACAATGGCGCTCACGGAGGATTTGATTGAGGCCGTTCATTCCGGAATCCGCGATGTCCGCATCACCGCGCCCGCCCAAACCATCATGTTCGCCGATGCCGCCATCCCCCAGGATGGCTATATCGTCGAGTACAGTTTCATTGAGCCGCCCCGCTTTGTCTCCCATGACCACCCGCACGGCGACCCCGATTCCAGCTATACCCCCTCCCCCAGCATTCACTTCCGGCATTATGGCCGCGCCAACGTTTGCTGGGCCGATGGCCATATCACCAGTGAAAAATGGGAATGGGCGCCCAAAGCCAATGTGTACGGCGCCCCAAACAGCCGCTGGGCCGTCGGCTGGTTCGGCCCCCGCGACAACACCCTCTTCGATTTTGCTCCGGAAATACTCACCGCCCAACACCCCTAACCGCCTCACACACCCGCTTTCTGGTTTTTCCAAAAAAAGAATGCGGGGAAAACGGGGTAATATGGTATGATGGCAAATGGGTTTGGCGTTTCTGGTGAAGCGGCAACGCCTCATGGGTGACAGGCGGCCCGGAGTTGGGAGCATGGACAAGGGAAGAGCGCAGTGGATATGGCAGCCAAGCCGTATGGCGGCCGCGTTTATTGCCTTGCTTTATCTTGCCATGGGAGGGGTGTGGATATTCCTGTCGAATCATTTCATGTTCTGGCTCGAGCAGTCCCGCCAAAATGCCCACCAGTATCAGATGCTCAATGCGGTGGTATTTGTTTTGATCACCACCATTCTGGCGTACCGCTTTCTCGCCAAGAAAATGGAAGGCCAACAACAGCTTCTGGAGGAGTTGAAGAAAAGTGAGCGGAAATACCGTGAACTGATTGAACACGCCAACAGCATCATTCTGCACATGACGCATAACGGTGAAATCAAGTTCATGAATGAATTTGGGCTGCGGTTTTTTGGGTATTCCGAAGCGGAAATCGTGGGCCGGCACGTCGTGGGGACCATTGTGCCGGATACCGAAAGCACCGGCCGCGATTTGGGACCCTTGCTGGCGCAAATCTGCTCGAATCCCGCCGCGTTTGAGCGCAATGTCAATGAAAATGTGAAACGAAACGGCGAACATGTCTGGGTTGAATGGACCAACAAGGTCGCCTTTGATGAACAGGGCCAGGTGACGGGCATCTTGAGCATTGGCACGGATATCACCGAGCGCCGGCGGGCGGAATCCGCCCTGCGCGATAGTGAGGCGCGTTACCGCGGCCTCTTTGAGGATTGCCCCACCGCGCTGTGGGAGGAGGACTTTTCCGAACTGAAAGCCTATCTTGACGCGTTGCGCCAGTTCGGCGTGACGGATTTCCGCGCGTATTTCAGTGCCCACCCGGACGCCCTCCGGCAATGTCCGGATAAAATCAGGGTGTTGGACGTGAACCGGGCAACGTTGGACATGCTCCACTATGAACACCGCGAGGACTTGTGCGCCCACCTGTCCGGCATATTCCGCGAAGATTCCTATGGCACGTTCCTCGATGAACTGGTCTGTCTGGCCTCGGGGCAGCCTCTTTTTCAAACCGAGTCCGTCAATCATACCCGGCAGGGCGAAAAACTCCACGTGAACATGACCGTGGCCATTGTTCCCGGCCACGAAGACACCTGGTCGCGGGTGTTTGTGGCCATCGCGGACATTTCGCAGCGCGTCCGCGCGGAAGATGACCTGCGCAGGCTCAACACGGAACTCGAAAAACGGGTGGCGGAGCGGACCGCGGAACTGGCCTTGGCCAAAGACCGGGCGGAATCCGCCGACCGGCTCAAATCCACGTTCCTCGCCGCCATGTCGCATGAACTGCGCACGCCGCTTAATTCCATCATCGGTTTCACGGGCATCGTGCTCCAGGGCCTGGCCGGCCCCCTGAATCCGGAACAAACCAAGCAGATCAAAATGGTGCAGGGAAGCGCCCGTCATCTGCTCGACCTCATCAATGACGTCCTGGACCTTTCCAAGATCGAGGCCGGCCAATTGGAGGTCGAGGCGAAACCGTTCGACGCGCGCAAATCCATCGAGAAGGCGGTGCATTGGGTAAAGCCGTTGGCGGAAAAGAAACGGCTGACCTTGTCGATGGAGGTGCCGCCCGAGGTGGGCGAGGTGATCGGGGACCGGCGCCGGTTCGAGCAGATTCTTATCAATTTGATTAACAATGGCGTGAAATTCACGGAAACGGGCCGCGTGCAGGTCGAGTGCGCGGTCGAAGATCAAACGCTGGTGACCCGCGTGGCGGACACCGGTATCGGCATCAAACCCGAAGATCTCGGAAAACTGTTTCAGGCCTTTCGACAGGTCGAGGGGGGCCTTTCCCGCAGCCACGAGGGCACGGGGCTTGGGTTGTCCATTTGCAAGCGGCTGGTCGAGAAACTGGGCGGGCGAATCTGGGTGGAGAGCACATGGGGCGCGGGAAGCGTCTTTACGTTTACCCTTCCCATGGTTCCAAAACACTAAGAGAGGAAGAGCGCGTGATGAAACGGAATCCCGGTGTGAGAATCCTGTTTTGCCTTGCTCTGTTCTTATCCACCGGTCTCTTCCTGCCGCCGGGCAACGCCCATGGCCAGAAAACAGACCTGGATTCCATGCTGAATCTCAGTTTGGAGGAACTGGCCAACCTGCCGGTCACCACGCCGTCAAAGAAACCACAAAAACGTTCCGAAACCCCGGCCACGGTCCGCATCATCACCGCCAAAGACATCGAAGAACGCGGTTACTTCACGCTCGAAGAGGCGCTTTCCGATCTTCCGGGAATCCAATTCCGCAATATTGTTGGATTCAACAGCTATGTGTTTCTGCGGGGCGCCCCGAGTCAAAACAACCTGATACTCGTTATGATTGATGGCGTGCAGATGAACGAACTCAATTCCGGGGGGTTCTATGGGGGCGGGCAGTACAACCTGGCCAATGTGGAACGCATCGAGGTCGTGTACGGCCCCGCCTCCGCGTTATATGGAACACACGCGGTATCGGGCGTAATCAACATCATCACAAAGAACCCCAGGGACATTCAGGGCTTGCGCATCAGCACGCTCCTCGGCAATCACAACACCCAGCAGCACGATCTGCTGTATGGCTACCACAATGAGAAGCGGGAACTGGGGTTCAGCCTCTCGGGAATGTTCAAAAAGAGCGACAAGGCGGACCTCAGAGGGGCCAAAGGGGACTATAACTGGTCGGATGCCATGGACAATTTTGAAGACGATTACGCGCTTGACGCGAAGGCGCAGTACAAATCATTCACCATCGGCCTCAATTTTCAGGAGAAGCAGGCGTCCCGTGCGACAAAAGAGAAAACCACCGGAACCCCCCTTCAGGATCATGGCATTGACTGGCACATTCACTTCTTGAACGCCTACGCAAAATACGATTATGAGAAACAGGAGAACTGGTCGCTGCATTCCATGGCGTATTTCCGCGACACGACGGTGGAGGATGACACGCGGCCCGTCATACGCTGGGGCTTGGATGCGGCCGGCGGGTATCAGGAGCGGTGGTATCGGCCAAACTATCTCGCCGGTCTTGAAAACAGATTCAACCTCGACATCGGGAAAAAACTCTCCCTGGCCCTGGGCATGGTCTATGAACATGAATGGCTTTCCGCAGGCTATTCAAAATCCCGCAGCCATTCCCCGTTCGATGACGCGCCCAACCCCTCCTCTCCGGACCTGCTCATGAGCAACCTGGGGAGCCTCTATGCGCAACTCGAATGGCGCATGTTCGCGCCGCTGCGCATGACGATTGGAACCCGTTACGACTACAGTGACGTCTACGGCTCGGTGATTACGCCCAGGCTTGGGCTGGTGTTTAACAAGGACAAATTCACGGCGAAACTGCTCTATACCGAAGCCTACCGCGCGCCCAAAATTTGGGATTATCAGGATGGTCTTGGCAATTCCGGCCTCGAATCCGAGGAGATGCGGTCCCTGGAATTGGTGCTGGGGTATTCCTTCACGGAACACCTGCGGGCGGAACTTTCCGTCTACAGGAACGTGCTGACAAACTGCATTACGCGGGAAGAAAGCAAATCGGGGTGGCGCTGGGCGAACCGGGGCCGGGTGAATACCAACGGGGTGGAAAGCACTCTCGAGTACCGGATCGGGAAATGGAAAACGTATCTGAATTACACCTTCACGGATTCCGGGGATGAAAACGGCGAGCGGGTGCCGGAAATTGCACCGCACTCGGCCAATGCCGGCGTTCAGTACGCGTTCACGGAACATTTGCGGCTGGATCTCCGGGGGCAGTACCTGGGCAAACGCAAGAACACGCATGAGATCGGTTATTCAGGAAATGACGAGATAGAGGATGCGTTCGTCCTCCACGGCGCGCTCAGCTACATGGATTTTCACGGGTTTGACTTCCAATTGGCGGCCAAAAACCTGTTGGACGAGAAATACTACCATCCATCGGACACTTCCGTCAGCCGGTACCGGCAACCGCAATTCACCATCATGTTGAAGGCCGTCAAACGGTTTTCATTTGCCTCACAACCCAAAGAGGCTCCCGAAAAGGCGCCACAGCCATGAACCCCGCCACCTCGAGAATCCGAATGCGGCACGCGGCACGGTGGGCCGCCGCACTGCTGGCCGCAGTCTGCCTTGCCGCCCCGGCGGACGATGAAGCGGACCGCCGCGCCGATGAAATCAAGGCGGTCTTTATCTACAAGTTCACCTCGTATATCACCTGGCCGGACGACACGGACGCGGCGTTCACCATTGCCGTTCTTGGGGACAACCGCCTGTTGAACCCGCTCAAGGCCATTGCCCAAAAAAAGACGGTCAATGACCGGCCTCTCGTGATACGGGAATGCACGCGCATTGATGACCTCGCGGGCGCGCACATAGCGCTCATTTCGGAATCCATGGAGGGCCAATTGGAGGCCATCCTGAAAAAAGCGGAAGCGGAAAAGATACTGACGGTGAGCAACAGCCCGGGCCTTGCCCAAAAGGGCGTGGCCATTGATTTTGTATCCGTGGAAGACCGCATCGGCTTCGAGATGAATATGAACGCGGTGAAGCGGGCCGGGCTTACGATCAGCTCACAACTGGTGAAACTGGCGGCCCTTGTGGAAGAGAACCGTCCGCCGGACGCGGAGGGAGCGCCGAAATGAACTGGTTCACGAACTCCTCCATACGCGGAAAACTTATCGCCATGCAACTGCTGACGACCCTTGCGGGGCTGACGTTGTACGGCGTGTTCACGGTGGCCAATGAGACGCGGCTTCACCGGAGCGCATTGATACGGAAGAGCGAAACGCTGGTGCAGATGATTGCGGCGAACTGCACGTCGCCCCTGGATTTTCAGGATGACTCCGCCGCCCGGGAGATTCTTTCTTCGGCCGAGGCCGATGAAGAGGTGGTGAACGCGTGGATTTATGACGCGGCAGGGGCCTTGTTCGCCACCTACAGCCGGCCCGGCCGCGCGAAGGACCTTTTCCCTCCGATGCCGGCGGGCATCCACTGGGGGGAACCGGGCTTCCTGACCGTATCAAAAAACATCGTTAAACGCGGCGAGACCATCGGCATGGTTTCCGTGCGGTTGAACACAGGGCATCTCCGCTTCGTTTTGCTCCGCAGCGGCGTGATTGCCTCATTGGCATTGCTGATAGGCATGGGACTGGCTTTTCTGCTCTCCCTGCTGCTGCAACGGACGATTTCCTCGCCCCTCCTGTCGCTGGTGGGTGTTTTGCGCAGGGTTTCGGAAACGGGCGATTACACGATACGGGTGGACCACCACCGGAAGGATGAAATCGGGGTCTTGTGCAACGGGTTCAACGATATGTTGCAGAATATCCTTCAGCGGAAACAGGAGCGGGATGAGGTGGAGGCCACCCTGCGGGAAAGCGAGACGCGTTACCGCGGGCTTTTTGAGGATTGCCCCACCTCGCTGTGGGAGGAAGACTTTTCAGGGGTGAAGGCCTATATTGATGAATTGCACCGTTCGGGTGTTCATGATCTGGACGCTTATTTTCTCGCCCGCAAGGACGCGCTCCGCCATTGCGGCGCGCTCATGAAGGTCCTGGATGTGAACCGGGCCACGCTGGACCTGCTCCAGTATGAGCGGCGGGAGGAGTTGTGCACAGCGCTGTCCAACGTGTTTCACGAAGAGTCCTATGATCTTTTACGGAAAGAACTGGCCGTTCTCGCGTCCGGCCAAACGGTGTTCCAGACGGAAACCGTCAACCGCAACCGGCACGGGGAAAAGCTTCATGTGAACATGACGGTGGCCATCGTGCCGGGCCACGAAGAGACCTGGTCGCGGGTGTTTGTGTCCCTGACGGACATTTCGTCCCGTGTCCGGGCGGAAGAAGAACTGCGGCGGCTCAACCAGCAGCTTGAACAACGGGTCGCGGAGCGCACCGCGGAACTGGCCTTGGCCAAGGAACGGGCCGAATCGGCCGACCAGCTTAAATCCGCTTTTTTGGCGGCCATGTCGCACGAATTGCGCACCCCGCTCAATTCCATCATTGGCTTTACGGGCATCGTGTTGCAGGGCATTCCCGGTCCCTTGAACGCGGAGCAGACCAAACAACTTGGCATGGTGCAGGGAAGCGCGCGGCATCTGCTGGACCTCATTAACGACGTCCTGGACCTTTCCAAAATCGAGGCCGGCCAGTTGGAAGTTGAAGCAAAACCGTTTAATGCGCGGGAATCGGTCGAGAAGGCGGTGCATCTGCTGATGCCCATGGCGGAGAAGAAAGGGCTGGGGTTGTCGGCGGAGATAGCCCCGGAGGTGGGTGGGATAATCAGCGACCGCCGCCGTTTCGAACAGATTCTCATTAACCTGATCAATAACGGGCTTAAATTCACGGAGGAAGGCCGCGTGCACGTCGAGTGCGCCGTGAAGGAGAGAACGCTGGTGACGCGGGTGGTGGACACGGGCATCGGCATCAAGCCGGAAGACATGGGAAAATTGTTCCAGGCGTTTCAGCAGGTGGATACGGGCCTCTCCCGCGCCCACGAGGGCACCGGGCTGGGCTTGTCCATCTGCAAGCGGCTGGTTGAAAAGATGGGTGGTACAATATGGGTCGAGAGCACGTGGGAGGTTGGGAGCGTCTTCACGTTTACCCTTCCCATGAATCAAGAGCAGGAGGAACCATGAAACGAACCGTGCTTGTAATCGAGGACAACGAGCAGAACCTCTATCTGGTTACGTTCATGCTTGAAAAAAACGGGTACGAGGTCGTGCCGGCGCGGGATGGCCAGGAGGGGATTGATTTGGCGGGCCGGGTGAACCCCCTCCTCATCCTGTTGGACATTCAGTTGCCCGGCATGAACGGCTACGAGGTCGCGCAAGCGCTGCGGAGCAATCCCGCGCTCGGGCAGGTGCCCATTGTGGCGGTCACCAGCTACGCCATGGTCGGCGACCGGGAGCGCGACCTCGAGGCGGGATGCTCCGGCTATATCGAGAAGCCCATCAACCCGGAAACATTCGTGGCGGATGTCGAGCGCCATTTGCCGAAAGAAACGCAGTAAAAAGGAAGTATGTTATGACCAAGCTCCTGATTGTGGACGACCATGAAGAAAACCGGTACCTGCTCCAAGTGCTTATGATGGGGCAGGGATATGAGGTGGCGCTCGCGGGCGACGGGGCCGAGGCGCTGGCCATGGCCCGGAGCAATCCCCCCGATATGATCATCGCCGACATCCTGATGCCGGTCATGGACGGGTATGCGTTGTGCCGCGAATGGAAACAGGATGAACAGCTCAAGAAAATCCCCTTCGTATTCTACACGGCCACCTATACGGATCCCCGCGATGAGGAATTCGCCCTGAGCCTGGGCGCCGAACGCTTCATCATCAAACCGCAGGAACCCGAAGTGTTTGTCCGGATGATCGCGGAAATCGTCGCCGAATACCCCCATGGCGCCACCTCCGCCCCGAACGAACAGGTGGCGGACGAAGCCGGTTACTTCAAAACATACAGTGAAACCCTTATCCGGAAACTCGAAAACAAACTGGCCCAACTGGAGACCGCCAACCGGAAACTGATGGAAGAGAGCGCCCAGCGGGAACAGGCCGAGGTGGCATTGCGCGCCTCCGAAGCCAAGTTCCGCAATATGGTGGACAACATCGGAATCGGGGTTTCGCTCATCAGCCCGGAAATGCGCGTTCTCGAACTCAACAACAAAATGGAAAGCTGGTTCCCCGAAGCCGCCCGCGGCGAACAACCCTTCTGTTACCAGGTGTTCACCAACCCGCCCTCCGAACAGGTGTGCGAAGGCTGCCCGACCCTGCAGGCGATGCGCGACGGCCAGGTGCATGAAACCGTCGTCAATACCGTGAAACAAGGCAAGACGCGCCATTACCGCATCATCGCCTCGCCCTTGTTTGACGAACAGGGACAGGTTTCCGCCGCCATTGAAATGGTCGAAGACATCACGGAACGCCTGCTGCTCGAGGAGCAATTCCGCCAAGCGCAAAAAATGGAGGCCGTGGGCCGCCTGGCGGGTGGTGTCGCGCATGATTTCAACAACATCCTGCAAGCCATGATTGGCTACACCCAATTGATGAGGGACCTGCTCCCCGAGGAGGGCAAGGCCCACGAATACGCCGATGAATTGGCCAAGAGCGCCGAACGGGCCTCGGTGCTCACCCGTCAGCTTCTCGCCTTCAGCCGCCGCCAGGTGCTGAAAATGGAGAATCTGGACCTCAATACCGTTATTTACAACATTGTGAAAATGATCCAGCGGGTCATCGGCGAAGATGTCCGGCTCCACGTGGTGACCAGCCCGGCAGTGGGCGTCATCCATGCCGATCAGGGGCAGATGGAACAAGTGCTGATGAATCTCTGCATCAATTCACGGGACGCGATGCCGGAAGGCGGCGTGTTGATGATCGAAACCGAAAACATTGAACTCGACGACGACTACTGCGCGGTGCACCCCTGGGCGGCAAAGGGCCGCTATGTGCTCCTGAGCATCACCGACACCGGCTGCGGCATGGACGCGGAAACGCAGCAGCGCGTCTTTGAGCCTTTTTTCACCACCAAACCGCAAGGCAAGGGAACGGGATTGGGCCTCGCCACGGTCTACGGTATCGTCCAGCAACACCAGGGCATGATCCAAGTCTATAGCGAAGTCAACAACGGGACTTCCTTCAAAATCTACCTCCCCATGGTCGACCGGGAAGTCATCACCCCCACTATCACGGTGAAATCCCCGCCGGCCCATGGGACCGAAACCATTCTGCTCGCCGAAGACGACGACATGGTGCGCGAACTCGCCGTCCGCATCCTCAAACGCGCGGGGTACACGGTTCTGACCGCCGAGAACGGGAATGAAGCCATCCGCATGTTTCGCGAAAACGAACAAAAGATCGACCTCATTATCCTGGACCTTATCATGCCCGAGGCCGGCGGCGAGGTCGTTTACAGCACCTTGCAGAAAGAATACCCCAAGCTCCGCTTCCTCTTCGCCAGCGGCTATAGCACGCAAACCGTTCACACCGGCTTCATCCTCAATGAAGGGATGGAACTGCTTCAAAAACCCTATCCCCCGGACGCCCTCCTGCGCAAAGTCCGCCAGATTCTCGACCAAAAATGATATGGGTTCCAACGCGGTATTATGTATAATCGCCCCTGAATGGTGTCGAAAAACTTTGGGCCAACACGGCTCCGGGACCGGAGCAAGAGGGTTGAGACGATGCGCACACGAATCGCGATCACACTGATAGGGTTGAGCATGATGTGGGCACGCGGGGCCGGGGCGGACACGCTTTGGAGCATCGGCCATAATGACGGGAGCTACCGGGAATTCGCGATTGCGGGCGCGCATGCGGAGTATTCGAAGGCGTTTCCACAGGAGGTGACCTACACGGTGGGCAAGAGCATGGCGCGCAAGGATTGGCCGTTCATTCAACCGGGGCCTTCGGACGATTGGGCCGGGGCCGCGCCGCACACGTTCACGGTGGAATTCTCCATGAAGAAAGCCCCAAAGGACGCCTGCCGGTTGATGCTCTATCTGATTGACACCCAAGGCGCGGCGGGACCGGCGCTGTTGGTAAAGGTGAATGGGCATGAGTGCCCGGTGGTCCAGTTGCCGTCCGGGGCCGGCGATGCCTCCTTGACCAATGCGAAAGCGGGCCGCCCCTTGGCGCAACCGGTGGTGTTTCCGGGGAATTGGCTGTGCCGCGGCATGAACACCCTGAGTTTGACCACCACCGGCGGCTCCTGGATGCTCTACGACGCGCTGACGCTGGAAGCCGGGTTGCCCAGCGCGCCCAATGTGACGCGCATCGCGGCCCAGTGCACGCCGATGTTCAAGAACGTGGACGGCGCGCTCAAGCAGGCGGTCCGGGTGGAACTGCAAAACACCGGCCTGGAAGGCAAGGCGCAACTGTGCTTGAAGGATGTTCCGGGTTCGGAACAAAGCGTGGACCTGCGCCCCGGCCTGCAATCCTGCTTTCTGCTGGTGACGCCGTTCACACAAACCGAAAAACAGCGCGTGTGCGTGACTGCGGGCGGCAAAACAGACGAAGCGGAATTCGAGGCAACGCCGGAAAAGCCGCTCACGCTGTTCGTGGCCGCCTCGACGCACACGGACATCGGCTACACGGATTTACAGGAAAAATGCATGGAGTTGCATGTGAACAATGCCCTGTTGTCCTTGGAAACCGCCAAAACCAATCCGGATTTCAAATACAACCTGGAAGTGTTCGCGCAGGCCGATTGGATCAAGGAATTGAAGCCGGAGGCCGTGCCTGCGCTCGAACAGGCCATTCGCGATCAAAAAATGGGCCTGACCGCGCTCTACCTCAACATGCTGACGGGCTTGTGCTCCGGCGAGGAAATGATGTGGCTGCTGCGGCCCGCGCAGGTGTACGGGCGCGGGTTGGGCGTTCCGGTGGACATGGCGTCGCTGAACGACGTCCCCACGGCGGTGGGCACCCTGCCCATGTTTCTGCGGGCGGCGGGCGTGCGCTATTTCGCCGAGGCCATCAATGAAGACCGCGGGCCGGTGTTTTTGCACGCTGATCCCGAAATGAATCAGTCGCCGTTCTGGTGGGAAGCGCCGGACGGTTCGCGCGTGCTCACCCTCCTCACGCGAACCTATTTCCAGGTTTGCCAGATCAGCATGCAGAACAGCGTGGCGGCCATGGAAGAGGCCCTGCCGCGGTTTCTCGATAAATTCATGCGTCCGGACTATCCGTGCGACGCCGTTTTCATCAATGGGGGGTTTGTGGACAATACGGTGATGAATCCGCATTACGCGGAGGTGGCCGCGGAGTGGAACCGGACATGGGATTTCCCCCGGGTCGTTATCGGCACCCCGAGCGAATATTTCCGGTATGTGGAAGAAAAGTTTGGCAACGCACTCCCGGTGTACCGCGGCGACATGGGCGTGTTCTGGGAAGACGGCGCGGCCTCGTCGGCCCTGGAAACCGCCATGGCGCGCTGGGCGAAGGCGGAAGTATGCACGGCGGAGAAATGGCTGACCCTGATGTCCGCGCGGGAAAAGGGTGGTGACACCTTGGACAAATTCGCGGGCACCTGGAAAGAGATTTTGTATTACGACGAACACACCTGGGGTTCGGCGGTGAGCATCAGCGATCCGAACAATCCGCAGACGGCGGGGCAATGGGTGCGCAAGGCCTCCTATGCGGACCGCTCGCTGAAACAAAGCCAGGGATGGGGTGAACAGGGCAATGAAGTGTTGCGGCGGTTGGCGAAGGCCGGAAAAGGCAAGGATGGAAAATCGCTGCTGGTGTCCAATCCGCTTTCGTGGGAACGTGACATTACGGTAACCCTGCCCACCCATATGAAAACAACCTTCGTGCGCGACACGGTCACGGGCGAACAGGCGCCGGCGCAACGCACAGCGGACGGCGGCTTGTGTTTTGTGGCATCGAAGGTTCCAGGGATGGGATATCGCGTGTATGCGGTGGACGAAGAGGGAGCGGAGGGCAACGCCCTGTTGAGCAAGGGGGGCGACGACTACACCTGGGCGGCCACGAAGTATCAATTCCATATTGATCCGAAGACCGGCGGCTTGGACCGCATCACGGAAACCGCCACCGGAAAAGAATGGGTGGACGCGACCTCGGGCTATTCCTTGAATCAGTTCCTGTACGTCAAGGGCGGCACGAACAGCACCTCCATGGTCCATCCGAATTCCGCGCGGTGCACGGATCTTCAACTCCTCACCCATGAAACGGCGGCGGTGCGCCTCGCGGAGAATGGCCCCGCGCGCGCGGTGCTGCACATCCAGCGGAGCGGCGGAACGGTTTCGCCGGTGGACACGGAGCTGGTAATTCATCCGGACGGCACGTTTGATGTGATGAATGTCATTCATAAACAGGAGACGCTTGACAAGGAAGCGGGCTACTTCGTGTTTCCGTTTGGCCTGAACGCGCCCGATGAAGCGCGCGCGTTTATGGAACTGCCCTACGGCGTTGTCGAGGCGGACACCGAACAAATGCCGGGCGCGTGCCGCGAATGGTACTGCGTCAACACGTTCGCCGCCGCGGGCAACAAAACCGGCTCCGCCTATATCGCTTCGCCGGATACGCCTTTGTTCTGCATGGGCGATGTCAACCGCGGGCTGTGGCCGGCACGTTTGAACGGCAACCGGCATGTCCTTTACGCCTATGCTTTCAACAATTATTGGCATACCAACTACAAGGCCTCGCAAGGCGGCGACATTCGGTGCGCCTATTCCGTGAAACTGTCCGGCGCCCCGTTTGATCCCGTGGCCGCCACACGCTTCGGCTGGGCACGCGTGCTCGACATGACCCCCCACCGCACCGGCGCCGTGGCCGTGGAGGCGCCCGGCGCGGCGGAACAATCGTTTGCATCACTCGATAAAGGACCGGTAATCCTGAGCGAACTATTACCGGTGGATGGGGGCGTGTTGGTCCGGCTGTACAATCCGAGCAAAGAAGCCGCACGGACGTCGGTGAATCTTTGCGGAATCACCCCCAGGAAGATGCTGCTCACCGATCTGATCGGCCAGAACGGTACAACGGTTGATGGCGACGGCAAAGTAACCGTTCCCGCGCGCGGCATCGCCACGGTGGTGCTAACCCTGCGCTAAACCGGTTAGACTATGGCGTCCCGCGTATGACACACTATGGATATGGGTGATGGCGAGCGTTTTTCCGGGAAACCGGCGTTGACATGAGGTGTTGCCATGAATAGAAGTACAATGGATGAAGCGCGCGCGGCGAAAGCCGTGGTCGAGGGGCTGTTGCGGAATTCACAGAATCTCGTGGGGGTGGCCGCCACACGGGTCGAGCAAGGGTACGGCGTGAAGGTGACGCTGTCCGCCGCGCTCACCGGCGCATTGAAGGTGCCGGAGAAAATCAACGGCGTGCCGGTGATCATGGAAATCGCAGCCCCCCTGCGCAAACGCGTCATACGATAATTTCAACGCAAACGCGTGGAGTTGAAATCATTCCCGGAGGGCCGTGCGCAGCACACGCGCGATGTCGCCGGGGCCAAAGGGTTTTTGGATGAAACCATCGGGTGCGTTTTCGGAAAACCGGGTGGTGATGTCCTGTTCGGTGTAGCCGCTCGAAAGAATGACGGGGACGGCGGGGCGGAGGCCGCGCATTCTTTGGAAGGCCTCTTTTCCGCCCAGCACGGGCATGGTGAGGTCAAGAATGACCGCGCGCACGTCTTCATGCGCTTGGAATAGTTCGAGGGCCTCCTGGCCGTTCACGGCGGTCAACACGGTGAATCCCAATTCCTCCAGGATGTCTTTGGCCACTTCCCGGACGCTTTCTTCATCATCCGCGAGCAGTACGGCGCCGCTGCTTTTCCACAGCCCCATTTCCCCGCCAGGCGGCAGAGCCCATTCTTTTCCTTCCACTGTCGCGGCACCGCCCGTGGCGGGGAACAACACTTTGAACGTGGTGCCGTGCCCCGGTTCGCTGTAGACATTGATGGCGCCCCGGTGCGCCCGCACAATCCCGAGGACGGCGGCCAGCCCCAGGCCGCGTCCGGTGAATTTGGTGCTGAAAAAGGGGTCGAAAATACGCCCGATGGTCTCCGCGTCCATGCCGCAGCCCGTGTCGGCCACTTCGAGGCTCACATACACCCCTTCCGGCAAATCTTCCGCCAGGTAGGTGCGTGAGAGGTACGCGCGGTCCGCCCGAAGCACGCCTGTCCGAACCGTCACCACGCCATGTTCCTCCCCAATGGCATCGGAGGCGTTGGTGATAAGATTCATGACCACTTGATGCAGTTGCGCGGCATCGCCCTGGATCAGTGGAAGGGCCGGCGGGCATTCAAAGCGCAACACCACCTTTTTTGAAATGGACGCCGACAAAAGATGCCCCATCTCCTGGGTCAGCTTGGATACGTCAATGGGCCGCACCAGGAACGGCCCGCGTCCGGTGTAGGCGAGCATTTGATTGGTCAATTCCGCCGCGCGCCGCGCCGTGGCTTCAATGCGCGCGACATACTCCCGCGCGGGCGTACCTTCCGGCAGGCGGGTCAGGGCCAGGCCCGCATTGCCCATAATTCCCACCAGCAGGTTGTTGAAATCGTGCGCGATGCCGCCGGCCAGCACCCCGAGGCTTTCCAGTTTTTGGGTGTGCCGCAGTTGCGCTTCCATCCGGGCGCGCTCCTTCTCCGCCTGCTTGCGTTCCGTGATATCCCGCGCGATCCCCTGAATGCCCGCCGGCTTCCCGTCCTTGACGATCACCCGCGTGCTGACCTCGACCGGTATGACCCGCCCATCTTTGGCGATGAGGGCGACCTCATACCGCGTAATGTCATCTCCGCGCAGCTTGCTCCGCATCATGTCCAGCGTAACGGACTTGAACTCGGGCGGAACCACGTCCAGCGCGTTCAGACACAGCACCTCGTCCCGGGTATACCCGCTGATGCGCTCGCCCGCCTTGTTCAACGACGTGAAATACCCGTTCAGATCATGGGTGTACACAATGTCGTTGGCGTTCTCAAACAACTCTTGATAGCGGTGTTCGGCCTCCCGCAGCGCTTGTTCCGCCTCCTTGCGCTGTGTTACATCCCGCGCGATGCCCTTGAACCCCGTCACCGCGCCCTCCCGGTCCCGCATCACCGAGATGGACACTTCCGTCACCGCCCGTGAACCATCTTTCCGTACGATCTCCCAATCGGTCATCAGGATGTCCTCGCCCGTCTTATAGACATGGCCATAGGTGCGCAGGACTTTCCGTATGGCGGCTTCATCCGCGTAGTACTTCCTGAAATTCAATCCCCGCAATTCTTCTTCGGGATACCCGCTGATGCGCGCCAGCGCCTTGTTGAAAAACGTGAAATTGCCCTTAAGGTCCACCTCGTAGTATCCCTCTTGAATGCCGTCGAGAATGGTCCGGTATTTCTCCTCGCTTTCGCGGAGCGCCTGTGCCGCCTTCCGGCCCTCGGTGATATCGCGCAGCACGGTCAGCACCCGCGTGACCGCTCCCTTCTCAAACACCGGGATTTTGCGGGTCTCGGTTATCACTTCGCGGTCCCCAACGACACTGGCTTCTTCCGTCAGGAGTTCTGTTCCCGTGGTGATTACTCGCTGGTACTCGTCCCGTACCGATTCAGGAAGAAACGCATATACGTCAAAGATGGATTTTCCCGTTACCTCCACGGGAAGCCCCAGGGAGGCATTCAGGGTCAGCAGGGGTTGATTTGCCAGAAGAATTATCTGTTGGCTGTCGGAGAGGTGGATGGCGTCGGTGATGCTGTCCAGGGTGAGCCGGTAAAGCGTTTCACTCTGTTTCAACGCCTCTTCCGCCCGCAGGCGGTCCGTGATGTCCCGGCCAATCGAGGTGATCAGGCTCTTGCCATGCGGATCATTCAAGATAGTGTTGTTCCAGAGAATATACCGCGGTTCCCCGCTCCGCGTCAGAATGGGATTCTCATAATGCGAAGGGATATCCTCCGGCGCGGTTTCCATTTCCGTAAACACGCGCATGGTGGAAGGCCGCCATTCCTCGGGCACAAACACCTCGAACCAGTTGCGCCCGAGCACCTCATGCCGCTCCCATCCCGTCAAGGAAAGCAAATAATCGTTGCAAAAAAGAATGCGCCCCCGCATATCGAGTTGAACCGCAATCAACTGCACATATTCCAGGGTTTCCCGGAAACGGCGTTCACTGATGCGCAACGCCTCTTCCATCCGCTTTCGCTCCGTGATGTCCCGGATCACCACTTGGATGGACTCCTCGCCACTGCCGGGATCGTTGACCAGATACGCGTCTTCCACCACCCATTTGTCATTGCCCTTAAGGGTGCGGAAATTCCAGTCGCGCCGGTGCACCACGCCATTTTCGCGCACTTCCTGGCGCATGGCTCCTTTCGGACCTTTATACACCACCAGTTCCGCGATATTGCGCCCCTGAATCCCCGCCGGATCGGTGAACCAGTCGTTCAGGTCGAAAATCTTCAAAGCGCCCCGGTCCGCAAACAGCACCGTGCCGTCAAAGGTGAACCGGTACAACCCGATGCCCGCAAACTCGCAGGCTTCTTCCCGTATGTGATGCAACGGCGCATTTTCGTGAAATGAACGGCGTTCCTGATTCATAACGTCTTCTTCCGCGCGGCGCATTCACCGCCATTCTCCCAATGCACTCATAATAAACCAAACTGCCATCCCTGTAAAATTCCAGAACCCGGCCCGGGCGGCTTGCATCCGCCGGTCCCTCCGTGATACTTCATAGAGCGGAGTCGAATTCATCACCCTGCAACCGGGAACGCGGCCGTGAGCATAATAACCGGCATTCATCAACTGCATTACCTGCCGTGGTTGCGTTATTTCGCGAAAATAGCGCGCACGGACGTCTTCATTGTCCTGGATAACGTTCAATTCAACAAAAACGGGTGGCAGAACCGGAACCGGGTGAAAACAAGCGCGGGCGCCACCCTGTTGACCGTCCCGGTCTATGAACACTACCAGCAGCGCTTGGACGAGGTGCGAATCAACAATACGGCCCCCTGGCGGAAAAAACACTGGGCCACCCTCGAGCAGGCCTATCGAAAGGCGCCCTATTTCGACACGCACGCCCTCTTTCTGAAAGACACCTATGCGCGCGAATGGGAAACGCTCAATGCCTTGAACCGGCACATGCTGGAGTATTTCCTCCAGGCCCTGGGCATTCCCACCCGCATTTGGCACGCCTCCGAACTTGATGTCCCCGGAACGGCCACCGAGCGGCTCATCAACCTGATTCGGGCTGTGGGCGGAACCGCCTACTATAGCGGGGCATACGCGCTTGACGCCTACCTGGACGCGGCGGCATTGGAGGCCGCCGGCATCACCCTGATGCTCCAGCAGTGGGAAGCGCCCCGCTATCCTCAACTCCATGGCGCCTTCCTGCCTGATTTGTCCATAATTGACTTGCTCATGAATTGCGGCCCCCGCGCCTTGGCCATACTCTTGGGAGAAACTCGTGATTCCGCATAGCAAACCCTTCATCGGCCCCGAGGAATTCGAGGCCGTGGCGAATGTCCTGAATTCCGGCCAGCTCACACAAGGAAAAGAAGTGGCCGCGTTTGAGCAGGAATGTGCGGAATTCATGGGGCGCCGTCATGGGGTGGCCGTGAACAGCGGCACCGCCGCGCTCCACCTGGCATTGATCGTTCTCGGGGTGGGAAAAGACTTTCCCGTTGCCTTTCCCTCCTATGCCTGTTCGGCCTTGCTCCAAGCCGTTTCCTGGCAACAAGCCCAACCGGTGTTGTGCGACATCGGGCCGGAGTATACCCTGCTGCCCGATACGCTCCCCGCCGATTGCCCCGCCGTCATTGTCCCCCACCTGTTTGGCGCCACCGCCCCCATTCCCGCCGGCAAGACCGTCATAGAAGACATTGCGCAGTCCATCGGCGGTTCCACAGGCCGCGCCACCCCCCTCGCCATAACCTCGTTCTATGCCACCAAAATGATGGCCACGGGCGAAGGCGGAATGCTTTTCACGGATGATGACGCGCTGGCGCGTGAAGCACGGGACCGCCGGGACTACGACAACCGGGACGATTTCAAGCTCCGGTATGCCTATAAAATGACCGAACTTCAGGCCGCCCTCGGGCGCGCGCAACTCAAGCGCTTACCGGGATTTGTACAGCGGCGGCGTGAAATTGCACAGGAATTTTCCGAGGCCTTCCGGGGGTTGCCCGTAATACTTCCCCAAGCAACGGAACATGTGTATTTCCGCTATGTAATCGCGACCCCTCTTCGGGATCGTTTGGAGCAGCACCTGCTTGACGAGGGGATAGAAGCTAAACGTCCGGTGTATTGCCCCGCACATCACTATCTCGGCGGGGAGTTTCCAAATTCAGAAAAGGCCCACCTTGAATGCCTCTCAATCCCCATATATCCCGCACTTTCTTCCAATGAAATCCAGAATATGTTAACATCCGTAATAAAGTTCTTCGAATAGCCGCCGATAAGTTAGCGAGTTCACGTTGAATTAAGAAAGGAACTGGATGCCCCTTTTTTTGCCTCCGTATTATTGGCCGCGAACCTATCTCCTCGCGGGATGTGTGGCTTTTATCCTCGCGGCCGCGGCGACGCCGGTGGCAATCTTCGTGTTGCGGCGGCTGGGCGTCATGGATGAAGTGGCCCCCAATAAAATCCACACGAAACCGGTTCCCCGGGGCGGGGGGGTCGTCATTTTTTTCGCCTTTGTGGTGGCGGCCTTGCTGCCCGGATATCGAAGCCATGCCATGAACGGCGTAATGGTCGGCGCGTTTATTTGTCTGCTGGTGGGGATGCTGGATGACTGGGTGGGCGGAATACCGGGATTTTACAAGCTCATCACGCTATTCTTTGTCACCATGATTCTGTGGTATTTCGGGGTGCGGATCAATGTTTTCAAGAATGACGCATTGGACATCGGGCTTACCGTTCTCTGGATTGTCGGCGTTACCAGCGCGTTCAACGGCACCGACAACATGGACGGGTTGGCCTCGGGCATCGCGGTGATCGTCTCGCTCATGTTTTTTGTGATAGCGCTCCAGGCCCACATCCAGGCCCAGACCGAAACCAGCCTTTCATGGTTTGGGTTGCTGGCCATTGCCCTGGTGGGGGCCAACCTCGGATTTCTGATATATAACGCAAATCCGGCAAGAATCTTCATGGGGGATTCCGGAAGTTTCTTTCTCGGCTTCACGCTGGCCGCGCTGGGCGTTATGGGGGAATGGACGGAAAACCGGGTCATCTCGTGTGTCATTCCCGTCTTGATCCTCGGCGTCCCCCTCTTCGACTTTGCCTACATCATCATCGCACGGATCATCCAGGGCGAAACCCGGACCTTGCGCTCCATCATCGATCATTGCGCCCCCGATCATCTCTCGCACCGGCTGGTATGGTTTGGGTTCACCCAGCGGCAGGCCGTCGGATTCATTTACTTGATTGCGGCGGCGCTGGGCGTCTCGGGCATTCTCCTGCGCAACACCACCAGTTTCCTGGATGTGCAGTTGGCCCTGTTTCAGGGCCTGGCCATCGTCGCCATCATTATCATTTTCATGCTGAAGGCGGCCCGCCATCACCGGGACGCCATGAAGAGTCATATTGCGGAGTTTCACCCTGAAATTGCCGCTAAAAAAAAAGGATAGAAGCGAATCGAGGTCTGAATCAGACGCTTCCCTTCCCGCCCAATTCAAGGGGCCGTTTCTGGAGCGTTTACAGGCTCCTCCTCACGTATGACGGACGGCCCCGAACCGTCCCAGGGAGCCTTGACAGCCCCGGCCGCCAGAAGCGCCAGAAAAACCGCCCGGTCCACCGTGTCGCCGCTGGTCACCACCCGGACACTGCCGTTCACCATCACGGCGAATTGACGCACCTTCCTGCCCCGGCGTTGGAGGGTGGCCCCTTTTGTCATCATTTCATAGTCCACCATTATCTCCTCCCATTCGGGCAGGGAACCGGTGGCGTCCAACGGACTCTTGGCAAGAAGCGCGGCGGGCGGGCGGCGTTTTCGAAACAACATGCGAAGGCATTCCTCTTGATTCACCGGATATAGTCTATAACTCGCCCGCGGACGGCGCAACCCGGAAACAGAGATAGATTCGAGGGGCGGTCGTCTATTGGGGGACGGACGATGAAGCACCTTCATTTGGCGCCGCGGCGGGGGGCTCTCCGCCCGGGGTGGAAACCGCCACGGACGGGGACGCGCCGCCCGCGTCCGGAACCACTTGCATGGACACGGCGGAATCCGGGGAGTGCAAACGGGCTTTTACCGCATCGAGCGCGCTTTTGGCCAATTCACGCACATCGTTATCCGTGTCTTTTTCCGCCGCCGCCGAAAGCATCTCCAGCACGGAGGCATCGCCCAAATGCCCCAGCACCGTCACGGCCCGCAACCGCGCATCCGCCTCCAGGCTCATGTCGCCCATGACGGTTTTGAACAAATCCAAGTGTTCCCGGACATGGGCGTCCGGAATCATCAGAATAAGCTGGGTCTTGTCGCGGGCCGACATCGCCGGATCGTTCCACAACGGCATGATCTGCCCCAAGGCTTCCGGGTCGCCCTTCATGATCAACATGAGCGACGCTTCCACCCGCACCCGCCGTTCCTTGTCCGTGTACAATTCCTTCACCCGTTTTTCCGCCTCCGGCGTCTTGAGGAGTCCCAGCAAATGGGCGGAACACGCCCGCGTGGTGGTTTCTTTCCCCTCCTGGGTAAACTCGATTAGCCGGGATTGCATCGCCGGGTTAATCTGCGAGGTAAGGCTTATCACGGCCAGAATTTTCGCCACCGGGTCGCCCGCGGGATCCCCCAACACATCCAAAATGGGATTCAACCCCTCCGGACCCGATTCGGCGAGCCGCTGCGTAATGGCAACGGCGCTCTGCACGTCCAAATTGGAGAAACCCGCTTTCGTGAGCGCCATCCAGTCTTCCATGTAATTCACGGGCGCCGATTGGATGATCGGCTCCTGAGCGCCGCATCCGCAAAGAACAAGAAGGGGACACGCCCCCAGCACAAACACCGCCACCGTCAACCATCCCCCGGCGCGCATCGAACAGTGATATGAATTCCGCATTGATTTGCTCCAATACTTGGTTAGAAAGGGATAGCCTATCATATCCCGTCGAATAAAGGCACATCGTTGATATCGGGGAGACGCATAGGCGCGCCGTGGTATACTGCAGGCTGCAAGCGGATGCCGCTGGCCCGGCAAGTGAACGGCAGACATGAAAAAGAAACTCCAAAAAGTCTTGAGACAGATGCGGGCGCATCAAAGCGCCGAGAGCGATCTCGAGGTGGTCCGAAAAGCCTACCGCACGGCGGAACTCGCCCATCGCGGGCAATTGCGCCTGTCCGGATTGCCCTATGTGTCCCATTGCCTCAATGTCGCCTATATTCTGGCGGAATTGGAACTGGACACCGCCTCCATCGCGGCGGGGATTCTGCACGACGTGCTGGAAGACACCCCCATGAAACAACAGGAGATCGCCGCGGAATTCGGGGCGGACATCGCCATGCTGGTGGACGGGGTAACCATGATCAGCTCGTTTCCCAAGGCCGACACCGGCATGAGCCGCCAGGAAAAGCAGGCCCTCGGTTTCCGGAAGATGCTGGCGGCGACGGTGAAGGACGTGCGCGTCCTGTTAATCAAACTGGCCGACCGCTTGGATAACATGCGCAGCGTGCAATACCTGCCCCCGGAGAAAATCCAGCGCATTTCCCGGGAGACGCTGGACATTTACGCGCCCCTGGCGCACCGTTTGGGCATCGCGGTATGGAAGGCCGAACTCGAGGACTGCGCCTTCCGCTGGCTCTATCCGCAGGAATACGATGAGATTGCGGCCCGTCTCCGGACCAAGCGTTCCGAACGCCTGCGGCGGCTGAAGCAGAATATCGAGTATGTGCAACAGCACCTCGCCGGTTACGGCATCCAAGCGCGGGTGATTGGCCGCCCGAAGCATTTTTACAGCATCTACCGCAAAATGATTCAACGGGGTGTTGATTTTGACGGGATCATGGACCTTGAAGGCATCCGGATTATCACGGAGACCAAGGCGGACTGTTACCAGGCCCTGGGCGTGGTGCATCAACTGTGGCCCAATTTACAGCATTTGTTCCGGGACAATATCCTGCGGCCCAAGGAAAACGGCTATCAAACCATTCACACCACGGTGATGTGCGAGGATGGAAAGAAACTGGAAATCCAAATCCGCACCGAGGAAATGGACCAGGTGGCCCAAGTCGGCGTGGCGGCGCATTGGCGCTACAAAGAAGGCAATCATCAGGACGACGGCAAGTTGGACGAGCAACTCGCGTGGCTCCGCCAGATGTATGAATGGCTGAAAGAGGCGTCCGGTCCCGAGGAGTTGCTCGAGGGCATGCGGCGCGACGTGCGCACCTCCGACATCTATGTCTTTACCCCGAAGGGGGAGGTCAAGGAACTGCCCAAGGGCGCCACACCCCTGGATTTCGCCTATCTTATCCACTCCGAGGTGGGGCATCACTGCATCGCGGCGCGGGCCAATGGCCGGGTGGTGCCGTTGCGGTATAACCTGCAAACGGGCGACGTGGTGGAAATTCTCACCTCGAAAAACCAGACGCCGCACCGCAATTGGCTCGATATCGCGGTCACCGGGCGCGCCAAGACCCGCATCCGCCAGCGGCTGCGCGAAATCGGCGCCATTGAACCGCTCGAAGAGCAGCCGCCCAAGCCCCGGGAACATCACACCCCGGCCAAGCATGAACCGCCCGCGCCTTCAATACGCCAGGTGGATGACGCCACCCGCCGGAAGCTGATCCGCATTCAGGGGGCCAAAGGCATGGCGGTGCAATTCGCCAAGTGCTGCGACCCGATGCCCGGCCACGCCATTGTCGGCTATGTCACCCGGAACCCCGGCTTGTCCGTGCACCGCGCCGAGTGCAGTGTTTTCGCGCGCATGAACCGCGATCCCAAACGGACCGTCGAGGCGTCCTGGGAAGGTGAAGGGGTGCTCCAAACCGCCATGCGGGTGATTATCGGGCCGCGCCCGAATGTACTCGCGGATATTACGAACGCGCTCCGCCCGATGAATATCGACATCATCAGCGCGAACTACGGCCCGCGCGACGACGGCAAAGGGTATTTCGATTTCATGTTCGAGGTCCCGGACCAGCGTATCATTGACTCCGTCATGCGCACCCTGCGCACCGTGCCCGGCCTCTCCTCCATTAAACTCCTCTGGACCCGCGAGCAGCCCCATCCCTTAAACGCCGAAGGACTGCCCGCGGACCAGTAACCACCGCACAAAGCAGCGCATATGGAACATTTTGAACTCATAACGGAGTTTGCGCCGGCCGGGGATCAACCGGAGGCCATCGAAGCGTTGGTGCAAGGGTTGGAAGACGGCCTGCGCTCGCAGGTGTTGCTGGGGGTCACGGGATCGGGGAAGACGTTTACCATCGCGAATGTGGTGGCGCGGGTGAATCGCCCGACGCTCGTGCTGGCGCACAATAAGATTCTGGCGGCGCAGTTGTATGGGGAGTTTAAGGCGCTGTTTCCCAACAATGCGGTCGAGTATTTTGTCAGTTACTACGATTACTACCAGCCGGAAGCGTATGTGCCGAGCACGGACACGTATATTGAGAAAGACTCGTCGGTGAATGATGAGATTGATAAGATGCGGCATGCGGCGACGCGGGCGGTGATTTCCCGGCGGGACGTGCTGGTGGTGGCGAGCGTGTCGTGCATTTACGGCATCGGTTCGCCGGAAATGTATGCGCAGTTGCGGGTGGAACTTACCCTGGGAACGGACATGCCGCGGGACCGGCTGATCGAGGGTCTGGTGGCCATGCAGTATGCGCGGAACGACGTGGATTTCCATCGGGGCACGTTTCGGGTCCGGGGGGATATTGTGGACATCTTCCCGGCGTATGAAGCGGACCGCGCGGTGCGGGTGGAGTATTTCGGCGACGAGATTGACGGGTTGAGTGAAATTGATCCCCTGCGCGGGCTGGTGTTGCGCCGGATGCATCGTGCGGAGATTTTCCCGGGGTCGCATTACGCCACCACGTCGGACAACATGAAACGGGCCATCCAGGGCATCAAGCATGAATTGGCTGAACGATTGAATGATCTCCGCGCGAATAATCAGGAACTGTTCGCGCAGCGCTTGGAACAACGCACCAATTATGACCTGGAGATGATGCAGGAAATCGGATTTTGCAGCGGCATTGAAAATTACAGCCGGCATCTTGAAGGGCGCATGCCCGGCGAACCGCCGTATACGCTGTTGAATTATTTCCCGGAGGATTTTCTGCTGGTGGTGGACGAAAGCCACATGTCGGTGCCGCAGGTGGGCGCCATGTTCCGGGGGGACCGGTCGCGCAAGGACAAACTTGTGGAATTTGGGTTCCGGCTGCCGAGCGCGCGCGATAACCGCCCGCTGACGTTTGAAGAATTCGACAAACGCATCCGGCAGGTCATTTATGTGAGCGCCACGCCCGCGGACTATGAATTGCGCCAGAGCGAGGGTGTGATTGTCGAGCAGGTGGTGCGGCCCACGGGCCTGATAGACCCGGAGGTGGAGGTGCGGCCCGCGTCGAATCAGGTGGATGATCTGTTGGATGAAGTGCGGCGGCGCGCGGAAAAGGGCGAACGGGTGCTGGTGACCACGCTCACCAAGCGCATGGCGGAAGACCTCACGGAATATTACCGGAACCTGGGCGTGCGGGTGCGCTATATGCATTCCGACGTCGAGACGCTCGAGCGCATCGAACTTGTCCGTTCGTTGCGCCAGGGCGATTACGACGTGCTGGTGGGCATCAATCTGCTGCGGGAAGGGCTGGACATCCCCGAAGTGTCGCTTGTGGCGATTCTCGACGCGGACAAGGAAGGGTATCTGCGCTCTCAGACCAGCCTGATTCAAACCTGCGGGCGCGCCGCGCGCCATGTGAACGGCAGGGTGATTATGTATGCCGACACCACCACGGGTTCGATGAGACGCGCCATCGAGGAGATGACCCGCCGCCGGAAAAAACAGATCGCGTACAACAAAAAGCACAAAATAACCCCCCGTTCCGTGCAAAAATCCATCACCGATTTGTTGAAGCACCTGTGCGAGCGCGATTACGTCACCGTCCCCAAAGCCGCCGAAGACCCCGACCTCTATGTGCCCTCCGAAGACCTTGCGCGCACGGTCTCAAAACTCCGCAAGCAAATGAAAGAGGCCGCCCATCGCATGGACTTTGAAAGCGCCGCGCAGTACCGCGACCGCATCTTTGCCCTGGAACGGCGGCAAATTGAAGAGGGACTATACTAACGGGGCGTTGCCCCAGGGATTTTCACGGATGCATGGGGGGGGAGAACGATTTGCCGCAAATCAGCGATACGGTGAATGCGTTCTACCGGGAGAAATATCCTGATTTTCTCAAGGAGAACAAAGCGCTGGTGGAGGGGGCCATTGCGGAGATACAGGCGATTTACGGGCGCAATGTTTTTCCGAAAATGGACCTTGCGTGGGGCGTGCATCCGAATAATCTGGGGCACGAACTGTTTCCCGGCTGCTTCCGGTGTCATGATGATTCGATGCAGGGCAAGGAGGGCAAGACGGTGGGACAGGATCGCACCCTCTGTCATACCTTGCTTGCCTGGGATGAGCCTGATCCGGAAATCCTTCAAAAATTGGGGCAGCAATAAAGAGGTTAGGGGTGTCTATACGCCGGACCGGCTTCCTCCGGGGAAAACAGAATGGGGTGCACCCGGCTGGGCACACCCCACAACGTATCCTTGTCTGTAGTATGCCGCTTATTTCTTCGCGGCGGCGATTTCGGCGGCCATCTTGTCGATGTTGGCCACGCACTGCGCCAATTCCGGCACCGAATTGTCCCAGTTGTATTCATATTCCGCCGAGAACAGGCCCTTGAATCCCTGGCGGTGCAGTTCTTCCAGAATTCCTTTGATGTTGGTTACGCCGGTGCCCCACGGCACGTCATGCGCCTTCGGGCTGGCTTCATTCAGGTCCTTCAGATGCAGGGAAATGATGCGGCCATCGAGCTTCTTGATGCAATCGAGGGAAACCAGGCCGGAGCGCATCCAGTGGCCGGTGTCGGCGCATGCGCCCACCCGCTTGCTCAAGCCCTGAAGTTTCTCGACTTCCGTGTCCACGTTCCAGTATTTGGACGGCTTCGGGTGGTTGTGAATTGCCACATTGATGCCGTATTCGTCCGCCAGCTTGCTGACCAGGGCCAGGTCCTTGAAGCCCGGTTCGGAGGTGATGGATTCGATGCCCATGGCCTTCGCGAAATCGAACACCTTGCGGGAGGCGGCTTCATCGCCCGGCAAATCCACCACACCATAGGCGTTTAGCGTCACGCCCGCGGCTTTCAGTTTGTCCTTCACCACCTGTTGCAGTTCCGGCGTCATGTTGTGATCAAACACGGCGTCTCCGGTTTCCTTGCTCAGCTTCTGTCCAGGATACGCCTCGATCCACTTCAATCCCAGCGAAGCGACTTTGTCCACCGCTTCAAAAAAGGTGAAATGATTGAACGTGTAGGCCTGGCAGCCAATCCGCCAGCCGAGCGCTTCGGCATTCGGCGCGCCCTGTGCCATCGCCGCGCCCGGCGCCATGCATAAAACCGCCGTCAACAATGCTAGAGAAACGAGTGACTTCATATCCTTTTCCTTTATTGGTTTGGGGTCTCGTGTCTAAAACAAACGCTATGATTGTAGCGTATTCATGAGTTGTTGTGCGAGTGCCGCCGCATCCTTCCGCCGGACCTCCGCCTGCGCCAGTGCCGCCTCCGCCTGCTGTATCCGTTGCCGCCCTTCCGACACTTCCTTTTTCATCTGCTCCGCCTGCCGCTGTTGCTCCGCCAGCGCCGCCTGTGCCCGCTGGACCTCCTCCTGCAATACACCGGCTTGTTGACGCGCTTGTGCCAATTGCGCCTGGTCCGCCGCCGCTTGTTGACGCGCTTGCGCCAATTGCGACTGCTCCGCTTGAACCTGCTGTTCCCGTTCCGCCACTTGGGCCTGTAGCGTCTGCGCCTGCTTCGCCACGGTCAACAATTCCGTTTCACGTTCCTGCAGCCGCTTCTGATTTTCCTGCAACTGGTTTTGAAGGGAAGCCAGCGTTTGTTCCTTTTCCGCCGCCTGTGCTTTTGCTGTTTCCACCGCCCGCACCACCGCCTGGAGTTGTGCCGAGGCCTCTGCGGCCCGTTGTTCCAACTCCTGTTGCTTCGCCAACCCGGTCTTTAACTCCTCCTCCCGTTGCTTGAACTCCGTGATATCCCGCGCGAAGAGCAGAATTCCCGCCGGGTCCCCATTCTCGTCCAATACCGGGGCCCGCGTGATATCAATCCACCGTTTCCCCTCCATACCCGTCAGCGGCTGTTCTTGCACCTTGGGCATGCCTGTCTTGAAAATCGTGGCCTCCGCCTGCTGGCACAACTTCGCCTCCTCCTCCGGAAACAGGTCCGCATCCTTCTTGCCGATAATCATCTCCGGAGCACGGCCCAGAAACTGGCAAAACGCCGGATTCACCACCTCATACGCCAATTGCTTGTTTTTCAGCGCCAAGAGGCCCGGAATTCCCGTGAGCACCGTGCGCAACAACCGCTGCTGACTGTCATTTATCGCCATAGCCGGCCTTGTCCTTTTTTATATACGCCTCCATGCTCCCATATTACGAACCCTTGACGCAAATGCCCCTCCGGACATTCAAAACGAGGGGAAATGGCCAGAAGTATTCCCTGAACTTATTTAAAATCTAACTGTCTCAGAATATTATCAAAGGCGTCCTTGGAACTGGAGATGATGGCATTTGCCCCGAGCGATTCCAGCACTTCCGCGAATTCATCCTGGAAACACCGCGCCACAATCATGCACTCCTTATTGCAGTCCCGCACCCGTTTGGTCACCAGCAGCGCCGTCTCCAGATTGTTGCTCGCCAGTATCACCACGCGCGCCCCCGCCACATTTGAGTCCGCCAACGCGTCCTCCTGTTTCGCATCATCCACGACCACCGGCTCCCCCTCCCGCAGCAAATCATCCACATTTCCCCGGTCTTTCTCGATGATGCAATAGGGGATTTCGTGTTCCCGGAAATGCTGCACGAGCCGCCGCCCCAAATGGCTGTGCCCGACCACCACCACATGATCCCTGAGTTCTTTTGCAAACATTCGGCAGCTCCTTTCGGGATTGTATTTCTGCAGGATATTCTGAAACAGCAGGCTGAAGGTGATTCCAAAGATGATTCCCTGGGTCCAAATCGTGTAGGCGTACGCAAAATCGCCGTGCGCTTCTTCAAAAAACAGGCACGCCTTCACCGCTTCCGTCAGCGGCAACCGGTACAGCCATGAAAACATCATGAATCCGAACAAGAACCAGCATCCCAGCACTACCAGGACAGCCCGGTTGTCCTTCAGGATGATTTTCGCCTTTATCCAGGTTCGATGTCCCACGCGGTGACTCCTCTTCCAGCCCCTAAACTAATCCTGTACGGTATCGTGAGTCAATGGGAAGCCTGAGGCTCTGTAACAACTCCTGCTTGCCGCAGATTCTCTACAAACTGAGCACCTATCATTGATCCTTCCGGATAAAACACCGCGGGTCGTTCCATTGGTGCGGCGGCCTCTGTCCAAATACCACGCTGCAAATCCCCCAGTACGTTTCCAGTCCAAAGATGTACCCACCGGCCGCGCGGCAGGTACACCCGCACGCGGTCTGTGCCGGGATCCAGCACCGGCGCCACCATAAACACATCGCCCACCATGAACTGTTGACAGGAAAGTTTGAGCACTTCAGGATCTTCCGGATACTGCAAAAACGGATGCCGCACCACGGGCAGTCCCGTCTCCGCCGCTTCGTGCACCAACTGCTTACGGTAAAATCCCCACGCCGCATACACTTTTGCAAACCGGGTGAATTGCGCCATGGTTTGTTCATCGCTGTAAAACTGGACATTCGCAGAAGGGTCAATCCCTTCGTGTGTCCGGTAAATCGTCGTGAACGCATTCAATTCCATCCAGCGCATCAGGAGTTCTTTGCTCCGTGTATGGGAGAGCAGGGGGATTCGGAGCGAGGTATACCCGCCGATATCACTGTGATTAAAACTGAACCCGGAGATTCCGCTGCTCAACAGCCCCATCACCGCGGTTTTAATTCCATCGTGCGCATCCCATGTAACCATCTGATCTCCCAGCCAGAACAGGGTGGAATAGCGGGGGCTGTTCCTGAACCCGGAGCGCATGAAAAAAACAAAATCATCGCCGTGCCCGGTTTCCTCGATAATTTCGCGATTTAGCCGCGCCCAGGCCTCGGGGTACTGATTGTGAAACGTGCGCGGAGATTCCCCGGAAGACAATACCGCGTCGTAGGGAAGCGCTTCTCCAAAATCGGCCATCCAGCCCGAAGCGCCCGTGTCAATCATTTGTTTTTTAATTACATCTTTCATCCAGGCCCGCGCGTCCGGATGCGTGAGATCCAGCAGCCCCGCAGAAAAATCGGTATTCAGGATGAGGTAGGGATTTCCGTCACTTTTTTTCACAAGAAACTCTTTTTGTGCCGCTTCCTCAAATAGATTGCGTGTGCATTTCCTGAGTGTTGCAACGTCCGCCAGAAATGGGTTCACATACGTCATGATCCGGATGTTTTTTGCGTTCAATTCATGGCGCAGCGCCTCCCAGCCGGGATAATGTTCCTGATCCAGTTCCCAATTCCACCAGAGTTGTTTGCCCACGTTTGTGGTGCGCTGCCCCACCCAGTCCTGCAGCCACACCGCCGCGACGGGCGCATCTTTTTCCTGAAGCTGCCGCAATACGCCGCGCACCTTGTCCGTGCCCCCCTGCATCCCCGCCACCGCGCCATCGAGAATCCACTCCGGCAGCGCACGCATCCGGCCCGTGCATGCGGTATATTCAGCGATGAGTTCTTTGGGGGATTCACCATAGAGGATGCGGCCCTTCATGTGATCCGAAAAGAGTTCAATCTGGACCTTGTCCGCGTGGCGCAGATCGAAGGCCGAATATTCATAGTCTTCAAGAAAAAGAGAGCGCATCCGGCTGGTGAGGTAGTGCGGCACGCAGGCATAACTCGTGGACCAGTTTCCGCCGGATTTCGCCGCGAGATCCACCAGGAACGTCAAGGGCTGCGCGCCCCGCCCGATGCCCTGTTCGCTGATAAAGATGGGCACGCGTTTCCCCTTCAAATCAAAATGAGAGAATTGTTCGCCAAACCCGAAAAAATGCTCCTCCGGTTCTGAAGCATACGTAAGATAGGCGCGGGTGCATTGGGGGGCCGCAATGCGAAGCTCAAACCCCAGTTGATTCGTCTCTGGGCATGTAAATGCGAGCGTATAGGGTATGGTCTCCGGACCGTGGAAAAGCGATCCGCTGATTTCGACCGTTTTTTCGTTCTTCTCCATTTTCTCCACACGTTGATTGGCAAATATCCTGCCAATCCGGTCTCGAATGAAAAAAGAACCCCGCGCTTCGCTCACCTGTTCATTCCCTTCCGCCCCGCACACAAAACTTTTGCCGGGAATACTCGCCCAAACCACCTTTTCCGGATTGCGCTTATGCCGCACCAATAATTGTCCTCCCTGTGCGGGATTCCAATTGATTAAAAACGCTCCGCAGGTGTGTTCCCTTGGGGCGCCCAGGGATGAATCAAACAGAAGCGTCCCCAAAACAATATCCGGCGCGTGTGTGCACCGGTATAGGAGCAAAAGGATTCCCCCGAACAATGCCATTGCTAACAGGACACAATATCTTTTCCCCCCAAGGGGCTTTTTTTTCTGAATAGGTTTGTCCACGATACTATTGCCGGTGTCTTAGGAAGCGACGCGATAGATGGCGGGATGGTAGCGGGCTTTGGGTATCGGCTTGCCAGAAGCTTTAGCGGTTTCAATCCAAGCTTTTTTTGCTGTCAGCACTTCGTGTAGCGCTTCTTCAGGGGTTTCGCCAAAAGCGGAACAATATTTCAAATCGGGAATATCGGCAATATACCCGCCATCTTTTTTGCTGTAGAACACATTAATATGATAATCGGTCATGAAGCATCCTCCTTGATCGTCAGGTTATATTCTTCCACGAGTGCCAGGAATTGTTCAATTTGATAAGGTTTGGCTTCGCCTTTGTAGTTTTGAAGATTGAGAATTTCCGGAATGTCCGGATGCTCAAAAAATCGATGGCTGCCATGTATACGAGACAATTCAAAACCAAATGCACGAACAACGGATTCCAATTCTGAAAACCGGATATTCTTTGAACATCGAAGCAGTTTCTTGAGAAGCTTCCCTTTGTTCATATCATATATGTTCCTGTACCTATCTACATTATCACAAATTCCGGTTATAATTCCTTGCACCCATCGAATAACCTTGCTACAGTAATTGTAAGTGGTGAATGAGCCATTCGCCAACCGTAAAAGGAGTAGGACCATGAGAACAAGAATCCCTGTGATAACCATAGCAATGGCCTGTGTGATGACTCTTGCGCTGACAAGCTGCAAAACTTCGCCGCCCCCGTTGCCCGGCGGCGGGCAACGCAGCAACCTGACCCCCGGCATGGTAAACAAATATGTCAAAAAAGGAGAAACCCCGCAAACGGATATTTATACGGTGTTTGGTCCGCCCAATATTATCATGACGGATCAGGATGGGCGCGAGGTCTGGACGTATGACGTGCAGAGCACCAGCCGCACGGCGGCGGATACCAGCCGGAGCGGCAGCGTGGGCGCGGGCGTGGGCGCGGGCGGCATGGCGGGCAATGTGCCCATCGGCGGCGTGGCGGCGGGCGGCGGCGGCGGTTCGCGCAGCACCAGCACGGGCCAGACCAGCAGCACCACCTTCACCTTGATGATTACGTTTGATGACCAGAAGGTGGTGCAGGATTACCGGATGCTGTCCACGCAATTCTAAGGGAACCCCCATGAAACGATATACGTTGTTTATGATCGGTGTGGGAATGGCGCTGGTGGTGTTGTGCACAGGATGCGCTTCCAAGGCCGCCAGAAAAGGCCCCGCCTCGCCCTTGTCGCCCTCGCAGCGCGCCGCCATGCAAACCAAAGAACTGGAAGGCAGCGCCGAAATCGGGTTTGCCGCCGCGCTCTCCGTCCTCCAGGATTACGGCTGGCAGATTGACACGGTGGACCGGCAGGGCGGCATCATCCAGGCCAGTTCCCTGCGGCACGAAGCCCTGCTCGGCCCGGAAGACGATTGGCGGGCGGGGGACAAGGACTACATGAAAAACCTCGAGAAATCCGTAAAAACGTCCGCCAAACGCGGCATCCCCTATCCCATGTGGACCCGCTACCAGCGCCTCACCCTGACCTCCGAACCGTGGGGACAGAAAACCCTCCGCATGCGCATTACCGTGGTCGATTGTGGCGAATTGCCTTCCGGAGCCATGGCCAAAGGCAAGAAAGAACTCATTCCCGTGCCCGGGAAGGAACAGACCGTTGTCGTGGAAGATCAACAGCTTTACCAGCGGTTGTTCCAGGATATTCAGAAGGCGATCTTCGTCCGCAAGGGCTTGCAAGGAAAAACGAACTAACGGAGGCGTATGCGGCATACACGGCTTATGTTCACCCTTATATTCGTGTCAACAGTCTTCACGGCGGTAATTTTGACGCCTTTGGCGGGATGCGCCGCCGAGGAGAAGTCCCCGCAACGCTTCGAATCGGACATCCAGCGGTTCGAGGCCAAGGACAAAGAGAACCCGCCGCCCAAGGACGGCATTCTCTTTACCGGAAGTTCCACCATCCGCATGTGGAAAGTCGAACAATCCTTTCCGGGGCTGCCGGTGTTCAACCGCGGCTTCGGCGGCTCCACCTATGCCGACCTCAAATACTATATGCCGCGCGTCATCTTTCCCTATGCGCCGCGCCTCATCGTGCTGTATACCGGCGATAATGACTTGGCGCACGGCGCGGAACCGCAAACGGTCTTCGACAATTTCAAGGCGGTGGTGGACGCGGTACACGAGCATTTGCCCAAGACCCGCCTCCTGCTGATTGCTATAAAGCCCGGGACGGCCCGGTGGAAGTTGTGGGACAAAGCCCAGGAAACCAACGCCCTGTTCCAGCAATACGTTGCCGCGAATCCTTTTATCACCTATGTGGATTGCGGCAAGGTGTTGCTCGGTGATGACGGCCTCCCGCGAAAAGACCTGTTCCTCGACGACGGCCTCCATCTCAATGACAAAGGCTACGCCGAATGGAACAAAATCATCGCGCCCCTCCTGAAAGTGGATGCCCCGGCCGCGGGAAATAAGTAATGTTTAACACCCTCGACCTGATCGTATTCCTCGGGTACTTCGTGGTGGTGACCGCCATCGGATTCATCGCCGCGCGCCGCGAAAAAAACACCGTGAGCGATTACTTCCTCGCGGGCAACACCCTGCCGTGGTACGCCATGGGCGCGTCCATCGTGGCGGCGGGCGTCAGTTCCGAACAATTCGTCGGCGAGGTGGGCTATGCCTATCAAATCGGCCTGCCCGTGGCGAACTGGGAATGGCTCGTCTTTCCCGCGCTCAGCATCATGCTGTGGATATTCATTCCCCTGTATTTCCGCAACCGCGTCAGCACCATGCCCGAATACCTCGAGCGCCGCTTTGGCCCGCAAGCCCGCACCCTCTACGCCTACCTCAGCGTCGGCAGCTATGTCTTCGCCAACTTCGCCCTGGTCTTCTACACCGGCGGATTCGCCCTCGAACAGATGTGGGGTGTCAACCGCGTGGCCGCCGTGTGGATTCTCGCCATTGCCACCGGCGCCTACACCATCTACGGCGGCCTGATCTCCGTCGCCTGGACCAATTTCTTCCAATGCCTGCTGCTGCTCGGCGGCGGCCTCTACGTGTTCTTCGCGGGCATGCACCAGATCGGGTGGGACTTCGCGGCGGTCCTCGGCGAAGGCCAGCGCGCGCATCTCATCGCCCCGGCGGACCATCCGGACGTCCCCTGGACCGCCCTGATTATCCTCGGCCTCTCCACCAACGTCTGGTATTACGCCACCAATCAGTACATCAATCAACGGTGTCTCGCCGCGCGCAGCGAATGGGACGCCAAAATGGGGATTCTCTTCGCGGGCGCGCTCCAACTCGCCCTGCCGCTGGCCACGTGTTTCCCCGGACTCATTTACCGCGTCATGAATCCCAATCTGACCGACCCCAACGCGGCATATCCGGGCGTCGTCGCCGCCATCGTCCCGGCGGGATTCCGGGGCCTCGTGGCCGCCGCCATCCTCGCCGCCATCATGTCCACCATCGCCGGACTCGTCAATTCCATCTCCACCATTGTCACCCTCGACATCTTCCGCCCCTGGAAAGGCAAAGACTGGTCCGACAAGCGCCTCGTGAACTTCGGACGCTGGGCCGGCGGCATCGGGCTCCTGGCCGGCGCGCTCTTCGCCCCCGTCGTCATGCACTGGCAGAATATCTTCCGCTACTGCCAGGATCTCTGGGCACCCATGGCCGCCCCCGTCGTCACCGTGTTCATTGCCGGGGCCTTGTGGCGCGGCGCGCGCGGACGCGGGGCCGTCGTGTGCCTCTGGCTCGCCATCGCCACCGTCCCCTTCACCTTCGCCAAACAAATCCTGACCGACTACGGCATCCACTTCCTCCCCGCCAATCTCGCCAACGCCCTCGTCTTCGCCGGAAGCGTGTTTCTCCTCTCCATCGTGATGATGGCCGCGTTCTCCAGCACATGGCCCGCCTGGAAAGTCTGGCTCCTGACCTTCGCCGCCGCCGTGCCCCTGTTTTATGTTGGCGCGGTGAGTCCCGTGGCCATCGCCCTGCTCGTGGGCGCCGGTTTTTGCTTCAGCCTGCTTTTACTGATGCCCATGGCCCGCGTGGCCAGCGGCGGCTACTGGGACTGGTCCATGCTCCGCCTCCCCAACGGCGAACGCCAGAAATGGTACGCCCACCTCACCCTCTGGTGGCTCGTCACCCTCGCCATCATCGCCAGCATCTACTTCTGGCTCTGGTAAAGTCTGTAGCACTCGGATGTTTCTGGACTTTTGTTATCCCCGCTGGTTATCAATAAATCAGTATCAACGAATAATTCTAAGATTCTCCCGTTCTAATTCCTTGGGAATTACCGTGACCCCCGTGCAACCGCTTAAATCCAGCGAGTTTAGGTTGGCCAACGCTTTCAGTGGCGCGAGGTCGGTGACCCCCGTGCAACCCTCTAAATCCAGCGAGTTAAGGTTGGCCAATTCCTTCAGCGGCACGAGGTCGGTGACCCCCGTGCAATCGATTAAATCCAGCGAGTTAAGGTTGGCCAATTCCTTCAGCGGCGCGAGGTCGGTGACCCCCGTGCAACCGCTTAAATCCAGCGAGTTTAGGTTGGCCAACGCTTTCAGTGGCGCGAGGTCGGTGACCCCCGTGCAACCCTCTAAATCCAGCGAGTTAAGGTTGGCCAATTCCTTCAGCGGC
>CAYYRW010000011.1:110087-166015 GCA_964474205.1 uncultured Nitrospirales bacterium | reverse complement strand
ACCACGACCGTTTCTGCCGCAACGCCATCAACATCCAACCCGCCACCGTCTGGGGACGCCTCTACGATCTCGGCTCCTTCCCGGCCCTCGAAGTGCCCGAGGAATCCATCCTCGCCTACGGCACCGCCGATCCGCTTGCGGACGCCGCCACACAGGCCCGCTACGCCGCCCGCGTGCCCCCACACGCCCCCGACACCCAGCCCCTCGGAGACTGGGACCCCATCCACGGCGAACTCATCGCCTTCCCCGATCCCGCCCAGAACCTCCCGCCACTTGATTACCTCGAAGGGTTCCGCCCTGATCAGGCCAGCCTTTACCACCGCGTCCTGGTTCCTGCCCAAGCCAACTTCCGCCCCACATACGCCTGGACATACGTCATACACGGTCGAGTCCGCGGACAACGCATCGCATCTGGGACGTGGTCGTCGTACTCGCCCGTATAAAACGGCAAAGATCGGGCGTAAGCGTTTGATTTCTGTCGTAGTATTCGCATATTCTGAGCATGCCTTGATGCGGGGGATCATGCCTCATTGAGGCGGTTCGACCTTCGCATGGCCGGAACGCCAAACGAAAACCTCCGAAGCCAAGGAGAGGATAATGGACGACAAGGAAGACCGCTGGCTGTCCGTGGAAGATATCTGTAAGCACCTCGGCGTCAGTAAGGATACGGTTTACAAGTGGATTGACAAGAGCGGCATGCCCGCACATCGCTTGGGCCGCCTTTGGAAGTTCAAGAAAGTGGAAGTGGACGACTGGGTGAGAACCGGAGGCGCGACAAGAGAGACCCAAGACCGAAAGAGACGGGAAAGATGAAGATACTTTTCACATTCACCGGTTTTCATGACCCATATTTCAAGGGTCTTATTGAAGGTGAAGAGCAGCGAGGACCGATTCTCTCGCTCTTGTCTGCATACCCATGCGATTGCGTCTACCTTTTCGAGACGCCAAACACGCAAGATATTACCGCCAAGACCCAAGAAGCCCTACGTACCCTTTGCCCGGCAACTCACGTTGAAACCTTGAGTCTTGAAGTCGATGATCCGACAGATTATCAAGCGATCCTGAAAGGACTGCGTGATACGATTCGGCCCATCATTGAAGGTTTGCGGGATGCAAACCTTTTCATTGCGGTCGCATCGGGCACACCACAGATGCATGCATGCTGGTTACTTCTTGCCGCATCGGGCGAGATTCCAGCGCGCATCCTGCATGTGCGCCCTCCTCGATTCGTAACCAAGGATCGTCCTGTCGTAACTGAGATCGACCTGGCTTTTGATGAGTTTCCGACGGTTCGTTTTCCGGCGTGTGTGTTGTCGGACAATCTCGCAAGTGTGCCGGAGTTCAGAGAAACCGCCGCACAACTGGGAATCGTGGGCGATCATGCCACGATGGATACTGTCCTTGAGACAGTCGCCATGCTTGCGCCCTCGCAGTCTCCTATCCTCGTCCTCGGAGAAACCGGTACAGGAAAGGAACTCTTCGCAAGACTCATACATCGACTGAGTGGATGCGCCCAGGGTCCTTTTGTTCCCGTCAACTGCGCAGCAATACCGGAGGACCTTGTCGAGAGTCTCCTATTCGGTCATAAGAAAGGCGCCTTTACCGGGGCAGCCACAGATCAGCCAGGCAAGTTCGATGCCGCCAATAACGGAACGCTCTTCCTCGACGAACTGGGCGAATTGCCCATGGCTGCGCAAGCGAAATTACTGCGCGTTCTACAAGATGGCGTGGTTGAGCCTATAGGGGCACGTTCGCCGCACAGAGTCAATGTCCGTGTCGTTGCCGCGACAAACAAAGACTTGGCTAAGCTGATTCGTAAAGGACAATTTCGGGAAGACCTCTACTACAGGCTTAATGTTGGTGAGGTACGCCTGCCGCCTTTACGAGAACGCCGTAGCGACATCCCAAAACTCGCACTGGCCGTACTGGATCGCCTCAACGCTTCTTTACATCGCCCCAAACGTTTCACTCAAGAAGCTCTGGCCAGGTTACAGGCACATAATTGGCCCGGAAATGTCCGCGACCTGGAAAACGTGGTTGAGCGTTCCGCTCGACTTTGCCGAAACGCCGCGCTTGATGCAGACGACCTACTCATAAATGAACCAATCACCTACGCGGACCCATTGGACGCTCTGCCCGAGCCTCACGAAGGATTCTCCCTGGACGGTTTCCTTGGAAGCGCACGCAAACAACTTATCCTGCGGGCGCTTGAGATAGCGCAATTCAACCAGAGCCAGGCCGCCCGATTACTCGGCATGACGCCCCAAGCGGTCCACAATTTCCTGAAACAAAAGAAGGATATGATTTAAACCCAGCTTTAAGATATTTAAACGCAGATTGAAGTGCTTCGAGTGGAGGCTTGTCAACGAAAACATGTTAACGCAAGTAGCAGAAGATACTTACGACAGCTCTGCGGTATTGGCACGGCCATTGCTTTATTGGAAAGCCGTATTGAATCCAACGCGGCTTTCCCGCAGAGAGGAATGGTTATGGCAATGTTCACAGTCGTCTCGATTATCGATGGTGATACCTTCGAAGTATCGCCGGGGTGGCAATGGAAAGGGCAGTCTGGGGCTCGGGTCCGACCGACGGGCTACGACGCTCCGGAACTGCACACCCAAGGTGGTGCATCTGCAAAGAACAGGCTGTCGCAGATGCTCTTCGGGCAGCATGTGGAGCTACGGACGGCATATCGCGTCGACCGCGGACGCCTCGTCTGCGATGTGTATTTCAATGGGCGAAACCTCGCCGATTACTTTCCCCAGTATGCAACGTAGGAAGATCGAAGCAAGAGTTTTGCGGCTGGTTCCATCTAATAAGACGGCACCGGCAATGAACCCGTGTTGTGGACTCCGGGTCAGCTTTGCTTTGACGGAAAGGCCGAGATGTCACGAAACGAGCGAATGACATGCAAAGAGCTGATTGAACCCGCCCTCAGCCAAGCTGGCTGGGAGTGGGACGAACAGTTACGCATCGGCCCGGGCCGCGTCAACATCTCCGGCGACACGATGTATGATCCCACGCAGGCGATCATCGCTGATTACCTGCTACGCTATCGCGGAATCCCGCTGGTCATCCTCGAGGCAAAGGCGGAAGCCGAAAGCGCCGCCGACGGTATGCAACAAGCTTCGCGCTACGCCGCGCGATTGCTTATCCGGTTCTCGCTCGCTTCCAACGGAACCGACTGGATTCTCACCGATAATGAAACCGGCCATTTCGAGACGCTCACGGCCCCACCCACGCCAGATGACATCGTAAATCGACATGGCGTCACCATTGATTGGAACCGCTGGGAAAGTTCGTTTACAGCCGCGTACCATATCGATCAGGTCACTCGAAAGAACGTCCGGCCTTACCAGGAAATGGCCATCGCCAAGACCCTGTGGCAGTTCGCCCAGGGGATTGACCGAGTCCTGTTGCTCATGGCGACGGGCACTGGAAAAACCTTCACGGTCTTCCAGTTGATTTGGAAGCTGATGAATGGTCACGCGCTTGCGAGGCAACACGTCCTCTTTCTTACCGACCGCAACAGTCTGAAGGACCAGGCCTACCGAGCCTTCTCCGCCTTTTCCGCCGCCGAGCGTGTGACGATTGACAAGGAGACCGTCGCCAACGGCCAGCACTTGGTAGGAAAGATGTTCTTCGCCAACTACCAGACTCTCGACGAGGAACTCAATGGCAAGAAGGTCTACGAGCATTTTGACGCGGACTTCTTCGACCTCGTCGTCGTCGACGAATGCCACCGTTCCGGCTTTGGCGACTGGTTCGGCGTGCTGGAGCATTTCGGTTCCGCCCTGCAGCTCGGCCTTACCGCCACGCCCCGCGAACTCGAAGAAATCGCGCGTCCACTAACGGACGAAGAGCAGCGCCGTGATACCTACCACTATTTTGGCGACCCTGTCTATGTCTACAGCCTCCGCCAGGCCATCGAGGACGGCTTCCTCGTGCCGTATCTGCTCGAAGAGCGGATAACAAACGTTGATGAGAACGGCTTCACCGGCCCCGACGGCAAGCACTACACCACGGCCAATTTCGAACGCGAAATCCGCATGCCGGACCGCACCAAGGCGATTGCAGAAGATCTTTGGAGTATCTTCGGGAAGTATGGGCTCCGCGATGAGAAGACCATCATCTTCTGCGTGGACGATACCCACGCCGCGTTCATGGCGCAGGAACTTCGCCGACTTTCGGGTGACAATGACCATGCCGCGCGAATCACGCGAGCGGAACGCAACAGTCATCAGCTCGAACGCAACTTCGCCGTCGTCGGACCCAGCAAGCCGCGTATTGCCGTGACTGTCGATCTGCTGACCACAGGTTTCGACGCCCCCGACGTGCGCAACGTCGTCTTCGTGCGCCCGTTGCGCAGTTCGATTCTTTATAAACAGATGAAGGGGCGCGGCACCCGGCTCTGCGAGGACATCAACAAACGCTACTTCACCATCTTCGACTACTCTGGCGCAAGCGTGTTGGAAGACTCCGAGTTCGACGGGCACCCGGCGAATACGCAGAAGCCGCAGAAGGCCGCAAAGACTGCCACAAAACCCCAAGCACAGCCCGCACAAAAACAGGTGGGCAGCGGTGTATCGGTGTTTATCTCCGCCACCGACCGCTATGTCTGCCTCGCCGATGGCAGGAAGATTCCCTTCGATGAGTACACGGAACAATCCCGTGAATTCATCCTGGATGTATCCACCAAGAACCTTGATGACTTGCTCAATATTTGGATTGACAAGAGGAGCCGCCAGGAACTGCGCGAAGAACTGCGCGACCGCGACATCTATCCTTCCGCGTTCCGCCACTTCCTGGAGCTTCCCGAAACGGACGATGTGGACATCCTTGCCAAGGTGGGATTCCAACTGCCCCGCGTGCCCGACCGGCGTCAAAGGGTGGACCGCTTATGGACACAGGATATGACCTGGCTCAACACCCATATTGTCCAAGGCGCGGCGTCAACGCCTCGGACGCAAGCGTTACCCATGGTGGCGGAAGCCCCGGCGACATACCGTTCCGGCTGGCTCGACAAACTCGGCTTTTGGCGTACGACCCTTGATCACTACGCCCTTTTTGGCATTGACGAAATCGAACAGGCACGCACCTATAGTGCTCCGCAGTTCGTGGAGCAATTCGGCAGCTTTCAGACCCTCACGAGCCGATACGGTGGCGCGCAACAACTGAAATCCGACTTGGAAGCTGTGAAACAGCATCTATACGTCCGCATGTAGGAATGGAGTACCCACGCGACATGAATGAAAAAGTTGACCATCGCCGGCAGGAAGTCCAACAGATCGTCAAGAACGCCTGCGACCAGTTGAATCAGGAAGGCGTTGATGCGCGCAATTACGTCGAGCAACTCGCCTGGCTGTTCTTCCTCAAGGCATTCGACGAAGCTGAGTCCCGGCGCGGCGAGGAAGCGGCTTTCGATGACAAGGAATTTGAACGGAGGCTGACCGGCGAATACGCATGGTCGAGCTGGGCAAAGAACACCGACCACCCCGACCAGATGCTGGAATTCGTGAACGGCAAGCTCTGGACCAAGCTGACCAGCCCCGACCCGAAAAAGGGGCTCGGCAGCGACCCCATGGCTGAGCGCTTCCGCCGCATCTTCGAGAACGTGCGCAACTACTGCCGTCGCGGCGCCAGCTTTGCCCGGGTCGTGCAGCAGGTGGACAAGCTACATTTCTCCGACGACACGGATATTCACGTACTCTCCGAAATCTACGAGGACCTCCTCAAGCGCGTGGCCGCCGATTCCGCGGGTTTCGCGGGTGAGTTCTATACCCAGCGCCACATCATCCGTGCCATGGTCGAGATCGTTCAGCCGAAGCCCGGCGACCGTATCTATGATCCTTGCTTTGGATCGGCTGGCTTCCTGGGTGAATCGGCGGACTACATCCGTCGGCACCACCGGCTCAGCGGCCGACAACTGGAGGCTCTGGAACAGAAGACGTTCTACGGGCTCGAACTCAAGCCGCTGACCTATCTTCTTGGCACCATGAACATGATCCTCCACGGCATCGAAGGCGCCAACCTCGAGCTGTCAAACACCCTGGAGGCCCACAGCCACAATGTCTCGGAGAAGGACAAGTACAGTGTCATTCTCGCCAATCCGCCCTATGGCGGCAAGATGGCCCAGGAACTTCAGACCAATTTCCGCGTGCGTTCCAGCGCCACCGAGTGCCTGTTCCTCCAGCACATCATGGCCAACCTGGGCCAGGGTGGGCGCGCAGCCGTGGTCATCCCCGAGGGCGTGCTTTTCAGGGGCGGCCCAGACCGGCGGGTGCGACAGGAACTGCTCGAACAGTTCAACGTGCATACCATCCTCTCACTCCCGGCGGGATGCTTCCTGCCCTACACGGGCGTCAAGACCGATGTCATCTTCTTTGAACGGCCCAAGGCCGAACCGAAGAGGGGCACGATGGCGACGGAGAGGGTTTGGATCTACGAACTAACGAACGACGGTTACGAACTGAAGTCCACCCGCAAGCCACTGGAGGGTAACCAGATTCCCGATTTCCTCGCGAAGTGGAAAAACCGTGACGAGGCCGAGAACGCCTGGACGGTATCCGTCGAAGACATCGTGGCGCACGACTACGACTTGTCGGCCCACAATCCGAACCGCAAAGACGACTACGAACACCGGCCCGCACTCGAACTCGTGCAGTCCATCAAGGCGAAGGAAGAACGCATCATGGATCTGCTGGGCGAGCTCGAAGCGATTCTGGAGAATTGACCGTGCAGGTAACCTGGCAAAAGGCACCGCTCGAACAGATAGCCCCGGCAACCTCAAATCCCGTACCGACGGCGGACCGCGAAGTATGGAATCTCTCTCTGGAAGACATTGAGGGCACCACAGGGCGTGTGTTGGCTAAGAACCACTGTTTGGTATCCGACTTGGGTTCAGCCAAGTGCTCCTTCGATGAGCGGCATGTCCTCTATTCAAAGCTTCGGCCTTACTTAAACAAGGTTGTGCTTCCAGATGAAGCCGGTGTAGGTACAAGTGAACTCATTCCTTTGTTGCCTGACTCAAGCGCGATTGACCGCGAGTTCCTGGCTTTCTATCTCAGGTCGCCAGAATTTCTCGATTTCGCGGAAGCCCACACAAGGGGCGCGAATCTGCCGCGCATTGCCATGCGGGAACTCTGGCAGCATGAGGTCCCGCTCCCACCCCTTCCCGAGCAGCGCCAGATCGTGGCGCGCATCAAGGAATGCTTGGAGCGGGTCGACGAAATCGAGCAGCTCCGCGCCGGGGCCGTTGCGGATGCCTATTCCTTGGAATCCGCTGTCTTTGCAGACTTCATCGAGTCGCTCGACGAACACTCATTAGGGGAGACAACGTTGGGTGATGTCGTCATCGACTGCAAATACGGAACCTCCAAGAAAGCGAACACTCAAGGGCAGGGCGTTCCCGTTCTCAGGATGGGGAACATTCAGAATGGACGGCTCGACTTGAGCGACCTAAAGTTTGTCAGTCTGCCGGCCAAAGAGATGGCCAAGTATCTTCTCGAAGATGGGGACATCCTGATAAACCGCACTAACAGCCTGGAGTTGGTCGGAAAATCTGCCGTCTTCGAGAAGCAGAAGGGAGACTGGGTGTACGCATCGTATCTGGTGCGAATTCGAGTAGACGAAAACCGTGCTCTTCCAGAATATGTCAACGCAGTAATCAATAGTCGAATCGGCAGGGATTTCGTCTACCGTACCGCCCGCAGAGCCATAGGGATGGTTAATATCAACGCAAAGGAGATGCAGCGCTTTCCCCTGCCACTGCCGTCTTTGCGGACCCAAGAACATCTGGTAGAGCAGATGCAGCAGGTTCGCCCCCTGGCCAAGGAAGTCAATCAAATCTTGGGCGAGAATGCGTACGCGCACATTCGTGAGGCAATCCTCCGAAAAGCCTTCGCGGGAGAATTCTGATGTATCGCAGCCAGATTCCAGACGAATTCTCAGTAAGCGTCGGGATTCCCACCGACGAAGACGGCTACTTCGACCGCGAATGTCCTAATGAGAAGTGCCAGGCGGCATTCAAGATAATCGTCGAGGACTGGAAAGAGAAAGTCCGCGACGAGGAAGTCTTCTGCCCGGTCTGTGGCCATACGGCAGCTTCTGACAAATGGTTCACCGAAGCTCAGATCGAGCATATGCAAAGCGCCTTCATGGCACAGTTTCAACCCGTGCTCGACACCGAAATGCAGCGCATGGCGCTAGACTTCAATCGCGGGATGCCCAAGGGCGGGCTGATCAGTATGTCCATGAGCTATAAGCCTTCGCACCCGGTAGCGGTGATCCCCATCGAAGCGTTGGACTTGATGAGGCAGCGGTACGTCTGCGAGGAATGCGGGTGCAGATATGCCGCCATCGGCGCGGCTTTCTTCTGTCCCGCCTGCGGTCACAACTCCGCCCGGACCGGACTTCAGCAGACCTTGGCCCTGGTTCGGCGGTTGCCTGAAATCCAGAAGGCCCTGGAAAACGGCCTCGACCGTGACGCGGCTGAGAATGCCTGCCGCATCACCTGCGAAGAATGCATGGGCAAGCTCGTGGCCACATTCCAGCGTTTCGCTGAGGCCACTTTTGACGCCCTTCCCAACCGGGCGAGTTTCACCCCCCGGCGCAACCTCTTCCAGAACCTTGCGGACTCCAGCGACCTCTGGGAGCAGGCCATCGGCGTCGGCTATGAAACCATGCTAGAGCCACGCGAATGGGACGACCTGAAGCGCTTCTTCCAGCAGCGACACCTGCTGGCCCACAAGGACGGCATCGTAGATGAAGATTACCGCAACAAGACAGGCGACCAACACTACCAGCCGGGCCAACGCCTGATTATCCGGATGGCTGACGTGCTGCGCTTCACGGACCTTGTCGAGAAACTGAGCCATGGGCTCTTGGCCCGACTGAATCACCCCATCAAACCCAGACCAGTAGAAGGCGCTATAGATGACTGAAGAGTCAAAACCCAGAATCTTCCGCATATTCTTCGCATGGCAGTCTGATCTTAATCGGGATTTTACAACTGCTGTCATCGAACGAGCTCTTGAATTCGCCAAGGATGAGTTGGAGAAGGAGTATGGGACTGATGCCCTCGATGTTTACCTGGACTATGCAACACGAGACGAAGTCGGTTCGACAGACATTGCTCAGTCTATCCAGGATAAGATCGCCAAGGCCGATGTATTCGTCTGCGATATATCGACCATTCGCCCACACCGCGAAGCGGTCAGAAGCGCTCATGCGAGCTCCGCTACCAACCTCAAGCTCGGGTCTACATTTACGTTCTTGAACTGGCAGCCTGTTATCAATCTGCGTAATGTGGCAAGCGAGGGTGATGGTCGAGCGGTTCCAAACCCAAATGTTGTATTTGAGTTGGGTTGTGCCTGTGCTCAGCTTGGATGGCCGCGTGTCATCATGTTGTTCAACGAACAGTATGGAACCTTTCCTGGGGATGTTCCATTCGACTTCCGACACAGAAGTGTCTTGCGCTACTCCTGCGGACCATTCGACGAGGAAGACGAAACGCTAAGCAAGAATGAGCGAAAGAAACTCCGGCGCAAGGCTCTTGAGAAGCTATCCAAAGGCCTCTCGGAGAGCATCCGAGCAATAGTCACAGAAGACCCGCCGCGTCCGACCGTAGTCGCAACGTTGATCGGCGCTACACCGCCCGCCCAGCAAAGCGACCGACGACAACGCGATTTGAGAACGCTGAAGCATCTCTTCTCAACTGTCGATGTTCGTGTTGTGGACTACCTTCGCCACGACGGCATTGAGACAATGCCGGTGGAAATGCTCGATTTTGAGCTCGACCTTAATGCCGTAGTCGAAAACAGACTCTTCCATCTTTACGACAAGGATGCTGAACGGCTCGTTCTTCAATTGCACGACGCATGGAACCGCTGTACATCGTACGGAGAATTCTTCCGAGCGGGTGCGTCGACAAAACAGCGGGGCCTGATCAATTACCGGTTCATCCGTCCTGAGATGGATATGCCAGCTACAGATCAGCAAGAGCAGGCTTTGAAGGAGCTGGAAGAAGATGCAAGAGATCTGCTGAAGTCCGTAGATGAACTGTTGGAGTATGTGCGTGCACACTTCGATGAAATAGATATTGAAGCGGAAAGCAAGAAAGCATGGAATCGAAACGTGCGAATGAAGGAGGAGCTCTTCAAGCAAGTTGAAGACTAACCAGTCGCCATGCCTGAATCACAACTATACGCATACGTGGATGAATCCGGTTCGAACGCGCTGGACACGAGCAAGTCCGGCGAATCGAACCTGTACATCTGCGTGGCCGTAGTGGTCGATGATGCCGGACGGGAAGCCTGTGAAGCAGGCATGGAGGCGCTTAGTCAGCGTCTGAACGGTGGCGCCGAGATCGCCAGCAAATCCATAGGAACGAAACACCAGCGGCGGATGCAGTTCCTTGAGAGTATCGAGTCACTTCCTTTTCATTATTACGCACTTGTGATCAACAAGGATCGTCTCCCCAAAGACTCTGGATTCCAGTTCAAACGTTCATTTTACAAATTCTTCAACCGCATGCTTTACCGAAGATTGGCCACCGGAAGCTGCAGCCTTCACGTCATCGCCGATGAATATGGCGGTCAGGATTTCATGGATAGCTTCCAAGTCTACCTGGAAAGCAAGGGGTTGCCGGATCTCTTCAGCGATTTCCTCCATGATTTCGTGGACAGTACCCAAAGCCGAATGGTTCAACTTGCAGACCTCATCGCGGGAAGCCTCAGCTATTGCTTCGACCAGGAGAAGAAAGGCGATCATTCCGCTGGATTCCGCCGCATACTCAGAAACAAGGAAGCGGGCATTCAATGTTGGCCACTCGACTACATGCCCTCACAAGAACCATCGCTTTCAGGAAGCCCTTCCCTTGACAGTCTTCTGAGGGATGCGCTCTGCCAACGTGCGCAAGATTTCATCAATGACTACGAAGAGTCCATTGAAGATGACCAGCAAATGCAGGCCGCCACACTCAAACGGCTGTTGTTTGCGAGATTGTATGAGGATGGTTCGGCCCGTTCGGTCTACTCTGCTACGCTTATCGAGGCGCTAAGAGACCAAGGCTTTGAAGAACTCTCCGATCAGACCTTTAAGCTGCGTGTCATTGGGAAGATTCGTGACAGGGGCATACTCCTCGCTGGCAGCAATGAAGGGTTTCGCCTGGCTTTGGACGAAGAAGATATTGCCGACTATCTGCTGCACGACAAGAGCATCATAGAACCCATGTTGAATCGGCTCTTGCTGGCCCGAAACGTCGTGAAGGATATTACTCACAACCAACACGACATCCTCGCCGCGGGCGGGTTTGAGGGTCTGCTTCGAATCGCGGACGAATTTCACGACAGCCGCATTGAGGCTCAGGCTCAGCGAACAACTGACGATCAATCAGATTTCCAGGAAACAAACATGCATATGCCCGCGGCACCTCGACGCTTGGGCGCACATATACAGCCATGATGGACAAGACGACATGACTTTACAGGAGAACATTGAAAGAGCGTACAAAGCGCTTCAGCAAGCCGTAAACAACCGGGGCGGCATCGCCGAGGATGAAATTGGCTATGCCTTTGCCGCCCTGTTGTTCCTCCGATGGCTTGATTTTATGGATGGTGAATACGAAGCCATGGCGGCCTTCGAGGAGCAGTCCTATACGCCCGTCTTGCCATCCCGTCTCCATTGGCGTTCTTGGTACGACCTGGCGGCGGATGGTCTGGAACCCATTTTCCAGGAGATCATGAATCTGGATGACCGGAACGCGGCTAATCTCAGCAATCCTTTATCCGCTGCTTTGACCCGATGCATGCCGGCCATTCGCTCAACCCTCCGCGACAAGCCAATCTTCCTCAAGCCGGTTATCGATTGGATAGCGGACATGCCATTCGAGACCTTCGAGGACCGGCGACAGATTCTGGCTTGCTATGACGAAGTCATAGACCGCTATTGGGAATCAACCTTCGGCATGCAGAATTGGCGGACGCCCCGTGCGCTTGCCTCGTTGGCCGCTTCTATCGCGCAACCATCTTCCAACGACCGTATCTACGATCCCTGCTTTTGCGCCGGCGAATTCCTCGTGGCCGCGCTGGACGTCGTTCAGCGTGGGCGAGACAAGGGGAAGCAACTGCCCTGCTCGGACTCACCGACAGTCTTTGGCGTCGAGCCGGATGATTGGAGCTATATTATCGGGTTTGTTCGATTGGTGCTGACCGGCGTTACAGACCCACACCTCGAGATAGGACTCGCTCTGGAGAAGGGCACGCCAGGCAGGACATACGATATCGTTTTGATGAATCCGGTGTGGGGTGGGCGTCCGATCATGCGTGGAACGGAGCACTACCCCATTCAGAGCAACAGTAGCGAAGGCTTCTTCATTCAACATGCGCTCATGCATCTTCGGCCCGGCGGCCGGTGTGTGGCTATCATCCCGGATGGACTTCTATTCCGAAGCGGTGGCGACCAGCAACTGCGCGCGCACCTGGCCAAAGAGCACACTATCGAGGCGGTGGTGCGCCTGCCCGAGGATCTCTTCCGGCCAGAAACCAGTATACGTTCGAACATTCTGGTGTTCCGCCGTGGTGGACCGACGACCGTCATTCGCATGCTGGATGCAACCTCATTTTTTTCAGTCCGAAAAGGCAGAAAGATTCCACATATCTCGGAAGAGGAAATCCAAACCCTCTGTGAAGAACTTGCGGCTTCCCAACCGGGACCGAATAGCTGGAATCTGGATGTTGCTGAAATGGAGGGGCTGGATTGGGATCTCTCTCCTAAGCGGCGCAAGGTAAGTACTCTTCATTCCACCTTGGGGCGTTTCGAAAGTCAAACGCGTATAGTCGCGTTAGCCGAATGTTGTGATGTTCAGATCGGACGCTCCGTGCGTACTGAACATCTTCAAGAGGAAGTACCGAATGAGCTGCCTATTGCGTTTCTGCGCATCCGCGACATTCAGCGTGGGCAGGTCAATCGGCCGACCTCGTGGTTGACACCCGACGCGGCAGCCAGCATTGACCCTGCATGGCGCGTGCGCGCGGGTGACGTGGTGCTCTCGAAGTCAGGCACGATTGGAAAAGCTGGCATCGTTCGCAATGGCGCGGTTGGCGGCATTCCCACAACTGGTTTGCTTGTCCTGCGCGCCAATCAGGAGATACTTGACCCACACTATCTGGTAGCCTACCTCGAATCGGGGGAATGCCGTTCGTGGTTTAATGACCGTTCTCGCGGTACTACCATCCGCCATCTTTCACGCAAAGTTGTGGCGACTCTACCGATTCCCTTACCAGCACTCCAAATACAACAACGCGTTGCAACCGAGTGCCGTGAGCACGGTCTGGATGCGCTCAACTTTCTCGCTCAGTTGTTAGCTGAGAGCGATGGAGCCCCCATAGCTGCATGGGTTGGCAAGGTTGTGCAAGGGCTTCCAGAGGCGCTGTCCAACCCGCTTGATCTTTCGGTTATCGAGCAACTCGCGGTCAATGTGCGTGAGGTCAGAAATCGTGTCGCTCATGGGAACGCCACGGAACCGGTGCTTGGGCGTTGGCTGTTGTCTTTTCACGATGCGATGCTTCCGCTTGCCGGTGTCACAACCGTACCGGCCGGACCGGGTCTACTGGCTCTTCTGCAGGAAGCCACACGAGGAATTGAAAGAGCACGGTCGTTTTTGGCAGAGAATCTGGCCGAAGGGCTTATGGCTCAATCCCTGAACGAGTTCGTGACATCTGCGCTTAAGCGCGCAGTTTCGGCATTAACCTCCGATGTGCGGCTTCTGTTCGAGGTAGACAGTCAAAGACTCTCCGCGGGCGAGATGGCCTGCTGCGAGCTTGCGGTTCAGAACGAAGGTGCGCTACCTCTTCGGCAGGTTGTTCTCAGGACCATCCCCGATTGGGGTGGCAAACAGATTGACTATTTCGCCGAAAGACAGACTCTGGCGATGTCCCTGAATGGGCCAACCCCCAAGACGCCAGGAATGTTCACCATTGAGGTCCTCTGGTCAGCGGTCACACTGGATGGTAGCGCGATTTCTGCAACGCGGGAAATCGCATTCGAGATCGTCGAGCCAAGTGAGGCTATCTCGCATCGTTCTGCTTTGACCGAAGGCAGTCCTTATGTATGTGGAGACCCAATTCGACCCGAACGCAAGGACATCTTTTTCGGGCGTGAGGAACTCATCGATCAGATACATCGCCAAATCGTAGAGAGCGGTAACGTTGTCTTGCTCGAGGGCAACCGTCGTGCGGGAAAATCTTCCATTCTTCGACATCTTGAAGGAACACAATCCGTTCCCGGTTGGCTGGGTGTCTACTGCAGCCTTCAAGGTGCGGAGGGAAGCACAACAGGGGTAGGTGTTCCGACGGCAGAAGTGTTCCGGGAAATCGCAAATTGTATAGCGAAAGGGATTCACAGCCTGGGTGATGATACCCCCCTTCCTAACGGAAGCCTATTGCATTCGGGCCAGAAATTCGGGATACGCAAGGCCTGTCGTGAGGCGATTGGCGAAGCGGCTCCATTCTCTGATTTCCGGGACTATGTAGAGGCCGCACTCGATCATCTCGAAGCCAAAGGGCTTGGAATCCTCTTGATGCTGGATGAATTCGACAAGCTTCAGGAGGGTATTGATCACGGTGTGACTTCTCCGCAGGTTCCTGAAAACATCCGGTTTATGGTTCAGACCTATCCCAAGTTCTCCGCCATCCTGACCGGCTCAAGGCGCCTGAAACGGCTGAGAGAAGAGTACTGGTCGGCCCTGTTTGGCTTGGGCACCCGCTTCGGAGTCAGCGCCCTTTCGGAAGAGGCCGCACTACGACTAGTGACGGAACCTGTGAAGGGACGACTTGTCTACAGCAAAGAAGCTGCCCAGCATGCCATCTATCTCACCGCCAGGCAGCCCTATCTCCTGCAATGCCTCTGTAACCGGATTTACGATTTCGCATCTACGCTGAAAGCACGGTCCATTACTCTTGACCATGTAGATCAGGCGGCTGACGCCCTTGTCGAAGATAATGAGCATTTTGCAAGCCTGTGGGACTATGTGCGTGTTGACCGCAGAAGACTGATCTTGGCCCTGAGCCACCAGAATTCCACCACAAGGGATTTCTTTAAGCTCGGTGTGATCCAGGAACAACTTGCCGCGCAAGGCGTTGAAGTGGATGACGAAACGCTTATCGCCGATCTGGAAGCTCTACGGGAGCTCGAGCTCCTTGAACTAACAGAAGGGCGCTCAGGAGATAGTTATACGCCTTCAATACCGCTCATGGGGGCTTGGATTGAGCGCCAACAGGATCTTGCCGTCCTGCAGCGGCGTGCACGCATTGAAACGGAGGATGAGCATGCCTGAAGCCAGATTTCCAATCCTTGGACCAACTGTTCCTCCGCTCGTGGGCCGCAAAGACGTTATGCAACGACTCTGGACTGACCTGACAAAGCGAACGCCCAGCCATTTGTCCGTCGTGGGGCCTCGATACATCGGGAAGAGTGTCATTTTGCATGAGCTCGCAAGACGCATGAGAGAGGAAGATTCACCTTACGATGCCGTAATTCTATGGGATCTGAAACATCAGACCCCAGGTTCTGATGGGGCCTTTCTCGCGGGTATGTCCCGTCATCTTGCGGACGGGATCAGAACTGTCAACAGCGATTACGCCGATCATTTGCTTACGCTTGAAGGGCATGAGTATTCTGAACTATGTGAAGTCATCGAAGCCCTTAACAGCGATGATGTGCGTATACTCATGATTTGGGATGGCTTTGATGAGCCGCTAGCGACCGGACAACTGACGCGGAATCTGTGGGACCAGCTTCGAGAGCTTGCATCGTACCGCTGCCTTCGTCTGGTCACTGCCACCAGAAGAAACCTCCAGGAACTGATTCGTAGTGAAGAATCGATAACGAGCGATTTTTGGGGAATCTTTGACACCAACCCGGTGAAAGTGCGCAATTTCACCGAGGCGGACCGGGAGGCTGTTTACGAAGCCAGCGGCATATCCTTCTTCAGCCCTGCCCGCACGGAATTGGAGAATTGGACTGGTGGTTTTCCGCCACTCTTTCTGATTGTAGTCAATAGTGTCCTTGCAGAAGCTCCGACAACTGGTGCAGACAACGCCAGCGTGAATACAGCGGCGCAGAACTCGCGGGACAGGGCTCAACCCTTCCTGGCCGATCTCTGGGCTGATTGCGACGCACGCTCGAAAGACCTTCTCCTGCTCCTGCTGGAACGCGGTGAGGCACCCAGCGCGAGTGTATCGCACCGACAGCGAAACTATATGAAGGAACTTGGGTTCATTACTGAACATGCAGGGTTTCTACGGGCAAGTTGCAGACTACTCCAGGAGTACGTCAAGGATGCCGGCACGGATTCCAGCGCGATATCTCGGCTTTTTGGTGCCTCGGACACGTACAAGGCAAACATCAGGGAGTTCTTGGAGCAACGTCTATCCCATCTGTCCCGCGTCGACAACCGCCTTTACCGATACGTCGAGAGCGCGATTGGGTTTTTGCCTGATGATCCCGATATCGCTCTCAACAACTTGACCAGCATCGAAGAGCGCGCGCTGGACCTCATATGGGAAAGGGAATTTGGAGCCGACCGCATAGTGCCTCTGGAAGTCCGCTCCTACTGGACAACCACGCCGCGCGATAGAGAGAAGCTCGTTAAGGCCATGATGGACGAGGACAATTGGCAGGTGCCGTCAGACAGAGGGCGTCAGATAGGCATGCTTCAACTCCTTACCGGGAGCCGACCGGACTTTGATTCCAAAGCCAACGCTACCTCGAAGGACGCATATGTACTCATTAACGCAATTCACAGTTACAGAAATCGGAATCAGCACGCAGGAGGAGAGGAGATGATCCTTGGCGTCGCTGTCGCAGCGCTAATCACATGTGTCGAGCTTCTCGCTTGCCTCGACATCGCTCCGCCAACCAGCCAGGGCAGAAATGTTCCATGAATTCTTATCAAGTCCAGGACATCTATGATGCGCGCAGGACAGTCGGCTTGCGAACACTTTTGCGTCGTCACATAGAATCAAGACATAATATTGCCCTAAAGACACGGTATGGGAAGGATATTGGTCTAAGTACGCGAGTAACACAGATGCTCATGGGAAGAGCCGGTTGAGAAACAACGATTGTCTTTCTCTGGCAATGCGATGGTGAGCCAGAGAAAGATTTGGAGGGTAACATGGCGGAATCACATCAGAGTGCGAAGACATATGACGTGATGCGAGATTGCGTGATTACGATGGCGGTTGAATCCTGGCGCTTCGGTCGGGTGTTTGACCGTCTGCTACTGAAACTCGACGCCGGAGAACAGAGCCGATACAAGAGCCAGTTCCGGTGGTTCATCAAAAAGGTCGAAGAGGCCCTAGAACAAGCCGATCTGAGAATCGTAAACGTTGAGGGACATCCCTTTGACCCCGGAATGGCCGCTTCCCCCCTGAATATCGAAGAGTTCAATTCCAAGGATGCCTTGATGGTCGATCAGATGATCGAGCCGATCATTATGGGGAAGGAAGGTTTGGTTAAGACAGGAACTGTCACTTTGAGGAGGGTAGAGTCATGAAGAACTTTGTCGGCATTGACCTTGGCACGACAAACAGCACGATCTGTTCCTATGACGGTTCCGACACCCGCATCTGGAAGAGTCCCGAACAGAATGACGTGACTCCGTCGGCGATCTTTATCGACCGGCGTGGTAACAAATATGTTGGGAAACGGGCTTACGACTCGGCTCCGCACAGCCCGGATAACGCGGCGATGCTCTTCAAACGTCTCATGGGGACGAGCACGCCCGTGCAGCTTTCTGCGCTGAACCTCACCAAGACCCCCGAGGAATGCTCCGCAGAGGTTCTGAAGGTTCTGTTCGGCTACCTACCAGAGGAAATCCGCAACGGTACTGATACCGGAACGGTCATCACCGTTCCGGCGGCATTTAACCAGATGCAGAAGGACGCCACCATGCAGGCAGCCAGCATGGCTGGTCTAGGCAAGGTCGCACTTATGCAGGAGCCGGTTGCTGCGGTCATGAGCGTGATGCGTGCCCGCAATACCGACGGTATGTTCCTGATTTATGACTTAGGTGGCGGAACCCTGGATATTGCGATTGCCGAAAGCATTGGTGGGCGGGTAAACCTCCTCGCCCACGGTGGTATCGCCATGTGCGGAGGTCGGGATTTCGACCGCGTACTCGTCGATAACGTCGTGCGCCCCTGGCTACTGGAAAACTTCGACCTCCCGGATGATTTCTCGGTGAATCCGAACTTCAAGTCGCTCATTCGGCTGGCCGCTTGGGCCACCGAACGGGCCAAGATTGAACTATCGGCACGCGAGGATTCAGTCATCAGCCTGTCGGAAACCGAAGCCCGGGTAAGGGACCTCAACGGGAAGGAGGTCTATCTTGACATTTCCTTGCAGCGTAACACCTATGACAAGCTAATTGCCGAACGCCTCGGCGAGTCAATCGAGTCCGCCCGGGAGACGCTCAATAAAGCCGGTCTATCTCCGCATGACCTGGAACGTATTGTATTCGTCGGCGGTCCGACCCACTACAAACCGCTGCGCGACAAGGTTGCCTTTGAGCTTGGCATTCCAGGAAGCACCGATGTAAATCCCATGACGGCCGTAGCGGAAGGGGCGAGCCTCTTTGCAGAATCCATTGACTGGAACTCTCAGAACCGGTCACGCAAAAACACCCGTGGGCAGATTTCTTCCGGAGGCGGGCTTGCGCTTTCTTTTAACTACATCGCCCGCACACCGGATGTTAAGGCCAAGATCGCGGTTCAATTGGCTGGCCAAGCTGTGTCCGGATCAGAATTCCAGATCGATAGCGTCGACACTGGCTGGACTTCTGGCCGCCTTCCTCTCAAGCATGGCGTAACCATCGACGTTGCCCTAACAAGAACAGGCGACAACACCTTCAAGGTCTTTGTATTCGATTCCGTAGGTGGCCCGATTGCCCTGGAAGAGGACAAGATTGTTATTACCCGTACGGCTGCCACAGTGGATGCCATCCCGGCCTCGCACTCAGTTGGAATCGAGGTACTGGAGAAACTCGGCGGCCGTCCCGTGCTCGACTATCTGATTCGTTCAGGCGATTCGCTGCCTAAGAAGGGCAAAAAGGTATTTAAGGCGGCAGAGTCTCTCAAGGCGGGTGCGTCAGGATCACTCAACCTGAAACTCTGGGAAGGTGAAATCGAAGACCCCATTACCGACAACCGGCCCATCGGTGTCTTGAAGATTTCCGGTTCTGATTTTGATGATGGCGTGATTCCTGCTGGTGCCGACTTGGAATGCGAATACGAGGCCTTGGACTCCGGCAATATCATCCTCGAAGTATCCGTGCCCTGCATCGGCGGGACCTTCCACTCTGGAAAGAACTTCTATTCCCGTCAGGAAGGGCAACTCGACTACACCGCAGCGGCCACTATGGTCCTCAAGGAAGGCGAAAGAACGCTGAACCGCATCGATGAGATCAACGATGTGCTGGACAACCCGAAACTGGACCAAGCTCGTCAGAAAATTGAATCTGCTGTCTCACTCGATCCAGAGGAAGCAGAGACCGAGAAGTCCCAAGAGGCCATGGAGAAAGTTCTAGAGGCTCGCCGTCTCCTCGCTCAGGTCAGAAAGGAGCACCTCAAAGAAATTCGGCAAATTGACCTCGACGGAGTCGTGTCCTTCTTTGACGAACATATTCGGCAGCACGCCCGCCCGTCAGAAGCCTCGGCCTTCGACAACCTGGCAAAGACGGCTCAACGATCAATCGACCGAAATGATAAGGATTTCGAACACCACCTTGATGATCTGAAAGGCAAGAACTTCGAGATCCTCTGGCGACAAGATTGGTTCGTGGTCGAGCGATTCAAATGGATGGTCAGCTCACCTCATCAGTTTGCCGACAAGCACCGCTTCGAGGAACTCGCACACATCGGCATGCAACTCATGCGTTCCGATGACATTGAAAGACTTCGCGCCGTTGTTGCCCAGCTTGCAATGATTCAGATCGGCGGAGGCCCTGACGACGAGATGTTTGATGTAGCCAACATTATCAGAGGATGACTTATGGCAAAGGATCTATGGCTGCCTAAAGGGTATGAGTTGCCGGATGGGTCGAAAATCCGTTCTCTACTCTATTCAGGAGACGCCTGGCAGATTTTTGACTCCAATGGATCGAGTAATATCCTGCTTACGCGCCTTGAACTGGCGCAGAAGTGGAATGAATACGGCTTTCTTGACGAATCTCTGTTCGGTGATGTCCTATTTGGGACCGAAGCATTCCGCTGCCTGAGCAGCCATAAGAAGTACTCTCTGACTCCTGTTGAAAATGGAACATCCCCGGAAAACAAAGTCGATGCGCTGGCCTTTGCTTTTGCTTTTAAAGAGTCTCGAAGATTGTCAGCGGACGTCTCCTTTCACGATGCTGTTTATGTGGAACAGTACTCCCGACTGCTCCCGTCCTGGACGCTGACACCGCACGTTGATGATGAAGTTGTCCTGGGTACTTGGATTACCGGGGGGGTCGCGGTATCAACGAAATCGTTCAGACGTTTGAGCACTCTAACCGGCTGGATGCCCGCCGGAGATCTGGGGGAGATCATAACAGCCGCTGGCTTTACTGTACCCCCAGATGTGGGTCTACTGGCTAGACACAAGCCTGCTTCTCAATCCAAGGCAGATACAAAGGCGGCCATTCCCCAAAATGCTGTCGAACCTGAACGGTCGCAATCGTCCGAGACACCGGCCGAGGCCAAGATGTTCAAGCTTCCAGGGCGCCCACAGCTCGAGGAGTTTTTCAACGAACACGTCATTGACATTATCTTCAATGCAGAAAAGTATCAAGCTTTGGGCATTGATTTTCCGTCCGCCATCGTCCTGCATGGGCCACCGGGGTGTGGCAAGACCTTCGCTGTGGAGCGACTTGTCGAGTTTATTGATTGGCCCAGCTATTCGATTGATTCCAACAGTGTGGGTAGCCCCTATATTCACGAAACCAGCAAGAAGATCTCCGAGGTGTTTGATAAGGCGATTGATGGCGCTCCGTCCGTCATCGTTATAGATGAGATGGAGTCCTTCCTGTCGGATAGGCGCACTGGAAGCTCGTCCGGCTTACATCACGTCGAGGAGGTAGCCGAATTCCTTCGGCGTATCCCAGAAGCCATCAAGAACAAAGTGCTTATTATAGCCATGACGAACATGATCGAAATGATCGATCCGGCTATTCTACGCAGAGGTCGATTTGACCACATCATCGAGGTAGGCATGCCTTCAACGGAAGAAGTGGCTTCACTGGTCGACTCACTGTTGAGCAGGCTGCCGAGAGCCGATGACCTTAAATTGGACAAGCTTCTCATTGCTCTCACCGGCAAAGCTCTCTCCGACTCGGCTTATGTCATACGCGACGCCGCGCGGCTCGCCGCCAAGGCTGGTAAGAGAGAGATCGATCAAGAGAGCATTGAGGTTGCGCTGAACAGCCTTCCTAAGAATCAAGAGAAAAAAAGCAGACGCATCGGATTCGTCTGGGAAGACAAATAGCGGGAGGGGCGCATGGACCTGTTTCTGAATCCTTTCCATATTCTGGCTGCCAGCCCTCGCGATAGCCGTAGAAGGATCGTGGAGCTGGCTGATGAGCGCAGCCTGGTCCTTGACTCGAGTAAGGTCATGGAAGCACGGTCGGACTTAACCACGCCCCGGAAAAGGCTATCTGCTGAAGTAGCCTGGCTGCCAGGTATCGGCCCAAGACGAGCCGCAGAAGTGTTGCTAATCCTCAAATCGTCACCAACGGATTTGCTCGCCGTCGACAAACTATCATCAATTGCACGGGCAAACTTGCTTGCGGCAGGACTCGCTCGTTTGCCTGACTACAATGCCGATGCCGTTGCACATTGGATTCTTGAGCTCGCGTGGGCGTTTGAAGATATCGATCCCGAAGATCTGTGTGTGATCATCAACGAGGAACGGATTGTTTCCGGTATTCCCGAAGTGTCGGACCTATCGGCTATCGAAGCTGAGATCCAGGAACGCCGGGGTTACTTCCGCCAGGTCATCAAGACAGCCCTTGACAACCTACCTCCAAGAGAACTCGTGGAGGCAGTTACTGATGCCGTAGAGACTGCGACTGATAACGGAGAGGAACACGGCCCAATTCTCATAGCCGATCTCGTTGATTCGTATGAAGTGGAGGCGCAAGAATTTCTTGACAAGGAAGAAAGTAATATTAGGTGTCTCGTGGAGAAACTACGGGCAATGCTCGATAACGGTGAACCCGATTCTGCTTTTGATCCATTAGTTGCCCAACTTGTCAAGGTTGTCAAGAACTGGGACACTGTTGCGCAACCAATTCAGGTCAGTTCACATAGTCGTGGCCTCGACCATAATGCCAGCTTGCGCATAGCAGGTCTTTTGCGCAATCTAGCAGTTTACATGTTCAACGAACACGGGAAGCTTAATTATTCGCAATATCTCACCAATGTGATTAAGGAAGTGTTTGCTGAGGTTGGAGAAATCGCCGAGCGTACCGCCGAGGACTCAGATACTCTGGACGAAATCGCGGAACATAAAGCTAGACTGATTGAGGAGGCAAAACGTCGTGACGAAGAATGGCGTCGGGAGATCACCTTTGAGACTGAATTGGGTGTAATTTTCAAAGAGAAGCTGCGCATTTCACCGGAAGGGATTGAGTGGAAAGGGCGTCGATGGGATCTTGAATCAATCACACGCGTGCGGTGGGGCGGAACCCGTCATTCCGTAAATGGGATTCCCACCGGAACTACATACAGTATTATATTTGGCGACCGTACTCAATCTGCTTCAGTCGAGTTGAAGAATGAGCATATTTACAGCAGCTTTGTTGACTGTTTATGGAGGGCTGTTGGTGTCCGGTTGCTTACCGAGTACCTTGAAGGTTTGCGAGAAGGCAAGAAATACCGCTTCGGTTCCGCCGTAATGAGTGATCTTGGAATGGAACTGGAGCGCGCGAAGCTGTTTTCCAGCAACGAACGAGTTTTTTGCCGATGGTGTGAACTCATAATATGGAATGGAGCTGGTGTCTTTTGTGTAGGGAAGAAAGAGGACAAGAAGTTAGCGACTTCTTTCTCATACCAGAATGAAGACAATATCCACGTCCTAGAAGCGGCGATGCGTGCTTTCTGGAAAAGGGGCGGTGACAGATTGAGTAGCCTCCTCGGAGAATAACCATATCATGAAAAACTTTGCATGCCCAGAATGTCATGAGCCTTTGCGTATCCCGGACAACCTAATCCATACGCCTGGCCGCTGTCCCAGTTGCCATCACAAGTTTGTCCCAGCGGACGAAGCCCTTGTCTTTGACGGCGAAACAGTAAAGCAAGAAATGGATAACAAGAATAATCGGGGATTCTCCCGGCTTACGGATTTGACGTCGGACGGGACGGTGCTTGCCCCGGTAGCGTCGCAAGTGCCTATCGCCACATCAGCGAGTCCACAGAAAAGAGTGTTCGCATTGCTCGAACTAACGAAATGGCCTACGCTTCCTGCCCCGTGGTCCAGCGTTGATAGTGGCGAGACATGGGTTTGGGGTGACTACTTCTTAACCTTTCAGAAGAAACCCCAAATGTTGCTTGATGTCGCTATGGAGATGCAAGGCAAGACAAGCGAGTACAGAGGGATGACCTACCACTATGCGATGACTGTCTTCTATCGTGCTGACAGGAATCCACACGGGCCATCTCACAGGCCGATTATGACAGTAGCCCTTGAGCAGTCGGATATGAGTATGCTTGCAAGGATCGCTGGGATTAACATTGATGAACTCCTCCAATCTAAAGCAGGAAGTGGAATGGGACCTATGATGCTTGGGTTATTCACGGGTGATGCGCGTTTTAATCTGGGCGATTATAATGGCGCTGTAGCCCCGCAGGCAATTAGGAATCAGTTCTTTAAGATTATTGGCGATCATTTGGGACTTTCCGGACAACCTAAAATGATCGGAGACCTACGTGCTGCGCATGGACATCCTGAAACTGGATTGCCCGCCAAGAAGAATAGTAATGGCTGTGCTGCCGTCATTCTTTTGTGCCTTGGAATTGGTTTCTTAAGCTTATTCGGATTGTGATTTATGTGAGGGGAAGTAGGGTGGCACCGATATGCATATCCAGAGGACCCCAGCCTGATGACTGATGAAAAGGATGAAGTAACGAAAGGCTTTTCAAGGCTTTCTGATTTGGCATCGGACGTCAGCGACATCAATGAAGCCGTCAGTTCGGAGCAAGAATCAGGAGCTAAACCTGGAGCGAAGCCTTTTTCCAGCACCCAGTCTTCATCTATAACGACAACAAAAGAGTCTTGCAGCGAGGCTGAACGAAAGTCCACGGCCTCACCACCGCCTATTGAAACCGTTAGTGGTGGCGGCGGCGAAAACCCTAGCGCCAAATGGATACTTGGCTTTGGGGCTGCTTTTATCATTTTTATAATTTGGGCCGCAAACAACGGTGAACAAAGCCGCACAAGTTCCTCCGACAAGCCCCCGTCATTTTCGCAAAGCCGTGACTATCCGCTGCCAAGACCAGCGCCAGCAGCACCAACAGCACCAACAGCCCAGAACCCAAGTCCCACGGACACTCCGAATCTGCTGATACAGTATGAGAAGCCTCCCGTGGGCACCAACAACGTACTCACTTTGCCGCAGATTTGCTGGTGCATTCGCGAAAATATTCGCATAGAGGCAATGAGGAATTTCACCGATACCGATACCGGCATAGAAGAGTTCAATCGCATTGTTGATGATTATAACGGACGATGCGGAAGCTATCGATATCGTGAGGGGTCTCTTGAAACCGCAAGACGGAATGTCGAAGCCTACCGTGACCAGATTGTATCCGAAGCCATTCGGGATGCAGGTCAATTGGGCCGTGCTTCTCAGCCCCCACTGGTCCCAGCAGCCGTGGATATTCCTCCCGCCGGCACACACAAGCGTCCAAATGCTGAAGAAACGGAGGAGGCACAAATGCTTCTCACCGAACTTGGTTATGAGCCGGGTCCGATCGATGGGGACTATGGCCGCTTCACAAGCGATGCAATAAAGGCCTTTCAGAAGGACATGGGAGTGGCACCGATCGGCCTAATCGACAGTGGCCTCATGGACATGCTCAGAGCGACGAAATTGGAAAGGGAAAAGAATGGGCTAGGGAGGAGTGGGAGAGAATCGGCGTCTCTTGTCACGCAACCTCAACAAACTTCGGAAAATGTAAGCTTAGCAGAACAGCCCTGGATCACTGATGAGGAACGAGCCAAGATTGTGGCGCATTGTAGGTTAGTAACGACTACGCTTAGTGAAGAGCGAGCCTGTATAGAGCGTGAGTTCTTGAATCTGGCGCGGTCAGGTGGAAAACCAGACCTCTCAGGAATCTCCCCGGAAGAGAGAAAACAGATTGAGAGCCACTGTGCGTTGGTCACGAGTACTCCCGGCGATGAGTATAGATGCATCCAGCGGGAATTGGATAACCTGACACGGTCAGGTGGAAAACCAGACCTCTCAGGAATCTCCCCGGAGGAGAGAAAACAGATAGAGAGTCACTGCGCGTTGGTCACAAGCACTCCGGGCGATGAGTATAGATGCATCCAGCGGGAATTGGATAACCTGACACGGTCAGGTGGAAAACCAGACCTCTCAGGAATCTCCCCGGAGGAGAGAAAACAGATAGAGAGCCACTGCGCGTTGGTCACGAGTACTCCCGGCGATGAGTATACTTGTCTGCGCAGAGAATTGGAAACGCTTCGGAAAGGACGACGCTGACTTCCGATTGAATAGTCCGGGGTTGGTCTTTTGACTTACAGTTCAGGCTCATTTCCCAAAACCGCTTTCCAACCTATTCATCGACGCTGAGTCGAACTTGGTAACTTCGTTTGTGACGGTACACTTGTGTCGATAAGCGGAGATTCTGCACCATAGAGAGTGATGATGGCCGTCTCATCTATTGTTGAAGCAGGCTACATCTTAACGCATTGCTCCTTGTTTACAGGAAAGCCAAAGAGATCCCCGTACTCATCACGGTTGAAAGTGTGCACGGGGATAATTTGCTTGGGCTGCAAGGTGTTGGCCATGCGCTGGAGTGTGGGGATATCGGCGTGACCGCTGGTGTGGAGAGACGTTACTTGGACGCCAAGCGCTTCCGCTGCCTCCAGAAAACGCCGGGTCTTGTTCTTTTCTCGGTACCCTTCCCAGAGTGAGTAGATGAGCGTACTGCCAGCGAGACCGTCGATATCGCGCAAGTCTTTCTCCATGCCGGGGCGAACGAATAGCATCACTTTGCCAAGGTCAGCAGCCATCTCGGGCTTGGTCATCTTCTTGGGTTGGTAGCGCAAGGGGATATCGCCTCGATCCGTCTTGAAAAGTCGGTCAGTCAACCACTTCGGATACCAGACTCGGACATCGTCAAAACCGGGCTTGCCCGGATAGGGCAGTTTGTCGCCGCCAGGGCAATGGCCTAACTCGTCGAGGACATGAGCCGTGTATACATCGGGGATGAAAAGACGATGACTCCGTTTGGCCGCTTTGAAAAAGGAAACCGCGCGGCTTATGTTCTGGCCGGATTGGTAGATGAGAATGGCCTTCTCCGACTTCTTGCAGAGTTCGGTGGCATCCAGGGAAAGATCTTCCTCAGTCTGAACCGGTTCAGTCTCGCGCCCCAGCATGGTGCCTTCCATGAGCAACGCATCCACACCCGGCCGGACGTCCCGGTAAAGAATCTCCATTGCCTTGCCGAGATAACCATGCGCGCGGAAGTCACCCGAGTAGAACATCCGCTTACCTGCGGCTTCGATTTCAAAGGCAAACGCGCTAAAACTGCTGTGGTCGACAAGATGAGGTTTGATTGTGAACGCGCCTATCCGGAACCGGGATGGCCAGGAAAAGCAAAGCGTGTTCTTGAGTGGGTTTTCCTTTCCTGTAAATGATGCCGTGATTTCAATGAGTTTTCGCGTGCCCGCGCTCAGGTATGCTGGAACCTCTGGATGCACGTGGTTGAGCAAACCGTAATGATCCATGTGGGCGTGAGAAATGAGCACGGCATCAACGGATGGCTTCTGCCACGCGTATAGACCTTCAACTGCTGGAAGCACTGATTCATCAACGAGTTCTTCTCCAGTGAGTCCATCGTAATCCCTGATGTCGAACTCGGTGCCATCCGGCTTGACCAGCGGCATGCCCACGTCAAGAATGATACGTGTGTCGCCCGCGCAGAGCTCAATGCACGTACCACCGATCTCTTGACTGCCGCGGTGAATAACAAGGCTTACTGTCTTCATAGGTTTTCCCCTGTCGTATAGGCACTACGCAACCACTTGAAAAATGTGCGCACCTGGTCGCGTGCTACGTCATCCTGAACGGCAGGCGTGTGCCCGGTCTGGCGGATATTGATGAGCCAGACCGATTCGCTATCTTTGCCATTTTGGTGGAAATGTGCGCCAAAGTCTCCTTCAAAGCACAGTCCGACGCCCGCCGACGCACTTTGGGTTGTCAGTTCATTGAGCAACTCCACCAGGGCACTTTCTTCCCACTTCTGTTTGGAAGCAATTTCAATCTGGATGTGTTCCAGAATCTCAGGATTGAAGTAACTGTTGACTGTGCGAATGCGACAGAGAGTATTGTCTGGCGGTGCCACCGATGACGGTGCAATAGGTATTCCTATGCTGGTGTGATGACTTCGAGCATAGAGCCTGCCGTGAACAGATTCCTCATTTACCGCGCGAATTAGGGCCAGCACTTCGAACTGACCATGTTCGCGAAGACACTTTTCAAAGTCTGCGTTGCTCGGGAAGACTGGTGGCACCTCGTATCGGTAGGTAAAATCACTTTCTATAGCATATCGTAGGCAGCGAAGCATATGGACGACAAACAGGTCGGGCGGTGGGATGGAGCCATCCTGGCATGCACACAGTAGCTTTCTTAGGAAGTTGTCCATGCAGTAGCCCGTCACGGCCACGCTTAGCTCATTGATTGCTGACGTGTCGCGCCATGTGATAACTTTGAGAATGCTTTCCAAGCTTGGATCTTCGTGGAGGGTTCGGCGCACCTCTGCGGGCCAGATATTTGCCTCCCCTGGAACCAGAAAAAGGAGTGTGCGCTGCTCGATTCGCGGTTTTGGTGGGAATGGTAACCCCTTATCTCGGAACTCATTGACCAAACCTTCGGCAGTGATCAACCGCAAAGCATCGCCGTAGCGTTTGAGTTGAACTCCCGCAGCACTCTCATTTCTTGCAGACTTGTCATGAATCTTGACTTCTATACCATACAGCCAAACTTGGTTTCCCTGGGTTACTACAAGCAGAGAGTCCATGAATCCACGTTGGTTGCCATCGTCATCCCTTTCGCAGGGCCATTCCGGGAAAACATAAACTTTCGGTGGCCGCGGCCAACGCCAATCACTTGGCTTTTCGAGTCCTTCGGGAGCTAAACCAAACTCACACAGAAAGCGTTCCAGAAAGAAGCCCCCAAACCCGTGATCTTCCTCCGGACAAAGGAGGTAGTTCAGGAAGGAAGACACAACAACTTCAGGCAATGTGCGCATGTTATTCTTTACGAGTACCCTCAAGAAATCCACGTGCGTGTCCTTTCATCTTTCAAGTGGTCTTGTCGCCAAGTGTTTCCGCAAGGTGTTGGGCGCAATACCCAGCACCTTCGCCGTCCGCATGACGTTTCCTTCAAAGAGGTTCAGAACATGCTGCAAGTATGCGCGATAGACCGCCTGCGCCGGTGCCACGTCGTCCTGACGCTCCGGGCAGAAGAGGTGAAGCATACTTGTCTGATCGGTCGCGGTGCCCTGGTCCTCAGTTTGGCGCTCCTCTTCAAGCAGTTCGGATACGGGGCGCATGAGATAGGCGGCCCGCTTCAGCACGTTTAGGAACTGGCGGACGTTCCCTGGCCAATCAAATGTTTGGATGGCATCCCAGTCCTGCTTGTTGAGCTTAAGCTTGTACCCGCTTTTCTCGAGTTCACCAGCGACGTGTGCCGCTATGCTCTTCATGTCATCGGGCCGCTCGGATAGAGGCGGGACACGAATCATGAGAACGTTGAGCCGGTAGAACAGGTCCTGACGAAAAGCCTTATCGGTCACCATGCGTGCGAGGTTCCTGTGCGTAGCCGCAACGATGCGCACATCCACCGCCCGCGTCTTTATCGTGCCGACGGGACGGACCTCCTTGTCTTCAAGTACCCGGAGCAACTGCGCCTGCACCCCGGCGGGCAGTTCACCGATTTCATCCAAGAAGAGCGTACCTCCGTGCGCTTCCTCGAAAGCGCCCTTAGTTTCAGTATCCGCACTGGTGTACGCGCCCTTCACATGTCCGAACAGGCGGTCTTCGACCAATGAGGGATTTCCGCCCAGAACAGCGCAATTGACCGCGACGAAGGCGCCGGTGCGTCCGCTGGTGATATGCAGGGCCTTCGCCATCAACTCTTTTCCTGACCCCGTTGGGCCGGTGATGAGCACGGGCTCAGGGACCGGTCCGAGGCGGCCTATTTGTTCTCGCAGACCCTTCATTGCCCGACTCGAACCCAGTGGATGAAGTGCATCCGGTGAGCGCCGGTATTCTTCGACCGCTTCATCAAGCTCACGCGTCTTTTCCTTCACGCCAGCCAGATATTGGATGGCCCTCTCGTTGAGCGTGTCATCACCGAAGAAGAAGAACCGCCTGTTCGCGGCACGCACCGCGTCGTGACAGAAGCGGTGCAATTCCGAGCGCGGTGCTTTGTTCCGCAGAGCCTCTTCGGCCAGTTCGGTAATGAGCAAGGCCCGTGCCGATTCCTGTACCCGGAGAGAATCAATGATGGCCTTCGTGGTGGTGGGAGCAGTGCTTAACTGAAACTCCACCTGTTCCGAAAAATGTTTGGCGTGCTGCCGAATGTCGGAACGGTCCGACGCGCCATACCAGACAATTGAAACACTGTCAGTCAAACAGCGGAGAATTTCGTTCAAGTCATCCAATGGCAAGCTTATACCGACGCCGCAGACGTGTACCGTTCGGGCGAATTTCTCTCCGAACAGTGCCTCAAAGGCTTTCGGAAGATGACGTGGACTCGTGAATTGGATGCGTGCGTCTGGATGCCGCAGAAGGACGGCGGCAGCCGCGCACGCACCCGCCAGGCCGTTCACCGTGAGGACTATATGCCGCCTATCGGATCGAGCAGCTCGCATGAAAGAACCCTTCATAATTTGCGAATGCGCAAGTCAATTATTGAACACCTATGTCGCAAAACGCAAACCCCGTCTTGCGCACTAAGCTCGGAAGTCCTTTAGGGAAAACCGTTTGTGAAAGGAGTGCCGCACGCTTGCCGCAAATTGGCACGAGGTGTGCTCATTCAACCCCGACGATAAAGCACGAGAGAATCGAGGGAAATGGACTATGGCATCAAGGCCGCGATATTTGCCGGGCAGGATAAGAGGACATGTGCCCAATGGCTTGTACGACGAGTTGACGGAATCAACATGCGCAGCCATACCCTTCAATGACAACGATCAAATGCTGGAATCCTTGCTCGTCGTTTTCCGCGCACGGGAGGAGCTGGCGGGTAAGGAGCGCCGTTTCCACGACGACGATATGGCACAAGCGAAAACACTTCGAAAGACCGTCCAGCGCCTGACCCGGAACTTTCACGGACGGCTGGCGTCTACGCCCCGTTCAGTACCCTTGGTTGATATCCGTAATCGGTTGCGCCTCAATCGAATTGAGACCGAAATCCTGCTGGCACTCTTGCTTGATCCTTTGGGATTGTGCGAACACCGCATTACCGACGTTGGGGACGTTCTTCGCGTCCTCTCTCTACAAGCTTCAAAGTCACTCTCCGCCCTGCGGGCGCTTTCGGAAACCGGGAAGCTGTACAAGAAGGGTATTCTTTTCTACAACGAGCCTGACGAAGACTTACGTGATCGGAATATCTCCATTGACCCGGGCATCGTTCAGACGGTTCTCCAGAACAAGAACACGAGTTCCGGTCTCACGGGCCTCAACCGAGAGGATGATCTGCTCGACATTCTGGCCCGGCTGACGCGAACGATGCAGAAGAAAAGTGATGCGTTAAACGATGTCATGCGCGGTTACAGCCGTCAGACGGAGTTTCAGAAATGGCACAGGAAACAGGACTGGCTGCTTCGACAACTCGATGAGATACTCCGGGCAAGACCTGCGTGGCGACTCAGCCGTGCTCGCGCCGAAATGGGCGTGTCCGGACAGGATTGGACTCTATTACTTGCTTTGATGGGCAAGGCCCTGAGCCATGTGAAACCCGACGACGACCTTTTCACAGGGGCTGGTTTGAGCCGGGCCATCTGTGACAAACCAGAACAGTTTAGCGGTAGGCTCAACAGACTGTTGTCAAGTGCCCCCTTGCTCAAAAACAGCTACATCCAGCCCTGCGGTGGCAGTGGTGGTCTGCTGTCCGAAAGCGCTGACTCCATTCAGGAGACCGAGTACGAACTCACCGGCAAGACATTAACACTGCTGGGACTCGAACAGTCGGGCAAAACTGCCGTGAAACGGGATGCGGCGTTGCGCATGCCCCGCATTTCATTGAAGGACCTGGCATTACCCCAGCGCACCCGCGAATCGGTCAATCTCGCACTCGACCAGGTGCGCAATTCGGAAAAGCTTATGCAAACGTGGGGGCTGCGCAGCGCCTTCCCATACGGAACCGGTATCGCCATGCTTTTCTACGGTCCTCCAGGAACCGGTAAAACCGCGACAGCGGAAGCCATTGCGCGGGAGTTGGACAAAGCATTACTCGTTGCCGATTACTCCAAGATTCAGAACTGCTTCGTCGGACAGACCGAAAAGAACATCGTGAGTACCTTCCAAAAGGCGCGTCAGAACGACGCTGTGCTCTTCTGGGACGAAGCCGACGCGATGTTCTTCGATAGAGACGCGGCGAGCCGCGCCTGGGAAGTGCGCGACGTCAACGTGTTGCTTCAGGAAATTGAACGCTTCGAGGGCGTCTGCATTCTCGCCACGAACCGGAAGACAACGCTGGACAAAGCCCTGGAACGCCGAATTGCGGCCAAGGTGGAATTTCCCCGTCCGGACCGTGAGCTGCGCAAATCTATTTGGCACAAGCTGATACCGAAGCAATTGCCCTTGGCACCCGACGTCGATATTGCGTGCCTCAGCCAGGCAGACCTCGCAGGCGGCGAGATCAAGAACGTGATACTCAACGCCTCTCGTCTCGCCTGCGGCAGGTCTTCGGATGCGGTTGTCACAGCAGGGGATTTCGAGCGCGCATTGGCTATGGAAACGGGAGAACGATGGACATGTCACTCGGCGAAACGTGCCATCGGTTTCAAAATGGAATAAACGCACGAAGGGAGAAATGACATGAAACGGATCGGATACAAACTGGCCAGCGGTCTTTTGGGCGTCATTCTGGTTTCCAGCTTCCTGCTGGCCGCCTGCGGGGGAAAACGAACCCCAGACCCCTCATCCAGCGACGTGAGGCAATTGGTGCTTAAGGTTTCCATGAATGCGATACAAAACGCCCTTTTGCCCGAGGTGGGAAGCCAGGTCACCGGTATGACGCCCGACGCCATGCTTCGTTTCGGATATCCCGAATTCGATTTTCCGGCGTGGCAAAACCTCCGCAAGGAATCGGAACTGATCGAACAGGTGGTATCCAAAATCGAAGAACAAACGAAGGATATGGACTTGCGCCTGGAGAACGTACGCGCGGAATCCCGGGAAACAGATCTCCGGCGCGTGACGTGCCTGGCGGACCTGCTCCTCACCAATGGGAACAAGCTGGAAATCCGTTTTCTGGCGCAGTTTAATGAAGCGAACCAACTCTACGTCGAAGTCGAACTACTGCAGTAAGGTGGCTGGAAAGAGAGGATATGCATGAGCACTTTTTACTTTGCCTACGGTTCGAACATGGACAAGCGGCAAATGGCCAGCCGTTGTCCGCGCGCGGAATACGTTGGAACGACGTCGCTTCGAGACTATCGTTTCATTATCAACGAGCGCGGTTACGCCACTCTCTGTCCCGCCCCCGGATTCGAGGTGCCAGGGCTTCTGTGGCGTTTGCAACCTTCGGATGAAATCGCTCTCGACCGCTACGAAGGATACGCGCACGGCCTGTACGACAAGGGATACAGGATCGTACGCGACTTGGCGGGCAACGAATTCCATGCGCTGGTTTACATTGATTACCGGAACCATACCCTTGGTACGCCGAGGGAGGGATACCTGGAGCGCATTGTCGCCGCTGCGGAACTTCACGAGCTTCGCGAGCGCCACCAACACATGCTGAAGGCATGGCCAAAGAAGGCCACGTTCAAGTTTTTCAACCAACTCGTGAATCGGGTCAAGTCCGGCTGCGAATTTTCCCGGAGCATCGGGAACCATAAAGAGACGCTGTCGCGCTTGCTGAAACTACAGCGTGACGCGCTTATACTCAAGGCGCTCGATGCTGCGGCGGAGTCCGATGGGCAGACAGCATTCCAGGCGCTGCTTGAGAACATCGCGATGCGAGAAATGGAAGACGCCGCCAATCGCCTTGAACGCGAAAAAGCGGGCGAATTGGGATTGGAATGTGCCGCCCTGGAAACCACGTTGCGGCACATCGAAACCCTTCTCCAACAAAACGAATTTGGTGCTATATCGCCGAAAGAAAACAAGCGCGGAGAACTTGCTGCGCTTGGAATCATTATCACGGACAATCCGCGGCGCCCACACCACCCGGAAGACCGGTTCATAGTGACCAGGCATGCGCCTGCTCTTTCAGATTTATGGGACAGAATTTTCGAAGGAAAACATGGTCGACATTCAATAGCATGTTCGTTTCTTGATGCGTTTGCCCGCGTTGCCGAAGACGGCGACAAGGACACCAAAAGCGATGTCACCCATCGCACGCTGGAACGCGTTCGAGAATCGGTACTCGTCAGACGCGATGCTATTTGGCGGGAAATGGAATTCCTTCAACTCCACTAGGCGCGGCACAGTGATTCATGTCAATCCTGACCTATCCCGGGGCATCCTCCGCGAGAAGGATGGTAATCGTTTCTTCTTGCGTCTGTGGCCCGATCCGGTTTTCCTACGTGAAAGCCCACTAAATTCATGGAGCGATATCGAGGATGTACAGGATGACTTCAATTTAACAGCCCTTGTGGAAGCGCGGGATAAGAAATTCAAAGAGCTTGCTTTAAGCCACCCGAGTCTTGCCACTTCCATCGTACAACGGCAACAATTCATTGAAGGATACGAGATTCCCCTCGCGCTTCAATCATTGCTGCGAATTCAACGGCGTATCGAACAGCGAGAGGAATTCCTGAGTGCAATCCCGCCCGGCACGCTTGGTTTGGTTCGCCGCTTTCCGGAGGCGCATTTCTCTTTACTCAAATTCTTTTCGGAGTATCCAGATGGTATTGAACTGGCAGAAACAAATCCGCCGCTCGCGTTTCTCTTGGCAATACATGGGGAAAGGTTTGAAGCGTCATCCAGTAAATCCGTCCATGATCTACTGCGGAGCAAACGTGCGGCGATTCTAGAAAATCTTGGCTTTCCAACCAGTAGCGAGAGAGTTGTTCGATTAATGGGAAAAGTGAAGCCGTGGGCCTGCCGCGCAGGATTGCTCAGGGGGTTTCGACAGGTATTAAGCAATACGCCGGTTGTTGAACGTCTCCGGCATCTTCCTGAAATCAACTTTGGCTGCATGGCCGTAGCGGCCGAAAGAAAACTGTTTGAGCGGGTATCCAATGGCATCTTGCACGAAATCGTTGACGACAGAAAAGAAGACAAGCGCCCCGATACAGCATTGAAGCTCCAATCTTGTCTGGAATTGGAGGAGCAGAGGCTCCTCGCTGAGCTTCCCGCCGTGTTTCATACCCGGAGTGGGATTCAACGGCTATTGGTCGCCGAAGCCGAACATCTGAGTCCAGAGGAGATTGAAGCACTGGGGCTTACCTTTTACCCTTCGCCGTTGCCAGATACCCCCGGCATCCAAGCACTCCGAACTCCTGAAGATGTCCATGAGGAAGGTTGCGAACAAGGGAACTGTGTTTGGAGTCTGCTGCCCCGCCTCGTGTCTGGCAAACTTTTCCTGTACCGCGTTCTTTCGCCGGAGCGCGCCACGCTCGCGCTTGAGTATTCCAGGGAAGGTCTGCGCGTAAACGAATTGGAGGGCGCCTATAATCAGCCCGTGTCTCTCGAAACCGAGCAGGTCGTCCAGAGATGGTTAGACGAGATGAGGCCTGGGGACAATGGACAGCCCGATGAACTTTTCGACGATGCCGTCACGTGATAACAGAAAAGAATCAAAGGAAACTTCCTTAAGAAACCTTCTCTTTTTTCTCCCCTTTGAGCGCAATTAAGCGCTCCCGTTTTACCCCAAATTTACTGGGTTTTCATGTACATCCGGAGAAAACAGTGCATGGCGCGACCCAGGCGGAGGTCCTCCACCATTCTTCTTTTCGCAACGGCGCTCCTTCGGAGATGATCTCCGCAGGAGCGTTTCGCGTTTTCGGCCAATATTCGCGGGCTTTCGCGCGTTTGACGCCCCTAAACGAACCTATCCGCTTCTCCCCAATGGCTTTACTTCTCCAACCCCCTTACCAGGGCCAATAAAAAGTCTCTGTTATCTGAGGTGACGTAGCGCATCGTGCCGCCCATGCGGTTGAAGGATTTGTTGTAGCGTAAATAGTAGTCGGGATTGTTCATGGGGGGTTCGCCCTGGGTCCAGTCCCAGTGGGATTCCTGGAGGTCGACGATAACCATGAAGTGGTTGTCGATATGGGTGTTTTGCTGGATGGCGAGGTTTTGAGACATGGAGAGGGACTTTTCAAAAATCATGGGGGACATGACGGCGGAGCCGATGGAGAGATACACGCCGCCTTCCAGATTGGACACGTTTTTGGCGTAGGCGAGGAAGTCGCGTTCGGCGGCGCGCCCGATGGCGGCACAGGAGTTCATGGGGTGGCAGTAGATGATGTCGTGGCCGATCATGGGATGGCTGGAGAACGGGACATTAAGCCGGTACGCCGCCGCCTGCAATCCATAGCGCTTAAATGGATGTGGCACGGCCATCCAGCCGGGTTTCAGATTGAATTTCCGGACGCGATCAAGCAGATCGGCGGCCGCAGCCGCTTGCGAGGGATTTGCAATCGCGTTCTGCTGAATTTCTTCGATCAGTGCCATTTCCGAAGGAATATCCAGTCCTTCATTCTCCACAAATGCGCCGACGGCTTCGCCGTAGCCCATGCCGCGATAGGCGCCGGCGATGAGGGCGAGGTTGAGGTAGAATCCGGTTTCCTGCCAAATGCCGAATTCGCCGCGCGCTACATTGCTGCGAACGTCTTCGCTGCTGTGTCCCTGAAAGGCGAATTCCCAGTCGTGGATGATGCCCGCACCGTTGGTGGCGAGATGCGTGATCCAGCCGTCTTCGATAAGCTTGATGAACACCGGGGCGAGGCCGTTTTTGATGGCGTGTGCGCCGAAGGTGAGCATGCGGGATTTATCGGCTTCGCGCGCTTTGATGAGGCGCTGGACGGTCTCGTCGATCACCTTTTGGGCGGTTTCGGAGAAGGGCTTATGCGGGGCGGCGGGCAAGACGTGTTCTTTTTCAATATAGACTTTGTCTTTGCGCTGGCTGAGCGGTTTGACGTTCAAAGCATGACGATCCAATTGGGGGTAGGGCATGATGAGACTCCAATGGTTATTTCAGGGGCTGTTGTTGCCCCTGGGATTTTTCGCTGTTGAGGGCATTCAGCACGCGCTGGCACAGATCAAGCGTATCGGTGAGAATAAAATCAACCCCCGCTGCGGCCAAGGCGCGGATGGTGGCCTCATCTTCCGCATGAAACCAATTTACCTGGACTCCCCCCGCATGGAGCCGCGCAACATCCGCGGCAAGGGTTTCATCGGACTTTATTCCCACCAATTGAATGAAGTTGGCGTGCGATGCAAGCGTGATGTCAACATACGCCTTTCGATCATTCCCCTGGCGGCTCATATTACAAATCTTAAAACCGGGATAGACCTTATGCACTTCTTCCATCTGATCCGTGGAGCACGCGAGGAAACAATGTTCAAGATGGCCCATCTCCGCAATGACTTTCGCCGTGGCCATGGCAAGCCCCGGCCCGTTTTTTAGATGGACGTTGCACAGAATCGTCTTGGGAATAACATCCAGCACTTCTTTCAGTGTGGGCACCTTAATGCCCTTGAATTTGGGATCAAACCAGCCTCCGGCATCCAGGGCGCGGATTTCATCGAAGGTGAGATCCACAATTTTCCCCTTGCCGTTGGTAGTCCGGTCCACCGTGGGATCGTGCATGATGACCAAGGCGTTGTCTTTGGTCATTTGGACGTCGAACTCGATCATGGGGGCTTTTTTCGCCACGGCGGATTGGAAGGCGGGGATCGTGTTCTCCGGGGCCACTTTGTTGTCGCCTCTGTGGGCGCAGGCCTGTGTTGCGCAAGCAGAGCAAGCAATGAACATACAACAAACGAATGAGAAAAGGGCCGTCTTTTTCATGAACGATGACCTTCGGTTATTTGATTAACTTCTCGATTATACCGTACGCCGCCGCGATGGCTTCGGGCAGTTTTTCGACGTCTTTTCCACCGGCCTGGGCCATGTCGGGGCGTCCGCCGCCGCCGCCGCCGACCATGGGCGCGACATTTTTGACGATGTCGCCCGCCTTGATGCGGCTGGTGAGGTCTTTGGTCACGCCCACGCACAGGGCGACTTTATCTTCCACTGCGGAACCCAGCACCACGACACCGGAGGCCAGCTTGTCGCGCAGGTGGTCCATGAGGGCGCGTAAGCCTGCGGCATCCTGATCTTCCACCACCACGGCCAAAACTTTGATGCCTTTCACTTCGCGGACCTGGCTCATGTAGTCGACACTGGCGCCGGTGGCCGCGGCACGTTTCCATTTTTCGAGATCGCGGGCGAGGCGTTTGTTTTCTTCGAGCAGCGCCTGGACGCGTTCCTGGAGATCGTCGGGTTTCGCGCTGAGGAGGTGCGCGGTTTGCATCAACTGGCGTTCACGTGCCTGCAAGGCTTCGACGCAGGGCTCGCCGCACACGGCTTCGAGGCGCCGCACGCCGGAGGACACGGAGGATTCGCTCAGGACCTTGCAGTAGCCGATCACACCGGTGGTTTTGGTGTGGGTGCCGCCGCAGAGTTCGAGGCTGATGCCGGGCACGCTGACCACGCGCACGATGTCGGCGTATTTTTCGCCAAACAGCGCCATGGCTCCCGCGGCGCGGGCTTCTTCGATGGGTTTGAACTCGATTTGCACGGGGGCATCGCACCGGATGTAGCTGTTCACGAGTCGTTCGATGTCCTGGAGCCGATCCGCGCCGATGGCTTCAAAATGGGTGAAGTCGAAGCGCAGGCGGTCCGGGGCGACAAACGAGCCGGCTTGATGCACGTGGCTGCCGAGCACGTTTTGCAGCGCGGCCTGAAGGAGGTGCGTGGCGGTGTGATGGTTTTCCGTGCTCTGGCGGAGCGCGGCATCCACGCGGGCATCGACTTTTCCGCCCACGCGCAGCACGCCGCGATTCACTTTGACGCAATGGGCGTGCAGGCCGTTGACGGGCTTCGTGGTATTGGTGACATGGGCATTGCCGTCCGCGGCGTCAAACACGCCGGTATCGCCCACTTGCCCGCCGGATTCCGCATAGAAGGGCGTTACATCGAGGAGGACGTCGCCTTCTTCGCCTTCGTTAAGTTCGGTTACGGATTTTTCATTGCGCACTATGCCGGTGATGGTGGCGTTGCACTCGCGGGTCTCGTAGCCGGTGAATTTCGTGTCGCCGAGTTGGTCATGCAGGCTGCGGTAGATGGCGGCCACGGATTGCTGGCCGCTGCCGGTCCATGCGCCGCGCGCTTGTTCGCGTTGCCGTTCCATGGCGGCGTCGAATCCCCCGCGGTCTACGGAGAAGCCTTTGTCAATGGCCATGTCGGTGGCGAGGTCCAACGGGAAACCATAGGTATCGTACAGTTTGAACAGTTCTTCGCCCGGCGTTACGTGTGTGCCTTCCTTCTTCATTTTTGCGAAGAGCGTATCGAGCAGTTCCATGCCGCGGGCCAGGGTTCCGGCGAAGCGTTCTTCTTCCGTGTGAATGATTTTCTCAATCTGCACGCGGCCTTCGATGAGTTCGGGATATTGATGGCCCATGCGCTCGATCACGGTATGGCAGATATTATGTAGGAAGGGTTTTTCCAGGCCGAGTTCGCGTCCAAAGCGTGCGGCGCGCCGGAGGAGGCGGCGTTCGACATAGCCCCGGCCTTCGTTGGCGGGGAGAATGCCGTCGGCAATCATAAAAGACAGTGCACGGATGTGATCGGCAATCACCCGGAACGGCACGGGGTTATCCGTATAGCGCACTTTCGTCAGGGATTGCGTGGCTTGGATGAGGGGGGTGATGCCATCGGTGTCGAAGACGGTTTCCACGCCCTGGGTGAGCGCGGCGACGCGTTCGAGGCCCATGCCGGTGTCAATGCCGCGATTTTTCAAAGGAGGACGCGAGCCGTCGAGTTGTTGATCGTATTGGGGGAACACCAGGTTCCAGAATTCGATGAAGCGTTCTTTCGGGTCGTTTTCCGGCGTGGCGGTGGGATCAATGGATTCGCCGCGGTCGAACAGCAATTCCGAACACGGCCCGCAGGCGCCGGTGTCGCCGGCGGGACCCCAGAAGTTGTCTTTCGCGCCGAGGCGCACAATGCGGGACGTGGGGATGCCGATTTCTTTCTCCCAAATGCCGTAGGCTTCGTCGTCTTCCATATACACCGAGACCCAGACTTGTTCGGGTTTGAATTTGATCACCTGCGTGACATATTCCCACGCCCACTGAATGGCTTCGTGTTTGAAGTAATCGCCGAAGGAGAAGTTGCCCATCATCTCGAAGAAGGTCATGTGCCGCGAAGTCTTGCCGACTTCGTCGAGGTCGTTGGCTTTTCCGCCCGCCCGCAGGCACTTCTGGGCGGTCGTGGCGCGCCGGTACGGCACCGGCACTTCGCCGGTGTAGTACGGCTTGAACTGCACCATGCCCGCGCTGGTGAACAGCAGGGTCGGATCGTTTTTCGGCACCAGCAAGTCGCTGCGTTCCACCACATGCCCATGCTGACGGAAAAACTCCAGATAACTATTGCGAATATCATCGCTCTTCACGGGATCATCTCCATACGTGTAAAGAAAAAGGATTGAAGGAGAATTCTACCAAATATCCGATAGAGGCTGCATCTTGGGTACTGATTGGAAGTCCTCTCGGTCTCAGGATGTATTTTGGAACGAGAATAATTTGATACCACGGAGGGCACAGAGCTCACGGGGAAAGAATTCCTCTGTGTCCTCCGTGAACCCCGTGGTTCAGTTCAAAGTGCGACGTGTGTGGATTACCGTTCGTAGGCGCCCATGTCGACACCGCCGCCTTGCGGGCGCGTTACCCCCTCAATGTCGGTCGCAGGCGCATCTGTGGAGGCGCCTGTGTCAATGCAAGGCGAACCGTCCTGTAGATGCAGATTATCTGGCGCACTCACAAACAGCGGGTTCTGATCGGTATTGCCTTCTCCGCTATAGCCGCCCTGGACGCAGGAATACGTCACAGAGGGCGAACCAGAATTAAGGTATATTTCCGAAGCATCGCCCCAGAGGATACAGTTAGTTACGGTCGGTGAAGCAGAGTAATTGCTTATCCCGCCGCCGCCTATGAAGATGTTTGAGACGGAATTTGCCGTGAAGGTGCAGTTGATCACCGACGGTGAAGCAGAGGCGTTGCACATTCCGCCACCGCACTGAGTGCCAAGGCTATTGTTGGCCGAGTTCGAGGTAAATGTGCAATTGGTCACTATCGGTGTAGCAGAGGCGTTACACATCCCACCACCGCCCGTACCGCTGCTCAGGAGGTTGACTGAGATCGAATTCGCCGTGAACACGCAATTGCTCACTACCGGCGCAGAAGAGTGGTTGTACATCCCGCCGCCACCCATACCGCTGGGGCTGTTAATGACGACGGAGTTCGAGGCGAACGTACAATGGTTCACCGTCGGCGAGACACCGTCATTCAACATCCCGCCGCCGCCAGAATCCTTATAGCCGCGTGCGATGGCAAATCCATCCAGAGTGGCATTGTTCGCGCCTATCACGCACCGGCGGGCGTTTTCGCCGTCAATAGTCGTTACATTGGTAATCCAATTGCGTTCACTTCGTCCCAACTCCGTGCCCGCAAATCCGCCATAGAGAGCAACTCCCTGCTTCATCGTGACCACCGGGTCTGTCGTCGCAGTATACGTTCCCGCCGCCACCCACACTTCGCCATTGTCCTCGACGGCATTTACGCCGTTTTGGATCGAACCCAGGGGCGATGACCACATCGAACCGTCGCCCAAGCCGTTGGGCACGACATAGACAACCCCGCCCTCGGCGAATACGGCCGTCACATTGATATCAGCGGTTACGTTGGTATCCGTGCGGGGATTACTGATTGAGCCGTCGCTCCATTGAACAAAATGGTAATGCGGATCGGGTTTCACCGTGATCGCAGTGCCGGAACCACCGTAATCAACCGTCTGCGGGGAATCCCCGAAAACCGAACCGTTCGCGCCGGCTGCGTACGTCAGGGTGTACCGGTTGATGGCAAAGTTTGCCGTCACGGTTTTGTCTGCGTCCATCAAAACAGTCACAGAAGGATCTTCCCCTGTGGCCGCGCCCGCCCAGTCTACAAAACGCATCGATGCGTTTGGGTACGCTGTGATGGTGATGTTATCCCCCGCCAAGCAACCGTAGCTTCCCGCGGCGGGACTCGTCGTGGCGTCGCAACCCGGGGGTGATATTGTTATCGTGAGATTGAAATACACGCCCTCGTATGCACCCCTATCAAATCCGCCACCCTGAGGACGTGCCACGTCCTTAATATCGGTGGGAGGAGCGCCTTCGGGAGTTCCGCTGTCGATACAAGGGGAACCGGCCATGAGCCGCAGATCGCCCGGCGCACTTGCAAACAGCGGGTCCTGAGCAATATTGCCGTCTCCCATATAGGAGCCCTGAACACACGAATACGTCACGTTCAATAAAGAGGCTGGTGCGTTGTTGTAGATCTCCGTTGAGGATGTATCTCCCCAGAGGATGGAGTTGGTCACTGTTGGCGAAGAAGAGACGTTGCCTATCCCGCCACCGCTGACGGAGTCGTTAAAAACCGAATTTACCGTGAACGTGCAGTTGATCACCGCAGGTGAAGCACTGAAGTTGAACATTCCACCACCGGACATGCCGCCAAGATTGCCCCTGACGGAGTTCGACGCGAACGTGCAGTTGGTCACTGTCGGCGAAGCAGCATTGTTGCCCATTCCGCCGCTGCCATAACCGTACATGCTGTGGATGTCGAGGGCGTTCGAAGTGAACGTACAGTTGGTCACTATGGGTGAGCAGGATTCGTTGTACATCGCGCCGCCGCCTACGCCGTACAACACGTTAATATTAGCATAGTTCCATGTGAATGCACAATGGCTCACCACCGGAGAGACCCCGTCATTCACCATGCCGCCCCCGCCGAACTCACCGGCAAAAAAACCGTGCGTGACGGTGAATCCATCCAGGGTGGCATTATTCGCGCCCATCACGCACAGGCGGGCGTTCTCGCCGTCAATGGCGGTTACGTTTGTAACCCAGTTGCGAGCGCTTCGCCCGGTCTCCGTGCCCGCAAACCCGCCGTAAAGGGCAACCCCCTCTTTCATCGTCACGACCGGATCAGTGGCCGAAGTATAGGTTCCCGCCGCCACCCAGATTTCATCTTTAGCCTCCGCGAGATCTACACCGTCCTGGATCGAACCCAGCGGTGAGGCCCAGGATGAGCCGTCGTCCGTGCCGGCTTGTACCACGTAAATAATCCCGCCCGCAGTGAATGAAGCGGTCACATTGATATCTGACATTACATTGGTGTCCGTGCGGGGATTGTCGGTGTTGCCGTCACTCCATTGGATGAAATGGTAATGCAGTTCGGGCACGGCGGTCACCGCGGTCCCGGAACCGCCATGATTTATGGTCTGCGGCGTATCGCCCGAAATGGACCCATTGGGCCCCGCCTCATATGTCAGGGTGTACTGTTCCAAGGCTCCTTCCGCTTGGCCCTCCACTACACCTTCTATCCCTCCTTCACCTTCCAGGTCGCCTTCCGCTTGACCTTCTGACATTCCTTCCGCCGCACCTTCTATGTTTCCTTCGCCTTCCAGGACGCCTTCCGCTTGTCCTTCTGACATTCCTTCCGGGGTGCCTTCTATGCTTCCTTCACCTTCCAGGACGCCTTCCGCTTGTCCTTCTGACATTCCTTCCGGGGTGCCTTCCATGCTTCCTTCACCTTCCAGGACGCCTTCCGCTTGTCCTTCTGACATTCCTTCCGGGGTGCCTTCCATGCTTCCTTCACCTTCCAAGGCACCTTCACCCTCGAACAAGCCTTCTTCTCCACCTTCTATGAGGACTTCGCCTTCCAGGGTGCCCTCTCCTTCAGTTTGCCCTTCTATGACACCTTCCACTGTGCCTTCGCCTTCGCCGCCACAGGATTCATTTGGGCCAGGGCCAGGAGCGAAGGTATCTTCGGAATCGCATTGGGTATGGTAGCCATTGGAATTGAAAAACTGAATCGCGCGCAACAATTCAGAGAGGCTGATATACCAATCCGGCGGGCTGTAATCACTGTCGTGCGGCGCACAGCTTGTATCCCCGGAGCCGGGCGCATAGCCATCCTCGGTGCCTGATTCGCAATGGAACCCATCGGAGTTAAAGAACTGGATTATACGAAGTAACTCGCTTAGGTTAATAAAGTAGTCGTTGTCCGTGTCCGCGGAATGATATTGCGCTGAAGCCGGTAACGCGATGAACACCCACACACAAATCCCCAAAACGGCAAACAAGGCATTTCGTGAAAACATATGACTTCTCTTCCTTATTACTTCTCGCCGCAATAATGCAAAACTATAGTGCATTTATTTTTTAGAATGCAATATTTCAGGTATTCCCTTCGTCTACTGGACCTGATACCCGGCCGTTCGGTAAAATACGGGCCATTCCGGATTAGTAAAAAAAGGAGGATAACCATGAGTACAAAGCCGAAAAAATACGCCTTCAAGGCGGAGGCGAGGCAGTTGCTGGATCTGATGATCCATTCGGTGTATTCGAATAAAGACATCTTTCTGCGCGAGTTGATCTCGAATAGTTCCGACGCCCTGGACAAGCGCCGTTTCGAGTCGGTGCAGCATCCGGAAATGCTTCCGGAAGGCACGGAATTGCGCATATTCATTGAGGCGGACAAAGCCGCGCACACGTTGTCCGTTTGGGACAACGGCATCGGCATGTCGGAAGAGGAAGTGAAGGAGTTCATCGGCACCATTGCGAAATCGGGGGCGGCGGCCTTTCTGGAAAAGGCGAAGGAAAACAAGACGGAGGGGCTTTCGCCGGAGTTGATCGGTCAATTCGGCGTGGGGTTTTATTCGACGTTCATGGTGGCGGACAAGGTGACGCTGTTGACGCGGCGCGCGGGCCAGGAAGGGGCGGTACGCTGGGAATCCGCAGGCGATGGAAACTACACCCTTCAGGACGATGAACGCGCGGAACCGGGCACGACGGTCACCTTGCATCTGAAAGAGGCGGACCCGGAAGATGCGCTGCATGACTATACCGATCCGTGGACGATCCGGCATATCGTCAAGCAATACTCCGATTTCGTGGCGTACCCCATTCAAATGGACGTTGAGCATAAAGACGATAAAGACGTCGTGACGATTGAGCGCGAAACGCTGAATTCGATGAAGGCGATTTGGCTGCGGGACAAGAGCGAAGTCACGGAAGAGGAATACAACGAGTTTTATAAACACATTTCGCACGACTGGAACGAGCCCCTGCTGCGCATCCAGGCGAAAATGGAAGGCACGTTGGAATACCGCATCTTGCTGTATCTTCCCTCGAAGGCGCCGTTTGATATGTTTTATCGGGACGTAAAGCATCATGGTGTCCATCTGTATGTAAAGCGGGTGTATATCATGGACGACTGCAAGGAGTTGCTGCCGGAATACCTGCGGTTTGTCCGGGGGGTGGTGGATTCGGAAGACTTGTCTTTGAATATTTCGCGGGAATTGCTCCAACAGAACCGTCAGATCATGCGGATGAACAAAGGGATCGTGAGCAAGGTGCTCAGCGCCTTGAAAGACCTGCGGGATTCCGATGCGGAGAAATACAAAACGTTCTGGGGCGAGTTCGGGCGTGTGTTGAAGGAAGGCTTATTCCAGGATCGGGATAATCAGGCCGCTTTGTTGGATTTGGCCCTGTTCGCCTCGACACAGGACGCCGCACAACTCACCTCGCTAAAGGCGTACGTGGAACGCATGAAACCCGGCCAGGACGCCATCTACTACATGACGGGGGAATCGCGGAAACAGATCGAAAATTCGCCGCATTTGGAAGCGTTCAAAGCGAAAGGGTATGAAGTGCTCTTATTGAGCGAACCTGTGGATGAAGTCTGGACGGCCTCCGTGTTTGAGTTTGACGGAAAGAAACTGCAATCCGTGGGCAAGGGCGCGGTGGAACTCGGCACGGAAGAAGAGAAGAAGGAAGCGGAGGAAACCCGCAAGAAAAAGCAGGAGGAGTTTAACTCACTCCTGGAATGCTTGAAGAACAAACTCGACGAGCATGTCAAAGAAGTCCGTTTGTCCAACCGGTTGACGTCGTCCGCCGCGTGCCTGGTGTCGGACACACATGACATGAGTCCGCAGCTCGAACAAATGATGAAGGCGATGGGGCAGAATCTTCCCGGCGTTAAACGCATTCTCGAGTTGAATCCCGAGCATCCCATTCTCGGCAAACTTCAGGACCTCTTCGCGCGTGATGCCACGAATCCCGCCCTCACGGAGTATGCCCAGTTACTCTATGGACAGGCCGTGCTGGCTGAAGGAGGAGAATTGCCCGATCCGGCACAATTCAGCAAGCTGGTCAGCAATCTGCTGCTGAAGGCTCTATAGAAAATACCCCGTATCCGTTAATGCGGCATTTTTGTGGCTGAAAAACGGATTTTGGATACACACATAAAATATGGCAGAATTAAGGTGACTATAAGGGCTATGCATATGTTTGATCGGATCACCTTTGATGCCAATATTATGGGTGGGCGCGCCTGTATACGCGGGATGCGCATCCCTGTTTCCGTTATTGTCAATCAGGTTGCTCATGGCGCCACGATTGAAGAAATCCTTCTTGGATATCCGGATCTGCAAGTTGAAGACATTCAAGAGGCCATTGAGTATGCCGGGTGGCTGGCACAGGAAGAAATTCATTGCGGATAGGAGGAATGGGTGCGTTTCTTGCTCGATATGGGGGTTAGCCTGCAAGTAAGTGAATGGCTCCGTCAAAAGGGCCATGATGTCGTTCATTTACATGATGAAGGGTTGGACAGGCTCCCGAATGGTGAAATTTTCTTGAAGGCGATCCAAGAAGACAGAATTGTGGTTACCTTCGACCTTGATTTCGGCGAAATAGTTGCGCTTTCGCATGGGTTCAAAGTCCCCGTAATTGTTCTGCGACTACACAATACGCGGGCAAGAAATGTTATTCAACGATTTGAGGCCGTGCTCCCCAAGTTAGGGTTGGTGCAGGGAGAAGGCAGTATAATCATCATTGACGAAACCCGGTATCGGTTTCGCAAATTTCCATATACCGAGTGAACAGACTGTAAAGGCCATGGGGCAGAATCTTCCCGGCGTCAAACGCGTCTTGGAGTTGAATCCCGAGCATCCCATTCTCGGCAAACTCCAGTATCTTTTCGCGCGCGATGCGACGAATCCCGCGCTCAGGGAGTATGCCCAATTGCTTTATGGGCAGGCCGTGCTGGCGGAAGGCGGCGAATTGCCTGATCCGGCGCAATTCAGCAAACAGGTCAGTAATCTGCTGCTGAAGGCTCTGTAAAATCAGGGTATCGGGTGCCGGGTATCGAGACAGGACTGGATGGATCTAAAGGGCCGAAACGACAAAAAGATCCTGAATGACACACAATCTGTGGCGGGCAACGTTACGTCTGCAAAAAATCCTCGATTTCTATTCCTGCTTCTCGCAAAACGGCGCGAAGTGTTCCTTCGGGCATATCGCCCGGATGATGAGGAAGCGTAACTTTGTGGCCGGTAGAGGATTGACGCCAGATTTCATGACTGCCCGGGCCAGGACGGTCAAAGGCAAATCCAAAGGCGCGAAGTTTATGCACAACTTCGGCATACTTAAATCCTGCAAGCCGGCCCATCTAGGGCATTCCAACAGGAACAAGAAAATCCACGGGAGGCATGGTGTGCGCCAAGGTGGCCAGGGCGGGCGGAATAGGGTCGCCATGTTCGATACAGGACTCAGCAATCTTGCGGGCCAGACCTTGGGCAATCTCAATGGTTTCCGTCATGCTGCGTCCTTGGGCAACAAGCCCCGGAACATCGGGGCTGGTGGCCACATATCCACCTTCTTCAAGCGGTTCCAAATGCAGTTGTATGGTAACTTCACTCATAGTCTATTTTTCCCAACCTTATTATAGCAGGTGCCATGGACCATCGTAAACCTCTATTCCGCTTCCATACCGTATTTTTTAAGGCGGTAGCGGAGGGAGCGGGGGGTGAGTTTGAGGAGTTGTGCGGCTTTTTTCTGGGAGTAGCGGCTTTTTTCGAGGGCTTGTTTGATGAGGGAGCATTCGAGATCGGCCACCATGGCTTCGAGGTCGATGCCTTCGGGAGGCAGGGTGGAGGGCACGGCGGGGCCGGCCGGGTGGCTTTCCTGAAGATTGGGGGGCAAGTCGTTGAGTTCGATGCGATCATTGCCGCATAACACCACGACGCGTTCGAGGAGATTGCCCAGTTCGCGGACATTTCCCGGCCAGGAATAACCGCGCAGCGCATTCATGGCTTCGGGGCTGAGTTTCGGGGTGCGGCGTCCGATTTTCGCGGCATGTTTTTGCACAAAGTGTTCGGCGAAGAGCGGAATGTCATCCGGACGTTCCCGCAGGGGCGGTACGTTAATGGGAATGACATTAAGGCGGTAATACAAGTCGTTGCGAAAGCGGCCTTCTTCCACCATTTGTTCCAGGTTGCGGTTGGTGGCGCTGATGATGCGAACATCCACTTTCACCTCGGATGTCCCCCCCAACGGCGTGATCGTGTGATTGTCCAATACCCGCAACAGCTTGGCCTGGAGGATGAGCGGCATTTCCCCAATCTCATCGAGAAAGACCGTGCCGCCGTTGGCGATGATGAACAACCCTTCCTTGTCCTTGATGGCGCCGGTGAAAGCGCCTTTTTTATGCCCGAAGAGTTCGCTTTCCAGCAACGTTTCCGGGATGCCGCCGCAGTTGATGGCGACAAAGGGGCGGTCCGCGCGGTCGCTCATGTCATGCAGGGTGCGGGCGACGATTTCTTTTCCCACGCCGCTCTCGCCATGAATGGCGATGGTGCTGGGAAGTTTGGCGACGCGCTGGATGATGTTCAGCACTTCCTGAAACCCCGGACTGATCATGCGCTCCGCGCTGAGTTGAACCGTTTTGTCTTTGCGCAACGCCTCATTCTCGCGGCGCAAGTCGCGCTCGGCGATAGCGCGCTCAACCATGATGCGGATTTCATCATTTTTGAACGGCTTCATGACATAATCGGTGGCGCCGCGTTTCACCGCTTCGATGGCGCTGTCCACCGAGCCATAGGCGGTCATCATGATGGCGGGCGTATTGGGGGAGTGTTCCTGAATCCAGGCGAGCAGGCGCATGCCGGCCTGACGATCATTGCCCATGAACAGGTCCGTGAGCACGGCGTCGCAGGGGGTTTCCTCCAAGAGTTCACAGGCGTCTTCCACGTTGGTGGCGGTATACACCTCGTACCCGGCATTCTGGAGGACGATTTCCATCACTTCGCGCATGCCCAGTTCGTCATCCACCACCAAAACCCGATGTGCCACAGCCACTGTTCTCCCTTCTTATTCGTCCGCCGACGGCAGGCGCACAATCATCGACGTGCCGCCGCCCGGCCGCGAGGCCACCCGCATGGTGCCGTCATGCGCCGTGACAATCCGCATGCAAATGGCCAGGCCCATGCCGACCCCGCCTTCGCGCTCAGTATAAAACGGTTCAAAAATCCGGACAACTTTGTCGGGGGCGATACCCGGCCCTTCGTCGTCGAACCGGGCTTCCACATACCCCCGGCCTTTGCTCAAGGCCATGATCAGCCGCCCGCGTTCCTTCATGGATTCCACGGCGTTCTGCGCAATGTTGGTGAATACCTGCCAGAGTTGCGTGGGGTCGCCCATCGTTTCATACGGGCCGTCCGGCGCGCTGAGTTCAATCACCAGCGATTCCGCCGGATGATACTTGCGTTCCAGATGTTCCTTGACCTCCTGGGCAATCTGTTTTAATTCCAGCCGCTCGCGCCGCTGGACGGGATTCCGGGCGTAGGCCAGGAAGCTGGATACAATCTCATTCAAGTGATCCGCTTCCCGGACCCCGATGGCGGCCAGGCGCTTGGCCATGGCGGGAGAGGCGATATTCTGCTGGAGTTCATCGAGGGCGCCCCGGATCGAGGCCACCGGATTGCGTATCTCGTGCGCCAGCCCGGCGGCCAGTTCCCCCACCACGGCCAGCCGGTCCTGTTGCTGAAGCTCCTTGCGCATTTGCGCCATCTCCGTCAGGTCCGTGAAAGAGGTGATAAGGCCGGTGATGTGATTGCGGGCGTCCCAGATGCGGCTGGTGGTCAGTCCGATCAGTTTGGTTTCCTCCGGCCCCGTGCGCACGATCAGTTCATAACTGGAAAAATCCTTGTTGGCGCGCAGCGCGGTGGTTACGGGGCATTCCACGCCAGAGTCCGCCCGCATGATGCCGTCCACGTGCCGGCCCGCGACATTGCCCTCCACCAGATTCAAAATCTGGCATGCCATCTTGTTCACCGCGATGACAATCCCCTTGGCGTCGGTGATCAGGAATCCGCTGTTCATGTTGTCGAGGATTTCCCGCTGGAATTGCTTCATGCCGCTGACCCGTTGATTCCAATACCCGCTGATGAAGGCGGTAAAGAAAAAGGCAATACCCTGGATGAGGAAATTGTACCAGTGCATTACGGCGTCGATGACCAGAGACATCCCCACCATAAAATGGAAAAACATGAACGCCGTGGACAGGCACGCGAACATGAATCCCTGTACCAGCCCCATCAGCACGCCGGTTTCGAGAATGACGATTACCAGCAGGGGGGTAAGGAAGCTGTCATGGCCTCCGGTGACGCTGATGGTGGCGGCCACCACGCCAAAATCGACCAGCAGTTGCATCCAGGTCAGGCGCGCGGGAACAATGTCTTCTTTGCGGAGGGTGATGAGATACCACAGGCCGCTGGCGAGCGCGGCGAGGTAAATGGCGGCCAGGAAGAGGCCAAATTGCATCCCGTGGGCGATCAGATGCGCCCCCACCGCCACGATGATAACCACGGCGATGCGCGCCGTGCCCACGAACCACAGCCACGAACTTGGCCCGTCATAGGAGGGCCGCAACAGCTTGGCGGCGTTGGCGCTCACATCCCTTTTTCCACGAGGTGCTGCAGTCCTTCCGGATCGTAACTGCGCTTAAAGGCCATTTCCGTGGTAATAATCCCGCGTTTCATCAACCGGTACAACGATTGATTCATGGTCATCATGCCTTCGGAACGTCCAATTTCGATCATGGAGGGGATTTGTTCCAGCTTTTCCGCGCGGATCAAGGCGCGAATGGCCGGGTTGGGCACCATGACTTCCATCCCGAGCACCCGGCCCATGCCGTCCGCGCGCGGGATCAATTGCTGCACGACCACGCCTTCGAGCACGAACGACAATTGGGTGCGCACCTGCGCCTGCTGGGCCGAGGGGAACACGTCGACAATGCGGTTGATGGTTTGCAGCGAGTCGTTGGTGTGCAGGGTGGCGAAGGCTAGGTGGCCGGTTTCCGCCACGGTGAGCGCGGCCATGATGGTTTCCGGGTCGCGCATTTCGCCGATGAGAATCACGTCGGGGTCCTGACGCAGCACCCGCTTGAGCGCGGCGGAGAAGGATTTGGTGTCCGAATGCACTTCGCGCTGGTTGATCACCGCCCGGTTATGACTATGCAGGTATTCAATCGGGTCCTCAATCGTGACGATATGGACATTTCGTTCGGCGTTGATCTTGTCTATGATCGAAGCGAGCGTCGTGGATTTTCCGCTGCCGGTGGGGCCGCATACCAGCAGCAGCCCCAGCGGACGATAGGCAAAATCGGCCACAATGCGGGGAAGACCGAGTTGCTCAAAGGATAAAATCTCGAAGGGGATGGCGCGGAAGGCGGCCACCACCGAACCCCGGTCCCGGTATACGTTCAGGCGGAACCGGCTCAACTTTTCTATCCCGAACGACATGTCAAGCTCTTTTTCCGCTTCAAATTCCGAAATCTGGTCTTCATTCATGACCGTGTAGATGATTTCCTGGGTCTGCTCCGGCGTCAGACGTTCGTAGCCGGGCATCTGTTCCAGTCCCCCGTGCACCCGAAACATGGGCGGCGCGCCGACCACAATGTGCAAGTCACTTGCCCCCTCCCGGATCATCTTGGTCAGCAGTTCTTTAATACTGGGTGTTGCCATAGGGCGCTCCCTCCTCTGGGTATCCCGGCATTCCGCCGTCCCGGGCGTTTTTGAAGACGGCGCCCCGGGCCGGCCGCCGGACTCTTTTCCTTCCATTATCCGCCGTTACGCGTTACGCTGCAAATTATACCAGAACGGGATCATACTCCAGGCTAAAGGTTTTGAAAAGCCCTGCCGATATAGGATTTTGGAACGTGACGGCATGGAGGCCAGACGCTCCCGCCGATGCAAGGATGCAAAGGCAAACCCAAGTTTCACGGAGGAATCACACCATGGGTCTTCGGATCAATACGAACATTGCGGCCATCAATACGAGCCGCATCCTGCGCAGAAGCACGAGCGACCTGAACAAAACCCTGGAACGGTTGTCGAGCGGATTGCGCATTAACCGGGCCGCGGATGATGCCGCCGGCTTGGCCATTGCGGAAGGATTCCGTTCTGTCGTGCGGGGCAGCCAGGTGGCGCAACGCAACGCGCAGGACGGCGTCAGTCTGGTGCAAACCACGGAAGGTGCGCTGGCGGAGGCGTCCAACATCTTGCAGCGCATCCGCGAATTGGCGGTGCAGGCCGCGAACGGCACGAACAGCACCACCAACCGCGCCTCGTTGGACAGCGAGGTGCGCCAGTTGCTCGGGCAAATTGATGACATCTCGATGGATACCGAATTCAACGGGCTTCGCGTGCTGAGTTCGGCGCAGACGGTGACCCTTCAAGCCGGGCCACAGCCGGGGCAGACGCTCACCATTACGGTTCAGGGCGCCAAGACCAATGATTTGGGCATCAACAACGTTTCGGTGTCCACGATGGCGCTGGCCACCACGGCCATGAGCACCATCGACCTGGCGCTGCAAAGCGTCAGTGTGCTGCGAAGCAACCTCGGCGCGCTGCAAAACCGCCTCGAATTCACCATCAACACGCTGGCGATCCAGGAAGAGAACTCCTCGGCTTCGGAAAGTGTAATCCGGGACGCCGACATCGCTTCCGAAACCGTCCGCTTCACGCGCAATCAAATCCTGGTGAGTGCCGGAACCTCCGTGCTGGCGCAAGCCAATGTCATCCCGCAGACCGCACTTCAATTGCTGGGACAATAACATGAAGTGCCCGAATAAGCCACCACTCACGATCCGAAAATAGAACCACGAATACCGGCCCCGTTCAACAAGACAAAATCACCCGCCGCAGTCTGCGGCGGGTGTTGCCTTTAATAGGCTTCGCCCCGAAGATGCATATCGGCCAGTTCCGTGATCCGGTCCTTGTCCAGCTTTGGAAACAGAATCTTGGGGTCCTGCAAAGGACTTCCCGCCGGCAGCATTTCTTTTGCCAGGCTCCAACCGTCTGGGCCGCCGTCCGGGCCGCCATTGGGCACCACAAGGCCCAAGACGTCGGCCAGGGTTTGTGCGCCGGCGGGGAGGAACGGCGTCATGGTGACACAGAGCGCCTTTACAATCTGGCAGCAGACATAGAGGGTCGTGGCGGTGCGCACGGCATCTGTCTTCCGTGTTACCCAGGGTTGCTTGGCGTCAAAATAGACATTTGCCTTGCGCCCCAAATCAATGAAGCGTTCAAGAGCCTGGCGGAACCGGAATCCTTCGAGGGCCTCGGCGATGGCGTCCACTTGAACCGGGATGGCGTCGAGCATGGCTTGATCATCCGCGTCCAAGGGGCCGGGTTCAGGCACAGTGTGCCCGAAATTTTTCACCGCCATCGTAAGCGAACGGTGGACAAAATTGCCCACGATGTCGCACAACTCGCCGTTATACCGGTTCAGGAAATCGTCCCAGTCAAAGCTGGAATCCTTCGATTCCGGCGCGATGGCGCACAGGTAATACCGGATAACGTCGGCGGGGAATTGATCCAGCGCCCATTTGACGCTGATCATGTTCCCGCGCGATTTGGAGCCTTTTTCCTCCTTGCCGGTCTGACGGTTGTAGATGTTGAGGTACTCATTACCCACGACGTGGTCGGCCAGAATGTAATCGCCCTGGCCCATGAGCATGGCCGGGAAAATCACGGCATGGAACGGCACGTTGTCTTTTCCGATGAAATGCACCATGCGGGTTGCCGCATCTTTCCACCATGTTTCCCAGGTGGTGGCATTTCCGTGGTTGATGCCCCACTGCCGGGTGTTGGTCACATACCCGATGGGGGCGTCAAACCAGACATAAATGCGCTTGGATGGCGCTTCGGGATCATCGAGGGGGATGGGCACGCCCCAGTCCGTGTCGCGGGTGATGCAGCGGGCCCGCAGTTCATTGACCCAGCCGTAGGCGATGCCTTTCACATTGGCGCGCCATTCCTCGTGACCGTCCAGCCACGCCTTCAGCCGTTCCTGAAACTTGGTCAGGTCGAGAAACCAGTGTTTGGAAGGCCGCAGAATGGGCGTCGAGGTATCGCCCGGAATGTTCGCACGGGGGGCCACCAGGTCTTTGGCGGTATACTGCGCGCCGCAGCTTTCGCACTCATCGCCGTTGGCGTCTTCATATCCGCACTTGGGGCAGGTGCCCTTCACGTAACGGTCCGGCAGATAACGGTCGGATTGCGGCGAATACCAGATTTCCATTTCCTGCGGATACACATACCCGCCGTCAAACAGTGTTTTGAAAAACGCCTGGGTGGTGTCGATATGGAGTTCCCACGAGGTGCGGCCATAGATATCATACGAAATGCCGAGGCGATTGAACTCCGCTTCATTCGCCGCGTGATACCGGTCAATGACTTCCTTTGGGGTGATGCCCTCTTTCAGCGCCGTCAACGTGATGGGTACGCCATACTCGTCCGACCCCCCGATATACAACACCTTGTCGCCTTTCAGCCGCTTATAGCGGACATAGATGTCCGCGGGCAGGTACGCGCCCGCAATATGCCCCAAATGGATATGGCCATTGGCATACGGCAACGCGCTCGTCACTAAAGTTCGTTCAAAGGTAGTCGCAGAAGTCATGATTTAGCCTTCCGTTGTTTTTTCAGGAAAGAAGGGTGATCTTACCCTAAAAAGACGTCCAATATCACATTAGCCCAAGGTTATGCATCAAAGGTTTGCGCGGGTTGTGCGAAATATGATAGGCTAGGCGCCTGTGTAATCCCTCCTTGCGAGGTGTTTTTTGTTCTATAGACCATACTGAACCGGAAGGTGGATGCTTTGAGAACCCCGTTGATTGCCGCAAACTGGAAGATGAACAAACTGGTGGACGATGCCGTGGCCACCGCCACTGCGTTAAAGCCCTTGGTGGCGGATGCCGCCGGTGTGGAAATAGTGGTGTGTCCGGTATTTACGGTGTTGCAGGCGGTGGGAAAGGCGTTGGTCGGCTCGAATGTGGCGCTAGGCGCGCAAAACTGCTATGTCAAGGAAAGCGGCGCCTACACGGGTGAACTCTCTCCGCAAATGCTGCAGGACGTGGGTTGCGCCTGGGTCATTATCGGGCATAGCGAACGCCGCCAGTATTTTAAGGAAAGCGATGCCTTGTTGAATGAGAAACTTCACTTTGCCCTGAAATCCGGGCTAAAAGTGATGTTTTGCATTGGCGAAACCCTGGAGGAACGTCAGGGCGGGAGTATGAACGATGTGTTGAGCCGCCAGGTGAATGAAGGCCTGAAGGGGCTCCGTGACGCGGATTTTGCGAACGTGGCGGTGGCGTATGAGCCGGTATGGGCGATTGGAACGGGGGTGACTGCGACGCCCGAACAGGCGGAGGAGGCGCATGCGTTTGTGCGGGGGTTGGTGGAGGCGCAATTTGGCAAGAACGTGGCCGATAGGCTGCGCATTCAATATGGCGGCAGTGTGAAGCCGGACAATGCGGCGGAGCTGATTGCCAAACCCAATGTGGACGGGTTTCTCGTGGGCGGGGCGTCGCTGAAGGCGGACAGCTTCGCGGGCATCATCAAGGCCGTGTGTTAACCGCAAAGGGATTCGAACGACTATGCTGGATTTGATTTTTAGTTGGGAAACATTGTGGTGGATTCTAGTCCCGGTGTATTTGGTTGCCTCCATCGGCTTGATTTTGGTGGTGTTGCTGCAAAAGGGCAAGGGCGTCGGGTTCGCGGGCGCGTTTGGCGTGGGACCAGGTTCGGAAACGCTCTTCGGGCCGCGCTCCGCGCGCACCCTGCCCCAAAAGCTCACCTATATCGGCGCGGCGCTCTTTATGATCCTGGCCCTGGTGTTGTCCATGTTGTCGGGAAAAATCGGCAAAGGCGCCGCTCCGGACTTGGTGGAGAAAGAAGCCGTTACCGATAGCGCCGCCCTGGATCAATTGTTCAATGAAGGCGAAGCAGCCCCGGCCGCACCGGCCACCGCCACAACGGTGGTGACGCCCGCCCCCGCGGAAAGCGCTCCGGCCCCGGCCGCCCCCGC
>CAYYRW010000011.1:0-109987 GCA_964474205.1 uncultured Nitrospirales bacterium | reverse complement strand
TCCGGCGGCGGAAACCCCAGCGTCGGCCCCGGCCGCCCCCGCTCCGGCGGCGGAAACCCCAGCGTCGGCCCCGGCCGCCCCCGCTCCGGCGGCGGAAGCCCCGGCGCCTGCGGAAACCCCGGCCGCACCCGCTCCGGCGGCGCCGGCCCAGCAGTAATACACGCACGATACCTCTTCCGGTCCGAAGTGTTATGCTTCGGACCGTTATTATTTGGGAACATTTCGCGAGTAAGGTAGAATACAGGCAGTAGGCCCCCCTGCTGAATACGAACAAAGGGCTGCTTGGCCTCTGGCGTTTCAGCAAAGAACGGGGAGATGAATGGTTGAGTGGCCGTGTTGCTGTCAATATGGCCAAGGGAGGTTTCGTGGACAAGATTTTGATACGCGGCGGGACGCCTCTGAAGGGCTCCGTTCACGTGCGCGGCGCGAAGAACGCCGCATTGCCGCTAATGGCGGCGGTTATCATGGCCGAAGAGCCGTGCACCTTGCACAATGTGCCGTGCCTGCATGACGTATTCACCATGGACAAACTATTGTCCACCATGGGCATGCAGATTGAATTCACGGGACGCTATATGACACTGCAGGCTTCCGGGATCACCGAACCGTATGCACCGTACGATCTGGTGCGCAAGATGCGCGCCTCGTTTTTTGTGTTGGGGCCGCTCCTGGCGCGCTTTGGAAAGGCGAAGGTTTCACTGCCCGGGGGGTGCGCCATTGGCACGCGCCCGGTGGACATCCATCTCAAGGGGTTGGAGGCGCTGGGGGCGTCCATATGCATAGAAGATGGTTATGTGGTGGCGCAAGGGCCGCTGAAAGGCGCCAATTACGCACTCGATTTTCCAAGCGTGGGCGCCACGGAAAACCTGATGATGGCCGCATGCCGCGCGAAAGGCCTGACCCGCCTGACCAATGTGGCCCGGGAGCCGGAAATTGAAGACCTGGCCCATCTGCTGAATACGATGGGCGCGCAGATATCCGGCGCGGGTACGGACATGATCACGGTGGTTGGCGTGGATTCCCTCGGCGGCGCGGAGCATGTGGTGATTCCGGACCGCATCGAGGCGGGTACGTTTTTGGTGGCGGGCGTGGCGACGGGCGGCGATGTGACCGTGCTCAACGCCAACCCGGACCATCTGCCGGTGTTCCTGGACAAGTTGCGGGAAACAGGCGCGGACGTGGAGGCGCATGGCAGCCGCATTCGGGCCTCCGCGCCCAATGGCCTCCGCGCCGTGGATATCACCACACGGCCCTATCCGGGATTTCCGACGGACTTGCAGGCCCAGACCATGACCATGCTGTGCCGCGCGGAAGGCGTCAGCCGCATCAAGGAGACGGTGTTTGAAAACCGCTTCATGCAGGTGGCGGAATTGATCCGCATGGGCGCGGACATCACGCTGGACGGAAACACGGCGATGGTGCGCGGCGTGCCCCGGTTGAGTGGAGCGCCGGTGATGGCGTCGGACTTGCGCGCGAGCGCCGCCTTGGTAATCGCCGGGTTGATGGCGGACCAGGGGGCCACGGCCATCTCGCGCGTGTACCATATTGACCGCGGTTATGAACAGATTGAAGAGCGCCTTGCGGCGCTGGGCGCCACGATTGAGCGTGTGCGCAACTGAATAAGGGACTGGAGTGCATGCGAGTATTTGAAATCACGGATGAGGCCTCCTACAGCGCCGCCGAAGCGTATATCCGGGCGCGCGGTGAAGCGGCGGCGGATTCGGGCGCGCGGGAGAAAATCGAATCGGTGCGCGGCATCGTGGAAGCGGTGCGCGCGCGCGGCGATGCGGCGGTTTCGGAATTCACCGAACGTTTTGACGGCGTTGCGTTGCGTCCGGATCAGTTCGAGGTGGCCGCGGAGGAACTGGAGGCGGCGGCGGAACAGGTGGACCCGGCGTTGCTGGCCATCTTGCAGCGCGCGTATGAAAATGTGCGCCGCTTTCATGCCAAGCACCTGCGCGAATCCTGGGAAGAAAATTATGAGGATGGCACCGTCCTGGGCCAGCGCATTACGCCCATTGAAAGCGCGGGCGTATATGTGCCGGGCGGCAAGGCTTTCTACCCGTCGTCCGTGTTGATGAATATCGCGCCGGCCCAGGTGGCCGGGGTAAAAGACATTATCATGGTGTCGCCGCCGTCCTATCAGGGCGGCATTCACCCCGTGGTCCTGGCGGCCGCGAAACTGGCCGGGGCCACACGGGTCTTCCGCGTGGGCGGCGCACAGGCGGTGGCGGCGCTGGCGTATGGAACGGAAACTATTCCGGCGGTGTGCAAGATTACCGGGCCGGGCAATACCTATGTGACGGCGGCAAAAGCACTGGTCCGCAACGTGGTGGAAATTGACAGCGAGGCGGGCCCTTCCGAAGTGGTGGTGATTGCGGACGCCAACGCGAAACCCAAATATGTGGCGGCCGAAATGCTGGCCCAGGCGGAGCACGACGAGGAGGCTTCGTGCGTGCTCATCACTACCTCCAAGGTTTTAGCGGAGGCCGTGCAACAGCGGCTGGCTTCCGAGACGGCATTGCTGCCGCGCAAGAACATCATCACGCAATCGCTGGACGCGTATGGCGTGAGTATTGTGGTGCGAAACATGGACGAGGCCATCGCCTTGACCAATTTGTATGCCCCGGAACACCTGAGCATCCAGACGGAGTTCCCGCAGAAGATTGCGAATAAAATCATGAATGCGGGCGCCATTATGCTGGGCGCCATGACACCGGTCGCGGTGGGCGATTATTACGCGGGGCCGAACCACATTCTGCCCACGCGCCGCCGCGCGCGGTTTTCATCGCCGCTGACCGCGGAGGATTTCCGGAAGGTGAGCAGCATTCTGTATTACTCGAAGGAACGGCTCCAGCGCGACGCGGAGGACATCATCACGCTGGCGCGTGCGGAAGCGCTTCAGGCGCACGCCCGTTCGGTGGAGGTTCGGAGATGAAGTATGCGCGAGACCTGTTAAAAGACGTCGAAGGCTACGTGCCGGGCGAACAACCCAAGGAATCCGGCGTCATCAAGCTCAACACCAATGAAAATCCCTATCCGCCTTCCCCCAAGGTGATGGAAGCCCTGCGCGCGCTCCCCCCGGATGCCCTGCGGAAATATCCCGACCCGTTGTCGGTGAATTTCCGCCGCGCCTATGCCGAGCGATTCGGATATCCCGGCCCGGAATGGGTCTTGGCGGGCAATGGCATGGATGAGTTGCTGGCACTGGCCATCCGAACGTTCGTGGACCCGGAGGATGCGGTGCTGGCCACCTACCCGACGTATTCCCTGTATGAAGTGCTCTGCCAGTTGCATGGCTGCCGCATGGTCTATGTGGACCTGGATGAAAACTTCCAGTTGACCGAATCTTTTTTCTCGACGCCGGCGCGGTTGTGTCTGCTGACCCGCCCCAACGCCCCCAGCGGCGTGTCGGTCCCGCGCGACGCCGTCGAACGGTTATGCCGTGAATTTGACGGTATTGTGGTGATTGACGAGGCGTACGTGGATTTTGGCGATGATAACTGCATGGATTTCCCGAAACGGTTTGAAAACGCCATCGTCATGCGCACCTTTTCAAAATCGTTCAGCCTCGCCGGCATGCGGCTGGGCACGGCGGTGGCGCAACCGGCCATCATACATGAATTCATGAAAACCAAGGACTCCTACAATCTCAACGCCTGCGGTCAGGCGGCGGCCTTGGCCGCCATCCAGGACTATGCCTATATGGAGGCCAATGTGGCCAAGGTGCGCGCCACGCGTATGCGCCTTCGCACCACGTTGCAACAACTAGGCTTTGACGTGCCGGAATCGCAGTCCAACTTTCTCCTGGCGCGGTGGAATGCCGCGCCCCCCGCAAAAGAAATTTTCGAGACACTGAGAAAACAGAATATCCTGGTGCGCTATTTCAATGCGCGGGGCCTGCAGAACGCGCTGCGCATCAGCGTGGGAACCGATGCGGAATGCGATGCACTATTGGAGGCGTTGCGGGGCATCATAACCTGAATGGAGAGGAGGTTTTTATGCGGCGGATAGGGTATGCATTGATGGTGTGCCTGCTGGGGCTCACGGGATGTATGACATCCAGCGGCGAACGTTCCTTCAATTTGATTTCCAGTGCGGAGGAGTCCGAGATTGGCGCCAAGGTGGCCAAGGAGGTGGAACAAAAGGAAAAAGTGTCAAATGATCCCGCCCTGCAAGCCTATATTCAGAATATTGGCCAGCGGGTGTCCGCCGTCGCGGAACGCAAAGACGTCACGTATCAATTCAAGGTGATTGATGCGCCGGACACGGTCAATGCCTTTGCGCTGCCCGGCGGCTATATGTATGTGTACACCGGCTTGATGAAGATTTGCGATGACGAAGCGGAATTGGCGGGGGTGATGGCGCATGAGATTGCGCATGTCTCTTCGTATCATCATGGCGAAGCGTTGACCCGCGCCTATGGCATTCAACTGGTCTCGAGCCTGCTCCTGGGCCAGAATTCGGGACAATTGGCGCAGATTGCCAGTGATTTCATCGGCCAGACCGGGATGATGTATTTCAGCCGCCAGAATGAATATGAAGCCGATGCCAAAGGCATGGACTATCTCTTCCGGGCCGGGTATCAACCGGAAGCCATGTGCGCGTTTATGGAAAAGTTGGGGCAACAGGAACAGAAATCCGGGGGCGGTCCCATGATCAAATTATTTGCCACCCATCCCCCCACGGCGGAACGTGTCGCCCATTTGAACACCCAGTTACAGCAATATCCCGCCGATCTGCGCGAAAAGAATCCCACGTACGCCGAACGCTACAAGAAGGAAGTGCTTGATCGGCTGAAGTAAGACGAATCCCGCAAAGGCGCAACATGAAAAAACCAACCCGAAGAACAAAGTCAGGGGGAGGTTGGTCCGGCAGCGCTTTCCTGCGGGGTATCTCCCAGTACGAGGTATTGATCAAGCAGATTTACAAGGACAGGCAGGTCATCCGCCACGGTATCCCATAACATGGTACAACTCACCGTGGCGTACCCATGAATAATCCGGTTTCTCATGGCAACAATTTCACGCCAAGGAATTAACGCTAATTCAGCGCGAGTTTCCGGCGATACACGGGTTGCCGCCTCACCAACAATTTCCACGAGATGCAATAGGGCCAGTTGAAGAGTCCGTGATTCAGAAAAATGGTCCCTTGGCAAAGGGCCAAGCAGATCGATGGCCTCCCGCGCGTGGTCCCGCATATGCCGCAAATAAATGATGTCATTGTGCCGTGTCATAGATGGATTCAGCTTCCGTCAACACCTCATCACGGAAATATTTACTTAATGATTCGACGGTGTTCAAGTCCACCCTATGGCCTAACAAATCAGCCAATTCATGTTCCATTCCCGCAAATCGCATAAATCCCACCCGTGCTTCTGGTTCAAACTCCGCCAATACATCAATATCACTATCTGGTGAAAAATCTTCCCGCAGCACCGAGCCGAAAAGGGCTAAACGGCGAATGTGGTGTTTGTCACAGAATTGGCGAATAGAATCCATAGGTATGGTAATCGCCAATGTCCTCATCTTTCATTCCTCTCAATAGTGTTAAAACGCTACTATGCCTGTTTAGTTTACCACACAGTGCGCGACTTCTTCATAATAAAAATCCGTGTCGCAACAGATTTTCTCAACGGATATTTTGAAAAACCGTTCCTTTGTCCCCTTCCATCTGATTTTGCCTTGTTAAAAATGGGATGCAAATCCAGGCTAGGGCAATCCCGGGCAATAGCCGTCTTCGCCTTTTGTACAGACGTGATACCCGCCCAGATTGTAGAACTGGATTATCCGCAACGCTTCGGTGAGTTCCAGCGTCCAGTCTTGAGGATTATAGTCGCCGGTGTGCGGGAGGCAGGAATGATCGCCGTTGCCCGGCGCAAATCCATCGTCCGAACCGGCCTGGCAACTGTACGTTGCGCTATTGAACAACTGAATGACCCGGAGCAATTCGGAAACACTGATTTGATGGTCGCCGTCATAATCGGCGGAATGGTTGGGCGGCGTGCAAGGCCCCTCCACCACCACGGTGCGGGTGACGGGGGGTGCCGCATTGCCCGCGTTATCAACCAGCGTGTAGGTGATGGTGTAATTCCCCGCCTCGTGTAAATCCAAGCCGCCGTTGTCCACCTGCACCAAGGGCAGTGGATCGCCACACACATCTTCCGCCACCGCGCCGGGTTCTTCATACGTGCCATAACAGGGCACGGTAACCCGGGACGGCCCATTCAAGGTGATGCGCGGCGGCAGGTGGTCCGGCACATAGACCGTGCGTTGCGCCATGACGAAGTTGTTAAACGGGTCGTGTGTACTGTACAGCAGCGAATACACACCGGCCCGGTGGGTATCCACTTCGCCATAACGAATGATCGCCCCGGTGAGATCGCCGGCGCAGGCATCGAACGCCGTCACGTCCCGATCATCGTAACTGCCGCCGCATTCCACGGTGACAAACGGCCCATTGGCCAGCGAAATGGAGGGCTTGGTGGTGTCCCGTTCCACAATAACGACCCGGTTGATGGGGATGGCCGCATTACCCGAGGCATCCATAATCGCGTAATGAACCACATATTTTCCCGGAGAGTTCCGGTCCACCATCTCCGCGTCGCTCGTCACCGGCGGCAAGGCCGTGTCGCATGTGTCCGAAACAATTACGCCGGGATCCTCGAAAGGCTCTTCACTGGGGCAATCGAAGGTGATGATGTATTCCCCCGCCAGCGTCAGCAAGGGCGGGGTATTGTCCTGAACACTCACCAGCCGGTTCACTTGTTCGGACCGGTTGCCGGAGTGGTCTTCGGCGTAATACGCCAACGCATAATCGCCGGGAGTGGTTACGTCCACTTCACCCACACGGACTACCTCCGCGCTGAGATCGCCCCGGCAAACATCCATGGCGGTGGCACCCGGGTCAACAAACGGATCATGGCAATCATGGATCAGATGCTCCGTGCCCAGCAGGGTTACCGCCGGGGCCAGAGAATCCGTGATGGTGATGTGACGGAATACACTTGCGGAAACGTTTCCGGAATTGTCCGTGGCGTGGTAGCTGATGGTGTAGGGGCCGGGATCATGGCTGTCCACTAGGCTGCTTTGAACGATGGTGCCGCTGAGGTCCCCGTCACAATCGTCCGTGGCGATGGCGCCCGGTTCGGCAAAAACTTCCCCGCACTCCAAGGTGATGTCGGTTTCGCCGAGAAGCACCACGATGGGCGGCAAGATGTCCTGCACCGTGACCGTGCGCGTAACCGGCGCGGCAGCGTTGCCCATGGGATCGCTTACGGCATACGTATACACATAGACACCAGGGGTATGAATATCGGCTTCCGCCGAACGCGCAACCGCTTCACTCAAATCACCCGCGCAATTGTCCCATGCAATAACCCCCGGTTCAGTAAACACCTCCCCACAGGGCACAAACATATCAGCCTCGCCTAAGAGCGAAATCACCGGCGGCGTGGTATCCTGAACCTCCACCACCCGCGTTACCGGGACGGCGGGATTGCCCGAAGAATCGCTGAAGGTATACAGCACCGAATATTCACCAGGAACCGCGGTATCCAATCCGGAGGTATCGATGGTGACGCTGAAGGGGGCCACGTCACAATTGTCGGAGGCTGTGGCGCCCGGTTCTGCATATTCGCCCTGGCATTCCACCATCATGGGATTATCACCGTTCAACAGGATGACGGGCGGGGTGGTATCCACAATCGTGATCGTGCGGGAGACCGGTTCCGCGCAATTTCCATAGGCGTCGCACACATTGTACGTAATATCATAATCGCCCGGAACGGAAGGAGCCGGCAGACCGGCCACCTCCACATACTCCAATAGATTCCCTTCCAGGGCATCCACGGCGGAAATTCCCAGGTCTTGAAGCGGAGTTTCACATTCCCGCCAAATATGTTCATCCCCGATAAGCGTCAACACCGGCGGCTCTGTGTCTCCGGGTTGTGCTTCCACCGCGCCAATATCAACCGTCCCATTGTAAATCCGCTCAAACGATGCGCCCCGCTGATCATAAAACGGCGGGCCGGAAAACGGAGGATTGGTGATCCGCGCCGAATCGCCGGCATCGCGCGCCGGGCTGTCAAAGCGCGGCATGCGCGACAACAAGGGGCCGCCATTATTCACGAGCGGCCCCAGACGCGGATTCAGGGGGGATTCAGACGTGCCAGTAAGATCGCCTGCCCCCGTGAACGCCGCGCATCCATCCGCATTGCCAATCAGGTTATGGCCGCCGCTCACCACCGTGGCGCCCGCGGCCAAATACACGTCATTTCCAGCCGTTGTCCTGCAGCTATTGCGCGCGATAATAGTGTTGGCGGCCGTGAATCTCCCCCCCGTATACGTATATACCCCTCCCCCCATGGAGTTTTCCGCGGTGGCGGTATTGTCCGTCAGCGTACAGTTGACTGCTTGAAGTTGTGACGCCAAATACAAAGCCCCGCCATAATTCATGGCGAAGTTCCCGTGGAAGGAAGTGTTTGTTACTACCGGGATGTTCGTGGCACCGGTGATATATAGCCCACCCCCCTCATACCCGCTGTTTTCTTGAAAAACACATCCACGAATAATGAGAGCGGTGTCATAGTTGCTGCTGACGCCCCCTCCGTAACCAGCATGATTATTGGAAAAAGAACACTGGTCTATCAGCAGATGGGTTACCTGATTTGATAGTAATGCCCCGCCCTCGCCATTGGTGTTGTTTCCAATAAATGTACATGCGGAAATAGAAGTGGAAGACCTGAATAAATAGACAGCGGCACCGCCCCCCCAAATATTCTTTCCACTTATGCGGCTGTTATTGGAAAAAACACAATCATTGATCTCAAGATGACTGTTTGTATCGGCCATTATTGCAGCACCCCCCGGGCCTGTTGCCGTATTGTGATCAAAACGGCATGATGCTATCAAGACCGTGCCCGAGGTATAGAACGCGCCACCCAGTTCATATTCGCCCGCGAATCCATGCTCCAAGGTCATTCCCTGTATGGAGATAAGGTTAACCGATACGCAATACACTATCTGGCAGGCGTCGTTTGCCGTAATCGTTAATAAATCCCTGCCCGGCCCCTGGATGGTCAGAGTGTATTTGCAGGTGATTTTCGAGCCTACGGTAATAGTTTGAGGCGTGGAGAAGAGCGTTGGGTCAAACTGGATCGTATCCGCATCCGTCAATGCATTGCTTTCCTGGACCGCCGCCCGCAACGTGGTGACCCCGCCCGCCGTGAGCGCCTGTCCATCGCCGATAACGGCATCTCCCGCGTCGCCAGTATCGTTAACGATGAAGACCGCCCCATACGCCCCATGTACGAGCCCCAATACAAATACCACCACACACCCTGTAGCCCATCGCCCTGGCTTGCCACCTCGATGCATCGCACACATGCTCGTAACCCCGCGTTGTTTGCTCCCAAATGCCGACTTTTTCCCGGCCTGCACAAAAACTGTAGTAAAAGAACTCCACCCATTTATCATCATTGGGGCATAGAGGCACAGTACTAATAGACCTGCTTGACCGCCTACACCCATGCTAACGTATTTCATCCTACACCATGAAGCCTAAAAAAGCAAGCGATTTTGAAGCGAAGCGCCTCCCGAATAGGCAAACAAGGACTGTAAAAAGAAGAAAAGAAAGGGGACAATAAGGTCACAAAAGCCCGTCGTGCCGAAAAGAATCAGAAATGAGATCATCCGTGATATAAAACAATCAAAGAAAAATGGATGTAAGAAGATGAAATTCCAAATAGTCATAGATAGGGATGAAGACGGCAAGTGGATAGTGGAATGTCCATGTATTCCCGGATGTGTCAGCCAGGGCGGCACCAAAGAAGAAGCGATGGAAAACATTCGTGAAGCTATTCAGCTTTGCTTGGAAGTGCGCGCTGAACGGGGCATGCCGCTAACAATTGAAACCCGGCAGATTGAGGTTACGGTATAATGCCTCCATTGCCAACGCTTCGGAGCCGTGAAGTGGTTCGTATTTTTGAACGGCTTGGATGGACTGTAGCCAGGCAACAAGGCAGCCACATTATCTATGGTAAAAGAGAACAATATTGCCACGCTGTCTATCCCTGCCCACAAAGAAGTTGCCAAGGGAACATTGCGCAGCCTTATTCGTGCTGCGGAAATCACCGTGCAGGAATTTCTATCGGAATGCGAAGAATCCTAAAAGGGAGAGGTTTTTTACTTCCCCACAAAACGTATCACCGACACCACGGCATTCGATGGGGGTTTCAGATTCTTAATACTCACCGTGATTCGCCCATCCACAGTATCGGTGGCGGAAACCGGTATCTCCACCCACTGGCCTTTCTGAAAGTTTTCATATTCGCCAATTCCGCGCCCGCAAACGCTAATCGCTTCTTTTCGGCCCCCCTGGAAATTATCCCCGTCCAACAGATAAAGCTTTAAGGTCCCCTGGGCGGATTTTGGGCACAGGATGTCAAATTCCAGCGACTCGTTGTCCGCCCAGCAATGATTGATTTCGGTGGGCCAGCCGGCATAGAGATACCCGCGCTTCAACGTGAAGTCCCAGCCGTCTTTCAGGTATTCAATATCATTTTCCGCCTTGCCGCAATGAATGACCACCGTTTCGCCGGACGCCTGGTATTTTGAAGTGTCCGTGGGGGCGCCCCCAAACGCGGGACGGCGTTCATGCGCGCGCGGCAGGGGCGCGATGGGTTGATGGGGCTCTTTTTGATACCAGTAGGCCACGCTGGAGAATTGCAGGGGATTTTCCGGTTTGGAAAAAGCCTCGAAGAAACTTTTATCCTCGTGTTTCCCAAAACCAACCTTCATTACCAGCGATTTCTTGAACGTGATACGGTCATTGAGGCAAAAACGATAGGCCGCGGCGCCGTTTTTACAGTAGGGCTGCCATCCGGTGTACGGGAAGGTGTTGGCGGTTTCGGGAAAGCCCCAACTGAACCCGAAGGAGTCCTCGATGCCCTGCCACTCGATGGAGGCTTCGGGTTCTCCGTCAATAAAGAATTTTTCGTTTTCATCCACCGGATAGCCGGCCTCCGGCGCACCCACGCCGCGCATAGTGACGTTCCATCCGACAAACTGGCCCCTGCCTTTCGCCTCGAATACGGGATAATCCTCCTTGCCCATCAGCAAGGTTTTTTGATTCCATTCCGCATGGAAATAGCCGAGTTTTTTCGGAAGTTTTTTCAGCGACCGGTACATGACGTAGCTGTAGCAGGGATTTTGCTGCCAGTTGGCCTGATAATGCTGGTTGTCGTTCTCGATCTCGATGCGGGCGGATTTGGCGAAGGGCATCGGGAAATAGGCGTTCCACCCCCCGGCGCTTGTTAACCAGCACGGTATTCACCTGTTCCAACGACCCGTTGGGATCGCAGAAGAAATCCGTCAGCGGGCAATTCACGCTGGGGTTTTCCTCGCCGTCCCAATACATGCGCAGCACCACGCTCCGGTCCAGTTTCATGCTGGCGGGCAACGCGAAGTGGATCATGGTGATGATGCCCGGGCCCGTGAGGTCCGCGATCGCCACCTTATTGCGGCCTTCGCCCATCTTCAACTCCGCCCGGTTCTCAATCCACAGCGCATTCTGCATTTTGGTCTCGCCATCCCAAAGTTGGCACAACGACCCAAGATCCGGCGCGACGGCAGGCTGTTGAAGGCAGAACGAACTCAACACCACCAGAATTCCAGCAACACTACCGATTCCCATAACTCCCTCCTTGTCTTTGTCCTAAGTTTACGGCCTTCGTGGGGTAAAAACAATCCGAACCTTTGCCGGGCGGTGGTGTCGAAAGGGGTGACGGAAGGCGCAACAAGGCGCCCCAAGAAAGGAACCGAATATGAAGAAACTCTATGGTGCGGCAATACTCATGACGGTCGTGATGGCCGTTGGCATGACAGCGATTGGATATGCGGAACCGGTGACGGAGGGCGCGTTGCAGGCCCGCGACAAGGACCAGAATCCCCTTGGGGATTGCCCCCTGAAGCATACGGATGTTTCGGTGGATATATCCGGGTTTATCGCACGGGTAACATTGACCCAGCAATTCGCAAACCCCTTTCATGTCCCCATCGAGGCCGTGTATGTGTTCCCGATGCCGGACAACGGCGCCGTGGACCAGATGACCATGCGCATCGGCGAACGGGTCATCAAAGGGGTGTTGAAAGAACGTGAAGAGGCCCGCCGCATCTATGAACAGGCCCGGGACGCAGGCAAAGCCGCCAGTCTGCTCGACCAGGAACGTCCAAACATCTTCACGCAGTCCGTGGCGAACATCCTGCCGGGAGACCAGATCGACATCAGCATTTCGTATGTCGAATATCTGAAATACGAATCCGGGCAATATGAGTTTTCCTTCCCGATGACGGTGGGGCCGCGCTACAATCCCGGCCAACTCACCGGCTCCGGCACCACGCAGGTTCCGGATGCCCGCCGCATTACCCCGCCGGTGACGCCGGAAGGCACCCGCGCCGGACATGACATCGCGCTGCAGGTCCATTTGGATGCGGGTATGCCGCTGGCGGAAATCCATTCGGAATTGCACAAGGTGCAAATAGAGCGTCCTTCAGAAAACCAGGCGGTGGTCAAACTGGAAAACCAGAAAGAAATCCCCAACCGCGATTTTATTCTGAAGTACAGCGTTGCGGGGAAGAAGATTAATGACGCCGTGCTCACCCACGCGGACGCCCAGGGCAAGTTCTTCACGCTGATTCTCCAGCCGCCGGAACGGGTCGCGCCGGAAGAGGCCACACCGAAGGAAATGGTGTTTGTGATCGATTGCAGCGGCTCGATGCGCGGCTTTCCAATCGAGAAGGCCAAGGCCACCATGAAACGCTGCATCGAAGGCATGAACCCCAAGGACACCTTCAACCTGATTTCCTTTGCCGGCGGCACCGGGTATTGCTTCCAAAACGCCGTGCCGAACAGTACGGAAAACCGCGCCAAGGCGTTGGAGTATTTGAGCCGTCTCGAGGGGAGCGGCGGCACGGAGATGATGAGTGCCATTCGTGCGGCCCTGGCGGGTCCCTATCCCGAAGACCGGCTGCGGGTGGTGTGTTTCATGACCGACGGCTTTATCGGGAACGACATGGAAATTGCCGCGGAAATCCAAAAGACTGCCGCGAATGCGCGCGTGTTTTCCTTCGGCATCGGCAACAGCGTCAACCGTTTCCTCATCGAAACCATGGCCAAGGCGGGCCGGGGCGCCTCGGAAATTGTCTCGCTCGAATCCAAGAGCGACGAAGCGGTCCAGCGTTTTCATGAACGTATCCAAAATCCGCTGTTGACCGATGTTCACGTGGAGTTTGGCGGTCTTGCCGTGGAAAGCATCTATCCTGATCCCAAGGCGCTTCCCGACCTGTTTTCCGCGCAACCCCTGGTGCTGAAAGGCCGCTATACCCAGGCCGGAAACGGCGACGTGGTCATTCGCGGCCGCACTGCCAAGGGACCTTTTGAGCGGTGTATTGACGTAACGCTTCCGGAACAACAAGCGGAACACGATGTATTGGCCCCGCTGTGGGCGCGGGCAAAGATTGATGACCTGATGGCCCAGGATTGGCTTGGTATCCAACAGGGCACCCCGAAGGACACGGTGAAGGCCGAGATTACGAAATTGGGCATCGCGTTCAGCCTGGTCACGCACTACACCAGCTTTGTTGCCGTCGAGGAAAAAGTCATTAACGAAAATGGCCAAACCAAGCGCGTGGATGTGCCGGTGGAAATGCCGGACGGCGTGAGTTACGAAGGTATATTTGGCGTCAAAGGTGACGCCGCCGCTGCCGGAGGGATGGCCTGCAAATCCATGAATTTCTTTAGCAGCATGCCCGCCTCGGCCCCGGCTTCGGTTACAACACAATGCCTGGAAATGGCCCGCGATATGGCTCCGGAACCCCCAACCCGCCTGAACCTCAAACCGGAACCGAATCCAGAAGCTGAACCGTCTATCACGCCGATAATCACGCCAAACCCCAAGCTCGACCCTTCACTTCAGGGATTGGCCGCCAAATTGGTTAATGGCAATTACACATCGGGGAACGTCAAAGTCGAAAACGGCGTGGTGCAGGTGTTTATCCGCGCCAACGACCTTTCCGGCGAACACATCAACGTGCTGAAGTCATTGGGTGTTGAAGTGGTTTCCTCCTCCCACGCCAATCAGACCATTCTGGCCAAGATTCGTGTGGACGATCTGGAAAAAATCGCGGCGCTGGATTGGGTGACTAAAATCGAACCACCCACATTCTGATACCCGTGCAGGAACTCCCTTCGCGCCCCGCCCCCTGGGGCGCGAATCATTTTCATGAACGCCATCGCCATAAACCACCATTGCTTGGCTCAAACATCCCAAACATCCCAAAGGAACCAAAGGTCTCTCTCCTCTGCCGCCACCTGCTCCCCGGACCTACACGCTATTTTCACTTCTACAACCACCAGCGGACGCACAGCGCACCGGGCAATCACATACCCGCAAGTTGCCACAAAGGAGGATAGTCCTCCCGGTAACTGTCGAACGATGGGGGTACGCGCAGACATGCCCTGATAAAACGTATCGGTGCAAAGGCCTGGGATTGTCAATGAAACCCGGCAGCGGGGTTCTCGCCGCACAGTTACCTTGGCGGACGCAAATGTGCCATAATTTGGGGTGATGATGCGCAGTCAAAATATGGAAACGCGGGAGCGGTGAAGGCCGCGGCGCATGGAGGCCGGCGGAAAATTGCACCTTTCCCGCATCCAAAGAGGTGTTGAACATGAGTGCGAGACAGGTGAATGTGAAGGGCGTGAGGATGTGGATGTTTTTTGTGGCGATGGGCCTGCTGTCCGGAGGTGCGATGGCGGCCTCCTCCGTGGAGAATCCCCCGAAATTAATCGCCGAGGTCTTTGATTCTGGTTTTCTGGAGGGGCATGACACGTACAACGGCATGAGCACGGGCAGCGATGGAAAGATTTATTATGTGCTCTGCACGACGGGGTACGACGTGGCCGGGCGGATGTTCTGTTTTGACCCGGCCTTACAGAAGATATCCCTCATTGGCGACTTGTCGGAGATGTGCGGCGAGAAGGACATGAAGGCCGTCGCGCAGGGGAAAATACATTGCTGCTTCTGGGAATACCAGGGAAGGCTTTTTTTCAGCACGCATGACGGCTACTATGTGATCCTCAACGACATGGAGGTGATTGGGCCGCCGCCGGAAGGCTGGAAGCCCTATCCGGGCGGTCATTTTCTGGCCTATGATCCGGCCAGCGGAAAAACGGAGGACTTCGGAATCGCCAAGACGGGCGAGGGCATCATCGCAATGAGCATGGATGTCCGCCGGGGCCGGCTCTACGGGCTCCTTTGGCCTTCGGGAGATTTCGTCACGTATGACGTGCCGTCCAAAGAATTGAAAAATTTGGGATCGATGTTTCACGGCGGAGAAAACGGCCGGGGGGACCGTTACCGTACCATTTGCCGCTCGATTGCGGTCAATCCCGAGGACGGGGCGGTGTATTTCAGCACGGGGGACGGCGCAATCATCCACTATGATTATAACAACCAGAACCTTGAGCCTGTCCGCGGCGATACGATGAAAAAGGATTATTTTGGCCTGTATGACCCGGACAATCCGGGGCACATGGGATATAACTGGCGGCAAGTTGTCTGGTATGCGCCGGAGCAGTCCTTTTACGGCGTGCATGGCAACTCGGGGTATTTGTTCCGGTTCGACCCCAAAGCCGAGAAGATCGAAGTATTGGAACGCCTGACCTCATTGCCGTCAAAGCGCTGCGGCATGTATGACCAGTTCAGCTATGGATACCTCGGCTTCACGTTGGGACCCAACGGACGGACGCTCTATTATCTCACCGGCGGCCCCATTTATGAGAATGGCAAGCGGGTGACCGGGAAGGACACGACGGGCAAAGGCGAGGCCAAGGGGCTGGAAAACCTGCACCTGATCACCTACGATATTCCCACGGCCACGTACATCGACCATGGCGCGGTTTTTATGCCCGACGGCCAGCGGCCCCTGTACGTCAATTCCATCGCGGTGGGAAAAGACGGTTCGGTGTACACTCTCGGACGTCTTAACCGCAATGGGCATACGTTAACCGATCTGATCTGTATTCCGGCAAAAGCCATCCATTTGGACCGATAAGGAGATGCCACGATGAAACAGACACGGCGCATGTTTTTAACACGGAGTGCGGCGGCCGGCATGGCGGCCGCCTTCACCCTGGCAGGCCGCAAGGCTTCAGCGCGGGTACGGGGGGCCAATGATCGGATCCGGATCGCGGTGGCGGGCATCAATTCCCGCGGCCAGGAACATCTAGACGCCTACTGCGCCCTGAAAGACCAGGTCGAGATTGCCTATCTGGTGGACCCGGATGCCCGGCTGTTTGACGCACGCCAGAAGTTTGTGCACGAGAAAGCGGGCAACACGCCCCAATACGTGCAGGACCTGCGCCAAGCCCTCGAGGATAAGGACCTCGACGCGGTCTCGATTGCTTCGCCGGACCATTGGCATACGCTTTTGGCCATCTGGGCGTGCCAGGCGGGCAAGGATGTCTACGTGGAGAAGCCGTGCAGTCACACCGTGCTCGAAGGGCGCAGGTTGATTGAATCGGCCCGAAGGTATGATCGCATTGTGCAACACGGCACCCAAAACCGCTCCAATCCGGCGTTCATCAAGCAGATGGCGGCCGTACGCAGCGGCACGTATGGCAAGCTGGTGGTGGCGTATGGGTATGCCAGCAAGACCCGGCAAAGCATCGGTGTCAAAGAGCCCAAGGAACCGCCCGAGGGATTGGATTTCAACCTGTGGCTTGGACCGGCCCCGCAGCAACCCTACCACGAGAATCTTGTCCATTATAACTGGCACTGGTTCTGGGATTTCGGCTGTGGCGAGATCGGCAACCAGGGTGTGCATCAGATGGACATTGCCCGCTGGGCCATGCCGGAAGGGGCCGTGCCGCGGCGCGTGATCAGTCTGGGCGGACGGTATGGATACACGGACCAAGGCCAGACGCCGAACACGCAATTGACGATCATTGATTTCGGCGAAGCGAAGATATTCTTTGAAGATCGAGGACTTGTTGACGACCGTACCACCAAGGTGGCCAATGAGTTTTACATGACCGAGGGCGTGATCAAACACGGGCGTTTCTATCCAAAGGGAAAGAACACGAGCGAACCGTTGCCGGAGGTGGATGCAGGAGAGACCCGGCAAAAGACCACCCTCACGGGCAAGCGGGTGGATGCTTCTCCGGGTGTTCTCAGCATGGACCCGCAACAGTTGCACTTCAACAATTTCATCGAATGTGTCCGCAGCCGGAAACGCGAGAACCTGAAGGCGGAAATCAATGAAGGACATTTGACCTCGCTGCTCTGCCATTTGGGAAATATCTCGTACCGGCTGGGCGAAGATATCTCCTTCACCCACGCGCCGGCGCTCCTGGACAATGACGCCATGGCCGGCGAGGCGTGGGGAAGCATGAAGCAGCATCTGCTTGATGTCAGCGGCATGAATCTCGATGAAAGCACCTGCCGCGTGGGCCGGGCACTCGCCTTTGATGCACAAGCAGAGAAATTCGTTAACGACGACGAAGCCAACCGCTTGCTCACCCGCGCCTATCGCGAACCCTTTGCCGTGCCGGAGACGATCTAAGCGGGAGGCGTGCGAAATAGGAAACAGGAGAACGTTGGAGCGCGGGAGCTTGCTCCCGATTCCCACTCGTTCCAAAGCTACACCAGGGAACGCGGGATAACGCGGGATTCCACACACTTTTGCGGGGAAGGCTACTTCCGTGGGTGGCCTTTTTCTTTTTCCTTGTTTTTAAGGTTCTTAGCGCGGTAGCCGGGGGATTTTTGAATGAGTTCGCGCCATTTCTTGCCTTTTGGCGTGGTAATGTTGTCTTTTATCAATGTGTTGCCCCGGCTGTCGTTGATGATGCGCTGTTTGCCCGCGATAAGGTTTTCGGTGATGATGGCGCGTTCTACCGCCGGCCCCAGCTTGACCTGCGGCCTGTTTTCCATGAATTCACAGCCCCGCAGCGAGATGGAACCGCCCCGGATGTCCATGGACGGCGCATCGGCCGCGCTCCCCTCGCTCGTGCCCACCTTGTGACCCCAGTGGATGAAGCTGCAATCAGAAAAACCTACCGTGCCGTATCCGTCAATCACCGCGTTGCGGTTGCAGGGGCCCCAGAAGGCGCAATTGCTGAAGCGGACGGTGCCCGTGTGGGTTTTCTCCACGCGGATCATGGTGGGATCGGGGCCATGAAACGATACGAATTCCCCGTTGGTGATAAGAATGCCCATGGGGGCGCTCTGCTCGACCACCAGGGAGGTGTAACAATCGTCCGCGCCGATGCCTAGAAAATTGCCATTCGTGGCCCCGTCCTTGGTGGCGATGAATTTGTAACCGACGTTATATCCAAAGCAGAACGTGTTCACCACATAATGCCAGTCGGTCCTGCCGAAAATGAATCCAACGCCGTGTTCCATCTGCCACTGATACACGGGCGTGCCCATGGTCCACCAGGGATTCCAATGCACATTCTCGATGCGCCCGATATCGTATATTTTGTCCACGTAAATACCAATGTGGATGGGCTGTCCGTGAATATTGCGAATGAGCGCGCGCTGATTTTCGGAGGCGTCTATCGCGTTATAGGGATTGAGCAACTCCACATCGATGACCGCGGGATTATTTTCCCGCATGCGAATCGTCCAGGGATACGGTGTGGGCTGGGGAGCCTTTGGGTCCTGCGCGGGATAGTGTACGCAGAAACCCTGCACCGTGCTGTTGGCATGAAGGGTGATAAACGGTGTGCCCTCCTCTTTTCCGGCTTCCGCATACGGTTCGAGCACGCTTCCCATAACCGGTTTTTCCATACCCTCATCCCGAATGCCCGTATGAGACGGTGAATAACTGAAGGTCCCCCGTAACGTTACATCGTTCGGAATGGTCAGCGAACCATCAAAACGATACTGGCCCGCCGGAACGGTTACCGTGCCGCCGTTCGCGGCGCTCGCGGCATTCAATGCCTTTTGAAACGCTTCCGTGCAATCCTTTTCGCCCCCGGGTGTGGCCCCGAAATCCATTACATTCCAGAGGCCGTCCTTGCCCGCACACGGGTTCTCAGGGGTTGCCGCCGCCGCCAACACGGCCATGCACACTGCCATCATTGATGTCATGCCCTGCTCCTTTGGTTCGAGTTTCGGAGCGATTCTAAAGCAGTGGCCCATGGATATGCCAACCGCCATCCCATCAGTTTCAACTCTCCCCGGTGATTTTGGTATGGTAGCCGACGTTTCATGCGGCAACCGGGAAGGAATGCGTCGTGTTTGGCCCAATCGAAACAGCGATTTACCCCTGGCTGGCACTATTCGGCGTGCTCACGGGACTGGCGGTGTTTTTCAGCCTTTTCCGCATCAGTGCGCCCTATGGCCGTCACACCCGTGCAGGATGGGGGCCCAGCATCAACAGCCGCTGGGCCTGGGTGATCATGGAGTTTCCCTCCCCGGCGGTGTTTTTACTTTGTTATCTCTGGGGCAATGGCGGACGCCCCGGCTTGACCTGGCTGTTCGCCTGTTTGTGGATGGCCCATTACATTCATCGTGTTTTCATTTTCCCCTTCCGCCTTCGCGAACAGGGCAAGCGCACGCCCCTGCTTATCGTCTTCTTTGCCATTCTCTTCAATACCTTTAACGGCTATTTGAACGGGCGGTATCTCGGCGCTTTCACGGAAGGCTATCCATGGGCTTGGTGCATGGACCCGCGTTTCGTCCTGGGGCTTCTTCTATTCATGGCGGGCGTGGTCATCAACATGCAGTCCGACCAAATCCTCCTGAACCTCCGCGCCCCCGGCGAGACCGGCTATAAAATCCCCTGCGGCGGCCTCTACCGGTGGGTGTCCTGCCCGAATTATTTCGGCGAAATCCTGGAATGGACCGGATGGGCCATCGCCACATGGTCCCTGCCCGGCGCGGTTTTCGCCTTCTGGACCGCCGCCAACCTCATTCCCCGCGCCCGCACCCATCACCGCTGGTACCATCAACATTTTACGGAATACCCCCCCGAACGCAAGGCCGTGCTGCCGTTTCTTTTTTGAAAAGTGCGAAAAAGGCCGTGTATGATGAAAAAAGTGTGAATATTTTCCCCGGCTTGGGGGTCTGTATATGGGTAAGATGGCTGGTCATGTCTAAACAGGAGGAACTTAAGATGCATTACAGAAATGCAGGGCTGGGGGCGATTATCGTTTGTTTGGGGGTTGCGCTGGCGGCGGAAGCCCAGCGGAAACCCACCATCGCGGCGTTGGATTTCACCATCGAAAGCACATCGGTCAAGTTGTCGGCCAACAGTTCCTCCGTGGAAATCGGACCCGGCGGGACGACCAGTTTCCTGAGTTCGGACCTTATTACGGCCTTGGTGGAAACGCGTAAATTCGACGTGGTGGAGCGGGAGCGCTTGAACGACGTCACCCGGGAAAAACAATTCGCGAATTTAACGTCCGGCCAGGCGATGGAACTTGGCAAGCTGCTGAAAGCCGATTACCTTGTTGTGGGGAAGATTGAATTGATTGAAGTGAGCGAAAGCAATACGCCCATCCCCTACACCAATCTTGAGAAGCATTTTGTTTCCGGCCGGATGATTGTGAACATGCGCGTGGTGGACAGCGCCACGGGGCGGATCGTTTCCGCGAAAAAACTGAACAAAACCGCACAGAAGGAATCGGGCACGCCGCTGGCCTTTCTGGATACCCTGAAAGGATTGGCGGTAAAGGACCTGGTGAATGACGTCCTGGAGGCGGTATTCCCCATCAAGGTGGTCAGCGTTGCCGGGGATGAAGTCTTGCTCAATCGCGGCAGCGACTGGACGGGTTTTTCCGTGGGGCAGGAGTGCCGGGTGTACCTTCAGGGGGAGGTTATCAAGGATCCCGACACGGATGAGGAACTGGGCCGCCAGGAAACACCCATTGCCATCCTGAAAGTGGTGGAGATTCTGGATAAATACAGCAAGGCCACCGTGGTGGAAAAGTCTCCCGAACGGACCATTGAAAAGGGCCAGTTGGTGCGGTTCAACGTGGAACCGTCCGCCCCCGCTTCGTCCCCGGCGACGCCAGGCTCCAGCGAAAAGCCCATGAAATTGAATTGGTAACCGGGGAGGACGCCTATGCCTGGAAAAGCAGGAATGCCACGATGCAACCGTTCTTGGACGGCGGTGGCGGTGTGCTTCTTGATGGCGGGTTTGGGAACAGGCTGCACGACGGTGCAGGGGTATCCCAAAACCTTGCGGCCCGCCTTGGCGGCGGTGGAATCCGGAAACTTTGACCGCGCTCTGCAAATCACCGACAAAAAGTCCAAAGGGGTCTCCAATGGCCCCCTGTTCAAGCAGGAGTATGCCCGTATCGCCTCGATGGCGGGCAAACATGATCAAAGCCAACAGGCTTTCGAAGAGGTTATTCAGAACATCCAGAAAGAGGAAATGTCCGCGCGGGTGGACCTGGGAAATGCCGCCGCGCAGGCCTCTTCGCTGTTATTGAACGACAATGTCATCCCCTACATGAAGAAGATGCCGGCTTACGAGCGGATTTTCGTCTATCAGCATCAGGCCCTTAATTATCTCTTCCGCAAGGACATTGAAGGCGCGCTGGTGGAAATCCGCCGTGCGAACAGCGAGCAGCAGCGCGCCCTCGATGACCACCACAAAGAGCTGGTTAAAATGCAGCGCAAAGCGGATGAGGAGAAAATCAACATTCAGGACCTCAATGGAAGGCTCACCGAAGCGTACCGTACACTGGATGAGGTCGAGGCAAAGGTGAAAAGCTCCTTTCAGAACGCGTACACGTTTTTCCTCTCCGGGCTGGCCTATGAACTGCGCGGCGAGACGAATAACGCTTACATCGATTACAAGAATGCGCTGGATATTTTCCCGGAGAATCCGTATTTGCAGGAGCGGGTCTTCGCCTTGGGCGAAAAACTCCAGATGACCGATGATTTGGACATCTTCACCAAGAAATACGGTCGGAAAGTGGCCTTCCCCAATATGGATGCCCCGGGGTATGGCCAGGTGGTGGTCATCGTGGAAAACGGTCTGGTTCCCGAACGCAAACAAATCAAGCTGATGTTGCCCGTGCCGCCGTATTGGGCGCTGGTGCCCGTGGCGTTTCCCTACTACTCGACCCGGTGGGAGGAGCCTTCGGTGTTTTCCGTGAATGATACCGGGACCGATATGGGAACCACCGCGCCGATCTGCTATGTGCGCGCGCTGGCGGTGAAAGCCCTTAAAGAGCAGGCCTTCGGCATCGCGGTGCGTGAAGTGCTGCGGGCCGGATTGAAGGGCGCCGCCTCCGGGGCCGCGCGTTTTGACGACAAAGGCAATATCAGTCCCATCGGTATCGCGGTGGATATTGTGAATTTCGCCACGACCCAGGCGGACCGGCGCTCGTGGCTTACTCTGCCGGACAATGTGCAGGTGATGCGGGGGGCCATGCCGGCGGGCGAACACACCGTGCGCATCACGGGCGCGGGGCCGGGCATCGAGATGCCTGTAACGATTCAGGATCAACGGATTACCTTGATTAGAATGATAAGCATTGGAAATACGGTACGAGCGGAAACCGTGGCCTTCTAGGCCATGAATCCCATACATCAGGAGGATGATCTATGAGAATGACCGTGTGTGTGATAGCGGTGGCGGCCATGGCGTTGTTGGTGTCCGCCATTTCAGGCTGCAAAACCATCACGCCTCCGCAAGGCGTGTACTTTGACAATGCCAAGCTGGCGAAACGGCTCAGCGTGCAGGTGACGCCGAGGGACCGCACCGATATCCCCGAAGTGGCAATCCAGGTGCAGAACCTGAAAAAGAAGCCGCTGAAATTCCGGGTGAAAACAGTTTGGCTGAATAAAGACGGCATAGAATTGGAAGCCGAGCGCCAGGTCTGGAAACCCATCACGCTATTGGACCCGTTTCCCAAAACCCTGACCGAAACCGCGCCCAATCCCGGGGCGGTGAATTATAAAGTCTATATCGCCCACATTGACTGAGACAGGAGCAACAAAAACCATGGCGCGGAGTGCGCTTTAACAAGGAGATACGAGCATGAAAAAGAGTGTCGCATTACTGAGCCTGCTGGCGCTGGTGGCGGCGATGGGGTCGGGCTGTGCCCGGCTGGAAACCCGCTATGGCGATGCCACCCAGGAAACCGTTATTGACAACACCACAAGCTGGACCGATATGCAGCAAATGGCGGAAGCCATGGTGGACGATCTGCTGACCTTCCCGCCGATTACGGAAGTCACCAATCAGCGCCGCCCCGTGATTATGGTGCTGCCCATAAAGAACAACACGGCGGAACATATCGATTTGGAGTCGTTGAACAATACCATCGAAACACGGCTGCTGCGTTCCGGAAAATTCCGTTTCGCCGACCGCGAAAAGCTCCAGGATGCCTTGAAGGAAATGGGGCTGGCGGACCCCTCCCTGGGCATAGTCAATCCCGATACGGCCGCCAAGGCGGGCAAGGTCATCGGCGCGGAATACATGCTGCACGGATTCATCACCGGCGACAAAAAATACGTGAAAAAAGGCACGGTGAATTATTACAAGCTCACCATGAAATTGACCGGCGTTGAAACCAACATTGTGGAATGGATTAACGAGAAGGAAATCCTGAAACAGGTGGGCAAGCCCAAAGTCGGGTTTTAGCAACAAACCTTCTACAAACCGATTTTCAGAGCGTCAGACCCGTCGGGCCCGCCGGACCGGTCTGACGGCTTTGTTTTCATCCGTAAATCGCAGTATAGAATTCTTCCCGGTTCTTCGTATCCAAGCAGTGCCGAAAATGCAGCCCTCAGCTCCGCAGCAAGAGCGCGCGGGGGATGATTTCGAAGGTGGCGGGGAGTTGTCCGGGGGCTTCTCCATCCACGTCAAGGAGGACGGCTTGGGTATTGGAAAGGGGTGTGGCGATGATTTTCCGTCCGCGCAGGAACATGACGCGTTTGTCGTTGAGGTGTTTGCCGGAATAGACAAGATGGAGTTTACTGAGGATTTCGAGGCGTCCCGCGTCGCGCAGGACGATGATGTCGAAGAGCCCATCGTCGGGGGAGGCTTCGGGGGCGATGTGCATGCCGCCGCCGAAGAATTGTCCATTGCAAATGGCGATGGTGGCGGTTTGGATGACTTCGTCGAAGGCGTCATCAACGCGGAGGCGGACGGGCTGGTTGCGGTAGTTGATCAAGGCCTTGAAGGCGCCCCACTGAAACGCGAATTTTCCGCCGAATTTGCGCGCGAAGCGGAGTTGGTTGACGGCGCGGTCGGTGGCCCCGCTGAGACCGAAACTGGCGATGTTATCGAAGTAACGGACGCCTTCTTTTCCCGTCGCATCCTCGCGGAAGGTGAGTTTTCCGATGTCAATGGCGCGCACGGTGCTCTCCGCGATGCGGGCAATTTGAGCATCTATGTCAATCGGGATATCGAAGGTTTTCCGGAAATCGCCGCCGGTGCCGCTGGCAAGCACGGCGAGGACCGCGTTGGGATTAAGCGGACGGCCGTTTTCAAAGAAGCCATTGACCACTTCGTTGACGGTGCCGTCGCCGCCCACCGCAATGATTTGCTCGATGCCTTCCTTGAGGGCCTGCGCGGTGAGATGTTTGGCGGCCATGGGTCCGTCGGTGAACACCACATCCACCGGCCCCATGACGGCGTTAAGCTTATCGGCAATCAAGGGCCACCGCGCACCGGTCCGGTCGCCTCCGGAGTGAGGATTGACCACGGCGCGGGTGCGGGTCGAAGGCCGGTAGCGCGCTTTCACACGCGTGGTCTGGCGGGCGCGTTCAGCGGGCTCCCATGCCAGCGCCTCGCCCATGAAATCCGCGATACGGGCCAGGGTGTCGTCGCTGGGCGCACCCAGCGTTCCAAGCCCGCTGCGGCGAAAGAGCACATCATCCATGGTGAGGGCCATTTCCTCGCGAACCGCATAGACCACTTGCGCGCCGATGCCGGGAACGCCTTCGGCCAGCGGCTCAAGCCATTGTCCGTTCTCCTGGCCGAGCGCGAGCACATCGTCCATGTGGCTGCCGTAATCGCGCGCGAGGGTTTCCACGAGCGGACGCGGCAGCTCGCTGTGGGCGGCGGCCATTTGCTCGACAAATTCAGCGAATGGCCCGGTGGCCCCGCCCCAAACGGGCACCGTGGCCGTGGTGCACGGGCGCGCGCCCAAGTCCAGCTTTTCACAAATGAGATTTACAAGTTGTTCCGCAAGATTCCGGGACGTGGTCCATTTCCCGCCAATGGCCGTGATGATGCCTTTGATCCCGTCTTCTTCCTCGTGGTCGTATATTTCAGAGGCGCGGCTGGCCTTGTAGGAATCGGGGGTGTCGTCTTCGCCGTCTTCCAATTGGCTGCTGGTGGTATCCACAATCGGGCGCAGCCCGCCGTAGAAATGGAGGACATCGGCGCGGGTGAGCTTGGCGGCGGGGTATCCCTTATTGATGACTTCGAGGAAATCGGTGATGTCTTTTTCCGTGACGCGGAAGGCGTCCGGGTCGCCTTTATAGACCGTGTCGGTCGTGCCGAGGATGGAATATCCGCGCCAGGGCAGAATGAAGAAATGGCCGTGCTCGGTGAGGACGGCCACGGCGTATTTCTGCGTCAGGGGCCGCGTAAGCAAATGGATGCCCTTGGACCGGATTAGATTCTTGGCGTGTTTGCCGGGGGTGAGCGTGGACATCAGGATATCCGCCCAGGGCCCTGCGGCGTTGATAACGATGCGCCCCCGTACTGTGAATTCCGTGCGGGGCACGGCCCCGCTCGGCACTTCGGGCAGGCGGGAGGCGGGCGCGCTATCCCGGGCGAGCACGCCCGTCACGCCATCGCCTTCCTGCACAAATGCAATCACCTCGGCGTAGTTGGCGGCATCGGCCCCGGCTTCGACCGCGCTCATGAGGCATGCCAGCGCGAGCCGCTCCGGGGAGTACATTTGATAGTCGGTGAATTCCATGGCCCCCTGGAGGTCGTCCGACTCCAGGCTGGGTTCGAGGCCGAGGACTTCCTGGCGGCTCATACGTTTATGCTTGGGAATGGCCATTTCCGGGTCGTCCAGCCGGTTGCGATCATATGCAAGCCAATCGTAGAGGGTGAGGCCGATGGCGCGTACGGCGCGGTCCTTCAGGCGGCGGCTCGTAATCGGCATGAGAAAGGAGAGGGGGTAGACCTGATGCGGGGCGATGTTGGACCAGATGCGCCGTTCACGGAGAGACTCGCGGACCAGCCCCAGTTCCAGATTCATCAAATAGCGTAATCCGCCGTGGATTAATTTGGACGAGGCGGCGGTGGTGGCCCCGGAAAAATCGTTCTTTTCCAGAAGCGCTACCGACAACCCGCGCAGCGCCGCATCCCGCGCCACGCACGCCCCGGTAATCCCGCCTCCCACCACGACTACATCATAGGCTTTTTCTGTCATTGCGGCTAAATCGCGTTTCATCGGGCAAGCCCTCACTGGTTGGCATTCCGGTGTCTTTATATCAGGAATTGGGCAAACAAGACAAAACGGTGAAAGTCTGGTATACTCCCCCCGGAGGAGGCAGAGCATGCCACATACGTCATTTACCACGACCACGAGGGGATTGCATCGGGACACGCCGCCCATGTTGTTGTTTGAGCGGGCCAAGAAATTTGGGGTGTGGAACCCCAGCGACATTGATTTCAAAAAAGACCGGCAGGACTGGAAAAAATTGAGCAAGCAGGAGCAGGATTTCCTGTTGCGGCTTACCGCGCTCTTCGTGGCGGGGGAGGAGGCCGTCACCCTGGACCTGTTGCCGCTGCTTCAGGTCATCGCGAACGAAGGGCGCACGGAAGAGCAACTCTTTCTCACCACGTTCCTCTTCGAGGAAGCGAAACACGTGGATTTTTTCAGCCGGGTTTTGCGCGAAGTGTGCGATGCCCCGGCGGACCTGACCCGGTACCAGTCGGAAAACTATAAAATCCTCGTATACCAGGCGCTGCCCAATGCGTTGGGGGCGTTGCGGACGGATCCCTCGCCGGAGGCGCAGGTGCGGGCGTCGTGCCTGTATAACATGATCGTGGAGGGGGTATTGGCGGAAACGGGGTATCATGGGTATTTCACGGTCATTGACCGTTTCAAGATTTTGCCGGGGGTGCACGATGGGATCACGCGGCTTCGGATGGACGAGTCGCGGCATATCGCGTACGGGGTGTATCTGTTGAGCCGTTTAATGGCCAGCGATCCGTCCTTGTGGGATGAAGTGGAAATGACCATGAATGCGTTGTTCACGCCCGCCCTGGGGGTAATCGGCGAAGTGTTTTCCGTATATGATCCGCCGCCGTTCGGCATCACCCATGAAGAATTCGCCGCCTTCGGGGCGGCGCAGTTTCAGAAGCGCCTGGACCGCGTGCGGAAGGCGCGGCAACAATCCGAGCAGGAGGTGGCTTCGGAAACCGAGTCGTATATCCAGGCGGAGGATGCCTGACAGGGATCAGGATGAAACCCGAAGCCGCCCGGACGCTGTCTTCAGAGTGTCTGAAACGGGAGGATAAAACATGGCGCGAACGAGAACCGGCGGGTTGTCCGGCATCGCGTTCTATTGCTTCATCGTATCGGTTCTTTTGGCTTGGGGGATTCCCGCAACCGTCCAGGCCACCAATGGCATGGACATGGTGGGCTACAGCGCCCAATCGAAGGCGCTTGCCGGGGCGGGCGCGGCAGATGGCAAGGACCCGGCCTGGTGCATCATTAATCCAGCGGGAATCGCCCATTTGGACCGCCGGACGGATTTCATGTTCAGCCTGTATTCCATCAAACGCGGCTTGGAGCCGCGGGGCGTCGCTTCCAACTGGTTTGACCGGAAAATGACGGACCGAATGCCGCTTGGCGGACCGGACTTCGGCATGATCTGGCCCGCCAAGTATTTCACCTTTGGCACGGGATTCTACATCATCTCCGGGCTCACCACGGACTTTGCGCATTCCCGCACCATCCTCCCCAAACTAAGCGGCCAAAACTGGGACCGCCGCCTGCAGTATTTCACCGCGCGCATCCCGTTCACCTTCGCACGGGATTTGGGCAAAGGATGGGCCGCCGGGGTGGCCGTAAACCTCAACACGCAAGTCATGATCTCGGATCATCTCACCCTGAAATTCCAGCAAACCGAGGGGGATTTCACATGGGACGATTCCTATGGCGCGGGGCTTACCTTGGGTGTGCAAAAAAAGTGGGACCGGTTCTCCATTGGGGCCGCCTACGCCACTCCGCAATGGATGACCCGGTTCAAAAAATACGCCGATATGTTTCCCAGAAGCCTCGACGTTCCCCAAAAGTTTCAGGCGGGCATCGCCTATAAATTCACCCCCAACCTGGAAGGCTTTCTGGATTACAAGTGGATTAACTGGCATGGCGTCCCGCAGTTTGGAAACGAAGTCTTCCAGCATGGCGTGGGCTGGAACGATCAGCACATTGTCCGCGCCGCCTTGGAGTACGCCATGAATGAACACTGGACCTTTCGCGCGGGCGTTTCGTATGGCAAACCGCCGATAGATGAAAACCACGTCTTTATCAACTCCCTGGCCGCCCTGATCATCTCCACGCATGTGGCGGCCGGCGTGGCATACCGGCTTACTGACCATCATGAAATCCATGCCACCTACATGTGCTTTGCGCCCAATTCCATGAAAGAGCGCGGGCGTGGAGACATCATGGGGTGGGCAGGCAAAGGAACACGCATTCACGCCGAGGCTCATGGCCTCACCTTCGCGTATACCTGGCATTTTTAACCTGCGAAACGTGAAGACGGGGGCGGCTTGGGCTATACTGGGGATACAACAAGGAGACTACAGCCATGCGTCAAATCTGGATGATAACTTGTGCACTGTCGGGTTGCCTGTGGGCGGCGGAGCTATATGCGGAGGATATAAAAGTATTGCCGGAAACACTCGATGGCGCACCGGCAGAGGATATGATGAAACAGTACCTGCTCAAGCAGGTCAATGCATGCTGGGAACAATGGAAGGCGGACTACGAAAAGGTGGTTACGCCGGAAGACCTGGCGGCGCGCCAAAAACGGCTGCGGGAACAATTTGTGGCGGCGCTGGGCGGATTTCCCGAACGCACCCCGCTGAATGCGCAGGTCACCGGGATTGAAAAACGCGACGGCTACCGCATGGAAAAGATTCTCTTTGAAAGCCAGCCGAAGCTGTATGTAACCGCCGCCCTTTTTGTGCCGGAGTCTGAAAAATTTAAGGCCCCGTATCCAGGAGTCCTCATACCCTGCGGGCATGCGGAAGACGCCAAGGTGCACATGGAATACCAGACCATGGGCGCGCTGCTGGCATTGAACGGCATGATGGCCTTGGTGTTCGACCCCATCGAACAGGGCGAACGCATGCAATTGCTGGACAGCGAGGGGAAAAAGATCATGTGGGGGACCCGCGCCCACACCATGGGGGGGATTAGCTGTTCCTTGGTTGGCCGGAACACCGCCACGTTTGAAATCTGGGACGGCATGCGCGCGCTGGATTACCTCGAATCGCGCCCGGAGGTGGACCGTGAACGCCTGGGATGCACCGGCAACAGCGGCGGTGGCACGCAAACCGCCTATCTGATGAGCCTCGATGACCGAATTATGGCGGCCGCGCCGAGTTGTTATATTCACCGGGAAAGCCGGGAATTGGAAAAAGCCCCGGGCGACGCGGAACAAAACATCTATGGACAACTTGCGTGGGGCATGGAACACGGTGACTATCTCATGATGCGCGCCCCCACGATGCCGGTGATCGTGTGCGCCGCCACGGAAGATTTTTTTGACATCAACGCTACATGGGAAACATTCCGCTATGCGAAGCGCATGTTTACGCGGATGGGATACGCGGAGCGCGTGGACATCATGGAAAACGCCGCGAAACACAACTACAACCAGCTTCAGCGGCAAAGCGTGGTGCGTTGGATGGCCCGCTGGCTGTGTGGACGGGATGAGGCCATCACGGAGCCGGAAATCAAGATTTTCACGGCGGAAGAATTGCGGTGTTCGCCCAAGGGCCAGGTGATGTTGATGGAAGGCGCGCGCACCACGTATGACTTGAACGCGGACTATGAAAAAGAACTGGCGCAAAAACGGCGGCAATTATGGGCCTCGGAAAAACCCGACTCGTTGCTGAAAGAGATATGCAACATTATTGCCATGCGGGACCCAACGGATCTGCCGAAACTTGAGGTGCAGCCGGCAGGCGAACAAAAGAAGGGGAAGGGGCAGATCGAGAAGTTAATCCTGAAACCGGAACCGGGCATTTATCTGCCGGCGTTGTTGTACCGGCCGGATACAATCAAACCGGGCCGGGTGGTGCTGTATGTGAACGAGGCGGGCAAGGAGAAGGCCGATTTCAATGTGTTGTCGGGAGAAGGCGCGATGGTGCTGGCGGTGGATCTCCGCGGCACGGGCGAAACGCGGCAAACAAAACAGAAAGCGGCGGGCGAAGACATCGCCCTCGATTGGGAAGACCAAATGGCGGCGTATGCACTGGGACGCTCCTATGTGGGCATGCGCGCCGAAGACGTGTTGACCTGCGCGCTGTATGCGATGGACCGGACCAACGCCAAACAGGTTCAACTCATCGCGGAAGGCAACGTGGGCGTGCCCGCGTTGCATGCGGCGGCCCTGGAACCGAATCTCTTTGAAGCGGTGAAGTTGATTCATACACTTCGCTCCTGGTCGGACGTGGTCCAGGCCAAGGCCACCAACAACCAGCTTGACAATGCGGTGCAGGGCGCGCTGCTGGTGTATGACTTGCCGGACCTGGTGAAGCTGCTCGGTCCGAAGATCACGGTGGAACAACCGCTCGACGCCTTGGGGAAACCGCTATAACAAGTAGCCGTGATTTTTCACGAGATATACCCTTTTACATATAGACAGGTGAGCAAGACGATTGTTGTGAACACAATTTGCCTTGGGGAAGGAAGAAAAACATACTGTTATGGGTATGTTGCGCCCCGTATGGATTTAGCCCGCACATATCACCAACCCGCAATCGCGCTTGTCATTGCGAGGAGTCCCCGACGAAGAATCTCGACATAGCGCCAACCCTGCTTGTCATTGCGAGGAGTCCCCGACGAAGAATCTCGACATAGCGCCAACCCCGCTTGTCATTGCGAGGAGTCCCCGACGAAGCAATCTCGACATAGCGCCAACCCCGCTTGTCATTGCGAGTGGCCTACCCGCCTGAACGCCGGGACAGAGGATGAAGAAACATCTGAATGTTCGTTTGGAACACCACGCTTGTTCACCGATTCCATGCGTGTTTTTCCCCGAAGGGGATTTCATAATTCCAGCCCAGCGGTTGCGCTTCGCTACCCTGGGTACACATGTCCTCCTAAACACCTTCTCTGAAAGAGATAAATAATCGCTCCATCACTTGCCGTGTTTCTAATCATGGGATCTCGGTTCCGCCCCATTCAACGGCGGTGAAGCCGTGCCTCGTCACGGGGACGAGTCGTTGCGGCTTGATGGGAAGAGGTTTGTCAACATTGGTCTTTATACTGCATGAAAAAAGAGGGGAAAGGCAAACGGGATTTGGGAAGATTCTGGGAACGAGCCGGACCAGTCAGACCAGTCGGACGGGCCGGAGCGATAAGATCAATGCGGCGAGATGAAGTAATTAACGGGTAAAGAACAATAATATTATCGAGGGCGTTCACGTCCGGCGCGGGCGCAAATCGCGTTGAAGAGTTCGGAAACAGGCTCGATGCCGTAGTCGAGGAAGTTCTTGGGGTTTTTCCAAAACTCTTCCAGGCGGCCCCGGTGTTCGCGTTCATAACATAGAATTTTGATCATCATTTGCGCCTTGTCCAATCCGCGCAAGAGCCGGCTCTCGGGGGTTTTCGCCTCGAGAAACTCCTGATGCAGCCGGGTGAATTTTTCGGGCATGCCTTGAAACAAATCTTCAATAATGGCTTGTTCCGCATCCTTCTTCGCCTCATTGAGATACGCATCGGCATACGGCATGGGGATGTCCATTAACCGGGCTTCGGACAGATCATGAATCAACGCCATGCCCAATACTTTTTCGCGGTCGAAGATCTCAGGGAACTCTTCGATCACCAGCAGCGCCAGCAACGACATAAAATGGCTGTGCGCCGCCACGGATTCCGGCTCCGGCACGCCCCGCAGGATGTACCCGGCGCGCGGCACACGGTCCAGCGGATGAATGTTCTCAAACAAGGCAATGATGCGTTCCACGTGCGAGCTCATGGGTAGATAGCCTCTTTTTGCTTAAAGTTCATTGGGATCGTCGGGATATAGGGCGCGTTCAACCATTTCGTTTAGTCGCGGATAAGTGGAAGAGATGGATGTCCCGAAAGTTTCCGGTGCCCCCGCGGAATTTTCCGTTGCGGACGCCTCCAGCAACGCTGCGTCAAAAAGCGGGATTTGGTCCTGCATCAGCGCGGCATTCCCCTCGCCGCCATAGGGTTCCAACGTGGCGCCCTTCAACAGGGCGTGGCGCCGCGCTATCCCCTTGAGCGTATCCGCCGTGCGCAGCAATTCTTCCGATATCCGCTGCACACTGGCTTCCGTGGCCCGGCTGGTTTGCCGTGCCGCATCCAGGATGGACTCGAAGCGCGCGGCGCGGCTTTCCATTTCACCCGCCTGGATGCTGGCCGACGCCACCTGCGCCGCGGCGCTGTGGCGCAGGGCGTCCATTTCCGCGGTTTGCGCGGCAAGATGCTTGCGTGCTTTCTCCAATTCCGTTTCCATCACGCCCATGCGGCCCCGCATGGCATCCAACATCACGCTAATGCGGCCCTGTTCCGCGCGCGCTTCTTCCAGCAAATCATTGAGCATATCGCGTTCCGTTTGAACTTGTGCCACTTCAACGCTGACCCGCTGGTGGTCCTGCTCCAACTGCGCTTGAAACGCCTCAGCCAGCGCACGGGTTTCAGCGAGTTCCATTTCGAGCCGCCGCCGTTCTGAAGGGGATAAGGCGTCTTCTCCAGTTTCTACCGTACTGAATTCACGCGCCTGCCGGAGTGCGGCTTCATGGGCGGCACACTGTGCCGCGAGCAGTTCTTTTTCCTCCGTCACATGGCGCATCTCCGCACGCAACGCGTCCCGCTCCTTCTGAAGATCCCGGAAGGATTCCTCCACATTCTGTTTGGCGCCCAGCAGCCCCTGAAGCCTGGCCTGTTCCGCCAACGCGGATGCGGCATCTTCCTTCGCCTCCTCCAATTCTTTGCGCAACGCCTCAAATTCCGCCTTGCGCGCGTTCACGGCCTCCGCGACTTTATCGGCCATTTTTCGTTCAAGTTCAAAACGCTCCCAGCGCAGCGTCTCCACTTCGGATTGCAGGGCCGCGACATCTCCCTGGATTTCCAATGCGGGCGTTGGGGTGGCGGCGGGAACGGGCGTTGGCTCGTTCCCCATTTCGAGCAGCCGTCCCTTGCCCAGCAGAATCTTAAAGGCGGTGCTGAAAACATCCAGGCGGTCCGGATGCACGTTGCTCGCCAGCACCACTACATGGTTGTTTTGATGGAAGAGTTCCACCACCTTTTCCAGGTCCGAGGCGTTGTCCTGGAATTGCTCCAATTCGTCCACCAATAAGATGGCATTCCGGCTCTGCTGAATCGGCGCGGGATTTTGAATGAGTTGCCGCACCTTCTCCGGAAATTCATGCGCCAGCACAAGACCCAATCCCACTTTGACCGGCCGCGCCCGGATGTGCTTCACCACCGACCACAACAAATGACTTTTCCCCGCGCCCGGCATGCCCAGCAGCACCACCGGCGACGCCCCACGGTAGCGCAACGCGGCAATCTCCCGGCACGCCTCATAGGCCGTCCGGTTGCCTTCCTGAACATTGAACGTTTCGAAACAGAACTCTTTCATCCACCAATTCCACCGGATACGCTATTTTTCACGTTGATTGTAGTCGGGCCGGAGGGGGCAGTCAAGAGGATGGCAAAAGAAATGGCAACGCGGCGGAAATGTAAAGTGCACGGGAAAAATCCGGCCCTTCGTTACACCAGCACCATATTGTCCCTGTGGACCACCTCATCAAAATCCTTATGCCCGAGGATCGCCATGATTTCCTTGCTCTTGCGGCCTTGAATGCGCCGCAGGTCCCCGCTGGGATAATTCACCAGCCCGCGCGCGAACTCCGTGCCGTCCAAGGCGCAAATGCGCACCGCATCCCCCAAATTGAATTCTCCTTCCACCTTGACAATCCCCGCCGGGAGCAGGCTTTTCCCCTTGTTTTGCAGCGCCTGGCGCGCCCCGGCGTCAACCAGGAGCGCGCCCCGCACCGCGCGGCCAAACGCAATCCAACGCTTGCGATGCGGCAAGGCCGTTTTCGCGGGCGCGAATGCCGTGTGGGGGAGAGCGCCTTCCAGAACCCCGTGCAAAATGCCCGGCCGCTGCCCGTTTGCAATCACCACCGGCACCCCGGCCGCGCAGGCCATTTTCGCCGCTTCCAGTTTCGTGCGCATGCCGCCCGTGGAGGCCATGCTTCCCGCCCCGCCCGCCATCTCGAGCATCGCCGGCGTAATCGTCTTGACATGTTCCACCAGTTTCGCCGAGGCATACCGCACCGGATTCTTGTCATAGAGGCCGTCCACGTCCGTGAGAATGATCAGCAAATCCGCGTTTATCTTCGCCGCGATGCGCGCCGCCAGCGTGTCATTGTCGCTGAACCGCAACTCCTCCACCGCCGTCGTGTCGTTTTCATTGATGATCGGCACCACTGTCTTCATGTCGAAAAGGGCATTCAGCGTATTGCGGATGTTCAGGTAGGTTTGCCGATCATCCAAATCCGACAAGGTCAACAGAATCTGCGCCGTGCTCAGACCCTTTCCAAAAGTCTTAAACAGAATTTCATAATTGTGCATCAGCGTGGCTTGACCCACCGCCGCCACCGCCTGCTTCAACGGCAATGCCTTCGGACGTTCCGCAAGGCCCAATTCCCGCATCCCGCACCCGATGGCCCCCGAACTCACCACCAGGATATTCATCTCCCGCACGTGCTTGAGCCGGCAGATTTCCTTGACGCACGCCTCCATCACCCGCCCGTCAAACGCGGCCTTTCCGCTCAACAGATTCGTGCCAATTTTGATTACCAGGGTTTTCACCGGTCCAGATTCAAGCTTCATTATGCCCATGCCTCTTTCCCGTCACATCATTCCGGAAGCGGTTTTCCCTTGGTTTCCGGAACAAACCAGATCAACACCAGCCCCAACACATACACCAGTGTAATGACCGCGCCCATGCGCGCGTAATCCCCGTCGAAATACCCGACCAACTGACCTCCCAAGACCGCGCCAAACGCCGCAAAAATCCGCCCCGTGTTGAAACACACCCCCTGGCCCGTCGCCCGCGCCCGTGTGGGAAACAATTCCGGCAAGAACAGCGGAAACCATCCATAAAACGCGGCGGTTGTCGTCCCGGCCAGAAACATGGCGATTTGAAACGTCAGCCCATAGGCAAGGCCCGAGCGGTAAAGAAAACCGCACGTGACCAGCGAAGACAGGCATAGCAGGAAAAACGCCGGACGGCGGCCGATCTTCCCGCCAATCAAGGGGCCGATAAGGCATCCGGTGATGGCGCCCAGGGCGGAAATCATGGCCACGGCCGCTTTCGCCCCCGGCATGGTGTGTCCCACCATCTGGTCCACCCACACCGGCGCCCATTGGATCGTGCCCCACGTACCGATAAGCGCAATCGAAGCAAAGGCAATACCCAGCAGCGTGTGCTTTAGATAGGCCCGGGAAAACACCTCGCGAAGCGGTCCGGAGGCTCCCCGGGATACCGACTCTTTCCAGCGTTCGGATTCCGGCACCCATTGAAGGATAAGAAACACCAGGAAGGCCGGCAGAACGCCGATTAGCCACATCCAGCGCCAGGAATCCGGCGTCACGGGAATCAAGCGGCCCACCATCGCCACCAGAAGAAATCCCACATTCGACGCCGCCCCGATTATGCCCGCCAGCAACGGACGCCATTGGTCCGGCCAGTATTCCATCACCAATGCCACCCCGAGCGACCATTCACCGCCCATGCCCAGGGCCGCAATAAACCGGAACAGTCCCAAATGCCAGGGTTCTTGGGCAAAATAGCCCAAGCCCGTGAACATCGAGTACATCAGGATGCTCAGGGCCATCGCACGCACCCGGCCAATGCGGTCGCCCAGCCACCCGAAGACCAGGCCGCCCGCCGCCGCCCCCAGCAGGAACAACGCGGTAATATTGCCCATCCAGGCTCCGACGAACCCGTCCACCGCGCCGCCCCCCTCATGCATGCTCATCAGGGCGGGCCGCGCCACAATCGGAAACAGGCCCATCTCAAAACCGTCGAACAGCCAACCGCCAAACGCGGCCAACAGCACCTTCCATTGGGCGCCGCCGACACCTGTATTCATGCTTCCTGTATTTTTTCCTGTTTTCATGCGCCCATCCTACCTGAGTCCCCCCCCGCGAATCCAACGAAAAACAGGGACCAGCTCAAATGCACGCATGTTTCACGCTTCGGTCTACAACAGCTTGCCTGGGCCGAAACCATCTTCGCTGTCCACGTTCTGGTGATAGCCGCCGGAATTGAAGAATTGGATGAGACGCAACAATTCTGACAGGTTAATCCGCCAGTCCTGAGTGTTGTAATCACTGGAATGGGCCGTGCATCCCGTGTCGCCCGGGGCGGGGGCATACCCGTCCTCGGTCCCGGTGGCGCAATGATAGCCCCCGGAATTAAAGAACTGAATCACGCGCAGCAATTCTGACAGGGAGATCAGGAAGTCCTGATTCTGATCCCCCACATGCGATAGTCCCGTGCCTTCCGTGCCCGGCTGCGCCACCAGAATCGTTTGCGGGGCCACGCCCGGGTCGGACGTCGTCAACAGAATCTGTCCCACGCGCTGTAACGCTCCGCTATAGGGTTCCGCCACCACCGTGAATCCACCGGTCCCGCCTGCTTTCACCGTCTGCACTGAAAGCCAATCCTGCCCCGAGGTCACCTGTGTGTTCCAGGTGAAATCGCCCGAGCCTGTGTTCTCGACCGCGACAAAGCCGTTTCCGCCCTCAAGATCAATCCGTACGGTCGGCGGCCAAGCAAACAGTGTCGAACCTATGACCGGCTCGGTGGCCCACGGCTCGAACAGGCACCCATCCGTCACCGCATTGCCCAGGCCATTTGGATTCAGTGTGGGGTGGTAGGGGCCCGAGGCGTCGCCCCACCACGTCCCGCGAAGATCCACCACCGTCCCCGCACTGTAACTATAGAATCCGTGGGTACGATTGCCCTCGATGTGGTTGTTGATAAAGGCGGGCTGGGCATTATCGCGCACCAACACCCCGTACCAATTTGCGTTTCGGATGATCGAGTTCCGCACGGTCACCGCGGAGGTATAGCAATACAGCGCATTCCCGTTCGCATACTCGATGGTGCAGTAGTCGAAGCTTCCCGAACTGCCCGGATTAAATTGGATAAATTCCCAATCCCCCGGCGCGGGGTTTTCTTTATACGAGGTAAACAAAATGCGTTGAGACGGCGTCCCGTGCGCCGTCAGGCGGCTGCCGTTGTTCAGTTCAAAATTGGATTGCAGCGCCGCGCCCGCCGGGGCGAACTGCACGATCACCCCGGGGTCTACGTCCAGATGGACATTTTCCGCGAACCGCGCCCACCCCGAAACGGCGTAGGGCGCGCCGCACAAATGCCATTGCATGTTCTGGCTTACGCTATTGCCGCCCGTGCCCGCCCACATGACAATGGCATTGCCGCCGGTGTTGCCGTACAGGCTGATGTTGCCGTACACGGGCATCATGGTGATCGCCGTCTGCACAATGCCCCAGCCGCCGCAATGACGCACCACGATATTGCTCAGGCGCGGGCTGATCCCCGCGTTATTCAACTGAATCCCGTCGTACTGGCAGTTTTCAATCACCATATTATTGACGGTCACATCCGGCGTGTTAATGATGAAGGCGGGGCTGTTCGCGCATCCCGCGTGCCGGATGCGGCATTGTTCGAGGCTTGCCGTGCCGCCTTGATCCACCTGGATAAACGACCAATCGCCGGGCGCCGGCTCACTTTTGAATGAGGTGAAGCGCACCGGTTTCGCCGCCGTGCCTTGCACGTTCAGCGTTCCCCCGCTCATCGCCTCAATATTGGACTGAAGCGAGGTGCCCGCCGCCGTGAACGCAACATTGACACCCGGCTGAATCGTAAAGGCCGAACCATTGCCAATCCGGAACCATCCCGCGATAACATACGGCACGCTGTTCACGGTCCAGACGATGTTCGAGGTGGTTTGTTCTCCGCTCCCCGAAAGCACCAGCATACCGTTTCCGGAAGGATTGTCATGGAAATCGAGGTTTTCCCCGATGGCGGGATTCATGTTGTTGGTCCACATAACCAAGGGCCAGCCGTTCGTGTCATGAATGTGCAGCCCGTCCAGCGCGGGGGATATTAACGCCGCGTCCAGTTTGACGCCGTCATAATTGCTGTGCCGGACTTCCATGTTGTGCACCGTGACATCCGAACTGGCGATGCGCACGCTGTATGAATTCCATTGCCCCGCGTATTCCACGATGAAGTTTTCCATTACCCCCGAACCGCCCTCGTCTATCGCCAAATCCGCCCAATCGCCGGGCGTTTTCGTCGCGAAGTGCGAGGTGAACAGCACCGGATTCTCCGGTGTTCCCTGAATGTTCAAGCAACCCAGCGCCGCCGCGCCGATGCTGCTTTGCCGGGCCGACGCCGACGCCGCAAATTCAACCCGCACCCCCGGGCCGATGTTCAGTATGCCGTTTTCGCCCAGTTTGTACCACCCCGCAATCACATAGGGCGCGCCCACCATCTGCCAATTCACCTCCCGGAACACCCCCGCCACCGCCGGCGTGCCCGGCCAGATCACATTGGCATTCTCGCCATTTCCTGAAAAATTCACGCCAACAATTCGCGGGTTCATATCCCCCGTGTTTTGGTGTACCGCGAACCCCGTGCAGCCCGTGACCGTTAAATCCTCGAGCACCGAAACGTTCCCGGAGCCGTTGAGTTGAACGCCATTCCCCTGTCCGCCGCTGACCATGCAGTGCCGCGCCGCTATCGTGCCCACCCCCAAGGTAAGCGAAGGATTGCCGCTCGAACCCGCGCCAGTCAGCGTGCAATATTCCAGCGTGGCCGTGGCCCCATCCTCAATGGTAATTCCGTACCAACCCAAAGGATGCGTGGCGCTGAATGTGATTGGATTGCCTGATGCGCCAACGGCTACCAAGGTGCTCCCCGTCTGGACCGTGATCCCGCCAATTTCCGAATCCTCACTCTCCACCCAGACCACATTCACCCCCGCGTTGATGGTGAGCACACCGCCGTTGCGCACCACCACCGCTTCATCCAACTGCGCCACCGGCGCAATGTCCACCCAATTCGCCGCGCTTTCCACCACAATCACCGCCTGCGCCTGGAAGGCGCCCAAGGTAAAAAGTGCAACCACACAGAACACCACCGGGAAAAAAGATCGAACCGCATGCATGAATAGTCCCTCCTCTGACGTACGGATGTACCTACGCCATGTCTCACTCCAGATCATTGCCTAAACCGTTAAATTAGGCTCAACATTGCCTCCCCTTTATAGTACCGGTTGGACTATTCTGTGTCAATAAAAATAGCGAAAACTGCGAATATGTATCGTTTTCTCTGGTTTTTTGCTAATTTCCAACCCTCAAACCCTGCTTTACAACTCCGTTAACACCGTCTTCAGCGCCGGATACAACCGCCGGTATTGCCCGTATAGCTCCTGATATTGTTTGTTCCGTTGCGCATTCGGTTCAAAGACCCGGTCGCGGTGGACGAAATGCTCGACGCCCTCGCGTGCGCCTGAAAACACGCCGGTGGCCATTCCCGCGAGAATGGCCGCGCCCAACATCCCGCATTCCGTGATGCGCGGCCGTACAAACGGCACGCCCAGAATGTCCGCTTTGATCTGAAGCCATGCCGCCGATTTCGCGCCGCCCCCCGTGGCCACAAATCCCGACATGTCAATCCCCATCGCTTTCAGTGAATCCAGGCTTTCCAGAAAATAGAACGTCGCGCTTTCCATGATGGCCTTCAGGATTTCACCCCGTTGCGTCGTGGTGCGTAATCCCGCGATAACCCCCGCCGAATCCGAAATAAAATCCGGCGTGCCCGTGATCTCGAAATGCGGCAGCACCAGCAGCCGCGTGGGTTCCGGAGGCAGTTCCCGCATCAAGACATCGTACAGGTCTTCATTCCCGTCCAGTAACTGCTTGTCCGCCGCCGCGAACGTATCGCGGAACCACCGCACCAACACCCCGCTTTGATTGTAAATGAAGGAAACATACAATCCCTTCAGCACATGATGCTCGACGTTCAGCCCGCAAGGAAGCATTTCTTCCGCCGAAGGAATCCGCGCATACGCGGGGGCGATGCATTCCACCGTCCCAATCCCGCAACAGGCCTTGCCCGCCTCGAAAATGCCCGCGCCCAGCGAATTGCAGCACTGATCATGCCCGCCCACCACAATGTGAACGCCCTTCGGCAGCCCCAGCCGTTCCGCCATTTCTTTACTGACATAGCCCGCGCGGGTTCCGCTTGATACCGGGATTGGGAACTTGTCCCGCTCCAGGCCCGACCAGCCCAACAATTGTTCCGACCAGTCTTCTTTATGGATATCGAAAAGCAGCGTGCGGTTCGCGAGCGAGTGACTGGTCACCGGTTCGCCGCCCAGCATGAAGGCAATCAAATCCGCCCACAGCAGCAGTTTCCAAGCGCCCTGGTAGACTTCCGTCCGATGTTCCCGCAGCCACAGCAGCTTTGGCAACGAATAGTTTGGCCCGAGGATGTTGGGATTGATCGCGTAAAACGCCGGTTGCCCGATTTCCGCCGAGAGCCGCTCCACATACTCGCCGCCCCGCAAATCCGTGTGCAGAATGCTGTTGCCCAATATCTCCCGCCGCGCGGACACCGGGGTCATCGCCTCGCCCATCGAACTGATGCAAAGCGCCGATATGGGGTCCCGCTTCGCGTGCGCCGCCACGTCCGCGATGCACGCAAACACGTGTTCAATCACCTTTCGGCTGTCCAATTCCATCCAGCCTTCCCGCGGATACAGGGTGGGATACTCCCGGTACGCCGCGGCCAGACACGCGCCATCCAATGAGAACGCGGCCGCCTTGCAGCCCGTGGTCCCGACATCAATGCCCATCAGGCTCATGGAAGGCTCACCTCATAGCCCAGATACTTCTCGAAGGCCTCCCGCACCGGCGCCAGCACGTGCCCCGGCGTCACCGCCACATGATGCCGGTGCCCATCCCGGCCAATCGCCAGCAGCATGTCCTGCAGCCGCAGGGTCTCCATCACCCCCGCGCAGCCGAAAAACGCCTCCGGCACCACATCCTCCGTGAACCGGCCTTCACCCAGGTAAAATTTCATTTTTCCATCCACGGTCGTAAGGTTGCCGAAGGTGATGGGCATCGGCGCGATGCGGCCGGTGTTGCATCCATACCCGCAGCCTTTCCCCACCGCATTTTCCAGAATGGCGTGATCGGTGACCTGGCCTTTCCCCGCCATCATGGTCTGGGGCACCGGTCCGCAATGAAACAGAATACACTTGTTCTCGTCATCGCCGAAGTTATTGTTCCAATCCAGGCAGGCCGCCGGTTGGCCTGATGCATAGCCCAGGGCGCGCATTGTGATGGCGCTGCCCACATCCACCTCGCACGACGCCATCACGCCGCGTTCATTCATCTCGCTCAAGAGCACGCAGCACGAAATGCCGAATTGCTGCTGCATCTCCAGCCAGCACCGGATGGCCAGCGCGTCCAGTTTCATTTCCTCCACCAGTCCGTCCAGCACCACCCCCAGCGCCACAATCTTTTCAAACGCCTTCTTCGGAACGCCTTTCCAGCAGGTGTACCCGCTCAAAACTTTCGCCTTCGCCAGCGCCCGCTTGTCCGATGCCTTAATCGCCCGCATCCTCGCGAATACCTCCGACATATCCACCGTCTCCATCGTTATTCCATGCCGCTGGAGCGCCAATTCATCAATCCGCACCGTCTTGAACGCCGTCGTCCGCGCGCCAATCGCCCCCACAATCATTTTCCGCAACGCCTTCACCGTCCGGCACAACCGGTCGAAATACGTCACATTCTCCGCGAACGCCGCACTGCACGGATGGGCCACATGCGGCTTCAACGCGGTGAATTTCACCCCGTACTGGCTGAACACATCCATGATCGAAAACTTCCCGCAAAACGAATCCCGCCGCCGCGCCGGGTCCAGCTTGTCCATCTCATCCGGATACGCTTGAATAAGGATGGGCACATTGGCTTCACGCAACGCCGCTACCGCCCCCGTCTCATCCCCAAAATTCGGCAGGCACACGATAACCCCGTCACACTTCCCCGCGTTCTTCCTCAGAAAATTCGCATACGTTTCCCCCTCCGCCGGCGTTTCCACCGCGCCATTCCGCGTCGCCCCCGCGTCCAGCATCAACGTCCCGTGCCCCAGCCGCCGCAGCGTTTGCGAAAGCTCCTGCCGCGCACTCGCCTGAAGCGACGCCGGGAAAAATCCCCGATTCCCAAAAAACAATGCAAACCTCGATTTCTCCTGCTTCATATCTCGCTCCTTTTCAACATATCGGTGTTCATCGGTGGTTAAATTCTTTGTTGCTCGTTTCCAAGAGCGGGAACGCGCTTGTTTTCAAAGCCGATCCGGGCATGTTCATCCTTTCACACGGCGGCACCGCCCATCGGCGCCGCCAATCCATACACCTCCCGTGCAGTGGTGGTTAAAATACCGCGCGCCGAGTCATACGCTTCTCGTTCCGTACACACATGTTCCTCTACCATCCCGGACAACGCAAATGCCAATGCGCGGCGTGTATTCCATGCCCCGCGAATCACGGCCAGCCCCGAACCATCCATGCCCACCATGATCTTCCCCGGGCCCGCCACCTCCATCCATTCCCGCACATGCCGCGCCAATACACTCGGCGAGAGCAGCCACGTCATCCGCGAAAAATCCATCCACACATTCGCATGCCGCGCCAGCACGGCGGTTTCATTGTCGAACGGATACCCCCCGTGTACCAGCACAAAACGCGTTCCCGCCAACTCCGGATGCGATACGAACTCCTCCAATAAGAGTGGACGCGCCGCTCCAACCCGCGCGTCCGGCTCATCCGAAAGACCCACCGCAATTTGTACCGGCAATTTCAGTGTTCCACAGCAGCGCGCCAGGGCAAATGCAAGATAGTCTTGAAGCTTTCGATAGTCGTCCTCCGATACTTCTTTTACCCCATATATCCGTTCCGCTTCCATCTCGGATGATGTCTGCATCTCCAGTGAACGCCCCCATGCAAAATTCAAGTGAACCCCAATAATCTCCTTGTTTTCTTTCGCCTCCGCCAATGTCCGCCCCATCATCTCCACATGCTCCCTCAGATTTGCCGGATGCACTCTCTGCTTCGCATAGATTTCCTTAAGCTGGCGCTCCATCCCTTCAATAACGCCCGCGCGATCCGGATACCGTTGTTTCAGCACCGTATTGTTCATCGGAAACAAAAACGCATCCCCAGAAATCATCCCCTTAAACCGATCTCCGTGCGGTGCATCCTCCGGCCTCTGGCCCGGGCGCAACGCGAACGCCAGGCATTCCGTCCGCGTGTGACGACAGACCCGGTCATAATATTCTGTCAACGAACATTCCGTGCAGAGTCGCTCATGCCGTTGCCGCGCATCCTCCACCCGGTGCGCCGGCACATGGTCCCCCGGCAATTCGAGTAAATCCACCAACCCGTCCGCCAATCCCATGGACGCCTCATTCGTGCGCCCCGCCACCTCCTGCGGGAAAAACCATCCCAACGATTCCCGTTCCTCACCAAAATGCCCGTGCTGAATAAACATCGGCATGTGCCGGAACGCCTTTTCCATGCGATCCATCTGCTCACTCACCGTGAATACAGCAATCCCTTGAGAGACATCCACCCTGTCCTCATCCGCCTTTTTCCCGGAAATAATTTGATTCAGATATTTTTGGCGATCCACATAATACATAGCGCGCGCCTTTTCTTCCGTTCCGCATAAAAGCACTCTCCGCACTATAGAAAGTTATCCTTCTCAACGCAACATTACCCGCCTGCGGATTCTTTTCTCCTGAACGGGTTTTTCGCGTCCCCAAGGATACCTTTTTGCGCACGTGGACATACTTTCCGCAGGATACCCATTTATCTGTGGACAAATCGGCTATTTTTCACTGCTTTGCCGGTTTTTCTATATATTGTGGTGCCGTAAGAAAAAGATACCATGGATTGTGGTCTGATTTTTCGCTGTAACCCCTTGCGATTACTAGAGAAACGCATTTTGGAGAGCAATAAAAAAATTGTTGACTTGGGGGATATTTTGTGGTAATTTTGTGGAGTGTTAGTGGAAAGTTAATGGTTAGTAAGGGGACTTGGGATGTATTTTGGAGAGTCGACAGCTTCCTTGGACGACAAGGGCCGGATGAACCTGCCCTTGCAGTTCCGTTCTGTCATGGAAGTGCATGACCACGACACGTGGTACCTCACACGCGGCTTCGACGGCGCCATTTTCCTGTTCGACAAGGAGAAATGGGGAAAATTGCTGTTGGAAGTGGACAATAGTTCGACGCTTGACCCCGAGATGATGGATTTCCGCCGCTTTTTCCTGGGTAGTGTAGCGAAGGTCAAGCGGGACAACCAGGGCCGTCTCCCCATTCCCCAACCCCTTCGGGAGTATGCGGGGATAGACCGCGAGGCGGTGATTATCGGGGTTCATGATCATTTGCAGGTATGGTCGAAGGAAACCTGGCGTGCCTATCAGGCGCGGCAGGCGGAACAATACAAGGCGATGGCGGTCCGGCTGTTTGGGCGTAAGATAGGGCCGGCCGCCGCAACCGAGGGAGATGCGCAGGGTGCTTAAGATTGAACGATTGGAGAGTGGAGCGATTACCGTGCTCCGGCTGGACGGCGACATTGACGAAGATGGGATGAACATGCTTCGCCTGGCGCTGGCCAAGTGCATCCAGGATCAACGCTACCATCTGGTGGTGAACCTGGAGCATGTGAAATTTGTAAGTTACATGGCCGTGGGAGTGCTGGTCGAGCGCCTGCGCCAGATCCGGGCCTACCGGGGCGACATGAAGCTCGTGGGAGTCAATCTTTACACCGAGCGCCTGTTCCGCATGGTGGGCGTGACCAAGGTGTTCGAGATGTTCCGCGCGGAGCCGCTGGCGATTCAGGCCTATCGCGAAGCCGCGTGATGATGGCGCCATGAACGGCGCGGCGGAGCATATTCCCGTACTCGCCGAAGCGGCGCTCGAATGGCTCGCGGTCAAACCTGACGGCGTGTATGTGGATGCCACGGCGGGTCTGGGAGGTCATTCGGCCCTGATCGCCGAACAGTTAACCTGCGGACGGCTTGTGGCGCTGGATCGGGATCCGGACGCGGTGGAACGGGCCTCGGAACGATTGCGGCCGTTTCCCCAGGTTTCCGTGCACCACGCGAATTATGGTGATTTGTTGGATACGCTCGCCCGCCTGGGCATGGGCCCGGTGGACGGCGTGCTTATAGACGCTGGAGTATCCAGCCGACAGTTGAATGCGGCGGAACGCGGTTTCTCGTTTCAGGAAGACGGCCCGTTGGACATGCGGATGGACCCCTCGCGCGGTCCGGACGCCGGGGAATTCCTGGCGCGGGTGACCGAACCGGATTTGGTGAACGTGCTTCAACGCTACGGCGATGTGCGCCCCGCGAAGCGGATCGCGCGCGCCATCCTGCGGCGCCGGGACACGGGAGCCCTGCGCCGGACCGAAGACCTTAAATCGGCGGTTTGTGAAGGGCTTTCGTTTGTACACGGCACCCCCGAAGAAGTACGCACGGTGTTCCAGGCCATCCGGATGGCAGTGAACGAGGAACTGCGCTGGCTCAAACAAGGCCTCTGTCAGGCCATCACGGCCCTGAAACCGGGCGGACGGATTGTGGTGATAGCGTTCCACTCAGGAGAAGACCGCGTGGTCAAGCAAGTCTTTCAAGACGCTTCGCGGCCCCGGCGGATTCTGGAATCCGACGGACGGGTCCAGACCTTGATCCCGCCGAAACTGCGCGTATGTACGCCGAAGCCGGTGCTTCCGGAGGCGGAGGAAACGCGGAGGAATCCACGCGCGAAAAGCGCAAAATTGCGGGCGGCGGAAAAGCTGGCCGCGGGAGGAGAATACGGTCATGCATCGAATTATTAGCCGGCAGAGGCAGCGCGCGGCACTGTATGGCTGGATCAAATGGACGCCGGTGCTTGCCTTTCCCTTTAGCTTGATGTTTTTTGACGCTTGGCTGAATATCGAAACGCGGAACAACGATTATGCCGTGGGCCGGTTAAGCAGCCAAGTACGCAGCCTCACCAGCGAGTTGGAGCACGTGCGGGTCCTGCGCGCCCAGCAGGAAAATCTGGGGGATTTGGGTGCGAAGGCCCCCAATATCGGTTTGGTGGAACCCAACCCCAACCAAGTGGTGACCGTACGGTGGGACGGGCAATGGCGGGAACGCGCCCCGCAGGCCCCGTTTGCCCTTGCGCGGGCGCAGGGCACGATAGACGCCGGGACCGCCGCCGCGCCGGTTCAGCCCCTTATCGCCCCGAAGGCACCGGTTCAGCCTGAATCCGCCTCGCAACACCCCATGACCGGCCCCGTTCCGGCCCCCTCAACACCGGAAACGTCCGGGCTTGTACCAGCCCTAGCTTCTATTGAATCACTCGAGGAAGCGAAATTGTTAGGTACCGTGGTAATGGAATAACCGGCATCGTGTAGAGGCACCGCGCCGGCGATGTTCCGGGGGAGATATATATATGGATTGGCGCCGCCGGGAAAACTATCATCCCGATACCGCCGCCTATGGCGGCCAGCCGGCCAAAGACGTGCATGCCCGGCAAAAATGGGTGTTTACAGCCTTTCTTGTGCTCTTCGGCATCATTGCCCTGCGCCTCACGTGGCTCCAACTGAATCCCCGCCATGAATTGACGGAAGAAGAGGCCTTCCATATCGGCGAGATTGAACTGCGCGAGCCGCGGGGGGAAATTTTCGACCGGAACAGCCTGATGCTGGCGACCGAACGGCAAGTGCCTTCCTTGTGGGCGGACCCCCGTTTGGTGAAAAATCCGGAAACCCTTGCGCATCAACTCAGCGAGCGTTTGGGCGTGGACCCGGCGGAGTGCCTGCAGCGGTTTACCCAACGAGATGAAAAAGGGAATCTGCGCCGTTTTGTCTGGATTAAACGCTGGCTCACGGATGTGCCGGAAACCCTGTTGCACGAAATCCAAGACCTGAGCGAGGGCGCGGTTATGGTGCAATATGAACCTATCCGCTATTATCCGCAGGGCGATACCGCCGCTCATCTGCTGGGGTTTGTGAACCGCGCCGGGGAAGCCTGCGAAGGACTCGAACAGAAATTCGACAAGCATCTGCGCAGTGTGCCCGGAAAATACAAGGCCCGCAAGGATGGCTCACGCCAGTTGCTCGAGTCCCTGACCCTCGAGTATCAGGAACCGCGCGGCGGCGAATCCGTCCAACTGACCATCGACATGGATATTCAGCACACCCTGGAACACGCCCTGGACCAGCGCATGGCGGAAACCAAGGCCGACGGGGCCATGGGCATCATTTTGAATCCCTATTCGGGCGCTATTCTGGCTCTGGCCACGCGCCCCGCCTTCGACCCCAATCAATACGACCAGTACGAAGCGGAATTGCGCAAGAACAGCGCCCTGATCGATGTCTTCGAGCCCGGTTCCTCCTTCAAGATCATTACGGCTTCCGCCGCGCTGGAACATGGCCTGATCACCCCGGAAACCATGATTAATTGTGAGAATGGCGCCTTTAACCCCTATGGGCACCGCATTAAAGACGTGCACAAGATGGGCACGGTCCCCTTTTCCAAGTGTTTCGAGGAATCCAGCAATATCGCGATTATCAAAGTGGGCGCCATGCTGGGGGCGGAACGAATGGAACAATGGCTTAACCGCTATGGATTCGGTCAGCGCGCAACACATGATTTCTCGCTGGAAAGCCCGGGACTGGTGCCCCCCCGGAAGAATTGGTCCCGATTGACCATGGGTTCCATCCCCATGGGGCAGGAAGTGGCGGTGACCATGGTGCAATTAGCCCGCGCCTTCGCGGTGATCGCCAACGGCGGCTATTTGGTGGAACCCTATTATGTGGAACGCGTGGCCGCGCGCACCGGCGAGGAAACCTACTGGCACAAGCCCGCCGTGCCCGTGCGCCTGCTCTCGCCCGCCACCGCCGATACCATGAAACAACTCTGCCATCAAGTGGTGTTGAACGGCACAGGGCAAAAGGCCCTTATCCCGGAATACCGGGCCGGCGGGAAAACGGGCACCGCCCAAGTGGCCCGGCCCGCCAAGGAAGGCGGCGGTTTCATTCCCGGAAACTACACCGCCATCTTTGCGGGATTCGCCCCCATAGCGAAGCCGCAAGTCGTGGCGGTCATCATTGTCAAGCATCCCACGACCTACCCGTATTACGGCGGCTGGGTGTGCGGGCCGGTTTTCAAAGAGGTGGTGCGCGACACCCTTATCCGTCTCAACGTTCCCGAAGACCCCGTTTTGGATGAAAATGGCCGGCGCATCGATCTGAAGGAAAAAACCAAGCAGGCGGAAAAAATCGCGTCCGCCGCGAAAAAGGACAAAACGGAGCCGGAAAACGAAGAAAAAGCGGAAACGGAAACCGCCGATGCCGATACCATCGGCGATAGCGCCGATGAAATGGCCTTTGCCGCTTCGCTCGGCCATATGTGGGAGCCGTCGGATGATTTGGAACTGGGGACGGGAAATGCGGATGGTATCAATCGCACCAAACCGTTGCCTGATTTCAGGGGAATGACTAAGCGCAAGGCCCTGGAAACCTTGCGCAGCCTGGGCATTCCCTGGGATCCTAAAGGCGCGGGATGGGTGGTGGCGCAGACCCCCGAACCCGGCACCCCGCTGGGGAAAGTACCGGTCTGCGCGTTGGAATTTGCACCCAAGCCGGATGAGACGGTGGTTGAAGACAGCGATGACACCAAAAAGTCTACATGATATCTTGGCCTTGTGCGGAGGGCTTGACAATATCCCCGGAACCGCCGTGTGTGAAAAAATCATGGCGGTCACGGAGGACTCGCGCCGGGTGCGGCCGGGGTCGTTGTTTGTGGCCGTGCGCGGCGGTCATTCCGACGGACATGATTTTGCCGAGGCGGCGGTGGCGGCGGGCGCCGCCGCCATCCTCGGAGACCGTGAAGGAATTTCTGAACTTTGCGGAGTGCCCTACCTGTATGCAAACGAAGTGCGTAAAGCCGCCGGGTATATAGCGCATGCTCTCATGGGAAATCCCACCCAGGACATGACGGTCATCGGTGTGACCGGCACTAACGGGAAATCAAGCACGATTTTCATGGTCCAGAGCATTCTTCGGGCGGCGGGACATCCCACCGCGAAATTCGGCACGCTGGGATATGAAATTGCGGGTGAAGTGTCGCCCGCGTTGCATACCACCCCCTTTGGGGAAGAACTGGCGGCGCATTTTGCCCGTGCGAAAGCGTGTGGCCAGACCCATGTCGTGATGGAGGTCAGTTCGCACGCGCTCGAACAGGAACGCGTGGCGGGCATCCGCTTCACGGCGGGAGCGTTCACCAATCTCACCCAAGACCACTTGGACTTCCACCACGACATGGAATCGTACCGCCGCGCCAAACTCAAACTGTTCGAACGCATTACCGGCGAAGACGGTTTTACCGCGGTCAACATGGATGACCCCTCGGCGGAAGCGTTTGTCAATGCCTCAACGGTCCGCTGCTTGACGTTTGGGAGCACCGGCGAGATCAAACCGGAGAATATCGTTACCAGCATTGACGGAACCCGGTTTGATCTGGTCACGCCCTGGGGACGGCGGGAAATCTTCATTCATCTTGTGGGCCGCCACAATGTCTGGAATGCGCTGTGTGCCGCCGCGATTACCGGAGGGTTGGGGGTTTCTCTCGAAGCCATCGCCGAAGGATTGCGTTCTTTGCCTTGTGTTCCCGGACGTTTTGAACCGGTGAAGGCGGGGCAGGACTTCCATGTGATTGTGGATTACGCGCACACCGATGACGGATTGCGCAACGTGCTCGAGGCCGCGCGCGGAATATGCGGGGGCCGCCTCATCACGGTCTTCGGATGCGGCGGCGACCGGGATAAAACCAAGCGTCCGAAAATGGGCGCGGTGGCCGCGCTCTTGTCCGATGCCATTATTGTGACCTCCGACAATCCGCGCACGGAAGACCCGCACCGCATCCTGCTCGACATTGAAGTGGGATTGCAGCGGGAAGGAAAACGCAAAGGCGGCGATTACCAGGTGATTGAGAACCGAAAAGAAGCCATCGAAACGGCCATCCGCATGGCACGTGGCGGCGATCTGGTCATGATCGCCGGGAAAGGGCACGAAGACTACCAGATTATCGGAACCACCCGCATTCACTTTGATGATCGCGAAACCGCCCGCGCGGCCCTGGAGGCCCGCTGACCATGGCTTGGAAATACACCGCTTCGGAACTGGCACGCATTGTGAATGCCGCGCCCACCGCGCTGGATGCGGAATGTTCCGGCGTGTCCACCGATACCCGCACCCTGCGGCCCGGCCAGGTATTCTTTGCCTTATCCGGCGAAAATTTTGACGGCAACCGCTTTGTGCCCGAAGCCTTCGCCAAGGGTGCGTCCGCGGCGGTCGCTCAAGTTTCCCTGGGAGACAAACCCTGCATTGTGGTGGAAAACCCGCTGGAGGCCTTGCAGCGCTTTGCCGCGCACCACCGCAAGCAATTCACCGTTCCTGTCATTGCCATCACGGGTTCCTGCGGAAAGACCACCGCGAAAGACTGCGTGGCGGCAGTGCTGGAAACGAAATACCGGGTGGTCAAAACCCAGGGAAACCTGAACAATGAAATTGGCTGTCCGTTATCCCTGCTTCAATTGGAGGCTGATACCCAGCGGGCCGTCATCGAGATGGGCGCGAACCATGCGGGTGAAATTGCACGGTTGTGCGCGCTCGCACGGCCCACCGAATCCGCGATCACCCTGGTGGCCCCCGCCCACCTCGAAGGATTCGGTTCCATCGAAAATGTCGCCGCCGCCAAAGCTGAAATTATGGAGGCGCTCCCCCCGGACGGCTTCTTCTACGTGAATACGGACAATGAATGGTGCGCGCAAATCGGTGAACGCTTCCAGGGAAGTAAATGCTATTTTGGCCATGCCGGGGACGTGGTGGTGAAACAATGGGACTGGGACCCTTCCGGTGAAATGATCTTGGATATCCGCCCCATCGGCCCAGTACGGCTTCCACTCGCCGTCCCCGCCCAAATCACCAATGTTCTGCTGGCCATCGCCGTGGGTCTGCGGCATGGCGTGACGGCGTTTGAAGCCCCCCTGCGGACCGCACTGGAACATGCCGCGCGCTTCCGTATCGGTCGTGTTGGCCCGCTCGAGGTATTGGACGACAGCTATAACGCCAACCCGGCAAGCATGAAGGCCGCCCTCGAGGCGCTGGCCGCGCGCCCGGGTAAAGGCGCGCGCATGGCCGCGCTGGGCGACATGCTGGAATTGGGTCCGGATGCGCCGCAATTGCATCGCGAAATCGGTGAAATCGCGGGGCGCTGCGGCGTCTCCCGCCTCTTTGGATTGGGCGCCTATGCGCATGATATGATCGAAGGCGCCTTGGCGGCGGGAACCCCCCATGCAGACGTCATACAGGACCATGCGGCGATTGCACGGGCCGTTCATTCCGTGGCGCGGCCCGGAGACTCCCTCCTGATCAAAGGTTCCCGCGGAACACGCATGGAGAATATTCTTCCCCCTTTGCGCGCCCTTTATGGAGAACCCGAAACCGGAACAACACGGCATTAAGCCGTTTACATGTAAGGAAAGGTATGTTGTACTATTTGGCGCTTCTGCTGAAACCCTATATCGGCGCCATGAACGTTTTCAGTTATCACACCGTGCGCGCGGGCGGCGCGGCGATCACCGGCTTCATTTTCTGCCTGCTGGTGGGCCCGTGGCTGATCGAGCGGCTGCGCGCCCTGAAGATTGGGCAATACATCCGCAAAGAACATGTGGAAGATCTGCACCAACTGCACAAAGGGAAAGCCGGCACGCCCACCATGGGCGGAACCATGATCATCCTGAGCACCCTGTTATCCCTGGCGCTATGGGGAAAACTGAGCAACCGGCTCCTGCTCCTCTGTGCAGGCGTGCTCCTGCTGTTGGGCGCCGTGGGCTTCATGGATGACTTCATCAAACTGCGCCGCAAACACAACATGGGCCTGAGCGCCCGCGCCAAATTCGCCGGACAGATTCTGTGCGGACTGTTTCTCGGACTGTACCTTGTCTACAACCCCATTACGGTCAGCGCCACCTATGTGTATCCGCGCGACGTCGTGGATTGGCAAAAACTTGCCCAAATGCTCGTGAACGTGGAGGCCTCTCCCAAAAATTCCGCCCCAAGCGCGCTATGGGGAAATCTCGATAAGAAGGCGCAAGAGGCCGCCAAAACCATCGCCGCCTCCGACACCTGCCCCCCGGAGGCCCGGCGCGATTTGCTCCAAGGGATCAACCATATCCTCGGCGAACGCAGACTGTATGATGCGCGTTTTTGGCCGCCCGATGCCTTGGTGCCGGAGGCCCGGGATTTGCTTAAAAAAAACCCCGCCGCGATGAATGACATGGAAGTGGTGCGTCTGGACCGCCTGTTGCTCGAATCCGCTCTGCCCGGCGCACTGGCGAAAAGCGTTCCCAACCTCCACACCAAGGTCGGCATTCCTGGTTTCAAGGACGTATTTATCCCGTTGGGGGCGTTGTTCTATGTTCTTTTTGTAATATTCCTCATGGTGGCCATTTCAAACGCCGTGAATATCACCGACGGCCTGGACGGGCTTGCCGCGGGGGCCTCTATTGCCTCGATTCTGACCTATGCGGGCATTGCCTATGTTGTCAGCCGCGCCGACTGGTCGCAATACCTCTACCTCACCTACGTTCCCGAAGCCAGTGAATTATTTGTATTCGGCACGGCCCTGCTGGGCACCGGCCTGGGCTTCCTCTGGTTTAACGCCCATCCCGCCGAAGTGTTCATGGGCGACACCGGTTCGCTCGCCTTGGGGGGCGCGATAGGCGCAATGGCCCTCCTGACCAAACAGGAATTGTTGCTGCCCCTCGTGGCCGGCCTGTTTGTGATTGAAGTTGGAAGTGTCGTCCTCCAAATCGCCTCGTACAAACTTACGGGAAAGCGGGTGTTCCGCATGGCCCCGCTGCACCATCATTTTGAATTGCTCGGGTGGTCGGAAACCAAAGTGACCATCCGGTTTTGGATTCTTGCGCTGTTGCTGGCGCTCATGAGTTTCAGCACGTTGAAATTACGGTAGAAAGAACAGGCAACCGCATGTGTTTGCGCGGGAAAAAAGTAACAGTGATGGGCATGGGCCGTTCGGGCCTGGGCGCGGTGAAACTCCTCTTGTCCCAAGGGGCGGTACCCTATGTCACGGATTCAAAAAGCGAAGAGGGACTCAAGGAATATTGCAGAGAACTCGATGCTCTTGATGTGCGATACGAAACAGGCGGCCATAGCATCCAGGCCTTTTCCAATGCCCGCCTCATTGTGATCAGTCCCGGTGTGCCCGCCGCCCTTCCCCTCTTGCAGGCGGCACGGGAGCAGGGGGTTCCCGTCTTGGGCGAATTGGAACTTGCCTCCCGGTTCTGTCGTTCCAAAATCCTTGCGGTCACCGGAACCAACGGAAAAACCACCACCACCGAACTCCTGCGCGCCATGATTGCCGCCTGCGGACATACCGTGGCCCTCGCGGGGAATAACGACATGCCGCTCTCCCTGGCCGTGCTGCAACCCGCCACGCCGGAATATATCGTGGCGGAAGTCAGCAGTTACCAACTCGAAACGGTGGTCCAGTTCCATCCCTGGATTGCCGCCGTGCTCAATCTTACCCCGGACCATCTGGCGCGCCATGGAAGCATGGAACAGTACGCCCGGACGAAGGAACGCATCTTCGCGCGGCAAGGCGATGGAGACGTGGCGGTAATCAATGACGATGATCCCTGGACGGAAGAGATGGCAGTCCCCGATGATGCACGCCTGTCAGTTTTCAGTATTCAGAAACGCTTGCTGGACGGCCTCTGGGTCGACGGGGACACCATCCGCCATAATGATGCGGCGGTGGCCAAATTGTCCGATAACCCGCTGCCGGGCCGCCACAACCTGTCCAACGTGCTGGCGGCCTTAACCATGATGCGCGCTGGCGGGTTCCACTGGGAAAAGACCCTGGAAGGCTTGCGGGCTTTCCGAGCGGTCGAACATCGCATCGAACATGTTCTGAAACTGGACGGTGTCGATTATTACAACGACTCCAAATCCACCAATATCGACAGCCTGCGTGTCGCACTGGAGAGTTTCCGGCAACCCATCGTCTTGATCGCCGGGGGCCGGGGAAAGGGCAGCGATTACCGTGTCTTGCGCGGCGTGATGCAGGCCCATGTGAAAAAACTGGTCACCCTGGGAGAAGATGCGCCGAAATTGGAAGACGCGTTTGGCGATCTTGTGCCCGCTGAACGGGCCCCCGCTATGGCGGCGGCCGTGGCGCTTGCGCGCGGGGCGGCCGGCCCCGGGGATGTGGTGCTGCTCTCGCCGGGTTGCGCCAGTTTTGACAGTTACTCCAATTTTGAAGAACGCGGCCGTGATTTCAAAGCCTGTGTGCGGAACATGGCCGGGGAGGCCCACGCATGAAAGACGAAACCACGCTATTGATTATCGTGGTGCTGGCGTTGTCATTGATTGGCATTTTAATGGTGTACAGCGCCAGCGCCGTACAGGGTGACGAGCGGGGATTGTTGATACGGCAGTTGTTTTATGTGGGCGCGGGAGGGTTGTTGATGTTTGGCGCGGCCCGCTTCGATTACCACCATCTTATGGACAAGAACGTGTTTCGCGGAATGCTGCTCTTCGCCCTGGCTACCTTGTTCCTGGTAATGATTCCCGGGGTGGGCATCGAGGTGGATGGCGCGCGCCGCTGGCTGGGCATCCGCGGCATTTCCCGGTTTCAGCCCTCGGAGTTCGCCAAGTTCATGCTCGTTCTCTGGCTGGCGGCCAAGTTCACCCAGAACCGCGAACACGTAAGGGAGTTTTTCCGGGGATTCGTTCCCCCCGTGGCCATGACGTGCCTGTTTGCCGGTCTCGTCTTCGCCGAACGCGATTTGGGCATCCCCGCCATGATGTTTGCCGTCGCCGGTATTATGATGTTCATTGCGGGCGTCCGGTGGCAATACCTTGCGATCAGCATTGTCCCCGCCACAGCCGGCGTGGCGGCCTTGATTGTGCTCTTTCCCCATCGCATGCGGCGCTTGCTTGCTTTTGTCAATCCCTGGGATTATCGGGACGATGCCGGGTGGCAGTTGATCCAGGCGTACTCCGCCTTCGCGCGCGGCGGTGTGTTGGGGCATGGTGTCGGAGCGGGTGAACAGAAATTAGGGTATCTCCCCGCCGCCCACACCGACTTCATCTTCCCGGTCGTCGGGGAGGAGCTGGGCCTCATGGGCACCCTGGCGGTCGTGGCCCTGTTCTGTGTTTTTGCGTGGGCCACCTTCCGCATCGCGAAACATGCCCCGGATCGCTTTGGAGGCCTGCTGGCTTCGGGCATCTCCTGCCTGATCACGTTCCAGGCCACGTTCATCATGGCCGTGACCACGGGCCTGCTTCCCACCAAGGGCCTCCCCCTGCCGTTTATCAGTTACGGCGGCACTTCCCTCGCGGCCTCGCTGGGCATGGTGGGCGTATTGGTGAATATTGGCATTCAAGCCCATGCGCCGGAGCCCAAACGCGTGCTCGCCCACGGAACCGGCCATGCGCCCTCGGCGCACGGGATTTAACCCGTGGCCCCGCGCATCCTAATCACCGGCGGCGGCACCGGCGGCCACACCTCACCGGCCGTCGCCATTATTCAAGAACTTCGCCGCCGCTGTCCGGATGCTGAAATTCTGTGGGCCGGCCGCCGCGGCGCCATCGAAGAACGTGTCAGTGCCGCAAACCATATTCCCTTTCGACATGTTCCCTCCGAAGGGTGGCCGCGCGGAAAATCCTTGCGCCGAATCGGGGTCGCGCTGAAAACACTCCTTGGGGTTGTGCGCGCCCTTGCCCTTATCCTGACCTTTCGTCCCCAGTGCGTGATCGGCGTGGGCGGGTATGTTTCCCTGCCCGTCGGCCTCGCCGCGCAACTCCTGGGCGTGCCCACGTTCATGCACGAACAAAACAAACGCCTTGGAATGACCAACCGTATTCTCGCGCGCCGGGCCACGCGTATCTTTCTGAGCTATGAAAACACCCTCGGAAAGTATCCCAAGGATAAGGCCGTTGTGGTGGGCAATCCGGTCCGTGCCGATTTCCTTTCCCCGCCCGCGCGAAGTGAGGCCTGCCGCAGGTTTCACTTGGATGAAGGCCGCCCCGTGGTGTTGGTGAGCGGGGGCAGCCAGGGCGCGCGAACCCTGAATCAGGCCATGAAAACCGTGGTGACCCTGCTTGGCGCCCATGGTCCACAGATTCTCTGGATGACCGGAAAACAGGATGCGGAGGATGCCCGCGCTGTTGTCAAGAACCATGCGGGCAACGTTCAGGTGTTTCCCTTCATTGAAGACATGGCGGGCGCATGCGCCGCCGCCGATCTCATCGTGAGCCGCGCCGGCGCATCAAGCACCGCTGAACTCGCCGTGCTCGGCAAACCCTCCATTCTTGTGCCATTCCCCTTTGCCACCGACAATCACCAGGAACAAAACGCCCGCGCCTTCGAAGAGGCCGGCGCTTCGCTGGTCGTGACGGATGAACAATGCACCGGCGAACGTCTGATGCAATTTTTCCTGGAATTATTTGCTGATCCGGTCCGCCTCACGGCCATGGGTGAAGCCGCGGCCACCCTCGCAAAACCGCACGCGGCCGCTCACGTTGTGGAAAATATCTTCTCCACCCTGAACCTCAAACCCTAAACCCCATACCCGCCTAATACATTTTCCGCATGGACGTCTTCAGAATGCCCATGGCTTCCCGGTATTTGGTCACGGTGCGCCGTGCAATATGCACCCCTTCCTGCTTCTGAATCATGTCCGCAATCTGCTGATCACTGAGCGGCTTGCGCTTGTCTTCTTCATCAATGATTTTCTTGATCAACGCCTGGATGCTCTTGGTGGATTGATTGGCGCCGTTGTCCGAACTCAGCCCGTGCGAAAAGAAATATTTCAACTCAAACAGGCCTTGCGGCGTTTGCATGTATTTTCCCCGCGTCGTGCGCGCAATCGTGGATTCATGCACCCCGACAATGCCGGCAATGTCCATCAGCGTCAAGGGGCGGATGTGTTCCACCCCTTTTTCCATAAACGCCTCCTGGACATCCACAATCGCCTGCGCCACGCGCAACAGCGTGCGCTGCCGCTGCGCAATGTTCCGCACCAGCCAGTTGGCCGATTCCATTTTCTGCTTGATGTACTCTTTTTCCTCTTGCGTGACCGAGCCCCGGCGCACCTCGTCATGAAAGGAATTGTTCACCCGGAGCGCCGGGATGCGCTCCTCGATCAGGCGCGCCACAAAATGGTCATCCACCTTTTCCACCACCAGATCGGGCGTGACGTACTGCGTGGGCTCCGACTCGAACTCGTGCCCCGGCCAGGGATTCAATCCCGCCAGCAAACTCCGCAATTCCTCCACGCGCTCCGGCTTGATCTTCATCGCCTTCGCGATCTGCGGGATTTGCCGGTGCATCAAGGCATCCAGGTGGTCCCGGACCAGGATTTTCAACTCTTCCTCTTCCGGATGATACGCCTCAATCTGAAGCAGCAGGCACTCCACCATATCCCGCGCGCCCACGCCCGTCGGCTCAAAATGCTTGATAATCTCCAAAACGTGATGGACCTGTTCTTCCGGAATTTCCAGTTCCGCGGCAATGGCCGCAGGATCCCCCGTAAAGTACCCCCGGCCGTCAATATCGCCGATGATAATCCGCTCCCCAACCGCATATACGGCTTCATTCTCGGCCGTAATCCGCATTTGGGTCAGCAAATGCGCCCGGAGCGATTCCCCCTGCGTGATGCTGTCCACATAAAATTGACGCCGGTCGAACAACTCATGGTTTGCGCTGAGGTCGCGGCCTTCCCGCCGCCGGATGTCCCACTGGTCGGCAAACGCATCCAGATCAAACGGTTCTTCATCAAACGCGGGCGCTTCCGGGACCGGCTGGGACTCCTGCCGGGAATCGGGCGCTTCTTCCGGTTTCTGCGCCACCTCCAGGAACGGATTCGCATCCAGCTCCTGCTGCACGTATTGCTCCAGCTCCAGCCCCGACAATTGCAGAATATGCAGCGCCTGCTGCATCTTCTGCGTCAGCATAAGCTGCTGCGTTTGTTTCTGGGCCAGGGTTTGCCTATGTTCCATGCGCATCATGCCGCGCAGTATCCTTTGCTTTTAACTATTTTGACAGCCGCCCATGATTATAGACACCAGCCGCCAAAGTGTCAATTAACATTCCTCGGCAAACAGTCCCTCGGCTTTTCAACGAAATCATATCCGAAACGAAATACCGCCATTATTCCATGTTTTGATAGGAATATCGAGACGTAAATAAGAGAACTTGATTGGCGATAGTGAGACAAAGACGTGCTATGTCGCTATCGGGCTCAAAGTCAGGAAGGGCCGAACCCAGGGGATATTTTGAAGGAAGATATACCGCGTCCAACAGGTCGCAGGCGTGGTCATCTAGACCACAGTCCACTCCTTTGGCAAGTAAATCCTTGTTCAGACGTACAATGTTATGCGTTTTTCGAACCGGTATACCCATTTGTATACTCAAAAATTTCAGGGCTTTTTCTACAGCTTGTTGCGCATTTTGTACCGCAGGATTATAAAGGCCATTATGTAAGCACAGTTCCGCCGTTAATCGGTTTTCCTCCGCATATTTCAACCAACCAGCGGCCTCATCGTTCATAAATGACTTCCCCTTTGGAAATCTCATCCATAAAAGACCCTGTTGCGGCAGGCCGTAATGGGATAATATCTATAGAAATTTGTTCCGCGACAGATTTAGCCAATCGCCTGTATTTCAAGGCTAAGGGCAAATAGTCCTCCTCGGTATCTTGAAATATGGCTATGTCTATGTCCTTCGGAACCTCGCTGGTAAGAAAAGACCCAAACACCACAATTTTTCGGATCTCCTGGGCTTGTCCGAGGCATTGTGCTAATTCTTGCTTCAATCTGTCTTTCAATTCTGTTGTCATGGAGCGTTTCTCAACATATTTTCCAAAATATCCCTTACTTCTCTGTTGTTATCCTAAAACGTTTCGAGCAAGTTATTCAAGGGATGGTTCCAAATCATTCCGCGCGTTGATAGGGTTCCAACGCGGTGTTATACTTCCTTCTTATTCATCTTGACACGAAAGGCTTAATACGTGTTTCGGTTCGCATTATTGGGCAGCGGAAGCAGTGGCAACGCCACGCTGATTGTCTCCCCCTCCGCCAAAATATTGATCGACAACGGGTTCAGTGTAAAACAACTCCAGGCCCGTATGGCCGTGCTGGGGGAAACCCTGGAAGGGCTGAACGGGATATTCATCACGCATGAACACACGGATCATGTGGGCGGCATAGGCGTACTGGCCCGCAAAATGGATGTGCCAATTTTTATGACAGACGGTACGCGGGAGAACCTTCCCCCGGTGGTGGGGAAAGTCCCTGCAATTGAGTGCTTCGAGGCCGGGGAATCCATCACCCTCGGTGATCTGAGCGTTCAAAGTTTCAGCGTATCGCACGACGCCGCGGACCCGGTCAGTTATACCATATCCACGGCGGGTGCCAAGCTCGGTTTCGCCACGGATTTCGGGCATCCCTCCCAGTTGGTCCGCGCGCGGCTCGCAGGGTCGCACGCGCTGGTTCTCGAAGCCAATTATTGCCCCGACATGCTGCGCCGGGGCCCCTATCCGCCGCAGGTGCAACAGCGCATTCGCGGGCGGAACGGCCACATGTCGAATCAGGACATGACCCGGCTGTTGGACGATCTGCTGCATGATCACTTGCGGACGGTCGTGCTGGTGCACCTCAGCGAAAACAACAACACGCCCGATCTGGCGCAGAGAATGGCGGCGCACGTGCTGCACGGCCACGCCGCCACGCTCCATATCGCCGCGCAGGACACGCCCACGCCCTTCTTCGAGGTGCGGCCATGACCCCCTTGGAATTTCTGCGTGGTGAGGCCGCGCTCATGGTGATGGAACGCGCCGCGCGCGCCGCCGGCATGCCCCTTAGCCTGCATTTCGTGGACCGCAACCAGGAAGGCCCGAAAATCGCCGGCTGGGGATGCTGTGCCGCCTGCCGTCATGTCGCGGAATTGCCGAATGGCCGCCGCGCCTGCCGCCAATCCCGTTTGACCGCCGCCGCCACCGCCCAGCGCCAGGCGCGGCCCATGCCGTTCATTTGCCATATGGGGTTTTCGTGTCTGACCCTCCAGGCGCTTGAAGGGCAGAACTTCATGCTGACCTTCGGCCCCTATGTGCCCGCGAACGAGGATCAAGCCTTGGAATTCGACGCCCTCCAGGGTCTCGTCAACCTGACGGAAGAAGAAATCCAAGAGTTTCCAGTACCATTAAATGACATCCACCGCGCCCCGGTCTCTTCCGTGCCCGCTTTGGCTCAATGGACCACGGATACCCTCAATGCCCTGTGGAAACAAGCCGCCCAAGATGCCGATACACCTCCGGAAGAAGAAGCGGAATCCGTGGATTCGCCCGGAAAATTCTCCCGGCGGCGTGCAATCGCGCCCGGCGCATCTTCTGCCGCCGCCATTGCCACGGCACTGGCCGCCGGTGACATCACCCAAGTACGCAACCACATGCGCGCGGCCCTCGAAGAAACCCGCACCCATGCCCGCGTGCGCATCGGTGTGCGCCGTATGCGCGTCCTCGCCGTAATCTCCGCCGTTCTCGAAACCGCGGAGCGCGCCGGCATGAACGCCGCCCCCGCCTGGGACGTGTTTCCCGTATTTCTGGATCAATTACAGACCGCCCGGAATGACCAGCAATTGCTCGATGCGGGCGTGCGCCTGCTCGGACAGTTGTCCGCGAAGAAAACCGCTGTGTCCGCATCCTTCGAAGAATTGAACGCGATTCTTACGCAACGGCTGGAGGAAGGCATCACCCTCAATGAGGTCGCCAAGCGGCTCGGCGAAACGCCCTCAGCCATCACCCACCGGCTCCAGCGCAATTTCAACATGAGTTTTTCAGAGTACGTGGCCCGGCTCCGCATTGACAAGGCGAAAGACCTGCTGCGTCATACCAAGCTCAGCGCCACGGAAATCGGCCGCCGCGTAGGCATTGCCGATCAAAGCAACTTCGGCAAAACCTTTCTTCGCCTGGAAGGCATGACCCCCATCGAATACCGCGAACAATTCAGGAGAAAATAATGGGCTCCAAACCCGGCATACTCGACCAGCTTCGTCAATGGTGGCTCCGCGTCCGCTGCCCCGCCGAATTCCTCTGCGATCACTGCAAATACGACCATCCCTCCGCCTGCCGCCGCCCCCAACGTCCCAATGCCGTCAAATGCCCCGACTACCGGCCCCGGTAACCGGAATTCGCAATGCGAAACACAATCATAAACCCCTATGGAGTTTCTTGCTCCGCACAATCAAGCCTGTGGACGGCCTTGACCGTGCCACGTGCCGGAGAGTGAGAATTACCACGGTTTTTTCGGGGCGATGCTGTAGAAGTAATTGACGGGTTTGGCGCGGCCGGGGGCTTCAAATTCAACGTTGAGTTTGGCGAGCAGGGTGCCTTCGGCGAGTTGTAGATCAATCATGGCTTTTTCGTAGGCGATTTGGGCCTGGAGGAACATGGTTTGCGCGGCGGTGAGATCTTCCTGCACGCGGAGGGTCTGCCAACTGGTGGTGACGCCGAGCCGCAGGCGCTTTTCTTCGGCGACGACGTTGGCCTCTTGCAGGCGTACGGCCTGGCGGTTGCTCTCCACGAGGATTTGGTTGGTCAACACGCTGTTCATGGCCATGTGGACGCCCATCATGATGGTTTGTTCCGCCTGTTTTTTGCGTTCGGCGGTTTCGCGTGTGGTGATTTTGGCCCGGAGGTGCGCGCCGCGCGCCGCGCGGTTGCCGAGGGGCACGGTGGCCTGCAGGCCATAGCTGTACGCGTAATCCTGCTTGTCGCGGATGCCGTAGAGGGAACGGGAAAGGTAGTGGTTGCGCCCGCCCTGCATGTAGGAGCCGGTCAGGTTGACTTCCGGCATCATTTCGTTCTTTGCACGGAATTCGTCCAGTTTGGCGTTGGTGATCTGTACTTCGGCGATTTTGATTTCCGGACGGTTTTCGAGGGCGGTTTTCACGCTTTCATCCAGATGTTTTTCAAAATCCGCGGGTTCCATGTAGCTCTTGTCTTCGATATTGGGCCGGTCGGTGGGCACCAGTTGGGCTTTCGAAAAGAGATCGCCTTCGCGGAGATCGAGCAGTTTTTTGAGCATGTCCGCCGCCATGGAAATCTGTGACCGCGCCGTGATGAGTTCGCTCTGGCGCGTGGCCACCCCGGCCTTGGCCTGGAGCACTTCGATATCCGCCGCGGTTCCGATCTGGCGCCGCGTTTCGTTCATTTTAAGGAGCCGTTCCGCGTTCGCCAGGGCTTCTTCGCGCACTTTCAGGGCTTCCACCGTGCCCACGAGATCCCAATAGGCCTTGATGACCTCCGCAAGCGAGTTCATGATCTGGAGGCGGAGCTGGGCCTCGGCGACATTCCGCATGTTTTTCGCGGCGGTGATGCGGACGGTGTTGGCCTTCCAACTGACGCCTTTCAGCAGCGGCTGGACAAGGCTGAGGGTTGACCGGGCGCTGAAGTCTTCAATGAAACTGCCGTAGGTGGATTCTTCTTTCTCCAAATTGAACGCGGCGGTGTACTGCGTGCCGGTTTTCAGTTTTCCCACCAGAGCGGACTCGATGGTGGTCTGCCACATTTCCACCGCGCTGATGCCTTGGCCGAAAAAGGTGAACTGCTGACTGGTGGTCATGGCGGACCGCATGTAATTGGCGGTGGTCCGCCACACGGGATCGAACTCGCCCTTCGCGGCCTTGATGTCTCCGTCGCTCTTGAGCGGCTGCAATTGCGCGACAATGATATCGGGATTCTGCTTGAGGGCGATCTGAATGCATTCCTGCAAGTTCAACCGCAGCACTTGCTGGCTCACTTGCGATTGAATGGCCTGGCGCAGCGCGTCCAGGTCAATCAAGTCCACCGAGATTTCCTCCTGAATACTGCGTTCCTTTTCCGCGAAATAGCGATCAAAGGTCAGCATGATTTTTTCGGGCGGCATGCCGTCCACGTCCTCCGCGGACGGCGGCTTCAGGGCAAGTGGGTCCATGGGGGGCTGCCCCATGGGTATAGTATCCGCGGCCACGGCGGCCCATGCACTGAACAGCCCGGCCATCACACCTATGTACAGGATTCGCATGCGTTCCTCCTGCCGCGCGGCGGGCGCGGCGTATCCTTCCATTTCACTGCTCCTCAGTCTACCGAAGGCGGGGGGACTATTCAACCTGCCTGCCGCGCACGCCACCACACCCGCATGAATTGACAAGCCGCCCAAGTGTCTGGTCCAATAGGGAATCGTTGCAGTACAGGAGACCACCAATGAATTCCACCCCGCCCCGTTTTGATCCATGGCGCGCGCCCGCCCTATTTCTGTGGCTGGTGTTTTTCGCGGTGGGATTGGTCCCGGAGTGGGTGTATGTGCAGTTGCGCGATGTGGGCGGCGTGGTCACCCAGCGCGCTTTGATCAATAACATGGCGCTGCTCCCCATGGCCATGACCGCCTTCCTCACACTCTTTTTCCATCAACGTTGCGCCGAGGCAGGACTCCACCCGGTGGAAACCAAGGGAAAAACCTTTCAACTGGGTCTGCTGGCCCTAATCGCGTTTGTGCTGCCGGTGCATTTGGAACAGTTCATGGAATATATGACCATTCCGGTGGCGGAATACCGCAGGATTATTTTCAGTTTGATTGCCGCAAAATGCATTGCATGGCTGTATCTGGTGAGTGTGATTGGGCGCTATTATCTGGGAAATGGTCACCGCGTTTTTATACGAATGCCCAGCCTGTTTCCCAGTGTGCATGCGCTTCCCGCTGAACAAGGCGCAGACCCTTTACCAAATGCGACTCCAGATCAGGAGACGGAAAATGATCCCGCCCATGAAGCGCCGGAGGATTCCGCGCAGAGCGTTCGGGAACAGGGGCTTTAGAACATCGGTTTGCATGGAAAAACCGAGCGAAGCAGAAGGGAACCATCAATGCGCAAATTCTGGTGGATTTTACAGCATCCTGAAAAGCAATTAACGTTACCACAAGAATCATTATCATTAAAAAATAGGCTGTTTATGGGCAATTTTCCGGTGTAATTACCTATTAAAGGCATAAAAAGCCGTAAAAAACCGGGCACACCGCGTACACTTTGTAATCTATATTACAAAATATCAGGAGCTCTTTTTTCATGAAAAACAGGGCCAAAATCCTGTTAACGAAACTATAGTGTGTTGGCAATAGTATAAATAACTGTTATGAAATGAGTTAGAGGAATGAAAGAAGAGGGGAGAGAGGTGAGGAAGGCTATTGTGTTGTCCGGGGTTATGAAGTATACTTACGTATGAAGTCGATGCGAAGGATGGTCACTGTGGGGAACACAGGTCACCAGTGCTTAGGTAAAATGAGGAAGTTCGTATCGAAGTCATCGAACAATGTGTAACGTGCCTGGTAAGGCATAGTGAATAATTGAACCTGAGTGACATTGAGATTCTGGAGGCTAACCGCCGCCTGAAACAGTGTCAAGAATATGCCGGCTACTTGCGTTCTGGTTTGAAAATAACCGGGCCGGAGCAGGCAAAAAAAAAGAGTTGAATCCAGAAGCGGAGAGGTATATAATTACCGTATGGCAAGTGTCCCGTCGAGCAGGGAAGACGTTAGTTGAAGCGTATTCTCTATCCTCACCGGGTGGTGATGATAGAGGGTTGAAATTGGCTCGCGGATATGCTATACTACGTTAAAGCTTTTTGGAAAAGGGTTTCCCCTAAGAAGAGGATGCCTAATCCTCTGCGAAGCTCTAACGCCCGTTAGAGCAACGCACCTCACCGGAGATGCCGGTCGCCCCCTACCGGCATCTCCCCCCTTCTTTATCTCACCGGAGATGCCGGTCGCCCCCTACCGGCATCTCCCCATCTAATTCTCACCAGAGATGCCGGGTGCCCCCTACCGGCATCTCACTCTTTTTTTTAGGAGGGTATAAGGTTTGGGGTATAGGGTTTAGAAAAAAGAAAAAGTGGTGAGATTGATCGAGAGCGATGCACCATCAAAAAAAACGATTTAATCGATTGGAATATAAGGCGAGGTCGATCAGGAAACGAAAAAGGGTGTGAGGTCTATTTTCTGCAAGGACAATAATCAATCGGATTCATCGTTGCCGGGAATTTGGCGAATGCGGTTCCAATCCTCCGGGGTGAAGTGCGCGGACCGGTATTTGTAGAAGCAGGCGATCAGCACTGTCCAGAGGGCGTAGACGCTGAAAATGACGGGCGCTTTGATCATGAGCATGGTGATAAAAAAACCGGAGATCAGGATGGTGATGACGGTGCAGAGCATGAGAACCGGGGTTGGGAATTGAATATACGATTGGGCAAGGCGCTCGGGATAGCGTTTGGGCAGTTGGAGCGCGGCCACACACAAGATGGCGGTCATGACGAGGATTCCGATGGCGGCGGAGAATCCATAGAGTTCCACGGGCCTGCCGGTGACTAACAAGAAAGCCACCAACACGAAGTACGCGGACACGGCGTTTTGCGGCGCATGGGTTTTGGGGCAGACCGCGCTGAGGCGTTCCGGCATGAAGCCGTCACGGGCCTGGGCGAACCACTCACGCGGCAGCGCCATGGCGGCGGCATTGAGGGCGGTCAGCGCGCCGGCCACCGCCCCAAGACTTAAGAATTGAACCAGCGGCCTGGGAAGAAACCCCGCGGCGGATTCGCTCAGGGGCGCGCGCAGTTGCGCATAGGTTTGGGGATCAGGCGGAATGGTGCTCACAAAAACCGCGCTGGCGGTGATGTAGATGCCCGCGATGATGGCGCCGCCCATCAGCAGCGCGAGGGGGATGGTGCGGCGCGGGTCGCGGATTTCCTCGCCCATTTCGGCGACCACTTGAAATCCGAGGCAGGTGCTGAAGCACAACATGACCGCCATGGCGAAGCCTCCCCATCCGGCGGGCGGGGTGAGGCCAAGGGCCAGCCCATTGGAAAAAACACCGGCGGCGGCGTACATCACCAGCACCAAAACGAATTGCGCCACCATGATGAGTTGGAGCCCCATGGCGAGGCGCAGTCCAAACCGGTAGATCGCGTAAAAAAGCAGCAGTATGCAAAACGCGATGCCATGCAGGGGAAGCGGCACATTAAGATAGGCGCTCGCGAAGGAGGCCAGGGTCAGCGCGACCACGCAGGTGGAGGAGGCGCCGCCAAGCACGATCCAGTTCGAGGTGAGCACGCCCCAAAAGGGCGACAGCAAGCGGCTGGCAAAGAGATAGCCCGCCCCGGCACGGGGGATGGCGGCGGCCAATTGCACCAGCGGCAACACGCCGACCACGGCAATCATGACCGCCAGGGTGAACGAGAGCCAAATGGCGTTGCCGGCCAGCGCCGCAATGTCGCGCACCAGCACAAAGATGCCCGCGCCCGCCGCGCCGCCCACCACCATCGCCACGCTCCCGGCCAGTCCAATGGTCCGCGCCAGACGCGGGGTAGTATCCGTATTTTCCGTCATTGTGCGAATCCATCCTTTTGGGCGGCATCTTAGCAGATTATGAGCGAACGACGCATACGGGACTGCGGCCGGTAAAATGAATAAGGCGGATGGAATCGAGCGTGACAGGGGAGTTGCACTGGGGTTGTGGAATGGGCTATAAGTAAACTGAACGGTAGGTAGGGTTGCGCTGCCGCCGATACGAAACCGAAATGGATAAGGAGAGGGATTGAGTATGTCGGAAGAACTGACCGCCAAATTTGAACAGGCCAGCAAGGATGTCACCCAGCTTTCGGAAGCGCCGGACAATATGCAGAAACTGCGCCTCTACGCCCTGTACAAACAGGGGACGGTGGGCGATTGCACGGGTGCGCGTCCGGGCATGATGGATTTTGTGGGCCGTGCCAAATACGATGGCTGGAAGGCGCTGGAAGGCACTTCGACGGATGAAGCCAAACAGATGTACATTGATTTCGTCGAAGAGTTGAAAGCCGCGGACAAGAAATAGTCCTATTACACATTAAAATTCGGGGAAACCAGCGTGAGCCGGTTTCCCCGAATTGATTTTGGTTCCGGTTGCCTTATTTCTTTTTGGCCGCTTTGCGCGGATTTTCAATGGCGGCTTGGGCGGCCGCGAAACGCGCGATGGGCACGCGGAACGGGCTGCAGCTCACGTAATTGAGTCCGACGCGGTGACAGAACTTGACGGAGTTGGGTTCACCGCCGTGTTCGCCGCAAATCCCGCACTTCAACATCGGACGGGTCGAACGGCCACGGGTTACCGCCATATCGATCAGTTGGCCGATGCCTTCCTGGTCCAGAATCTGGAACGGATCGGCGGGCAGGATGTCTTTCTGCAGGTAAATGGGCAGGAATCCGCCGATGTCGTCGCGGGAGTAGCCAAAGCCCATTTGGGTGAGGTCGTTGGTGCCAAAGCTGAAGAACTCGGCGGTCTGGGCAATCTGATCGGCGACCAGCGCGGCGCGCGGGATTTCGATCATCGTGCCGACCATGTAGTTGACCTTGATCTTGCTTTGCTTGGCGACGTCCGCCGCGACCTGATGGATAATCGCGACCTGGTGGTCCAATTCTTTCTTGGTGCCCACGAGCGGAACCATGATCTCCGGCAGCACCTTGATTTTTTTCTTGGTCAGTTCGGTGGCCGCTTCGAGGATGGCCCGCGCCTGCATCTCGGTGATTTCCGGATAGGCGATGCCCAGACGGCAGCCGCGGTGGCCCAGCATCGGGTTAAACTCATGCAGGGATTCCACGCGCGCCCGGATGTCTTCCGGAGCGACCTTGCACAGTTTCGCCAGGTTGTTCAATTCTTCCGGGTCTTCCAAGAGGCTGCCGACAAACTCGTGCAGCGGGGGATCCAGCAAACGGACGGTGACGGGTTTGCCGGCCATGGCTTTGAAAATACCGATAAAATCCGCCTTTTGGAACGGCAGCAGTTTCATGACCGCCGTGCGGCGTTCCGCTTCATTTTGCGCCAGAATCATCTCGCGCATGTGGAGGATGCGTTCGGGCTGGAAGAACATGTGCTCGGTGCGCGCGAGGCCGATGCCTTCCGCGCCGAATTTCACCGCGATGGCGGCGTCTTCGGGGCGCTCCGCGTTGGTGCGCACGTTGATCTGGCGGGTCTCGTCCGCCCATTGCATGATTTTCTTGTACCACTTGTTGGCGTCGGGATTGGCCGGCAGCACGGGCATCGCGGAGGCATACACCGTGCCCGCGGTTCCGTTCATGCTCATCCATTCGCCTTCTTTAATCACCTTGCCACCCACGGTGACCTGCTTCTTGGCGACGTCTATATTCAACGCGCCGCAGCCGACGATGCAGCACTTGCCCCAGCCGCGGGCCACCAGCGCCGCGTGCGAGGTCATGCCGCCCTTCGCGGTGAGGATGGCTTCCGCCGCGTGCATGCCGTGCACGTCTTCCGGCGAAGTCTCGTTGCGGACCAGGATGACTTTCTTGCCTTTTTCCTTCCAGGCTTGGGCGTCATCCGCGGTAAAGACCACCTGGCCCACGGCGCCGCCCGGGCCCGCCGGCAGGCCTTTGGCGATGGCCGGGGTCTTTTTTTCGGCGGCCGGATCGAGCATCGGGTGCAGGAACTCATCGAGTTGTTCGGGGCGCACGCGCATGATCGCGGTGTTCTTGTCAATCAGCTTGCTTTCCACCATTTCCACGGCCACGCGGACCGCCGCGAAACCGGTGCGTTTTCCCGTGCGCGTCTGGAGCATATACAGCGTGCCGTCTTCAATCGTGAACTCGATGTCCTGCATATCCTTGTAATGCTTTTCAAGGGTATTGCGGACATTGACCAGCGCTTTATAGGTCTTGGGCCACGCTTCTTCCAGGGATTTAATATGTTTGTTGTCTTCGGTCTTGGTGGCTTTGTTCAAGGGGGAGGGGGTGCGGATGCCCGCGACCACGTCTTCGCCTTGCGCATTGACCAGCCATTCGCCGTAGAAGGCGTTCTCGCCGGTGGCCGGGTTGCGGGTGAAGGCCACGCCGGTGGCCGACGTGTCGCCCAAGTTGCCGAACACCATGGACTGAACATTGACGGCCGTGCCCCATTCATCGGGGATGCCTTCAATGCGGCGGTAGGCAATGGCGCGCTTTCCGTTCCAGGATTGGAATACCGCCTTGATGCCGCCCCAGAGCTGCTCCATCGGGTCGTCTGGGAAAGTTTTGCCCAATGCCTGCTTGACGATTTTCTTGAAAACGTCGCAGAGGATTTTCAGATCATGGGCGTCCAGTTCGGTGTCTTGTGTCACGCCCTTTTCATGCTTCATGGCTTCCATGGCATGTTCCATCTTCAGCCGCACGCCCTGGCCTTCGGCCACTTCAATGCCGGCGGCCTTTTCCATCACCACGTCGGCGTACATCATGATCAACCGGCGGTAGGAATCGAAAACGAAACGCGGATTCTTGGTTTTCTCGATGAGCCCGGGGATGGTCTTGCTGCATAACCCCACATTCAACACCGTTTCCATCATGCCGGGCATGGATTTGCGCGCACCCGACCGGACGGACACCAGCAAGGGGTCTTTCAAGTCGCCGAATTTCTTCCCCATCGTCTTTTCCACCCGCGACAGCGCCTGTTTTACTTCCGTTTCCAGCGCCTTCGGCAGCTTGCCTTTGTTCGCATAATATTCCGTGCACACTTCCGTCGTTATGGTGAAACCGGCGGGCACGGGAATTCCCAGACTCGCCATTTCCGCCAAGTTCGCCCCTTTTCCGCCGAGCAGATTCGGCATGGACGCTTTGCCCTCGGCCTTGCCGCCGCCAAAAAAATACACATTTTTCTTCGCCATGGTGATAATCGCTCCTTAGTGTCTTCCGTGATGTGATGGGGTTCCTCGTGCCGGGCTTCCGTAACGCCACATCCCTCGGGCGTTTGAACTACGCCGCCAGCCGAGGGGATTGTCTGAACACGCTCTGCCAGCTTGGCAAAACTTCCTTTAGTATACACATTATCTGGAAAAGGTGCAAACCTGAATACGATGGAAGGAGGAGGGTTTGGGGTCTTTTCTCCGTTTTTTTGATCGCATCCGGCCTTCCCGGTCCAACCCTTTCAGGCGGGCGTGCCGTTCTTTCACTACGAACAAGTTTGCAGCACGGGGGCGTCATTTGTTATAGTTCCCGTCTGCTTCAATGGTTTTACGCGCGTGAACTATCCCAGAAAGGAACACGGTGAGCGAACGCACGTTCGTTATGATTAAGCCGGACGGTGTTGGACGGCGCCTAATCGGGGCGTGCATCCAACGGCTGGAAGCGCGCGGATTGAAGCTGGTGGCGGCGAAGATGCAGGTCCTGACGCGGGAACAGGCGGAACGGCATTATGGCGAGCATGAAGGCAAGCCGTATTATGCGCCGCTGCTGGCCTTTATTACGTCCGGGCCGGTGGTGTTGATGGTGTGGGAGGGCGCGGAGGCCATTGCGCAGGTCCGCAAAATGATTGGCGCCACCAACGCTTTTCAGGCGGACCCCGGGACCATCCGGGGCGATTGGGCGATGAGCAACCGGTACAACTTGATTCATGCCTCCGATGCGCCGGAAACGGCGCGCCGCGAGATGGCGATCTATTTTGACGATCACGAGTTGATAACGTACACCCTGCCGGACGAACACTGGCTTCATTGAAGCGGGTGCAGGCCGGACGACTAAAAGATACAACCAGGAGGAATCAGGCGTGGCTGGAGGTAGAAAAGTCCGTAAAGCCAAAATCAACAAGCACAAGCGCAAGAAAAAGAGACGGTTGAACCGCCACAAAAACAAGAAATAACAGCGCTTGTTTGCCCGTATGATTTTTTTAAGTTTTCCCGGCCTCGTGTTCACGAGGCCGGGAGAGACTCTTTTTCAACTCAACCCCTAAAAGCGTGTTTCGGAGCATCCCCATGGCGGACGATCAGGCAAAAATCATTATCGACGAGGACTGGAAGGAAAAGGTCCGGAGAGAGAAAGAAGAAGCGGACCAAAAAGCCGCGGAATCCCCCGGTGCCTCCGAGGAGGACGCCCTTCAAGAGCAGGCCCTTCCGGAACCCACGTTTTCGACATTGTTGCACACACTGTCGATGCAGGCCATGATGTCGCTGGGCGTTATTTCCCCCCGTGAAGCCCAGCAGGTCTACATCGATCTCGATCAAGCCAAATTCTCGATTGATCTCCTCACCATGCTCCGGGACAAGACCAAGGGCAATCTTACGCCCGAGGAAGAAGGGGAAATCACCGCGGCCATCGCGGACCTTCAGAATGTATACGTCGCCCGCGTGCAGCAATATCAGGATCATCTGATGCGCAATGCCGGCGTGGGGCCGGATGCGCTGTATCAGTCCTGACGCGGCCGGGCCGGGGGGCTAAATGCGCGTGACAAAATAGGCCAGCAACACATCGTTGTAGAGGTGTTTGTCAATGTCCAGGTAGCACATGCCGCGCAGGAAATAGATGCGCCCGATAATGCAGTTGTTCCAATGGATGCTCTGCTGCTTTATCACATAGGCGCGCGGTTCGGGCCAAAGCGCGGTAATTTCAACGGTGGGCGCGGAAAACGAGCGCTTCCGTTCAATGCCGCCAATACGTTCCTCTTCCGCATAGACATTGAACCGGCCCGGCAGCGCCGCCTCGAACATAAAACTCCTGGGGCCGCCCGCCGCTTGCACGCGCAACACATTATCCGCCGCCGAGCGAATGGTCCAGGAACGCCCGCGCGCGGCACGGTGCACCTCGTATTTGAACGCCGGAACGCCCTGCTGGCACAAGAAAACTTTCATGGGGTCGTTGATGGCATAAGCCAGCAGCAAATGGTTTGCAAAGGGGTCGGGCACATCGGCGTCGGGTTCCGCGGCGGCCGGCAGGTTGCGCGCGGCGGCCAGCGCCTTGCGCTGCCGCACTTCATTGACAAAGGCGCGCACCGTGAACACAATCATCCCGAAGACGATGATCCCGATGAAAGCGGCGGTGCCCGCCACGGTCCACGCGCGGTTGTCCAGCACCACCCCGATAACCAGCGCGCCCACCGCTTCAAACAGGCACACCGCGTACGCCACGATGATCCCATAGGAGATGGGATTGACCACCTTGGGGAGCGTGTAATAACAGACCGCCCGCTCGTAGTCCGTCATGGCGTTCCAAGACATCTCTTTTCGCGCGATAGCCGCTGTCATACGTGCAGTATCCGATTCCAGGTTATTGCTCTATTGTACAAAAGGCGCCCGAAAAACAAAAGGGGCCGGCGGGATGCCGTCCTTCACGGCGGGGGGGACAGGAAATAGTGAAGCGCGAGCAGGTCCATGTCCACCCGCGTTTCCATTGGAAACGAGGAGGGGGTCTCCAGGGTGTAGGCCCGGTCCGAATAATCCAGGCGCAGGACGTTGCCAATGCTCATGGTGCGGATAGCCCGGACGAAATAGAGCGTCCACATGGGCGCGCGGATGACACCGTCCCGCGCGGTGAGAATGACCATCCTTGCCTCCTGCGCAATGGAATGCCCCGCCGCGCGTTCTTGGGTAATCAGGTCTCGCGCGGGGCGCGGAGTGTCCTCCGCGTATTGATATACATAAAACCCATTTGCTGAACTATCCTCATGGAGATCGAGCGCAAGGTCATACCGTTTCCCCCGGAGAAAATCACGGAGCAGGCGTGTTTCCTGTGTATGGAACCGCGCGAAATCCCGGTTGAGATCATAGCGTTCGTAATTCCGGCGGCGGTTGTGCACCCATCCCCAAGGATTGGCCAGGGGGATAATGTCAAACGCGGTTTCAGGATAAAGACTGGGGCTGGCGACAAGTTGCGCGATAAATTGGAGCGCCGCTTCCGTGCCCGCCGGTTCGTTTCCGTGAACCCCTCCAACGATCAAGCATCGGCGCTTGGCAGGGGAAACAGGCGAGCGGCTTACCGCCCACACCGGGGCGTCAAAAGACGGGTAATGAATCTCACCAATGGTTTGAACCGTCCACGGCCCCTCTCCCGAAGGCAGCCGGGATTGTATGTCATTCAGATTCCGGACGGCCCGGACATTCCGGTACGGTTCAACAAGGGAGAATGAATAGGCCATATATCCCATTCCCCCTGTTGCCCCGGCCAACAGCAGGAATATCCCTCCCGCGAAAATTTTCGTTCTGCGTTTCATGGGCCGCCTCCATGGCCTGTCGTCTCCGTACAATTTAGGGAAACCAGTGCAGAAAATCAATGTGGACGGTTGGCCTGGTGAAAAGAGAGGCGCACGGAGGGGTGGGGGAAACCTCACTCCGTGCGCAGAGGGGGGAGGAACTGTCTAGGGTGGTGTAAGGGTGTTCAAGTGTGTTCTGCCTGTTACAACGCAGCGCCTGCCCAACGGGTTGACACCCTATTTCCCGGCGCCTTAAACAAGGGGAACTTCGCAAAGTGACATCACTGCCGTTTATGCGTTTAGTTGAAGGTTTCGCCCACCCACCCTATCTGGCTCAGAAATAATGCTTTAAGCCTATAACGGGTCCTTGCGCACCCCGAAATGCTGTGGTATACTGGGCGCGGTTAATCTGTTAACAAAAGGGTGAAATTTTAGCATGGCCGACATACTCAGCCAGGAGGAAGTGGACCTGCTCCTGAGTGCGGTGTCGGAAGGCGAAATTGGCGAAGCGGAGGAGAAACCCGAAGCCGAAGAGGAACTCCACCTCGTAGCCTATGATTTCCGCCGTCCGGAACGCGTTTCAAAAGAGCAGTTGAAAGGTCTGCAGAGCCTCTTTGAAGCGTTTTCCCGGGAGGTCAGCATTTTATTGCCGCCCTTTCTGCGCACGGTGGTGCGGGTCGATTTGACCTCGATAGACCAGCTTACCTACGACGAGTTCATTCTCTCCGTCGCGCGGCCCACCTCCCTCGCGATCATCAACATGGCCCCGTTGGAAGGCAATGCCATCCTTGAACTAAGCCCCTCCATGGTGTTTCCGATTGTGGACCGGGTGCTGGGCGGAAAAGGCGCCACGTTGCCGGAACCGCGGGAACTGACCGAAATTGAAGACCGCATCATCCAGCGCATTGTGATTATGATGCTGGATTGCCTGAAACGTTCTTGGGAACAACTTATCGAATTTGACATGAGCGTGGTGCAGCAGGAAAATGATCCCCTCATCGTGCAAATCGTGGCCGGCAGTGAAATGGTGATCCTCGTGGGATACGAGGTCCACATCGGCGAGAGCGTGGGAACCATGGATTTTTGCATTCCGCTGATGGTGCTGAATCCCATTCTGGACCAGATATCGCAACAGGCGCATTTCTCCCGCCGTATGAACCCGGACGTGGCGAAAACCACCCGGCAGGCACTTGGCCGGTTGATGATGAAGGCGGAAGTGCCGCTCGACGCCGTACTGGGGCACGCGCGGCTGACCGTGCAACAAATTGCCCATTTGCAGGTGGGTGATATCGTGCAACTGGACAGTTCGCCCTTTGAGCCCGTCGATGTGGAAGTCGGCGGCGTGCGCCGGTATGCGGCGGTGCGCGGACGGCGCGGCGAACAGAGCGCCATTCAACTGGCGGCCATACTACGGGAATAGGAAAAACGGTCATGAACCCCAATACCGCTACCGTCATTGTGGATGGATTCCTGCGCGGCGCATTTGACGTGTTCAATGCCATGCTGTCCCTGCCTTTTGACTTTTCGCCCGAAGCGCCGCAGCCCTTCTCCGGCGTCATGGCCGATCACTATCCCGTGGCGTTTCAGGGCCGCATAAAAAACAACCTCGGCCAGGTCGTGCTGCTGTTTGCCACCGCCGATGCGGCGCGCTTCGCCGGAACCATTATGGAAACGGCTCCGTCCGCAACCGATGCCCTGACCGAAGATGATATTGCCGCCTTGAGTGAAGCCGCGGGGCCCACCCTGGGCGGCGGCGTGTCAAACCTAATGGAACGTTTTGGGCGCGGCGTCGAGCAACTGGAGGTTGCTCAAATTGCCGCGCCGGTGACCGCGAATCAACTGACGGACTTCCTCGGCGCCAACGCCGTGGCCTGCCTGTTTTCCTTTACCGGCGGGGATCTGTCCGGAAAAGGTGTATTCGCATACAGTGAAAGCATAGAAAAAATGGCGCCTGAAGGCCTGCAACAAGCCGCAACAGCCCCACCCACCCTGAGTCCCAACGAAATGGCCGACATATTGAGCGGTTTCGACCCGGTGCCGGAACCGCCCAAGCCCGCGCCCGCCGCGCGCGCCGGCCATGAAAACATGGATATGGTGCTGGATATCCGGCTCGAGGCTACGGCGCGGCTGGGCCGCGTCCAAATGCCCATCGGCGACATCCTCAATCTCGGGCCGGGTTCCATTATCGAGGTGGGCCATCTGGTGGATGAACCCATCGATCTCCTCATTAACGATAAACTCATCGCCCGGGGCGATGTGGTGGTTGTGGACGAGAAATTCGGACTGCGCATCACGGAAATTGTCAGCCAACAAGCACGCATTGAAAGTTTACGTTGAACGCCGATACAGAAAAAAACCTTTGGATCCGGTTTAAGGAGCAAGGCGACGAAACCGCCCGCGATGACCTTATTCTGCATTACATCCGCGTGGTGCGGTTTATTGCGGGGCGCATGGCTATCCATGTCCCCTCGAGTGTTGAAATGGACGACTTGGTCAGTTGGGGCATTATGGGGCTCTTGGACGCCCTGGAAAAATTTGATCACACCCAGGATATCAAGTTCTCCACCTACGCCTCGATCCGCATCCGGGGCGCTATTATTGATCAAATCCGCTCGCTCGACTGGGCCCCGCGCTCCCTGCGGGCCATGGCCCGCAAAGTCGGCGCCGCCAAGGATAAACTGCGTCATGAACGCGGCCATGAACCTTCCTGCCTGGAAATCGCCGAGGAATTGGGCACCACGGAAGAGCATGTGGAAGAAACCTATGCCCAGTTGCAGACCGCCCAGGTCCTTTCCCTGGATGATTACTTGCCCTCGGAAGATGAACCGCAGGAAGGACGGAAAAAAGACATCACCACCAACGTCATGGCGCCCAGCCCGAGCCGCATCGCCGAACAGCGCGAGCGCCGCGACCGGCTGGTCACCGCCATCCTTCAACTACCCGACCAACAGCAAAAAGTGCTAAACTTGTATTATTATGAGGAACTTACCCTGAAAGAAATCGGCGTCGTTCTGGAGGTGTCCGAATCGCGTGTCTGCCAGATTCACAGCGCCGCCATGAAACGATTGCGCAAGGTGGTGCAGCAAGAAGAAGGGTGAGCCGCGGGTATGCCACAGCCCATCGACCCAAATACCGAACTGGCCCGGGTGACCGCCGTGGAGCGGATTCAACAGGCGGTGGACCGCGCTTCGCTGGCGGCCCAGGCGCGCAGCGCTTCGGAAGCCGCCCGCCAGCAGGTGAATGTGGAATCACAAGTGGGCCAAACCACGCCGAAGAATGACCGTGTGGAAGAAGAATTGCGCCGGAAAAATCCCTTTCTGGGCAAACGGCGCCACAAGGAAGGCGAAGCCCCGCGGGAGGAATCGGCGGAAATGGCCCCGGGCCGCGAGGCCGCTGCGGAACGGCATCGCCTTGCGGAAGGCGAAGAAGGTCATCAACTGGATGTTACGGTGTAGGGTATCATCCATCGGAACACCGAAATGCAGACTATAGTCATGAGTGCGCTGATAGGCTTGGCTCTTATTGCCATGGCCTGTTTTTTATTGCTGATTGTGCTGTACAACCGCAATGAGCGGAAGCAACGGCTCCGTCTCGAACAAACCAAGGCGGACATTGCGGACATGGCGCTGCTGTTTGAAACCATGCGCAGCGTTATCACGCAACAAAAAGCGCTGGCGAAAGAATTCAACCAGGAACTGGAAAAGAAAGTATCGCAGGTTAAGCAAGTTCTCGCGCAGAGCATGGCGAAAAATGAACGCCTGTATGAACAGCAGCAAGACCTGGCGAAGCAATTGCTGGAATCCAAAACCGATCTCCAACGCCTGCAACGGCAAATCACGCATATCCAGGAGCGTCCCATCCCCGTTTCCCCACAGGCCCCCGTGCTCGACCCGCCAACTTCGGTGCCGCCGAAGGCGGGCCCGCCGCCCGCTCCCCGCCAGGAGGAAGAGCCCCCGGTAAAGACGCCTGTTCCTCCTCCTGCCCCCGCAACGGTTTCCCTGCCGTCGGCCTTTGCGGATTGGGGCGGATTTGAGTTGGCGGAAACGCCCGAACCGGTGGCGCTTGAGGTCAAGCCGGAAAAGATTTCTGAACCCAAAGAGGATTCCGAAACAGCGCGGGCAGCCTTCCGCGCGTTGCTTGATCTGATCCCCGCAAATCAACCTTCCGTAACCGCCCCGCCCCCCTCCGAACCCCCTTCCGGCGATGGCAAGATGACGCGGTCGTTGCAGCAGCGCGTCATTGAATACAGCGAAGCGGGCATGAGTATCCCCGACATTGCGCGGGAATTGGGCGTGGGCAAGGGTGAAGTGCGGTTGATGCTCAGCCTCGCGCGGCAAAAACGGATATAACATGAAACGGCGGCGGTTTCAGGGCGCGGCACACAAGCGTCCGAACGCCGTCGCGGGGAAATGCCCATGATCCCCCAGATAAATACGGTCCCGTTGCAAAATGTCCATGGGGGCGCCTTGCGCCCGGGACAGGTCTTCCAGACCGTGGTGGGGATGCAGGGGGATAAACTGCTGCTGCAACTGGGCGCCGCGCGTGTTGCCTTGGACCCTTCGGTGGAATTGACGCCTGGGGATACCGTGCGGGTGGAAATTTTGGGAACCGCCGCCAAACTCCAACTGCGCATTTCCCCTGCGGGCGCTTCCGCAGGAACCGCGTCCCAAACCGCCGCCGCGAATACCCTGATGGCCTCCGTGCTTGAGTCCTTGGGCGCGTTGCCGTTGGCGGACGCGGCCCCCGCACTCATTCCCGCGCATCTGCCCCAAACCACGCAGGCGCTCCAACAACTCTTTGCCTTGTTTCTTTCACGCGGTACCTTGGGCTCGGACGTCGAGCAGCTTGCCGCGTTGCTGACCCAGGCCTCCGCCCAAGGTGCGGTTCCCACTCATCTCGCCGCGCAATTCAGTGCATGGGTGGCGCAATTCGCCGCCGCCGAAGCCAGCGGCCTGAAGAATCTGCTGGAACAGCTTGGCGGCAGACGTTCACTGGAAGCGCGCCTTGCCTTGGCCCTGCAAACCGGTACGTTGGATGCCGCCCTGGAATCATTATCGCAAGATGTGCGGGTGCAATTGGCGCAACTGCGCAATCTCGAACCGCTGCGCGCCTGGCTCCGGGAAAATGGGCAATTGCGCCGCTTCGACGATATGGCGCAACGGGTAATGGATAGATTATCCGGCGGGCAACTCCAGAACTTGCGCGGGCTGGAACAGCCCTATTTGTTTGTTGAAATTCCCCTGCCGCCCGGCGGCGATTTGCGGCATGCCCAAATACACTTTTTCGACGAGGGCCATGCCAAAGGAAAACCGTTTGATCAGAACAACGCCCTGGTGGCGTTTGATCTCAGCACCACCCGGTTGGGCGATTTATGGATTACGCTTCAGGTGACTTCGGGCCGGTGTGCGTGTCATCTCAGGGCCACCACGCCCGATACTGTGAATGCCATCAAGGAGGCTTCCGGCGCACTGGCGGATTCCCTGCTGAACGCGGGGTTTCCCGATGCGCACATTACCGTTTCGTTATGGGACGGAGACCGCCTCCGGGCGGCGGCCGGCATGATGCGCCGGTTTTCAGGACTTGACGTGAAATTATGAAACGCGAAAAACCCAGAAAAGCCGTGGCCCTCCGCTATGACGCCCAGGAGGATTCCGCGCCGCGCGTGATTGCCAAAGGGCAACGGTTAATCGCCGAAAAAATCATTGCCGTGGCCAAAGCGCACGGCATCCACGTTCACGAAGACCCCGACCTTGTGGCGGTCCTCGCCAAACTCGATCTTAACGTCACCATCCCCGAAACCCTCTACCAGGCCGTCGCCGAGGTTCTCGCCTTTGTGTACCGGCTGAACAAACTGCACGCACGGTGAATTTCCCCCGGGCCACAAGACCGTTGCACGGCAGTTCCGATGTTTCACTCCAACGCGAAGGTAAATAGGCTTGCCTTGTCAAGTGAAAATTCAATCCGTACAGGCCGGTTATGGAGTTCTTTCAATGATTTTTCCCATGGGACGGCAAGGCGGAGGCCGTCCCCCGTGATTTTCCGGGCGGCGAAACCGGGAATGACGTTGCCCTGTTCATCCACGAGCCGGATGGCAATATTACCCTTGGATGCATCGGCATTAAGGGTCAGCTTGTTGCCGTCGAGAAGCAGCAGGGGCGTCACTATTTTCCCCGGCGTGTTTCCCGCCGCGCGTGCGACATACCGATCACACGGCATTGTAAGCACGCCAATTTGCCGCTCCTCGAAGCGGTTGACTTTATGGCCGCGCGCATAGCCGCCGTAATACAAATAGACCTCATCACCCATGGGCAGTTGTTCATCAATCCATGCGTGGGCGTGGTCCCATGCACCCTTCTTCGGATCAGGATCAAAGAAATGAGCGCGGTCACGGTACCATGTTTCGCCGTCACGGGACCACGCCAGCGCCGTGTAGCCCACTCCGTAGGCGTCCGGCGGGTCTGGAGGAGTGTCCGCTTTAAGATCGTCCCGCAACACTTTCACCATGCCAATCATCAAATCCCCCCGTGCCAGATATCCGTCCATCGCGTAGAATTGGGTTTCGCCGGGATCGTTCACATCGGGGGTGACAACATAATGCGGGGTTTCCCAATGCAGCAGATCATCACTGTGGCTCTGCAGGGTGACCCGGCGCTGGCCGGTCCAGGCCTCGCCCGTGCGATACACGGACAGGGTGGCCATGATGCGCTTCCGGATCGGGTCCCAGAAAATCCCGGTGATGTCATGATTGGCGGGCAGCACCGGCGCGGCGCTCAGCGGGGTCCACGCGAATCCATCGGGCGAGACCGCCACCTTCATCCCGCCGTCCCGCCACCAGGCAAAATGATAGCGTTGCGCGGCATTGGGAAAATCCGGCCCCCGGTCAATTACGCTCACTCCAAACTGGATTGGCGCGGGATCATTGAGTATTCGCACGGGGCGTTGCCAGTGGATGGCGTCCCCGGATTCCATGTACCCGATATGGGACACGCTGGTGCTATTATCGTCCACGCGGTGACCGTACCACAGGCGGTATCTTCCGGTTTTGGGATCGCGTAAAATGGTCATATAGGGCTGAAAGCAGCCGTCCTCTTTCCCCGTCACGATGGGATTGGACAAGCCGGGATCCCGCTGCGGCACACACACCACGCGCTCTATGTTCTCGGACTGAGCAATAAGATACTCGTCGAGAAAAAAATGCGGTCCCGCGTTCAACGCAAGTGGTCCGTCCGGCGACGCCACAACGCCCGGTGAGTAGACCATGGCCTTGCTGTTCGACAGGGGAATATGCTCCGCGCTGGGCATGGGCTCGCCGCTCCATACCGATTTCACGCCCGCCAAACAGTACACGATACCCGCCAGAAAGATGATTTTCCCAGGCTTCATTCCTGACATAGCACGCCCTTCCTGTTGACACATGAGGCCAAACCACGTCATTCTAAGACGTTTGAGGGAGAAAACCAAGTATTGACCGGGAGTAACGAGGCTATGGAACCAACAGATGCCGTGAGCCGCTTTTTTAATGACACTCCTTTCCCGGTAATGGAAAGTGAGTGGGGTAATGGTCATTTTGGACGCTGGATCACGGATGCGCATGGAAATCCCGCCTATCATTATGATCCCGCGCCAGAGCACGAAGGCGATCATTGGCATCTTGTCGGAAATGATCGTGTCATCGCCACAGCACATAGCGGCGGCTATGTGCAGATGTACGATTGGACGCGCGGCTGCAAACTCATCAACCGCTGGGACCCGTCCCGCCGGGAGTATGCCGGGGGGTTCAAAATCATCGAAGTGGAAGGAAGCATTTTCCCGACCCTGCGCGCACAACTGCCCCGGTCCTCCGGACAAAAGCTGATTTTCGGCATGGGGTATGTTGAAAAAACCACCGAACATGCCGGGCTCCAAATTATCGAGCGGATCAGCGCGCCTGCGGGCGATGATCCGGTCCTCTTGTCCCGCACCACGATAAAAAACCTCCGCACCGCGCCTGTGACCTTTTCCGTGACCGAGTACTGGACCGCCAACCTGCTCCAGATCACCGGCGGCCCCATCATTACGCACAACCTGGATAAACTGTGGAATTGGCAACGGGAACAGTGGAACCGCCGTTTCCGGGTCAGCGCGAAATGGCAGGAAGACCTGGGAGCGTTGACACTTGCGTTTTCTCATGTAAACCCGAAAAGATCGTTGTCGCCGGACGATCCCGCCTTTTACGATCATTTTCCAAAGCCGGTGTTTTTGGCCGCATTGGATCCATTGCCGGAGGAATACCATGAGTATGCCACCGATGGCGCGCTGTTCTGGGGTAATTCAGATATCCGGCAACCGATGACCACCATATGCGGGGCGGATGGCTCGTTGATCTCATCCCGAAAGGCGTATCGGGCCGGAACGTTGCTGGCCATGCACCGGACCGCCCAACTTGCCCCCGGTGACGAGGTGCAATTCCGTTATCTTTACGGGTGCACGGAAAACGAGCATGTTCCGGACCTTGTCCGCCGGCACAAAATTGCCCAGGAGCCGCTCCCGCGCGCCGCAATGGAGTTTTGCACACCAGAAGCGCCCTGGTTGAGCCGTGAGTTGAAATGGCATTCCTATTACCTGCAAGCGGGCTCGATCTATCAGGATTTCTATCAGGCGCATGTGGTGGACCAGGGTTCCGCCTACAGTTATGGCCACGGCGCGGCGGGCGCGCCGCGCGACTTTGTGCTGGCCGCATTGCCGCTTGTGTATCTGCGCCCGGATTTGGCAAAGGATTCGCTGCGCTTCATTATGCGTTCCCAGAATGCGGACACCGGCGCGATTCCCTACGCATTTATTGATTATGGTCAAACGACGGGAATAGTGGTGCACAGCAAGAGCAGCGATCTGGACATTTTTCTGCTATGGGCCCTGGGCGAATACCTGGGCATGACCCGCGATTTTGATTTTCTCCAGGAAGCCTTGCCGTATTATCCCCCCTCGAAAAAGCGGGGCGGCACGGTGTTGGACCATGCCCGCACAGCGTTCAAGCACGTGACCGAAAAAGTGGGCCTGGGCCCGCATGGCGTGATTCGTTGCGGCACCGGCGACTGGAATGACGTCCTCTTCGCCTTTTCCAATTTCTCCCCGTACACCTTGTGGTATGGAGAATCTTCCCTGAATGCCGGACTGGCCACGGTGGTGCTGCCGCCGCTTGCGGATGTCCTGGAAACCGTGGACGCGGGTTTTGCACAGGCCTTGCGGCAGTTTAGCACGGCACAGGCGCAGGCATTGCAACAGTTCTGGACCGGCGAATGGGTGGCGCGCGGTTACCTCGGGCGCGGCGATAAAATGCTCGGGCAGGACCGTTTGTTTCTCGATACTCAATCGTTTGGCGTGCTCGGCGGGGTCTGGAACGAAGAACAGCGGAACCGCATGTTCCACAATATCCGCACCTTGTGCGCGGAACCGCAAAAGGCCGGGGCGCGATGCCTGTGGCCTCCCCGGCGCGGAGTGGCTCTCGAACCGGGTTCCGACACCAACGGCGGCACGTGGGCGGCTATTGACTCTTGGACCTCCTGGGCCTGGTCCCTGCATGATGCGCGCGCGGGATGGGAATTCTATCTCACCACCACGCTGGCGGCGCGCGCGGAAGCCTATCCCGATACCTGGTACGGCATCTGGTCCGGCCCCGATTCCTTCAATGCCCACTACCATTCCCGGCCCGGCGAGACCTTTGATGTCAACGTCACCGCCATGACCAAGTTCCCGGTGATGAACATGAACCGCCATTGCGGGCCAATGACCGATGCCATAAAACTGGCGGGCCTCGGCGCGCGCCATAATCGTATTGTGATTGATCCCTTGCTGCCCTTTGACACGTTCGCGCTCAGGCTTCCCCTGATCGGCGTGGCATACGAGAAAGCGCGGCACCGGGGATACTACCAGCCGGTGGCTTCAGGCGATTTTTCCTTTGCCGTGCGTCCGCCCGCTGGACTCTCCTCGTTCCGTTTTACCGTGAACGGAACCAATATTCCAGTTACAAAAAACGAGAACGGTCTGCTATGCTTTGAAGCGCACGGAGAACCCGGTCAAACGATTACATGGGAGATTAAGGAACAATGAGTGGATTTTCGCTACTGGTTGCCTGCTCCGCCGTGTTGGCGGCGGCCCATCCCGGCGGGAGTGACAGCATGCAAAAAGACTATACGGTGGTATCGTTCTATTTCCCCAATTACCATCCCGACGCCCGGAATCAGGCAAAGAAAGGCCAGGGGTGGACGGAATGGGAGTTGGTTAAAAACGCCAAGCCCAAGTTTCCGGGGCATCACCAGCCCAAAGTGCCGCTCTGGGGCTATGAAGACGAATCGGACCCCAAGGTAATGGCGAAGAAAATCGAGGCCGCCGCGGACCATGGCGTGGACGTGTTTCTGTTCGATTGGTATTACTACAACGATGGGCTGTTCATCGAGCGTTGCCTGGAACAGGGCTTTATGAAGGCGCCGACTGCCGCGCGCATGAAATTCGCCCTGATGTGGGCCAATCACGACTGGATTGACATTCATCCCGCCACCGTGAAGCATCCCCCGGAATTATTGTATCCCGGCGCCGTCACGCCCGAAACCTTCGACACGATGACCACCTATGTCATCGAGACCTATTTCAAGCATCCGTCCTATTGGAAAATCGAGGGATGTCCCGTGTTCTCGATTTATGAGATGCACACCTTGATGAAGAGTTTTGACGGCGTGGACGCCACGGCGGCGGCCTTGCAGCGATTCCGCGAAAAAGTGAAAGCCGCCGGATTCCCCGGCCTCCATTTGAACGCCATCTCCTGGGGCATCCAGATTCTGCCCGGTGAGAAATCCGTGAAGAATATCGAAGAGTTGGTGAAGCGCCTCGCCTTCGACAGTGTGACCTCCTATGTGTGGGTGCATGACATGCCCCTCCCGGACGCCCCCGTGACGCCCTACAAACCGCTCATGGAGAAGGCGGTCGAGGTGTGGAACAAAAAGGTCCAGCAATTCAGCATGCCTTATTTCCCGAACGTGACCATGGGCTGGGATTCGAGCCCGCGTTGCACCCAAACCGATCCCTGGGGCAATACCGGCTACCCGTTCACCAACTGCATCGGCGGCAACACCCCGGAGGCGTTCCAGGAAGCCCTGCAACGCTTGAAAACCTTCCTCGATGCGCACCCGCAATGTAATAACACCTTCACCATCAACTGTTGGAACGAATGGACCGAAGGGAGTTACCTCGAACCCGATACGGTGCACGGCATGGCCTATCTCGAGGCCATCCAGAAGGTTTTCGGGACAAAAAAATAACCCCGCGCCGGCGGGATGCGCCGGATGGACGGATGCATAAGGGTTTCCGGGCCTCTCATTCATCCCATGATCCCCATAATTCCCCGGCTATGGCGTAACTTGGGGCCATTATTTTGCACACGTCCAACACGCTGCACTATGATCCTTTCAGTTTCCCCGCGAAACGTTCTTGTCACGAATTGAGTAAGGAGCAGGATTCATGTCTATTCAGAACGAGCCCGATCCATTCGTTTTGTTTGCGAATTGGTACAAGGAGGCGGAGGCCTGCCCGGGCATCGAGGACCATACGGCGGTGACGTTGGCGACGGCGGACGCCTCCGGCACGCCGGACGCGCGCATGGTGCTGCTGAAGGCGTATGACGCGCGCGGGTTTGTCTTTTACACCAATCTGACCAGCCCCAAGGCGCGGGAGCTGGAGGCGAATCCCAAGGCGGTGATGTGTTTTTACTGGATGCCGTTGGGCAAGCAGGTGCGGATACACGGTCCGGTGGAACATACGACGGAAGAAGAAGCGGACGGCTATCACGCCACCCGCCCGCGCGACAGCCAGATCGGCGCCTGGGCGTCCAAGCAGTCGCAGCCCATGGAAGGGCGATTCGAGTTGGAAATGCGGATCGCGAAGTATGTGGCCAAATTCGGCTTGGGCAAAGTGCCCCGTCCGCCGTTCTGGTCGGGGTTTCGGATCAGGCCTGAACGGATCGAATTCTGGCTCAAGCAGCCGTACCGCCTGCACGACCGGGTGCTGTACACCCGCGCTCCGGACGGCGGTTGGACGCGCCAGCGGCTGTTCCCTTAACCGCGCGGGCCTTTCTTGGTGAACAGGACGCTGATGCTTTCGCGGTCGTGAATGCGGCGGATGGCTTCGCCGAAAAGGGGCGCCACGGAAACAATCTGCACCTTGTCCGTAAAAGGTTCCGGCTGGGTTTCCACCGTATCGGTAATCAGCATCTTACGAATGGGGCTGGCGTCAATTTTCTGCATGGAGCCGGGAGAAAACAGGCCGTGGGTGACGGCGGCGATGACGTCTTTCGCGCCGCGTTCGAGAAGGGCGCGGGCCACCTCGATCAGGGTGCCGCCGGAAATGGTGAAATCGTCCACCACAAACGCGGATTTCCCTTTTACGTCACCGATAATTTCGAGGACTTCGGCCTTCTCGTCGTGGGCCACGCGCTCTTTGTCGCCGATGGCAAGTGGCGCGCCGAGGTAGTTGGCATAGCTCCGCGCTTTTTTGGCAAAGCCCGTATCGGGCGAGACCACCACCAAATCGTTCAGATTCATGGCGCGCACGGCGTCGCACAGGACCGGCATGGCGTACAGGTCGTCCACGGGCACGCGGAAGAACCCCTGAATTTGCGGCGCGTGCAGGTCCATGGTGATGACGCGGTCGGCCCCGGCCACTTCCATGGCATCGGCGCACACGCGCGCCCGGATGGACACACGGGGTTCGTCTTTTTTGTCGCCTTTGGCATACGAAAAATAGGGCATGACGACCGTGACCGACGCGGCGCTGGCGCGTTTCAGGGCATCCACGCCAAACAGGAGTTCCATGAAATTGTCATTGGCGGGATAGGCGGTGGATTGTACAAAATACACATGCCGCCCGCGGACATTCTCCCGGATGCGCACAAACAGATTGCCCTCGGAAAAACGAAGGGTTTCACTTTTCGCATGAGGGATATCAAGGTACCGGCAGATGTTTTCCGTTAATTTGGGACTGCCCGACCCGCCAAAAACCAGCATTTCCTCCGAAGCCATTCCTACTCCTTTCGTTCGTTAGTGTCATTAAGGGACGCGCACCGGTTTTCCCGAAGCGGCGGACTTCCAAGCGGCTTCCGTGACCTCGATGGTGCGCAGCCCACAGATTGGCGGTGTTTGCGGCGTGTCCTTCCCCAAGATACAGTCAATGAAATTGGAATCGGGATTCTTGGTGTACTTGGGCAATTTTAGCTTGACGGGGCGGCCCATCGCGTCCTGATGAATCAGGCCAAGCCCTTGCCGGAGATAAAAGGCGCCCTTGCTGCCGACAATCGAGTGGTCTTCATACCACGCAGGCGCATTGCCGATGACCGACATGCTGCCGAGCGCGCCGTTCTCAAACTTCATCGTGAGCGACGAATTGATGTCCACCTCGGTGTCGAAGTTGTCCATCCGCGCATACACTTCCTTTACTTTCATCCCCGTCACCCACATCACGATGTCCACCAGATGGCTGCCGGAATCATTGATTTGGCCGCCGCACGACAGGGCCTGTTCCTGACGCCAGGTGTTGCGGGTGGCCCGGAGCCATTCCTGCGATTGAATCGCCTGCACAAACTGGATTTCACCGAGCGCGCCTTTGGCAATCTGCTGCTGCATGTAGCGGAACATCGGATCGAAATGGCGCTGATAGGAAATCATGAAAACCCGTTTCTTTTCCGCGGCCAGCTTGATAAGCGTTTTGGCGTGACGGATGGTGCAGGTCATGGGTTTTTCGGACAAGACATGGAGACCTTTGTTAAGGGAGTCGCGGATTTGCTCGAAATGGAAACAATGCGGGCTTTGGACCACCACGCCGTCCAGTTCTTCCTTTTTAAGCATGTCCCGGTAGTCTTGGTAGACAGGGAGTTTTTCCGAGCCGGGGCAATGGGCATAAAACCGCCGCAACGATTCCTCGCTCGGATCATTCAGCGCGGTGACCACCGCCTTTTTTGTGGCCATCAACCGCTGATAATGCCCGATGGAAATGCCGCCGGCCGCAATAAATCCGATTCGCAGTTTTTTCGCCATGGTGTGTTCTCCTTTTCCGTGAAGGCCCGGCGGAGATGATACTACGATTCTCCAAGGTGAGGCAAAGGGCGGGGTGAAGGCGGGGTGGAACGGGTAGTCTCCGAGAGTGCCGGGGTTCAGTACAACGCCTTCTTGGGAATGAAGAATAACCCGTTCATGGCTTCCCTGCGGGGGCGTGGAAGTCCGTGCGGGTCCGTGCAAGTCCGTGTTCCCCGCCCGCGATCCCGAGTCATTCTCATCCGTTTACTCATCTGTGGTACAGTAGCCAAAACCCTGGCAAAACGGAGAGTATGGATATGCTTATCGCAACGGTTGTCTGTTTGTTGAGCGTAACCGCGCCTGAAGCACCTTCCCCAACCCAACTTATTTTGGACCGCGTGGTATACCATACGCAGGCTTGGGGCGAGATGGGGATCAACACCTGCACCCATGCCCCGGACAAGACGCCCAGCCCCATGCGCATCCACGATAAGAACTACGAGCAGGGAATCGGGATGCATGCCAACAGTGAAACCTATATTGAACTGGACGGGCAGTTCCTGGCATTCGAGGCGGAGATCGGGGTGCAATGGCAGGGGCCGAATGTGGGCAGCGTTATTTTTCAGGTGTTTGTGGATGGGAAACAGCAGTTTGATTCGGAAGTGATGAAAGAAAAGGACACCCCGAAGCCGATCCATATTGACATCAAAGGCGCTGCCGCGCTGCGGCTAGTGACGAAGGATGCCGGGGACGGGATTACCTGTGATTGCGCGAACTGGGCGCTGGCACGGTTGATTCCGGACCCCGATGCGCTCAAACCCGTGGAGAACTCAGGTATGGATATCGGACCGTTTGCCTATGTTCGATCATGGGACCCCAACCGAACCACCGGCACGGCCGCGAAGCGTACGGAGGAATTCCCGGCGGCGGATGTCTTTCCCGGCACGGATTTGTTTCCGGAAGATACAAAAGACCTGGCGCCGGACACCCAATCCAAGCGTGCCGGGGAGGCTATATACACCGTGCCGGTGTCGGCCAATGGCCTGGCCTGCATTGGCCTGGAATGGATGGAACGGCGTTTTTTGCGCGCGGCCATGATTGAATTTTTAGACAATGCCTCCATGCCTCCAGTGGAAGATGCGCGGCTGGAATACTGGGAAGGAGAATCACCTTGGCAGGGGGAATGGAAACGTCTCGAAAGCAACATTACGGCGGACAGTCTGAAATGGGCCATATCCTGGAGCGGCGCAAAGAGCCGGGGGCTGAAATCGGGTTCGGAGAAGATACGCTGGGTGTTCCCCAAGCACCAGCAGGCCATCCATGTGAAGGCGTTATCGGCGTATTCACGGTCTTCGGTACAGCAAACCATTCTCCGCGTGGAATGGGAGAACCACCCTGCGGGAAAACCGGTTCAGGTGGAACTCTACAACGGTGAATTTACCGATCAACCAGGGAAATTCCTGCGCGAATGCGGCGTTTCCGAAGTTTCCGTGTTACCGCTGAAATATGCCCTGCCCGGCCCCTGGAAAACCGACCGCACGGTGCTTCGCTTTGTATCCGATACCGGCGCAAGCGTGGCCGTGGACGATGTTTTGGCGAATGGGGCGGTGTATGTGCCCGGTTTCGGTTTGTACGTCACGCTTGATCCCGCGCCCATGCCCCTCGCGGAATATAAACAAAAAATCGCTGGACAAAAAACCATTCTCGAACGTGTGCGCGAGATGCCGGACCAAACCTTTGCGCAGGCCCTGGAACATGTACACAATCCCGTCCAGGATTTGGGGCCGATGATGATCTCTCTGGCCTGTGACAACCGGAAATTCGTGGCGGAACGGAACGGCGCAGTTATTTTTGATGTGTATGACACGGTTGAACAGCCCGTGCGGGATATTCCAAAAGAATTTACGCTGGTCCCGCAAATGGGATCGGGAAAGACGGACAATCTTAAACGTCATTTGGATGGAGGCTGGCTGCCTGCACCGGTTGCGGAAATCGAAGAAGATAGTCTGGTGTATTCGCAACGCACCTTTGTTGTGCCGTTGGGAAAAGACGCACTGCCGGAGTCCAATGGCTGGCTGTATGATCATGCCGTATGTGTGGCTGAATTCACCGTGAAAAATGGCGGAGTGGGGGAGAAGGGGTCGAGTATTACGCTTGCGGTTGACAAGGCCAAGGTGAAAAAGAGTGAAGGCGGATATAGCTTTGTGGCTGGGGACAGGCTACTGGCGTATGTGCCGGATTCGAGCGCCTCCATCAAGAGTGAAAACGATACGCTGATGTTGCAGGCAACGCTCGCCGCGGGAAAAAAGGCTCATTATATAGTGCTGATTCCGGCATGGCGCGCCCAGGATAAAGAACTCGCCGCGTTGGGAGATGGAGCGGCGCTGTATAAGGATTTTACGCAGTACTGGGCGCAGCTTCCGGCACAAAATATGACTGTGGAAACGCCTGACGAACTGCTCAACCGCATTATCCTTGCTTCACAGGTGCATTGCCTGCTCGCGGCACGCAATGAAGAACGTGGCAAGCGTATCTCCGCGTTTATTTCCTCGGACCGCTACGGCCCGCTGGAAAGCGAAGCCAATTCGGTTATCCGCGGCATGGACCTGATAGGCAATGCCGAATTTGCCCGCCGCGCGCATGAGTTTTTCATTCATCGTTATAACCCCGAAGGCTTCCTGACCACCGGGTACACCGTAATGGGCACGGGCTGGCATTTATGGACGCTTGCCGAGCATTTCCGGCTGAACCAGAACGAAGCATGGTTGCGCGCCGTGGCCCCGGAAGTGGGCCGTGTGTGCCAATGGCTCGCCAACCAATGCGAAAAGACACGGGCTTGCGACACCCCCGTGTGGAAAATGCCGGAGTCGGGTTTGGTCCCGCCTGGCGTGGGCGCGGATTGGAACCGCTATGCCTACCGTTTCGCGGTGCAGGGACATTACTGCCTTGGCCTCCAGACCGCCGCACAGGCCTTGGCGAATATTCAGCAATCCGGCGCGGATACCCTTCGGCAGAGCGCGGCGGCATTCCACAAGGATCTGATGCGCTCATTTGAATGGAGTCAGCAGCGTACGCCCGTGTTGCAACTCACCAACGGCACATGGGTGCCGGGATATCCGGGAATGCTCTATTGTTATGGCCGCATCGAGGACATCATCCCCGGCGAAGACGGCAACCGCAGTTGGGCCTACGACGTCGAACTTGGCATGCATCATTTGATCGCGCAGGGGTTGATAAACGCGAATTCGCCCGAAGCCACGCGCATCATGGATCACATGGAAGACTTCTGGTTCCTCCACAGCGGCATGGGCGATTATCCCGAAGAGAAAAACAAGGCGGATTGGTTTAATCTCGGCGGCTTTGCCAAGGTGCAGCCCTATTATTGCCGCAATGCGGAGATCTACGCGCTACGCGACGACGTCAAGCCGTTCATCCGCTCGTACTTTAACACCATTCCGACCCTGCTCAGCCTGGAAAATCTGTCCTTCTGGGAACATTTCCACAACACCGGCGGTTGGAATAAAACCCACGAAACCGGCTACTTCCTGGCGCAAACGCGATTGATGTTCGTACAGGAACGCGGTAACGAACTCTGGCTGGCGCCCTTCGTGACCAACAACTGGCTCAAAGATGGCCTGGGCCTTTCCGTGCGCAATGCCCCGACCTTCTTCGGACCCGTGAGTTTCGGAATCACCTCCCATGTCGCGCAAGGCTATATCGAGGCCACCATTGACGTTCCCACACGCCAGAAACCCGGCCAAATCATGATTCGTCTGCGCCATCCGGAAGGAAAGCCGATACGAGAGGTTAAAATAACCAATACACCCGAGTATTCCGTGGATGCGGCAAAGGAATGTATTAGATTCATACCTGAGAAAAACACCGTGGCGATTCGTGCGGAGTTTTGATTCCAGTGTAGTGTGTCAATACTTCATCCAGTCCATTGTCTTGAATTTGACTTATCATCGTTCTATGACTATCCTTGAATAGGGAGATACCAAAATCATCCATAGCTTGCTTTTGGAAAAATTTTGTCGGAAAGGGATTCACAGATGATTGCACGTTCAACTGACTGCACGGGGTATTCATTGGAATTGGCGAAAATCAACTATTCTAGTAAATATACAAACTCTCCATCAGGAAAGTATGCGCTTGTTCGCATTCGAATGCTTCTAATAGTCCTGGCAGCGATTATGGTGACAATTTCGGGGCAAGTCGCATCGGCGGTGACCTATGAGATCCATGATGTCGAAGAACTGCAATCTGTGCAAACAAATCTCTCGGGCAACTACGTGTTGGCGAACGACATTAATGCAAGCGAAACTGCAACCTGGAATAGTGGTGCGGGCTTTATTCCCATTGGTACTGAGTCCCAGCCATTTACGGGCACATTCGATGGCAATACATACAAAATTACGGGACTGCATATAAACCGCTCGAATGAGAGTGTCGGGTTGTTCCGAAAGACCGGCGCTGGGGTATCTATAAACAATGTGTATCTTGAAGAAGTGGACATAGTGGGCGGCAGTTGCGTCGGAGGAATTGTGGGCGTAAACAACGGCGGCATTACGTCTAGTTACATTACAGGGAATGTATCGGGGACCGTTACTTATGTAGGTGGTTTGGTCGGCAAGAACTCCCCTACTGGCCAAATTACATCGTGTTATGGTGCTGCGGTAATCCAAGCAACCGCGGCCAGCGTTATTGGAGGAGTGGCCGGAGAAAACAATGGCAGCATTACTGCCAGCAGCAGCACAGGGCAGGTTTTAGGAGCCCAGACGGTCGGGGGATTGGTGGGGCTCAATGGAGGCACTATTACATCCGATTTCAGTACAGGGGCAGTTTCAGGAGCAACGGAAGAAGTTGGTGGATTGGTGGGGGAAAACGGTCCAAATGGTAACATCGTGCGTAGCTACTGCACAGGGCACGTTTCGTCTGAAATAACCAACAGCAGTGACACCGGCGGGCTTGTTGGGTATAACAGGGGTACAATCACGTCTACCTATAGTACCGGAAGCGTGCAGGGTTACGAGTGGGTTGGTGGATTGGTAGGAGAAAACTCATCTGACGGCAATATCGTGACTAGTTACAGTACGGGGTCAGTTTCTGGGGGAATAGGTTATGTCGGCGGATTCTTGGGAAAAAACAATAACGATGGCAACCTTTTCGCGGATTGCTACTGGGATACAGATACTTCCGGCACAGGCACTTCGTTTGGCGGTGGTACAGGCAAAACTACGGTGGAGATGATGCAGCAGGCCACGTTTGTGGGATGGGATTTCACGACACCGGTGTGGACCATTGTTGAGAACCAAACTTATCCCCAGTTGGCCGGGGTGACCGTTTATTTGTTGACTTTGACTACACCTGAACATGGAACTGTCAAAGTAAACAACGTGCTCCGTAATCTTCCATGGTCTGAGCCTTGTTTATTCGGCACAACCGTGAATCTTGAGGCAGTGCCAGATAACGGATGGAACTTCGATACCTGGTCGGGAGCCTTAAGTGGAAGTGCCAACCCAACGACCATCACCGTGACGGGTGACACAGATGTTGTTGCTAACTTCACCGAGATAATGTACACCCTGCAACTGACCGCCTCTGGTAATGGCAAGGTTCAGGTAAACGATGTGCTTCAAACACTACCATGGTCTGGCACTTTTACTATCAACTCGATTGTGAATTTGGAGGCGGTACCTGACAGCGGATGGGATTTCAGCAACTGGTCCGGAGACTTGTCCGGCAATGTGAATCCAACAACCATACAGATGACGGACAGCAGAAGCGTTGTAGCGAATTTTGCACAAGTACAGTATACCCTAACTCTGACGAAAACAGGGAATGGCTGTGTTAAGGTGAATGGTGGGCTTCAGACACTCCCATGGTCTGCCCCGTATTTGATCGGCACAACGATAGATCTTGAAGCTGTGCCTGATACTGGTTGGACCTTTTTGAACTGGTCCGGTGATCTGGTTGGCAACACGAATCCAACAACCATCACGATGACAGACAGCAGAAGCGTTGTAGCAAATTTTGCACAAGTACAGTACACCCTAACTCTGACGAAAACAGGAGATGGCTGTGTAAAAGTGAATGGTGAGCTTCAGACACTCCCATGGTCTGCCCCGTATCTGATCGGCACAACGATAGATCTTGAAGCTGTGCCTGATACTGGTTGGACCTTTTTGAACTGGTCCAGTGATCTGGTTGGCAACACGAATCCAACAACCATCACGATGACTGGGAACAAGAACGTTGGGATGGATTTTCAGCAAAATGAAGAAAGTGAAGGAGAAGGCAATTCCTGCTGGTCTGCTCTAGGAACCGGGATAGGCGGAGCCTATGTTTGTGCCCGCGCTGTGGATGCCTCCGAGAACCTTTATGTTGGGGGTTCTTTCACCACGGCAGGCGGTAACCCGGCGAACTACGTCGCCAAGTGGGACGGGACGATGTGGTCCGCGCTAGGTAGCGGGACAGATAATTCGGTTTGTGCTTTGGCCGTGGACGACTCCGAGAACCTTTATGTCGGGGGCGATTTCACCACGGCAGGCGGCAAACCGGCGAATCACGTTGCCAAGTGGGACGGCACCTCTTGGTCTGCTCTAGGAACCGGGATAGGCGGAGCCTTTGTTACTGCCCTCGCTGTGGATGCCTCCGAGAACCTTTATGTCGGGGGTTCTTTCACAACAGCAGGTGGCAACCCGGCGAATCACGTTGCCAAGTGGGACGGGACAATGTGGTCCGCGCTAGGTAGCGGAACAGATGATTTTGTTTTGGTTTTGGCTGTGGATGCCTCCGAGAACCTTTATGTCGGGGGTAGCTTTACCATGGCGGGTGGCAAACCGGCGAATCACGTTGCCAAGTGGGACGGCACCTCATGGTCTGCTCTAGGAACCGGGATAGGCGGAGCCTATGTTACTGCCCTCGCTGTGGATGCCTCCGAGAACCTTTATGTCGGGGGCGATTTCACCACGGCAGGTGGCAAACCGGCGAATCACGTTGCCAAGTGGGACGGGACGATGTGGTCCGCGCTAGGTAGCGGGACAAATAATTCGGTTTGGGCTTTGGCCGTGGACGCCTCCGAGAACCTCTATGTCGGGGGCGATTTCACCACGGCAGGCGGCAACTCTGCCAATTACGTCGCCAGATGGAACGGCACCTCTTGGTTCGCTCTGGGAACCGGAATGGCAAGCGACAAAAGTTCAGCACGCGTCAGTGCTCTTGGCCTGGATCTGTTTGGCAATGTTTACGTTGGCGGTTTGTTTGCCACGGCGGGGGACATGAACGCCAACGGCATCGCCAAGTGGGGATGTGCGCAAAGCGAGGGTGAAGGGGAAGGGGAAGGGGAAGGTGAGGGTGAGGGTGATAGTGAGAGGCATTGCGAAATCTTGGGGCAGCCTAGTGATGCGACAGTATACGTGGGAACGAGACAACTGTTCCAAGTGACAGCATCATGTCCGCCTGGCACGATTACTTATGATTGGAAGAAGGGCGGCGTGAGTATAGGAGCGCCTAGCAACCCCACCTGCACGATTGACTCCGTAACCTTGGCTGATGCGGGAACATATAGTTGTACAGTATCCAATGGAGTGAGCACCATGGATTCCAATGGGGCCGTTCTCTCCGTTTTCGAGCGACCAGCGATTGGACAGCACACCGCCGATGAGAATCAGGATTGGTCGATCAATCTTTCGGAACTCCTTCGAGTGATCCAGTTCTTCAACTCGCAGGGGTTCCACTGCCAAGCAGGGACAGAGGACGGGTACGCACCCGGAACCGGCGGCGATACAAGTTGTGACGCTCACGACAGCGATTACAATCCCCAAGACTGGACGATTAACCTTTCAGAGTTGTTGCGGGTGATCCAATTCTTCAACTCGGGAGCCTACCAGTGTCAGGCGGATACTGAGGATGGCTACGCCCCGGGCGTAGGCTCTGGGTGTGCCGCTGAAGGTGAAGGTACGGGATGACGATATACGAAGGCAGATATAACGGATTGCACCATGGGGCGTGCTGGGTCTGAGATGGATTGTTTCAGATCGTGGCAAATCCCAAGGAACAAATATCCAAAAAGGAGCAGAAAACATGGGAATAGCAGGTGAGACAAGGTACGACAGTTATAATCGGGAGGAGCGTGCGTTATGCTCCCACCTCTTTCAGATTCTGCATGACGGGCTTGGCGATAAACCAAAAGAATATTACCTGAAGACACTCATCGATCATACAATGTCCAACTTGAGAATCCGTCCAGCCTTCGTCTCCGGAGACATCGTATCTGCTTGGAACAAAGCTGCCCTGCCTTGTGCAACGATCTACACTGAGGTCGCTCTTTTAAGGGACGCAGTCAAGCATAAAGTAGTTGATTCGGATGTAGTAAGAGAACAGATCAAAAGTCTGAATGCCCCACACCATGGTAAATCTGATCCAGTTGGGTGGTCATACCGGGGCATCCTCAGCGCAAAGCCCGACCTCGTTATAGCGTTTCCCAATCTGCTGCTAGTTTTCGAGATCAAGTTCACTCTCCCTTTCGACGAAAAGCAACTAACGCGTACAAGAGACCTTGTTGAGACTTGGAGGCATTTACGGATAAAAGATTCTGGTCTCCCTCTTTGGTCCGAACTCGGTGTTTGCGGCGAAGCCCCCTATGCTGTTCTCACTATCGGCGACGAACGTCGTGCCCCTGACTTAAGCTGGCAGAGTATCTTTGATGTTATGAAACCGGAGTACTTATCTAAATCTAATAGAACTTGTATAGTGTTTGATCGTGCGAAGTCTTTGTTGGAGAAATTGAAATTTCGGCTCACATGGGATGCTGTTGTAAAATTTGCGGAACAAGGCAGAGGCGGTTTCATTGGCTATGCAGGGGGCTTTTCCCAGTTAGACAAGGACTTGGCGGAGCGCCCTGATTATGTTCTCTCGCGTCGTTACCAGTGGGTGAAGGGGATTGATCTGATGAAGAACCCTCGGAACTGGTTGCAGTTGGACGCGTTTATCAAACGAGCATGCGCGGCCAATACACTGGGAGAATAAAACGTTGTGTATAGAGCCATCGGGCATCGTTTCACCGTCACTGCCTTGGATAAACAGCCAGTTGATTCTGCCTCTCCTAAAGATGGTGACTATAACCTGCCATGAACAGGACATCAGAGACAAGTGAATCACTGTCTTACTTTAAGTGCAATAAATATTCACTTCAATTCGCTTAGTCTTTGAATTCGCCCAGTATAGTTTTATGAAGAGCAGGAAGATAAAAGTTAACCTACCGCTGGTTAGCGAAGGCCCTACTCCATGGAGAGGGAGATTGTGAGTCCCACTAATCTACCAAATTCAGGTTATTTTTTCGGGCCGAAAACATTTTGGATGGCTTCGAGGTAGACGAGGCCGTGTTCTGTGTCGGGTTCGAGGTAGCTTCCTTCGGTCCATTCGTTCCAGCAGTTGATGGTGAAGGTGTTGTGGGATTGGGGATGGGCGTCGAGAAATGTTTTTACGCGTTGCAGGGCTGAAGTTCCCCCCATTTTTCGGACATCCCGAATGCCTCGGGCATTGTAATTGATGCCGCCAAAGAATGCGTCCGGTTCACCCCGGAGAAAGACACGGTGACCCTGCGCGCGGAATTCTGATTTGGGTCAAGGGCGGTTATACAAACCGCTTCATATACTCGATGCTTTTGGTGGCAATGGCTTCCGGGCCCGGTTCGAAGTTGAATACTTCCACTGACACATATCCCTGATAGCCGATGCTCCGCAATGCCCCGAAGATGGGCCCGAAGTCCACGTTGCCCCAGCCCGGCCCATTCAAATTTTCATCGTTCGCATGATAATGCTTCAGGTATTTGCCGTACTCCCGGATAAGTTCCGGACGGGATTTGGGCTGGAACGCCATGGCCTTGGTGTCGAGCAGCAGTTGAAAATTCGGATGCCCCACCGCGTCAATCAATTCAACCGTTTCCTCCACCGTCTGGCAGAAGTTGGTCTCCAGATGCGTAAGCTGTTCCATGCAGATGGTCACGCCGCGCTCCTCGCACGCCGGCATCGCCTGCTCGAAAATCTCCCGCGCATACCCGAAGGCCTGGTTATAGGTGACATCGCGCCCCACATTCCGCTGTTTGGGGGAACCGAACACGATGACCTTCCCGCCCACGTCCCCGCAGAAATGCACCAAATCAATCAAATACTGCGCGGTGAATTTTCGAATCCCGGGATCGGGATGTGTTAAATGAACCCCTTGCGGCCCCACGAAAACCCAGTGAATACCCAGTATCTCCAGATCCGCCGCCGCCGCCTGACGCACAATTTCCTGGCGCGCCGAGGCGGGAATCTCCGTCACATAGGGGGCCAGGGTGAAGGGCGCTATCTCCAGCCCGTCATACCCCGTCTCCTTCACATACTGGATGGTCCGCGCTATGTCATTCCACTCTTTGAAAATCTCGTTACAGATGCCAAACTTCACCCATCCGCTCCTTATCAAGGCTGGTCCTGCAAATCATCATGCAAATGATCGTCAGGATTATAAATATAGACCCGGTTGCCGCCCGAGCGTTTCGCGTCATACATCATGGCGTCCGCGTACCGGATGAAGGACCGCACCGAACTGCCTGGCTTATACGTCATCAGCCCGAGGCTCACCGTCAAATGATCAAACCGCTTCGCCTCGAACATGCCGCGGATACGTTCCGCGATGTTGGCCGCCTGGGTCTCGTTCGCTTCGGGCAAAATCACCGTAAACTCGTCGCCCCCGTACCGGAATCCAATATCCACGTGCTCACGGGTGCACTCCAGCACCACCTCGCCCGCCGTCCGCAACACTTTGTCGCCTTCCAAGTGCCCATGACAGTCGTTGTAAGTCTTGAATTGATCAATATCGAACAGCAACAGTGAAAGGGCGTGCCCTTGGCGGTTGGCGCGTTCGATTTCCGATTCCAGCCGGTCGTAGAAATACCGCTGATTGTACAGCCCGGTCAGGCTGTCCTTAATGGACATCTCCTTCAGTTCCCGTTCCAACTGCTTCTGCTTGGTAATGTCCTTGCAGATCGCCAGGGTGCTCATCACCGCGCCGTCCGGCGCGTTCACATACGAAATCGACATGTTAATCGGAATCTGAGAACCGTTCTTGTGGTTCAATTCCGTCTCGTAGTTTTGTAGCATCCGCTCCCGTTGAAGCATCTTGCGGATATACCGGACCTCATCCTCGCCTCCGGCGAAATACGGCACGGGAACCGAACCCAGGAATTCTTCCTTGCCGTACCCCAGCATCTCCGTCGCGCCCCGGTTGGCATAGGTGATAAGCCGATCCGGGCCCACCGTGATGATCGCGTCCACACTGCTGTTCAGCAGATTCTCCAGATATTCCTTTGTGGCGCGAAGCTCCGCGTTCACCCGCTCGAGTCCCGCCGTCGCCTCCCGCACCCGCTGTTCCAGTTCCTCCTGATGGCGGCGGTTTTCCATCACCAGCCGCCGCCGGTCCAGCGCCCGCTCGACCGACATCGAAATCTCACTGAGATTAAACGGCTTGAGCAGGTAATCGTCCGCCCCCGCCCGCATGGCGTCCACCGCATTCGTCACCTCAAGATGCGCCGTCACCACAATCACCGATAAATCCGGATCATTCGCCTTCGCCCGCTGAACCACCTCGATGCCCCCGATCTCCGGCATGCGCAAATCCGTGATTAACAGGCTAAACTCCCGTGACTTGAGCAGGTCCAACGCTTTCAACGCGGACGTGCATAGCGTGCAGGGGTATCCCTCCTCCTGTAAATACTGCCCCAATAGCTCAAGAATACTGGATTCATCATCCAACACCAATATGGATGGTTTCACAAACCGTCTCCTTGAGCTGCCCCTTCCATGGTCATGGCGTATAAGTGTCCCTTCCGCTGGTTCTTATAACCACTTAACCACCGCGATCCCGGCAAACAACGATCCAAACCCAAACGCCAGCTTCAGCTTTGTTGGAAGCTTGTCTTTTTCCCATTCCTTGTTGCCCAGGGAGCCCTTCACGCCTTCGCGGCCCGCTATCTCTTTATCTTTGCCCACATTCGCTTTTTTATCTTCGGCGGCGGCCCAAGCATCCTGGGTCGTCAAGGCTATCGCTACACAGAGCAGTACGCCTGCCAAAGCACACAATATTATCACTTTGCTCATAATAGAGACTCCTTAACACGCATTAACGCGGCTCTACGCACCATTGTACCCGCTCCTGGAAAAAAGTGCAATAGCGCCCTTTCCGCCGCAAGAATTTGACATTGTTGCCTTTAGACGGTACCATAAACGCTCTGATTTACCCTGTTTTTGGGCCAAATAGCACTTGACGAGAGGACCTCATGCATCCGTACAGAACACACACCTGCGGCCAGTTGCGCAAGAGCGATGCTGGCATTACCGTGCGGCTTTCAGGCTGGGCCAACCGGAAACGGGACCACGGCGGCGTCATTTTTATTGATGTGCGCGACCACTATGGCATCACCCAGGTGGTGATCAATCCCGGCACGCCTTTCTTCGCGGATGCGGAACGGGTACGCAACGAAAACGTCCTTACCGTCACGGGCCAGGTGGTGGCGCGCACCCCGGAAACCGTGAATCCCAACATGGCCACCGGGGAAATCGAACTCGTCGCCTCGGAATTTATTATCGAGTCGCAGTGCGAAGTGCTCCCCTTCCCGGTGAACCAGGAACTGGAATGCCCCGAGGAAACACGTTTGGAGCACCGCTTTCTCGACTTGCGCCGGGAAAGACTCCATAACAACATCATACTGCGCTCCAAAACGACCGCGTTGGTGCGCCAACACCTGATGGAGCGGGGTTTCACGGAGTTTCATACCCCCATCCTCACCAGTTCCTCGCCGGAAGGCGCCCGCGACTACCTGGTCCCCAGCCGCCTGTATCCAGGGCAGTTCTACGCCCTGCCGCAGGCCCCTCAGCAGTTCAAACAACTGTTGATGATTTCCGGGTTCGACCGCTATTTCCAGATTGCCGCCTGTTTCCGCGATGAGGATTCCCGCGCGGACCGAAGCCCCGGCGAGTTCTATCAAATTGATATCGAGATGTCTTATATCGTCCAGGACGACCTCTTCGCCGAACTCGAAATGCTTATGGTCCGCCTCTTCAAGGAACTTTCCAAGAAAAAAATCCAGGCGGAAAAGTTTCCCCGCATCACCTTCCGGGATGCCATGGAAAAGTACGGCTCCGACAAGCCGGACCTGCGCTTCGGGCTCGAAATGGTGGATTGCACCGATCTGTTCACGCAGTGCGAACTGAAACTCTTCGCCAGCCAATCGCAGGGTGGAGGCGCCGTAAAAGTCATCTGCGCCAAAGGCGCCGCCGCGCAACCCCGCAAGTTCTTTGATGATGCGGAGGCCTATGCAAAATCGGAAGGTGCCAAAGGCCTTGCCTGGATTGCCCTGCGGGAAGGCGAGATGAAGGGCCCCATCGTCAAATTCCTGAGTGATGTTGAAAAGAAGAACCTGCGCGAGCGCATGGGGGCGCAGGACGGCGACGCCCTGTTCTTCGGCGCCGGAAAACGCGCCGAAACCAACGCGCTCATGGGCAAGGTTCGCGGCTACCTTGGCAACCAACTCGGTCTCATTGACCGCGATCTCGTGGCGTTCTGCTGGATTGTGGATTTCCCCATGTTCGAGTGGAACGAAGAAGACAAGAAGATTGATTTCTCGCACAATCCGTTCTCGATGCCGCAGGGCGGACTCGAAGCGCTGGAATCGAAAGACCCCCTCGACATTCTGGCGTATCAATACGACATTGTGTGCAACGGCATCGAGCTGTCCTCCGGCGCCATCCGGAATCACCGGCCCGAAGTCATGCTCAAGGCCTTCGCCATCGCGGGCTACGACGAGAGCGTGGTGAAATCGAAATTTCCCGCCTTATGGAAAGCCTTCCATTACGGGGCCCCGCCCCACGGCGGCATCGCCCCCGGCCTGGACCGCATCGTCATGCTCCTTGCGGATGAACCGAACATCCGTGAAGTGATTGCCTTCCCCCTGAATCAGAAAGCACAGGATTTGCTCATGGGCGCGCCCAATGAAGTCACGCCCAAACAACTCCGTGAATTGCATCTCGAAATCAAGTATCCCCAGAAAGACCTCAAATCCTGAGCCGGTGAATCCGCCGCCCGCGCTTTCCCCCAAGAGCGCCGGCGGCTTTTTCGTTTACGCGGAACGCAAATGCTTCAGCCACGGATATCCCCAGGCGCAGTAGAGCACGGAAATCAGGGCGCCCAGAACGAACGGGGCTATCGAGGGGATCATGCGGGTTGCCGGGAGCAAATCCAGCATATTTCGTTGCGGGTTGTCCGGATCATACCAAACGTGCAGGTTGCCTTCTTCGGCGGACGCAAGCGATTCCGGAAGGTTTGCCGCGATGCCGGCCGGCGGGCGCTCCTCCGGTGGAGGAGCCGGGGTGCCGGCCGGGAGCGTTTCATCCAGCATTCTGGCCACGGCGCCGTAGTCCTCCTTTTTCAAGGCATCCTTGAATTCCTGCGGCATATCCTTCACCGCCGTGTAACCTTTGGCGCGCAAGGCATCCAGAAAGGAGTCCGGAACCTTATCCAGGCTCACCACCCCCTTCGATTCCAGGAGTTCCCGGATTTCGCGCGGCATATCCTCCAGTCCGACATATCCCTGTGGAGGCGATGGCGTGGAAACACGCTCCGGCATGAACCGGAACATGACTCTCTGGAAAAGGCCCAGCGTGGTTTTGCCCCGGTAGACTTTTCCGTCAATAACATACTCATAGCTCAACTCCACGGGGGTGCGCATCATGTCCAAAAGACGGGAATCCTTGGCATACGAGGAGGCCACCAGCGTGGCCGAAGTAAGCCGCCAGTCCGCTTTGTCCGCCGAAATCCACCACAACACCCCCGCGAGCAGCGTGATCCCCAATAAGAGGGCCGCCACGCCTTCCGGTACGCCCGGGCGAATCGTACGTCTTTTTCGTTGAAGCCCCATATCCTGAATTCTATGCTTGTTGCGGTCTATTCTATCACATCCCTATAAAAATAAGCACGTCCGCAAATTTTTTAGCATAGCGCCGGCACACCGCGGCAGTGCGCCGCAGCCCCGGAACTTTCATCGCCTCCCACTAAACACAGCATCCCTGAATACAGCGCGTCGTTTTTCCTTGACTTTTTCCCGGCACCGTGCTAGATTTTAACAGTATTCTCAGCGTTCCATCGGAAGTTTTGGGTGCGGTGGAATCCAAGTCTGTCATGTGCGTTGGTGGGCGGGGTTGTTCCGCAATCACATGAGGTGTGGGGTGATGCCGCCATAACACGGTGCGTTGCGCCGTTCGGTGAGAGGAATGGGCTATGCCGGCAATAAATTTTCCAACCTCCTGGTGTTTAACATTGCCTAGTGAATGGCAACAAGATTCTAGTGATCAAAACAAGCTTTCACGACCAAGTGCAGATGGAAATCGAACAATTATTCTTCGGCTTTACACCCTTCCTGCCGTTCATACCTCTTCACAGGAAGAATCATATATTGCCAATCTGACGTCCGGATATGTATTGATTAGTTCTTCATCAAAAAGTCAATTGTGGAAAGGTGCGACACAAGCAACAGCCGGAGCACGGTACATCTTTCGGTTGATTCAACCGGGAGAATTCCCTGCCTCTATCCTGTATCTTACCTTAGCTAATGTTGAAGAACCTGATGATAACCCCATAGTCACTGCAGTGGTTGCCGCAGTAGAAGCATGGACACGGAATTCATAATCAATTGATTATGTATCCGAGATAAAAAAACAAGGAGAAATCATATGCGAATGTTAGTTCTAGTAATGGTTTGTGCGGGCGTATTGATTGGATGCGCCACCTCCAGTGTCACCCGTGACACATGCGCCCAGGAACAAGAGAGTCATGGTTACTCGGTAACGTATTTCAACCAATTAGACAAGGAAACACAAGAGTGGCTTGACACACAAACAAGCTCAGAGACTGGGGTACAAAGAACCAATCGCGATATTGTGCAGAAAAAGTCAGAAGAAAAAGAAACACAAGAAAAGAAACTTCAAGAGGCTGGCGTAAAACTTCAGCAAGTTCAAAAAGTTTATTGTTTGATTGTTGCGAGTAGAGATATTCTTACCCGGCTTTCTGACACATTGCCCTCAAGTCAGCCTAACGATTCCCAAATAAGACAACTTAAAAGCCAGGCGGAAGTTGCGATGGGAGGAAGTCTGGCCTACCAAAAAAGTGTATTAGATACCTTGGTAACAAATCCTATTATTCAAAATTCCGCCGAACTTCAGGGCTCCGTGAAAAGAAGCAGGGACGCTATTGAACTCGCATTAGTGCCTATGAAGGTTTCCGAGCCTCAAAACGCCTGGAGCACTATCATCAACGTAATTGAGGATAAAAAAAATGCATTGAACATCGAAATAAATCTTCTTGATAAAGAAATTCAGTCAATAAACAGTGTGCAAGCTACCGCCCAAAATGTGATCGATAGCATAAAAGAAGATCCAACATATGCGAAGTATTTGAATTTGTGTGAAAAATTAGATAATGCGGCCAAAGCGACAGGGGGTGGTGCTGGAATTGCCGGGGATCCTGTACTTGAAAAGAAACAAACGCTCTTAAAAGAATTAAGTGCACAAAAAGATGCAGCAGAGCAAGCTTTTACTGCCTTAGCCGCTGCAGTTGGTGATAATGGGGCTTCCCCTGCGGCTATTATGGCACAAACAACATTTTTGCAGAATATTGATCGGGCTTATCGCCGTACCGAAGCTGAAGTAGAAAAGCGGCAAATGCAAGCGCAATCTAGCGGACAATACAACGGTGCTCCGGTTAAAAAGTCCTCAACGAAGGTTCCTGTGACTGCGTTAATTGGTGTGACGACCGAGTGGGACAGCTATTCGACCACGGGTGGGGAAGTACGCGTTTCACAGGGTAAACAAGTAGGGGTATTGGGGCTGCCTGTGTATATATTTAAAGAAATTGTTTCAAGCATCAAAGAACTTGTTTCAGGTGAATCAACCCCTGAACTTGCCGGCGCGGCAGCCGCCGTATTGGCGACGCAACCCTAGATATCTTATGTTTAAGGCACAAGAAAGAAAATGATGTTGATGGCAAAATGATAGATTTGCCCGAAATAGAAAAACAAATCAAAATAATGGCTTTACCGCCTTCAACAATTGTGTGATGCCCACGGCGCGGACGCGTTCCGCGAGCGGGAACACGGAATCGCCGGGATAGATCACGTCGAGCCATGCAAGTTTCAGATCGGCCAGTGCATGGCGCATCGAGGGCGTGATGGCGGGTTGGCTCGAGCGTTTGAATTCAAAGCCGAACCGTTTGTTGCCGCGCACCACCAGCAAGTCCAATTCCGCGCCCGCATGGGTGGCCCAGAAGAAGCATTCGTTCCGGCTGGCGCCCGTCTGGCGAATCACTTGGTTGAGCGCAAAACCTTCCCAGGACGCGCCCATTTTGGGATGGGATTCAACATCCGCCTGGGTGCGCAGATTCAACAGCGTGTGCAGCAGCCCGCTGTCCGCAATATACACTTTCGGGGCTTTTACCTGCCGCTTCGAGATGTTTTCGTGCCAGGGCTGGAGTTGGCGCACCACCAGCGCGGAGGTGAGCCTGTCGAGATAGTTCCGGACCGTATTATCCGAGACGCCAAAGGAACGAGCAAATTCAGAGGAACTCCAAATCTGGCCATGGTAATGCGCAAGCATGGTCCAGAACCGCTGCATGGCGGCGGAACTTATTCCTATGCCCAATTGCGGCAGATCTCGTTCCAGAAAGGTGCGGATAAATCCCTGACGCCATTCATGGCTCCCAAGTGCGGACTTGGCCAGGTAGGAGCGCGGAAGCCCACCCCGGCTCCAAAGCATTTCATGATGACGTGCACCGGTTTCATCCAGGGCAAACCCGCCCATCTCGTGGTAAAAAATGCGGCCTGCGAGGGTTTCCGAGCCTTGACGCAGGAGTTCCGGTGAGGCGCTGCCCAATACCAGAAAACGTGCAGGGCATGAGGAACGATCCGCCAGCACGCGCACTACGGGAAAAAAATCCGGCCGGTGCTGAATTTCATCAATTATCACCAACCCGCGCAAGGGCTTAAGCGTCAACAGGGGATCGCTGAACCGTGCCAGGTCTTCCGGATTTTCCAAGTCAAAGAAATGCACCCCGCCCTTCCAGGTCTGGGCCAGCATGCGCGCAAGCGAGGTTTTGCCCACTTGGCGCGCGCCGATGATGCCCACCACCCGGTGCCGTTTCAGCAGGCCGCGCAGCGTAGTTAAGTTTTTTGTACGTTCAATCATGCCCTAAGTATACCTTGAAATCTCGAACTTTGCAATCGAAATTTCAAGGCAGGAATTTCCGGCTTTAGAACGTAAAAAAGGACGCCCCGGACGGTCTGCCGGGGCGTCTGCAAGGTCTATTGCCTGTTTTATTCGACGGTCACGCTCTTGGCGAGGTTGCGGGGCTGATCGACGTCGCAGCCGCGGTTCGTCGCCACGTAATAGGCGAAGAGCTGCAGCGGAACCGCCACCAGGATCGGGCTGAAGGGTTCATAGCAGGCCGGCACATAGAAGACATCGGCGCTGTGGCTCTTGATCTCTTCATTGCCCTCGGTGGCCACGCTGAGCACGATGCCGCGCCGCGCGCGGATTTCCTGGATGTTCGAGACCATTTTGTCGTAGACGTCGCCGTCCACGGCCACGCACACCACCGGCAGTTGGTCGGTGACCAGCGCGATGGGGCCGTGCTTCATTTCGCCGGCCGCATAGCCTTCCGCGTGGATGTAGCTGATTTCCTTCAGCTTCAACGCGCCTTCGAGCGCGCTCGGGAAATTGTAGCTGCGCCCCAGGTACAGCGCGCTCTGGGCGTCGCGGTACTTCGGATCGGCGGCGCAGCGAATGATGTCTTCCTGGTGGTCAAGAATCCATTGAATCTTTTCGGGCAGTTGGCGCAGGTGGGCGATCATCTCCTTCGCCTGGGCCTTGTCCATCACGCCACGGGTCTCCGCCAGCCAGATGGTGAACAGCGCGAACGCGGTGCATTGCGAGGTATACGCTTTCGTCGAGGCCACGCCGATTTCCGGGCCGGCGTGCTGGTAGATCACGCCGTGCGATTCGCGGGCGACGCTGGAGCCCACCACGTTCACCACGGAAGCCACTTGGGCGCCCAGGCGTTTCGCGATGCGGATGGCCTCGAGGGTGTCCGCGGTCTCGCCCGACTGTGACACGGGGATCATGATGGTGTTCTTCGGGACGATGGGGTCGCGGTACCGGTATTCGGACGCCAAATCGAGTTCCACCGGCACCTTCGCGAATTTCTCAATCAGGTATTTGCCGACCATGCCCGCGTGCCACGCCGTGCCGCAGGCCACAATGACGATCTTCTCACAGGCTTTGAGTTCTTTCTCCGAAATATTCATGTCTTCCAGCGAAACTTCTTCCGAGCCTTCGTGGACACGCCCGCGCAGTGTGTTGCGGATGACGTTCGCCTGCTGATTGATTTCCTTCAGCATGAAGTGCGGATAGCCTTCCTTCTCCGCCGCCGCATCGTCCCAATCCACCGTCTTGACTTCGAGATTGATGGGATGGCCGTCAATGTCTTCAATCTTGTACGCGCCGCGCTTGATTTCGCAGACCTGCCCGTTGTCGATGTACAGCACCTTGCGGGTGTACTTCATGATGGCGGGCACGTCGGACGCGATGAAGGCTTCATCATCGCCCAAACCCACAATGAGCGGGCTGCCGTGCCGCGCGGCAATCATCAGATCGGGATGGTCCTTGCACAGCACGCCAATCGCATACGCGCCTTCCACATCGTGCAGCGCGCGCTTCACCGCCGCGAAGAGATCGCCCTGGTAATACTTGCGGACCAGGTGCGCGATGGTTTCCGTATCAGTCTGACTGCGGAATGTGACGCCTTCCGCCGTTAATTGATTCCGCAACTGCTGGTAATTTTCAATGATGCCGTTGTGCACCACCGCGATTTCCATCTGCATGTCGAAATGCGGATGTGAATTCACTTCACTGGGCGCGCCATGCGTGGCCCAGCGGGTGTGCCCGATGCCCAAATGACCCACGAGCGGGTTGTCCTCAAGCTTCTTGTCCATAATCTTCAGCTTGCCCACGCTCTTCACGCACTTCAGCGCATTGTCCGCCACCACCGCCACGCCCGCCGAGTCATATCCGCGGTATTCCAGACGATGCAATCCGGACATGATGACCTCAACGCAATTCTTCTTGCCGATGTAACCTACTATCCCGCACATGTAACGATGCTCCTTTCAAGCAACGCGCCGGTTATATTGAGGCGCGTCAATAGTCCTCGGAATGGGCAAACTCAGGCGCCGCCACGGCACATGCCGCAGGCCACATACCCGGCGGCGGAATCCAGCGCCGTCACATCCACTGGCCGAAGTGCTGGATGGAATTCATGCCCGTGCCGCCGTGGCGAACTGAGAGATGAAGCCACAATGGTGTTATTTCCGGACCTTGGCGTCCGCCAATCAGCTTCATCGAGAAGCATACTAAAAATCCCGCACCATTTGCAAAAGATCGGCACTGGCAAGTCCCATGAAAACGAACCTCCCTTGTTCTCCCGATAAATTAACACATTCGCTATTTCCGCGATCCGCCCAGTCCGACCGAGCCGACTGATCCGTCCGAATTCTCGTGACACCCCTGACTTGATCTTATATACCGTACGGTAGGTATAATGCGGTCAAAAGGAAGTACACCCCAACCAACACCGGCCTTAGCCGAAGGAGAAACAGCCATGAATGAAGTGGTAGCGGTATCAGCGGTACGGACAGCCATCGGAAGTTTCGGGGGCAGCCTGAAGGAATATCCGGCGCCGGATTTGGCGGCGTTTTTGATCAAGGCGGCCTTGGAGCGCGCGAACGTGCCCAAGGAAAGCGTATGCGATGTGATCTTGGGCCAATGCATGCAGCGTTGCGATGAAAACCCGACCGGACGCGTGGCGGCGCTGAAAGCGGGGTTGCCGTTCACCGTGCCCGGCGTCACCATTCAGCGCAACTGTTCCTCGGCGATGCAGGCGTTGATCTACGGCGCGCAACAAATCCAGTTGGGCGAGATGGACGTCGTGGTGACCGGCGGCGTCGAAGTGCTCAGCCGGGTGCCGTACACTTTGGATCAAGCCCGCTGGGGCGCGCGGCTCCAGCACGGCAAAATGGCGGACGGCGTGTGGGACGGCCTAACGGATTCTTTCACGGGGTTAATCATGGGTCTGACGGCCGAGAATCTTGCGGTCAAATACAACATCTCGCGCCAGGAACAGGATGAAGTGGCCCTCCGTTCGCATAACAACGCCGAAGCCGCGATTAAAAACGGCACCTTCAAAGAGGAAATTGTTCCCGTGGAAATCCCGCAGAAGAAAGGCGCTCCGAAAATCTTTGACACCGACGAACATCCCCGCTTCGGATTGACCATGGAACAACTTGCCGCCTTGAAACCGACCTTCAAAAAAGACGGCACGGTTACGGCGGGCAATGCGTCGGGCATCAACGATGGGTGCGCCATTATCGTGCTGATGAGCGCGCAAAAGGCCAAGGAACTCGGCTGTACGCCCATTGCAAAACTGCGCGGACACGGTGTCGCGGGTGTCGAACCCGAACTCATGGGCTACGGTCCCGTCCCGGCCACCAAGATTGCCCTCGAACGCGCCGGACTGAAGCAATCAGACATGGAACTCTTCGAAATCAACGAGGCCTTCGCCGCGCAATACATCGCCTGCGAAAAGCTCATGGGCCTCAAGCGCGACATCGTCAACGTCAACGGCTCCGGCGTCGGCCTCGGACACCCCGTCGGCTGCACCGGTGTCCGCATCATTGTAACCCTGCTCCACGAGATGAAACGCCGCGGCAACAGCCTTGGCGTCGCCAGCCTCTGCGTCGGCGGCGGCATGGGCCAAACCAGCATTTGGGAAATGTGCTAATAATAACACAACAATTTCTTGGCCCGGAGCCATTCCGGGCCTTTTTTGATCAACGAAAAAACGTCCATTTAGATAGGTCAAACAGGTCTTATAGGACCTATATTCTTGAAAAAACGGTATCCGTTATTTTTCCAGGGCGTTAACGATGGCCTGCGCATCAATATCATTGTGCGAGGCGTTCCACACGGCGGTTTTGTTCTTCACAAGAATAAGTTGCGGAGATTGATGCTCGATAGTGAGGCGCGCGGCGAGGTCGTTGGAGACGGGCCGGGATTCGATGACCTTTACAAGGTAAGTGGGCGGCGCGGCGGCTCCGGCGGTTTCGAGGTAATGAAGCACACGGTAATAGGCCCCGGCGGAAATGGGGCACCGTGAGCTGTGCTTGAGGATGAATATGGGTTGGTCCGTGCTGGCTTCCAGTGCCGCGTCGGCATCCGCTATCGAGGTTAGTTCTCTCATGGCCATGGGATCGTCTCCTGTTGCAACGCACTTAGTTCTTATTCAAAATCACTGTTGTCCCAACGTTTTGACCGAGCAAGGCTGAAAGACATTGGAAGCGC
>CAYYRW010000010.1:0-171090 GCA_964474205.1 uncultured Nitrospirales bacterium | reverse complement strand
TTGGACATCTCCCGGAGCCGGAGGTGACCCATAAATTCTAACGAAGAGGCAAAAAGCTATATGGCATGGTGAACAAATCCTTCCATTGATCAAAGAAGAGTCCGATGATTTCCGGGCACTAAATGGGATGAACTCATTTTGGATTGCAGAGGTTCTTGGTGCTATCAAAACTGATACGTCCCGGACTATGCTAACCGACTTGTATTCTCGAAAGGATAGCTTAGCCAAACTGACAGGTGCTGCCGGTTTGGTGGATCAAGGAATCTTGCCTGAAGAGATCGATGAAGATTCATTTCTTGTTCAAACGGTTCGAAACAGTACAAACAGTATTGAAAAAGAACTTGCGATCATTGTTCTCGGAAAGACTAAAAACAATAAAGCACTTCCGTGTCTTCTTGAAGCCCTGAAGAAGCGGCCCAATAGTTATGAGAATCGCTATTGTATATACGAAGCCGTTGCGTGTATACGATCCCCCGATGCAATCCCAGTTCTGCGGGATTGTCTTAATTCGGATCAATTCTACGCCATACCTGAAGCTTTTCGGGCACTTATTTGTCTTGGAGACCGGGAAGCTATTCCTCTGGCAATTACCAGGGTTACGATGACTGTAGAGAGTCACCCAGAAAATAGAATCCTTAAACAACTTGAGAAGGTCACTGGCCAGTCGTTTGGCGATGATTGGGCCGAGTGGGAGCAATGGTGGGAATCCGTCAAGAACGATTGGCAAATCCCCAGTAAGTTTGCGAAACCGTGGGATGAACAAGCCAAGATGTACTGAGAACAAACGGGACCAGAGTCTACAGGGCGGCGAGGGGGATACTCTGGAAGTTTTTGGTCAGGGGAAGTGCCTGTGGTGTCAGGCAGATGACGCCACCCGGTCCCACCGGCAGGCCAAGTTTTTCCAGGGCTGAGAAATGGCGCACGGTTTCGGAACCGGGCGCGGCGGTTTTCTTGCATTCGAGGGGATAGAGTGTGCCGTCCTGGTAAATAAGCAGGTCGATTTCTTTTTTGTCCTTGTCGCGGTAGTAATACAAGGGTGCGTGTTTTCCATTGTGCCAGTAGCTCTTAAGAATCTCTGTGATGACCCAGGTCTCCAATATGGGTCCGGACATGGCCCCGGCTTCGAGGGTTTCGGGACTGGACCATTCCGTCAGGTAACTTACCAACCCAGTGTCCAAAAGATACAATTTCGGAGCTTTCACCAGCCGTTTTGTTACGTTTTTATGAAACGGCTCTAGAAGATACGCAATTCCGGAGGTTTGCAGGATGGACAGCCAGTGTTTGGCGGTGTTTGGGGCCACATCGGCGTCCCGTGCGAGATCGGCCATGTTCAGCAGTTGTCCCGTGCGCGCGGCGGCCGCGCGTAAAAAACGGAGAAACGCCATCTCATCACCCACGCGCGCCAAATCCCGGACATCCCGCTGAAGGTAGGTTTGCACATAGGAGCGGTAAAAGAAATCCCAGTCCGCGTTCTTTTTTAGCGCGATGGCGGGGTAGGCCCCACGCCATATGCAGGCATACGTTTCCTTAAGACCTAATGACGAGGTATTTTTTAGCCGGCGTTGAATGGCGGCGGGATTCGGAAGAAACGGCGCTCCGGCGGCTTTGATCAACTCGCGGCGGGAAAATCCCAACAGGTTCAAGATGCCCACACGCCCTGCCAGGGACTCGGAAACGCCTTTCATCACGTGGAATTGTTGGGAACCCGTCAACCAGAACATTCCTGGAGACCGATCGGTGTCCACCGCCATTTTTATATAAGGAAGCAGTTCCGGTGCGTACTGAATTTCGTCTATCACCACTGGGGGCGGGAAGCGTTGCAGGAACAGTGCTGGCTCTTCCTTGGCGGCCCGGCAGGTCATGGGGTCGTCCAATGTTACATAGCGCCGTTGTTTTGTACCTAGATGCTGCAGGAAGGTAGTCTTCCCCACTTGCCGGGGTCCTGTGACCAGCAGGACCGGAAACTGATGCTGTACTTTCCGGAAAAAAGCCTCCAAGGTCCGCTGAAGGTACATGCCGCATCCTTTCGTCTATAATGCAATCGGATTGCATTATAGACGATCCCCCTTTCTCCAATCAATCCCCGGTTAAACCCAGAATTTTGATTACATTTTCAAGAGCATGTTTCATTTGGCAAAAGCGACCACTTCAATTTGACTATGTTTTTTCCGGGCGTCTTCAATATACGATTCCAGTTGTGCGGCGACTTCATCGGCAATCCAATCCGCCCCACATTGGTCGCACACCATGGCGGGAACTTGACGGACGACTACCACGCCAAATCCCAAGTCTACGGAAAACATGGTTTCCCCGGCGATCTTTGTTCCTCGGCAAAAAGGGCAGGTATCTTCAATAGAATTCATTTCCAGTTTCGCCTTGTTTATGTTTAGTTTATCTCATTGGTTTTCCTGGCCCGAACAACTTCTTATAAAAATCGGCTTCGTGGTCCGAGAGGTTTTGTTGTTGGATCATTTGTTTGATTTGCTGGAGGTCGAGGGTGCGGGGAGTTCCGGCGGAACCGGCCGGGGCGGTGGATTCGAGGACGGATTGGGCCAGAAGGCCGCGGGTCTGGGACAGGGTGAGCGCGCAGAATATCAGGGCCACGGCGGCCACGGCGAGGATGAAGATTTTCTCATTCTTTTGCATGGCGGCACCTGTCGCAGTGGATACAATCAAGTTCGTCAACATTCCGCACACCGAGATCGCAGCGGTTCGGGAAGGTGGGGGGACTGATTCGCTTGAGGATGCGGACATTTTTCAGCAAGGCAAGAAAGGCCCCGGCAGGGCAAAGATTCCGGCACCAGAACCGGCGGTAGACAACAGAAAGCGCCAGCACGGCTATTGCCAGTCTCAATACAATACCACTGCGCGCGGAACCGAAGAAGGTGATTAGAGGGTCGGCGGTCAAGACGGCGCTGTCGCGGGTCAGGGCAAAAAGTGCTGTGAGCAAAAACAGCAGCACATATTTTATGAGGCGTGCATAACGCCAGGCGCGCTTGTCCGGGTCGAAAGCAAAACGCTCTGGGCGCAGATCGCCGAGGAGTTCCTGGGCCGCGCCGAAGGGGCATATATATCCACAGTAGATATTCCCAAACACCAGCACCAGCACGGGCAGTACCACGGCCATGAAGAAGGGGGCGGTCCAGAGATCTGGCAGGCCGTCGAGCGCCAGCGAGGAAAAAAGCTGCTGGGTGGAATATTGAAGGTTCAGCCAAAATCCCAGCACCACCACACTCGCCAGCAATATCCCGCGCCGAATCCAGGGATTGGGCCAATAACGCGCCAGCACGCCTATCGCGAAGAATCCCGCCAGCCACCAGAAATTGGCGTCCCCATGCCCACGGGTTGAACCTTGTGGTGCTGCTTTTACATCTTTTCCGAGGGCGGCGGAGGCAAAGCCGCGGCCGGCGGCGTGCAGGGTCTCCACGATGGCGTTTGAAGAGAGTGTGGCCCCGGTCACTCCATCCACCCCCTGAAGACCTCTGTCATCGAGCAGGTTTTTTCCCTGGAGCGAGGCCAACCAATCTTCCAGCATGTGCAGATAGGCCGGGGTCTCGTGGGATTGCATTACCTGTACTGTTTTCAGCATACCGTCCCGATCCATGGCGATAGCCAGGTCAATGGGGCCGCCATACCCCCGGATGCCGGGAGCAAAGGGGCGGCTGCTGAATATCGATATGCCCTCCGGAGAAACAAAGTACGGCACGGTGATGCCCTCCGGCGGTTTGACCTCATGTTTTTCCAGAGGTGCATTTGCCAACAAACTTTTGGCGGCGCCGGCAAGACGAAGGCCTTCTTCGCCACGATACGCCCATGCCGCCAAATCCGACACAAGGATAAGAAATATCCCCGTCCCCGCCAGACAATATCCGGCGGTGCGCGTAATGCGGTCCACCGCATCCAATCCTGTTTGATCTGTCCGCCGGTCATAACAGAACCCGATACTGACCACGATCAACAGCGCCAATATCGGCAGGCAGGCGTTAGCGCCAAACAACGGGATAAGCCAAAGCCCGGTGATGAGAGCGCCCGATGCGGCACCGAGATGATCGAGGGTTTCAAGCGCCGCGCCAGAGACAATTGTGGTGTGTTGGGCGGCGCGGAAACGTTCCGCGGCGACAGGAAAAATGGCCCCTGTGGCGAGCCCGGCCACACAGAACAAGGCCGCGTATACACTTTGTATCTCCACATTTCGCGCAAAAAACAGGAACAAGATGACCAGCAATTCGGCCAATCCCAGGAGAATGAGCAGGGAGAATGAGGCTCCCGCCGAACCGTCACCCAAGAACTCCCCGCCCGTTCCCACGTTGTACTTGGGAACCTCCTTGTCTTCAACGCTGTGCGTTGGGTTCACCCCTGAATTGCACAGCAACAATCGCTGCATTCCTGCCCCGCCTAGACATGATCCCAGCATAAACAACGCGGACATCAGGCCGATATTCAAAAATAACGCGCCGAAATGCGCCTGGTAATTCATAAACAACACGAGGCTCAATGAAATAGCAACACATCCCGTGGCAAAAATTAGAAACGCCGTGTCAAAAGAAGCAAAACGCGTTTGCTGGGAGGTGCGTGCGCCGAGCCGGGCATGTAAACGGAGCCCCAAATAGATCACGATGGCCCCGATCACCATCCACCATCCGATCTGAAGGATTACGGGGATATATTCCGGCAATTTTCGAATGCCTGCTTGACGCAAGGTGGTCATCAGTGCATAGAGCAGCGCTTTAGGCCGTGCATCCGTGTTAAGAAGAAGATCAGAAGCGGTTTTTTGGATGATCTCGTCGTATTTTCCCCTCTGAAACGCGATGCGGTCCTGTGGGAAAAGAGAAAGGAGCCCTTCCGGCGGATACACCGCCTCCGCGCCGGGAATTTTGGCGAACCGGTCGCGAAGCGTGGCCCCCGCTTCACTCAGCACATTTTCGCGGCTCCCGAAAATCCACGATTCGTCCCCCGGCTTGAGGGCTATTGCCGGAAAGACAGCGTTGAAGGTGGCGATAACGGAAGCGCCCTGATAAGCCAATTCTCCGCCAAGAACGTTCGCACCGCCATTCATCCGCAAGGCAACCACGCCATCCGGTCCACCCATGGGGAGTACAATTTGTTCAAAAAACTCCCGGCTGCAATAGCGGCTTAACACCAGGGTGGACGGATCCGGTAGATTCAAGATTGCGAGATCATATCCGTCTGCTTCGCTCTTGATATATCTACGTGTATCCAGTGCAGGGATCCGAATGCGGCGGACCTCCGCGGATACTTCTTTGGGCAGGATTTTAACAAGTTCTTTGGGATAGCGCGGATCGGGATGCAGCCAGGTAATGTCGGTAATCTGGGGGATCCGGAGCAGTTGCAGGGCGATATGCAGGGAGTCAGGCCCGGCCAGCAATACCCGCTTCGCCTTGGGGCATTGTGAGAGGGCGAGGGCGGTCACCTCTCCCCCATGCTCCGCATTCGGCAACGTCTCACAGACTTCCCCGTTCGACACGACCACGAATTGATTCTCGTGCTGGCCATACAGGTATTCCGCTTGCGCAGTGGAAAACGAACCTTGATAGTATTCTTTCGGTAGTATTCGCGCCCATTGGCGGGCCGCATCCCAACGCGCCCATGAACCGCCTAACCCAGCGTACAAGGCCACAACCAACACTATCACCGGGATGAAGTGCATTCTCGGCCCCGTTGAGGCCAAAACCATCGCGCTACTCAACGCCACGCCGCTGATCAGAAAAATCGTCTGCGCGGAAACGTGATTCCACAAGAGCAAGGTCACCGCCACGCCGCCCACGGCCGCACCCAGGGTCTCCAGCACATACACGCGCGCTACCGGCAGGGGAGCATGTTGCTCCTGTTCCCACCATAGGCATGCGAGGGTAAATAATCCTCCGGTCAGAAAACTCACGGGGGCGTTGGTTAACAACGACCCTAGAACCAGTGTTTTGTAAGGGAAAAGTTCATAGGCGGCCACGCCCGCCAACCCGCGCGCATTTTGAATCAAATAGTGCTCCAGAATGAAAGCCGGGATATACAGCAGCGTCAACCAGGGAAAATGTGCCGCGAATCGCGGGGTTCTGCGGGCTGCAAGCGCGCCCGCCGCAATCCATACAAACCACGTGGCGAAAAAGGCGCCAACAGCGAGTTCGCTGCCCTCAAACACCTGCAGGAAACTACGAAAGAGCAAGGTTTGCGCCACCAGCGCAAAAAAGCCCACGGCGGCAATCAGCGGGGCGGAACGTCCTGCGGAAAGCGGTTTCACTATTTCTCCTCGCCAAAGACGATCGCTTCAAACACCTCGAACTTCGCGCCCTCCCGCCAGGCATCCTTCGGCATTCCCGCTTTCATGGCAAGATGGTTCAGCATGGTGTCACGGTCCCAGCCTTGCTCCGGGGCCACCTGCGGCAGAAACACTGCCCGGCTGCTGCCTTTGGTGAGCAATACGCCGTGCTTGCCAATGACGATGTCCTCGTACGACTTCACCGGCGCGGGCGGCGTCAATGCGGAAATTTCAATGCTGATCTTGGGCAATTCGTCCGGGGTCAACTGCGGGAAGCGGTAATCGCGGAAGGCCGCATTTATCGCATTGCCAATGACTGCCTCATACAAGGCACGTTCCGGGAAAATATCACCAATGCAGCCGCGCAAATCCCCGTTTTTCTTTAGCGTCACAAACGCGCCGCGCATCGGTTTCATCCCCGGCGTCACGGTAATGCCCAAGTCCTCTGCCGTGGGCGCTTTCTTGTTATCGAAGGCATATTGAATGGTCTTGCGGGCCAATTCGAGCAGCGCCGTTTTGTCGTCCGCCGTCAGTTCGGCGTCCTTCGGCGGTTCTGCGGGATTCGCGGTGTCCCCGGCTTTCGCGCCCTTGGCCCATGCGCCGGTGAACGCGATGGCGCAATAACTCACCGAATTGGAGAAATCGTGCATCATCTTGCCCGAGGTATCGTACCGCAGCAGTTTTCCCTGCGATTCCTTTGGCAGCATGGCCAGGAGGATTTCGATGGGGGATTGCCCGCAGATGGTGGCGCCGGTGCTGTCCAAGTAGGCGTCAAATCCCTCCACATCCTTGGCCACAATTTTATCCACCGCGCCCATGTCAAGTTTCTTCAGATTTTCTTCGAGATCGTCAGAGAAAGGCATATAGCCGTAATTCGGCCCGAAGTGCGTGAAGTCGCTGCTCGCAACCACCAGGGTCTTTTCATCGATCAGAGTGCACAGGGCGGCGGCCATGGCGCGCGCGGTATCGAGATCGATTTGGCCCACGACTATGGGCACAAGCGTAAATGAACCGAGGGCCTGTTGCAGCAGTGGAATCTGAATCTGGACGCTGTGTTCGGGCTGCTCCGCACGCGGCATCACCTTGAAATACGGCGAATTTTTCAGCGCCGCGGCAAATCCCTGATCGACCGGCACTTCACCCAGCGGTGTGGCGTAGTGGGTGGATTCCGTGATACACGCCATGTTGGGCATCGAGGCGCGGTGGCTGGGTCCCATGACCACCACCCGGCTGAAGGTTTTTCCGGCCACCTGCTTGACGCCATACGCGGCGGTCTGCGCGGAATAGCGGTAGCCCGCGTGCGGCAGGATTAACGCCTGAACATTATCGAGTGCCGGTCCCTCAACGTTCTTGAAGTATCCCTGCAGCTCCTGGGCCAGGGCTTTGGGATCAGCCTCGTACCACGAGCCGGCCAGTGAGGAGTGAAACACGCGCTTGGCGGTTCCTTCTTGGGTATTGGCGGAAGCGGTTCTAAACATGGTGTGCGCAAGCCTCCATCGGTCCACCACCCGCGGCAGAAACGGTGCGATAACGGCGATCACCGCCGCCAGGGCGAGTCCGGAGTAAAGAGTTCTTCGTTCTAGGGCCATAGCAAATATCCTTATCCAGCCCAGGGGCCGGGTCGTTTCATCGCCTGTTCATCCAATGCCGCCACCGGGCCGGGATACCGTTTCGCGCGCACGGCTTCCGCCCAACGCGCCGACCGTTTCCACCCCAGCCCGCCCAACACCGCCAAGGCGCCCGCCGCCAGTGAATACAAAAAATGCCTGCGTTTCATGACCACACTCCATAGATGCCCGTCCCGCATGCGGGACATTTTCCGTCCGAGATTACATCTTGAAGAATGCTGTAGCCCACGCGCTCGATTAACACCTTTCCACAGTTCGGACATACCGTATTTTCGTTGTGATGGTTTTGAACATTTCCCTGGTAATAATAGAGCAGGCCCTCGCTTTTGGCGATGGCGCACGCGCGGTCCAGCGTGGCATCGGGCGTGGGAGGCAGGTGGCGCATGTTGTATTGCGGGAAAAACCGCGAGAAGTGCAGCGGGGTTTCTTTGCCCAGATTCTCGACGATCCACCGCGCCAGTTTTTTGAATCCTTCGTCCGTGTCATTCAAGGTGGGAATGACAAGATGGATGATTTCGATGTGGCAGCCCAACGACTTCGCTTGCACACAGGTATTGAGCACGGGGGCAAGGGTGGCGCCGCACACCTCCCGGTAGAACTCCTCCTTCATGGACTTAATGTCTATCCGCGCCGCATCCACATGGTGATAGAGTTTCTTGACCGGTTCCGGATTCAAATACCCCGCTGTTACCAGAATGGTTTTTATTCCGGCCGCGTGCGCCGCAATGCAACTGTCCAGCGCATACTCGTAATAGACCGATGGGTCCGTATAGGTGAACGAGACCGAGGCGCAGCCTTCCCGTTTGGACAACTCGGCGATTTTCTCCGGCGGCAGGAACGATGCCTTTACATTCTCCGGGTTTTCCTGGGAAATTTCCCAGTTCTGGCAATTCTTGCAGTGCAGGTTGCACCCCACGGTCGCCAAAGAAAACGTGGTGGACGCGGGAAGAAAATGATACAGCGGTTTTTTCTCAATCGGATCAATATGCACCGAGCACGGGTAACCGTAGGTGACCACCGTCAAGCGTCCGTCCACATTGACCCGCACCCGGCATTCGCCGCTTTGTCCCGGCGCTATGATGCAGCCCTTGGGGCATAGTTCGCATTGCACAATCATCGTTACGCTCCGCGCGCCTAGCCTCCATTGTGCGCCGATTTTTCCGGAGGGTCAAGCCCCCCACGCTCTGGAAAATCCTTTTTCCATCATTGGGCATGCACTCGCACCCCGCCCGTTCCCAAGTGCAACCACACGTGGAAAAATCAGAATAGTTGGTTACTGGAGCGGATTACCATATTTTCCATTTTTCGCGGCAGGGCCGGGTGATCATTTTGGCGGCTTCAGGATCGCCGGTGATTTGTTCGGTTTTCGGATCCCAGGCAATGACACGCCCGGTCCGTGCGGCCACATTAACCATGTGCGCGATAGTATCGCAGCGAATGGCCATTTCCACGGGGCACACGGTTTCTTTTCGGGATTTCACGCAATCAATGAAGTTGCGAACATGCCCCTTGGACTCATAAACGCGTTCATCGCTTGATTTCAGTTCAATTTTCCATAATTTTTTGTCGCTGGCATGAAAAGTGCCGAATTTGAAGTCACCTATCCAGCCATCGGTTCCATGGAAGACCACGCCGTCGCCGTCATTCCATTTTTCCGTGCAGTATTCCTTGACGAGGGGCTTGGCGGTTTCCATGTCCATCATGTGGAGTTTCACGCCGTTTTCATAATCGCACATAACGTCCCAGTGCTCGAGTGTCCGGAAGATGCCTTCGGTGGGCACGCTGCCGGTTCCCTCGTAGCGCACCGGGCTCGTGTGATCGGTTTTATTGCCCCATTGCGCGATGCCAAGGGGGTGAATGGCGCAGCCGGCCACGAATCCCAACGAGGTTTCGGGACAATGATACCCGCCCCAAGGGGTGCAGCGGTCCACGGTATAGGGCACCATGGGCGAAGGCCCCTGCCAGAGGTCGAAGTCAAGGTCTTCCGGCACGGGCACCTCTTCGGTCGAACCGTAGGGCGGGACATGGTATTGTTTCGTGTCGTTCTGCACGTTACGGCACCAGACGTCAATCCGCTTCAGTTCGCCGATGTAGCCGTTACGCACCAGTTCAACCATTTTCGGATACTGCGACTCGGAGCGGTATTGTGTGCCGAACTGGAATATCCGCTTGTTGTCATTCACGGCGCTTCTGAGGAGCTTGGTCTGTTCCAGGTCCAGGCAGAGCGGTTTCTGACAGTAGATGTCTTTTCCCGCCCGCGCGGCGGCAATGGCCATGGGGGTATGCCAGTTGTCGTGCGCGCCAATGAATATGGCATCCACCTCCGGACTTGAAATGATTTCACGAAAATCCTCGTAGATTTTGGCCGTATTGGGGCCGTATTTTTTGTTGAGTTCCTCCGCCATGGCGATGCGGCGGCTTTTATAGGCGTCGGCCACCGCCACAATGCGGACGTCGTCCCATTGGGTAAGCCAGTTTTTGTGGTAATTTCCAATGTTACCGGTGCCGATCAGCGCCGCATTCACGCGGTTGCTCGGGGCATCCGCGCCAAACACAGTGCTGGGCACAATGGTTGGAAAACCCAACACGGCTGAAGCGGCAAGCCCGCTTTTGATAAAACCCCGCCGGCTGATAGTGTGTTTACGCATTGCTGAACCTTTCCTGTGCGTATAAACCCTTCTTACTCATGTCCCATCCGTTCCGTGCGAGAGTTCGTTTGGAACAGCCCTGTTCTGACTGCCGGAACATGATGTCGTGTTTCATCTTTTTCACGCAAGTTGCGCCACGCGCACGACGGTATTGGTGCCGTAAGGAAACCCCGTCGCTTCCAGCACAAACTCCTTATCATTGGTGCTGAATTTCAGTGGTTCGGCGTTGTCCATCCATTGCGCGCTTGCCACGGGTTTCGTGATTCCGGTGAATTTTCTCGGCCCGGCCCCGTTCGCGGCCACCGCATCGTGCTTGTCGCCGCGCGGCGCCAGGTTATGTACAAACAGATAGGTCTTGCCGTTTGCTTCGAGGCCAAAGTCGTCGTCCTTTCCGCTGATGCCGCATGGTTTTCCGTCGTAGATGGGTTCCGCGTGCATGGCCACCCAATCGCCGGCGCGTTCGAGGCACGCTTTTTCGTAGGGGGGCACGGCGCCTTCCGCCGTGGGACCGATATTGAGCAGATAGTTGGCCCCCACTTTCCGGCACGCGCACAGGTGCTCAATCACATCTCCTGGCGCAAGATAATTGAAGTCCTTCGCGCCAATGCCCCAGTGCATGTTCATGGTCTGGCACATTTCCAGCGAAATGTACTTGGGCATGCCGCGCCGATCCAGCGGGGTGGGACGGCCCTGTTCAAAGGTGGTGCTGTCAATTTCCGGATTGCCCATCTTGCCGCGTTCGTTTATGCCGGTGTTGTTGATGATCATGGCTTCCGGCTGGTACTTGCGAATCATTTTATATAACCGGTCCTCTTTCCAGTCCGCATCGGCCTTGCTCCAGTTTCCGTCAAACCAGAGACCGCCCAGTTCTCCATAATTCCGGCACAGGACCTCGACCGACGCGTGCAGATAATCCAGATAGGCGTTGAAATCCTTCTCGAAACTTTCCTGGTACCAATCGAGCGTGGTGTGATAAAGGAACGGCAAGAGGCCTTCGGCGCGGCATCCTTCCACGAAATCGCCCACTAAATCACGCCCTGCGGCGCTGTGCGGCGCGTCATAATCGCTCAAGCCCCGCGTATCATAAAGACTGAACCCCTCGTGGTGCCGCGCGGTGAGCGTGATGTATTTCATGCCGGCCTTCCGCGCAACCTGCGCCAGCGCCCGCCCGCTGAACTCCTTCGCCGTGAACGTGTCCCGGAGTTTCCGGTATTCCGCCACAGGAATCTTCTCCATGTACATCACCCATTCGCCCCGGCCCAGTTGCGAATACAGTCCCCAATGCACAAACATGCCGAACGCGAGATGCTCGAAACGCGCTACCCGCGGCAGCGGCACAGGAATAGCGGACTCCGGACTGGACGCCTCCGCGGCGCCGGCCACGCCCGCCATCAACCCCACCCCCGCGCCAACCGTGCTTGCCGCCAAAAAATCCCGCCGGGTCAATTCTCCCGGGCCTTCCTCCTGTATTGCCATAACCGCGCTCTCCATAGGTTGAATGTATTACGCTCTCCTACCACCATCGTAACCATGCATCTCCGGCTTGTCAATCCGCCAGGACATAATGGCGCGACCTCGTTTGCGCCGTGAAGAAAATGACATATAGACGGGAGGGCGAAGCTCCCGAGGCTGTCCGAGAATTCGTAAAAGCCGCTTAAAACGAAAATGAGACCGTGCAATATCCGCTAATCACAAAAGAAGTTCGGTAATCCCCAACGGGGATTTTCTACTTTTAGCCCAGAGTTGCGCTTCGCTACCCTGGGTCAAGATTCCCTAATGAACATACCCTGAAAAGGTTATACAACACCGTGAAATTTGATTTTGCACCTAACCATGCACCAACCCTTTCAGGGTAGGCGTTATTTTAAGGATGCCGCATACCCAGGGTAGCGAAACGCAACCCCGGGCTGGAATTATTAAATCCCTGCGGGATACTCTGATCTTTGCCAAGTCACATCAAATACTTCTTGAAGAGAATTCTCGGACAGCCTCTCCCGCTGAGCCGTTAAAAAGATCGGGAAGGCCTGAATAGCAATACTATAAAGCAAATCTTGTCTCCCGGCTCCGCGGGAACTCCGCATTTGGAGGGACATAGCAGGTCCCATCTCCGATGAAAATCTGTGGTAAAATTCATGCAATGTTGACGAGGATGTGGCGGGGGAACAATAATGCATGGAAGTTGCCGGGTCATATCAAAACGTAGAGGTGCCTGTATGAGTAGAAGAAGTCTTTTTCTGGTGTGGGTGGTTATGTTTGTGGCTCCGCTTGTGCCCGCGGAGGAAGCATGGAAGACGTGGCCGCCGCGCGAATACCTTTTGAAAAGCCTTGTGGAGGCCGTGCCCGGGTATTTGAAAGCGTATCATCCCGAGAGCGGAAAATTCGGCAGTGAACCGTGGGTATGCCAGGACCAGAATGTCATTTATCCCCTGGCCGCGGTGTGGTCCATTCAGGATCCGAAGAATCCCTTCTATCACGACGAGAAAATTTTGGAGGCCATTGCGGGAGGGGGTGAGGCGCTCGTTGACGAGATGGACAAGGACGGCAAATGGACTTTTCGCAAGAAGGACAACTCGACCTGGGGTCATATCCACATGCCTTGGACTTATAGCCGGTGGATTCGCGCCTACCAACTTGTGAAGGACATACTCCCGGAGAATTCCCGGAAGAAATGGGAAGAAGGATTGCGCCTTGGATTCAGTGGCATCCGCAAGCATGCCGATGATGCCAGCGTGCACAACATTCCCACTCATCACGCCATGGCCTTGTACATTGCGGGGATGTGTTTCGAAAACGAGGATTGGAAAAACGCGGCGGATGCCTTCCTGGCCAAGGTGATTGCCGGGCAGGACCCGGCGGGATTTTGGTCGGAACATTTCGGGCCGGTAGTCGGCTATAACATGGTGTACGTTGAGGCGCTGGGCGTGTACTACCATTTCTCGAAGGCGCCCATCGTGTTGGATGCGCTGGGACGTTCCGCCCGGTTCCATGCAAGCGTTCTGTGGCCGGATGGTTCCTGTGTGGCGGCGATTGATGAGCGGCAAATCTACCATAGCGGAATCAGCACTGGGAATGTGGGGTTCACGTGGACTCCGGAAGGCCGCGGATTTCTGCTCAAGCAACTCGCGGCCTATAGTCAAGGCGGGGCAAAACTCGTTGATGGCGATTATGCGGCCTCGATGCTGCTCTACGGTGGAAGCGGCGAGGCGATCCCGCCCGCAGGCGAAGCGGATGCCAGCGCCGTGGTCTTGGGAAAAAATGATGCCCTCATCCAGCGGAACAAACCGTGGCAGTGGGCGCTATCAGGATATGCATGCACGCCCTCCACAAGCCGGTGGATTCAGGATCGCCAGAATTTCGTGGACGTCTATCATGATGATCTTGGGCTGGTGATGGGCGGCGGGAATACCAAGCTTCAGCCTTACTGGTCAACCTTTACCGTCGGCGATACCTCCTTGTTGCGTCACAAACCAGGCGAAGAATCTCCGAATTTTACCCCCGAAATTGATCTGGCGTGGACTCCGGACGCCGCGTCAATTGCGCGCATGGACGCCGATTCCACTTTGACGCTCCGATACGACGAGATTGAGTGCAGGGTCATCGTGAATACCTCCAAAGATGGCACCATGCGCATTACATATGCCGCGCCGAAAGCGCGCCGCATCGAGGGGCATGTCCCCTTCCTAAACCGCGCCAAGGCACTGACCACCGCCTCCGGCAAGGTGGTGCCGCTTACCGAGGAAGACCTGGTGATGAATTCGGGCGAGATGGGCGGCCATATCGTGTATGGCGGACTCAAGGTTTCCATCCCGGAAGGGAGTGCCGTGCGATGGCCCGCCCGACAACATAATCCGTATAAAAAAGACGGGCGTTCTTCCCTCGCGGAGGCCAAGCTGGTGTTGGTGCTCCCATTTGACAGTGAGGACACCTATACGATCCTCTTGTCGCACATGCCGGAGTCTGTCACCAACTAAGCATGCTTTCCCTGCTCTGATGTTGCTGCTATAATGCTGTTCAATCTGCTGGAAACGTATCGAAAACGTCCGAATGGTTCTGCCGGACGGGCGGCTCATGAAAACCACTGCGGGAGAGATAGAATGATGGGACGAATTTTATGTTTTGGCGTGTGGCTATCGCTGATGGCGGCGCCGTTGGCCGGGGGCGCGGAGCCGGGGCCGGTGGATTTGGGGGCGGTCAGTGAACCGGGATTTCACGGCTTGTTCAACAAGGTGGAACTCGGGATCAAGGACTTTGACGGAGTTCCGTTCGAGATGAAAGACGCCTTGGTCAAGGTGAAGCCGGGAAAGCAGCAGCGGGTTGAATTCCCGCCGGCGCAGGCCGAAGGCATCCATTTCCTTCATTTCACGGAGAACGCCGGGGACCGTATCGGCACCTATACGCTGGTGTACGCGGATGGCAAAAAGGTGGAGATTCCGTTGCAGAGCGGTCTCAACATTCACGATTGGTGGAAGCCGGGGAATCTCGCCTTTGCCGGGCTGGTTCACACGGACGCCTTCAAGACGGGTGAGACCACCGAGCAGAAGATCGGGTTTTGGCGGTTCTCGGTCAAGAATCCGCATCCGGATGCGCCGCTGACCGCATTGGAAATCGCCAATACGGACGGATTGGTCACTATCAACCTGATCGCGGTCACGCTTACGGCGGAGTGTGGTGAGAAAATCGGCAATGTGCCTGTGTGGGTGGTGGGTATGGATGAGGAGTTGTTTCTTCTGGCCGCGCTGAACCAGCCGGGGACGGTGGCGGGCAAGGAGAAGGCCTGTGCGCGGCTTGCCCAAATCGGCACGAAGAAGAGCATCCCGGCACTGGCGGAATGCCTGAAGGACGAGAAGCTGTCGCATGCGGCGCGCCTGGCACTGGCGGCGATGTCCTATCCCGAAGCGCATGACGTGTTGCGTGAAACACTGACGGCGTCCACGGGAACCGTCAAGGCGGGTATTATTGAAAGCCTGGGAACAAAGAAGAAATCAAAAGACGTGAAGCTGATTGCTCCGTGCTTGAACGATGAAGATCCCGTCATTGCGATGTCTGCCGCCCTTGCGCTCGGGAGAATTGGCGGAAAAGCTTCCGTCCGCGCATTGAAGCCTTTTGCCCAAAAAAGCACGGACCGCTTGCAGGCCGTGGCCCTGGATTCGCTGCTGCGGTGCGCGGAGGCTTGGAGCGGAAACCATAAACGGGCGGCCCGTGCGCTGTATAAAGACATCTATAAAGGTTGGTCCAAAGGGCCTATCGGCAAGGCGGCTTATAGCGGCATGATCCGCACCGGCGGCAGGAAGACAAAATCGCTCATCGCCTCGGCGCTGCAAAGCCAAGACCCGGTCCTTTGGGACGCGGCGCTGCCCGCCGTGCGCGACATCGCCGGAGCGGACATCACGGCCACCTGCGGCTCCCTGCTGGGTCAAGTTCCTAAAATTGGCCTTCCGGCACTCATTGGCGTCCTCGGGCAGCGCGGCGACAAAGCCATCGCGCCCGCGCTCACGCCCTTTGCGCTGGACCCCGACCCCGGCATTTCCCTGGCGGCCATCAAGGCATTAGCGCTCGTTGGCGATGGGTCATCCGTTCCAATATTGGTATCAGCCGCAGCGCGGGGCGTGGAACCCAATTCCAGCGCGGCGCTGCAAGCCCTGGGAGAACTTAACGACCCGAATGTGTCCGCCGCGCTTCTGACCAAGTTACAGGGTGCTGACCCCGCCGAGACGGCCATCGTGGCTAAAGTGATGGGACAGCGCCGGGAGGAGGCCACAATCCCCGCGCTTCGGGCACTTATTCAGAGTCCGGACGCAGGGGTTCGGGCGGCGGCGGCGCAGGCGCTGGGCGAAGTGGGCGCAGCGCAGGATGTGGAACTGTTGTGCAAGGCGCTGGAACAGGCCGGTGACGACAAAGGCCGCATGGCGGTGCAACGGGCGCTCATTTCGCTGGGAAAACGCCTGGACGCACCGGACGAATTCGCCGCCGGCATCGTAAATGGATTGAACCGCGGAGACGCGGCATTCCGCAGCGCCCTGCTGGAGGTTTGCGGCAGTGTGCGTAATACGGCGCTTCTGCAAGCGCTGGACAATGCCACACGCGGAACGGATGCGGCGGTGAACGACGCCGCCATCCGGGCGCTGGCCGCCTCCGAAAATCCGGAGGCGCTCCCCTGCCTGATGAACTTGCTGAGCAACACCCCCGGCCTTACGCAAAAGGATATTGTGTTTCGCGGTATTGCGCGGCTGGCGTCCAGCAAGGATACCGGGGCGGCGCTTCGCGAGGAGACCCTGACCCGGGCGCTGGCCCTGACTGAACGTCCTGAGGAAAAGAGGCTGATCCTCGGCGCCTTGAGCGGCTGCCCCACATTGAACGCACTAAAAAACGTTGAGGGGCATCTTGATACGGCGGAGGTGGCGGCGGAAGCTGCCGTGGCGTGGGGGAAGATCGCGCGCGAACTGGTTCAGGCGCATCGAAATGAAATCAGCGCCGTAGCGCCGAAGGCCATCGCCGCCGCGAAGAAGGCAGAGCTTCCCAAAGCGGCCATGCAGCCGCTGGCGGATGTGCGCAAAGCGCTGGCGGCGGTTCCCGTGGCCGCCAACCGCATACGGTTTGAACATGTGGTGATAGATCGGGAATTCCGCTCGGAAGGCGTGGCCGTGGCCGACGTCAACCGGGATGGCTTGAATGACCTGCTTGTGGGCGATGTGTGGTATGCGGCACCGGACTGGAAGGCGCATGAAATCCGGAAACCTGAAAAATACGACCCCGCGACCGCCTACAGCCGGTGTTTCGCCGCGTTCGCGGAGGATGTGAACAAGGATGGGTGGCCGGATTTGATTGTCATTGGATTCCCCGGCGCGCCCGCCTACTGGTACCGGAATCCGGGAAATACCACGGAGCATTGGCAGGAGTACCTGCTGGCCACCGAGGCCTGTAGTGAAACGGTGCTCTTTGATGATTTGCCGGGAGAAGGAAAACCCGTGCCCATCTTTGCCTTGAACAGCCGGATTACGTGGTTCCGGCCGGGACAGGACAAGACGGCGCCGTGGCTGGCGTATCCCATGACGCACATGTTGGATGCATTCGCCAAGTTCGGACACGGCCTTGGGCTGGGCGACCTCAATGGCGACGGGCGCAACGATGTGCTTATCAAGGATGGCTGGTGGGACGGCCCGGAGGACCGCACCCGGCCGGACTGGGGGTTCCATCAGGCCAAATTCGGGCCGGATTGCGCCCACATGCTGGTCTATGACGTGAATGGCGACGGACGAAATGACGTCATCACCAGCTCCGCGCATGAGTACGGCATGTGGTGGTTCGAGCAGGGGCTGGAAGACGGAAAAATGACGTTTACCCAGCATGAAATTGACAAGAGCGTTTCCGAAACACACGCGCTGATCCTCTCCGACATCAACAACGACGGCGTGCAGGACCTCGTGACCGGAAAACGGTACTTTGCGCACGGCGAACATGATCCCGGCGCCCTGGAACCGTCCGAACTTTTCTGGTGTGAACTCCAGCGGCCAGAACCCGGTAAAGTGGAATACAAGAAGCATGTGATTGACAAGGATTCCGGAGTGGGCACCCAATTCGAGGTGTGCGACTTCGATGAAGACGGCCTGCAAGACGTGGTCATCTCCAATAAAAAGGGCGTCCACGTTTTTCTGCAAAGAAGGGATAAATAGCCATGAAAAAATCCACCCTGTCACGCCGCCGCTTTCTTGCCTCCATGGTGGCGGCTTCCGCCGGGCCCGCCATCATCCCAGCAAGCGCTTTCGGTAAAGAGGGCTCGACCGCGCCGAGTGAACGCATCACCATGGGCTTCATCGGCCTGGGCGGCCAAGGCGCCGGCCATTTGTTCGGCGGCTCGTGGACCTATGTCGCCGGCGGATATCTTGGAAGGAAGGAAGTCCAGGTGCTGGGCGTGTGCGATTTGTGGCCCAAACGGCGCGAAACCGCCAAGGAACGGGTCAACAACCACTACGCGCAATTGGCCGGAACAGGTTCTTACCGGTCGTGCGAAGCGTACCTCGATTTCCGCGAACTGCTCACGCGGCCCGACATTGACGCCGTGCTGATGGCATTGCCCTTTCACTGGCACGCGCCCATGGCGATCATGGCCATGAAGAACGGCAAGGACGTATACAGTGAAAAACCCATCGCCATCACCATCGAGGAAGGCCGTTTGCTTGCCGGCACGCAGAAGCGGTACCAGCGGGTGTATCAGGCGGGCACCCAGCAGCGCTCCGAGGCCGAATACGGCGGCAAGTTCCGGCGCGCGGTGGAACTGGTACGGAACGGTTACATCGGGCAGTTGAAAGAAATCTATACCTACAGTCCTGGCGGCGGTTTCAGTGCGAATATGCAGGACCTGACCGCGCCAGGAGCCCCCATTCCCGAAGGGTTTGACTGGGACCTCTATGTTGGTCCGGGGCCATGGCAGCCGTACACCGGCGGCAACGCCAACTGCGGCCTGTTCTCGTATGGCGATCCCAATTGGGGGCCGCACCACTTCGACACTGTGCAGTGGGCCGTCGAGAAGGAGCATCCCGGCCCCGCCGAGCTGGACTACGAAAACGAGCACGCGGTATTCCGCTATAAGAACGGATTGACCATCCATTGCTGCAAGCATCCCACTGAGCGTGTCGGCAGTGTGGGCGGCGCATGCTATGTGGGAACAGAGGGCTACATCGCGGTGGACCGGGAGAGCATTGTTGCCAACCCGAAGGAAATCCTCGGCATTCAACTCAAGCCCACGGATGAGCGCTGTTATGAAAGCCCGATCCATGCGGGCAATTTCCTCGATTGCATCCGCACGCGCAAACAAACCATCTGTACTGCCGAGACGGCACACCGTTCCATGAGCCTCGTGCTGCTGGCGGGCATAGCCACCCAATTGCGGCGCAAGATGCGCTGGGACCCCGTAAAGGAAGTGTTCCCGGACGACGAACAGGCCAACCGGCTGTTGTCCTACGCGCGGCGGCCGGGCTTCGAGGTATGACGCGATAAAGTGGATAAAACAAGAACGAAACCAGCAAACGCCAAGTAAAGGAGACAGCATGACACGTTCAGCAGATTCCGAAAAGGACCACGGCGCCACACGGCGTGATTTCCTGAAAAGTTCGGCCATGGCGGTTTCCGCGGCGGCCGCCGGCACGCAGTTCATCGCTAAAAATGCCTACGCCGCGGGCAGCGACATCCTTCGCGTGGGTATGATTGGATGCGGGCCCCGGTGCGCCGGAGCGGCCGCCCAGGCACTGAGCGCGGACCCCGGCGCGCGGCTGGTGGCGATGTGCGACATCCTGATGAACCGTATCAAGGACAAGCGGGGGCAGCTCCAAAAACAGAAGAAAGACCAAGTCATGGTCGATGACGGCCACTGTTTTGAGGGCTTTGACGGCTATAAGCATGTCATTGAAGCGTCGGACGTGGTGTTGATTGCCAATGCGGCGAAGTTCCATCCGTTTCATGCGATGGCCGCGCTTCAAGCGGGCAAGCATGTCTTTGTCGAAAAGCCGCACGGCATTGACCCCGCCGGCATCAAGCTGTTGAACCGTGCGGCCGAGGTGGCGAAGGAGAAAAAACTGTGCCTGGTTTCGGGGCTGCAGAGCCGGTATCATTCCGGATACGCCGAAACGGTGAAACGCATCCACGATGGCGCCATCGGCGACGTGATCGCCATCGAGGAGAATTTCCTGCGTCCGCCCTACCAGATCACGCCGCGCGAGCCCTGGATGTCGGAACTGATATGGCAATGCAGCACGCAGTACCATTTCAACTGGCTCTCCGGCGATGACGTTCCCCAGTCGCTCGTACACAACCTAGACCGCACCAGTTGGGTGATGCACGACACCGCGCCGGTCAAGTGCCATGGCCTCGGCGGACGCTCCTCCATGACGGACCCCATCTACGGCAATGTCTTCGACCATCATTCCGTGGTGTATGAATACGAGAACGGCGTGCGGGTCTATGCGCTGTGCCGGACGACCGAAGGATGTTACAACGACGCGTCCAGCACGGTATTGGGCTGCAAGGGCAAAGCCTCCATTTTGAACTGCCAGATTTGGGGCGAGAACCCGTGGCGATGGGAGGGCGGCTGCGATCCCTATCAAATCGAACACGACACGCTCTTCAAAGGCATCCGTTCAGGCGAACCCGTCAACAACGGCGATTACATGGCGCGCAGCACCCTGATGGGCATCATGGGACAACTCTCCTGCTACACCGGCGAAGAAATCACTTGGGAGCGAATCTCCCAATCCGATTTTGCCTACGCCCCGAAACCCGAGGATTGCCACGACGGCATGGAGCCTCCCGTGTTGCCCGAAGCCAGCGGCAGCTACCCTGTGTACAAGCCCGGTTTTACACGGTTGCTCGAAGGCTGATTACTATCAGCAGTACCCAAACGAACGAATAGGTCCCATCGGCCTCTATTGTCGTTGGTGTCCCTGATGTCGTTGATGTCGTTGAAATACTGCAAATCCCGCCCCCATCCACTTTTAAGCAGACTCAACAATCACTATGACAACAGGTTCCCTTGGGCGTATTCGACGGCGTTGCGAAACACTTGGAGGCCGGCGCCTTCTTCGGGGAGCGATTCACGGGCCCACCGGGGATGGTTGGTGCGATCAACAAAGGCTTCCGGGTGCGGCATGAGGCCGAAGATGCGTCCGGACGGATCACAGATGCCCGCGATGTCATCCACCGCGCCATTGGGATTGAAGGGAAATTCGCCCCGTGCGAGCGCGCCATCGGGCGTGCAGTACTGAAAGGCAATTTGGCCGTTTTCGTGGAGAACCTTGAGCACGGTGTTGTTCATGGGAATGAACTTGCCCTCGCCATGGCGCACCGGCAATTCGAGCCGTTCGATGCCCTTGGTCCAGATGCACGGGCTGGCGGGATTTCCGCGCAGGGTGATCCAGCGGTTCTCGAAGCGGCTGGAATTGTTGTTGGTCAGGGTGACTTCCTGGACAAATTCGCCGTCGAACAGCGGTAGAATGCCCATTTTCACCATCACCTGGAATCCGTTGCAAATGCCGATCACGAGTTTTCCATCGGCGATAAACTGCTTGATGGGCCCGCCCAACTTGTGGCGCAGACGGTTCGCGAGGATTTTTCCCGAGGCAATGTCGTCGCCGAAGGAAAATCCGCCGGGAATGGCGAGAATATGGAACTTCCGCAGCATTTCCGGATCGGCGGCGATATCATTGAGATGCACCGGAGACACTTCGGCGCCCGCGCGCTTGAACGCATGGCCCGTTTCCCGGTCACAATTGATTCCGAATCCCGTCAGCACCAGTACCTGAACACTCACGGCTGTATTCTCTCCTCTTCCGGCGGCGGAGTCCGCCGCACGCGATTCTTCATTGCCTAAAAACGCAAGGGCCGCTGCCACGCTTCTTTCAACTCGGCAAGGGGGGCTTCGAGTTTCGCGCCATAACGCCCCAAAACCGTCAACTTGGTTTCCGGAACCACTTCACCCAGGCGGAGGCAATAGCTGCCCGCCAGCATGTTTTCGAACGCGGCGGCATGCCGCTTGGGCACGGTCGCCACGAACCGGCTCTGTGATTCGCTGAAAAGTGTCACCACGTTGCTCTCGATGCCGAGCGGGACGATGTCGATCTTCATGCCCCATCCCCCCGCGAACGCGGATTCCGCCAACGCCACGCCCAGCCCGCCGTCCGAACAGTCATGGCACGACGCCACCAGCCCCGCCTCGATGGCCCGGTTCAGTTTTTCATAGAGCGCCCGCGCGGTCTTCACATCCACCTTGGGCACGTTGACTCCAAGCTGGCCGCGCAGTGCGAGGTATTCGCTGCCGCCCATTTCGTCCTTGGTTTCGCCCAGCACATACACCACGTCACCCGGATTTTTCACATCCATCGAGACCGCCTTGGTCACATCCTCCATCACGGCCACGGAGGTGAACAGCACGGTCGGAGGAATGGAAATCTTTGTATCACCGATCTTGTAATCGTTCTTCATGCTGTCTTTGCCGCTGATGAGCGGAATATCGTAGGCAATGCACACGTCATACAACGCTTCGCAGGTGCGCACGAGCTGCGCCAGTTTGTGGCGGCCGTCCGGCGTCTTTTCGCTCTGCACCGGGTCCGGCCAGCAGAAATTGTCCAGCCCGGCGATGGTTCCGAGCTTCGCGCCCACCGCAATGAGATTGCGCACCGCTTCATCCATCGAGCAGGCCATCATGTGATAGGCGTCGAGGTCGCTGTATTTCGGGCTAAGCCCGCAGGCGACGGCAAGCCCGCGTTTGGAACCGCGCACGGGACGAATCACCGCCGCGTCCCCCGGGCCGTCGTTATCCACGCCCTGGAACTGCTTCAGCACGCTTTGCGCCTGAACCTCGTGATCATACATGCGCACGAAGGTTTCCTTGCTGCACACGTTCAAGGAGCCCAGCACCGCTTTGAGGTCCGCCGTGAGGTCGGTGTTTTCGATGATGATTTCCTTGGCGGGTTCCGGCGGGTCGAGGCGGGCCTCCAGGTGCATCTTGGGCACGCCCTTATGGAGAAATGCCATCGAGAGCGCGGCGATGCGCTTGCCGCCGTAAAAGCATTCCAGGAAGCCGGAATCAGTAAATTCACCGAGCACCGTGGCTTCCACTTCCCGTCGCTTCGCCAGATTCATGAATGCGTCCAGCTTATCCGGCGGCACCGCCAGGGACATGCGTTCCTGCGCTTCCGACAGGAAAATCTCCCAAGGCGCAAGCCCCGCGTACTTCAGGGGCGCACGCTCCAGATGCAGGACGGCGCCGCCCGGTTTCTGGGCCATTTCGCCCACACTCGAGGACAAGCCGCCCGCCCCATTGTCGGTAATGCAGGTGAACAGGCCGAGATTGCGGGCTTCGATGAGGAAATCCGCCATTTTCTTTTGCGTAATCGGATCGCCAATCTGCACCGCCGTCACGGGGGAACCCGCGTGCAGTTCTTCCGAGGAGAAGGTCGCGCCGTGGATGCCATCCTTGCCGATGCGCCCGCCGGTCATCACAATCAAATCGCCCGGGCGCGCCGCCTTTTCTTCACTGGGCCGGCCGGCAATTGTCGTGGGAATCAGCCCGCCCGTGCCGCAGAACACCAGCGGCTTTCCCAGGAAGCGTTCATGGAATACGATGGCGCCATTGATGTCCGGGATGCCGCTCTGGTTGCCGCCGTCCTTCACGCCCGCGTGCACCCCGCGCAGCACGCGCCGGGGATGCAGCAGCCGTTCCGGGATATCCCCCTCGAAGAACGGCGAGGCGAAACAGAACACATCCGTGTTGAAAATGCACTCGCAGCCCATCCCCGCGCCCAGGATGTCGCGGTTGACCCCGACGATTCCGGTCATCGCTCCACCGTACGGGTCCAACGCCGAGGGGCTGTTGTGCGTCTCCACCTTCAGTGCAAAGTGGTTGTTTTCATCAAACCGGATGATGCCCGCATTGTCATGAAACACGCTCACCAGCCAGCCCACCCGTTTTCCCACCGTATCCGTGGCCGCTTTCACATATGTATTGAAAAGGCTGTCAATAACGCGCTCGCTCCCATTTTCCCGGTATCGGATTTCCGCGTTGAATATTTTGTGTTTGCAATGTTCCGACCACGTTTGCGCGATGCATTCCATCTCGATGTCTGTGGGGCGGGCAGGCAATCCCAGTTGCTTCCGCGCCCCTTGCACTTTCGCGTCCCGGAAATGCGCCTGGACCGCCTGCATCTCACCCAAATCGAGCGCCAGCATCATGTCGCGGCTGAGCGCCAACAGGGCTTCATCGGATATTTCCAAATCAATTTCGTGGACTGTAGGTGTAATCTGTTCGGTCACAATCGGAAGCCCGAGCAGCGCGCCGCCCTTCAAGGCCTCCACTTCCTCGCGCGATTTGACCACCCACTGTTCAATCAACTCATTCGCGAGCATGCGCGTGGCCATGCGCTCGCAGGTTTTCCGGTTCGCCCCGCGAATCGCATACTGCCGCGACTTGAACACGGTTTCCCCCGGCGCGAAGTTTCGGCCCAGGGTATCCTGAATGCCCTCCACGGAACTTTTGCCCACATTGTCCGTCACACCCGGGCGGAATCCCGCCTCGACGATAAAATCATAGTTCGTGGCAATGGCCCGGTTCAGGGTGGAGTCCTGGATCACGGGGTCCGTAAATAACTCCACACGCACTTTTTCCAATTCCGCAGGGCTAAGCGCGGCATGAATCGTATAGACATCAATCACGCGGACATCGTCCACGTGTATGCCGAGGTCTTCCTCCAGCCGTCCGCGCACCGCGATTCCAGCCGGATCCGGCTGGCCCGGTTTCATGGCAACTTCAATGCGATCATCCATAGAGCAGATGTCCCTTATACTGAACGGTCCCGCCGCCGGGAACGATTTTCCCAATAACCCTGCACGAAGCGCCCGCCAACTCGACGGTCTCCACGGCTTTGGCCTTTTCCTCTTCCGATACGATAAACAGCATGCCCTGGCCGCAGTTGAAGGTCCGGAGCATTTCAGACTCCTCCACCCCGCCCGTGTCCTGCAGGAACCGGAACAACGGCGGCACGGTCCAGGCACCCAAGTCAATTTCCGCCGACACCCCCTCCGGAAGAATACGGGGAAGATTTTCCGTGATCCCGCCGCCGGTAATGTGCGCCATCCCGAGCACGTCCACCACCTTCATCACAATCTGCATCAATTTCGCGTAGCTGATATGCGGCTCCATAAGCGCTTCGGCCACGGTCCGGCCCACGCCCGGCATCGGCTCGTTCACACCCAGGCCCGCCACCTCGAAACAAATCTTGCGCGCGAGACTGTACCCGTTCGTGTGCAGGCCCGTGGAGGGCAGCCCGATAATGACATCGCCTTCCTTGATTTTCGAACCATTGATAACGTTCTTGCGGTCCACCACGCCGACAATCATGCCCGCCACGTCATATTCATCATCCAGGTACATCCCCGGCATTTCCGCGGTCTCCCCGCCAATCAGGGCGCACCCCGAGTACCGGCAGCCCACGGTCAATCCGCGAATCACTTCGGTAACCACTTCCGGGCGCAGTTTGCCAAACGCCAGATAATCCATAAAGAACAGCGGGCGCGCCCCCTGCACCAAAATATCATTGACGCAATGCGACACCAGATCGATGCCCACCGTATCGTGCTTGCCCGTCATAAACGCCAGCTTCAGCTTGGTGCCCACGCCATCCACGCTCGACACCAGCACCGGCTCTTCCATATTCTGCCCGTCAAACCGGTACATCGCCCCAAACGCGCCGAGACCGCACAACACATTGTCCGTAAACGTCCGTTCCACCATGTCTTTGATGGAGCCCAACGCCTCATTGGCTGCATCAATATTGACGCCGGCATCCCGGTAACTCAACCCTGGTTTCTTTTTCGCCATGGTCCGCAACCCTTATTTTGGTAAAAGAATAAAAATCGGAATCAGCATACAACCGGTTCTTTTAATAAATCAAATGAAATGTTATAATGGAATCGATAAGAAGATATTATGAGGCCTGAGGCCTCACGCCAAAGGAGTCCTGTCATGACCCTCGATTCATTGCGTTGCTTCTGTGCCATTGTGGAAACGGGTAGTTTCCATGCGGCGGCGGACAGGGTGCACCGATCACAACCCGCCATAAGCCAACAACTCAAGTCTCTGGAACGCGAGACCGGGCACATGTTGATCGAACGGAAGACGGCGCGGCCGACTCCCGCAGGGAAAAGCCTGTATGCCCGTGCACATAAAATGCTGCTGGACGCCGAGACGATGTCGCGGGAAATGAAGGATTTTGATGAAAGCGCGTCACACGAGTTACGGGTGGGCACCAGCGACACCACGGCTTTGTATTTACTCCCCCCGTATATTCGCCGTTTTGCCCGGCTCCTCCCCCAGACACGATTGGTGTTGACCAACCGGAGTTCCGACGCCATCGCGGACCTTGTGGCGCGCGCGGAACTCGATTTGGGCATTGTCACCCTCCCGTTGCACCGGCCTGAACTGACCGAGGAGGTGCTGTTCCGGCAGCGGATGGTGTTGGTGCTGCCGGCCCGGCACCCGCTTGCAAAAACCCGCCCATTGACATTCCATACCCTGAAGGACGAACCGTTCCTGCTCATTGATGAACATACCCGTACCGGCGCGTTGCTGCACGCCTGTTTCCGCGAAGCCGGCTTCACGTCCCAGACCGTGATGGACAGTGGTTCTTTCGAGGTGATAAAGCGCTATGTGGCGGAAGGCGTGGGATTATCCTTCCTGCCCCAATGCGTAATTACACCCCAGGACCGCCGTCTCGGCATCCGTCCCATGGCGGAATTGCCCGAAGTGGCCATTGGCGCCATCGAGCGCAAGGGGGCCTACCAATCCAAGGCGGAAAAAGCCCTCCTCGCCTTGCTGAGGAACAAATAACCTTGCCATGTTTTGGCCCGCGGACTATGGCTTGCGCATTTTCCTTCCAGCCAGCCATGCCATGCCTACTCCCAAAAACAGAAGACCCGGCCAATACGCGGCAGGCACGTGAGGCCCTTCCTGCACGTGGATCTCAATCTCCTCGCTAATGCCCCACGTTTCGGTGGTCTGATCATAGACATAGCAGGTATACACGCCATTATCCGCCGAAGTGGCGGCGGGAATCTCACATACCGGGCCGGTTATTCCCTCCAGATCAACATCGTCTTTACTCCATTGATAAAGCAGTCCCGCGCCTTTTCCGCCCGCCTGCGCCGAAAGCGTTACACGATCGTTTTCATGCACCACTTCGGGCGTGCAGGTGGCATTCACCGGAACCCCTTGTTGCGCCAAGCGCTCGACAAACAGATGATCAATAACAAACGTGTCGCCGTCATCATCCACATTGGGGTCATGTTCATCCCGCGTCATCCCTTTGACCGCCACCCCGCCCTTTCCTGGGGCGCCCCCGGCCTTGGGCGCCAGCACAATGGTGCTTTCGCGGGGCGGTTTCACGGTGTCGCCCGGTTGATCGCCCGGTCTTTTATTATTCGGGTCATGTATCTTTAATTCGATGGTGCCATCGCTCTTTTTCACATATCCCACCACGGTGACCATATGCCGTCCAACGGCAACGCCGTTTTTGTCGTAGCACGTGATCACGATTTCGACGTCATGCCCCGCTTTGACGGCTTCACAGATGTTCTCCATACTGGGATTACTCTCCGCCGAGGTTACCTTCGCATTGCGCAACGCACCCGTTATCTGGGCTTTGGTTTTTCCCTTCAAGAAATCATTCTCCTGCGGATTATCGGTGGCCATGTTTGTCCCAGCCGCCGAGGTGGTTTTCATGGCGGCCTTGAGTTTGTTGAACAAATCTTTGTTAAAGGCGTCACCGTCCTGGGGGGGCTGGCCTGATTTATCGAGCAAATAGCGCATCGAATTGGCCGTGGCCGCGGGGACGCATTCGTTCGGGCCCTGTTTTATGTCTGGCACGCCGGTGTTGGAGGCGGAATCCACCACAGGGTTCGGTTCGGGTTCATCGAGCCGCTCCGGGGCAGGCGTTTCAGGCGTATAGGGCTGCAACCCTTCCCCTGGACGCTGGGGCGCTTCTTCCACGGGGATTTCCGTCACGGGACCCCGCGGCGGAATAGATTCTCCTTTCTTGGGTTGGGGAGGGATGGGAGGCGGAAACGGCGGTTTGGGCATTATCGGAGGAATAAGATTAACGCCGGATGACATGAGTTCGAAGTTGGACTCCGTGATGGGCACGCCAAAATGATCTTCCGTTTCGCCGCGCGCAAAACCGCCCGCCGGACCGCTGCCGTCCCACCCATTGGAACCGAACACGCTCGGGGATATCTTTTCCGTGGTCAGGGTTATGCGGACATGGCTGGCCGTCATCACCGGCGCCGACAAGGTGAACAGGGAACACACCATTTTGGTCTCACCCTTGAATACAATCGGCAGATTCACCACCAGCCACTCATATTGGAAAGTAGAGCCCCAGGCAAAGGTACGGAACATGCCATCGCCGTTCATATCGGCGGCCACATTCAGGTAGCGCACTGCCGGACTGCTGTCGGTGGTCACCGACACCGACACACGCCCCGTACGGACAAACCGGCCATCAAGCCTCACATTTTCGATTTCAATCAGGCCATCGTCTTCATCCGACGGTTTGGCGTCAGGCTCCGTCGTCGTGGTGCAGGATGGAATAGCGCCTATCCATTCATGGGTAACGTCAAGATGATAGGGCCCCACCCTTCCTGATACCCCGCTCACGGAGTTCCGGTACGTGGGGAATCCCGGATCGGGCAAATCCCCAAAATCCGCCAGGGATTGCGCACCTCCGGTTCCGGCCATCAGCATTACACACCCCAAGACCCAAAAAATACTCTGACGAATACCCTTGCGCATATCCTGTCCCTCCCGGTTTACCCATGTTGGTTTCTCACATAATCGGTTCTTTGTTCCTAAATACAGTGTTTCGTGCGCCACAAACCAGACGGACACACCCGGGGTCAACCTCGAAAAAACACCTTCAAAAAGCACTATTGGGGGAAAATGCTCTTCGTATTGCGTCAACCCGAAAAAAAACCACTGCCTGAAACTGCCTCTGCGTACTGCCCACTTCATATAAAGAGGGATGGCGGCCCGGCCAATTCCTTAACCTCCGATTGCAAAGCAACCGGACCCTTTACCAATTATTGAAACATACCGCCCTTTGATTGTCAACCGGTTTCTTCTGATACTATGGTTCGGTATGCGGTAAAAATGGGTACAGGAATAGGAGACCGGGCATGTTTAGAGAAGAACGAGAGCAATCGTGTTTCGACTGGACCATGTTGGGCGATGTCGCGGTGGGCCGGCCGAACCTGGGCGCCACCACCGATGTATCGGTCTACCGCCTGATGCAATTCACGCTGCGCGACGTGCTCATCCGGGACTATGGCGTGGAAGCCGCGGACCGTGTTTTCTTTGAAGCGGGAAAAACCGCCGGGATGCATTTCTATGACAAGCTCATTACCCGCCGGGCCGTCTTTCATGAATTTATCGAAGACGTTCAGGAAGTATTGAAGAACCTCAAGATCGGCATTCTGCGGATCGAGAAATCGGACCTCGAGCATCTTACCTTCACCATCACCGTGGCCGAAGACCTGGATTGTTCCGGGCTGCCGGTGTGCGATGAAGCGATCTGCACCTACGATGAAGGGTTTCTGGCCGGACTGCTGTTTGCCCACACGCACCAGGAATTTTCGGTGAAAGAGGTGGACTGCTGGTGTTCCGGAGACCGGGTGTGCCGGTTCGAGGTCAAGCCCGCGGGATAAGGAGGGCGGCGATGCTCACGGTATCTGAAGAAGACATTGATAGAATTACGGCGGCCTTTTACCATCTGCTGAACGGGCAGGTGCCCGCGCCCATTGAGCTGCCCAAAGAGTACCCCGATAACGAGATCAAGCAGCTTGTACACTACGTAAACACCTTTCTTGCACACTACGAAGCCTTCAGCCAGTGCCTGCGTTCGGTATCCGCCGGGGACTTGGAGTTCACCGCGCCCCGCGGCAAAACGCACACCCTTCAATCCCTCAAGAATCTGCAAGCCAACCTCCGCCATGTGACCTGGAAAACGCAGCAGGTCGCCAAGGGCGACTTTAGCCAGCGGGTGGATTTCATGGGGGATTTTTCCGAGGCGTTCAATGGAATGGCGCGGCAGTTGAAAGAAGCCTTCGAGACCATCGAGCAACAAAACCGTGAACTTGCCGAAGCCAACCGGATCATCCGGGAGGAAAAAGAACGCTCCGAACGGCTGCTGTTGAATATTTTGCCCGCGCACGTGGCCGAAGAGTTGAAACGGACCGGGAAAACCACGCCGGAATTGTTCGAAAACGTGACCGTTCTCTTTTCCGACCTTGTCAATTTCACGGTGGCGTCCGCAACGTTGACCCCCGAAACGCTGATTGGGGAATTGAATGCGATCTTCACCCAGTTTGACCGGATCATCGCGGAAAACGGCGGCGAACGGATCAAAACCATCGGTGACGCGTATCTTGCGGTCTGCGGCATGCCCGCGCCCAATCCCGGCCATGCCGTAAACATTCTTCGCGCCGCCGTGTACATGGTGCGCTGGCTGGAGGAACGGAATGCCGCCTCGCCCCTGAAATGGCGGCTCCGCATCGGAATTCATTCCGGGCCTGTGATTGGCTCCGTCGTCGGTATTCAAAAATACATCTATGACGTGTTTGGCGACACCATTAACACCGCCAGCCGCATGGAGAGCAATTCCGAACCCATGAAAATCAACGTCTCCGAAACCACCCGCCGTCTTGGCGGGGACGCATTCACCTTCCTGGAACGCCCGCCGCTGGAAGTGAAAGGCAAGGGGGTGCTGAACATGTACTTTGTTGAATCCGTTCGGGCCTGACAAACCACCCTGCGGATCACTGGAATATCCGGGTCAGGCGCACCCGGTGAACCTCCCTGAGCGAATTTGATGCGTGGTCCGCGGGGTTTTCAGACCACGGTTGCTTTGATTTTGTGGAGGCGGCAGAAATTCCGCAGTTCCTTTTTGTAGTCTCCGTAAAAGATGACTTGATGGAACCCCGGATAATCAAGAAGGTCTTCGACGCCGTCCAATTTTATCCGTACGGAAACCACGCAGCCGCCCGAGGGTGGGGCGGACACATTATTCACGACCGTTCCCGCCGAAATAATCATCGACGGCGGATTTTTCGCGTCCTGCGGCAGTTCGACATCCGCAATGGTCACGCGCTGTTCCGCCCGCCATTGAGGAATCGGCACGGCATCGCGTTTCCCGTGATGAAAGGAGAGGTGATACGGCTCCGGGGCCTGCCCAAAACCGGAAAGCCGCGTCGGGCAGGTGCAATGCGCGGCCACCAGGCAGTTTGTTCCGGTATCGGGCACGGGGTCTTGTTCAAAACCCGGACGGTCGAACAGGTATTGTACGAGTGCATGGGTCACGCAGGCGCCGATGTCCGCTTCGCAGGCCGCCGGAATGCCTTCATCGAGCATGCGCGACCAGGCGATGCAGGGAAGGCTGATCTTCGTGGGGCCGAGCGCGCCGAGGCAGTCCATGCTGATGCCATCGCCGTTTTCGCGCTGGAGGAGTTCCCGCGCCACGAGGAAACTTTTAATGCCGTTGCGCACGTCCTGTTCCGTGGTTCCCTCGACGCGCGCCGCGTTCTTCATGTATTCCCGCGCCAGTGCGCGCACCGCCTCGTTTTCCGGCATGTCCATGTAGGCCTTGACGAAATCCTGCGCGGGAAGGTATTGCACTTTCATGCCGAGATGCGGGATGGTTTCTTCTTTGCGGTCGTTGCCCTTTATCACGATGAAGCGGGTCTCGCGCAGCCTCGCCCCCGCGTGGAGCATCTTCAGGCCGAACGCGGGTTGGTCGAAATCATCCGTCGAGCAGATATAGCAGCCTTCCTTCTTGGCCAAGGGGGCCGTGTTGGTGGTGAAGGCGGCGCCAATGGGCGCGAAGATGATCGCGGGCAGCGGCCCTTCCACCGCTTTCGTGGCCGTGGGCCAGGCATGTTCCTGCCGGTCCAGGAGCACCACGAGCACACCATCCGCGGCGTTCGCTTCCGCCTCTTTCAGCCAACCCTCCGCCTCTTCCAGCGAATAGACCGGCTCCGGGCGGATATCGGCCCTCATGCCAAGGTCCGCCGCCGTGGCTTCGATTTTCGCGCGGTAGTTTTTCAGTGCGGCTTCGCCATCGTAGATCGCGCCCGGCCAGCGCAGCCCATAATCGCCTTTGCGGCGCACAAACGCCACATTCACCTTCGGCACGTAACTGGCCCCCGGCCCTTTGGTTGTGGCGGGTGCGGGGCTGCCAGGAGAGGATAACTGTACGGTCAACCCCTGAAGCACAAGACCGGCCCCCGTAATCTTCATGAAATCCCGGCGTGTCCATCGCATGGCGGCAACTCCTTATGGTTGTGAAACCCAGCCTATCAAAGAATGCACGCATATACAATTCAGTGCGGGAGGCGGATGGAATGAAGGCTGATAGTGACGGCGAAAAGGACGGCCGCCGGAACCCCACAATTGCGGAACTGTTTTCAGGCACCCCGCCGGCGTGCGTGAAAGAAAGGGGGATTTGCCGGTGTCCCGAGGACCCTGCTACCGGCCGCCATTCTGTCCGCCTTTGATTTTATCATCCTGCTGCTTGAGCCACTGAAGGCCGTCGCCAAGCATTTTGATGACCTCTTCGCCCTTGGGTTCGCGGTCGGGATGGTTCACGGGATACCAGCGGAGTTCTTTCGGATCGCCGAGAGCCGCGTAAAGCGCTTTTCCGGATTCAGGGATCACTACGCCGTCGTTCGTGCCGTTTTGCATCAGCACGGGGATGCCCGCCGTTTTGGGGGCGTGAAAGACCGGCTCGGCGGGCCCCACAATAAAAGCCAGCACCGGTCCGGCGAAGGGCAATAGCCAGCCTGGCAGTTCGCGGCGCACTTCGGGCGCTTTCGCCAGCAAGCGCAGGTTGCCTCCACCCACCACCAAATCCGCCGCCTTGATGCGCTTTTCCTGCGCCAGCAACGCCGTGCCGGTGACGGCCCCGTAACTTGCCCCCACTAGATAAATCCGGTTTTTGGAAATATCAGGGCGGGTTTGCAGGTAGTCAATCAACCGGCGCGCGTCATGCACAGTCTTCCAACAACGCGCCCGGTAGGCGATGGCGGTTGTCAGAAAATTGCCCTTCACCTTGCGCTCCCCGCGCATGTATTGATCGAAACACAACATGGCGAAACCCGTCTCGTTAAACGGCGTGCATATCTTTTCCACAAATTCCTTGTTCTGATCGCTGCCGTGCAACAGCACAATCACCGGTACCGGGTCTTTGGCCTCCATGGGCATGGTCAGCAACGCGGGCACGCGTTCGCCCGGACGGGCCTCAATTTCCACCCGCTGTTCACGATAATGCGCCGGCAGCCGCTGGCCGAAAGCCTCCACGGTCCCGTCCACGGGCTTGAAGTCCGACACCACGGCGTTCAAGGGCAGATTGGGATCGTACCCGTCATAATAATGCCGGTCCGCATACCCTTTGACCGCCCAAAACCCCGTTCCGCACAAACCCAGACACAGCACTATTCCGACTAAAACCCGGCGCAGCATAATGACCTCCCAAATGGATGCTCTCTTGCCATAAACACATTGAACGAATCGGACACCAGCCCACAAGACTACGGCCATGGACCGTATTTTCGCAACTCTTTCCATTCGGCGGCGTCAAAAGCACCGGCCCCGGCCACCGGCGGAGAAGGAGTTGACATGGCCGCCGCGACGGGTTAATGTAATGTTTGGTTTGCACTGGAGGTGCGGGCAAACGCGTGAAAGCCCGCCCCGTGCCGAAAAACAAAACAGACTGACGGCCGTTTTGAATGGAGACGTGGGGAAAAAAGCAACGTGGCGTCCATTTTGATTGTAGATGATGACCCGCAGGTGCTGAAGGAAATCGCGGGAAAGCTGGCCGCATGCGGCCATACGTGCCATGTTTCCAACAATGGGGAAAAGGCCTTGGAACTTCTGAACCGCGAAAGCATCGATCTGCTCATCCTGGACGTGATGATTCCCGGTATTTCCGGTTTCGAACTTTGCCGCCGCATTCATACCAACACTGAATTGTATGCATTGCCGATTCTATTCGTTTCCGCCATGAACGGCGAGGAGGAGATTGCCCACGGATTGGCCCAGGGCGCGGATGACTATCTCACCAAACCGTTCAAAACGGAAACCCTGATCAGCCGTGTGCAAAACCTGCTCTCCGGCAGCACGCATGGCCGCCTTATTGACGAATTGACCGCCCTGCCCGGACCCAAGCAGGTGAAACTGGATATTCAGAAGGCCATCAATCTTAAGCAGCATTTTGCCGCCCTCTATATCGAGTTATTGCATGTCAACGAAATAGGGCGGTTATTGGGCGCCGAAGCCCGCGCCCGGGCCATTCGCCACCTCGCCCGGGGATTGAGTCAGTGCGGCGGGGAATTTGCCTCCAGCTATTTTACCGTGGGGCATATGGGCGGCGGTCATTTTCTGTGCCTTATCGAGCCGCCCCTGGCGGAGGATTATTGCCGGACGGTCCGGAAGTTATGGCGGCGGCATCTGCCCGGTCTGCATGAGTCGCTGGGTATAGGCGTCCAAGAGGCATCCAACCCAAACGGCGGGTTTCCGGAATTGGAACTTTTGTTCTGCATCGCCGTACACGAGCCCGCCAGCCGCCACAACACGCAAGACATCTTCGAGACGCTGACCCATCTCCGGCAAAGCGCACTTGCCGCCAGCGGCGCCGGTATCTACTTTGACCGCCGGCACTAATCGTATATTGCCGGTGCAAACGGGATAGCCGCTGGCGCTGAAGAATTGGTTGAGGCGGAGGAGTTCGCCCAGTCGCGGGGGGTGCTAGCGTGAGGGGGCGAAAATGAGGCGATACCCGGTAGGGGGGGCTTTTCGGGTTGGGACATGGACATTCCGGGGGCAGGCTTGGTATCCTAGCGTATCGTTTTAGGGGTGCCGTGCGGAGAATCGGCGGTATTCCCGTGCTCCGGATATGCATAATGCCGGGTAGGAAAAAGGAGCACGTAAACCAATCAGGACAAGGTGTTAAGAGCAATGAGCAACATGTGTGAAAACGGTGTCGTAAGCGAGGATAGTCTGTATAAAATCCGCCATTCGCTGGCGCATATCATGGCGCAGGCGGTGTTGGAGGCGCGGCCGGAGGCGAAATTGGCGTTCGGACCGCCGGTGGAGAGTGGCTTTTACTACGATTTCGATTTCGGGGGCAATCCTCTCGGGGAAGCGGACCTGGAAGACATCGAAAACCGGATGCGGCGGATCATTAAGCAGAAACAGCCGTTTGAGCGCTTCTTGCTGCCGCTGGCCGAGGCGGAAGCACTATTGAAGCAAACCAATCAGGACTACAAGATCGAATATGCTCGGGAATTGGTGGAAAGCGGCAAGGCCCAGGGCGATCTTTCGTTTTACAAGAATGGCACGTTCACCGACATGTGCGAGGGGCCGCATTTGGAGCATACGGGGGAGGTCCCGAAAAATTGTTTCAAACTGGACCGGATTTCGGGCAGTTATTGGCGCGGGGATGAGAAACGTCCCATGCTGGCGCGGATTTACGGGTTGGCCTTTGGTTCGGCGGAGGAACTCAAGGACTTCATCGAGCGCCGGAAACTGGCCATGGAACGGGACCACCGCAAGCTCGGCGATGAACTCGACCTGTTTATTCAGGATGAGGAAGTCGGGGTTGGATTGCCGATGTGGATGCCGAACGGCGCGGCCATCCGCGAGGAATTGGAAAAGTGGGCGCGGGAGGAGGAATTCAAGGCGGGATATCTGCGGGTATCGACGCCGGTCATCACCCGCGGGGAACTCTACCGCCGTTCCGGACATTTGCCCTATTATGCCGAAAGCATGTATCCGCCGATGGCCGTGGATGAGAACGACGAGTATTACCTGCGCCCGATGAATTGCCCCCATCACCACAAGATTTTCGCGGCGCGCACGCACAGTTACCGCGACCTGCCATACCGCCTCGCGGAATACGGCAACTGCTTCCGCTATGAGAAACACGGTTCGCTGGCGGGGCTGCTGCGCGTACGCGCGATGTGCATGAATGACGCGCACATCTATTGTACGAACGACCAGGTGGAATCGGAATTCCGCGCGATCATCGGCATGTACCGCAAATACTACACCCACCTGCGCATGGGCAACTTCCGCGTGCGCCTGTCGCTGCACGATCCCAAGAGCGAAAAATTCGTCGGCAACGAAGAGGAATGGGTGCGCAGTGAAGCCATTGTCCGCGATGTGCTGAATCGCATGGGCGTCGAGTATGAAGAGGAGACGGGCGAAGCGGCGTTTTACGGCCCGAAAGTGGACATTCAGGTGAAAAACCTGCTGGGCCGCGAGGAGACCGTTTCCACCTGTCAGCTCGATTTTGTCATGGCCCACCGCTTCGCGTTGAGCTATGTGGACCGCGACGGACAGGAAAAACGTCCGTTTATCATTCATCGCGCACCGTTGAGCACGCACGAGCGCATGATCTCGTTCCTGATCGAGTTTTACGGCGGCGCGTTCCCCACCTGGATGGCCCCGGTCCAGGTGCGCATCGTGCCGGTGAATGACGACGTCCTTCCGTATGCGCGCGAGATTGCGGAGTTGTTGCGCGGGGACCTGTTCCGTGCCTCGGTGGACGAAAGCGGCGAGAGCTTCAACAAGAAAATCAGGAACGCGGTCACGCACAAGATTCCCAACCTCTGGGTGCTGGGCGCCCGCGAAATGGAAAATAAGAACATTACTTGGCGCCGGTATAGCGTCAAGGAACAGATCACTGTGCCATTGGACAAGGCGCTCGACGCCCTGCGCGCGATGCGGCTGCAACGCACCATGGACAACTTCCCGGAAGTGGCCCTCCCCATCGAATAACGCGGCACGTTCCCGCGTGGGCGGCATGCATACCGGCCCGCCGCTGTGGTAGAGTCATGGCCCAAAGCTGTCAGGAGAGGACCATGCTAACACGGTTTTCAAGAGAAGTGACCCCCAGTTGGGAGGGGCTGAAACGGTGTATTCTGCGCGAAGGCGCGCCGGACCGCGTGTATTACATCGAGTTGTTTCTGGACCCGGAAATCCAGGACGCCGTCGCGGAACGTTTCGGCTTGCTTAAAGATATCGATCCAAACGATCCATACTATCCCCACCGCAAGCAAATCGAAATACAATCCTTCCTGGGGTATGATTTTGTCCGTTGGAGCCTGGAACGACAGGAATGGCCGTTGCATTACGATTCGGCGCAGGACACCGCGCAATTAACGCGCGCGTCGGGCCGCAACTTCATCAACATGCACCGGGGGCCCATTACAAACTGGGAGGAATTCGAGCGCTACCCCTGGCCGGACCCGGCAAAAGCCTCCACCCAAGGGCTGGAGTGGTTTGAGGAACACATGCCGGAAACCATGTGCGTCATGGGCAGCGGCGGCTTCGCGCACTTCGCGGAACACCTCACGTGGCTGATGGGGTATGAGACCTGCTGCCTGGCCCTGATGGAACAGCGGGATTTGGTGGAAGCCATCGCAAAACGCCTCCTGGACTATTATGTGGTCTTTATGAAGCGCCTGTTGAAATTTGATCGTGTGAAAATCACCTGGGGCAGTGACGACATGGGGTTCCGGTCCGGCCCCTTGCTCAGCCCGGCGGACCTGCGGGAGTTCGTGCTGCCGGGCCATGCCGTGATGGCCAAAATGTCGCATGACGCGGGCCGGCCGTACCTGCTGCATTCCTGCGGTAACCTCACCCTCATTATGGACGATTTGATCGAGGACGTGAAGATCGATGCGAAGCATTCGTTCGAGGATACGATAGAAGATGTGCGCGAGGCCAAACGCGCCTATGGCCACCGGATTGCCCTGCTGGGCGGGATCGACGTGGACTTCCTGTGCCGGTCCAGTGAAGCGGAAATCCGCCGGCGGGTCCGGGACACCCTCGACGTTTGCATGCCCGGCGGCGGCTATTGCCTGGGCACGGGCAACAGCGTGGCCAATTACATCCCCCTGGACAGCTATCTGGCCCTGCTGGACGAGGGGCGGCGCTATTGAAAAAGAGTGAAACGTCACGTAGGCTGTGTGCGGTCTATTCATGAGAACCAACCAGAGAGAGCAGGACTATGGCGATTGAAACCTTGGAAAGCATTGGCATTTTTGAAGCGGTGTGCGCGGACCCCTACAAAGCCGCGCATAAGGCCTCGGAGAACGGGCGGCCCGTGGCGGGGTTCATGTGCTCCTATTCCCCGCAGGAGTTGTTCCACGCGGCGGGGTATTATCCCGTGCGCATTACGGCCAAACATGGCGGCACGCCGCGTGCGGACGAAATTATCCAGGCGTATTCATGCAGTTTCGCACGAAGTGTATTGGACCGCGCGCTGTCAGGCGAGTTTGAGTTTCTGGATATGGTGGTCTTTGCGCACACCTGTGACACCCTGCAGAATGTCGCGGACCTGTGGCGGACCAACCGGCCCGAAATCCCCGTGGTGATTGTGTCCGGGCCAACCCTGACCGCCGGAAAGCCCGCACAGGTTTATTTCCGCAAGGAATTGGACCGGGTGCGCGCCGTGCTCGAAGGAGTGCGCGGCCCGATCCGTGATGAGGCAATCCGGGACAGCCTGCACCTCTATGAACAGCACCGCGCGTTGATGGGGCGGTTGTATGCGGTGCGCCGCGCACGGCCGGACCTGATGTCCGGGCAGGACCTGTATTCCGTGGTGCAGTCGGCGCAACTGATGAGCCCGGAGGAACATCTCCCCCTGCTCAACGAACTGGTGGAATCCCTGGAAGAGGAAAACGGCGATGCGGACTGCTTCCAGCCGCGCGTGCTCTTGGCGGGCAGCGTATGCGAAGATCGCGGATTCATTTCCGCCATCGAAGAAGCGGGCTGTGCCATTGTGGACGACGATCTCTGCATGGGGTCGCGTTCGTTCCTGTTGCCGGAGGCCCCGGCGGGCGATCCGATGGACGCCTTGACCCACATCTACTTCTCCCGCACGCCCTGTCCGGCGTTTCACCGGCCCGGGTTCGATCCCGGCAAGCACATGCTTGAACGCGCGAAAGAAGCGCGCGCGGATGGCGTGATCCTGCTCCAAACCAAGTTCTGCGATCCGTGGGCGTTTGACTATCCGCAAATCTGGAACACGCTCGAAGCGGCGGGCATGCCCACGCTGCTGCTGGAAGTCGAGCAGAATGTGCCCGCCCCGGCGCAATTGCGCACGCGTGTGGAAGCCTTTGTCGAAATGATCCAACCCAAGGATGAGCAATGAGCGCGGTCCGGTGCTTTGCGGGAATCGACGTGGGCTCCGCCACGGCCAAGGCCGTGCTGGTGGGGCCCGAGGGCGCCGTGCTGGCCCATGCGCTGATGCCCAGCGGCGGCAATCTTTCCGCCTCCGCCGAAACCGTGCTGATGACAGCATTGGAACAGGCCGGCCTCTCGCGGGAGGCGGTGCAGGCGGTGGTGGCCACCGGCTATGGCCGGGACAATGTGGCTTGGCGCACCAAATCCATCACGGAAATCACCTGCCATGCCCGCGGCGCGTATTCCCTGAGCGCGCACGTGCGGTCCGTCATTGATATCGGCGGTCAGGACTCGAAAGCGATTGCCCTGGCGCCCGGCGGCGCCGTCCGGAAATTCGAGATGAACGACAAGTGCGCGGCGGGCACGGGCCGTTTCCTCGAAGTAATGGCGCGGACGCTCGGCCTTCCCCTGAACGATTTCGGGCCAAAGGCATTATCGGCCGATGCGTCTTCTAAAATTTCCTCCACCTGCACGGTCTTTGCGGAGAGCGAAGTCATATCATTGCTGGCGCAGGGCGAACCGGTGGAACGCATCCTTGCCGGGCTGTGTGCCGCGATTACCCAGCGGGTGCATTCGCTGGCCTCGCGGGTTGGCATGGCCCCCGAAGTCATGATGACCGGCGGCGTGGCGAAAAACATCGGCGTGGTCAAACGCATCGAACAGGCCATCGGTTTTACCCTGACGATCCCCGAAGAACCACAGATTATCGGCGCCCTCGGAGCCGCCCTTTTCGCGAAAGACTTGGGATAAAGCCAGCGTTTTATGGATTACAAAGGAGAGACCATAATAGAATTTGATAGCGATGGGTACTATGCCTATTGCCCTGATCTTCCTGGATGCCAGACGCAAGGAGATACGCTTCAGGAAGTGATTGAGAACATCCTCGAAGCAACAACGCTTTATCTTGAAACGACAGTAATAGAAATTGATAAATAACGACGAATAAATGCAATTGGAACAGAGGTTACTATGAGTGAAGAACGCGTACCTATCCGGTCCTACAAGCGCATGAAAGAAATCATGACCATGTATTATGGCATGGCGAAGATGTCGGAAGGCACCGACCAGAAGATCGCCTGGATCACCAGCGGCGGTCCCGTCGAGATTCTGTATGCGGCGGGCATCACGCCGATCTATCCGGAGAATCACGCGGCCATGTGCGGCGCCACAAAGATGGCGGACGCGTTGTGCGCGGCGGCCGAAGAACGCGGCTTCTCCCGCGACCTGTGCTCTTATGCCCGCACGGATTTCGGCTCGATCTACACGAAAAACAGCCCCATTCCCGGCGGACTGCCCAAGCCCGACCTGCTGGTCTGCTGCAACAACATCTGCGACACCGTCACGAAATGGTATCAGGAACTCCAGCGCATCTTTAACGTGCCACTCATCTTTATTGACTCCCCGTATCAGTACGAAATGGAAGACAGCCCGGCTGTTATCGAGTATGTCAAGGCGCAACTGGAAGAGATGATCGCGAGCATAGGCCAGCTCTTCGGCAAGCCGATTGACCCGGACAAGTTGAATTATACCTTGGACATCTCGGAGAAGGCGGCGGGATTGTGGCGTGAAATCCAGGGCATGCTGGCGCACAAACCCGCGCCCATGAACTCCTTCGACACCTTCATCCATCTTGCGCCCATCGTCACCCTGCGCGGCACGGAAATCTGCGTCGAGTACTACGAAGCCCTCCGGGACGAAATGAAGGAACGCATCGAACAGGGCATCGCCTCCGTGCCCGGCGAACAATACCGGCTTGGCTGGGACAATCTCGCCATCTGGTTCAAGATCAAAGAACTGTCCGATAAATTCGCCGCGAATAAGGCCGCCCTCGTCGTGTCCACCTATCCCGAAAGCTTCTGCTATCAAACCCCCTACCGGGATGAGAACGACCGCCTAAGGACCCTCGCCGCCACCTATATCGGCGGATACATCAACCACGGCCTCGACTACCGCGAACGCGACCTGCTCCACATGGTCGAGAAATTTAGCCTCGACGGCTTTGTCATGCACTCCAACCGCAGTTGCCGCGCCTATTCCTTCGGACAATACGAACTCGCCAAACGCCTGATGAACAAACACGGCATCCCCTCCCTCATGCTCGAAGCCGATATGAACGACTCCCGCTCCTGGTCCGACGAACAAGCCAACACCCGCATCGAAGCCTTCCTCGAAACCCTGGCGGCAAGGAAGAATTAGGCCAAATCAGAGTGCCTCAAGCCTTATTCTGACGGATCAGCCGGATCGGTCGGATCGGTCGGATCAGTCGGATCGGTCAGACTTGCCGGACCGGTCAGGTAAGAAAAAGGAACATAAGATTTTCGTTCGGCGTACTTGTTCCACGCCTCCCACAGGTCCCACGCATCCCATATCCCTGCATTTTCGCGAATTTGGAACTTTTCAGAGAAAGCGGGTATAGTGTAGTCGGGCAAAAAGACAGCTTTTGGAGGTAATATGGGCTTTATCGTCCGGTTTCTATTTATGATAGCGGTGGTGGTATTGGGGGTGGTGTCCATGTGGACCACCTATGTGAGCCTCCATGACTCGATTTTGCCGGAGCCGGTGGTGAGTATCCCGTTGTGGGACGGCACGCTATGGAAGTGTTCGGTGATGGCCCTGGGGATGTCGGTGGCGATTGGAATCATGCTGTTCGCGTTGAAGGTGGCGGTGATCGGGGAGCATAAGCGGCTGAATATCCTGGGAGTGCTGGGAATGACGATTGTGGCGTTTATTTCGATTTCGTTCAATCTGGACGTGCTGTACCGGACGGCGGACCGGGACTTCTTCCTGCGGTATTCGAATGACACGATGCGCTCGGCGTATGAAACGTATCTGGCGGAAGTGACCAAATCCCTGACGGAAAAGCGCACGGAGTTGTTGCGGCAGCTTGCCAAGCAAGAGGGAGAATTGGACGCGGAGGTCAAAGGGCTCCGGAAAGCCCCTGCGGGGTATGGCACGAATGCGAAGGAGGAGGACTATAAACTCACGCTGTTGCAGAAGACCACGCAGGTGGAACTGGATGCGGTGGAACAAGCCATCAAAACCAAAGAACAGGCGGATGTGATTTTGAACTCAACGCAGCCCGCCAGTGTGGATGATATTGACAAGATGCAACAGCAGTTGCGGGTGGTGTGCAAGGACCTTGCGGGACCTTCAGGAGTGATGCTGCCCAGCGTGGTGCGGTTGGAAAGCCCGCTGTTTGCGGTGTTTTCCAAAATTTTCGATCTGAAGAGTATCGGGCTTAAAGAAGTGTTCCTGGTGATCATTGCCTTCCTGATGGACTTGGGCGACATCATCGGCTATACCCTGGTGCCGAACCGAAAACGAAAACCGGAACGGGAGCCGGAGTATGAGCCATTGTTGCCGGTGAGCGCTCTGCGTCCGTTGCCCAGCCCGGAAATGGCAAGCCCGCCCGCCTTGGTGGAAATTCCATCCGCGCGGGATAGCGCTTCTTCCGGGGGAGAGGGCACGAAAGCGGCCAATGACAAGGGGGCCTCGCAAACGGGCAATGACCGGAATCAACGGTTTAGGATTCGGCCGCGGTAATCTTCTGTCAGTTTGGATTGCTTCGCTTCGCGCGCAATGACAAGGGGAGGATGGATTGTTGTGATACAGGGTTTGGGTGATGTGGATGCGAGATTGCTTCATCGAGGACTCCTCGCAATGACAAGAGGGGGTGGATTTGCGATTGCGATAAAAATCCGGGCTAGAAGAAGTATTTTTTGAAGATATTGCCGATGCCGCGCACCATATGCCCCACAACCCCTTGCGGGACACGGAGGCGTCCGCTGCGCAGGGCTTCGCGATACTCGAAACCATGCCGCACCACGCCGATGAGGGGAACGAATTCCGCCGTATTGACGGGCTGGGGCAATACGTCGATACCCACTGGTTGGCCAATCCGTGCGGGCGCCTGGAACAGCGTTTCGGCGAGCAGGGCCTGATTGCGAATCATGGCGGAACCGCCGGTGAGCACCACGCCGCGCACGACGTGTTTTGACAGTCCGCGCGAATTCAGGTGCTGGTGGATGCGGTTGAGTAATTCCTGAGAACGCTCGAACACGATGCTGTCGAGTTCGCTCCTGGGCACAATACTGGGGGCGCCCTGAACAGCACTTTTCAGCTTGATGCTGGCATCGCGGTCCGGCTCTTCCAGCCCCGTTTTGATTTCCTCGCCGCTCCGTTTTTGCGCTTCCAGCCGGATGAGGCGTTCGGGAATTCCATAGAGCATGATCAGGTCAATGGCCTCTTCAAACGAAATTTGCAGGCCTGCGGCAACGTCCCGCGTGATATGAAAACCGCCCCACTCGAAACAATGGGTGCCGAGAATGCGGCGGTCGCGGTACACGGCGAGGCCGGTGCTCGAACGGCCCATGTCCAGCACCGCCACGCCGAGATCGATGTCCTCGGGGGTAAGGCATCCCAGCCCGGCGGCGAGGGGGAGAAATACGACGTCTTCAAGTTCTTTCCCCTGCGATTCGACGCAGATGGTGAGGTTGTCTTCAATCAATGAGGGGAGCAGCGCGAAATGGACGCGCACCTTGAGGACGCTGCCGCGGATGTTCAGGGGTTCGCTGACCCGAAGATCGTCCACATACCATTCCTGGGAGGTGATGGAATACACCGGGCGTTTTCCCGCCGCGAGCGCGTCGCGCGCGGCCATTTCGAGCGCCTCTTCCATGTGGCTGAACTCGGCGATGCCCTTGTCGAGTTTCACATTGCCCTCGCGGATGCACGTTTCCACGTTCTTCCCGGAGATGCCGCAAAACAGGGAAGGCACGCGCACACCGGCTTCCTTCTCCGCGTCTTTCAGTGCGCGCTTCAAGGCCAGTTGCGCCGCGCCCAGGTCTTGAATAACGCCCTGCGACACGCACCCGCGCCCAGGCGCCACGCCGTGCCCCAGAATCTGAATGGCGCCATCGCCGCTCTTGCGCGCGATCAACACGCGCACGTCGCGCGAGCCGAAATCCGCCGCGCCGATTACTTCGCCTTTCCTAGCCAATGGACCTGACTCCCTCCGGTTCTTCGCCGTCAATCATTCACCCGTGATTTAATGTCCTGCACGGAACCCGTGCGTTCAAAACAACATGCCCGTTTCGCCGGGAACGGGGGCCGCGGGGCCGCCCGAGATCTGCGTGATGGTGCGTTCCAATTCCACAACCGCCTGTTTCCGGCCCGCCAATTCCCGCCGCGCCGCGGCAATTTCTTCTTCGCGGTCGGCATATTCCTCTTCGAGGGCCGCCACATTGCGTTCAGACAATTCGAGGGCCGCCCGCGCGGTTTGTTCGGAATCCGCCAGGGAATCCATTTCGGATTGGAACCGGCCTTCGATGGAAAGCACTTCATCCAATTCCGCCTGCACGGATTCCAGACGCCGGGCTTCGGCCTCGCGGCGCTCCTGGAGTTCCCGGAGTTGCGCATCAATGCCCGCCATGGTGCCCTCGATCTCCGCCATGCGGCCGTGCAGGGATTCCACATGCTCGCGGCGTGCTTGAAATTCCGCCTGAGACTCGCCCGCGAAACGTTCCGTGGCCTCGAGGCTCTTTTGCGTGCGCGCCACGTCCAGCCGGGCCTCCTGAATGGCCTTCACGATTTGGGACAGCCCGGTTTCCAATGCGCGCACGCGGGATTCTTCGCGGTCCGCCTCGATTTTTGCCATATCCAGGGCCACTTGAAGGGCCAGCATCTTGGCTTCGGCCACATTGCCACACTTCACCGCTTCGCGCACGGTCGAAAACACATCGGAAGAAAGCGGCGCGTCGTGTTGAGTCGCCGGCACCCCAGCCGGTTCACTGACAACCGGCGCTTCTCCGTCCGGTTCAGGTTCCGGTTCGCATTCCGGTTCGGGTTCTTCTTTCTCTTCGGATTCCGTTTCAACCTCCGGTTCCGGGGCTTGTTCTTTCGGGAAGGGCATCGCGGGATTGAGCACAAAAGCGGACGCGGAGACCGTGGAAGCCTCCGTGGGTTCCGCCTCTTCCATCGCGGAGGGCGCTGACATCTCGGGCGCTTTCATCTCCGGCACGCCGGGGAAGGTTTCGCTTTCGGCGGTTTCCACCGGCGTCTCTTCTTCCCGCATATCCAGATCAACAGACCGCGCTTCCATTTCTTCCTGGCGCGCCTCATCATCCACAAGACGAATCCCCGCAAAACGCATTTCTTCCACGATGGCCTGATACCGCTCATGCCACTTCTGCATCACCCCCGAGCGGACATTATCCACAATGATATCGCCCACCATGAGACAGAGAATTTCATAGCTGTCCCGGAGAAACGAAACGCATTGCTGCGCTTTTCCGGCATCCTCGAAACTCTGCAATACGCGCGCCGTATCCGTCAGCGCTTCCTTTACGCCGTCCCATTCCTGTTCGAGGGCAATTTCAACGCCGGCAATGATCTGATTCATGCATTCATCCGGCCACATTCCCTGCGGTGCGCCATTTTCCGCCTTGGCAATCTGCCGTTGGAACCGGCCCAGCACCGTCAACAAATGCTGCGTGGGATCCCCCTTCATCATGGGTTCATTCACCGGCATCATGATTTCGGACGAATCGGTCCCCAACAAGGCATTACGCTCTTCCACCGCGACCGCGCCGGAAGCTGCTTCCTGATCGCTGAATAAGCGTCTTCCAGCGGCTACCCAATTCCTATTCGCTTTACCAAATCGCACGATAGTACCTCCGGGGAGGCATTGTAGCATAGGATGCTTTTTGAGGCAATATATATTGTGGTCGGAACCTCTTTACCACTAAATATCGCGTATCGAGAGTTCGTTTTCTCAAAAAATCAATAAATTCACTGCTTGGGGCGGAAAATAGAAATAGTCCGCCGGAATGGGGTAGTATGAGGGTCACAGGCCTATGTCGAACCTCAACGTTATTTTAATTGCGATTGATACCCTGCGGGCGGATCATCTCGGGTGTTATGGATATCCCCGGGACACCTCCCCGAATATGGATGCGTTTGCGAAAGAAGCGGTGGTCAGTGAGTGTCATCTTTCGCCCGCCATCCCCACGCATCCGTCGTTTGTGACAATCAACACGGGCCAATTCAGCATTACACATGGAATAGTGGCGCATGGGGGCGATAGGGACATCCCGCGGGCCGCGCCATGGTTGCCGCAGGTGTTGCTTCAGGCGGGTTACACGACGTGCGCGGTGGACAACCTGAGTCAGTGGCGGCTGGATTTTCACCGGGGATACGAGTTTTACATTGACCCGACGCAGCGGCGCGCGCTTTCGTTGAATGCGGACAACCGGGAGATCAACCGGCGGCTGCTTCCCTGGCTGGAACAGCATTGCAACGAGCGGTTTTTCTGTTTTGTGCATTATTGGGACCCGCATACGCCCTATCTGCCGCCGCGCGCCTACCGGAAATTGTTCTACACGGGCGATCCGGGTGCGCCGGATAATCACAGTCTGGACGGGATGGAAAAGCATCGCCTGGGAAAGGTGTGGCGCGAGACGTGGTTCAACACGCTGGGCCCGAATATCACGGATGCGGAATATATCGTGGCGTTGTATGATGCGGAAATCCGGTATTGTGATGAGGGCATTGGACAGCTTTTGCGAAAAGTCGAGGCGCTGGGGCTGAAGGACAACACAGTCGTCGTGCTCCTGGCCGATCATGGTGAAATGATGTACCGGCACGGAATTTTCTTCGATCATCACGGGTTGTATGAGGGAAATCTGCGCGTGCCCTTCATGATGCGCCATCCGGAGTATGTCCCGCGGCGCATAAACGCCATGACCGCGCATGTGGATGTGGCGCCCACCCTCGCCGACATTTGTGGCGTTGAAATACCCAGGGAAATGGAAGGGACCAGCCTGGTTCCATGGCTTCGGGGAGAACGCCAAGAACCTGTACGGGAATTCTTGGTGTGCCAGGAATGCACTTGGCAAATGAAATGGGCGTTGCGGACGGCGGACCATAAATTCATTCTGGCGCGCCAGCCGGACGTATACGGGACCCCCCTGCGCGAACTGTATGATTTGCACACCGATCCCGGCGAATTTCACAACGTGGCGGAACAGCAGCCCGAACGCGCGGAAGAGATGGAAGAGCAACTGGAAGCCTGGATCGCGGAGAAAATGCGCCAGCAGGGTCTACCGGAAGACCCCCTCGTAACACACGGCCTCAGCCTGGGAAAAGAGAAGCCCGCCCAATAAGATTACGCCGGATTGCCATCGCCGACCGGTTTGAGGCGTTCGGCGGCTTTTTCCTCGACCGCCTTGAGGATTTTGACCGCCTCGGCATTGTCGGTGGCTTTGCGATCATGCCAGTCAGGATATGTCAACAGGGTCACCCCGTACACCTGGCGGATCGTTTCAATATAGATGCGGGTTTCGTCCTCGCTTACGGGGGCGAGTTCAATGGTGTACTTCATGCGGTGGCGCTGCAGAAAACTGAAATGTTTCCAGGTTTTGCTGAAGGCGACAAAGGTGCCGCGCTTATCACGGGTGTACAGGTCCAAATCCTGGGCGCGCAGGACCCCCTTCACGATCTGCCAAGCCTCCTTGAACGGCGCATCCACCGTGACGGAGTTTTCCATGGCGAACCCGCGGGTGTCACGCAAGGTGCGGGCGCACCCGCAAAACACCACAATGCACAACAGGGCAAGTATCATATTCCGAAAAGACATGCTGCGTCTCCACAAACCTGGTTGGATTCTAGCACAGCGGATGGCGCGACACAACCTGCCGAAATCCCCAGGCGGTCTTGTGACGGGGGCGCAAGAAAGAAATGGGATTCCGGAAGCGGGTTTGTTACAATTCATACTCAGTGGCGGTTTCCGTACTGAAGAAATAAAACACCCGTTTGGGGGAGGACCTCTGAATGGAAAAAGTCCGGCACGCGGAGTCTACTGAAGACCCCGATACGAATGTATTCCAGGGGGGTGAGAGCGATGTGCCGCCGGAACGCCAACGCCGCTACCGGCGCTTGGGCCGGCTCACGCTTGGCTCCATACTTACCGCCGCTTTCCTGGAACTCGGGGGCCGGATTCTCTATCTGATTTGGGAAGCGCCCTATGGCATCACGGGGCTGCTCACCTTTTTAGCCATAGGCGTGTGGGGCATGGGTTCGGTATATGTGATTGGGCAACTGCGCGGCCTGCGCACCGTATCGCGCGTCTTGCTGTGGGGCGCCACCCTGCTTCTCTTGTCGCAAGGCGTGAGCATGTGCCTCCATTTCCAATTGCCGATCATCGTGCCGGCCCTGTTGCGCGTGCCGTATCTGGTGGGATTTCTGGAAGAAGGGTTCTTTGTCATTGGCCTCGCACTGCTGGTCAGCGGATTCTATCTCGCGATTTTCGAGGCGGACCGGGCCAACGCACATACGGAATTGGGCCGTCAGGCGTTATTGCGGGAAATGGAGCATCGCCTGCGGGCTCAGGAGGCGCTGTATACGAAAAGCCTGGCCATTGACACCTCGGCCACCGCCCTGCTCTTTGGGGACACACAAGGGCGGATTCTCGAGGTGAATCCGGCGTTTTTGAAACTCTGGGGATATCACAGCGCCGGGGAAGTGGCCGGACGTCTCGCCACGGATTTTTGGCTGGAGGAGCGTGCGGGGAAGCTTGTGATGGAACAGCTTTTTGCCCAGGGGTCCTGGACGGGGGATTTGATTGCAAAGACCCATGACGGCGTCGTGCGCGACATCCATTTTTCCGCAAGCGTGATAAAGAGCCAGGACGGGCTGCTGCGCGGCATGATGGCGTCGTTCACGGACCTTACCTTGTACCGGCGTGTGGAACTGGAACTGCGCGAATCGCGGGCGGAGTTGCAGGCCATTTACGACAGCCTGGTGGACGGCCTCTGCATCGCCGAGGTGGAGACCGGGGAATTCCTGCATGTGAATGGGGCGTTTTGCGCCATGCTGGGGTATTCGGAAACGGCGCTGTTATCCAAGACGGTCCGGGATATTCATCCGCCGGAACATTTCCCGCAGGTGTGGACCTGTTTCCAGTCATTGGCGTATGGCGCACAGCGGCTGGCGGCCGAAATACCCTGCCTGCGAAGCAATGGCGCGGTTTTTTACGCGGATATCTCGGCCCTTCCGATGGAGTACCGGGGCCGGTCCTGCCTGATGGGGATATTCCGCGATTGCACGGTGCGCAAGCAGCATGCGGAAGACATGCAGCGCTTCAACGCCGAACTCGAGGACCGTGTGAAGGCGCGGACGGCGGAGATAGAGCGCGCGACGGAGGCGCTGCGCGAAAGTGAAACCAAATACCGGGAACTGGTGCAAAGCGCGAACAGCATCATCCTGCGCATGGACCGGGAAGGGAATATCACCTTTCTAAATGAATTCGCCCAGCGCTTTTTCGGGTATGAGGAACAGGAAGTTCTGGGGAAGAACGTGGTGGGAACCATTGTCCCGCAAACCGGCGGCAATGGCCGGGACATGGAGGCGATGATACGGGACATCGCGGTGCATCCGGACCAATACGCCAGCAATGAGAATGAAAACATCCGGCGCAATGGGGAACGGGTCTGGATTGCATGGACGAACAAGCCGGTATACAACCAGGCGGGCGAGGTGCGGGAAACCCTCTGCGTGGGCAACGATATCACCGCGCGGGTGCGCGCGGAACGCCTGCTCGCCGAACAACAGATGAAGATGCTGAACAGCGCGCGCCTTTCGTCGCTGGGCACCATGGCGAGCAGCATCGCGCATGAAATCAACAACCCCCTGGCGGTGATGGCGGCGGGCGCGGAACAATTGGACGCCTTGATTGAGAATCCGGTGAAGTACGCGGATAAAATCCATACGATAACCCAAATGGTGCAGCGGAACGCTTCCCGCATTCAACGGATCATCCGCGGCCTGCGAAGCCTGTCCCGGGACGCCTCCGGGGACCCCTTTGCGGATACGCCGGTCCATGACATTATTTTCGACACCATCGAGTTGTGCCGGGAACGCTTCAAACTGCATGACGTGGACCTGCAAATGCCCAGCACGCTGCCCGGGGTCACGATTGAATGCCGCGCCGCGCAGATTGGCCAGGTCTTGCTGAATCTGCTGAACAACGCCTTCGATGTGGTGGAAAAGCTGCCTGAAAAATGGGTGCGGATCGAGGTTGCCGAAAGCGCCGCCGCGGTGGACATCGCCATCACGGACAGCGGGCGCGGCCTTTCCCGCGAGACGCACGAAAAGCTGTTTCTTCCCTTCTATACCACCAAGCTGGAACAAAAAGGATTGGGATTGGGACTGAGTATCTCGCAGAGCATCATTGAGGCGCACGGGGGCGAAATTACAGTGGACCCCGCTAGCCCCCACACGAGGTTTGTGATTCATCTGCCGAAAAAACAGGCGTGAATGCCGAAATCAAAAAATTGCACGGGACGGATTCCGCCGGTGTGGTTTCAAAAGAGGGTGTTTTGCGGCGTGGGGCGAGCGCACGGCCGGTGAAATGCCGCAAGCAGGACGGCAGGATTCACAGGGGTGAGCGGATGGGTGTTGGGGCAATGGGCCAAGGAACGGGCGGCGGGGCCAAGACCGTGATAAAAGACGGGTTTTCCCTGCTCGACGGCGTGGCGCGCAGTGCGCAGGCTGCCGTTCACCGAACGCGGCTCGATCACCATGATTAGGCGCGATAACGCGCTGATGGTGGCGTTGCGCGTCACGGCGGCGTGGGTCTGCCATTCGGCTTCGGGCGCGAATTCGCTTATCAGGAGAAGGGCGCCGTCTGAAAGGGCTGTTTCATAACGGGGGGAGGCCCTGAAGGTGAGGATGCCTTGCGGGAGGATAAGCAGGGTGCTTCCCGCCGCCTCCAACGCCGCCTCATGCGCCGCGGTATCCACGCCGCGCGCCCCGCCGCTGACCACGGGGATGCCGCGCGCCGCGAACACGCGGGCGCATTCCCGGGCCAGGCACACGCCTTTCCGGGAAGGGGTGCGCGTGCCCACAATCCCCGCCGCCGCCTGATACAGCAGGGAAATATTGCCTTGCGCGAAGAAAAGGACCGGAGCCGCTTTGCCCAAATGCGATTCCAGCACGGCGGGATAGGCGGGAGTGCCACAAAGCACGGGAAGCACGGATGCCTGTTCCAGTTTCCCTATCAGGGCGGCGGCCCGTTTTTGGAGTCGGGCATCGCACGCATGCAGCACTTCCGCCAGCCGTTCCTGGCCGGAAGGGAAAAACGATATCAACTCGGCAAGGGGTTTGCCCAACAGGGTCTTCAGGGGCGCGTCGTGCCGGCGCAGGCATTCGAGAATGAGCCGTACAGCAACATTCCCCGCGCCAGGCACCCATTTCAGCGCCAGTACATCCGCGGCCGTATACAAATCCATTTCACCTCACCCGGTCTTTTTTTCTGCCTCATCCCTGCGCGGTTTAATCCACACGTTGCCGCATGATACCATCTTTCCACGAAAACAACACCTTAACCGCAAGGTAGGCAAGAATAGTCCGGCATATTGCGAAAAACGCGTATACCATAAAAATCGATTTTCATTGCGTTGTGCGCTGTTTTCAAGGTATGCTGTAGGAGACAGGCATCGAAAAGGAGCATAGGATAACCCAATGCTGGATTTAGACTTCTTGCGAAAAAAACAGGCCCGGTTCGTACTCGGGCTGATGTCCGGGTCATCTTCGGACGGGATTGACGCCGCGTTGGTGCGGATCAAGGGCACCGGCCCGGAAATCGTCATCAAACAGGTGGCCTACAAGCACTTCCCCTATCCCGCCGACATGCGGACGCGGCTGCTCGACGAACATATGTCCGTCCGGGAAGTGTGCCTGCTGAATTTTGAACTTGGGGAGCGCTTTGCGGACGCGGCCCTGAAGATGATGAGTGTGGCGGAAGAAGAACAAATCATCATAGACTTCATCGCCTCCCACGGTCAAACGGTCATGCATCTTCCGCCCCGTGCGCATGATAAAGCGGGCACGCTTCAAATTGGCGAATCGGCCATCATCGCGGAACGCACCAAACTGCCGGTAATTTCCGATTTCCGGCAACGCGACATGGCGGCGGGCGGCCAAGGGGTTCCGTTGGTGCCCTATGCCGACTGGCTCCTGTTCCGCAAACTGGAACACAAGGTCGCCTGCCTGAACATCGGCGGCATCGCCAACTTCACGGTGGTCACCCCCAATTTCGAGGATATCATCGCCTTCGACACCGGCCCCGGCAACATCATCATAGACAGCGCCGTGCGGATTCTCACGAAGGGCGAATTGCAGATGGACAAGGACGGGGCCGCCGCGCACAAGGGACTCATCATTGACGAATTCCTCGACTATCTCCTGAGTCATAAATACTTCAACAAACAACCGCCGAAAAGCACGGGGCGCGAAGAATTCGGCGCGGAGGTGTACCTGCGCGACGCGCTCGCGAGCCGCAAAGAACACGCCTACGAGGACATTATCGCCACCGTCACCGGCGCGGTGGCCACCAGCATTGTCACCGCCTATAAGCTCTTCATCCAGCCCTTCCACGAATGCAGTCAAATTATTGTGGGCGGCGGCGGCGCGAAAAACAAGACCCTGATGTCCCTGCTGCGAAAAGGCCTCCCCGAAGTACAACTCTTCCGCAGCGACCAATACGGCATTCCCGACGGCGCGCGCGAAGCCATTGCCTTCGCCATTCTCGGCAACGAAACCATCTTCGGCACCCCGGCAAACGTCCCCCAGGCTACCGGCGCCAAACATCCCGTCGTCCTCGGCAAAATAACCCCCCCATGAGCCCTTGCGGCACAAGGCACAAGGGTTGACACTGAAAACTTTCCACAGTCTTCTTTAATCATGAACGTTGGATGCCAGCGAAAGAGAAAGCCGGATCTCCAATTCAACCACTTCCCCCTCCTCACTCAATCGGCGGCCATCTGCGAAATCTGTGGATAAAGGCCCCAACTTCCCCGCCTCCGCAATCGCCAATCCGTAATCCGCAACGCTCCGGTATCCCCTCATTTCCCATTTCCCGCGTGTCCTCCGAAGCCTTGGCGAAGGAGGATTTCCCATTTCCCATTTCCCATTTCCCCCTTGACATTCCCCTCCCGCCCCCCTATACTCGCCCCATCGAGGTGACAGTTTTAGTGCAAGGGGTTACAGTCATGAAACAAACCCAACAACATGCAGGGCCCCGTTCCGTCCAGCGCAATCTTCTCCGTTTCACGTGTTTTCCCACTCCCCAACAACAACCTCCTGTCCACCCCATCCAACGACAATCCAACACCCCCGTCAGCCTGCAAGACCTCTATCCAACCTTGTACGAATACTGCATCTCGGATTTCGAAGGAGAACAAGAGGGGGAAGACGGGGCGTCGCTGCCCGAGTATCTCGATGGCGTAAGCATTAGAAATATCCTTGAACCTCCCCCCGGCGGAACAGTGGACACACAAAAACGCGGCAATGGAAAGCCTGTCCTGGCCTCCTGGTTTGTCCCTAAAGAAGTCGAACCCGGCAAATACGCCCGCGAAACCTGTTTCACCGTCATCGGCGAGTACCCCCCACAACCGGAAGGCGAAGGCGAAGCATCCCCTATCTATCAATACATCCGGTATTCCAAGTCCGACTTGAGCGATATGCGTTTTGTCCAGCACCCGGAAAGCGACACACGGACCTGGGAAGGGTATGAAGGAGAATTCCTGGAAGAACTCTATGACATCACGAATGACCCCTTGGAAATGATTAACCGAGTCTATGACGGGTACAGTGCTGACGATAGGGACAGCATCAACTACCTGGAAAAATTCATGCCCCCCGCCGCCAGCACCCCAAACCCCATCACCAGTTGGCATTGCCAGTTTCACAACAACTGCAATACCGAATCCCTCTGCGACATGGGCTTCGGCTGTGGGGAAGATTACATGGGGTATGAGTGCCCAATCAATGCGGCCTATTTCGCGCCAACGGATGCACTGCAAACGGAAGTTGGGTTCACGAATATTTCTTCCATTTTGGATCAGAACACGGAAGGTGAATGTATACCCATTGGGGAGGAACCGGGAGTTGAAGGTGAATGCGTGCCCCTTGTGGCGTATTCCATTCCCATTACCATTTACAACGGAAATGAAGATGGAACCGCTGACGATAACCTCCATTTATGTACCGGATTCAAAGGCAATCTGCGCTTTAAGAAATCAATCCCAGTTTCAGACACTCTTACATTAAGGTATGCGGGAAAATTCTCCGTTACCAGGCCGGATACATCGCCGGGCGATCCTGTGCGTGCATGGGACGTCAGGTATAATGAAGACGAAACGCGCAATTTACCGGAGGATGACACGTTTAATATATGTTTTATCTCAAAACCGGATAACTGCAATGAAAATCAACTGATCTACGGCCAACAAGAAATCGCCTATATTACCGTGTCCTTCTATTACGATGCTCCCGAAGGTCAAGCAGATCCCGATGCACACACCGTCCCAGGCTTCCAATCGATTCCGGTGCCCTTTTTATGGCTGGAAAACTGTAAGATTCAGAAAAAAGGCTCTTGTCGGTATTGGATCGACTGTCAAACCTGTCCTGTCCGCGCAAGTACTGCCGATTGCCTTAAAATCACCCCCTTCGATGAAAGTTACTACATCGAACCGCCCGATTATAATCCCGAATTAACCGCCGTGCCCGATGTCCGCCTCCGCGCCCGGATCATCGAACTCATGCCCTCCGGAAAAGCCGGCTGGAAATGCGAAGCCGAAGACATCAAAGAACTCGACGCCTCATACTACGGGATACGAAACCTTAAAGGTATGGAATACCTCACCAGCCTGCAAACACTCATCCTCGACGGGAATAACCAAATCGCCGATATCAGCCGCTTGTCCTCCCTCACCACTCTCACCACCTTAAGCATGAAGGGATGCACATGTTTACAGATATATCCGGATAATCCTATTAAGAATTTACTTGCTCTTGAAGTGTTGGATATGTCAGGTGTTCTTGGAAGCTCAGTAACACCGTTTTCTTCATTGAACACTATTCTTGCCTCAAATCAGACAAATTTACATGTGCTCAAGTTATCAGGTTGCATAAATTTGATCGACAGTGGCATAACAATATTAGAACAATTATCCGGAATAAATGAAGTTGATTTATCTTGCTGCACAAGCCTGACAAACCTCCAACCTTTAGTGAACAATTCGAGCTTCAGAGATGGCGATATTCTTCATGCAAGTGGAATACCCAATATAAATGTTCAAGGGTCAACTGTTTATCAACAAAGGCTTGATCTTGAGGGAAAAGGTGTCAGCGTAATAATAAGCGAAACGTGTGAGCCAGGAACTTCGTGTGATTAAAACGTGAACATAATGTCACAATATCGGATCATTATCTATACACGAACATTATTTTCGGAAGCAATCACATATTAATGAATTATAGCCATTGATTTTATGAAAGAGAATATGGTTTTGAAAAAATTAGTTTTTATAGTATTTCTGCTTGTACCATCTCTTGTGCTTGCTCAAGATAATTATCAACAAAAAGAAATTATCTTGCAATGGATACAAGCGACTCCAGCCGCAGAATGGAGCCCTCGTTCTGAGCATACAACATGTGTATTTGGGAATAAAATGTGGGTTTTCGGTTATGATGATATTTGGTCTTCTTCAAATGGTGTGAAATGGACACAAGTATCTGATAATTTGCCTTGGGGTATACGGGGTCTTTTCTCGCCTGCCGTTTTCAAAGAAAAGATCTGGATAATGGGAGGACTGTATTACTATTCGCGAAATGATATTTGGTATTCCTATGATGGCGTGGATTGGATACAGTCCGCGGAAGAATCGGATTGGAGTCCACGATTTAGTTATCAGTCGCTTGTTTTTGATAATAAAATCTGGATAATCGGTGGCAGAGATGATGCTGGAGATTATTTAAACGACGTCTGGTATTCCTCGGACGGGGTGACTTGGACAGAGGCGACGGATAATGCGGAGTGGGGGATTCTGGACGGCTATTCCACGGCGGTGTTCCAGGACAAGATGTGGGTGATGGGCGGATACAATAACACCTATGGTTCCTTGGTGGGGAGTGTATGGTCTTCCACCGACGGTGCGCATTGGTCGTATTCGGGTAATTGTGGAGCACGCTTTGAACAGACATCCGTGGTTGCGGGCGGGGGTATGTGGTTATTGGGAGGAAATTATGGTGGCTATTGGACAAATGGTGTTTGGTCGTCAACGGATGGAGCAAACTGGGACCCTGCAAATTCAGGCGTTCATTGGACTGCGCGTGACCGTCATGCTTCGGTGGCCTTTGATGGAAAAATATGGGTCTTGGGGGGATTAGATGATTATGGTGTTACAAATGACGTCTGGTACGCGGAAGTGTTCAATGCCCATTTTAGCGGTGCGCCGGTAAACGGATACACACCCTTGACGGTGCAATTCACCGACGAATCCATCTCCGTGCTGGAGACGATCACTGGTTGGCTCTGGGATTTCGGGGATGGAACCACCAGCACCGAACAACACCCGAGCCACACCTACGAACACCGGGGGCTCTACGACGTCTCCCTGACCGTGATCTCCGCCTCCAACACCGACACCGAAACCAAAACCGGCTACATCCACGTGACCGATGCCGAACATCCCTACCATAGCGCCGATATCAACCAAGACCACAAAATCAGCCTGAGTGAACTCCTCCGTGTGATCCAATTCTACAACCTCGGCGGCCTCCACTGCGCCCCCGCCACCGAAGACGGCTACGCGCCCGGCGTGTCCCCAGACAAGGGGTTGCCACCCCTTGTCCCGAAGGCGGACTTGTTACGGAACAGTGAAACGAAGCCGGACTGCGCGCTCCACTCCAGCGACTACTACCCTCCAGATTGGTCCGTCAACATGAGCGAACTCCTCCGCGCCATCCAACTCTTCCGCTCCCCCGGTTACCATGCCTGTCCTGATGGCGAGGATGGCTTCTGTGTGGAATGATTTTCTTACCACGAAATGCACGAACTACACGAAATAAAAATGGAATAAATCATAGAAACTCTGGGCTGGAGATAGGAGCTACTATCGGCAAGAAATTTTTAGTGGGTCCCATCTCCAGGTGGGACGCCAGTGCAGTAGTAAACTATAGGAAAAACTCCTGCCTGGAGATAGGAGCTACTATCGGCGAGGACGGATTCTGTGTTGAGTAAGCTATCAGCCGTCAGCTAACGCAAGGATAGCAAAGAGAATAAGCCACGGATAAACAGGATGTACACGGATAAGAAAGGATCAGTGGAACGCGGAATGCCGGAGGATCTCACACAGAGCCACAGCGCCATAGAGAAAAGTAGATCCGGAATGTGTTCCGATATCTTCATCAGTGTTTATCGGTGTTCATCGGTGGTTCCTTCTCTTGCGATAAAATATCCATATCATCCGCGTAATCGGTGTTCTATTTTTTCGTTGTCACTCCTGCTCTGCCTATCCTCCGCCCTGCTCTCCGCTGGCGCATCAGCCCCCTACCTCGGCTCGAAAAGTTGCCGGTCCTGTTACGAAAAATTCTACGAACTCTGGTCCACGTCCTATCACGGCCTTGCCATGCGCCCATACGACGATGCCTTCGCCCAAGCCAATCTGACCCCGCATGACGCCGATGTTACGATTGGTAACGTCCGCTACCGTGCAAAGGTGGGCGCGGGGGAGGGATTCGTCCAATTCGGCTACCCCCCCTGCACCGGCAGCGAAGATGGTTTCTGCCCAAGGCCATAATGTTGACACGTGAGCGTTCCCGTTTCATGTTCCTCGCCGCGTTTCAGGCAGTTAAATCACAGACGGCACTGCGGTGGGTTCCGGCGAGGCCGACGTTCCGTCAATCAACGACTTAAGGGTGTCTTCCATTTCTTTAAGCAAGGGCGACTCGGGATCGAGCGCGCGCCCTTTGTTCACTTCGTCCAACGCTTGACGAAGCGACTGCATGATCGCGGGCTGGGGCAACCGCGCATTGAGGGCCTCCCGGGACCAGCGCATCAGGGTGCGCGCCAGTTCACGGTGTATGGCGGCCTCGAGTTGTTGCGCGGTCATTATGCCAGCCAATCCCCCGGGGGATGGCGCCTGTTGCAGGCGGAAAAGGGCGGTTTCAAACTCACCCCGGGCCACCATCAGATAGGGGACGGGATGGTGCAGGTAACACCGGCCCAACAGAAAATGTCCGGCGGGGTCTTCGGGATGCGACAGCAGATGTCCTTTCACCAATGGCATGGCTTCTTGCCAGTGATATTTCTCGCCCAAGGCGTAGGCCTGGGCCAGTGCATCCGCCGCCGGACCACGGCATCCCCCCCAACATCCCGCGAAGCCTAATAACAGGCCATAGAGGATGGGGCGGATGGTCCGGCGCTTATTCATGCTTGTTCCACCGGGGCTGCAACCGGAAGAAGCCGGTGACCGAACCCGCACGTGCAAAGACGGTGATTTCGGCGGGCTTTTGCTCCGACACCTCTTGAACGGCGGCCTTGAATTCTTCGAGATTGGTCACGGGATGCTCGCCAAAGGTGTGAATAATCACGCCGGGGCGCATTTTCCCAAGCTGCGCCACGCTGCCCGATTTCACCCGGCGTATAATCACACCCTTAACGTCGTCCGATAAATTCAGGGCTATGCGGATATCGGTGGTGATTTCCCGGACCGTGAGGCCAAAGACATCGTCTTCGTATTCATCGGCGTCCTGCGAAGTGCGCGGGCGGGTCCCCAGCTTCAGTTTTACATCAAGGGGCTGCTTGTCGCGAAGCACTTTAAGCGTTATGTCTTTTCCGGTGCCGGTTTCCCGCACGAGTTTGGTGAACCCCACCACCTCGCGATCCAGTTTGGCCTTAATGGGCGTACCGTTAAAATCCACGATAACATCGCCGGAGCGCAGGCCGGCCTCCGCGCCAGGCGAACCCGGAACCACCGTGCTGATAATCAAGCCGCCGTTCTTTTCAAGCCCCCAATACGCCGCGAAATCATCATCCAGCGGCTGGGTAAAGACGCCCAGCCAGCCATCGTCCTGGTCATTCTTGATGCCTTTTTCGCCCGGCGGCTGGTCTATATACTTTTGAAATAATTCGCTTTGGAAAATGAGGGGATGCCCGCTCCGCACATAGACATCGCCACCTTCGGCGCGGCTGAGATCAAATCCCACCACCCCCACCACGCGGCCTGACGCATCCATCACAGGGCCGCCCACAAAACCGAAGCGGATATTTTCATCGAGGCAGAAGGTGATGCGCGGCTTCTCAAGCACCGAAGCCACCCGCCCCGTTTGAAACGCACGATTAAAATCCAGCGTATCGCTCAGAAGCCCAAACAACGCCACTTCCGAACCGAGTTTCAGTCCGTTGGGCCGGTCAAATTTCACATAGGGCAGATTCAAGGGCGTGTCCGATTTCAGTTTAAGAAACACGATATTGATATCATCCGGTTTCTTGAGCAGCACGGCCTCGTATTTTTTCTCCTTGTCCCCCTGGCCCAAGGTGACCCGGAGGTTGAAGGGTTCGGCATTCTCGAGCACCATGTGGCCATGCGTCATCACGAGGCCATCGGCGGAGACAATCAGCGCCAGGGCATTCCCTTCGCGTTTCGCCGTTTCACCGGAGGCCGGGTCGGTGACTTCCGAGGAATATTCCAACAACCCGATGGCGGGCGTGATCGCCTCATACGCGGAGGCCAGCCCCGCCTGGGTGAATCCGTCACCCGCCCCAAAGGACATTGCCGCAATAAGCACCAGACTACTCACCATGGCGGGCGTCCTCCTGGTTCGGGCCTTCTTTCGGAAGCTCCTGCTTCACCAAAACATACAAGGTCAGCGCGCCTCGCTTTATGAACAACATCACCATGGGCTTTTTCGCCTCGGCCAATGTCCGGTAGGCCTTGGTGAACTGCTGGAGGTTCTCGATCTCTACATCATCCATGCGCAACACAATATCGCCCTGCCGTAATTTTGCGTTCCCCGCCATACCCCCCACTTGCACCCCCGACACCAGAATCCCCTTGCGGGAGGGCAATTGTGCGCGCCGTACAATTTCCGGGGTCAATTCCGAGGCGGTAAACCCCCATTCCGGGAATTCCTGCTCCGTCCCCCGGAATTCCGGGCCTTCCTCGGTCACCAGCGGCACGGCCAGTTTTTGGGCGCCGCGCTGCACGATCAGCGTGGCGGTGGACCCCACCGGCAAATCCGCAATCAATTTCCGCACGGCGGGCAAATCTTCCTCGAACCGCGCGTTCACCGGATGGTTATTCACCGATATCAGCACATCCCCCGGCTGTAGTTTCGCTTCATACGCCGGCGACAAGGGGTCCACGTCCGCGATTATCACCCCTTGTTGGGCGGGGTCTTTGGTTTTCGCCAGCATCTCCTGCAAGGAAATACCAAGCCAACTGCGTTGCACCCGGCCTTTTTTTATCAGGGCGTCCGCCACTTCCTTGGCCACGTTGATCGGAATCGCAAACCCGACATTTTCCGCGCCCCGCAGCATGCGCGCATTCACCCCCACCACCTCGCCGTGCAGATTCACCAGCGGCCCCCCGCTATTGCCGGGATTGATCGCCGCATCCGTTTGAATCCAATTATTGTAAGGCGACAAGCGCGGGTCATCTTCGCCCAGATGCCGTTCCGGTATGCTGACGATGCCCAGCGACACGGACCGCGCCAACCCATGCGGGCTGCCAAGCGCCATCACGGTTTGTCCGGCTTTGAGTTTGCCGGAATCGCCCAGTTTCACGTACGGTAATGGGTGATCGGATTTCAGCTTCAACACCGCGATATCCGTGTAGGGGTCCACCCCCACCACCTCCGCCTCCACCTCATTTTTGTCGCTCAGCACGCAGTACACCGCTTTCGAGTCGCCCGCCACGTGCTCATTCGTGCACACATAGCCGTCCGGGGAAATAATAAACCCGCTGCCAATGGCCACCACCTCCTCGCGCTTCCCCCGGCTGTAGACTTCTTTCACCGGGCGGATATGCACCAACGCGGGAGACACCTTGTCCTTCGCGCGGATCACGCCGCGTTGCGTGCCGCCCACCGTGGCGCAGCCTTCCAGCACCAGCGCCACGCCCAACACCGCCGCAAAACCCATCGTTCGCATCCGTTTTATCACCATGTCATTGGCTCCATTTCCTCTTTACATTTAAATGGTGACAGTCACCGTTTATTTTCAAGACAATCCACGGCGCGCTCGTTCCCATAAAAATTAAACGGTGACTGTCACCATTTAATTTTGTTTACGTACGCTCCCGCAAATCGCGTAACGGAATCAAGTCGTCCACCGTCAGGGCGCAGGGGAACCGGTATCCCGCAATAACCTTGACGGGGCGCAATGCGGGGAGTTCCAGATAAGGATGATCAAATACCGTCAACTCGGCATCCCCCTTCCAAATGGGACCGATATGCACGTCACGGGATTTTAACTGCACCAGTTCATACACGGCGGGCGTGTCGTGCTTGCCCGCGGTAAGTTCCGGAAAATGGCGGGTCAGCATCGCTCGCGCAAAATTCGGCGTGGGCAACTGCGCGGATTCCTCCCGTAAGGTCACCACGGCCTCCGCCAAACGATGGTCCTTCGCCGCCAGCGTTCCGCCAAAACGTCCGCCCGCCCCCACTTCCGGCGACGCCTTCGAGGGCAACCCATAGGCGCGGGTCACCCACGTCGACCCGATTTGCTTGGGCCAGCCCTGGACCAGCCCCCGCATCAACGCCACGTCCTGATCCACCCAAATGAACGGGCAAAACGCGCACGGCGCGCCGTCGTAGCGGGCCGAGATTAAAAACAGCGTTTCATGATATTGACTGCGCACCGGGTCGAGAAATTCCGTGTCCCGCTCGCTCGAAAACTGCCATTCCACAAAATACACCGCACAGCGCCCGGACTCGAACTCCAGCCCCGGCGGCAGCAGCGCCGCCACCGCGTCAGGGTTCGCCTCATACTCCACCGTCAGGCATATTCCCGCATAGTGCCACGGTGGCGGCGGCGTTAAGCTGGACGTTCCCTTCGGTGTCCTCGGCAACGTATATCCGGTAAGCATAACGTTTCTCCTCTTGCACAATTTCCCTCTATTGTAATCTATTCCCCCATGAATGACCTAAACGATGGAACGAGGACGATCAGAGAGGTCAGCCGTCATGGGCCTGCAGCCTTTTCAGCCTTTTCCTGTGTTATACTACGTCCATGAACAACAACGGAGTTGGTGCCATGATTAAAGACAGAATAGTGCGCGTAAAGCTGAAGAAATATTTTAAAGAGCAAAAGCCGATGTGTTATGTGGGGAAAGTCACCGCCTTCTCCGAAAATTGGGTGGTGATGGATGCCAAGGGCCTTATGCTGTCCCGGCTCCAACAAAACGGCGTGCAGATCGACGCGAAGTCCAATCCCGTCATGATCCCGCGCGAAAGCATCGATTCCATCCGGGTGCTGCCCGACAATTTCGATATCAATAAAATGGACGTCACCACGGAAGGCCAACAGCTTCGCCTGGTGGTCGATGGACCGCGCGATGTATTCCTGGGCGAGCTGGGCGAAGGATAAGCCCCTTTCAGCACTGACTAAACGTCTGGCGACATAATAGATGCACTTCTGTTAGCCTTAACTCAACATGAGAGTACAGACTTGACAGCATTACGTATGTTCCTGGCTGCTTCCAGTGCTTCTCCAGCCTCATAACAATCAATAGGATCCCAGTCCCCAGGATACCGCGCTTCCACCGAGTATCGATTGAGTGGGTTGACGTGCTCTACTCGTAATGCAAGTCCGCTTATGTTCGATGCCAGATTGAACAATACGACCAGGTCATGGGTTCGAGGGAAAACAATGCCACGAGAGATAAGTAACGCCTTTAAGTATTTTTCCGCACACTGTTGACAATGAAAACAGACTGTATCATTGGGACAATCCTCCGCAAGGTTCATTACATATTCCGCGTTTCGCAGATCGTTTTCCGCTTTCTCCACCCATCGCTGTATTTCAATCTGCAACTCAGGCTGCTCGCTCATAGACTATTTTACCTTCTTGAACAGCCTCGCGGATGATTGTGCCAATCATATCCCTTTGCCGCTCAAACTGATCTGGCGTAACTACAATCACATCGATAGGTATGGTGCGGTCAGCGAGGGCAAGATCTATCTCGTTCGCTTTGCTGCGCCGGGAACCTTCAACAGACATCACGATCAGAAGATCAAAATCGCTATCGCCTGTGGATTTTCCCGTGGCATGAGACCCAAATAAAATGATTCGATCAGGATGGAAACGCTGCACAATCCGCTGGATCATTTCATCAAGCACATGCATGACTTCTGTTTCCATCATGATGCCGGCATCCTTTCATCTACTCGAAGAATATTCCTGTTTAGGAAATAACACACCCTGTTCACCACTCGATGGTATGCTTCTATTACTTTCACCTGACGAACCGCCGAACATGCTTTGACTTTCGTATATTTAACCATAGAGCCTCAGATGGCGTCAACTGACGGAAACAGGCATGTCCCGTTCCTCTGCATGGTGCATTGAAAACTCCGCTCCATCCCAGACCACATACGACCGGTGATCCAGCCAATCGCCGGTGTTAATATACAGGCCCGTGCCGGAGGGCGTGGGGCAGGTTTCCATCACAGGGTCATGGGCATGCCCGCACATAATAATATCCGCATCCCCCTGGGCCAACGCCCGGCGCGCATGTTCCCGGAGCGCACGCGCTTCCGGCCCCTTCGACGTATCCTCCGCGCGGGTGATCGAGCGGCTTCCATGGCTCACCCCCCGCGCCAGCGTCATCGCCCAATCCGGATGCAACAGCCGGAACGCGCCAATCACCAGCCGGTTCCGGGCAAAATGCTTGTAGATGCGGTAGCCATAGTCCTTGGTGTTAATGCCGTCGCCATGATAGAGGAGGGCGGTCTTATCCCCGAAGGTCATGCGCGTTTCTCCGGTATAGACCTGAAACTGAAGTTCATCGCGGAGAAAGCGCCCGGCCCAGAAATCATGGTTGCCGCACACCAGATGCATTTCCATGCCCGCGTCCCGCCAATCCGCAAAGACGCGCAACACTTCAAAATAATCCGAAAAAATCACATGCTTGTATTCAAACCAGAAATCAAACAAATCCCCGAGGCAGATCATCCGTTCATATTCTTCCGGCGAAAACCGGCGCAAGAACGCGATAAATTCCCCTTGACGCACTTTATCCTTGCCGGTTACTTTGAGATGAACGTCGGAAAAAATCAGTGTCTTTTTCACAGCAAGCCAAATTTGCTCAGGGGCCAGAAGCGGAGCAACGCCTTGCCCACAATCTGACCGTCGTTGATGGCCCGGAAGCTACGGCTGTCCTTGCTTACACTGCGGTGATCCCCCAATACATAATATTCCCCAGGCCGGAGATCAATCTCATCGGTGTCGGGAGAATGGGATTCGGTGGGGACCAGATAGCTCTCGTCCAGGCGGCGATTGTTGACATACACCGCCCCTTTCTCAAATTTCACATGAACGGAGTTCGTGCGAGGGTCCTCATTCCGTGAGCTTGCCGCCACCGTATTTGCGGCTTGACCGGGTCCTTTGGCCACGACACGCTTGATATAGCGTTTATTTGCTTCGTCCGTGCTGTCAAAGACAACCACATCGCCCGGTTTAATGGGTTCTAGAAATGCGCTTAGAATAGGCAGTTTGCTCAGTTCGTGCGGCAGCTTGAACACGAGGATGCGTTCCCGATCATCCAAGGTGGGGATCATGGAAGGGCCCTGTACCTCATAACCCTCTACCACAAAAGTCTTTAGGGTCCAAAAAATGACCAAGAACAACACGACCATCTTGACGAGTTCGATAACCTCGCGCTTGATTTCCTGCTTCGGATCCGGTTTTTGGGGTTCAGGGTCCCGCTTCACGTCTGCATCGAAAGACATACAGTCTCTACTTCACCTTTCCCCGCGCCCGGAAGGCACGGGATTTTATGGCTTTACACAAGTCTGCCATAGAGGATACCGGCCCGTCAACTTCCACCACATACGTTCCTATGTCTTCCAGACGATGTGCATCACTGGCCGTGGTGCCGGGAAGCTCCAGGTTTTCCGCCAGCCGCCACGCCAGCCGCTGTTCATGGGGTTTCAGGTTGCAACTCTCCGTCTCGATGGCGTCAAAGGGCAAATCACGGATACGCAGGTCAAAACCGAGACCGGCCCGTGTGGGATGCGCCGCTATGGTGACCCCACCCCACTCGCGTACTTTGCGGATGATGTCCAGCGGCTCACTCCCCGCCGTCAACTGGCTAACCTGTTCCGGCGAAATGCCATACACCAAAATATCGCCCTGGCTCGAATAGATTTCCGCGCCCGAAAACAGCAAAAAGGCCGGTTCCCCCGCCGCTTCCGTCAGTTCCGACAACGCTGCCGCCGACCATTGATGCGCATGCTCCGTAATCACCAGGCCGTCCAGGCCCGCCTGGATCGCCTGCTTCACCAGCCGCGACTCATCCATGGTGCTGCACGGCGAATGCCGCCGCGTATGCACATGTATATCAAACAACAAACCCATACTGCGTTCCTTGGTTAAGTTCAGATTTCCTTCCACGAAACAAACCACCACTCAAAACTATCGCACCTCGGCCCGAAACCAAGACAGTGGTGAAAAGAAGAAATGTGAATGCACGCCTAATTGTACGCGAAAACACACAAAATTTCCAAAAAAGCGGCCAAGCTCAACGCTCAGCCGCCATATTTCACTTTTTATCGAATTAAACAAGTCCGGGGCAGTATCCGTCTTCCGTGCCTTCCCCGGGACAATAATGATACCCGCCGGAATTAAAGAACTGGATCACCCGCAGCAATTCCGACAGACTTATCAATCCATCGTGATTCTGATCCACCGAGAGGAAACCATCTTCACCTTCCACAATGCCTTCGGGATGCCCTTCTGCGATGCCTTCTTCCTGCCCTTCTTCGATACCGCCTTCAGCGGGGACACCTTCTTCTTCGCCTTCCACGATGCCTGATAGTATACACCAAAATTCCCCCTTGGAATGCATCCCAGAATCTTTTTTTCACTCCCCGCATCTTTCGTTTCACGGAAAATGATCTGACTTCAACGATACCAATGCGAACAACTCACCTTGTTCTTCGACCAAACAAATCCTATATTCCCCCTGACACTTTAAAGATCATTTCCTTGCTGGAAGCACCATCCCCACTATCACGTTTCTGAAAGCTTCTGATACCACGTCTTGTACAGCACCGCGCTCAACACGAGCACCACGGTGAGCGCCGTGAGAGACTCGGTGAAGCGGTGCAGCACGAGATAAATCGGGCAGAGCCATAAGGCGATGAGACACGGTATACCGAGTACAACATTAACTAGATCGCGGCGGAAATCGCTGGCAATCTCCGGCAGATTGGCTTCGGCGGCGAGGGGGCCCCAAAATCCCGCAGGCCGGACGGTGCGGTAGAAGTTCATGAGCGTGGCGTGGTCCGTAGGCGGCGTCAGCAGGGTGGTGACAATGGTGATCAGGCAGACACATCCGGCAATTACTGGAAACGTAATGTAGAGCGGCAAATGCGCGAATACGGGCACGAAGGCCTGAATCAATGAGAGCAGCATGCCGGACACGGTGCCCACGGCATAACCCCAGCCGTTCACCCGCCACCAATACCAGCGCAGCACGTTCGGCATGAGTACGCCCGCGCCCAAGGTGCCCATAATCCACGTGAACATCTGGTTGATGGACGTGGCGGCGAAGCTCACGCCAATGCCAAGTAGAATCAGCAACGCGGAGGAGACATAACTCGCGTAAATCAACTGTTTTTGCGTGGCCTCCGGATGCAGATATTTATGGTAGATATCTTTGACGATGTAGCTTGCGCCGCCGTTCACCGTGGAGTTGAAGGTGGCAAGAAATCCGGAGAGCAAGGCCGCCAACACCACGCCCCGCACCCCCACCGGCAGCATGCTTTGAATCACGGATGGCAACACTTTTTCCGGATCGCCCTGTTCCGCCAACCCCACAATTCCCATCGCGGCCAATGCCATGGCCATGGGCCAGCGCACGGTATGAATCACGCCCCATAACGCCCCCAGCTTCGAGGCTTCCTTGGGTGTTTTCGCGGCAAGAAACCGCTGGAAGTCGTACAACTGTTCCGGCCCGGAAAGGCTCAACAACAGCCCCTTGACCACCCACACCAGCAACAGCGCGCCAAACAGTTGATATTCGGTGCCGGCGAGATAATCGAAATCCCAGCGCGGCACGAGGCTGTGCCAGTCCGGGGTGATTTTTGCGTTCAACACTTCCGGGTTCACGTGGGTGAAACCCAGCCACGCAATCAGCAGCGCGCCGATACTCAATACGATGGTTTGAAAAATCTCCACTAATACCACACCGTGAAATCCCCCGGCAATCACATACAGTCCGGTCACGCCGAGAATCACCGCCGCGCATACATGTTCACTGAACGGCAGAAACACCGCGCCGAACTTGCCCATCCCGGTCGCGCCATAGGCCAGAAACGCGGTGATGGTCAGCACGGCGTAAAGGGTGTAGGAGGCGCGCGCCAGTTCTCCCGCGCGGCCCGAACCGAAGCGTGTTTCCATCCATTCCGCGCCGGTCATCACGCCGGAACGGCGAATCCATTTGCCCATGTAGGCCATGTAAAACACGGGGATGATAAACCCCCAAATCCACTGCACCCACATCCCTTTCAGTCCCATAATCACAAACAGGCTCACAATCCACATCGTGCCCGTAATGTCGAAGTAGGAGGAACTCCCCGACATCGCCAGCGCCCACCACGGCAATTGCCGGTCGCCCAGGAAATAACTGCCGATGTTCTTGGCCGCGCGCCGTTTCATCAGCGTCCCCAAGGCCATCACAATCACCAGGTAAACCGCCACAACAACGGCATCCACCGCACCCAAACGTATCATCATGCCAATGACTCTCCCACAAGGTTCTACTTAGGGGACGGCGCGTCCGCCGCTTGAAGCACTTCCTCCGTGAAGGACGCGGCACTCGCCACGCTTATACATTTGCCTTCGCGATGCAGTCGCGCATCTTCTGCAGGCCAGTCTGCGCCACCACCTTCGGATCCATCTTCCAGTGTTCGCGGTTGAACAATTCCAGCGACAACGTCCGCGTATACCCGATGGCTTTGAGATCCTGCAACATCTGGGTCAGGGGTAAGATGCCATCACCCGGATAAATGCGGTGCTCGTCGCCCATCTGTTCGCGCGGCACATCCCCCGGCACGTCGTTCCAATGGAAATCCGCGATGAGGCTGCCCTGGATATGCTTCAGGCCGTTAAAGCCGGACGCGCCGCGATAGAGATGGAAGGTATCCGCTATCAGGCAGGCGGTTGGATCATCCGCGTCAAACGCGATGGCGCAGGCTTGACCAAGCCGGTGCACACCCTTGAGGAACCCCACAAATTCGACCGCCACGGTGATGCCAAACTCCTCGCGGCCAATTTTGAGCAAATCGCGATACCGTTCCGCCCCCCATTTCAAATCGAAATCGGGGCGGTCCGGCGCCGGAATCGCGGCCACATACAGGGAACCCACCGCCGCCGACATGCGCATACGGTTTTTGGTGGCTTCCAGCGATTTTTGAAATTCCTCCGCCGTGGCCGGCATGCACTCCCACAAGCCGATGATATTGGGCACAAACAACCCGCGGTCCTTAATCTGTCTGCCGAGGTCTTTCAGGTCGCCGCCGCCCTTTTCATATTCGTCCAGTTCATTCACCCACAATTCGATGGCGTCCCAGCCCGTCTCCGCCGCAATGCGGATTTTATCCAATAACGGCGTGGGGCGGATTGTGCTGCTGTTGATCGCCAGCGGCCACGGGCTGATCTTCTCCTGATACCGCTTTGCTTCCGGAGCCGGGGTTTGCGCCGAAACGGAAGTTGCCGAGAGCAGCGTAGCCGCGCCTGCCGCTGAAGCCAAAAAATGACGTCTGTCTATCGTGTCCGCCATGTACAATCCTTTCATGGTTATTGTCAGCGTATTAGCCTACCGTGAGGAACTTTGGAAAGCAACCGAACGAAATGAGCATAAGTCGGTTTATCTATTGACTTTTACATTTGTCAAGAACTTCCAGCAACCGTTTTTTGAATTTATTGTAACTGGGCATATCAATACGAGTGGCGTCAATGGTTTCATCATTCACCATGCTACAAAGTGTTTCTCTTGATGGCAACTCGCCTTGAAACAATTGCGCAAGCTCTTTTTTCAGAGGGTTTGGGGATTTATCACTTCCAGAACGGTCTTCCAGAGAAGCACATCTCTGGTATGGATTCGTTTTCAACGCGCATAACAGCCAAGCTTCCGATTTGGGTTTGGGCAGCATTGGCACCCCAAAATCATACTGTTCTGCCTGGAAACCATTCAGCATTGAAAACCACTTGTCAAGCCAGATCCCCCGATCATCTGAATCGCGAAACAGCACGGCAACAACCGTGTCTTTCTTCTCATCGGTTTTTTCTTTTGCGCATAGTGCCAAAGCTCGCGCATTCCGATAAAAATACACTGTTTCCTTCTGCTTTCTTTTTCCTGGAAGACAGGGTGATTTCTTGCGTTGCTTCAACATCTTGGCCTTCCGAACCAGTACCTGCCTTGATACGAACCCATACCCTCCACTGTCTATCAGAGAAAAAATGTAGTGATCCCGAACAATTTTATCGGTTATGGCGGTCATCGGGCCATACACATAATCGCCGGCTTCGCAGGAATCTCGTCCATTCCCGCACATGCCCAAATCAGTGGGACCCTCCCCGCTGAATAGAAAATACATGCTACTTGCCCCCGTTTAATTCAGTGATTTCCGTTGCAAGATCAACCAGATTGGTATCAACAAACGCCTCGCCGGGGCCCATGACGGTAAGCTTTTCCGCCAACGACGGAATCGAGAAAAACGGTATTGCCTTCGTTTGGCCATCCCGGTTCTTGTACAAATACATCACGCCATCCCGTGCGATATCATCATCAAGGTAATTAAGAATCATAGGACTATGGGTAGTTACCATAACCTGTTGCCGAGCATTGGTGAGTATGCCAATAACGAACTCCACCAACTCCGGGTTTATTCCATTTTCAATCTCATCAAACAGGACAAACTCATGCTTGCTCTGCAACTCGGCAAGAATTGCGATAAGGCGAAGCATGCCATCATTGATGTGCCGAGCCTCCGTGGAGACAATTCTCTCCCCAAAACATTCTTGAACAGATATTTCTTTCCATCCTGATTGGATAGCACTCGCAACAAGCCGATCAAGTTGTGGATAAGCCTGTTTAAGATAATTTAGCAGGTTATCTCGCTCTTCCTTTCGCATTTCATAAAGAAACGCGGACAGACGTTGACCACCGAGTCCTATGGCGCCTCCAGAGTCGCGAGTTCTCCTTCGCAATGATTCCGGCGCCAACATTTCCATGGAATTGATTCCTGATAGCGATTTCTTAAAACCTAGTAGTTGAGGCACAGTATCGTCTGTGAGTTGAGACAGGACGGAGCCTTCATAACGAAAAGGGATTTTTTTATCAAATACTTTTTGTGGTTTTTCGCCGGGTCCGAGTTCTTTCCAAATAGAAAGTTGTTGTGCATCCACTTTAAGCTGTGATATTCCCTTTGTTATCTGCCCAGTGTGCGTATCCACAGGCATCAAACGTGTTTCAATGTTTTCGGAAGTGCAACGTAATTCATACACATTATATCGGGCGTCCCATACAACACTCTGTCCATCACCGTTGAGAAGCGTGACTGTAAAATCAATGGTCTGTTTTGTGGTGAGCCGTGAACGCAAATCGAATGGTTCCCAATGCCGTTCTTTAAGCCAGCCGCTCATATCGCCACGGACCAATTGGGACAAGAAATCAATAAACTGAAGCACTGTGGACTTGCCAGCGCCGTTCAGGCCGATCAAGCAGGTAAATTTCGGAAGCTCCATTTCAAAGTCTATCAGTGACTTGAATCCAGACACCGATATTTTCCTTATCCACATAGTGTAACCTCTCTCATGTTAAGGTTGTCCCTAATGATACTACACCAACCCACCTCCCGTCACGGCCTTTATCCACCCGGAAATCAACCGTCCTTTTAAAAATGCAATTCATGCCCTTGGCTCAAAAACGGTCATCTATGAATGAGTATATCGTAATGAATGTTCACGATATAGATCATCTCAGGTAATACCCACGTTTCAGAGACTATAGCGACTGGAAACAGGTGTCAAGGATGTCCAGGGCCATGTCCATTTCCTCTTTGGTGATGGTGAGGGCGGGCGTGAGCGTTAAAATGTTCCCCATGGTGATTTTGAAACTGAGTCCCCGGCGCAGCGCCTCGTACAGCACCTGTTCCGCTTCATCCGTGGCGCGCTCGCCATTCGCATGGATTAATTCCACCCCAAGAAGCAGCCCGGCGCCCCGCACATCGCCAATAAGGGGATATTGGGCCTTCATCGCACGTAGCCGTTCCAAGGCATAGGCACCCAACTCACGGACATGTTCTATCACTTTCTCTTCTTCCAGAAACTCGATGGCCGCCAAGGCCGCCGCGCATGCCACGGGATTCTTCTCGTGGGTGTAATGCCCCAAGGCGCGTTCGGGCATCGCCTGATTCAATCCTTCGCGGGCGATGAGGGCCGCCAGCGGGAATATGCCTCCGCCCAGCCCTTTTCCAATCACCAACATATCCGGCACAATGCCATACTGTTCACAGGCAAACAGGCACCCCGTGCGGCCCAGGCAGGTCGGAATCTCGTCGAGAATAAGCAACGCGCCATACTTGTCGCAGGCGGCACGAATTCTCTTCCAGTATTCCGGGGACGGAATGAAAGGGGTGCTTCGGACTGTTTCCGCTATCACCGCCCCTACGTCCCCCTCTTTTTCCAACACATATTCGACATACTCCGCGCATTGTAGAGTGCAGGCCTTTTTGCAGAACGGGCAATGCGCCGGATCCGGCGGCGGCACATGTTCCGTGCCCGGCAACAACGGACCGATGTCTTTCCGGAAAATAGCCTCCCCGCCGAGGGAAATGGCGTCGAGGGAGGCGCCGTGAAACGAATCCCACATCGAAATGGTTTTGAAGCGGCCCGTGGCGGCCCGCGCCAGTTTCATCGCCATGCCGATGGCTTCCGTTCCTCCGGGTACAAACAGCACGCGATTCAGATCACCGGGGGCCAAGGCGGTCAGTTTTTGCGCCAGCCGTATCGCCGACACATTCGTATACCGCCGTGGGCAAAACGACAGTTCCTGCATTTGCGTCGTGATGGCGTCCATCACCCGCGGATTGGAAAACCCCGCCTGATGCACGTTGTTTCCGTGAAAATCGAGTATCTTCCGCCCTTGCCAATCCTCTATATAGGCCCCCCCGCACCCACGCAACACGTTCAAGCAGGGCGTCGACAATGACTGATGCAGAAACACCTCCGCGTCGGCGTCCAGCCATTGCTGGGTTTTGGGATCAATGTGTTCCTTCGCCCATGCCGCCCGCCGCGGAGAAATGTTTAGATCACCTTCTGATCGAATATCCGCCATTTCCTGAAAAGCTTTCTTGGATGTTATCCGAAGCGCGTCACAGGCTCCGGTAGTTTTCGATGTATTTTTCCAATGTTGTAGCAAAAACCGGGACCTTGGAGAGTGCTCAGAACCACCTTGCCTTCGCGGCGGAGGTAAAGGCCCGGATGCACGGCGGCCTCGGGCTGGCTGGCCTCCGGGTAGAACTGCATGGCGTTGGTTTCCACACCCATAATCGTATCCGCGTGGGCCGCCAGCAATACATGCGGGATTTGGGCGAGCATGGGGTTGGTCAGGTCCTGCACCATCAGCGTCATGCCGTGCGCCTTGGCCCAGCACAGGCTCAGCAACGCACCGGTTTGTGTTTTACAGGTTTTCAACGCCACCCCCGTCCAGCCGAGTTCCCGTCCCAAGCGGACCATCCGCCAGTCGTGGGCGCTTTCGTCCATGAACAGCGGTTTTCGCGCGGCCACGCTGTGCACGTCGATCCGGTGTTCCTCCAATTCATAGGGGAAGGGCTGCTCGACGTAAAGAATCATGCCATAAATGCGCGGATGCTCCATTTTCAGGCGGTCCAGAATCTCATTGACGTATTCGGGGTCGTGCACGGTGCTGTTGAAATCGGAGGTCAGCCAATCCACCCCCTCTTCCACGGCGATATTTCCCACATGCACCAAACGTTCATAGTCCCAGGCGGAATCCGTCCCGCGCAATTTCACTTTGAGACACTTCAAACCGTCCGTGCGGATCCAGTCGCGCAACAGCACGGGATAACCGTCCTTGGGCTCGCTTTCATCCCGTTCCGCAGGCTCGATCCAGTCTTTGCCGCCCACCAAATGCCACGCCCACAGCATCTCGGGACGGGGAAATATCAAGTAATCCTTCGGATACCGCCCGGTGAACGAAATTTGCGCGCCCGGGGCGGGTGTGATAAACGCCCCCAAATCCCGGTTCATATATTCGCCGGTATAGGTCGCGTAAGTGGGCACGTTATGCAGGCGTCCATAGGCGTCGTGAAGGGCGATATCGAATGCGGAACAGCATACCAGCGCCGCCAGCAATGGCATGGGTTCGTTCGTACGTTTCTCATTGAACGCCCGCAAGAGCACCGGCAACTGCGTCTCGATAAAGGCATGGCCCACTTCGAGAGGATGTCCCGCACAGTCAAATTGGGCCCATACACAGGCAAGCACTTGGCAAAACTCCTTCAGGGCGGCGTGGCGTTCCTCATAGGGGAGTTGGCTGGGCCAGACCCATTGAACGCTCAAGGGGGTTTCCCCCCATCCCACGGCGGCTCGTCCTTTGACGTCTTCCACGCGCAGGGAGACCCGTGCGCAGGTCACCGAGGTAAGGGTTTCCTTCCCGAATTTCAGCGGTATCCGGGTTTCCACGGGAAGAAAATAGAGCGCCGCCGTCTTGGGGCGAATATCGGTCGCCTTGGCCACCTTAAAGCCCTTTCATGATGGTTACCCATGGGGATTCCCCGACAACCCGAATCTCGATACGGCTGCTATTCGGCGAGGCGTTGAAGAATCTCTTCCGCATATAGTGCCCGCCGGAAGGGTCCCAGCGTGGAAATCTTCTCAAAGTCCTCGATGCGTTTGGGGGCCAGTTCCGCGATTTCCCACATGGTTTCACGGGTCATAATCACATCGGATTCCACCTCGCGCCGCGCCGCCATCTCTTTGCGCCACTCGAACAGCCGCTTGTAGGTGCTCGACGCTTCCTGGGCATGACGGAGTTCGCGTTGCGGAGGCGTGGGCGGACGCATGCGCCGGCCTTCCGCAATCGCCTTGAGCAACCCCGGCCCAAGATGGTCCAACTGGCGCGGGGAAAGTCCGTTCAGCGCCGCGAGTTCCTCGTTATTACGCGGGGCGTGCTTGGCCAGCAACACCAGTTTTTCATCGGAAATGATTTTGAAGGGCGGCCAGTTTCGCTCGCGCGCCGCGCGGTCCCGGAAGGCAAACAGCGCCTTGAGAATGGCCAGGGTTTGGGGCCGCAAATCACGGGCGCCGCGCACGTTCCAGAACGCCTCCTGCTTGCTCTTTTGCTTCGGAAGCTGGATTCTGGATTCGTTCTCGAATATTTCCTTTGCCTCTTCCAGAAAGCCGCGTTCCTCCAGTTTCGCCGCCAAATCATCCCGCAGCCGGAGGAGGTAATAGGTGTCTTTCTGGGCATAGGCCAACTGCGCTTCGGAGAGGGGCCGTTGCGCCCAATTGGCCTTCTGATACCGCTTGCTCAGTTCCACCCCGTAAAATTCTTGTAAAAACCAGGCCAAGCCCATGTTCCGGAAACCCAGGATGCGCCCGGCCCACATGGTGTCAAAAAGGTTGTTCACCTTCCAGCCATAAAGCGTCCGGAGGAGCATGAGATCATACCCAGAGGCATGAAACACCTTTTCAATGGCGGGATCCGCCAGAATCCGGGCCAACGCATCCAAGGAAAAACCCGCCAGAGGATCAATGATGTAATCCACGCCGGGGGCCGATACCTGAAACAGGCAAATTTGCTCTTTATAGGCAAACAGGCTGTTGGCTTCTATATCAACGGCCAAGCGCGGCTGGCGCTGCAATACTTCCAGGCAGGCCTGCCACTGGGCTTCCGTTTCTATCAATTGGTAAGGCGGTATATCCACAAAACACCTGCATTCCACGATGGGACCCATTATACGCCATTTCGACGCCGCCTTCACCTTGACGGCGGGGGAGTATACTGGGCCACCAGTTCCGGGTACTCCCCAAGGGCTGTTTTCCCCTGCGGCGTAAGTCCATACACCCCCCGGTCCACCCGTTCAAACCACCCATAAACATTGTCATACAGAATGGCCCGCGTCTTTGGACTGGCTCCCTGCGCACGCAGAAATTTGGGCGATTGCGGCCCCAACACATCCAAAAAACACGCTATCTGAATGGCGCTTTCCCGGTAGGCGGTCACCAGCCGCCGCCGCGTGGAACCTCCCCGATTCAGGTCGCCGCTGCGGCCGGAAATCTCCTGAAGAACGGCCCGCCGCGTGGCTTTCTGCTTTTTTCGGTCAAAGGGAACGGGATGAAAAACCACGTCAACCCGCGGTTTTTTTGCGGCATAGGAGACCGTAATCAGGCCCAACTCCAGCCGCCGCAGGATATGCTGAATGCCCCGCCATTTCGAAAACGGCATCGCCACAGGCTGCGGAACCGCCACATACACGGAATCGGTTATACGCTGCCGGCGGGTGGCCTGGATGAGCAGTTCCAGGGAACAATTCAGCTTCAATTCGATCACGATCAGGTCATCGCCTTTGAGGGCGGCAATATCACATCCCAGCACCTCGCTCCGGACCGTATATCCCTGCGCGAGTAGATAGTCCCGAACCGGCTCATACAGGTCCGTCTCACGCCTTGGCTTCTTTCTTGTTTTTTCCTTATTTCTCATTTTAATATATTTTAATTCGTAGCCCGTCCCTGAATTTTGGAATACCGGCGGGGATAGACTTCACGGTGCACTGCCCTCGCCGCCTTTACCAACTCCGGATACGGAGTATCGATAACATCCACAAAACCGATATTATAGTTTTCACCATCGAACCACCGGCCGGTGTTGGGTTCATCCACATATTGGAACCAATGGCACCCGACGAACGACGGATGCTCCGCCACGCTGCGCACATACCGGGCATAGCTTTCCGCACGGTCTTCCTGATTCAAGGTGGCCACCAACCCCGTGTGAAACATGCCCCGGTCCAATGCGCCAAAGTGAAACTCGCCTATGATCAGGGGCTTTCCCAAATCATTCGGGCCGGTCCATTTGTCTTGTGAAACACGGGGTTGATACAGGTTGAAACTCACCATGTCGGCCACTTCCGCACAGGCCCGCACCGCCGGTTCAGGCGCCGTGGAAAACCGGCAGCCAAGATACAGTTGATGCGGCGCATACGTTTGCCGCGCCGTTTGCAACACCTCAAAATACCGTTTCGCGAACGCATGGAGAAAGACATCCAAATCCTTGTTGGCGGCCTCATTCAATATGCCGGGGGCGTTTAGCGAATCCCAATTTTCCGCTTGTGTTCCCCATGCGGCATTCAATGCGGTAATCGTGCCATAATGGTCTTTCAGTTGCCGCATCAATTCCATCCGGCACGGTTGATCCTTGGGAGAATTCAGCGCCCCGAGACGCACCTCTTCCCAAGCCAATTCATTGTCCACGAAATACCCGATGCACAACGGATTGGTGGCATGGGTGTCCTTGATGGCAGCAAAGGCCTTGTCCGCCGCTTCGGCAAATGCGGGATCATACACATCCTTCATTTTCGCCCAATATCCCCCACCGCCTTCTACCGGGCGCACGCCGTACACGCCCAGCGAAACCACATACGGCATCGGGCTGTGCTCCAATACCTCCTTTTGCGACCAGTTCGCGATGGTGTTGAATCCCCACGAGCGCAGACGCGCATAGCTGGTGTCCCGCCACTGTTCCTGCCATCCCTCCCCATATTTGCGTATCAAATTAGCCATATAAAAACTGAAGGCGCGCCCCTTGCCCCCAATACATTCCGCGCCGCTGTGCGCCCCGGACACCTCCCGGTACACCCCGGAAAACGGAGCCTCGCCCTCCCTGGGCAACCATTCAAACCAGTCCTTGCGGCCTTCCACAAAGGTACCCTCCCCCAAACCCACACAATCCATGCCCACGGAAAAAAACAAGTGCCCGTCCGGAGTTACCAGCCACCATTGGTGGTTCACATTTTCCGTGCGGAACCAGCCCGTGGCCTGGAGCGTGGGGCCTTCCGCCCATCCGCCGTACAAATCCCGGCCAGGAAACATAAACTGCTTTTTGAGTGTGCGCCGCTCCGCCTTTTGCCTTTTTTGAAGATCACGCTCTTTCTTCACCTTTCCCGGCCAATCCGCGTGCTTGAACTGCCCAAATCGATCTATAAACGGCATGGCAAGGGCCTCATCGGAAGCGTCGCGCGAAATCAGCCATGCCCGTTGGAATATCAGCGTGTGCTCCTGTTGGGGCCGGGGCAGAAACACCTGAAACGCAATGATCTTGGAGGCATCAATCGCGGGACCTTGGCCCAAAGGGATTTTTGAGGGAACCCCCCGCATTCCCCAAAATTTCTGCGGAGCGCCCGTATTGAAACGCATCGCAAGGACAAAATCCCCCTTCGGCGGCACACTCCCCGATACATTGTTGCAGTGGTTCATCCCATCGGCGCCCGCATTGTCCACCCGCATCGCCACCGGCACGGCGGTGTCCGTGGGATTATGCAGCGACACCGCCACCCCGGCATACGTACTCCAGTCCCATACACCCCCAGGAGCCTGAAACGACACGTTCGGCCAATCCACCTGCTTAAACCGCACCTCCGCCGCGTACCCCGCCCCATCCCGCACACGGTTCAACCCGGCATCATGCAACACCACAAATCCTGGCAGCTTCTCCGCCCCAAAATCCACCAATTCCACCTCCGAAACGCCCGCCATGGCCATGCACACAAACAACAACGATACCGCCATCATCCTGTTTCCTTATTCCGTTGCCATTGTAACGTATCGACGGTAACGCATTGAAGACTCAAATAAACGGTGACTGTCACTATTTATTTAAATGGTGACAGTCACCGTTTATATTTTTCTAATTCGGCCTTCAGGCTTTGGGACCCAGCCCGGCAATGCATTGATCTTCCCGGACTACTTTGCGGGGACCGCCATCCAAACTGGTAGACCAATCCTGCGGCGCGGCCACCGCATCGAAGGCATCAAGAATGCCCAGCGCTTTGGCGCGGTCATAGATAAGTTGCCAGCCGCATTCGAGATTCTCGTTCACTTCGCACTTCCCTTCGCGGGAACCGCCGCAGGGTCCGTTCAAAAGGCGTTTGGCGCATCGGGTGAGCGGACAGATGCCGGCGAATTGCCCGAGGCGGCATGCGCCGCACCCCGCGCATTTTTCCGTCCATACGCCTTGCGATTCCAGAATACCGATGAACTGGGTATTCAGTCCTGGATAGACCGAGATGTTCGGGAAACGTTCGGCCAGCGCCTGAACGCCCGCACCGCAGCCAAAAGAGCATATCGCGTCGTAGCCCGCCGCGCGCAGGGCCAGCGCGTCAATGAAGGCGTCTTCGCATTGGCGCTCGATGGTGCATTCGTCCACCACCACGTCACCGTGACCGTCGAGTTTGAGGGCCATGCGCAGGGCGGAACCGAGGATGCCCGTTTCGCGTTCGCCTCCGGCAAGACACACGGTGACACAGGTCCCGCATCCCACTAAAAGCACGCGTTTGTGTTTCTTGATCATGTCGCGGATTTCGGACACTTTTTTACGGTCGGCAACTATCATTTTCGTTCTCCTGCGATGGCTTGTTCGGCGTTTGTGCGAAGTTCCTCGACGGCCTGTTCAACCTGTTCCGGGCTGTGCCGCAACGGGCTTGGGCCCAGCGCGGCAATGCGCTTATTCATTTCCGAGACGATTTCGGCAAAGCGCGTGCCTTCGGCGGAAGAGAGGTTGAACATTTCGAGGCGTTCGGGTTCCAGGCCAATTTCTTTCAGCAACTGCTGGGCGCGTTCGACGCGGCGGCGGGCCCGGAGGTTGCCCTCCTGGAAATGGCATCCGCCTTCCAGGCATCCCGCGACGATAACGCCGTCCACGCCGCGCTCGAAGGCGGCGAGCAGGTAATTGACTTCTATCTTGCCCGTGCACGGCAACCGCAGCACGCGCACGGAACCGGGATACTGCAACCGCATGGTGCCGGCGAGGTCCGCCGCCGCGTACGCGCAGTAGTGACAACAAAAGGCAACAATGACCGGTGAATTGTCCATGGTGTTACTCGATTCCTTTATGAAAGCGGGGCGGCGCGATTCCCGCAAATTCGGGATACTGCCCTTCCACGGTTTGTTCGGTGGTGTGTCCGGCCAGCAGATGGTCCAGCGCGCGGAGAATCTGGTTGTCCAGATAATTCCGCAACTCAATAGCCTTGGCGGGGCATTCCGCCGTGCAGCTTCCGCAGCCCATGCACACGGCCGCCTGGATTTCCGCCTTGTTATTCCGGCCAATGCCAGGGGCATGGTACGGGCAGACATGCACGCAAGTCATGCATGAGATGCACTTGTCCGGGTCCACCCAGGCCACCTGCCCGCTGACCGGCATCGCCTTGCGCGACAATACCGATGCGGCGCGTCCGGCCACGGCATTGGCCTGCGAGATGGTTTCGCCGATGCTCTTGGGCGCATGCGCCGTGCCGCACAGGAACAACCCTTCGCTGGCAAAATCCACGGGCCGCAGTTTCACATGCGCTTCAAGGAAGAAACCATCCGCGTTGAGGGGCACCCGCAACAGGTCGGAAAGTTCTTTACGATCTGCGCGCGGCACCATCGGGGCGGCAAGGACCAGCAGGTCCGGCGCCACTTCCAGGGATTTGCCCAGCGCGGGTTCAAGCACCCGAAGACGTCCATTTGTCATGAGTTCCGGCGGTTTTTCGGGTTCGTACCGGATAAACAGAACGCCTTTTTCGCGCGCTTCACGGTATGCCGCCTCACGGAATCCGTAGGTGCGCATATCGCGGTACAGCACCATGATCCGCGCATTCGGATATTTCTCGCGCAACTGAAGCGCATTTTTCACGGCGGTAGTGCAGCACACGCGGCTGCAATACGGACGTTCTTCATTCCGCTGTTCCACGCATTGGATCATCACCACCGTGCCTTTTTCCGGCAGGGTGATTTCATTGCGGCCAAGGCGTTCGGACAATTCCAACTGCGTCAGCACCTTGCCGTTCTTGCCATAGCCGTAGGATTGTAGCGTATGCTCGGTGGCGCCCGTCGCCACCACCACCACGCCGTGCTGGACTTTAACGGAGGTTCCATTCGAGGTGATTTTCGAGGCGAAAGAACCAATATGCCCTTCGACTTCCGACGCCTTGGCATTCAGATATACGGAAATGCGCGGGTTCTTCTCCACCCGCGCAATGGTTTCGTTAAGAAACGCCTGAACATCGGCCTTGTCCAAGGTCCGGTAAATCCGGCGCGCGGTTCCGCCCAGCGCATCCGATTTTTCCACCAGATGAACGGGGAATCCCTGTTCCGCAAGGGCCAGCGCCGCCGTAAGGCCCGCGATGCCGCCGCCGACAATCAACGCGCCGTTATTCACGGGCACCGTCTCGTCTTTGAGCGGTTTTGATTCCGAAACCCGCGCGGCAATCATGCGGACCAGGTCGCAGGCCTTTTGGGTGGCTTTTTCCGCATCCCCGGCATGCACCCAGGAACACTGTTCACGGATATTCGCCATTTCAAGCAGATACGGATTCAAACCCGCGCCGCGCAATGTATCCCGGAAAATCGGTTCATGGCTGCGCGGGGTACAGGACGCCACCACCACGCGGTTGATCCGGTGCTTGACGATATTTTCCTTCATCCGGCCCTGGCTGTCATCGGCGCAGGTGTACACCGTGTGTTCGGCATACACCACGTTCGGAAGTCCCTTCGCGTATTCCACCACGCGCGCCACATCCACCACGGAGGCGATATTGCTCCCGCAATGGCAGACAAACACGCCCACCCGGGGCGGTTCGTCGGTGACATCCCGCTCCGGCGGATAGGATTTGGTGGTGATCTGCGAACCCCGTGCGGGCGCCAGCAGCGCCATCGCGCGCGACGCGGCCGCGCTGGCCTGCATCACCGTGTCGGGAATATCCTTCGGCTCCTGAAACACGCCGCCCACAAAAACGCCCGGGCGCGACGTGTCGAGCGGGCACAATTCCGCCGTCTTTGCAAAGCCCCACTGATTCAAATCGATGCCGATGCTTTGCGCCTGGCCCTGCAACAAGGCGCTGGGTTCAAGGCCCAGCGACAACACCACCATATCGAATTCTTCTTCGATCTGTTTGGCGTCCGGACCGAAATACTTCAACACAACGTTTTTCGTGTCGGGCATTTCATAGGTGCGCGAGATAAACGATCTCACATACCGCACACCCTTTTCGTTTTTCGCCCGTTCGTAATAGCGATCAAAATCCTTGCCATAGGCGCGGAGATCGAGGAAAAAAATCGTGATATCAATATCCGGCTCATGTTCTTTCGCCAGAATGGACTCTTTCGTGGCCGCCATGCAGCACACGGACGAGCAGTAGTCATTGCCGCATCCCGTGTCGCGCGAGCCGACACACTGGATGAACGCCAGGCGCTTGGGCGATTTCTTGTCCGAAGGGCGCAGAATGTGCCCCTGGGTGGGGCCGGAGGCCGAGAGCATGCGTTCAAACTGCACATTCGTGAGCACGTTCTTCGCATGGCTGAAACCAAACTCGCCGCGCTGCGACGCATCGAACGCGTCGAATCCGGGCGTGAGCAGCACCGCGCCCACCTGGAGTTCCAGCGTCTTTTCCACCTGCTCGTGATCAATGGCGCCCGCCTTGCAGGCTTTCACACACCGCATGCATTCGATGCACAGGCCGGGGCCTTTCATGATCACATAAGCGTTGGGAGCGGCCTGGGCGTAGACCCGGTCAATGGCCTTGCGCGTACCGAGTTGCGCGTCAAAATCGCTCTTGATTTTAACCGGGCACACCTTGGAACAATCGCCGCACCCCGTACATTTGCCGATATCCACATAACGGGGCCGTTGAAGCACGGTGGCCGTGAAATGACCCGGTTCGCCTTCCAGCTTGACGACATTGGCCATGGTCAGCACTTCAATGTTGGGGTCGCGCATGCATTCGACCAATTTGGGCGAGATGATGCACGTCGCGCAATCGCCCGTCGGGAACGTCTTATCCAGACGGGTCATGCCGCCGCCCACGGCGGGTTTGTCTTCCACCAGATACACATGGAATCCCGCGGCGGAAAGATCGAGCGACGCCTGAATCCCGGCCACGCCCGCGCCACATACCAATACCGATCCGGACATCGTTTTCGATTCAACCGATGGGGTCGTGTTTTGCATGGTTATGCCCTCCGTCCGGCAGGCCCGGCGGTGGCGGGGCGGCGGTTGGTTAAGGACGCGGCGCTCACCATGAGGGCGTCAAGACCGAGTTCCTTCGGGGGAAGCCCCAAGGCCAATCCCAAAAGCTGCGTGATGTACAGCACCGGAATGTCAGGGATATCGGCGTGGTTCTTCTTCGCATCCGCCTGCCGTAAATCCAGGTTCAGTTGGCACAACGAACACGCCACCACAATACACTCCGCGCCCGCCCGGTGCGCCATGGATAAAAGCTTGTACCCCAGCCGGTTCACCACGCTGGTCTTGCTGATGGAAAGGCTGGCGCCGCAACATTCCGTCTTGAGCGGCCAATCCACGGGTTCCGCGCCCGCCGCTTTCACCAATTTGTCCATGCAAACCGGATGTTCCGCGTCATCAAACGCCACAACTTCCTTTGGCCGCGACAGCAGGCAGCCATAATAGGAGGCAACCCGCAAGCCGCTCAGTGGCGCTTTAATTCGCTTTTCAATTTCCGCCACGCCCAGTTCATTGAATAGAATGTCGAGAATGTGGCGCACGTTCACCGAACCGTCATACGGTTTCTCGATAATCCGCTGGGCGCGTTCGCGCTCGGCGGGTTCCTGCCGGATTTTATGATTGGCCGTGCGCAGCCGCGCATAACACGACGCGCAGGCCGTGAGCACCTCCGAATAACCGGCCGTTTTCGCCTTGTGGAGATTCAGCGCGGGCAACGCCACCGATAACGAGGCATTACTGGCATGCGCGGGCGTCGAGCCGCAACAGACCCAGTCGGGGACATCCGTGATTTCGATGCCCAGCGCCCGGCACACAGCGCGGGTGGACGTATCGTAGTCCCATGCCGTGGATTCGAGACTGCATCCTGGAAAGAACGCGTACTTCACCGTTTCTTTTCCTCCTCTTCCGCCCGCTTGAAGATCGAGCGCACTTCCCGGGTGCTCCGCGAGAAATGCGGCAGGAAGGTCAATTTACGTTTGGCAAGCATTTTGGGAACCTTGTCCACGTCGGAAAACAGGTCGCGTGAAATGAGTTTGTAGAGCGTCATCATGCCCAGCTCGAATACACGCCCATGCCACCGCACGCTGCTCAAGAAGGCCTTATTGAAACCGCTGACCCGCGTGTCGCCCAGCGCGGCCTTGCGCTCCACCGCCATCATGCGCAGCGTGTCCATCACCGCCGCGATATCAATGCCCATGGGGCAGCGGGCCGTGCAGGCTTCACAGGAGGCACAGGCCCAAATAGCCTTCGATTCAAGCACTTTTTCTTTCTCGCCCAGATGCACCAAGCGCATGATCTGGCTGGACAGCAGGTCCATGTCCGGCGCGATGGGGCAGCCGGAGGAGCATTTGTGGCATTGAAAGCACGCGCTCACACAAGCGCCGCTCCGGCGCTCCACTTCACGCAGCAACGCGTTATCCGTCCATTCAAGCGTGTCGTTCATGGCGATTATTCACCCACTTCGTCGGTTTGTGGTTTAACTTCCTTGGCCTTCTTCAACGGCGCAACCTTTTGATACACCTGCTCCGGCGTTTTCAATACGCCGTTCACCGTGAGAAGGTCCCGTTCCACCTGTATTCCGAAAAGCCGTTCATTCTCGCGAAGATACGGCAAAATCAGTTTCCAGTCGTCCGGCGTGAGCGGCGTGTACATGCCACCGTTCAACTGCTCTTCCACCAGCGTGTGATGCGGATCACGGACGTAGATCGCCCCGCCGGATGCCAACGACAGCAGATTGCCACCCGCGTACGGAAGATCCAGGGGAACCACCTTCCCGTCCTTGTCAAAACGGATGCCATTGACGATGGCGAAGCCGCCGCCCTCCAGGGGATTCCCCGCCATGAAGGATTCGGCCAGAAAATCCAACACCGTGCCGTTGATCACCACACGCGGTTTTCCCACCGCATTGATCAACGGACGGCCCGCCGTGTTTCCCATCACATAGATTTCGCCGCCTTTCGCCCCATAGAGGAATGTCTGGCCAACATCTCCGTAAATCACCAGTTTGCCGCGCTTCGCAATCTGGCCCAATTGATCCTGCGCATTGCAATGGACATACACTTCCAGCCCGTCCATGCCGGAGCCCAGATAGTCGCCGGGATTGTCATAGCAATCGATGCGCAGACCATCCGTCGCGGGGCCGAACCCCACGCCATGGAAACGGGTGCCCCGTGAGTTGTAGTGAATCAAATGCCGCCAGCCGAGCGTGTAGGCATTGACCGCGGCGCGCGCATCGCAGTCGCCGCCCTGGGCCTCAAACCCCCGCGCGTCAATCAGCAGGGTTTTTTCCGCATCCTTCGGTGCACGCAACAGGTGCCGGGTGTCCCAGGTAATCCGGCGCAGCGCGCCTTCCCGCGAATCATCAAAAAGCGGCTGCTGACTGAAAATTTTCTCCAGCCCTTCGCGCAAAATAACAAGTACCGCACTGCGTTTTTTCTTTCCGGTGGGATACCGGAAGTCAAGCGCGCGGGTCAGCGCATCAATGCCCAGATACGGCGCATGCGCGGCCGTCTTGCAGGCAATATCCGCCACCGCATTGCGAAGACGATCAAAATCCATCGCGGCGATAGTGCTTTGAAGATGTTGGAAGAGCGCGTCCGGGTTATTCTCGCGAACGGCGCTTTCCACTGCGGCGGCATCCGCTTCATGCGGCACCGCAGTGCTTACCGGAACCGACAGGTTGCAGTGTTCCTGATCCCGCCACGTGGATACCGGCACGCCGAATTTATCCGTGGCTTCCAAGCGGTATTTCGGCGCTTGACCATTGCCGCCGGCATTATCTTCAGGAAGAATGTTGAACATGAACGCGCCACCGTCCGTAAAACTGCCGCCGCGCGCGTTCCAGTATTGATCGGCCACCGGCATGAACCGCGGATCTTCCTGGTTCAGGCTGGCCAGGGTCGCGTCAATCGCCTGCTTTTCCGAGCAAATCAGGCCGATGGACACGTCCTTGCCCTCCTGCAAGGCGAACACCTGGGGGCGCAGCATGGCGGTATCGGTAATCCCCAGCAGTTGGAATCCATGCTGCTCCGCCAATGTGCGCGCAATAATAAAGAACCAGGGGCCGTCGGGCGATCCGTGAATATGCGAGGCCTGAATCTGCCGGTAAATCTGTTGCCGCGCCGCGGGCAGCCGGTCAAAATCGAGTTCCATGGTCGGGGCCAGCGCCTCGATGATGTACTCGACCGGATATTTGTACACGCGGTGCATCAGGTCGAAGAGCATGACCGATACTTCGGTGTCCGTGAGAAAGCGCGGGAACAGATTGCGCTGCGCCAGATACTCGCAGACGGAATGATAGTTTGCAAAGTCGCCGTTGTGCACCAGTGCCTCGTTCATGCCAATGAACGGGTGCGCGCCGCCCGGATGCCAGACCCGCCCACGGGTCGGATAGCGCTGATGGGCAATCCATACATGCGCGCGCACGTCCTCCATTTTGTAGTATTGCACTGACGCTTCGGCATACCCCACGATCTTGATGATGATCAGATTTCGGGCATGCGACATGACAAACGCGCGTTTCTCGCCCAACGAGGCGTAAAACTCGTCGTTCAACCTCACGGAATTCTGGAACACAAACTCGTCTTCGATTTCCCGTTCGCTCAAGGGCGACAGGCCTTTGTCCGCCGCGAATTTATCCAGCACATCCTTTTTCACGCGCACGAAATAGCGGGCCACGTCCGGCGGGCGGATTTCGAGCAGCGGCACATCGCGGTAATCGTCCACCGTCGGGATCAACCCGCCGTGGCAGATGTCGAAATTCGGCTCGATGTATTTCTGCTCAACGTCCCCGCGCGCGGTGGGATCCAGCAGGGATATTTGCAGGATGTAGCATTCATCCAGCACCTGGCGCGATATGCCCAGGTCTTCCGGGGCCAGTCCGCCTGCCGCAATGCCGCCGCCTTTTCCATTGCCGCGGTTGCGCATCTGGATAGAGGGTTCGTAAATGTGCTTGCCCCGCACGGGCACCGTGCACGCGAATCCGGTCACGCCGCAGCCGCCTTCCGCTTCCGGCGGCTTGTTGAACCAGTCTCCCGCAGGCCGCAAGGGGTCCCGCGCGCGCGTTATGATCTCACTCCGTTTGAGGGCCGATATAGAGGAATCAATCCTGTTCATGGTCATCCTTCGGTCACATTCTCATAGTCGAGATGCATCAGCAGGTCGGTGCGTCCGCGCAAGGCGGCCACCGAATCCAACCCCAGGCGGTACAGAATATCCACCAGTATTTCCCGCCACGCGGCGTACATGTTGACCAGCCGCTGCGTGCACCACTCGATGGAAACCAGTTCAAGCAGTTCGTTGTCGGTGGTGCAAATGCCGCGCGGGCAGCCGCGTCCGCTCTCGCAGCACCCGCACCGGATGCATTCCAGCGCCACCAGTTCCGCCGTGCCGATCACCGCGCCGTCCGCGCCCAGGGCAATGGCCTTCGCCACGTCATAGGCCGTGCGAATGCCGCCGCTGGCAATGAGGGTAATCTCGTCGCGCGCGCCTTCATCCGATAGGAAGCGATGGCAACTGTTGATTGCGTACTCGATGGGCATCGCGATGTTCTTCTTGGCGATATTGGGCGCGGCGCCCGTGCCGCCATAGCTTCCGTCAATATGCACGATGTGCGCCCCCGCGCAATACACGCCCACCGCCACCATGTCCACATCGCCCGGCGTGGACACCTTCGCGGACAGCAGCGCGCGCGGGTTCACATGCGCAATCCAGTCCAGGTGTTTTTTATGGTCTTCAATCGAATACACGCTGTGGAACGGGAACGGCGAGAACAACGAGGTGCCGACCACCGCTTCGCGCATGGCCGCCACCTCCGGCGTGTTCTTGTCGCCCAGCAGATGTCCGCCCAAACCGGGTTTTGCGCCCTGGGCGTATTTGAACTCCACCATCCGCGCGCGCGCAATGGTCTCTTCGCGCACCCCGAACAATCCGGTCGCCACTTGGGTAATCACATGATCGGCGTACGGGATCATCCGTTCGGGATAACCGCCTTCTCCGGTGCAGGTGAAGGAATTCCAGGCTTTGGCCACCCGCGCCTTGCCCAGCAAGGCCCGAATGTTGGTCGAACCGAATGACATGCCGCCGCCATACCAGGGAATGTCAATTTTTACTTTCGGGCGTCCATCGTTCCGGCGGTTCAACAACAAATCCGTGGAAATATCTTCACGGCGGAGGTCCTTCGGCGGCGTCTCGGGAAAACGGAACCGAAGCTTGTCAAAACCGCCGCCGGACGCGCCCGTCTCGCATTCCAAATGTTTCGGCGGGCGTTTTCCCGTTTCCGCCATGGCCCAGGTGCTGGCAATCAGGTCGGGCGTCCACCGATAATCGCCCATGGTCTTGAAGGCCGGATTCTCGGATAGGGAAAGCGCCCCGGCGGGACACGCCGAGATGCAATAATGGTCCGTCGTCTCGCACTCGAAACCGATGCAGCGGTAGTCCAGCGGGCGCAGGGGTTGCCGGTAGCCTTCCGGGCGTTTATGCACGTCATAGAGGCACGTGCTCACGCATTTTCCGCAGGCCAGGCAGCGGGAATCCCGGTGAATGGAAAACTTGCCGATCTCGTTGCGGTACCGCGGCAATGCCGGTTTCACTTCACGGCTGACGTCCACCTCAAGTTTCGGCATGGGAGGGGCCGATGTCGTCGTACTCATGGTCTTATGCTCCTCCTTTGCGTTTACCGAACAATCGCCCGAAGGTTGCGGCCTCGAGGTCTTCAAAAAACATGGCGCGCCCCACTTCGCCGCGCAACCGGCGCACTTCGCGAATGCCCATGGCGCCCAGCAATTCCAGCAACTGGTTCCGCCACGCGCCCATCATGTTCACAATCCGCTGCACGCCCAGCGCTTCGTCAATGTCCGGCATGTCGATGGGGCATTGCTCGCCGCGAATGCACTCGCCGCAAAGCCGGCATTCCAGCGCAATCATGAGGGGAAGGTCAACCGCCACCAAATCCGCCCCGCAAATAATCGCCTTGGCCACATGCTCCGCCTGCGCAATGCCGCCCGAAGCGATAAGCGTTACGAGATCGCGCGTGCCGTCCTTGACCAGCGCCTTGTGAATATCGCGGAGCGCGTCCCGCATGTGCCGTCCGTCCGACGGCGCATGTTCGCGGCCATGGGGATCAAACACCAGCTCGATGACTTCCGCGCCTTCACGGGTAAGCCGGCACACATCCCGGGCGCTGTCGGGCGTGACCTCCAGGCGAATCGCCACAAGACGGCTTGGATGCTCCGCCTTGATACGGGCCTGAAGCGCCATCACCTGTCCGCTGTCCGGCAGCATGACCATTCCCGCCGTGGTCTGGACCTTGCCAATGTCTTCCGGCGCGAACAACGGAAGAACATGGCCCGAATCCAACGATATCCCGGCGGGGGTATTGTGTCCGTCCGCGATGAACAAGGTGCCGATTTCAGCCGCGGCTTTCGCCACGCATTGCACCACATGGCCGCGCTGAAACCGTTGCGGAACCAATTCGAAGATGATCGGCACCGGGATTTCCATCAACGGCGGCGGCGTTACGGTCAATTGCCCCCCGGTAAAGGGCAGAATCATCAGCTTGCGCCCGATGTCCACGCTCGTGCTGATGTACTCGCGTCCGTGAATCCCGTCGCGGGTCGGACGAACAATCTCCGACATGTCCGTCCACATCGAATCGAAACCGGGGCCGGAAAACGGGCCGCCATACCCGGAGCCGGACACCGGAATCGAGCCGGTTTCCGCCTGATACCAGTTGGAAAGGATAATTTCCGGGGTGTAGTACACGTCGCCCAGCCGTTCATATTCCGGATTGACAATGCGCGTGAGGATGCCTTTTGTGCAGTTCTGAACGCAGGTCAGGCAGCCTTTGCATTGATATATGTAATCGAGAAACCCTATCTCCTCGCGCAGTGTTTTCGCCTCATCGCGATAGAAACCGTACACGCAATCGCGCTTCACGCAGTTGTGGCAATTCGAACAGTCCTCGCGCCAATCCACAATGCCGAGCTTGCCCACCGGACGGCGGCGGGGCGGCGCGCTGTGCGTATGTATATGGTATTTTGCAGGCACGGCTAACGGGCCTCCAATCCGGACCGCTCGATAATCTCCAGGGCGGCGGCGTCATCGCCTCCCGCGCAAATCTGGAATCCACGGAGCCCGTGCAGCGCCGAAAGTTGTCGGATGGTCTCCACGGCAATGGCAATGCCCGCGGCGCGCTGGGACGCCTTGTCGCCCGCCGTGGAAATTCTATCCACCAGGGACTTCGGCACAAGCGGCGCGGGCCGGCTTGCCGCAAATGCCCGTGCGGATTCGGCGTCCAGCAGCGGTTGAATGCCCGCCAGGATGGCCGCCTTGGTTTGCAGGCCCCGTTGAACCACCCCATTCCACCACGCCTGGAAACGCTCCATATCGTATACCGGCTGCGTAATCAAAAATTTCGCCCCCGCGTTCACCTTCTTCGCCAACCGCATCAGTTGCAATTCCAGCGGATCGGCGAAAGGGGCCGCCACACCACCCAGGCAGAACGGGCCGGCGTCCGCGAACGATTCCCCACACACCGCCGAGCCGCCGCTTCCCAACTTCGCGATGGCCTCCAGCATGTGAATGGAATCGATGTCATATACATTTTTCGCCTGCGGGCAAATGCCCAGCGTCTGATGCGAACCGCTGGTGCAGAGTATGTTCCGCACCCCCAAGGCCTGCGCACCCAGGCATTCCGCAATCAGCGCAATGCGGTTCCGGTCCCGCGTGACAATATGCAGAATGCTTTCCACCCCTTCCCCCGCGAGTATCCCGGACGCCGCCAGCGCCGACATGCAGATTCCATTCCGGTTGTCGCTCACGCCCATCGCGTGGACTTTTCCCGCAAAGCGCTTCGCCGCCGCGCGCAGCGGCGCCGGATCTCCGCTCTTGGGCGGCTCAATTTCAGCCACCAGGATCGGCCCGCCGGACTGAATCCTCGCCTCGAATGCTGTCTCTTTTTCTGCCATAAATTCCTGCCTTGCCATGCGCCACGCAGGCGCTTTTCGTTTTCTATCCACACATGCCTTTCGCGCCGCATTGGTCCGGATTCATATCCATTCCGAAACAAACCCACGGTTGGTTCAACAATGCGCGCAAATCGGGTTTTCTTCCAAAACACAAAGCGGCTTCACAGACTCCCGGATCAAGGCTTCCACATCCGCGCCCTCCGCGCAATGGACAAATGCGGCTCGTTCCGGCCCCAGGCCAATCTCCGCCAACAGCCGCCGCACCGTCCGTATCCGGATTTCCGCACGATAATTCCCCTGAGACAACCGGCACTTCCCCGGCGCACAGGTCACCACCAGCAAACCCCGCGCCCCGCCCTCGATCGCATGAAGCATATACTGCGCATCCGCCTTCCCGCTGCACGGAAGTTCCGTCACTTCCACATGAACCCCGTCCTGGGTCCATTGCCGGGGAACATGTTTGCCTTCCGGGAGACATTGCCGGCACACATATACCGAAACACCTGATACGGTTGACGCGTTCATCACTGCTTCTTTCTGCCTGTAGCCGCCCGCCGGTCCGTTCACAGCCGCCAAGAACGCTTGCTAACGGTTCTGGCGCACCTGCGGACAGGACTACCGCGGACCAAAATTCGATTCTAATTCCATTAAAACCCGACTGTCAAAAAGGCTGCCGGAAAACCCGGAAAGCGTATGGCAACCCTGTATACTTGTTCGTCTCGTTTTTTTCCTCCGAGCAGCGTGCGTTATCTTACACACTGGAACGAAATTATTCAAAAAAAAGATTTCATGCCCAGTTTTCATACCAAATGGTAGCCTTTTGCGCCATTCTTACTTCCGGGTACCTTTTTACAGGCACTACAGGCTTTTCCACCAGTGGTTACGCAAAAAGCATGCCCAATCCAATTGTCCTCCAGGCCGGGCATTTTCATCCGCAGAAATAGTGGACAGGCTAAAAACATGTTCCACGGACCACGGTCCGTCCTCTTCCTTCCCTTGAAACCACGGGATGGAACATCAATAATACGTTGAGTGCCCTGATAAACTTCGGAATGTCAACAGCGCCAGGAGAGGGTTTCCATGTCATGAAAAACGAGGAGCACTATCGAAAACTGGAGCGCATGTATTTGAGCGCCCCGGTGAATGTCTTTTTTCAGCCAACGATAGGGGTGGACCATGGCCGGGCGGAAATCGGCCTCCGGGCATGCAAAGAGTTTCACCACGCCGCCCACGCGGTCCATGGCGTGGCCTACCTCAAACTCATTGATGACGCCGCATTCTTCGCCGCCAACTCGCTTGTTGAAGACGTCTTTGTGCTCACGGTATCCATCAACGCTTATTTGACCCGCCCCATTATCGACGGCGAAATGAACGCCTCCGGAAGAGTGGTCCACCATTCCAAGCGGTTGATACTTGCGGAAGTGGAAGTGGTGGACGGCGGCGGCAATCAACTCGCGCGCGGAAGCGGAAGTTTCATGCGAAGCAACATCGCGCTTTCCCCGGAAATCGGATACCTATAAGACCCCGGTACGGCCTGCCGCGCACACGAAGCCTGGTCTGAAAAGAACCATCACGCGGAAGCTTGTTCCGCCTGGTCATTTGCGGCCGCATCCCGGCCATGCACATGCCGGCGCACCACGGTGATGATGTAAACCATAAAAAGGTAGTAAACCATCAGTTCCCGGAACTCGGACAAGTTATTGGTGATGGAGCCAATTTCCCAGGAAACCGTTTGCCCCAGTTTGGCCGCTTGCTTCACCAGGTGCTCTTCATGCTCGCCCAGTGCATGCGTGATCAAATTCAGCACCACCATGAGCGCCATCGTCAGAATGGCGAACCGGTCAGGCGCCAACCGTTTCAACCAAGGCCGGGAAATATACGGCCCGGCCAGGGCAAAGACCACAAACAGGCCAATCAATAGGCCGTCCGCCACCAGCTTGAAAATTTTCGTTAATCCGCCCTGATTGTGAATATTGATGTTGGGCGCGTCCCACGCCGTATTTTCAAGAACCCCCGGCCCCCATTGCGCCACGGGCGTGAACCAGCCCGTGCTCCGTTCCGTCGTGCAATAACGATAAAGATTGGTGCCGTAATCCATTTCTTCCCCCAACACAAACAACACGAATACGCCCAGTAGGATGCACGCCGCGCGCTCCCGGACATGACGGATTTTTAGGGCCCCATACCCGGCCATAAACAACATCACCACAAGGCAAAGGTGCTCCAGCAACTCCAGCAACCCAAATTCCCGCCAGGAATCCACCGGCAGCGGCGGCAATTTGGGACATATAATCCGCTGAAGCACAAGATTTCCTGAAAAGTACATCCCAATCAGGATCACCATGACCATGCCGGGAAAAACACCATACACCACCCATTTTCCATACTGTTTCATGTTGGCTGTGACCTTGTCTGTTACTGCATTCCCTGTGTGGACATCTTCCCTCTGCCCGAAGCAATCTGTACTGCGGCACTGACCGCACGGCAGCGCGATCCGGGCCTTCGCTCCGCCATAGTATAACCCCTTTCAGATGCGTTTTTCACATTGCGGACACCGTACAGCATACCGCCCTCCAACTGCTCTTTCGGGAGATTCTTTGTTCTGTCTGTTTACATGAATTTCGTGTTTTGAAAAAGTAGCTTCTACATATTGTGTTTTGAAATGGAACATGCTACTATATATATGCCATTTGAAACTAAACATAGGAGGAACAGACAATGGCAGCATGTGGATGCAAAGCAAAGAAAGCGGTGAAAAAGGCCCCGGTGGCCAAGAAACCTGCGGCAAAGAAGAAAGCTGCGGCAAAGAAGAAATAAGTAATTAAGCCGTTTTCGAAGCCACGTCGTAGTCGCTTGATTATGGCGTGGTTTCTTCGTTTTTTGTTCAAACGCCCGAATTGTTCGCGGCCCATTATTCAATTGCAATTCGAGGGAGAAACCCCCTACTATGTCATCGCGAGATCACGAACTGCCGGAATGGGAACCTTCATGGCCAAATATTCCATATTGGTGATAGATGACGAATCCATTATGCGCGAGTATGTCGAAGAAGCCATGCTCCGCGCCGGCCATGCGGTGGACAGCGCCGCCAGCGGCGCGGACGGACTCGCCCTCTTTGAGCAGAAAAACCACGACTTGGTTGTCACCGACCTGAAAATGCAGCCGATGGACGGGCTGGAAACGGCCCGCCGCCTGCTTGCATTACAACCCGATGTGCCGATCATCGTCATGACCGCCTACGGCACCATTGAAACGGCCGTCACGGCCCTCAAGGAAGGAGCCGCCGATTATATCCTGAAACCCTTCGCGCCCGATGCGCTGGAATTGGCGGTGACACGCGCCTTGGACCGTGCGCGCCTGTCGCGGGAAAACCAGTTCCTCCGCGCGGAACTCGATCACCGCTACCACGCGATGATCGGGTCCGGCCCCGCCATGAAGACCATCCACGAAAACATCCGCAAGGCGGCGGAGAGCCGCGCCACCGTGCTCATTCGCGGAGAAACCGGCACGGGCAAAGAACTGGTCGCCCATGCCCTCCATCACGCCAGCCCGCGCCGCACCAAACCCTTCATCAAGGTCAACTGCGCCGCCCTGTCCGCGGGCATTTTGGAGAGCGAGCTTTTCGGCCATGAAAAGGGCGCGTTCACCGGAGCGCATGAACGGAAGATCGGACGCTTCGAACTCGCGGACGGCGGGTCGCTCCTGCTGGATGAAGTCAGCGAAATCGGCGTGGAACTGCAGCCCAAACTCCTGCGCGCGCTGCAGGAACGTGAATTCGAACGCGTTGGCGGAAATCAAACCATCGCGGTGGATACCCGGATCATCGCGACGTCCAACCGGAATCTCGAACAGGCCATCGAAAAAGGCGCCTTCCGGCAAGACCTCTTCTTCCGGCTCAATGTCGTCACCATCACGTTGCCGCCCTTGCGCGAACGCCGCGAGGATATCCCGGCCCTCATGGAGCATTTCCTTGCGCGTTATGCGAAAGAAAACGGGCGCCGCATCAAGGGCTTCAGCGAAAAGGCGCGCAAGCTCCTCCTCGAATACGACTGGCCGGGCAATGTGCGCGAACTGCAACACGCCATTGAACGCGCGGTGGTCCTCGGCGGCGAGGCCCTTCTTGAACCCTGCCACTTCCAACTCTCCCCCGGCTTGCTCACGGCGGGAACCGGCGGGCCGCACTTCCGCCCCGGCATGACCGTCAACGACATGGAAAAGGAACTCATCCTGCAAACCCTCGCCCATTGCGCCAACAACCGATCCCGCGCCGCCGAGCTCCTCGGCATCTCCATCCGCACCCTGCGCAACAAACTCAAAGAATACGGCGTCAGCTCGCCCTCTTCCGATCCCGAAGAAGACTAAGCCGCATCCCTCGCCATTCCACAATCACTTCGGTGCGGAACACGCATATTCCGACATAATATTCTGTAACGCTTCTTTGTCCGCCCGCCCATCAATATAATCGCCTTCCCAAAGAAGGATATGTTTCGCGCCCAACGCCTGTGCTTGCGCGGCATCCCGCCTGAATTCATCCACCGTATTCGGTACCCACGCGTAATACCAGATATCCGTCTTATGCTCCGTCTCCTCCTGAAGCGCCCGATAGGCCTGCTCCGGAGTCCCGCCCCCCAGGTAATAGCCCGCCGGCGCCGCCGCATCGATTAATCCCTCCTTTGCCCACGTATTCAAGTCCAGCAGCAACCCGCGCAAGTTCCCATCAATCTTGTTTTGCATCCCGCGATAACACCACGGATGCGCCACCAGGACGGCGACCGGCATTCCCTTCCGTTTTGCCTCCGCCAGCTTCCTTACCCCGCGCATAAACATGGTATGCGGTTCCGCGCGAAACCGCACCCACCGTTCATCCCCGTTGGGAATCGTTTTCGGGTCCATACCGCCTTTTTCCTGAAACCCCTTGAGCATCGGTTCTTCATACCCATGGTCGGCCACTCCGTCCGCATCGGTTTGCGGATTATCCCGGATATCCCCGGTGCGCAGCCAATCAATAAAGAGGCCGTCCACCGGATAGTTGTCCAGAATCTCCTTCACCACCGCCAGCTTGTATTCCATGACTTCCGGAAAGGCGAAACTCTGCTGCGTGTGATACGCCGTGCCATCCCGCTTCTTCCAGCAACATTCCGGATGCGCCTTCGCAAACCGGCTCCGCAACCCCCACCCATGATCATCTTCATTCACCGAAATCCAGGCGTACACCTCCAATCCAATCGCATGCCCATACCGCACCGCCTCCTTCAACGTATCAAACTCCCCATAATCATACCGCTCCAATTTTCCCAACAACGCGGCCCGCGCCTCCGGCGTCATGCCCCCCGTATACGATTCCATCAATTTCCGGTCCTCGGGCTCCGCCGGATTCCAAAAATTATCCTCGTCCCATTTCCCCTGCGGTTCCATCAAAGCGCTCGTATAAAGAGAACGCCCGCCATCCAGCGCCCGCCAATGAACCCGCCTCCACCCGCTGGCCTTACAGGCATCCAGCATGTGCCGCACCCCTTCGGCCCCCCATGCCACCCCATCGCGCAACATCCAGTCAGAATGCGTCACCGGCGCATTCAGAATGAATTTCGGCCTTGTTTCCTGCGCCTCCTGTGCATGAGCGGCAAAAATTACTCCCCACATCAACCCCAGCACCGCACCCCTGCAAACATGCATTTTCATAGACAACGCCGTCCCTTCCTTCCGCCAGTGTTACCGTTTGCCAAAGAACTGATTATTGAATTTCCGACAGCACCTCCACCAGAAACGGCCCCTTAATCTCGCCCGCCTGAACACACCCCTGGAGATAATAGATCATGGGAAGGCTCAAATGCTGCCCTTTTCCAAGGATTGGCCGCCCGGACGTATCGAGGATGTCCTCCGCGGCCGCCATCGAAGGGGTCAGTTCTCCTGCATTCACCTGAATGATAACCTTATCGGCGGCATCCTTTTCAAAGCTCATCAACGCGTCCACGAGCGGATGATCGTTCCCGTATTGCGCGTGCAACGTGGCCAGCGCCTTGATAAAGGCTTCGCCGCGGTTCAGCAGCATGTCCAAATCCAGGGCCACCCGCAGAATCTGGGCACCCAAGTCCACGATTTCATCCTCCGGCATGCCCTCATGCGGCATGACGCAGGCCTTGGGCGGCGTTTTTTGTTTCTCGACAATCAATGCCACCAATTTCAACCGGGGAATTTCCGCCAACAGTTGACAGCCAATGGAGGGATGGTTCGCGAGAATATTGCGCTGCTCGATGGTCAGAGGGCGGCCCGCAGTGATGCGTCCGAGAATCTCCCGGGGCAATGCCACGCACCCGATTTGGCACAGCGTCGCGGCCATTTCATACTCCCAAAGATGCGGGGAATTGATCTGGGCGGCGATATGGCGCACATAGCGGCGCACCCGGGCCGCCTGACCAAAGGAGCCAGGACTGACCACGCTCAGGATATCCGTAAGCGTTCGGATGCATCCGGCCACGGTCCCATGGATGAGTTCATGCTCCGCGCGCAACAGCCGGTATTGCTGAATTCCGGCTTCGAGCGCCCGGCTCATGGTTTCCGGGGCGCAGGGTTTGGTCAGGAACTGGAAAATATGCCCTTGATTCACGGAATCAATGCAGGTCTGAAGGTCGGCATTTCCCGTAAGCATGATCCGTACCGTATCCGGCGCGCGGCGCCGGACTTCCGCCAGAAAGGCAATACCGTCCATGCCCGGCATGCGCATATCGGATAGGATGACCGCGAAGGGGCCGGACCGGGCCAGCAACTCAAGCCCCTTGGCCCCGCTGTCCGCCGTTTCACATTCAAACTCTTTGCGCATTTGCCGGCGGAACCCCGCCAACACATTGGGATCATCATCCACCAGCATTACCTTGTCCATCATGCCGCAGCCTCCTTTCCGATGGTCTGCTCCGCCACGTGTATCCAAAGGGGAATATGTTCAAGAACCCCAAGACTTTTGAGATATTCTTCATCCGCATACTGGGAAAAAGACGTTTCTGAAGACTCCCCCATACATATCAATGCGTTGGCGCAATGCACGGCGGCCAAGGGGCCAAATTCGTCCAAGATGTTTTTCTTGGGTGCATGATGCAAGTGGATCGCCTCCACAATCGGTTCTGAAAACCCCCACAGGCCCATCAGGTAGGCCCCCACTTCCGCATGGTTGCCCTTGAAAATCCGTTCCTCCCGCGCAAGCCCCTCCCGGCAATGCCCCTGGCCTCCCGCCACCACCGATTCATAGCCCTTCGGATTGTCCATGGCCAATACGATCTTCCCAATATCGTGCATCAATCCTCCCAGGAACGCCGCCTCCGCCATGTCGGCTCCAGCGCCTTCCAAAACCGCCAACCGCTTGGCGAGACGCGCCACCGCCACGCAATGATTCCACAGTTCCGGGACCGGCAATCCTCCTATCTCCGCCGTGGTGAATTGATCAAATAGCTTCACGGAAAATACCAGCGCGTGCAGGGTATCCAGGCCCAGCAGCGCCGTGGCGTGAACGGGATCCGATACGATGTGGGGCAGGCTGAACAACGCCGAATTCACCAAGTGCAGCACCTTCGAACTCATGGCCGCGTCGCGGGCTATCAGTTCGCCCACGTTCGTCACGGAAGGCTCCGGCTGCTCAAGCGCCCGGACAATGTCATCGTAGAAACGGGTCACGCTGGGCAAGGTCTTTAGCTGGGCCACAATCCGTTTCAGCCGCTTGTTGGTCAAGAGCGCGCCAAGCGAAGCCGCCCGGCCCAGGGTGAGCACCAGTTCGTCGGGCGAACATGGTTTTACCAGGAACTGGTGCATCTGACCCGCCGCGCGCAAGGTCACTCCTTGGTCCGAATATCCGGAAAGTGCAATGCGCACCGTTTCCGGCGAACGCCGCCGCATTTCCTGAAGAAGAATCGGGCCATCCATGTCCGGCATATGCAAGTCGGCGACGATGATATCGAAAAACACGGCATCCACGGCGCGCAAAGCCTCGTGCGGATTGGAAACAAACACCATCTCCCAATACCCCGTCATGGAATGCAGCATCCGCCTCAGGCCGCTGAGAACATTCGGATCATCGTCCACAAACAATATTCGAATCATGAAGAATCCCCCCCGGTGTGCATCCCCTGGGAGTCCAGGTCCTCCAGACGCAGTGGAAGGCGCATGATAAACGTGGTTCCCCGCCCTGTTTCGGTTTCAAAGGCCAATGTTCCCCCATGTTTGTCCACCACCACCGCATGACATATGGAAAGGCCCTGACCGGTGCCTTTTCCCACCGCCTTTGTCGAGAAAAACAGATCAAACACCCGTCCGCGAATATCCTCGGGAATGCCCGTGCCCGTATCCTCCACCCGGATTTCCACCCAGTCCTGTTCCTGTTGGGTGCTCACGGTGATCCGCCCTTTTGATTCCACGGCCTCCCCCTGTTTTCCGAAGGGATGCACCACATCCGCGACGGCGTGCGCGGCATTCACGATAAGGTTTAGCAGAACCTGGTTTATTTCCCCGGGGAAACACGGCACCAGGGGCAGTTCCGGATCAAGACGGGTTTCCATCTCCGCCACATACTTCCATTCATTCCGTGCCACCGTGATCGTGCCGAGGATGGCCTGATTCAAATCAATCATTTTCCGTTCGGTGATGGCGCCGTGGGTGAACTGCCGCATCGCGCGGATTATCTCGGTGACCCGGTGGATGCCATCCATGGATTGTTTGAAGGCCAAGGGCACCTCGTCGCGCAGATAGGGCAAATCCGCAAGCGCAATCCGCCGTTCGAGTTCTTCCCAAAGGGCGGGAACCAGCGCATCCTGCCGCGCCTTTTCAAGCAGTTCGGCGCCCGCTTCCGCCACCGCGGAATAGGCCGCAAAACTATCCTGCAAAAAGCGGACGTTGTCGCCGATATACTGGGTGGGGGTGTTGATTTCGTGCGCGATGCCCGCGGCCAGTTGCCCGATTGCCTTCATGTTCTCCGACTGAAACACCTGCGCCTCAAGCTGTTTGCGCTCCGTGATGTCATTCAGAATAAACAAGATGTAATGGACATCATAGTCTTCCCCCAGCACCGGGGTGGCGCGCAGAAAAGCGGTAAACTCCCGTTTGGCCTTGGACAGCATCCGCACCTCCCCCTGCCACTGCCCCCCCAAGGCCACCGAGCGGAAAATTTCGGCCCCCTGCAGGGAATCCACAAAGGCCGTTTCAAAACGAACCTCCTGCAAGCGATCCCCGGTATAGCCAAAAAGCAAACCAAAGGCGGCATTCAAATACGTGGCCGCGCCATCCGGGCGGGTAATCAACACCGAAGAGCCGCAGTCATCCAATGCTTCACGGATGACGGGCAATTGCTCTTCGGTTTCCTTGCGGGAAGTGATGTCACGGAACACTACAAGCACGCACCAGTGCCGGTGGCGGCAAATCTTCTTGCCCGCCGCCTCGACCCATAAAAGGCAGCCGTTCTTATCCCGGGCGCGGCATTCAAACGGCCCGTGATCAAAGGAAAATTCATCCAAAAGCGCGGGGGAAAATGTTCTCTCGGCATCTTCCTCCACCCCCAAGTCTTCCGTGCGCAGTGTTCGTAATTCCTCCAGCGAATAGCCCAATATCCGCCGCGCCTCCTCATTCCCGTCCAAGACCGCCCCGGATTTCGCATCAAAAAAGAGTGCCGCCATCGGCAGGTAATCCAAGAAAATGCCCCCCGCCTCCTCCAGCACTTCCGGGTCCCGGGGATCCACCGATATCGGCGCATAGCGATGTAAGGAATGATCGGCATCACCATCAGTAATCGGATGTATTCGAGCATTCGAGCCTGACATAGACACATCCCTTCATCCTTCTCAATGCGATTATCCGGGAGCTCCCCCGATTTGTCAAGGAAAAGACATTATTTAACCCCGGCTTCGCACTACATTTCGCAAAACGGCCCTTTATTCCGCCGGAAATTCTCATATTTAATGCCTTTCGCTTTTGCGCGGTCATGCACCCAGCCGAATGGCAGCTATTTCGGCGGAGGGACGCGTGCTTTCCCTTTTTTGAGTAACCCTTTCGTTGCGTGATAGCATACCTCTTCTTTTCCGGCGAAAATCAGGAACCATGCATCACGAATTTTCTCACATATCCTTCGAAGACCCGGAGCAAGCCGGTGAATGCCTTGTTTCGCTAGTGGAGCAGGCGCCGCCGGCGCTAGTGGGCTTGCTGCGGGATGCCGTGTCCTCCTCCTCGAACCCGGATCGCGTGGTCATCGGGCTGCACCGCTATCTCGAGAACTGCCTGTCGCCTTATGCTGAACGCAACCGCATGGCTTCCAACCCCAAGTATCTGCATTTGCTGGCGACGCTTTTCGCCCAAAGTTATTTCCTCAGCGATCTCATTTTCCGCTATCCCGCCTATGCCTCCTGGCTGTGGTCTGAAGCGGACTTGAATACGGCGCGCCCAAAAGACGACATGCTGGCGGAACTTTTGAAGAGTCTGGAGGCCGCGGACTCTTTTGAAGAATGCTGCCGTGCCATGCGGCGGTTCCGCCAACGCGAAATCCTGCGCATCGCGGCGCGCGACATAGTGGAATACGCACCGCTCGCCTCCATCACGGAAGACCTCTCAAACCTGGCGGATGCCACGCTGGAGGCCGCCATTCACGCCGCCGGCAGGGAACTCCGCGCACGGTTCGGCGTTCCCCTGGACAGCCAAGGGGAAGCCTCTTTTGTCATCATGGCGATGGGCAAGCTGGGCGGGCGTGAACTCAATTTCAGTTCGGACGTTGATTTGCTGTTTTTTTATTCTGAAGACGGCGAAACCACCGGCGGAACTTCCGGCGTTGCCACCAATGAGGAATATTTCAAAAGACTGGGGGAACGGATCATCAAGGCGATGTCGGAGCAGACCGCGGAAGGGTTTATTTTCCGGGTGGACATGCGGCTGCGCCCCTTCGGGCGCATGGGCCCCCTCGCGGTCAGCCTGGACAGCGCGGTGCATTATTTCACGGATTATGGCCGGGCATGGGAACGGCAGGCCTTGATCAAGACGCGCCCGTGCGCGGGGGATTACACGCTGGGCGAAGCCTTCATTGAGCGCATGCGCAGTTTCGTGTTTCCAAAATACTTCGATGACGAGACCTTGGAAGACATCCGCCAGGTCAAGCAGCAGGCGGAATCAAGCCTGACGGCACCGGGCCAGACGGAACGGGAGGTTAAACTGGGGCGGGGCGGCATCCGCGACATCGAGTTCACGGTGCAAATGCTGCAATTGCTCAACGGCGGCCAGTGTCCCCATCTGCGGGTCACCAACACCCTCAACGCCATCGAGGCCCTGGGCGAACACGGCTGCCTCGGCGCGTTTGATGCGGCGGCGCTGGCCAGCAATTACGCCTTTCTGCGCCAGATTGAACATCGACTCCAAATCGAAGACGGACGCCAATGCCATGAACTCCCCGAAGGGCCTGAAAAACTTGATGAGTTCGCCCGGCGCCTCGGATACACGAACGGCGAGGCGTTTTTGCGCGTCTACCGCGACCGGACCCGGGAAACACGCCGCATCCTCGAACAGTTCCTGGCCACAAAAGGTTCCGGGATGCTGTGGGTGGGGGATCTGCTCAATCCTCTTTCCAAAGGAGATGCTGGACTCAAGAAACTGGAAGAACTCGGATTTCACGATCCCCTGCGCGCCCGGGAAGAACTGGTTTTGTTAGCCACAGGCTCGGAGGTCCGCCCTTTCACCCGGCATGTGCATCAGTTGTTTTCGGAGATTGTCCCCAGTTTGCTGAACGCCCTTGCCCACACCGCCCATCCGGATGAAACCCTCATCCAGCTCGGGCATATCCTCACCCGGCTGAGCGCGCCGTCCACCCTCTATGAAATCATCCGGGCCAATCCCAACCTGAACCAGTTCCTCGTCACGCTGGCCGCCAACAGCGAATTCCTCTGTTCCATTCTCGTGCGGGAACCCGGCCTCCTCGACACCCTTGGAAGCCCCGAGGCCATTGACGCACCGCCCACGCGCGAAACCCTGGAAACGGAGCTTTCCTGGCTGAACAGCGCCTATGAATCCGAGGCCGCGCTGTACCGGTTGCGCGACGGCGTCCTGCTCCGGGTCGCCATGCGCGAATTGTTGCGCGGGATTTCCGTGGCGCAGGTGGGCGACGAACTCACGCTGCTGGCCGAAGTCATCCTCGCGGAAGCCCTGCGCCGGGCACGCGAAAAAACGGAGCGGCGCTTTGGCCATACGGATGCGCCGTTCGCCATTTTGGGCTTGGGCAAGCTGGGCGGCCGTGAAATGGGGTACGGAAGCGATCTCGATCTCATCTTCGTCTATGGCGCCGGGGCCGTTATCGATACCGGCATGTCGCCGGCCGAATACTTTGCGGATGTGGCGGCCCAAACCATTAAAACACTGAAAGAATCCACGCGGTATGGCATCCTCTATCCCATTGATGCGCGCCTGCGGCCCGACGGCAATAAGGGCATTCTCGCCATTGAAGAGCCGCATCTCGAGGATTATTACCAGAACCATGCCCAAGTGTGGGAGCGTTATGCCCTGATGAAAGTCCGGGCGGTCGCGGGCCATCCGGAATTTTCCGCCCGAATCGAAGCCGCCGCCAAAGACATCGCCTTTTCCACCCCTCTGGACCGCGCCACGCTCGAACGCATCAACGCCCTCCGCCAGAAAGCCCATGAACAAGCCTCCCCCCTTGATCTCAAAAAGCGCGAAGGCGGGCTCGCGGAGGTCGAGTTGATCGTGCGCTGCTGGCAATTACACCATGCCGCGAACTATCCGGTCCTGAAACGGGGCGGGGTTTTCGGCACGCTGGATATCCTGCGAGAGGAAAGGCTGGCCCCGCCGGACCAATGCAATACGCTGGCGGAGGCCTACCGTGTGTTCCGAAGCATCCTCAACCGCATCCGCATGATGCACGGCAGCCAGACCTCCACTCTCCCAGAAACCCCCGAAGCGCGCGCGGACCTGGCCGCCCGTCTGGGCATACAAGGCGATCTGCTGGCGGCCGTCAATGAACTCCGCACCCGCGTGCACACTATTTACCGGCAAACCTATTCCGAATTGCTTGCACAGGAAGAAACACAGCCTTGACCGGGAGGCCATCGCTCCCCGCGCGTAAATCTGGAAATCGGGAACTCAAGGAAGCGGAAACATGTCATATGGTATTCGGTATATGCCCACTGGAATCCAAGCCGATAAGTACAGCTTGAATCAATATTCGCGCAAGGCTGAATATCTGGAGGAGTAGCAGGATTATCGGCTTTTGAGGGCGTCGAGTTCGATTTCGAAGAGGAGGTCGCCACGGCAGATGTCGAATTCGGCGAGTGCGGCAGGCACGAGAGGGAGCCCCCATTGGGCGTGGATGGCTTGGGAACGGCGGAGTCCGTCCGCGTGTTTGAAGTAAAGGATGGCACGGCAGACGTCCCGCCACTCCATGCCGCGGGAGGCAAGAATGGCGTGGACCACGTCGTAGGTGCATTTTACCTGGTTTTCGAAATCGTCGAGATGGAGGGTGTGTCCTTCAATGGCGATGCTGGCGGTGCCGGAAATCATCAGCCGCCGGTGATCGGGGGTCTGGATTTCGACGGCGCGGCTGAAAGCGCTGCCGTATTCGAGGGCGGGACATTGGAGTGGCGAAGGAACTGCTTCGGCGCGCACCAGTCCGTTTTTAGGTTGAACAGCCAGCAATCCGGTTTGCAAGGCGGCGTTCATGGAATTTTGTCCCGCGACGCCGGTGCTGGCGGGGACCAGCCCGTCAAAAATCTGGTGCTCGGTGAAGAAGGCGTGCCGGGCCTTGTTGAATTCGCCGTACCAGTCGAGGATGTGGTCAATGAAGAGCCAGGTGCGGACAACCTGATGGAAGGTCATGCCGACGCTTTCCAGTGCGGCGTTCATGCGGTCGAAAGCCTCGCGCGCCTGTGCCCCGCGCGGTTCAGTGACTTGTTGCGGGAGGATTCCCTCGAGGCGGCAATAGCGCGCGGAAGCGTCTTCGAAGGTCCAGCCGAGAACCTTGCCCTCCATCTCGACCGGGTTCACCGTACACCCTTGAATGGCCCAAACCTGGAGGCTGACAAAATCGTTGTTCGAAATGACCCAGGCGGCGGAAGGTGAGAGTTCCTTGAACGCCGTTACAAGAGTAGCGCCCGGTGTGGGGCCAAAGGCATGGACGGATACCGGCGCGGCATCATGGGCTTTCAGGAATTGATCCACTTCCAGAAAACGCGCACCGGCTTGATCAAGGGGAATATTGGTCACCTGAATGGAATATTCAACAACGCCTGCGCGGGAAATACGAACTACCTGCATGGTTTCCTCTGATTTGCTTGTTTTTATCGGTTGACAGGCGTTCCGCCCATCCTATTTTCATTTCTTTGGCGGCGTGCCGGACGCCGTCCGCGTACCCAAGCCGGTATTGGACTTCGCAAGTACAGCCTTTGGATTCAACCGGTCACCGCGTGAGGACGTATTCGATTAAGTCGTTGAGTTGTTCACTGTTCAGAGTGGAGGTTGCGCCGTGCTTGTCGTTGGGATTACACACGGTAAGCACGTCCCGGATAGTGGCGGCGCGGCCATCGTAGAGATAGGGCGCGGTCCGCCATATTTCCACTAATGTGGGGGTGTCAAAGGGCTTTTCTTGATCCAGGCCCTTGGCCGTGCCGACATCATATTCCTTCAGGTCTGTATAGAGCGGCGCGGGATGACACACGGCGCATCCGGCCTGCTCGAAGACCTTGGCGCCGCGCTCGGCGGCCTCGCTGGGTTTTCCCTCCACCAGCCGGGGACTGGGAACGGGCTTAAGTGCCTTGAGGTATTCGTCGATGGCGGCGGCATCCTCCTCCGGGCGCACGGCAAACTGGATGAACTTGATGCCGGAACGCACGGCCTTTTCCGCCGAATCACGCACGCCATGGCTCATAACGGGCGGGGTTTGATGTGACAACAACATGCTCTTGGTGTTTTTCGGATTGCCGATTCCGTCGTTCATGAGGTCCCAGTTCAATCCGTCGGCACGGGCGTCGGGATGGCAGCTCGCACAGCTCTGCCAATGCTGGAAGCATAGTTGCGCGTCATTAAACAGCATTTCACCCCTGCGGACCATGGGCATTTCCTTTGCTCCGCCCAGAGCGATTTCCTTGGCCTTAAGCCGCGGTATTTCGGCAAGATTGATCACGCCAAGGCTGTCCGAGAAGTATTCGGCGGCGAACAGGGTGTTTCCGGCTATCGCGATGCCGCGCGGGCCATTGCCTTGAAGCGCCACGCGCTGGCGGATCTTCACGAGGAAGGCGAGATCATTCGGGACGTCGGCAGGGGTTTGCGACACTTCCGAAACCGCTTCGCCCGCCGCGACTTTATTCAGTTTTTCGTGCAGGGCCAGCCGGTCAATGACGCTGACTTCGTGGCTTCCCGCGTGCGCAACGCACAGGTGTTTCCCATCCGCGCTGCACGCCACGCCCCAGGGATTCGCCGCGCCCAGATCCACATCGTCCAATAGCACCGAATTCACCAGCGCGCCCTTTGCCACATCAATGACGCTGATGGCATTGGTGTTCATCCATCCACGCTCCAACTGGGTGGTGGGAAGCTGGTAACGCGACAACAAATGCGTGACGTAGACATAGGCGCCATCGGGCGAACAGGTCATGCCGCGCAGGCTGGAACAACCGTTGGGCAGGCGGATTTCCCCAGTCACGACGCGCCGGGCGGTGTCAATAACCGACACAGAAGCGGATACATAATCGCCGTCGGAAGACCCGGCGGGCAGATGATTGGCAATATAGAGTTGTTGCCCGTCCGGGGTCAGGGCGGCGGCCACTGGTTCGCGCAACACGGAAATCCGTGCGGTTTCCTTCTTTTGTGCGAGGTCCACCACGGATATATCGTTGGTGAACCGGTTGCACACATAAGCGGTTTGGCCGTCCGGGCTGAGTACAAGCGCCGTGGGGGTATGCCCGGCGGGAACGGAGAAAGAGACTGTCTTGGCTTCGAGATCCAGCGCATGGAGGCGTCCGGCAGGCACGGTTTCGGTCACATAGAGCGTTTTGCCGTCGGGAGACAAGGCCAAACTGCCCGGCCCCCCCGGCACGGGGATGGTTTTTGACACCTTGCCGCTTTCGGCATCCACCACGGCCACGGCATTGGCGGCAAATTCGGCCACATACAGCGTTTTACCGGCGGAATCCGAAACCACGGACAGGGGCGCCAACGCTTCTTGCGCCATGGCGCTGATACTCACTGCCACAAGAACACACATTAAAAGGGAAATCACTCGGTGGGTCACGGCTGAAAGTCTCCTTTTCATCGAACCCACACCATATCGTGCAGCGCGGGCAAAATGCAACTTTGCTCCAAAAATTTCAGGGACACCTCAGCAGGGAAAAGGACTATTTTATAGCCGCCACCATTTGCGCTTCTTCCAGGGGAACACTTTCCGCATAGAGTGTTTCAGGACACAAATCAGCGCCATTGGGCCATTCGATCGTATCAAACGAGACACGAACATCCTTGAATATGTTTTCATTTCGCAATTCCCTGAACATCCCCGTCTCCAGATAGGGTGTCAGGTCAAAAACACGTTGTTCCCCATTCTCAAAGGATAACAGCAGCCGAAATCCCGGCAACGGTTGAACGGATTGTATTCCTATGTACATAGCGTCACCTGTTTGCATTAACGCAGCGGTTCGATTTTGAAAGGCAGGTCACCCTGGGAAGCAAGCGCCCAGTCTGCCAACAATTCTTCTCGATGAAGCTCTATCCAGGCCATTACTAAACGCGTCTGACGTGGTGGAAAAGTCCCTTCCGTCAGGTCTCCGGTATGAATGTCAAATATGGCTTTTTGATCTTGATAATAGACATGAATATGCGGAGGATTATGCTCCGTTTTGCCGCAGTACATGCGCACTATGATCCCAAAAAACATGCTGATAGTTGGCATAATAGATTATAGTAATCTGACGCGCCGCAAACATCAAGTTGCCGAAAGGATTATTTAGGATGTTGACCCTCTTAATTTACACATTACCATTCTTGTCCATCATATCTGACAATCCGTATGCTTTCGATGGCGGTATGCCGCCGGAGACGCTGGAACGGTATTTATCGCGGTCCATCACCTTTATGGATTTGTTAAGCGGCGCGGGGAATGTGGACGATAATCTCCGGATGCTGAAGAACCTTGGGGCGAAATTCGCGGGGCGCACGATCTACCGGTGGGGCAGTGAAAGCGGGATTGAGGCGCTTTGCGAAAAGGCCAAGCCCATCGCAGAAAAGGCGCATGCGCTGATGCCGGACCTTATATTACAGGGCGCGGTGTTCGAAATTATCACGCGGGATGTAGAGAAAGTGCCTATTCCCGGATGGGTGTTTGAGGAGTTTGGCCTGCCAGTGGAGGAACGCTGTTTCCGGTATGGGGACATGATCTATCCCGAAGGGCCGCTGGTGAATAATTGGAGCGACGGGGCGTCCGTGCCGGACATGAGCCGCCGTGAAACGCAGATGTGGTTCTACTTTGCGTCGGCGATGTACCTCAACGTGGGCGTGGAGGGGATTCATTACGGGCAAGTGGAATTGATGAACCGCCGTGATACGGACAATGCAGGGTGGTTTGAAATGCTGGGGCGGGTACGCCGGTATGCCGCGAAACACGCCCGGCGTCATTTTGTGTTGTGCGATGCCCATGTGCCCGGCGGGGGGATTGTCCGCGATGGAAAACTCCTCTTGGATGCACACGCCTTCCCATTGCGCATCAAGGAAGTGGTGGAAAAACCGCAGGAAGGCATTTTGGAGGTGGGGTTTCTGGACAGTATTTACAGGCGGAGCGCGGGCGGGATCACGCCCAGCGGCTGGCCGTGCGAACATCTCCCCTACCTGGTGGAATTGGATAATTACGGGAACAATGGCAAGCTTGATCAGCCCAGTGGCACGCTTTATCCCTGGGGATACGATGAGATCACCTGGTTTGCCCGTCAGAGCGAAGAGTATCGCAATGCATGGCTGCGGTATGCGGTGCAGTGGCTGAAGGAACACGATCCGATCGGGTATTTGGAGATGCCGGGAAGCCGGTGCCTCTCGCCATCGGCCCAGAATCAGACGTGGTATTTCGCCAATACCCGGAGTGCGGCCACACCCGGCGGATTTAATCAGGAAGAGACCATCAAAACGCTCTGGGCGGGAACCATCGTCGAAAAGAGCGAAACAACGAAATAGTATTTTATACCACGTAACAAAATTATGTTAAGATTACAATAAAGATTAAACACCGAAAAGGCCACGGATATTGGAGATGCGGAATGCGCGTATTCACGGCAGTGATTGAACGGTGCCCGGATACGGGGTTCTATGTCGGGTATGTGCCTGGATTTGCCGGGGCGCATAGTCAGGCGGAAACCTTGGATGAACTCCACGATAATCTCCAGGAAGTAATTGCGATGCTTTTGGCGCAGGCGTGACATGAACAAATTGGAACAGCAAAAAACCTTAGCGTGGGCGCCAAAAGTATGGCGCGCTTCGGAAACCCTGCCGGACCGTGTGAAACGGCTGCGGGAGGAATATTGGTCATTTGATACTCGCGCCTTCCGTAATGAGGTGCTGCCCTTTTCCACCGGCACGCCGTGGGATACGGTATATTCCTTTGCGCATTGGACGAACGTTCCGGAGATTATTCCGTTCCAGCGGGCGTATGAGGATTCGCTCCGGGCCGCCGCGCGAACGGTTCAATTGCCGGAAGGATTCTGGAATCAGCCGATTATTCTCCGCCGCGCCATTTTCTTCGCGGAAGTGTTGCAGAAAAACCTCCCAGTAGATATTTTGGACGGCGAACTTATCGTCGGCGGACGGTTTAACGTGGCGCTGTCACATTGCCTTACCAAGAGCGAGGCTAAACGCAGAATCAAGAAATCCGAGGCCATCCGCCGCGCGGTGGTTGAATTGTCCGAGTTAGGGGTGGGCAATTGCGGGGCGATTCCCGGGCACTTGATTCCTGATTATCCGAAGGTGCTTCGTATTGGCTTTAGCGGCATTGCGGAGGAAATCCGCGCCACACTCAGCCAGGAATCCGATGCGGAGAAGCGGGCGGCACTGGAAGCGTTTCTGCTGTGTTGCGAAGCCACGCGCGCTTTTGCGGCGCGGTATGCGAAACATGCAGAGCGCCTGGCGTGTGTCGCTGCACCTGAACGTGCAGTGGAATTGCAGGAAGTGGCGCGCATCTGCCGTAAGGTTCCCTGGCAGCCCGCCGAGACATTTCACGAGGCGCTGCAATCATTGTGGTTCACGCACATGCTGGTGCTGGTGTGCGAGTCGTATCCCGGCGCGGGAACATCGTTTGGACGCTTCGATCAATTTCTCTGGCCGTATTTCAAGGCGGATTTTGCCGCGGAACGGATTACGCTGGACTTCGCGCGGGAATTGCTGCGCTGTTTTTGGATCAAGCCCAATTACGCCTATGATTTCCAAGGGCGCGTGGGCCGCAACCAGGGAATCAATTCGTCGTTCGGGCAGTTGATCACCCTTTCGGGATGCGGTCCTGAGGGCGAAGATTTAAGCAATGACCTTACCTATCTCTGCCTGGACGTTATCGAAGAAATGAATCTTCTTGAACCCAAGCCGAACGTGCGCCTGCACACAAAAACTCCGGAGCGGCTGCTATACCGGGTGTGTGAAATTCTGGCGAGAGCGCAAGGTGCACCGTTCTTATTAAACTTCGATGAAGCCTCGATTCGCGGGCTGCGCTGGCAGGGATTGCCTGAACATGAGTTGTGGGATTACGCGCCGGTGGGCTGCCTGGAGAACACGCGGCAGGGCGATGATCGTTCCGGCACGGTGGATGTGAATTTCAACCTCGCCAAACCGGTCGAGTTGACGTTGTTCCAAGGGCGTGATTTGGCAACAGGGCGTCAAATCGGGCCGCGTACGCAAGATCCCCGTACCATGACCGACTGGGCGGCGTTTGAAGCGGCATTCCAGCAACAACTCTCCGCATGTCTGCGGCTGCTGGTGGAACGGACCAACGAAGCGGACACGTTACGCGCGCAGTATGAGCCCACGCCCTATTTGTCGTGCCTGGTGGGAGGATGCATCGAGAAGCGGCTAGATATCACGGCGGGCGGCGCCAAGCACAACTACATTACAGTCGAGGGCATTGCCCTGGCTTCGGCGGCGGATTCACTGTCCGCGGTCAAGCATCTGGTGTTCGGCGAGAAACGGATTTCGATGGATGCGTTAATTATAGCGATTGAGAAGAATTTTGAGGGCGAGGAACTGCTTCGCCAGATTTTACTGAACAAAGCGCCGAAATACGGGAATGACCAGCCGGAAGCGGATCGCATGGCGCGGGAACTGACGCATTGGTGGGCGGAAGAAACCACACGGTATATGACGCCGCATACCGGAAAACGTTACCGTGCCGGATATCTTTCCTGGAATTACGGCATCGCCTACGCGCCGTTGACGGCGGCCACCCCCGATGGGCGCAAACGCGGAACCCATCTAGCCAACGGCGTGGCGGCCGCGCCCGGCATGGACCGGGAAGGCCCCACGGCGGCGGCCCGGTCCGTGGGCAATCTCGAACTGGAAGTGGTGCCCAATGGCGCATCGCACACGATTTCGTTGTCGCCTTCGCTGGTGCGCGATGCGGAGCACCTGCGCAAGTTGGCGGGATACTTGCGCGGGTACGGGGAGCATGGCAGCACCGCCCTGCAAATCAACATGATTGATGTCGAGACTCTGCGGCAGGCGCAAAAACATCCCGAGGAATATCGTAACCTGCTGGTGCGCGTGACCGGGTATAATGCCTACTTCACAAATTTAGGACGGGAAATACAGGAAGAAATCATCTCGCGCGAGGCATACCGCCTCTAGGGAAGTGAATTATGATTATGGGAATACATCGTTGCTTTTCATTGCGGATACTTGGTTGTTTTTGGAGGGGAGGTGCGCGAAAAGGGATGAAAAACTTCAAAGTGCCGCTTTTGGGGCAAGTACGTTCCCAAATACAACTTGGGAACGAGCGAAATATGGGAATACTCACCGGGCTGGTCATTTGTGCAATATCGCTATGCATGGGGGGGTGTCCGGTGGATCCGGAAGACACGGACTTGAATCCGGCAACGCGGCTGTTTCTAACGAAAATGAAATATGCGGCGACCGGTCAACCGTTTGCCGTGGCGGCGGACGATGTAAACAAGGACGGGCGCAATGATCTGATCACGGCGAACCAAGGGGGGAATACCGTCTCTGTTCTACTGGCCAAAGATACGGGCGGTTTCAGCAAGGAAGTCAACTACGCGGTGGGCAGGGCGCCCACTACCATTGTGATTGTGGATGTGAACGGCGATACCAATCCGGATGCATTGACCGCGAACAGCGGGACTTCGGATATTTCCGTGTTGATGGGCGTGGGCGACGGCACGTTTAGCGCGGAGACGCGCGTGGGGTTGACGGTGGATGCCGCGCCGCTTTCGATGACGGTGGCGGATGTGGACGGTAATGGCACGCTTGATTTGGTGTCCGCGGACTCCGGGCTGGGCAGCGCATCGGTATTGCTGGGCGCAGGCGATGGCACGTTCGCCGTACCGGTTTCGTATCCCGTGGGCCAGCAGCCCCGTTCGGTGATCGCCGCAGACCTCAATGGCGACACCCAACCCGATCTCGTGGCCGCCAACCGCAACACCAACAATGTGTCGGTGTTGTTTAATCAAGGCGCGGGCGTGTTTGCGGCGGCAGTGGACCTTGCGGCGGGGGCCAGCCCGCGCATGGTGGGCGCCGCGGATTTGAACAATGACTCCTGGAATGATCTTGTGGTGAGTAATCCGGGTTCCGGCGACCTGTCGGTGATCATGAATCTTGGCGGTGGAACCTTTGCGGCGGCGGTGTCCGTGGCCTTCACCAACACGCTTCCCACACGTTTTGCATTGGCGGATTTTAACAATGACAACAAAATCGATGTGGCGGCCCTGCTCTTCAGCGCGGACGCGGAACCGGTTCCCGTGGGCGCGATGGCCGTGCGCTACGGCGATGGTACGGGCGCCTTTGGGGCCGAACGCGTATTCGGCACCGGGCTGCAATCCTTCGATTTGATTCCCGCCGCAATCAATTCGGACAGTTATGTGGATTTGGTATCCGCGGACCCCAACGCGGACGAGGTGTCCATCATGTATGGCCGCCCAGGCGGCGCATTCGACAGTGATGAGCATTTCGCCGATGGCGACAATCCCCGGGTTTTGCTCACGGCGGACGTCAACCGTGACAATAATCCGGACATCCTCGTGATTAATCAGGATTCCCGGGATTTGGCGGTGCTGCTGGGCAAGGGCGATGGAACCTTCCAGCCCGAGATCAGCACCCCCGTATCCGACCTGCCGCGCGCCATGCGCGTGGGAAATGTCAACACGGACAATTTCCTGGACGTGGTGGTCACCAATCTCCACAAAAGCCGCGTCTCCATTTTTCTTGGCCGGGGTGACGGCACGTTTCAAGCGGAGCGGTTCGCTTCCGTGCTGCCCGCGGGGGTCAGTGGTTCCGCGGAGCCGCGTTCGATTGCCATGGCGGATATCAATGGCGACACCATGCCGGACCTGGTCACCGGTAACGCCAACATGGATTTCATCTCCGTGTTGATCGGAAAAGGCACGGGAAATTTCGAAACGGCGCACGTGGCGGCGGACAAGAACAATTTCCCGTTGGACGTGCATTTGGCCGACCTCAATGGCGACGGCAGGCTCGATTTGGTGTTTGTCAGCACCAACAATCCCGAAGACAACACCGACACGGCGTCGCCGCGCGTGGTGCGGTATCTGGGCAACGGGGATGGCACCTTTGACGATGAAAGCCGGGAGCGGTATGAGACCGGACCGCAGCCCCGCGCCATGACGATACGGGACGTTGACAATGACGGCATGCTGGATGCCGTGACGGTTCATCCGGGGGATGACAGCGTTTATGTGCTGTACGGCCGGCCCGGGGGAAAGTTTCTGCGCGGCGAACGGATACGCGTGGGGGAAAGCCCCAATTCCGTGACGGTGGCGGATGTGACCAATGACGATGTCCTGGATATCATCACGACCAATGACAGTGATTTTCTGTCAGTTTTGTCGAACCGGGGCGGCCGCAGGTACAACGCCGTGCAAATGCATTTCTGCGGGTCGTATCCCATCAACGGCATTGTGGCGGATGTGAACAAGGATGGGCGCGCCGACATGATCGTGGGGAACCGCGCCATTAACGATGTGTCCGTATTGCTGGGCGCACCGTGATAGTCTCCACAACACATTAAGTTCGGCTATAACCCAAAATCATGGCGGAGGCGCTGCACGGATTCACACCAGTTGCCCACGTTCCAGCGTCCGAATACGCCCATGCCGCCCAAGGGATCCGGCCCAAAATACACCGGCACATGGATCAATGACAGACCCTTGTGCGCTTGCGCTTTTTCAAGCGCATCAAGAAGCTCTTCGACCGTGCGCCCGCCCGGAAAAGCGGCCACGCCTTTCACGGAACGCGCCCACGCGGCGTAATCCACTTCCACCGTATCGTTGGTGGCGTATTCTTGTCCGAATTGGGCGTATTGCAACCCCGTGATGGCCCCCATGCGGCGGTTATCGAGCAGGACAATGCACCCAGTGGCCCCATGCATCACGCCGTCTATGAGGATTTGGGGCTGCATGGTGAACGAGCCATCTCCGCTGAGCGCAATCCCGTAAAAGGGCTTTGAGGTCAAGGCGGTGGACAACAGGGCCGAGACCGCGAAGCCCATGTAACTGGCGCCGGTCTCTGTGAAGGTCTGCCCCGGTTTTTCATCCTCGACAATCTGAAAACCGTTCGCCTGCACATCGCCCGCGTCAAAAAAACACACCGCGTTCTTTTTTCGCGCCCAATCCGTAACGGCTTTGATTACAGCGGGTTGGGTGAGCACTTCCCCGCCCCATACGGGATCGAGGAGTTTCGGCGTGCGATACCGTTCTTCCTTAAAGGCATTCCATTCCGCGCGTTTGGCCTTGCACGCTTTGAACCATGCGGATTCCGGGCGCACTTTCCGGGGAAACTTGCGCATCACGGCGTTCAAGCGATCCAGGGTGAGCGCGGCGTCACCCACCAGCGCGATGGTGTGGTTGTAATGCAGCGCCCTTTCCAAATCGGCATTGATGTTTATCACCTGCTTCACTTTGGGATACCCGGTGCGCGAACAATCCGACTGACATACCGCCCGTGTGCCAATCGCCACCAGCAGTTCCGCCTCTTCCATGGCATAATTGCCGCTCAGGGAACCCTTCGAGCCGCCCACCGTCATGTTGCGCGGATGATTCACCGGAATAACCCCCGGCACCAGCGGACTTGTCACCGCCACGGCATCCGCCAATTCAAGAAACGTTTCCAACTCAGGTCCGGCCTGGCGCGCCCCCCCGCCCACTTTCACCACCACCCGTTTGGCATTCAGAATAGCTTCCGCCGCCGCGCCATAAGCGCCATCATCCACCGCCGGACCGAGCCGTGGCGGGGCGCCGCAGGGTAATTCATCCAAATTGAAGCGGGTAAGATAGCCGGGCTGCGTATTCAATGGAAGCAGCAAATAAAAAGGACCCGCCCGGTGCGGATGGTCCACCGTGGCCCATCCTCTGCGCAACGCCGCGCTCACCGCTTCTGCCGTATGAAGGCAGTAGGCCGTCCCGAGGGTATTGCCAAGCTGCAGCAATGTTCCCTGCTGATGTTTGGGGATTTGCTGCATGTTCGGCCCTTCATCGTGCGTGGTTTCATCCCCGAAGAGAAACCACACGCCGAGCCCGTCGCTCGCCGCCACAATGGACGCGGCCATCGCCTGGAAAGGCCCCGGCCCTATGGAACACACCACCGCCGCCTTCTCGCCCGTGACCCATCGCAACGCCGCCGCCGCATGCGCCGCTTCGCCTTCGTGCCGGACGTTATACGTGCGCACCACGCCCGCCCGTTCATACACCCGCAGTACCTCCCCCACCTCCGTTGATCCATGGCCCAGCACGCATAAAAAGCGGGTAACGTTCTGCCGCAAAAGCCCCAACACAATGATCTCCGAAAGCGTTGCATCAATATATTTCGGCAACGCACCGGACTGTAATGCGTTTTCGATGCCCTTGGCCTTGGCGATGGTTTTTGCCCGTTTTTCCCTCGCTTTGGTGAGTTCTTCAAAGGGTGTCATGGCCTTCTCTCCTTATCACGCTGTTGCAGGATAGGTTTGAGCCTATCATTGTTTTGCCTCCAAGCCCACCCGCGCCGCGTCCAATTCCTGTTGCCAAACCTCGGGAACCGCCGCCACGCACACGGTGACGCCGCCAAGTTTATGGGAAGCGAAAACCACTTGTTTGCCTTTGCGGTCCCACCCCACTTCCGGATGTTCTCCGCCGCCATAGGTGCGATGGTTCGTGGTGAGCAGGTGCGGACGCGAAGTTTTCCGGTCGAACAACATGATGTCGCCGTGCCAGTTGTCCGCCGCCATCCACCGGCCATCCGCGCTTCCCGCCGCGTGCCACCAATTGCGCTTGGCAATTTCCGGCGGCGTACCCGTGGGCCACCAACTGCCCGCGCCGATAATCCGGACCGTGCCGTTGTGCATATCGAGCGCCTTCACATGCGAGTCTTCCGACGGCTTCGGATGGATGCCCCCGCAAAAAATCAACTCATCGTACACCCACCACGACTCGTGGGTGACCAGTTCATCCTTCTGTTGCGCATAAGGACACCAAGGTTTCCGGTCTCGGATATCCACCACCCACAGCCGGTTCGGCGCACCCGCGAAACTGACCCAGTTGGGATTGGTGATGCTCCATTGGACATGCCCGTGGTACTCCACCCCGTCCGGCATGCCGCACAAACGTTCCCATGTTCCTGTCGTTTCGTCAATGAGCACCAGACACGGTTTGCCCGTCCCTTCGATGTTGGCTCCACCCGCCGCCAAATACCGCCCATCGCAACTCTCATTCAAATACACATCAATGCCTTTGATGGTGCATAGACTTCGCTCCCGGGCCGTTACTTTCGCTTTTTTCCCGCCTTTGTGTTCTTTAACCGTGAGGGTGAGTTGAATCTCCACCACGCGGTCCCCCGCCATGGCAAACAGGCTGTTCCGGTTCACCGCCGCCGTCGGGCCATGCAGTTTCGTGCCGTCCGCCGTTGTGATTTGCACCAATTCCCCCGTTTCCACCACATACCCCATCACCCCGCCTTTTTCCCTGTTGGAAAAAAGAAAGATCATCGAGATGTCCGCCAGCCAGGAGCGCTGATGAAAATACAGATTGCTGTCTTTATATTTGGCGTTGGTTAAGAAAAGCAGTTCCGTTCCTGTTTCGGCATCTTTCTGGACCGAATCCTCGCGGGGAAGCACCGGCAGGGAATAGGGTTTGCTCAACACGGGTTCCGCAAACCCAACCGCGGCAATGCACATCGCACTCAGCAGGCAACCCATGAATCGGCACATCGTCACGTCCTTTCCTGTTCACGTTGTTTCTGCACGGTCTGCAAAAATTTCCGGGGTTTACAAATCCTCCACCAAACGGATAATTTCTTCGTAATTGCGCAAAGTGAGTTCCGGCAGCATCCGGCCATAGGGCGCGCTGCTGGGCATCAGCACAAAACCCCGGCCTTCGCCTTCCATTCCTTCCCGCAAGGATTGCCGCACTTTTTGGGAAAACATCGGCGTGGGCATGTTCTCGATATCGCTTACTTCAAGATTGCCGAAGAGTGTCATCTGCCGGCCATAGTGTTTGCGCACATAGGATAATTCCACATCCCCCTGAGGGGGCGGCTCGATGGGATCCAGGCCCGTACAGCCCGTGGCGGCAATGTGGTCCAGAATATCCTTGAGGCGGCCATGGCAATGCACGCGCGCGAAACCGCCTTCCCGTTGAATCGCGTTCACCATCGGGGTTACATACCGGGTAGCGTATTCTTCAAACAGATTCGGCGGCAAATAGGGCGGAGAGGCATATTCCGGCCCATAAATGCGCCAGAGGCGCCCCGGCAGCGATTTCGCCACCGCTTCCGTGCGCGGCTGCAACACGCTTGCCACTTTCTCCAAGGCTTCATGCATCAGACGGTTCTCGGTCAACCCGATGATGGTGAAGGTGGCCATATCAAACATGCCGGCAATTTCGCACAGGGGATCGTTGGTGTCAATCATGACAATCCCGCTGTCGCCCAACTTCGCTTCGGTATCCAAGATCGGCGCCGAATCAATCCGGCCCGAAAAAGGTTGATGGGGCAAGGCCACCCATGCCCGCAAATCCTCCGCATCCTTCAATAAATGCTCGACTGTCCAAACCGTGTCTATTTCCCGGTCACGCCGGGTCAGCGAGGTGAGCGTGCGTTCCGGGGTATGAATCCGGGTGCGGATAAACCGGCTGCCGTTCTCCTCCCACGTTTCACGCTCGGTCAATGCCTCCACCGGGTCCTCCGCCGCATCCACCACCACAGGCGCGTACATGACAATCCGGTCCGATTTTTCCCTCACCAACTCCAGCAGCGGTTTCCAGGAAGGGTGGCTGAACACATTATAGGGGTCCGGGTCTTCGGGATTTTGTGTTAATGCGTTCAATTCATAGAAATTCACGGGAGGGCGGTCGACTGCTTCGCCCCGCAACGAAGCCATCAATCGTTCTTTGCGCGTCATGGATGTTCCTTCAGGCTGACCATATTGATTCTATTGCTGCGAGTCTTGTTGCCGTGGAGCGAAAAACGTGCAAAAAAGCAGAGGGAGACCCGAATGGCACTACAGTACGCGAAAAGATGGGGACAGACACGTCTCGCTCGCCCACGTTGAGATCGGCCCATAAATACTGGGGTTGTGCATGGGCGCGCTCGCTTGTGTCAGTCCCCATTTTTCGCTGTTTTTGCCGATTCATGTTGGCAATTTCCTTAAGTAAGTGCCATTCGGACAGACACGTCTCGCTAGGCCGTGATGGGGTCCTGTTTCCGGTACACCATGCCTTCAAACGAGGCTATCAAGTTCTCCTGATCGTCCTTCACCTCGATATGGTAGGTGGCCAGTTTAGGATTCCGTGTGACCTCCCGCGATGTCGCGGTGAGCACGCCGCCCCGCCCCGCCTTCAAGTAATAAATGCTCGCCTGAATGGCCAGGGCCACCGTGCCATGGCTGTTGGACGACACCGCGAAGGCATAATCCGCCAGGGAAAAAATGGCGCCGCCATGCACCACATCCACCGCATTCATGTGAAAATCCTGGACGGGCATGCGCACGGTGGCGCAACCGGGGGAAACCTCCACAATCTCGATGCCCAAATATGCCGCCAAACGGTCCTTCTTGAAATACTCCCGCACATGCTCCATGTCCATAACCGTCTCCTTCCTGAACGAGGTTGCACAAACCACTCCATATTGGCATAGTAATGCCCAGGAAACAAACGAACAAGGAGACCCGCCATGGATGCATCCGTCAGCCGCCGCCAGTTTATCAGCACTTCCGCCTTGGCCATGGCCGCCGTGCCCACCCTGCTTTCCACCGCCGCGCGCGCGCAGGCCGTCCCTCCCAGCGAAAAAGTCCGGCTGGGCCTTATAGGTTGTGGCGGCATCTCGCATGCCGACCTGCAAACGTTTTTTCTGAACCCCGAAGTGGATTGCCCGGTTATCTGCGACATTGATGATTCGAAACTAGCGGATCTGGCGAAGATTGTGGATGCTCAACGGGGTCACAAGCCGGATATGGTGAAGGATTTCCGGCGGGTAATTGACCGCAAAGACGTGGACGTGGTGCTGGTTTGCACACCCGACCACTGGCACGCGCTGCCCACCATTTACGCCTGTGAAGCGGGGAAAGACGTGTATTGCGAAAAACCGCTGGGCAAAACCATTGACGAAGGCCGCGCCATGCTCGAAGCGGCGAAGAAACACAACCGGGTGGTGCAAATGGGCACGCAATGGCGTAGCGGCTCCCATTACCGGGAGGCCGTGGAATATGTGCAATCGGGCAAACTGGGAAAGATTCGCATGGTGCGCGCTTGGGCCTATCTGGACTGGCTTGGCGGCGTGGGCAACCCGCCCGACAGCGCTCCGCCGGAAGGGGTGGATTACGATATGTGGCTGGGGCCCGCCCCCAAGCGGCCCTTCAATAAAAACCGCTTCCATTTCAATTTCCGGTGGTACTGGGACTATGCCGGCGGCCTGATGACCGATTGGGGCGTCCACCTGCTGAACATCTGCCTGTGGGCCATGGGCCCGGAACCGCCGCTGCGGGTCAGTTCCTCCGGCGGCAAACGCATTCTCGACGACAATACCGAAACGCCGGATACGCAGGTCACCATCTATGATTTTCCCAACTATACGCTCATTTTCGAGCATCAGATTGTGGGCGGCATCGGGCCCGGCGGAAAACCGCACGGCATGCTCTTCTCCGGCACCGAAGGGACGCTCATTGTCGATGAAGGCGGATATGAAATAATTCCGGAACCCAAGAAAAAGAGCATTGAGGCGTATAAAAGCCCCGCAGGCCGCGACGCCCGCCCCGCGCATATGCGCAACTTCCTCGATTGCGTCAAGTCCCGCGAAAAACCGGTGGAAAATCTGGAAGTCGGACACTATGTTTCCAGCATCGCGCATTTGGGCAACCTGGCGTTCCGTTCGCAAAGCGAAATCCACTGGAACGTCGAGAAAGAAAAGGCCATGGAAAACAAAAATGCCGACAACCTTGTCGCCTGCGAATACCGCAAGCCCTGGAAACTGCCCTATGGGTGGAGATCCTGAAAGCGGGAAACGAGAAAAGTGAAATGGCAAACCCAGCGAGGGACGGCCAAACTCAAAGACATATATAGTTAAAATGACATCTCAGCACCTCTGCGTTGAGTCATACATTAATTCACGCAAAAACCGTCTTCCCCATCAACACATGCAGTATATCCAGCAGAATTGAAAAGTTGTATTGCCCGCACGAGTTCGTTCATGGAGATGCGCCAGTCGGGGGAATTGTAATCGCTGGAGTGGAGGTCGCAGTCCGCCTTTATTGCGTTGGGAGCGGAGGTTCTTTCGGTCAAAGCACAGCTTTTCAAACAAGTGCGTTCCCAAGTACAACTTGGGAACGAGGGAGAACTCCCACCTGGAGATGGGAGCTACTAAATGCAGAAGCCGTCTTCGCCGATAGTAGCTCCTATCTCCAGGTAGGAGTTTTCATATTTCGTTCACAAAACATCTCTGCTTGTTTTCTGCTTATTATTTCGTGTGTTTCGTGTAATTCGTGGTAAAAATCATTCAACATAGAATCCATCCTCTCCATCACTACAGGGTTGGTAACTGGGGGAACGGAAGAGTTGGATGGCGCGGAGGAGTTCGCTCATGGAGATGCGCCAGTCGGGGGGATTGTAGTCGCTGGAGTGGAGGTCGCAGGAGGTGTCGCCTTGTTGCGGGGCGTAGCCATCTTCGCTGGCGGGGGCGCAGTGGAGTCCGTCGAGGTTGTAGAATTGGATGATGCGGAGGAGTTCGGAGAGGCTGATTTTGTGGTCTTGGTTGATGTCGGCGGTGTGGAACGGCCGATCACCCGCCGTCACGTGGATGCAGCCGGTCTTGGTTTCGGTATCGGCACCGGAGGCGGCGGTCACGGTCAGGGAGACGTCGTATAGGCCTTGATCCCTATAGGTATGCGCGGGATGTTGTTCGGTGCTTGTATTTCCATCGCCGAAATCCCACAGCCAACGAGTGATGGGTTCCACCACGGATATGGATTCATCGGTGAATTGCACGGAAAGGGGGGCATAACCGATTCCTGGGTTAGCACTAAAATGGGCATTAAAGACTTCCGCGTACCAGACGTCGTTTAGTGGATGATCTGCATAGCTATTCCATCCCCCTAATATCCATAGCTTGCCATCGAAAGCTACAGATGCAGAAAAACTGCCACGGGGTGTCCATCCGGCATATCCGGCGAGTGTCCAGTTTGTACCATCCTGCGAATACCAGACTCCATTTGTTAGATAACCGTGATAATTTCCCCCCATCAGCCAAATCCCTCCACCTGCTGATAGTGACATTTGTCCACCACGCCATCCACAATCGCCGGAATACATCCAATGCGCGCCATCATTGGATGACCACACATCGCCTACCAAATAACCTCCAGTATGATTATATCCCCCCATCACCCACATCTTGTCCTGGAACACGGCCGTGGAATAGCCGTCCAGAATCCCCCACTCCGCATTGTCCGTCGCCTGGGTCCAATCCACCCCATCCGAGGAATACCAGACGTCGTTTTTAATTCCCTCCCAATTATAACCACCAATGATCCACATTTTGTCATCAAATACCAAGGACCGAAAGTCACTGCGCGGGCTCCATTGTGCATCATCCGTTGCTTGGAACCAATTGACACCATCAGGAGAATACCAAACATCATTTAAGTACCACTCATTATCGCCACCCCCCAATATCCACATTTTATTGTCATATACCACAGCGCCATGTTCGTCACGAGGACTCCATGGGGCATCATCGGTTATTTGAATCCAATTCTGTCCATCGGACGAAGACCAAACATCATTCATGATATAGAGATCTGTTTCTTCAAAACCTAGACCGCCCATTACCCAGATTTTGTTGTTAAACGATACCGACGCAAAAAGTTCACGTGCCATCCATGGCGCGCTATCCGTGGCTTCAATCCAATTGAGTTCCTTCGGTTGATTCCCCACACGAGCACTGTTTATAGGAACGCATTCAGCGTTGTTACCCTCGGATAGCGGACAGAGAATAACCGCGCCGAGAGCAATCAAGGCATATAGCATCCGCTTTGCGGACAGTGTTGGGAAAACAGGGAAGACCTGAACCGAATGAACAGGGTGGACGGGGTGGGCCTTAAGGAGGGTTAGGGAGGGGGGGTGTTTTCGTGGGGTGGAAAAATAAGGGAACAGAAGGGGATTGGGTCCGGTGGAATAGGATCCTGCGTGTTGATGGGTTTGTTTCATGGCAATAACCCCTTGTACTAATAACTGTCACCTCGATGAGGGGAGTATAGGCGGGGGGGCGGGGAATGTCAAGGGGGGATGCGAAACGCGGAATGCGGAACCATGCTGGGGATCCGCCGGCGGTCAGCCAAGAAAAGGAGCTAAACGAAACAACCGGAAGAAGTTATCAAGGGCCTGGACATCCGTCGTTCCGATGCGATGGATTGTCCGCAGGCGAAACCGGCGAAAAACGCCCGCAGTGCCCGCCCAACGATTCAAAGGGGAAATCCCCGTGCATTTCAGGGTATACTATGCGTGCGGGAATGCAGTATGTATCAAGAAAGGTCCAGCATGAATCTCTTTACGCGGTTGAATATTCTGTATCAATTTGTGCACTGGCGGCTAACATGGGACAAGCGCAACACCCACTATCGTTTCACGGTCCCCGGGAACGACAAATTCATGGGGCCGCGCGAGGCCGTCAAGCTCATTAAAGACGGTTCCGTGGTGGGGTTTTCCGGTCTTGCGGCCAACCACCGCTCCTCGATCATCTATTGGTCCATGCGTGAACTCCATGCGGAAACCGGGCATCCCTGCAATCTGACGGCGGTGGCGCTGGGCGGCATCGGCGGACGCGGCAAGGTGCCGGGCACGCTCGAGGAAATCGGCCAGGACGGTTTGACCACCCGTATGATCACCGGCCACACCGAAACCTTCAAATCCATGTTGCGGCTCGCGGACCAGGGCAAACTGGAATTACAGTGCCTGCCCCAAGGGCTAATGGCGCTGCTCTTCGCGGAAATGGGCGAAGGCCGCAATTATATCGTGACGGATACCGGCGCGGGCACGTTCATGGACCCGCGCGTGGGCCGGGGTTCGCCGGTCAGCCCCAAGGACGCAGAACAGCTCATCACGGTGGAGGACAACGGCAAACTTCGCTACACCTGCCCGAAATTGGACGTGGCGGTGTTTAACATGCCGTCCGCGGACAAGAAAGGCAATATCTACGCGAAGAACTGCCTCATGAAAGCCGAAAGCTACGAAATGGCCAAAGCCGTCAAGAAAAACGGCGGCATTGTCATCGCGAATGTGGGGTTGGTGGTGGACGAAGGCTGGGGGGATGTCTGGATTCCCGCCGAGGACGTGGACGCCGTTGTCGTGTATCCGGGCACGGAACAAACGGGTTCGGTCCCGCACCGCAAGTACTGGCCCATGTTCACGCTGAACAGTAATGTTGCGATTAACGATGGCATCGAGCGGGTGCGGTTCATCAACAAACTCGTGGGCGTGACGCCAAAACGCAGCGCGGTGGACAATGCGCTCGCGCGCCTGGGCGCAAGCCTCTTTGTCGAAAATTTCCCCAAAGGCGGCAATGCCGACATCGGGGTGGGGCTGCCGGAGGAAGTGTCCCGGCTCCTTTCCGAGAGCGGCGCGCTCAAGCATGTCACGCTGATTACCGAGAGCGGTGTGCTGGGCGGTCTCGCGGCCCCCGGCATCTTCTTCGGCGCCGCAGTCAATCCCACTGAAATTGTATCGTCCGCCGAAGTGTTCCGCCGCATGTACAAGCACCTGGACGCGGCCATACTCGGCATGCTTCAGGCCGATAGCCACGGCAACATCAACGTGTCGAAGCGTGGCGAGGGCGCCATCAACTACGTGGGCCCCGGCGGCTTCATCGACATCACCACCTGCGCCAACATGACTTTCTTTGTGGGGTCGTGGGGCGATCGCGCCCAAATCCAGATTGAGAATGGCCAGATGAAAGTGTTGAATCCCGGCAAGCCCAAATTTGTGGACCAGGTGGATGAAATCACCTTCTGCGGCCAGGAAGCCCTGAAACGGGGCAAGAAAATCTTCTACGTCACGCACGTGGGCGCGTTCCAACTCACGGCGCGCGGCATGGAACTAATCCGCGTCATGCCCGGCATTGACGTGCAGAAAGACATCCTGGACGCCGTGCCCATGAAGGTGGTGCTGCCGGAAAGCGGCAGCGTGCCCGTGGTGGACAAAGCCATTGTGACGGGCGAGGGATTCCGGCTGGCGTTCCCCGAATAACGGTATTGTCTCATAAGGAGTGTGTCGCCATGCATGTGGAGGTTGTGCGGCAAAACGAATGTGTTTTTGGCGGAAGCGGTTCCTGCCTTGTGATGCCGGTGTGGGAAAACGAAACCCCGCCGGAGGAACTGTCGCTCGGCCCCGCCGGCCAGTCCATGCTGCACGCCGCGTGGGGCAAAAAAGCCTTTACCGGAAAAGCGCAAGAATGCCTCTGGCTGCCCGTGGCGGACGGACCGTATGACGGCATCCTGCTGGCCGGATTCGGAAAGCCGAAAGCCTGCACCGCCGAAATTGTCCGGCGCGGCGCCGGGAAGGCCGGGTTGGTGCTTCAACAACAGCGGATGAAACGATTATATTTGGACTGGACCTGTTTCGGCGCATTGCCCGCCAGTGCGTTTCTGGAAGGAATCTGTCTCGGCCAATATGAATTTTCCGTTTATAAAAATCCGGCGGAGTCCTCGCCCGCTCCCGAAAAAATTCAGCATTTTACCGTTATTCTTCCGGACGGCGACGACACACAAAGTGTACAAGAGGACTGTGCATTGGCGGCCCTCATTTGCGCCGGGGTGAATGGCGCGCGCCACCTCGGCAACACGCCGGCCAATGAACTCACCCCCGCCACACTGGCCGAATTTGCCCAAGGAGTGGCCAAAGAGGATTGTTGTGAATGCACGGTGCTGGACAAGACCCAAATCGCCTCGCTCGGCATGAATGCCTTTCTGGGGGTGGCCCAGGGCAGTTCCCAGCCTCCCAAACTCATTCTTTTGCATTACCATCACCCAGAGGCGAAAAAGACACTAGCCTTGGTGGGCAAAGGCATCACGTTCGACTCCGGCGGCATCAGTATCAAAGAGGCGGACGGCATGCACGAGATGAAATACGACATGTGCGGTGCGGCGGCCGTACTCTGCACACTGATGAATATCGTGGAATTGAAACCGGTCATTAACGTCGTGGGGGTGGCGCCGGTATGTGAAAACAAGACTGGAGCCGGCGCGCAACGCCCCGGCGACATCGTGCGCGCCTATAACGGCATTTCCATCGAAGTGAATAACACCGACGCGGAAGGCCGTTTGATTCTCGCGGACGCCCTCGCCTTCACCGTGGACAAGTACCGCCCCGATTTTCTGGTGGATATCGCCACGTTAACCGGCGGGGCCAAAGTAGCCCTCGGGCATTTCGCGGCGGCGCTCCTCGGCACCCATGATCGGCTGGCGGAGGAATTGATTCAACTGGGCAATGACTGCGGGGAACGGCTCTGGCGCTTGCCGCTGTGGGAAGACTACGACAAGCTAATCGAGGGCGTGCATGCCGATGTGTGCAATATCGGCCCGCCGAGAGAAGCCAGCACGATTGTGGGCGGTTGTTTTCTAAAACGGTTTACAGGCGATATCCCGTGGGCGCACATCGACATCGCCGCCACGGCCTACGGCGTCAAACACATCCCGTATTGGGCCGAAAACTCCGCCACGGGGTTCGGCGTCCGCCTGCTCACCCGCTGGATACTCAGACAGTCCGCTTTTTTTTAGCCCCATGCGCGCTTCCATTCACACCCTCGGATGCCGTCTCAACCAGGCGGAATCCGCCCTCCTCGCCGAGTATCTTGCCGAGGCCGGCTATGATATCGTTCCGTTCGGCGAACCGGCCGATCTCGGCATCATCCATACCTGCACCGTCACCCGCGAAGCCGATGCCAAATCGCGAAAACTCATCCGCCAGTTCATCCGCGCCAATCCCGAGGCATTTACCGCGGTCATTGGCTGCTATTCGCAGCGGGCCGCGGAGACCATCGCGCGCATCCCCGGCGTTGACCTGATCCTCGGCAACCAGGACAAGTTACACCTGCTGGAGTATGTGCGCCCTCGGAAAAATCATACGCCGAGGATTGTGTGTGAAAAGATACTTCGTGACGATTTCTCCATCAAGGTGCCGCAGAGCGGCAACCGGCCCGCCCTTCTGCGGCGGCGCGCAAACCTTAAAATCCAAGACGGCTGCAACGCCATGTGCAGCTTCTGCATCATCCCTTTCGCGCGCGGCCGGGTTCGTTCACGGGAGCTTCATAACCTGCTGGAGGAAGCGCGCGAACTTATCCGGCGCGGGGCCAAGGAAATCGTGCTTACCGGCGTCAATCTCGGAACGTATGAATACTCGGAGAACACCCTGCATGACGTGGTGGCCGCCGTGGGCGAACTCCCCGGCCTTCAACGCCTGCGCATCAGTTCCCTCGAACCGGGCACCATCCCGGAATCACTTTTCGATTGGATGAACGATCCCGGCCACCCCTTGGTTCCCTTTCTTCACATTCCGGCGCAATCGGGGTCCAACCGTATTCTCGAAGCCATGAAACGCAAGTACACCCGCGAGGAATTCCTTGATTTCATTCATCATGCCCATGAACAGGTGCCGGGGATCGGCATCGGAACCGATCTGATGGCGGGATTCCCGGGCGAGACGGAAGACGATTTCGAGCAAAGTGCCGCCCTATTGCAGGACAGCCCACTATTCTTTGCCCATGTTTTCAAGTATTCGGAACGCCCCGGAACACCCGCGTGCCGCATCCGCGAAAAAGTTCCGCCGGCCGTGGCGCACCACCGCAGTCGGCAACTGCATCAAATCAGTGAAGAAAAGACCGCCCGTTTCCATGCGGCGCATCTGGGGCGGGTGGTGGAGGTTTTGTTCGAGGAACAGGCCGGGGGCCATTGGACCGGCTATACGGGGAATTATATCCGCGTGGGCGTGCCTGTGAACGATACTCTGGAGAATCAAACGCGCATCGTGCGCCTGCACGAAGACCGGGGGGACTGGATGCTGGGGCGGCTGATTTAGAAAACATTGCTTTTGGCCCCGGTATTCGATAGCATCTTGCCATCAAGGCAAAAGGAACCGCGCGTGGCGATGCAAGCATTGCAATGGCAAAACAGTACGCTTCATATCATCGATCAGACGCTTCTGCCGAATGAAGTGAACTTTATCGAATTGCCCGCGCTTATGGACGTATGGGAAGCCATCAAAGTATTGCGCGTGCGCGGCGCGCCGCTCATCGGCATCTGCGCGGCCTTCGGCGTTCTGGTGGGGCTTCAGGAGAAAAAACCCAGGGATGTAACGGGGGTGGTGGAGGCCGTGCGGGAATCCGCCGCCTATCTCGCCACCTCGCGCCCCACGGCGGTGAACCTGTTCTGGGCGCTGGACCGGATGAAACGGGTGGCCGAAACCTGCGCGCCTTCCATGGCCCATGCAGAACTCCTGGCGCGATTGGAGACGGAAGCACAGGCCATTTATGCGGAGGAAATCGCCTCCTGCCGCGCGATTGGCGCGTTCGGCGCCCCCTTGGTGCCGGAGGGCGGCGGGGTGTTGACACACTGCAACGCGGGCGGGCTGGCCACAGGCGAATACGGAACGGCCCTCGCCCCCATGTTCCGCGCCTGGGAACTGGGCCGCCGGTTTCATGTCTTCGCGGACGAAACCCGCCCCTTGCTTCAGGGCGCGCGGCTTACCGCGTGGGAATTGGTTCAGGCGGGCATTCCCGTCACTTTGATTTGCGACAACACCGCGGCGCAGGTCATGCGCGAAGGCCGAGTGCACTTGGTGATCGTGGGTGCGGACCGCATCGCCGCCAACGGCGACACTGCGAATAAAATCGGCACGTATGGCGTGGCCGCGCTCGCCCGGGCGCATCAGATTCCGTTTTATGTGGCCGCGCCGTTTTCCACCTTTGATCTGAACCTGGAAAGCGGCCTTCAGATTCCGATTGAGCTTCGGGAACCCAAAGAAGTCACGGAAGGTTTTGGCAAACGAACCGCCCCGGAAGGCGTGGACGTTTATTCCCCGGCGTTTGATGTGACGCCCGCCGAGCTCATTTCGGGCATCATCACCGACCGGGGCATACTCCGCCCGCCGTATACCGGCGCCATCCTTCAACACTCCACGGGGGGCGGATCATAATGTTCGACAGCCTGGCCCACTATATGGCGTCCCTGTCCGCGGAGAAACTGGTAAACGTTTCTCTGGAAGACATTGTTTTGTGTGCGATGTGGCGCGAGATGCATCAGGCGTCCGAAGAACACGCAGAGGCCTGCGCGGCCTTGCAGGCGGCCTGTACGCGTTGGCTTCAGGAAGCCGCCCCCCGCGCCATGGAAACGGCGGGACGGCGCCAACAGCCCCTGTTGCGCATGCTGATCCAGGAGCTTGCGGACGGGCACCTGGAGCACCTGCTGCGCGATGAATTGGATGTACTGTTCAACGCTTGGGCGTTCATGCAGCGCAGCGCACAGAAGGCCCAGTATGCGCGCCCCATCGAATGCCTAACCCCGTACATGGCGCAACTTCACAAGCTTCGGGAAAGCCAGGCGCCGGCCACGGACATGCCCAATGTGGGCCAGCGCATCGCGATTTTCACCCCGGATGATCTCCGGCATGCCCAAGTTCGGGACATCAAACTATTCGCGGGCATCGACCTCTCCACCCGGGGACCCGTTTTACAGCACCGCGGCGACGCCAAACTCGTTGAGGGGCTGCCCGCCGAATGCACAGTCGCCATCGAAAACGGAAATTGTCACGTGAACGGCCTGTTGCTGGGGAATCTGGCCGTTTCCGGGGCGTGCGAAGTGCTCGACAATATTTCCGGGGCGGTGATTGCGCGCCGCGGCGATGTGCGCGCGGCCAACATTCTTAACCAGTCCATGGTTATCTCAAAGGAAAGCTGTATTGAATGCCTCAACATGCAGGAACCGCGAACCGTGTTTGCCGCACGCGAACTCCGTATTCGAGGGGTGGTGCTGGGCGGCCTGCTGATGGCCCGGCGCATTCAGGCGGGCCAGGAAATTCAAGGGGGGGAGGTCCATGTTTCGGAATGCGTCGAGGCCGGTTTGTTCCGGCATACCGACCGGCGGCCCCTTTCGCTGGTGCTGCGGCGCGGATTCACCTGCCAGGATTACGGTGAAGTGCTCTCGCAGGAGGCGGCGCGGATGCTGTCCAATGCCTCCAAAGTGCGCCAGCGCATGGACCATCTCCAGCAGATGCTGGTGATTATTGACCGGGAGGCGGACGAGTGCGCGGGCAGCGTGCTGGTGTATCTGCTGGGCGATGAAGGGATAAGCGATCAGATGCAGAAAATCCACCGCCTGCAACACCGCATCGCGTTTGTGGACCGGCTGATGGTGGGGGCCAAGACCCTGGTCCGGCTGAGCGAAGAAAAACTGCAACCGCACAAAGAAGAAACGGAAATGGCCTCCAATGCGGAGATTCAGGAAATTCTGGAAGAGATGCAGCGGGAGTTGATGCACCTGGCGGCCGAAGCCACGATTGACCGCGATCTCTTCGAGGAACGGGAGACGGTGGTGGAGTTGGGACGCCGCATGCAGCGCAAAACGCTCACGCAACATGATTTCCTGGAGATTGTGCGCGCCCTGCTTGCGCGCATGGAGGAACTGAATCAAAAACGCCTGGCCCTCGAAAATGAGGTGGAAGAGCGGATGAACCAACTGCAAAGCGCGAAAGCGCGCAACGCCATTCTTCAGCGCGCCAAGGCTTCCTGTTCCCGTGTGGAGGTATTGGACCAGTTGCTGGCGGCGGGGCGCAACGCCACCAGCAGTGAAACCTTCCGCCGCAAGGTGAATGAACGGTACGTGAAGTTGATGAAGCGCAATATCGAAAACAAGCAGGCACGCGCCGTGGACATCCGGAAGCGGAGCGCCGAATTTAAGGCGCAGTTGGAAAAAATACGGGACCGCCTCTGGGATGAATACATGGTCTCCCTGCCGGATTACATGCTTGCCGGGGCGGCGGAGGAAGGGGTACAGGCCACGGGCCGGTTCACGGAAGGGGTGCAACTGTGTGCATGGCCACACCTGGCCGGGCCGGGTCAGCGGGGCGCCTTCGGGGTTTGCATCGCCGAGGATTCCGGGGATTCCGTCACGACCTACGCGCGTGATCCACGCGGCGCCATTGAGCGGCGCTGACCCCTCATGATACGATGAAGCGATGGGAGGATATCCCTCCATGCATACTCCAGCATTCCAACCATGCAGGTGGTTCATGAGCGAAGCAACCCAAATTGTCGCCATTGACGGACCCGCCGGCGCGGGAAAGAGTTCCTGCGCCAAGCGCGTGGCCAAATCCCTCGGTTTTGCCTTCCTGGACACCGGCGCCATGTACCGCGCCGCGACCTGGCGGGCGTTACACCAGGGCATCCCACTCGATGACCCGGACGCTTTGGCGGAATCCACCCAAGGAATGGAACTTGAAATCTCGGAGACAGAATCCGGTCAACAGGTGCTGGTAAATGGCCACGATGTCACCCAGGCCATACGCACGCCCGAAGTGACACGGGTGATTTATAAGCTGGACCAGAATTCCGCGGTGCGCCGGCATCTGGTGGAATTACAGCGGCGCTTTGGCGAACGCACCCCCACGGTGGCCGAAGGCCGGGACATCGGGACCGTAGTGTTCCCGAAGGCCCGCTGTAAAATCTATCTGGATGCCTCGATCGAAGCGCGCGCGCAACGACGGGCCTTGGAATTGGAGGCCAAAGGCATGACCGTGGACCGCGCCCAACTGGCCGCCGAAATCCATGAGCGGGACGAGCAAAGCAAAAACCGGCAGGATTCCCCGTTGCGCCGGGCCGAGGACGCCGTGCTGCTGGACACCACCCGCATGACGCAGGACGAAGTTGTGGACGAAATAGTGCGTCTGGCACGGGAGCGCTTGTGAGCACCCTGCGTCCCCGTTATACCTGGCGCATCCCCGAACTGGACCGGGCGCGTGTGCGCACACTGGCCGAGGCGGTGGCCATGCCCCCCGTGATTGCGCAAGTGTTGCTTTTGCGCGGCGTGGAAACGCCTGAAGAAGCACGCCGGTTTCTATACCCCGCCATAGACCATCTATCCGATCCGTATTTGTTGACGGATATGCACAACGCCGTGGCCCGCATCACGGAAGCACGCGGCCGCAATGAGCATGTGCTTATCTTTGGTGATTATGATGTGGACGGCATTGCCGCCACGGCGGTGCTCCTTGCCGGATTGCGGCGCTATGGCCTGACCCGGATCAGCCATGGAATGCCCCTGCGCCTCACCGAAGGGTATGGACTGAATGCCGAGCGTGTGGAAGCCGCGCACGCGGAAGGGATTTCCCTGATTATCACCGTGGACAATGGCATCAGCGCACACGAGGCCGCCCGCCGCGCGCGCGAACTGGGGGTGGACCTCATCATTACCGACCATCATGCCATCGAGAACACGCTCCCCGAAGCGGTGGCCGTGCTGAATCCGAAACGGGAACCCCCTTCTTATCCGGGATATTTCCTGTGTGGCGCGGGCGTGGCCTTCAAACTGGCCTGCGCCCTGAACGGCACCCCCAATGATCTCGATATTGTGGCCTTGGGCACCGTGGCGGATATTGTGCCGCTGCGCCGGGAAAACCGGGTGATTGTTTCGTTGGGGCTGCGGCACATGGCGAAATACGAACGCACCGGCCTGGCTAAGCTCGCGGCGGAAGCCAACCTGAGTCTGCGGGAAGTATCCTCGGAGAAGATTTGCTTCCAGTTGGGTCCCCGATTGAACGCCGCCGGACGCCTGGATGATGGTGCGCTGGCGCTGAAACTGTTGCTGGCCGAATGCCCCGAGGAAGCGTCCATCACCGCCCGCGCGCTCAATACCGCGAATGAAGAACGGCGCGCCATCGAGCGCGCAATCTACGAAGAAGCGGTGGAAGAACTCGACGCCTATTTTATGCGTCATCACCGCGGGATTGTCCTGGCCCGGCGCGGATGGCACGCCGGCGTCATTGGCATTGTGGCCTCCCGCCTGCAAAGTGACTTCAACCGTCCGTGTGTTATGATCTCCATTGATGACGAAGGCGTGGGCCGGGGTTCCGCCCGGAGCGGGCCGGGGTTCGATATGATGGACGCCCTGTCGGCCTGTCAGGGGCTGCTGGAACGCTTCGGCGGCCATCGTTCCGCTGCCGGACTGACCCTTCCGGAGAAGAACATCCAAGCCTTCCGGGAGGCTTTTGAAGCCGAGGCCCTCCGGCAGTTGGGCGAAGGCGAACTCGCCCTGGACCTGGACATTGACGCCATTGTCGCCCTTAGCCAAATAGACAGCGGACTGGTGAAACTTTTGGAATGCCTCGAGCCCGCCGGCCACCAGAATCCGGCCCCTCTCTTTTGCGCCGCCGGCGTGGAACTGGTCCCGCAATCCACCCGCGTATACCGCGAACGGCATTTGGGCATGACCGTGCGCCAAGGCGATACGCTGCTCTCCGCCATCGGTTTCAATATGGCGGAACGCTATTACATGGAAGACCTCCCGCGCATAATGGATATCGCATTCACCCCCCAATTCAACACATGGCGCGAGGAGACCACGGTGCAGCTCGTTCTGAAAGATCTGCGCCCCGCGCAATAGGGTTTGAACCATTCGCCTGCGTTAGAAAAGAAATGGAATCACCCTGGCCACGCGCGCTTTATACGATGGGTATTCACCGGGGAATTGAAACATCATCAATTGCTCTTCGTCATAAGTCTTCTTGGCAAACGTGGCGCTCATCAACGCGAAGGCCAGCACTCCCCTGACCTCGCCTAGGGCGAGGGCCGTGCCACACATGCTCAGGAGGAATCCCGCATAGAGGGGGTGACGAACCACCGCGTATGGACCCGTTTGCATCAATTGATGGTCTTCTTTCAACGTTACCTCGCCGCTCCAATTGGTCCCAAGGGTATGCCGGGCCCAAATGGCAAAGGCAAGCCCAAGTGCACACAGAAGTGCGCCGAAACAGGCGAGGGGCGAATTTTCCGGCAACCATCTCATCCCGAGCCCTGCAACGGACAAATGGGGATAGAACACCAGGACAAAGCTCACCATGGACCCCATGCGGATGCACACGCGCAAAAGAATTCCTTGCCGGCTTGCCTGGTTCCTTTTCGTTCCCCAAGCGGAATAGAGCCAGTAGCTCCAGACAATTCCCCAACAGATCAATGTGAATAGATGACAGGTCATGTGCTTGGTTTCCGTATAGAGCCAACGCAACTCCCTCACGCCTTCTCCTGTACAACCAAAGAAGGCCCAACCCATTGAAGTTTTAGAACAAAAACTGCTGCAAGTCGTCTTCTTTTTCTTTTACGGGAGTCACCGGAGGATCCGGGTCCACCTCCATGCTCGCCACCCGCGGTTTGCGTCCGCGTTTCGCGGGCGCGGCCTTGGGCGGTTCCTCTTTCTGGACCGGGTCCGGCACAACCACCAGCCTCTCGCCGCGCGCCAGCGCCGCGATATCCTCTTGCAGCATCACCTCGGTCGTGCGCCACGCTTTCCCCATCTTAAACGCGCGCAGCCGTTTTTCCCGGAACATCTCCCGGACAGTAATCTCTTTAATTTTTAATACATCCGCGACATCAGTAACCGTTAAAATCTTTTCCATACCCGACAATCCCCACAATCCCGTACATGGTTAAATAAAAACAATCACAAAAGAGTTATTATACGAAACAAACCGCGTACTAACAAGCTTCTTTTTTTCGACACAAGAATCGTCTTTTTTGTTGACTTTCCGTCACGCGTCCGATATGCTGGAGTGCATTAGGTACGTGTCCGGGGTTTATGAGGGAAATGTTGCAGCCAAGCGATTAGGAAATTTGGCAGTACAATCGGTCCCATGCGCCAACAGGGGTGGGGAGTCAGAAACGCGCTCTGTTAAGCTACATCCCCTTTTCAGCGCATGCAAAGAGTAAACCGTCCGGACAAAAGCGTTGGATTACAAATAGGGAGAAGACCATGGGTGAGTTGGTGCAGATGGGGAGTGTGGACTCCGAATCCACGGATGACGCGCAGGAGTTACATGAACTGGGCGAGTGCCTGGACGTTGGAACGATTGCCTTTCTGGAATTAAATCCGAAGAGCGGCTGCCCGATGCGGCAAAAAACCGTGATCCGGGGATGGGAGCCGGAATCGTTTCTTTTAGTGGACAAACCGAACGCCAACATCCGGCGCAGCCAGCCGTGCGCGCTCCGGTTCATGCAGGATGGCGTGGTATGGGGATTTTACACCCTCATCAGCGATCCGTCGCCGGATCGTTCAGACCGCATGATCGCGTTGGCCTGGCCCAAGGAAGTCCAACATGTGCATCTGCGCCGCCATGAACGCTTGAAAGTGGTGATTCCTTGCACGGTAAAACTACTGGATGGAAGCGTAATCCAGGCCTCGGTGCAGGACATGAGTTACGGCGGATGCTGCATTTTATCCGACGCCCGGCTGTGGGAAGGCATGAAAATCTGGTTGAATTTTACTCTTCCGGACGGAGTGGCCGTGGAAGAGTTGCCGCTTCTCGTGAAAAACCGGCGCTCGGCGAACGGGGAGGAATGCTTTCTCGGATGCGCGTTCGTGGATGAGAAAGAAGCCGAGCGTTCGGGCATTGGCATGTTTGTGAACCGGATGCTCACGTTCGAACGAGGCCAGGCGGCCGCAAAGGCGCTCTGGCTGATCCTCTCCGAGGCCGAGGAGGATATTGATCTTCTGCGGGCCGCGGCGGGCGGACTTTCCACGGGCATCCGGCTCGTTAATGGCGTTGTGGATCTGTTTCATCAAATTCGGCTGCAGATTCCACTCGTGGTGTTTATCAATGCCGCGCAAAAGAACATGCGCGCATTGGACATTTGCCAGATTCTCCGAAACACTCCCGGCCTTGAAGCGGTCAAACTGGTGGTCTATGGGGGCCATCCCGCCGCCCAGATGAATGAGAAAATGGCGGCGGCGGGCGTTTGCGCCTGTCTCAAGGATTTATCCAATCCCGCCGCGCTGGGTCCGTTTTTTTCGGACCAATGAACCGTAGTATCCTTATGGGCGGACCGGGCGGGCGCATCCTGTGCCGTTCCACAGGATTTAAGCCATGCCAGTGTATCGCCTGACAAAGCATCTGCTGTTTCCCCCGCCGCATCACGCGGAAGACGGTTTATTGGCCGTAGGGGGCGATTTAAGCCCCAAACGCCTGCTGTTGGCGTATGCGCATGGCATTTTTCCGTGGTACAGCGAGGGGGAGCCGATCATGTGGTGGTCGCCGGACCCGCGCACCATACTGCTTCCGGAAGAATTTCACCTTTCCCGCAGCTTGAAACGGGTGATTAAAGGGGGCGAATACCGGGTGACCTTGGATACGGCATTTGCACAGGTTATTTCGGGGTGCTCCACCATGCCGCGCAAGCACGAAAAAGGAACCTGGATTACCCCGGAGATGGAACGGGCCTATGTCCGCCTTCACAAGATGGGGTTTGCCCATTCCGCGGAATGCTGGCAGGGGGAGGAATTGGCGGGGGGCCTGTATGGTGTATCGCTGGGGGCATGTTTCTTCGGCGAGTCCATGTTTTCCCGGCGGCCCAACGCCTCAAAAGTGGCCTTGGCCTTTCTGGCGGGGCAAGTTAGGCAATGGGGATTTTCCCTGATTGACTGTCAACTGGCCACGCCTCACCTCTCCAGCCTGGGCGCTCGTGAAATTTCGCGGGACGAGTATCTGAAAAGGCTGCGGCAGGCTCTCCATGCGCCCACCCGCCGGGGAAACTGGGGGCGGGAAACCGGAGAGTAGAGGGCGGGGGAAGCTTGCAGGCATAATAGGGCCGGATAGCGCAAGGAGGATTGTCTTATGCAGGTGGTAATACGTGATACGAAACAGGACGCGATCAATCTGGTGGCGGCCATTATGGCGCGGGAACTGAGAGCGCGCCCGAACCTGGTGCTGGGACTGGCGACCGGGCGCACCATGGAAGGGCTGTATGCCCGGTTCGTCGAGATGCACCAGCGGGAAGGATTGGATTTCTCCCTGGCGGTGACGTTCAACCTGGACGAGTACATCGGCCTGCCCCCGGAACACAAAGGTTCTTATCGCTATTACATGAACCATCACTTGTTCAATCATGTGAACATTGATTTGCGCAACACGCATCTGCCCAACGGCATGGCCCGGGACATTGAAAAGGAATGCCGCGATTATGAGGCGAAAATTCGCGATTATGGCGGAATTGATCTGCAACTGCTCAGCATCGGCGCCTCGGGTCACATCGGATTCAACGAACCCTTGAGCGCCATGCGGTCCCGCACGCGCGAGAAGGCGCTCACCCTGAAAACCGTCGAACAAAACAGTCCGCTGTTTGATCGTCCCGAGGAGATGCCCCGGCGCGCCATCACGATGGGCGTGGGAACCATACTCGAAGCGGAGCGCTGCCTGATACTGGTTACCGGCGAAAAAAAAGCCGACGTACTGGCCAAGGCGGTCGAGGGACCGGTTACCTCGATGATCAGCGCCACGGCCCTGCAGCTCCATGAACATTGCACGGTCATCGTGGACGAGGCTGCCGCATCCAAGCTGGAAAATCGCGAATATTACCATTGGATATTCGACAACGAACCGGAGTGGCAGGAATTCCGAAACGGCATGAACGCCTGAACCCGCCAGTATCGCCTTGCGAAAACCGGAGGAAGACACTATTCTTGAGGCCATGGAAAGAAAGCGGTGAATATGGTTCCGAATAAAGCAAGGTTACTCCGAAGTTTGCCTGCGGCGGCCGTGGTCTTTTTCACCGTGTTCGCGGCCGGGGCGCAAACCGCGCCGGACGCCGCGCCGGACATCGCCGCGGTGGAAGCGCAGCGCAAGAGCATCGCCGATGCCCAAGGCATGGATGAGGCCCTGCGCAAACGCGTGCTGGAACAATACGATGAGGCACTCCGGCTCTTGAAGACGGCCCAGGAATGGAAGTCCAAGGCGGGGTATTTCGATCAGGCGCAGAAACGCGCCCCGAACGAAGTGAAGGGGCTCCAGGAGTATCTGGCAAAACCACCCGAAGTGCAGGCTGTTCAGATACCGGACAAGGTGGACCTTCCTCAACTGGAGCATTTACTGTCTCAGTCGGAAGCGCAATACAAAAACCTGCAAAGTGAATTTGACCAATTGATCCGCGAACCGGGCCGCCGCACGGACCGCCGGAATGAGGTGGCCGCGTTGCAGGCCGCCGCCCAACAACGCATCGTGGAAACCCAGAACGAATTAAACGCGCCACCCGAAACGGCGGAAACCCCGGAATACGCCGCCGCACACCGCCTCGCCCTCCAGGCCCGGATCGAAGCCGCACGTCAGGAAATGGCGGCGTATGAAAAGGAGGTGAAGTGTTATGACGTCCGGGGCGACATGATCGCCCTGTTGCAGGAATCCACCAAACGCCGCCTGGCGCAGGCCGAGACCGAGTTCAAGGCCTTTCGCGACGCCGTGGCGGAACAGCGGCGCAAAGAAGCCAGGAAAGCGGCGGAAGACGCGCGGCGCGTGCTCATGGAATTGACCAAGGACGACCCCGCCATACAACGCCAGGCCACGAAACTGGCCGAAGACAATGCCAAACTGGCGGAACAGCGCATGGGCGAGGAGGGCTTTACCGGCAAGATCGAGTCGGCCAATGCCACCCTGGAAAAAGAACGCGCCCGGCTCAAGCAAATCGAGGACCAATACAACCGCATTCTCGAGCGGGTGAAGACCAGCGGACTGGACAGCGCGGCCGGGGTCATGTTGCGCGAACAAAAAGCCCTCTTGCCCAGCATTCGTGATCTGAAGCGTCAAATACGAGAGCGCAAAACGGCGATTTCCAAGACTCAGCTTGCCCAAAATGCTTTGCGCGAGACACGGCTGAGCCTTGCGGACGAGGAGCGTAAACTGTACGAGGCGATCACCGCCCTAACCCCGCGTTCACCGGAAAGCGTCAGCAAAGATATCCGAAAGCGGCTGTCCGGCTTGATCCAGGATCAGCGCGATTTGATTGACGCGATCCAGCGGGATTCCGAAGTGTATTTGAACCTGGCGTTTGAGATTAATGCCTGCCAGGAGCGGCTCATTGCCCAAACCCGTCAATTCACCGGCTATATCAATGAAAACATCCTTTGGATTGGCGCAACCGCACCCTTGGGCGTCCAAACACTGGTGGAAACGAAAAAAGCGGTTCTTTGGCTGGCGGACTCCGCCGCATGGCGCCAGCTTCCCCGATTGCTGAAATCCAATTTGCTCAGCGATATGGAACTGACTGTTCCGGCCCTGGCCGTGTTGTTGACATGGTTGCTCTTCCTGCGGCGGATTCGTGCACGGATCACGGCGCTTGGTGTTGAGGCGAAGAAAAAACGTGCAACACGATTCTCTCAAACGCTTGAAACGGCCGGACTAACCGCCATGGCGGCGGGATTTTGGCCGGGGGTGCTGGCGTTTGCCGCATGGCGGCTTTCTTCCGCAGGGGAGCCTGTGGAGCAACTGCGCTGCGTGGGCGCCGGTTTGTTCGCCGTAGCGTTGATAGGGTTGTGCCTTCAAACGCTCCGGATGGTGCTGCTGCCCGGCGGTCTTGCCGAGGCGCATTTCGGCTGGCCGGAAAAGCGGGCGGCGGCGGGCCGCCGCGAATTACTGCTGCTGTCTTTGGCCGTGGTGCCCTTGACCTTTGTGGTGGTAACCTTTGAAAGCCAGGCCACCGAGGACTGGAAAGACGCCGCGGGCCGGATTGGGTTCACCCTAGCCATGCTGGCGCTCGCGGCGGGATTGTACCGCCTGTTTTCCATCCTGCGCTCAGGTTTTCAGGAAAATCGGCGCGGGGCGTGGCTTGCGGAACGGCGCTGGCTGCTGTGGCTGATGCACTTGACGTTGGCGGGGGTGCCCACGGTATTGGCGGTATTGGCGCTCGGCGGATATTACTTTACCGCCATCCACCTCTCTTCCCGGTTTTTCTGGACGCTTATTTTCGTGTTGTTGGTGTTGCTGGGTGTTGGGTTGATCCGGCGCTGGCTGCTGCTGGCACGGCGCGCACTGGCAATTGATCAGGCGCAACGCCGCCGGGAAGCCATGAAGGGCGATGGAGAAGACGCGCTCGACGCCCAGTTGGACATCGTCCGGCTGGACACCCAGACGCAGACCCTCTTGCGGTATGCCACGGGCCTGATCATTTTGATTGGCATCTGGGGTATCTGGGTGGATGTGATCCCCGCCTTGTCCGTGTTCGATAAGATTTACTTGTGGGAAATCACCGTATCCACGGAAGAACAGGTGCAAGGGGAAGGGGGGCAAAAGGAAGTTCTCATCAAGCAGCGCTTGGAGTGGGTAACGCTTTCGGACGCGGGCGTGGCGGCCTTGATAGTGATGTTCTCGTTTTTAAGCGTGCGGCACCTGCCCGCCCTGCTTGAAATGATCCTGCTCCAGCGGTTGAAAATGGGCGCGGGGGAACGGTATGCCGTCCTCGCCGTGACGCGCTATGCCTTCATCGCGCTGGGCGTCGTATTGACCTGCCGGATGCTGGGGGTGAGCTGGGGCAGCGTGCAATGGCTGGTGGCGGCGCTGACCGTGGGGTTGGGCTTTGGTCTCCAGGAGATTTTTGCAAATTTTATCTCCGGGCTCATCCTGCTGTTTGAGCGGCCCATTCGCGTGGGCGACACGGTGACGATGGGCACGATGACGGGGAAAATCACGCAAATCCGGACTCGGTCCACCGTGCTCGCGGACCAGGAACGCAAGGAGATCATCATCCCCAACAAGGAATTCATCACCGGACGGATCATCAACTGGACGCTCTCGGATTCCGTCACTCGGGTGACTGTACCGGTAAGCCTCGCCTATGGTTCCAAGGTGGAGCACGCGGTGGACATCATGCGTCAGACGCTGGAGCGCCATCCGGAAGTGTTGAAGGAGCCCGCCCCGGAGGTGGTGTGCGCGGGATTCGGCGACGCATTCATGCGGTTTGAAGCGCGCGCGTTTTGCGCGGACGTGGAAACGGCCCTGCGTGTCAACCACGAATTGCACGTAGCGATTGAAAAGGCCCTGCGCGCTTCGGGCATCGCCGGCCTGCCCCAATGGGCCGCGCCTTTCAAACCGGAGGACAAATAGATATACTGTTTTCCTTTCGTTGCCGCATAGCGCAGGTGGAGAGATGTTATTAAGAATGGTATAATTAAACCCTTATAAAGGTTTGTGAAAGGAAAGGTGTAAAATGAGTCAGCAAACAGCCGCCATATACGAGCATGGTTGTCTTACTCCGTTAACACCTTTAGATGGAATCCCCGAACATTCCATGGTGAGAGTTACCATAGAATCGCATATTATCACGTCTAAAGACCAGCAGTTGGCGTTATTGCAAGCAGTTCCTGTGGACAATGAGTTTGCCGAATCTATAGAAATGGGGCGTAAACGGCCATGGATCGTCAACGAGTTTTAGCGGATACTTCCTTATTTATCGAACATCTTCGCGTTAAAGATAAAACCTCTACGTCACTTTACCGTCTCACAAGCCAAAAACAGGTGGAGACCTGTGCGATAGTGGCTGCAGAAATTTTTTATGGAGCACGCAAAAAGACAGCGGAAGAAGCCGCTTATGCCCTGTTACAACCATTTGTTGTTCACCCTTTCACACTATCAATGGCCGCAAAACAGAGTGCAATCCTTATCGCAACACTTGCGGTAAACAGGACCGTCGATTTGCGCGATTTAATGATTGCCACAACCGCGATGGAACTGGAACTACCGATAGCAACCTTAAATCGCGCCCATTTTGAGGGTATTCCAGGTTTAGAACTCGTTAACGTATGACTTTTTTTTTGCTGAAAAAGAAACAACATAAAGGAATAGGAGCAATGCGAATCATGCTGGCGATGTTGACTGTACCCACCTTGGCGGCGGCGTTGAGCGCCGGGGCCGCACCGAATCCCGTGACCTTTGGCGATGATGTGGCGTTTCTAAAGCAATACACGGAGGTGATAACGCTGTCCAGCGCGGACGGCCAGGCGCAGGCGGCCGTGGTGCCGGGATATCAAGGGCGCGTGATGACCAGCACGGCGGCGGGCGAGGGCGGCCTGAGCTTTGGCTGGATCAACCGGGAACTCATTTCCTCGAAAAAGACGGTGCCGCACATTAATGTGTTCGGCGGCGAGGACCGGTTTTGGATGGGGCCGGAGGGCGGCCAGTTCGCCATCTTTTTCGCGCCGGGAACCCCGTTTGATCTGGAACACTGGCAAACGCCCCCTGTGATTGACACCGATGCGTATGAAGTGGTCTCCAAGACCCAGGACAGTGTGGTGTTTACGATGACGGCCCAGGTGACCAATTGGTCGGAGGGCACCTTTGACCTTCAGATTGACCGGACCGTGAAACTGCTGAATGCAGAACAGGCTTCCAAACTGCTGAAGACCACCGTGCCGTCCTCGGTGAAGATGATCGGGATCGAGTCGGACAACAAAATCACCAACATCGGCTTACAGGCGTGGACCAAGGACACGGGTCTGCTTTCCATCTGGATTTTGGGCATGTTCAATCCCTCTCCGGAGACAACCATCGTGATTCCGTTCGTGGCGGGGGATGAGGCGGCATTGGGGCCGAAGGTCAATGACGCCTATTTCGGCAAGGTTCCCGCGGACCGGCTCATCGTGAAGGACGATGTGCTGTATTTCAGCGGGGACGGCAAATACCGCAGCAAGATCGGCCTGTCGCCGCGCCGGGCGAAACCCGTGGCGGGGAGTTATGACGAGGGGAACAAGGTGCTGACGGTGGTTCAGTACACGAAACCCGAAGGCGCAACGGACTATGTGAATTCGATGTGGGAGAAGCAAGAGAAGCCGTTCGCGGGCGACGTGGTGAATTCCTACAATGACGGCCCGCCGGAACCCGGCAAAAAGCCCTTGGGGCCGTTCTACGAATTGGAAACCTCCTCTCCGGCGGCGGCGCTCGAACCCAAAGCCTCGTTGTCGCACGTGCACCGCACGTTCCATTTTCAAGGCGAGGAAAAGGACCTGGAACCTCTTGCGCGCGCCACGCTCGGCGTGAGCCTTGCGGATATCAAAGCCGCATTTAAATAGTTCCGGCAATTGCGAAATCGGCCTTTTTTCAAGAAAACATCGTACACAGCGCACACTACCGGCATAGTATAGACAAAACCGGCGCCTTGAAAGGCGATTTCGCAAATGTCTCGTGGTTATCTTTGATTTAACATTCGTGTATGATAGTCCAAGCCGCAGGGAAGGCGCTTTGCGGCTTGGATTTTTTATGGCTGGCGGCACAAAAAAAGGTGGATGACGATGCGGATGACGATTCTATTGCTTTGCCTGACGGGTCTTGCAAGCGCGGAGGAAGCCAAGACAATCACATTATCCAGTGAAGATGGCATGGAAGCCGTGTTTGACCATACCGTCACGGGGTGGCAATGGGCGAACTTCCGTGATACCCAGGCGCGGCGGGAGTGGCCTATTGCGGGACCCCGGTTCAGTGTGCAGAGTCAAGAAGGCGCACGAACCAATCTCGGGGAAACCGGCTTTGCGGAAATCAGAAAAGAAGAATGCAAGGGGCGGTCTTGCGTGATGTTGGAAACAACCCTGGAACAGCCGCCGGTTAAAGTGCGTCAACTATTCTCCTTCTGTGGGGATAACCGGACGTTGCGTATTCAGACCTCTTTAAGGGCTGTAGGCGCCCCTGTGACGATTCAACGCACCGGACTGCTGGAATTGAAGATCACGGGGCAAAACTTCCGGATCACCGCGCCGGAATTGGTTTCCTCGCCCATCTTTGGCGACCGGATTTTCGCCGGCGTGGAACATCCCTCCGTGTGGTGTCAGGCGGATAAGGACGCCTTCTATCTGGCCCAGCACGCCTACACCCCAGTGACCGGCCAATGGGTGGAACTGCCTGCCGCGGTGTTTGGCGCGGCCAGTGATTCAGATGTCGAGATTGCAGGCGGCGAAGCCCTGCGGCGCGCTTTCATCCGCTATCTGGACACCGTGCGCGTGAAACCCAAGGACATGCATGTCCATTACAATGACTGGTGGACCGCCCCCGTGCCTTCTTCGGAACAATTTGTGCTCGGCAATATCGCCGAATTGAAAAAAGGATTGTACGATCCCACCGGTTTCTTCTTTGATTCCTATGCCCTGGACGCGGGCTGGTCAAATACCCACAGTGTGTGGGAAATGGATGCCAAACAATTCCCGCAAGGATTCGCCCCCCTTCGCAACGCATTGGAAAGCATCGGAAGTCATGTGGGGTTGTGGATTTCGCCCAGCAGCATGTATTCATTTGCCTTGGACAACAATTGGCTGAATTCCGCGGGCTATGAAGTCATGCCCCATCCGACCTTGGGCCTTACCGCATGTTTGGCCAAGGGCGGGAAATATCAAACGGCCTTCAAAAATGCGGCAGTAAAGCACGCGGACGAAGGCCATCTCGCACACATGAAATTCGATGGGTTCATTCCACAATGCGAGGTAGCCTCCCACGGCCATAAAACGGGGCCGGAATCCTGGCTGCCCATCGCGGAAGGATTGATGGACGTCTTTGACGCGTTGCGGGAGAGACATCCGGACATCGCCATGGAACCCACCTGCTTCGGTTACAGCCCCAGTCCCTGGTGGCTGATGCACGTGCCCTTCATCATCGGCCCGTTTGGCGACGACTGCCCGAGGGGGCGATGCCCGTGCCCGGATTGGATGGAAGCACTGACCACCGCCCGGGACATTGAAAATCTGAAAGGACGCAACGCCTTCCTGATGCCCAGCGCCGCGTTGCAATGTTTTGACATCATTGTGCAATGCCCCGGGGCCTTTCAGAATCACGCCGTGATGGCCATTGGCCGGGGACGCTGGTTTATTTCATGCTACATCAATCCGAAATTCATGGACGCGGGGGAATGGCGGTTCTTTGCCGATCTCATGCGGTGGGCGCGCGCCAACCGCGAATTTCTTCAGGAACCCATGCCCATCGGCGGTGATCCGGAAAAACGCCAGGCCTATGGTTATGCCTACCGAAGCCCGGATCGCGAAATATATTGTCTGCGCAATCCCTGGATCGAAGAAGCCTCCTTTACGTTGCCCGCACCCACGGACGGAATACCCTCCTCATCCGCGCGGGTGGTGCGAATGCTGTATCCGCGCCAGGCGATACTGCAAAATGTGGCGCCTAACACCGCCGTCAACGCGATAACCCTAGGACCCTGCGAAACCGCCATGATTGAAGTAATTCAACGTTCCGGCGAGACAGTAGCCGTCACGCCACAACCCGCCAAACCGGTAGTGAACTGGAAAATAGACCGATCCGCAGCAGAGCAATCGGGTGAAGCCAACGAGCAGGCTGCTTTCTGGGAAGGTGATGTAACCGTGGAGGACGCGGCCCAGGCAGAGTTGTGTTTGTTGAACGAAGGACATCCCGGCGTGTCCGCCACCCAGGTCACGCTCCAAATAGATGGCGCTGAAACGCCACTTGCCAAGGCACGTACGGAAGGGGCCTTCAGCGCCACCGGCGCGCCTCAGAAAGAATATTGGTCGTGGTTCACCGCGCCGTTGGCGAATGGAAAACACCATTTTCTGTTGAAAATAGACCATGCCCCCAAGGATTCCTCGTTCAGCCTGTATGTCCGCGGGGAAAAGGCACTCCCCGAAACGAAGAACACCTTTACAGAAAGCCCGCCATTTCCGGTATATTCAGCGGACCGTATCCCGTGGTCGTATACATTACTCGCCGGAAATGTGGGAAAGTGATCCGCCTTTGGTAGCGAGCCATAGATGGTACAATACGAAAAAAGACATATGACTCTCGAACACCGGACCTATAAACGGGCGCCCTTTGCCCGGGAACGCTGTACCCAATGCGGGGAATGTTTCTCGCAGTGTCCGATGCTCCACTTTCCCGAAGAAAAGGCAAAACGGGCCATCAAAAATCTTGCGGCGTGTTTCTTTGAAAAGGGGACGGCTTCAAAAGAGGCACGGCAGGTATTGTCTCAGTGTACAAGTTGTTTCTCCTGCAATGTAACCTGTCCGGAGGACTGCCGTCCGGCAAATCTGATTCTTGACCTCTGGTACAAACAGTACAAGAAGAAAGGCCTTCCGGAGCGTGCCCGCTATTTTCTCCCGCACAGCGTGCCCAATTTCCGCACCTATGTTTTGGAGCGGCACGCCGAGGATGAACAGCAGGCGGTGGAATCATGGAAGAGCCTGGAGCCCGTGGAGGAAATTTTCTATCCGGGGTGCAATATCATCGCCTCGCCGTACTTGACCTTTTCGCGGATTTTCGACGGCATGACCATCCGGGGCGCGCTGGAATACTGCTGTGGAGAAATGTATTTCCGGATGGGGTTATATGATCAGGTGGAGCAAACCGCGCGGAAGACCACCCGGTATTTCCGGAAATTGGGCGTGAAACGGGTATACATGCTCTGCACGGCCGGGTTGAACCTGTTCACCAACGTCCTGCCGCAATTCGGCGCGGATTTTGACGACATCACCTTTGTTCCTTTCCTAAAAACTCTTTATGAGCGGCTGGCGGCGGGCGTTTGGCCGATTGTAAAACGGTTCGACGGCAAAACGGTCACCGTGCAGGATTCCTGTCACGGGAAATTGTATGAACCGGGATTTTGCGAGTGGTCCCGTAAAATTCTCACGCTGTTGGGATTTGAAATTCGCGAAGCGGAATACAACCGGCAGGCCGCGGTATGTTGCGGCATTGGCTCGGGATTTTCCCATGCGGCCTCCTATGGGATGTTAAATATGGCGCGCGGGCAGCGCCTCTGCCGGAAAAATGCCGGGGGACCGGGCGCGGATTGCATTGCCGCCTATTGTGCGGGATGCCTGGAGATGATGTCCGCCGCACGCACGGTGTATTGGGACCGCACGCCGGTGTATCATGTGCTCGAGTTGATTCAGGAGGCCATTGGCGAAACGCCGCGCCGCCGGCAGGGGCGTATTGCATTCGATTTCGTCAAAGGGACCTTGTTTAATCAGAAGCAAAGCGGCCGCCGGTTTTTCGTGCCGCCATTGGAGTAGATATGGCACTACAACCGTTCGTGTTATCCAGGGAATTCCTGCGGGATCGTTGCGATTTTTGCGGCATGTGCCTGCACCAATGCCCAGTCCTTTCGCTTCCGCTGGAAACGGCGCAGGCCGAAATGAAGGCCTTGGTGGAAACGGGAACGTCACGCGTTTTGGAGAAATGCACGGGATGCATGGCCTGCAACAGCTATTGCCCAGCCCAGGCCAATCCGCACACATTGATTCTGTCGCGCTGGGGGGAACGGTGCCGGAAGGAAGGCCTCCCGCAACGCGCCTCGCTGGTGCTCCCCTATCAAAAACCCAATGTATACACCCTGATGATCGAGCAACTTCCGGAACAAGAACGGGCGCTTGTGGAGCAATGGCGCGAGAACTGGCTGCACCCGAAAGACAGTTCCACACAAATCTTTGCGGGATGCAACCTGCTCTTGATGCCAGGGATGGCGGATTCCAAAATATTTTCAGGCGTTCCCATTTTTGGCGCGCCCGAATTGTGCTGCGGCGAGCCGCTTTACCGCATGGGGTATTGGGACGCTGAACGGGCTGTCGCCAAACACATTCAGTCGGCCTTCCGCCGCATGCCGGTGCACACCATGATCTTCCCCTGCCTGGCCTGCCTGCACATTTTCAAGCATGTATACAAAGCGGTGTTCGACGTGTCCTTCAATTTTGAGATGATCTCGATGGAGGAATGGATTTTGGACCGTATCGACCGGGGCGAACTTTCCGTGACCCCTCTGAACAAGCGCGCGGTGATTCATGACAATTGCTGGCCCAAGGCATCGGGCGATTTCTATTTTGATCGCGTGCGGAGGCTCCTGGAGCGGCTGGGCATTACCGTGGTGGAGCCGAAACACACACGGGAAAACGCCTTGTGCTGCGGCATGTGCGCTCCCGCGGCCCAATTCCGGCTGCGCGACGCCCTGCGGGCGGCCAAAGCGCGCCTCCGCGAATTCGAGGAAACGGACGCCGATATGGTGATTGATTATTGCGGCGGATGTGACTGGCTGTTCGCCGTGGCCCGGCGCTTGTTGTTTTCGCGGAGTTCGAAACCCATCTACCATCTGCTGGACGTGGTGCGGATGGCGTCGGGCGAAGAACCGCGGCATGAAAGCCCGGCCCTGGCCAAGGCGATAGTGCGGACGGCGGGGCCGCGCCTGATAGGCGGTTATATGTCCCCGCGAAGGTTTCATATCGAACACATTATGGAGCAGCCGGTGGAGCCGGGATGAGGGGATGGAGGGCGTTTACTCCGGAAACGCGTTCCGGATTTCGATGATTTCCTGAATATTGCCCAGGAAGACATCGACGAGATCGGGGTCAAACTGTTTTCCGCGCTGCGTGCAGAAATAGTCCACAATACGGTCAAAATCCCAGGCTTTTTTATAGACGCGGTCCACGCCCAACGCATCGAATACGTCCGCAATCCCCACAATCCGCCCATAAATGTGGATCTCTTTGCCCTGTAATCCAAGCGGATACCCTTGTCCGTCAAACCGCTCGTGGTGCTGCAGGGCGATAATGGCCGCAGACTGAAGCACGGACCCCTTGCTCACCTTCAGCATGTCATGCCCGATTTGCGTGTGGGTCTTGATGATCTCGAATTCTTCCTTGGTGAGCTCTTCGGGCTTGTTCAAGATCGCATCGGGAATGCCCACCTTGCCCACGTCGTGCAACGGAGAGGCCAGGCGAAGCACTTCGTATTCCGCGAGCGAGAAATTGCATTTACGCCCCAGCAGCTTGGAATACTCCGCCACGCGCTTTACATGGTTCCCCGTTTCCCGCGAACGCGTTTCCACAATTTCACCCAGTGTAAACACAATTTCCCGCTGGGCGTCCTCGATGTCCCGGATAAGGCGGACATTCTCCATGGCCGCCGCGGCATGATTGGCCACGATGCTCAGGGTCTTCAGGTCGCTTTCCGTGAATTTGCGGTTGTTGCGTTTCTCCGTCACATTCAGCACGGCGATTACCTGGGCTTGGCTGGCCGTGGAAATCGAGCCTTCCTGAAGCTGCGCGCCCTTGCGTTCCAGCGGCACGGATATGAACGAATCGCTGGTAAGCTGTAAACTGAGGTCACGGATGGCCGGAAGGTCCTGCATGCTGGAAACCAGCAGCGGCTGCACTTTTTGCGCCACCATTCCCGATATGCTGTTTTTCATGGATGCCGTAAACCGGTGGGCGCCGCGCGGCAATCCCACACTCCGCACCACTTCCAATGCCTGCCCTTCCGCATTCATCAGCATGATCGAACCGCGCTGCGCGTCCACCCGGTCCAGCGCCGCGCGGAGCACGAAGTCCAACAGATTCTCCTCGTCCCGGATCGAGGCGATGCTCTCGCTGATCTTGAAGAGCTCGGAGATTTCCTTCAGCCGCGTGTTTTCCGTAATCAGCCGCCGCCGTTCCAGCGCGTTGGACACCGCCAGCTTGATCTCGCTGAGATTGAAGGGCTTCAACACATAATCGTACGCCCCTTCCTTCACCGCCGCCCGCGCCGTTTCGAGCGTCGCATAGCCGGTCATAACAATCGGCACGATGCTCGGGTCCACCTTGTGCGCTTCATGGATTAGGGCAAGACCGTCCATTTCCGGCATCATGATGTCCGTGAACAACACCACGAAATCATCCCCCTTCTTCAACACATCAAGCGCCTCTTTGCCATTCGGCGCCAGTTCCACGGAGAACCCCTCATCCGTGAGAATATCGTGCATTAACTCACGAATGACGACCTCGTCATCCACCACCAGTATCCGGTCTTCTTTTGCCATAATTCACGTATTCCCGAGCCAAAGCATACCTTATCATACCAAAAGGATGACAAATTCCGTTAATGTGTTCTTTGCCCGCCCCGGCAACGCGCTTTTTTCAGCGCCGCGCGCACTTGGCGCGGGGCCGTTCCACCGGTCTGATCCCGCCGCTGGACCATGGTTTCAGGCGCCAGCGCGCGAAGGACATCGCCCGAAAATAGTGGCGAAAACCCGCGCAACTCGCTCAGCGTCATGCCGGACAAATCCTTTCCCGCCTGCGAACAATACAACACGATTTGCCCCACCAGTTCATGCGCCGCCCGGAACGGCATCCCTTTCGCCGCCAGATAATCCGCAAGGTCCGTGGCCTCCATAAACCCCTTTCGCAACGCCGCCCGGACCGTTTCCCGCTTCACCGTTACGGAAGGAATCATGCGCGCGAAAACCTCCAGGCACAACTGCACCGTGTCCGAGGCGTCGAAGACCCGTTCCTTGTCTTCCTGGAGATCACGGTTGTAAGTCATCGGAAGCCCCTTCATCAACGTCAGCAGGGCCACAAGGTCGCCATAAACCCGCCCGGTCTTCCCGCGCACCAGTTCCGCCACGTCGGGGTTTTTCTTTTGCGGCATGATGCTCGAACCAGTCGTGAACGCATCCCCGATCTCGACAAAGCCAAATTCCTGGCTCGACCATAAAATCAATTCTTCGCTTAAGCGCGACAGGTGCATCATAACCATCGACGCGTCCGCGCAAAACTCGATCAGATAATCCCGGTCGCTCACCGCGTCCATGCTGTTCGCGGAAATCGCCTCGAAGCCCAGCGCCTTCGCCACCATCGCGCGATCAATCTTGTGCGGCGTTCCCGCCAAGGCGGCCGAACCCAGCGGCATGACGTTCACGCGCTTGCGCAATTGCAAAAACCGTTCCGTATCCCGTCCGAACATTTCAACGTAGGCCAGCATATGATGCGCCAACAGCACCGGCTGCGCATGCTGCATATGGGTGAAGCCCGGCATGATTACGTCCAGATGCGCCTCCGCGAAACCGGCCAGCGCCTGGTGCAGTGCCTGAAGCCGGTGAAGAATATTATCAATCTGATCCCGCGCCCACAAACGCACATCCGTTGCCACCTGATCATTGCGGCTGCGCGCGGTATGGAGTTTTTTCCCCGCATCGCCAATCCTGCGCACCAATTCCGCCTCTATGTTCGTATGCACGTCTTCCAGGGCGCGTTTCCATTTCATTTTTCCCGCGGCAATGTCCCGCGCTATGCCCTCCAGCCCCTGAATGATCTTTTGCGCCTCGCGCTTCGGAATGATGCCGCACGCCCCCAGCATTCGCGCATGCGCCACGCTCGCGCGAATATCCCACGGGGCCAGCCGCGCATCAAACGACACCGACTCGCCCAGTTGCTCCACCAAACAGTCCGTCTTCTCTGTAAATCGTCCACCCCAAAGCTTTGCCATGGCTCGTCCTTCCACTCGTTTGCGTTATCGTACCCTTTTGCCGCATGAACTTCCACCCACACTACTTTCCCGTATGAACGCATGGCACGGTCAAGATCGTCCCCGGGCTTGGCCGTGAAGGGTCTCATGGCAGGCTCACGACATTATCCCACGATACACCCGCGACAGATTTTCCGCGTACTGATCCAGCGAAAAGAGCCGCTCCCCGCGTTCCCGGCCCCGCGCGCCGAGTTCCTGGCATTTTCCAGAATGGAGAATAAGGTCCTTCAATGCGGCATACAGGCCGAGGCTGTCATTCGGCTGGCATAGAATGCCTGCATCCCCCACGATTTCCGGGATGGCGCCCGACCATGTGCTGATCACCGGCAGGCCGCACGCCATGGCCTCAATCAGCGACATCCCGAACTGTTCCTGCCATTCCGGCGTGGCGATGCTGGGCAAAACGAAGACATCCGCCGCCCGGAAGGCTTCCGGCATCCGGTCATACGGCAACGCGCCGGGGAAACAACAAGCGTGGTCAATCCCCAGCCGGGCCACCACTTCATCCACGCGGTCTTTTCCAGGGCCGGAGCCAATGGCCAATAGCCGGATGCGCTTATGTTTCAACGAGGTATCCTCCAGCAATTCCCGCAACGCCAGCAACAGGAAATCAATACCCTTGCGCGGCAGGAACCAGCCCACAAAAAGGATAACGAACTCGTCCTCGTCTATCTGAAAACCCTTGCGTTGCTTCGCCCCCGGCGAAAACACCTCCAAATCCACGCCCGGCGCCATCGAAACGATTTTTCCCGGATCGGCCCCCTCAACCAGCAGCATGTTCCGCGAACGTTCGGTATGCACGATAAAACGATCCGCCTGGGCAAGGGCGCGCCGCTTGGTTTCAACACGCGCCGGGGTTTGCTCCATGTTGAATGGGATATTGTCCCACACCATCAAACATACAGGGGTCTTCCATTTTTCCCGCGCGGTGAGCGCTTCGGCGGTCCACTCCGTGAACAGTTCCCAGGATTGAAGTACATCGAACCCTTGCAGCCGATCATGAAACGGCAACAAGCGCGGTTCCCTCTGTCCATACCGCTCCAGGAGGGTGTTTTTTACACGCGCCCATGCCGGGCCGGATTGCGTATCGAAATAAATCCGCTCTGTGGGAAAGGAAAGGGTATCGGCGCCGCGCTCCGCGAAGTGACGCTGGATTTCCGATTCCGCCCGGAACGCCGTGATTTCCGGCGCGGGCTGCAGCCGCTCAAACACCCGCAAATGCCATGCACTGAAGCGATTGCCGGCCAGAAGCGCGAGTTTCATGGGGCTTTGCCCCAAAACTTCGTTTCCAGAATGCGGCGGGCGGCCTCGCGGTCGTTCGGAATGTCAATATGCCGCGTCCGGCATTTCTGCTCGTACTCCTCCATCGTGCAGATCACCCGCGCCGGATTGCCCGCCGCCACCGTATTCGGAGGGATGTCGCCCGTCACCACGCTGCACGCCCCCACGATGGCATTCGGGCCAATCGTGACATGCGGCAGGATTGTGGCCCGCACCCCAATCTGGCAATTATCCTTGATCTCGATGGGGCCGAACGCCGTCAGCGAGGCATACTTGTCCTGAAAGGGATACGTAAGGTCATGATTCACGAATGTGACGTCATTGGAGATGCATACATGGTCCCCAATGCGGATTAGCCAGGGTTCCGAACCGAAATTGCTGGTGTAAATCCGGCACCGGTCCCCGATTTGAACCCCCATCTCCCGCAAGGTGCGGATAACCGTTTCCTGCGACCCGTAGCGGAGTTTCAGTTTCTGGAGTATGCGCCCTAGGCCCATTCGGAGATTACCCCGTTAGTCATGGTTGCCCGGCCTCGTTTATCCGATTACCCAAAATGACGCTTGAAATAGGCGGAATTGTCCAGACACTTCAGTTCAAACTTCAAAAACCGCGCCACCTCCTCCTCCGTTATCTCGCCCCGATCCTCCACATACTCGGGTTCATCACTGACCGCCGGCCGCCACAGACGCGGGTCCTCAAAGGCGCGTTGAAGCCCTTCCTCCATCCCCTCCATGATCCGCCCCAGCAGGCTCGGGTCCAGAAATTCCGCAATAATATTCGCCAAATGCGCCTTGCGCTCCTCGAAGGAACCTTGCTCGATGATGCGGCGGCTCAGTGGAATTACTTTGTCTCTGAAAAGCACGCAAAGTTCATGGCAGGCGGGACAGGGCATAACGACCACCACATCCCGGGGGACCTTGGACGTTACGATCCGATGTGATTTGCAGTGTGGACATACCACTTTGTCCATATTGGCCCATTCCTTACTGATCGCGCCAAGTAAACCGGCATTACAATACTCTATTCGAGGGGGAACTGTCAAATTCATCCACCCAAAAACCAAAAAAACAGGTTCCCTCTTTCGGTTCACCTGTATTGCTTCATGGTTTGTTTACTGGCGGGTTTTGTTTTTCAAAGCGCAGCAGTAACGCCAAATCGAGCGGACTGGGTGTGGGCCGGTAATTCAGGTAGTAGGTGAGGATGCGGTCGCGGAGTTGGGGCTCGTAGGTGGAAAGGGGGAGCCAGCGCGACGCGATTCCGATGTGGGAGCCAGGGTCATACGCGCCCATGCCGTTGATACTGGTCATGAGAATGCCATCCGTGCGGCGGGCATAACCATTCAACGCAGTTTTAGCGAAGCGTTTCATGTCGTCCGTGGTGAACACTACATTATCGTTCGCCAAGGTTAACATTACTTCCATGGTGAGTCCGCCGTGGGAACTGTCTTCGCCTTTGATATCCTCGCGGGCTTTGGATACCGTGACGGGCGCCGCAGGCAGTGCATACGGCCAGTAGTAGGCGCCATCCGTACCGATAGTGAGCCGGTGCTTCATGTACAGGCCGATGGCGCGGGCGTGATCGCGATGCGTGGTGTCGCCGGATACTTTCCATGAAATCCACAGCGCCCAGCCCATCGCGCTCAGGCGGTTGCCCGGCAGCGGTTTGTTTTCGAGGGAGTTTTCCTGGTCCATGCCGATGTAATGGCCCACACCGTCCTCAGGGCCGTCGCGCCATTGCCGATCATGTTCCGCGAGCGCCGCTTTCGCGCCATCGAGGATTTGCTGGTATTCCGGGCCGAGTTGTTCTTTGAGTTCGGGAATGCCCTTGGCCAGCAGGAGGAAATCGAGGATGGGGGCGGTGATGATGCCGGTGTGCACGGCAAAGAGGGCGCGGCCGCGCTCCGCATATTTTTCGCTGCCCCATGCCTTCACTACGCGTTCGTTCCAGAGTTTTTTGCCAATTTTGTCGTCCGTCGCCGCCAACACCGCGCGGATACACTGCAGGTTGGCGTCGAGATACTTTCGATCCCCCGTGGCGCGGAACATTTCATTGAGCGAGATCATCCTGTACGACAACCCCCACGCAATGCCGCCACTATCATTGCTCACTTTCTTCAGCGCCTTATCCAGATTCTCGCCAAGATATAGTTCGTCATATCGTTGCGGGGTGGCGTACGTTTCCAGCGCAGGCGGATTCTCCACCTTGGGAAAAGCCTTCAAGAATTTGGCGATGTACTCCTGGTCCGGGTCTGCCGGGGATTGAGCACCAGCAAAAAAGGAGATAAGCAATAAACTTGTGATTCCCAACATCCATTTAGCCATATAGCCCGCTCTCTCCTTATAGTCTTTCGCCGAGTTTTGAAGAGCCCTTCTGATGACATAACGCGATGCTCCCATTAAAAGTAGACTTTTACATGAGAAAACGCAAGCGGCAAAAATATCCAATCGCGCCAAGACGCAAACCGCAAAGAACTACTGTATTGAGAAGCGGCCAGAATTTATTGTATCACAATTCGTAATAGGAGAATAGCCATGAGTACGATCAGTCTGCGGTTGCCGGATTCCCTGCACAATGAACTCCGGAAACTGGCGCAACGCGAACATGTGTCCATCAACCACTTGGCCACACTGGCGCTGGCCGAGAAGATCGCCGCTCTGGAAACGGAAGAATATATGCTGCGCCGGGCTTCGCGCACCGATAAGAAGAAATTCCTCCGGGCCATGAAGAAAGTAGCGGAGACTGCGCCGGAATACGGCGATGCATTGAAATAGCCAGTTCGTACTACTACCTGTCAATTTCTTGTATTTTTACAAAGAAATTGTCCTCATGGTTCACATAAATCGCTATTACGACATGCTATACTTCCTATCTGTACAAACCCATGCAATACTGCTCTTTCGCGGTTCCGATCGAGATACTTCTAAAAAATCTGTGCCCATCTGCGTAATCTGTGGATCCTCTTTCTTATCCGCGTCATCCGCGTTCCATTCTTTGGTTGCGGCCATGCCGCGCCAGACCTAATATGTATTTATTTCTGTGCAGAGCTGTGCAGAGCTTGATATTCTACACGGGCGTGTTGCACACTGAGACACAAAAAATACCGGGGAGAATGCGATGATTTACAAACAGCTTGGCAAGACGGATTTGATAGTGTCGCGGATTTGTTTCGGGTGCTGGCAGTTGTCGCCGCGCTTTTGGGGCGAAGTGCCGCTCGAACCCTGGCGCAAGGCCCTCCACAAGGCCGTGGACCTTGGCGTGAATTTTGTGGATACCGCCGCCGCCTATGGCGAAGGATATTCCGAAACCTGCCTGGGCGATGCGCTGGCGGACGGAAACCTGCGGAACAAGTTTTACCTCGCCACAAAGGTGTATTGGAATTTCCAGACCGCCGAGCGGTATCCCGATACGTCGTATGAATATGTTATTAAAGAATGCGAGGATTCCCTGCGCCGCATGAAGACGGACTGCATCGATCTCTATCAGATTCACGCATGGGACCCGCTGACGCAACCGGACGAGGTGGCGGCGGCGCTCGGCAAGCTCAAGAAAGAAGGGAAAATCCGCTGGGCGGGCGTGAGCAACATGAACGTCGAGCAGATGAGCGTGTACCGCGGGGTGTTTGATGTCGAGTCGTTGCAGCCGCATTACAACCTGCTCTCCCGCGAAATCGAACTGCGCGAACTGCCGTACTGCCTGCAACACCGCATCGGGGTGATTCCCTATTCGCCCTTGTACCGCGGCCTGCTCACCGGAAAGTACACACGGGACACCGCCTTCACCGACAGCCGCGCCACCTACGATTTATATGTGGGCAAGGCCTTTCACCGCATGCTGGACGCGCTCGAGGAAACCAAGAAGATCGCGCAGGAATTGGGGCTGACCATGGCGCAACTGGCCATCCGGTGGATTCTCACTCATCCCGCCATCACCAGCGCGATTGTCGGCATCAAAACCCCCGAACACATCGAATCGATAGTCCCCGCGGCCGACGCGGTATTGCCCATCCCCGTCTGGCACCGCGTGGCGAACATCCTCGACACCGCCCGTAAAGAAGCCGCAGCCATGAAGTAACGGGTTTGGGGTCCAGCCATCAAGCCTCGATTGCCCGTGTCTTCAACGTTGTACTTCCCCTGCTCTGAAATTTCGTTGGCTCCACGGCCATTTTCATGGTTTCCGGGGGAATCCAGGATTCAACTTTTTTCTCCTCCAATCCATTCTTCCCGCCCCCTCATCCCCTTCTCTTGAAAGAGATAAATAACCTTTCCATCATTTACCGTGTTTCTAGGAATTGCACTTGGAAATGCCCTTTTTCTCAAAGGTGTACTGTGTCGTTTATTTCTTCGCGACCGGATTCGTCCACACCGCCCAGAACACCGGGCCGGTTTCCTTTTCCGCGTATTCGTTGATGATCCCGCCCATGTAGAAATCATCAATCGAAGATTCCAATGCCATCCGGTGGGTATCCCCCGCCTTAAACGCACGCAACGTCCCGCCGACGTCTTCCACCCGCTTATCCTTGGCCTTGGCGCGAGGCTTCAACGGATTATAATGCCCAACGAGGATAGTGTCCGAGTCCAGTTTCCCGCGATGCACCTGCAGCACTTTGTATTTCAGCACATACGCGTAATCATACAAATTGTTCGGCGGAAATTCGCCGGGGATTTCCACCAGTTGCCCGGTGACTTCGATGGTGCCTCGTTTGGTGACTTGCTCATCTTTCCCATCCGCCGGAAGTTTCGAGCAGGCCAAAGGAAGGCTCAAGAGAACGAGGATAATAAGAGTTACTGCATACTTCATGTTCATTTTCCAATCTCGGTATAGGTCCAGTACGGTTCCCAGGCGGATTCCAGCCAGACAATGGGGCCATTTTTCGTGTTGGGATGCAGGGCGCGGAGGTCGTTGCTGTCGCCGGTGATATTGGGCGTATCCGCCATTCTCAAAATTCCCATGGGCGCGCCATCGCCCGTCGAACCGCTGCCGTCCTTGGGGCCTTTGGTGAACAGCACATACTGTCCGTCCGGCGAAAGCTGCCCGCCGTACATGTGGCCGCCGTCTTCGCCGTACAACAGTTTTTGTTCCTGGCCATCACCGCCGCACATCCATAATTGCGTGTAGCCATAGCCTTTGTCCCCGGACTGGCCTTTGGGCCGGGAACTCAGGATGATGTGCGTGGAATCCGGGCACCAGTCCGGCGTGCAATTCTGATACTGCCGGACCACATTTTTCTCGCCCGTTTCCGCATTCACCCGGACCACCGTCCACGATTGGCCGCCATGGTTGCCGGTGCCGCAGAACCATTTGCCGTCCGGCGACCAGAACAACTGCTGGTAAATACCCTGGCGGGGCACTTCCCGCAGCACTTTCTTCGTGACGAAATCCACGATCTTAATGCCTTTTTTATCCAGGCAGGCCAACTGCTTTCCGTCCGGCGACCAGCAGGCCCAGGGGAATTCGGCCTCGGCCCCGTATTCCACGGCATTCGTTCCGTCCAGGTTGCTTACCATCAACTGGCCCTGAAACCCCCATTTGTCATGGTCTATGATGGAGCCTTTGGCAAAGCGGCGGTACAGCATGCGGTTACCATCCGGCGCCACGCGCGGGGCGGCTTCTTCATAATCGGGGGTATTGGTGATAGTGCGTTTTTCACTGCCATCGGGACGCGAAACAAACAAATCCCACGACCCGCCCGTGCCCCGTGCCCCGTAAATAAGCCATCCTTTGTTCTTAATTTCCTTGGCGAGGTCCGCCGCCGGGTCATTCTGGGCATACGCCACAGACCATCCTCCCAGTATCACCGCCACTGTCACTAACATTCGTTGAAACATCCGTACATCCTCACTTGGTTGAACTGGGGCATTATACCCATTGGGAAAGTGATTTTATAGACGGCCTTTGCGCGTTGCTGTTCTTTTTTCAGGGAACACTTTTCTCGGGGGAATCACCCAGTCATCAATGGCCGCATATCACTTGGCGGTCCCGCCTTGCACCGTTTCCGGCGCTTCTTCTTTCTTCCCGGGGCGCGGCGGCAACTCCTGAGAATCGGAAATCTTTTTGAACACGAGTTGATCGTCCTGCACCCAGGCTTCTTTCCTCTTTATCATTTTCTTCAGGAATTTACGGACGTGCTTCGTGGTATCCGTGAAATAAATCCAATTGTGGCGGCTGCCGTTCTGGTCATACAAAAGATGGCGGACGGCGCGGGGATGCTTGGTCAAGTAGCCCTCCAGCCATTCCATATTGAACCCGCTGATTCTCAATTCCGGTTCGGTGGAGGTCAGCCAGGCGAACATGTGGACCGGCATGATCATCCCGCCGCCTTCCTTGGTTCCACATTCCTCCACAAAGGCATCCGCGAATAATTTTCCGCCGATTTTAGTCAGATGAACGTCAAGTTCCACCAGTGAATTATTGTCACCCCGGAATTTCACGGTATAGGCATTATGTCCCTTCCCCTGGGCAATGACGGCGACGTCTTTCTCCTTTTCGCCCGTGCCCCAGGAGCCCAGCAATTCCGGCAGAAACACAGTTTCTTTTTCCGTGTAAAGGGGATATACGGAACCGACGCCGGCACAGCCCGCGGCCATAACGCTTATCAGCGCCAACGCTATCACGTATCGCATAAAATCCTCCCTTTCCTTTTGGCTTTCAACGGAGACACCGGCATCACATATTCATATATCGCTTGAGGCGCTCCATAGTTTCTTCTTCGGCCTCAATGTCAGTCAAAATGCGGCGTTCGGGCGCAAAACAAAGTCCGGGGATGTTCAAGGCGATTCGCACGTCGCGCCGCGCGCCGCGCCGTGCCCGCCATGCCGCCACACGCGCCAGCCACGTCCAGCCGAACAACTCGATGCCCAGCAGGATCAGCAGCACGGTTCCGGCATGGAAGAAAAAGGTCAGTTCGAGCAGGGGGGCGGTGAAATAGGCATTCACGATTTTATATCCGGTATAGGCGGCAAATGCGAGCGGAAGCGCGTCGGCCAGTAATGCCACGGGCCAGCAGGTGAGCCGGGCCGCCGCGCGCACCACGCGGTCCCGGGCCGGGCCACGCAGGGCTTCATCCAGGCGGCGGTTAAGTTCTTCCGAAAAGGCCGCTTCGCTTTCCTGGCCCGGCGGCGGCTCAAAACCGGCTTTGGCCATTGTCACGGCCAATGCGCTCTGCCGTGCCCGGTACAGGTCAAGCACGTTCGCGGACGAGGCCTCCAACAGGCCGCCCGGAGTGTCCGGGTTATTGAGCAGGGCCGCGGCGCGTTGTCCGATGCTGTTGCGCACATTAGCCCAGGGCAGCAGGGCGGGCAAACGTGCGGGCAGGCTGCGCAGGGCCTCCGCGAGCCGGAACACCGCTCCCATGAATCCCTTGGCGCGCAGGCTCATTTCGCGGCCCACGGCATACGTCCACAAGTGCGGCGCGGCAAAGAGCCGTTCGGACAGATTTTCATAACAGACGCGGGCAATTTCCTGACTCATTGCGTTCAGTTGTTGGCGGGCCTGTTCGAGCGCGGGTTTGGCATCGTGGACACATTCCTGCAAATCCGAGATGGTTTTGGCGAGGAGTCCGGCGGCATTGGAACGCTTGATGCGGGCGATGCGCTCGGAGGTGAGTTCCTGACGGAGGAATTGCTCCAAGGCGTCGAATTCCATTTCCTCCGGCGACGGCGGCCCGCCGGAAAGCTTGCGGTCCAGCGCGCGGAGCGCATTCACCCGAAAATACTTGGGGGTGTCAAACCCCTCGTTTTCGAGGCGTTGCAGCCAATGCGCGCGAATGGAGCCAGGCCCATTCGCTTTGGTTTCGATGCAGACAAGGCTGCGTTGTCCCTGCAAGGGCCTCAATAGCGACCACGTGGCCTCGTCGAGGTATTTTTCGGCGCTGGCGCACAGCAAGATCAGATCACAGTGGCGCAACACCTGATCCACCAGCGTACGGTGATGCCGTACCACCGTGTCGGAGTCCGGCGTATCTATAATGACCAGATTTTCGAGTGCGGACCGTGAAGCGCTGGACCAGCCCTCGAATTGCAGTTGAACGCCCGGCGGATGGTAGACCATCGGCTGGCTGGTGCAGGGGCGCATCTCCGAGGTGGCGGCGATGCGGTCGCCCGCGATGGCATTGAGCAGTGTGGATTTTCCCACCCCCGAGCCGCCCACCAGCGCGATTACCAGTACGTCATCGAGATGTTGCTCGCGTTCGCGCAGTTCGGCCACGCGCCCGCGCAGGACGGATGTCCGGGCGCGGAGACCTTTCCAGGGCCCCGTGTACGCGGCGAGGCGCTCCAGTTCCTCGATAATTTCTAGCAGGCTTTCCGGCACTGATCGTGATGCCTCCGCAGGGTGTCGAGCATGCCGCTGTTGAAGGGTTTTTGGGCGGCGGTGAGTGCGCCGAGCGCGGGCTGCGTGATGTGCTGAATCAAAATATCGCGCAACCGCTGCTGTTGTTCACGGCGCCAGGGTTCCATCAGGTCAAACCATTTCGTGGCGAATTGCTCCTCCATGATCCGCGCGAAGAAAATGCCGGCAAAGGGTCCCGCCGCCGCCATCACTTCCGGCACCCCCACGCCGCCGGTATAAAAGGCCAACGGGATGGCAATGGCGGTGGGCGTGAAGATCAGCAGGGCGTCGAGTTCGAGCAACACCTGACGCATGATGGGGTTTTCGCTCCACCATGTTTCGATGGTCTGCCGCACATGATCGCGGAAACTCCGGGAGATGCTCGAACTGCCCAGCACGGCGTCCGCGGCGTGTTGCGCGGCCTCCTCGATGTTCAACCGTTCGAGTTCGCCAAAGATGAGTTGCGCGGCGGGCGGCTGGAGGTTCTGGCCGCTTTGCAGGTAATCGCGGATCAATTCCCGCGCGAACGTTTCCACGGTGGTCCGGTGTTTGGCCCGCAAGGCTTCCTCCCGAAGCGCGGGCAGCGGCCCCTCGAGGGCGGTGCGTCCGCGCACCGCGCGAGTGAGCATGCGGCCCACCGGGGAGAAATAGCGGTCCATCACGCTGCCAACCCGGCTCATGGTCCGGCTGAGCAGACCCCGCTTCGAGGCGATGAACTCGTGCAGCACACGGCCGACGTCTTCGCCCGGTTCGGGATCATACCGGCTGGCGCAGGTTTCCGCGCGCCGCTCGAAGTCCGCCGCAACGCGCCGCAGCATTTCCCCCATTTCCACGGCCCGTTCAAGAAACACGCCGCTCTCCGCGAGCATATGGTCCACGCTGTTGCGATAGACGTGCTCTTTGATCTCCGCCACATCGAGCGATTCCACATGGGCGCGCAGGGGCGCGGCGCCATTGATGGAGAGAATTGGCTTGGCGTAATCGTCCGTGATCTTGAAATCATGCGGGGTCACAAACATCGGAACCGGTTCTTCGAGAGCAATCTCCGAACAAAAATCCTCCAACTGCCGCCGGGCGACCTCATAGCCGTTGTAGGGATCGGCCTTGTTCATCAGCGGAATGATGAGGCGGCCCGAGGCGCGCGCGCGTTTGAAAAACGACACCACGCGCTCGTCCTTGTATTTCTCGCCCGTGAGCACGGCGATGAGCACGTCGCCCGCCGCCTGAATGCTTTCGGCCAGTTCCCAATGCTGCCGCTCGATGGAATCCACGTCCGGTATGTCCAACAACACCAGGCGGTCCGTCAGGGAATCCTGTTGGGAAACAAAGATGGCATCGCCGGCCGTTTCACTGGAGATGACATCGTTGGCGCATTCTAGCCGCAGGGGAGTAAACTCCGGCACCAGCTTGCCTTCGAGGCACTGGGCCACCCGCGTGGCGTTGCCCGCCAGCACCGGACGGCACGTCGCGGCGGCCGTGGGGCATACGGGGCTAACGTCTTGGCCGAGCAGCAGATTGAACACGGTGGACTTGCCGGTGTTGGTGCCGCCCGCCACCGCCGCCACCAGACACCCATCGCCTTCCAGGTGGGGCAGCAATTTATAGATCAGCAGCTTCGTCCAGCCCGCGGTATCCGCGAAAAGCAGAGAGGAGAGTTCCGGGTATGGTTCCACGGCGGCGCGAAAGGCGTTCAGCGCCGCGGCAAAATCGCCCAGTGATTTTCCAAGCACGTGTTTCATGCGAATAGACTACTGTTTGCCGCGCCGGACTGCAAGCTGGCCGGACAGCTTGGATACTGGGCCGGCGCTTTCGATATTGCCAAACATAGGATTTCACATGCGGAAGCAACGTCGCCGATATTCTAAAAATGCACGGCCTAAAACCTCCCCGCCAACTTTCTTGGTTAAGTATTTTTGTGGCGATTAAAATGATTCCGCGCTATGTCAACTCTTCTCCTGCCCGTGGTATACTGCGGGCTTTACAGCCGGTTTTTACGTAACGGACACCCTTATGAAAACCTCTGCACAGACTCTATTGGGAATTATCCTGGTGTGCGCTGTCTTAATGGTGTATGCGCCCGCCGCGCGCAACCATTTTGTGCATTACGATGATTATGGCTACGTGGTTGAAAATCCGCATGCCCAGGAAGGGTTCACCCCGGCGGCGTTCCGGTGGGCCTTCACCACCGTGGACGGCGGTTTGTGGGCACCGCTGACCCGGCTCTCCCATGTGCTGGATTACCGGATGTTCGGCACCCGCCCCGCCGGGCATCATGTGCACAATGTGCTGCTACATACACTAAACACGCTGTTCCTGTACATTTTCCTGGTGCGCGCCACGGGCCGGGTGCGCGCCTCGGCGCTGGCGGCCGCCCTGTTTGCCCTGCATCCGATGCACGTGGAGTCCGTGGCGTGGGTGGCGTCGCGAAAGGATGTGCTCAGCGCCGCGTTCATGATGCTCACCCTGCTGGCGTACGATCTCTGGGCGCGGGAACATCGCGGGTACGGCCTGGCCGCCGCCATTCTTGGAACGCTATTGGCCCTGTTGTGCAAACCCGTAATGGTGACCCTGCCGGCGGTTCTGTTGCTCCTGGACGCATGGCCGTATCGCCGTGTTGACTTGAATGCGCCGTGGCCCGCTCAAGCCCCGCGAATGAAGGCGTTGCTCCTGGAAAAAGCGCCCATGCTGGCCCCCGCGGCGCTGGTGTGCCTTATCACCGCATATGCGGAGCACGGCGCCATCGTTCCGCTGCGACAATCCGGAATATCCATACGGGTGGTGAACGCCATCACCTCCTATATGTTCTACCTGTGGAAATGCCTTGTGCCCTATCCGTTGTACGTGCCCTATTCCATGAATCCCTATTTGCTCACCTGGTTCAGTGCCGCGGTTTGCCTGCTGATTCTTGCCGCGATCACCTTTGCCTTCTGGCAATTTCGGCAACGCATCCCCTGGGGATTGACAGGATGGGCGTGGTTCTTGATCACGCTGGTCCCGATGATAGGCTTGGTGCAATTCGGTCATCACGCCCAGGCTGACCGGTTTACCTATATCCCCTTCATTGGGTTGTTTGTTATTGGCGCATGGGCATGGGAAGCCTTGTATGAAAAGCGTCCGGGGTGGCAACGGCCCTTGATCGGGGCGGCGGTGGCGATTCTTGCGGCGCAGTCCGTGTTGGCCATGGTGCAAATCCAACACTGGAAAGACACCTCGACGCTGTTCGCGCACACGCTGGAGCGGGATGTGAACAATGCGGTGGCGCTGGGCCATTTGGCGCAGGGCCATCTGGATCGGAACCAGCCGGACGAAGCGGTCACGTTGTTGGAGCGCGCGGCCCAGATTGATGGTGAAAATCTGGCGCTCCTGAATAATCTCGCCGTGACGTATCTGATGCTGGAACGCTTCGCCGATGCCGAGCGGGTATTGGAAATAGTGGTTAACAAAGAACCCAACGACCCGGAAACGTGGGCCAACCTCGCCGTCACCCGCTATTATCTAAAAGACTATGCGGAAGCGCGCGCGGCCCTGGACCAAGCCCTCCGGTTGGCGCCAAACTTTGACAAGGCACGCACATTGGAGAAACTGTTGAACCAGGGGCAGGCCAACTAAAACCCGCCCGCGCCCAACAAGCATTTTCCCCTGTCAATACGGTATACTGCATGGACATTCAGTTTCCAGTCCTCCAATAACCATGGAAAGGTAATCACGCATGGAACCGCGCATTCTCGCGAAATCACTCGACCGGATCATTAAAGCCAATTCCACCCACTGTGAAACAATGCCGGGCATATTGGGGGGAGGAAAGGTGTGGCAATTTGTCACCAATGAAACAGGGGGATTTGTTTTTATGGACACCGGAGAGGAAACCGTTGGGATTCCCACGGTGTCCGTGAGCCTTGTGCTGGATTTGGCCGAAGAGTATGACCGGGAAGATTTGTTGGAATTGCTGTACGCGAATATGGCCCTCGTGGACGCCGTAGTCTGCGGCATGCCTTCACCGGTTCCCGATGAAGACGCCATCCTGCTGCTTCAGCATAAAGTACGGATGGACGCATTTGATCCTGAAGAGTTCCCCAAGATTGTCGAGTATCTCATCGCACAACGGGAAATCCTTTACTCCGAGGACGAGGATGAAGACTACGACGATGACGACGAGGATGACGAAATAGATGACGATGAAAAGCCCTGGGGCCATCGTTCCCGTTGAACTAACAGGAGCCCAGGCACAGGGAGTTCGGATGATGCATGCGTTGATTGCGGGTTTAGTGGCGCTCATCGGAATTTCAGACGGCGGAATGGGGGAGTATGCTCCGCAAAATGAAAAAGAACTGCCTTTGATGGTGCATATCACCTGGAGCCGCGGCCCGGACCTGCCACAGGGGTTTCAGGACAGTACGGGCGGCGTGGCCGGGCAGTATATGCTCAGTGCGTGCGGATTCTGTGCGGGACATGACAATGACAAGAAACCCGGGAAATACCCCCGGGGCTTTCTTCCAAAAACATGGGCGCTGGATTTGAACGACGAGTCCGCTGGATGGAGAAATCTTCCCGATTTCCCCGGCGCGGCGCGGCAGGGTCTGGTGGGGCTGCCAGTGGACGGAACGCTGTATTGTTGGGGCGGATTCAGTTATTCCGAACCGTATTGTTACACGGATGGATATCAACTTTCCCAGGAAAAGGGTGCATGGCATTGGGCGCGGCTGCCGGATCTCCCCTGGCCCGTCTGCGGCGGGATGACCTGCGCCATAGGGTCCAAAATTTACCTGTGCGGCGGCGCGGATTATGACAGCGAACGTTTTTACACCCGCCAGGATCGAAAAGGCGGCTGTGAACGGATGGGAGCGCGCCTGATGGTTTTTGACACCCGGCATAATGAGGAAGGTTGGAAACCATTGCCGGAATGTCCCGGCACGCCCCGCTGGGTGGCCGCCATGACCGCCGTGCAAGACCAGTTATATCTGCTGGGCGGCGCGACGGGCGATCCGTACAGCACTGTGGTGGACAACTGGAAATTTGATCCTGGGAAGAAAGAATGGTCCCGGTTGCGCGATCTGCCCATCGCCACCGGAAACTTCCCTTCGGGAAAGATAACCTTTCAAGAGCGGTATATTCTTCTCTGCGGGGGGTATCAATATGCACAGGTGGCCAACCCGGATGGCTCCACCCGCCCCCCGTATGGCACGCCCAAACGCTTTCACGACACCGGCCACTACTACAATGATATGTTTGTTTATGATACGGTGAAGGGGATTTTTGGACGGGCGGATTCGATGCCGCTGAACAACAATCTCTCGCTGACGTTCATCCACGGCGACACGATTTACATGATCGGCGGGGAAACCGGGGGTGCGGAAGTGGAAGGGGTGTTTTACGGCCACCACCCGGACTTGGTGCTCAAGGGCCGGCTCCATGTGGCCGAGGCATCCATGCGCTAAGGGGAACTATGCATCCCGCCGGAAATTTTGTATGATGTCGTTGAAAAAAGAGGATTGCTTTGCGATCGATGGATGCTATTCGTACAGAAAACCTTGGCAAGGTATACAAAGGCATCGGCAAGCGCACGGTGCATTCGCTCACGGCGTTGAATCTCACGGTGGGCGAAGGCGAGGTATTTGGCTTCTTGGGCCGTAATGGGGCGGGAAAAACCACCACCATCAAAATTCTGTGCAGCCTGCTGAAGCCCGCCTGTGGCGCCGCGTTCCTCTTTGGGGAAAATGTGCGCCACCGGAATACGCGCCGTTTGCTGGGGTACCTCCCCGAACAGCCTTATTTCTACGAATACCTGACCCCGAAGGAGACTCTGGATTTCTATGGACGGCTGCGGGGGCTGCCGGGGGCGGAACGCGCGCGGGACTGGGACCGGCTGTCGGAAATGCTGGAATTGCGCGAAATCGCGAATGACCGCATCAAGGGTTTTTCCAAAGGCATGCGGCAGCGGGTGGGTTTTGCCGTGGCGCTTGTGGGGAATCCGCCCCTGTTGATCCTCGATGAACCCATGAGCGGTCTCGACCCGGTGGGCCGCCGCATGATCCGCGATATCATCACCCGGCAACATGCGTTGGGCAAAACCATCTTCTTCAGTTCCCATGTGCTGAGCGATGTCGAACAACTTTGTGACCGCGTGGGCATTTTGGTAAAGGGACGGCTGGCGAAACAAGGGCGGATTGATGAACTGATCGGCGATCAAAAGGAAACGTTGGAGGAATATTTCCTGCGGGAACAGCAACAGGGGGAGCCTCCGTTATGAGAATCCTCACGGTGGCTCAAAACACATTTCGCGAAGCCGTGCGCGACAAGGTGCTCTATGTCCTGTTGTTTTTTGCGGCAGTGGTGATTTTCGGTTCGAAGGCGCTCGCCTGGATCAGCATCGGGCAGGACATCAAGATTGTAAAGGATATCACGCTCGCCGCCATCTCCCTGTTTGGCGTGCTCATCGCCATTTTCACCGGCACCAGCCTGATCTACAAGGAACTCGACAAACGCACCCTCTACACCATTCTCTCGCAGCCCATGCACCGCCATGAATTCATCCTGGGCAAGTATATCGGGCTAATGGCGCTGTTGGGCGTGGTGACGGTGATCATGGCCGGGGTGTCCGCGGCGTATGTGATCCTGCTGGGGGGAAAATTGGAGGGCATGTATTTCCTGGCGGTGCTGTTGATTTACTGCAAGCTGATGCTGGTCACCTCCATCGCCCTGTTGCTCTCCTCGCTCAGTTCGCCCATTCTCGGCGCGATCATCGTTTTCATGGCCTATGTCTTCGGCCATGCCACGGGGGTTTTTCTCAATTTGCCGCCGCAATTCGATGGAACGCTCGCCAAGCATCTGTTGGAGGTTGCCTATTACATCGTCCCCAACCTCGGTAATTTCGACCTTCGCTCCGAAGCCGCCAACGGCATTCCCGTGTCCTTGGGCTATGTGGCGTGGGCAATAACCTACGCCGCCGCCTATACCGGCGTGTTTCTGATTCTCGCGGCCCTGGTCTTCGAGGAGAAAGACGTATGAGCCGCTGGTCCCGAAAGGGAGTGGGCGCGCTGGCCGCCGCGGTGGTGTTTTTCGCCCTCATGCTGTATGCCCAACGTCAAGTGGATTCGATCCGGCCCAAGAACTTCAAGAGCGAATTGCTCTATTTGCCCAATGCCGCGCTTTTACAACATTTCACCGCCGGCATGAACAGTGTCATCGCGGATTTGTTGTGGGTCCGCTGCGTCCTCTACATTGCCGAGGAAAACCGAGGCGACCGGGCCTTCAAGTGGCTGGATCAAATGCTGGATACCGTGACCCGGCTGGACCCTTATTTTGCCGATGCCTATCGGTACGGGGCCATGTTTCTCGCGGCGCTCAAGGCCGAAGATTCCGCCAGCCTCGATTTGCTCAATCGGGGCATGATCAAAAATCCCACAAAATGGCAATTGCCCTATGAAGCGGCCATGATCTACTTGCTCAACCGACAGACGGACCCGGATTCGCAGCGCCAGGCCGCTTTTTACCTTGCCCTGAGCGCCGCCACCGGAAACGCCCCGCCCCTGGTGATGGATATCGCCGCGAAATTGCAGGGGCGGTATGATTTGTTCGAGATTGAGCGGGATATGTGGAATTCCCAATTGCAGAGTCCCGATTCCCTGTTGCGGGAGCTCGCCGCCCGCAAACTTCAGGAACTCACGCTGCGGGAGGCGTGTCATATTCTGAATGAACGCATGAAACAATTTGAGCAGAAGACCGGACGGACCGCCGCCACCCTGGAAGAACTTATCCAGGCCGGCCTGATCAAGGCGGTTCCGCCCGATCCCCTCGGGGGGCGTTTCTTCATCGATCCGGAGGGCGAGGTGCAAAACAGCACTTTGCTGGATGCCACCAAAGAGCAAAACAAGCAGCTTATCCGGGATGCGCTGGACAAATACCGGGAAAAACAGGGGAAACTGCCGCCGGATCTGGAGGACCTTGTTCGCAAGGGACCGTTTACCCAGCTTCCGCCGAATCCCTATAAAGGCCAGGCGTGGCAGTATGATCCGGCCACCGGGGAGGTCAAATAATCATGAAGGACAACACGCGCCGGGAATTTCTGTTGCAAAGCGGCAGCGCGCTTATCGCGGCGGGGGGGTGCGCGCACATAGCCCCTTCCGCTCCACCTTCAATCAAGGAACCCTATATGAGACCACCGAACTTCGTCGTTTTCCTAACCGATGATCAGGGGTATGGCGACTTGGGGTGCATGGGCGCCACCGATCTGAAAACGCCCAATCTTGATGCTTTGGCCGCCAGCGGGGCGCGTTTCACGGATTGGTATTCGAATTCACCGGTGTGTTCACCGTCACGGGCGGCATTGCTGACGGGCCGCTATCCCGGGCATGCGGGGGTGCGGTCTATACTCGCGGGTCACCGCACCGCGCCGGGGCTTTCTCCGAAAGTGCCTACACTGGCGGCAGCGTTAAAACCGCTGGGATATCAAACCGGCATGTTCGGCAAATGGCATTTGGGCGCGGAGGAATCCTTCCGCCCGCATCATCATGGGTTTGACGAATGGTTTGGCTTTCTGGCGGGATGTATTGACTACTATTCCCACATCTTCTACTGGGGTATGGCCGGGGGCAAGGAAGATCCCGTGCATGATCTTTGGGAAAACAACCGGGAAATCTTCGCTGATGGCCGGTATTTCACAGAGATGATCGCGGAGCGTGCTGTGGGATATGTCCAGCGGGCCGCTGCAAAACCGGAGCCGTTTTTCCTCTATGTCCCGTTCAACGCACCGCATTACCCCATGCACGCGCCGCAAAAATACCTGGACCGTTTTCCCAACCTGCCACCGGAACGCCGGATCATGGCCGCGATGATCAGTGCGGTGGACGACGCGGTGGGAGCGGTCGTCGAAGAACTTAAACGGCAGGGAGTTTATGAAAATACCTGCATCTTCTTCATGAGCGATAATGGCCCCTCGCGGGAAACGCGCAATTGGCTGGACAATACCCGCACGCCCTATTATGGCGGAACCCCCGGACCGTTCAAAGGACACAAATTCAGTTTGTATGAGGGCGGTATTCGCGTGCCGGGGCTGATGTCCTGGCCTGCCTGCATCCCGGCGGGACAGATGGTTTCGGAACCGGCGGCCGCCATGGATATTTTCCCGACGTTCCTCAAGGCCGCGGGCGGTGATGTGAACAACTACGCCGTGGACGGTTTTGATATTCTCCCCATGTTGACGCAAGGGGCGCGCAGTCCGCACGAGGCTATTTTCTGGGAACAAGGGAATCAGACGGCGGTCCGCAAGGGGAACTGGAAATTGGTGTTGAAAGGGCAACTGGTGGAAGAGGCCCCGCCGGAAGATGCCGTGCACCTTTCCAATTTGAAGACCGACCCCGGCGAACGCATTAATCTCAAGGACAGATATCCGGAGATCACTTCGGCAATGAAAGCCGAAGCGGAACGTTGGCGCGCAAGAATAGACGCGAAGAAACCAGAATGAAAATTTTCCCCGGTAAATGGTGTACTTTTCGGGGAATGGCCTGTATCGGATGCGGCGGCATCTGTATGTTGATGGTGGTATGCCTTGCCGCCTTTCTCCACGGCTGCCTTCCCGCGCATACCACACATTTTATTACGGATTCTGATGGGCGCATTGTGATTTATCACGGGGTAAACGTGTCGAACTATGCGAAAACCGCCCCGGAGGCTCTTCCCTGGCACACGCGCGAGGATTTTGCTCGTCTGAACGCCTGGGGATTCAATCTGGTGCGCTATCTGGTGTTTTGGGATGCGATAGAACCCCGGGATGGGGAATTTGATGAGCAGTACCTTGAAAAAACACTGGAGCGGTTGAAGTGGATGGAAGAACTGGGCATTGACGTGGTGCTGGACGTTCATCAGGATGTATATTGCCGGCGGTTTACCGGCAATGGGTTTCCGGAGTGGACGGTGGACACGGGCGGGCATGAATTTACACCCACCACGCCGTGGAACCTCAATTATCTCGATCCCGCCGTGCTTCACGCTTATGACCATTTCTGGCGGAGCGAGGCGCTGAAGGCACGCTATGTAGACATGCTCGAACATCTGATGCGGCGGATGGACGGGCAGCGTAATGTGATTGGCGTTGAAATAATGAATGAGCCCTTCCCATGGACGGGACTGGGGTTTGAGCAGAAGGCCCTCAGCGGTTTGTATGAACAGGTTCAGGCGATGCGGCAACGGAATCATTTTCGCCTGCCGCTCTGGTTTGAACCGGTCATCTACACCAGTGCCGGGATTCGCAGCCGTTTGTCCTTTGAGCCGGAATCCGGTTCCGTATACGCCGTGCATTATTATGATCCCTTATGCCACGAGGGGCGGCCATATGGATGGTTTAACCGGTGGCTGATGCCCTATGCATTTCGGGTGCGGGCGCACGAAGCGGAGCGGTTCGGCACTCCCATGCTCGTGACGGAATTTGGAATTGCGCCCACCACAGAAGGATTTCGGAAATACCTGCGTGATTTTTGTGACTTGGCCGATTGCCATGCCACCGGCTGGACCTATTATTCCTATGACAAATGCGCTCATGAGAGTTTTGGGATACTGGATGAAAACGGGAATCCCAGCCCGGTGCTCGATAATTTGATTGAAGTGTATCCGCAACGCATCGCGGGCACTCATCCTGTTTTTGGGGTGCGGGGTAAAACCTTTGATTTGGCCTATGATCCGGTGGCCAGTACCGCGCCCACCGTTATTTTTGTGCCACGGAGTCTTTCGGTGAAGCGGCTTGTGATCAATGGCGCAGAGAAGGCTTTTGATGCAAGCGTATCGTGTGTGATTCACGCCAATAATAGTGCAACAGGCCGTCAGACGATACATTTGGAATGGGAATAACGCAATGTACTTTATTATTTTGCCTCTTCGTTAGAATTTATGGGTCACCTCCGGCTCCGGGAGATGTCCAAG